>JBGUSG010000030.1:0-102443 GCA_045132415.1 Paludibacteraceae bacterium | reverse complement strand
ACAATGAATGCCCACGCCGATATGTTAATCGTCGTGAGCACACAACGGATTAAACACACCCAGGGGCATTTACCGCTCTCTTGTTTCGGGTATGTGAAATTTTCCGGATTTCGTAGTTCCAAAACAAGCGCCAATAAACGCTTTTTATAATATGTCCTCCTGTTTTACGTCGGTGAGCGACGATATATTTACTCGCATGCGAGCTGAATTGGTCAGTCAGTGACTGACTTTTTTCAATCTCCTGACTTATTCCTTAATTTTCTAATTTGTTGCAATTCTGCCCGCAAAGTTACACTTTTTTTTCGAGATGTGCAAATAAATGGCGACTTTTGAGGTGATTTTTTCTTTAAACAAATGAGTCAACTATTTCAGGAAATGAGTCAACCTTTTCAGGAAATGAGTCAACCTTTTTAGGAAATGAGACAACTTTTTTAGGGAGCAAGACAACCTTATTCGGAATCAATCTTAAGAAAAAGCACTTTTTGGTGGTTGGGAGTTGGTAGGTCGTTCCTTGGTTCGTCTTTGGTTCGTCCTTGGTTTTTTACACGGAGATTAAATACAAGGTACAAAGGAACAGAATCTTAATAAACAGCACTTTTTAGTGTGCGGAGGGGAGTTGTTCGGCGATTTTGAGGGCGACATTGATGCCGTCCAAGGCAGAGGAAGTGATGCCGCCTGCGTAGCCAGCACCTTCGCCACATGGATAGAGGTGAGGAGTAGAGATGGATTGCAGTGTCTCTGGATCACGAGGCAAACGCACAGCACTACTGCTTCGGCTCTCTACACCAAGGATAACCGCTTCGTTGGTCAAGAAACCACGATACTTGCGGTCGAAATCACGGAAGCCCTGTTGCAAACGTTTGCCGATATGTTCGGGTAGCCATTGGTCAAGGCGACTGGATACCATGCCCGGCAGATAACTACATGCAGGTAGCGACTTGCTTGCTTTGCCCTCCACAAAATCGCGCATTCGCTGAGCAGGAGCTAAGGATGGTGCGCCACCGTGTTCATATGCCAACTGCTCCAAATACTGTTGAAATGCAAGACCTTGGAGTTCTGTGGCAAATTCCCCTCCCTTAAAGGGAGGGATAGGGAGGGTCTGGAGGTCCTCCGGACGAATCTCCACCACCATGCCCGAGTTGGCAAATGGAGAGTTGCGGTGGCTGGCAGACATGCCATTGACCACGCAACTATTCAATGCACTGCCCGCAGGGACGATATGTCCGCCTGGACACATGCAGAAGGAATACACACCGCGACCTTGCACCTGCGTTACCAACGAATACGATGCATTGCCCACCAAATGAATGAGTTCGGGCGATGGATCGTGGTACATCAGTTTATTGATCAGCGCCTGTGGGTGCTCCGCGCGTACACCCATCGCAAAACCTTTGGTAGCCAAAGCAACACCATTGGCATGCAGCATGTGATAGGTGTCGTGGGCGGAGTGACCGATGGCGAGGATAACGCCAAGGAGTGGACGCCCTAAAGGGCTATTGGACGGCGTTCCGCCTATTGGATATTGGCTATTGGCGATGAGATTGCGGAAGAGAGACTCATCCACGCAGGTATCGAAATGTATCTCGCCACCGTGTTCGAGGATGCACTCGCGCATGCGGCGGATGATGGTGGGCAGTTTGTCACTACCGATATGGGCATGAGCTTCATACAATAGGCGATCGTCGCCACCGAAATGGTGGAAGAGCTCCATGACGCGCTGCATATTGCCGCGTTTCTTGCTGCGTGAGAAGAGTTTGCCATCAGAGAAAGTACCTGCTCCACCTTCGCCAAAGCAGTAATTGGATTCTGCATTTAGCCCCTGATTGCGGTTGAGGATAGCGATATCCTTCTTGCGCTCAGCGACCTCTTTACCACGTTCGTAGATAATAGGCTTGATACCTTTTTCAATGAGGGTCAAAGCAGCGAATAAGCCAGCAGGACCTGCACCGATGATAGCTACGCTATGCTCGGCGTTATGCACATCTTGGAAATGCGGTGGTTCGTAGAGCGGGATGGGTGCATCCTTGGGCAGCGGTGCGCCATGCTCGTCAGTGAGCACGGTGAGGTGTACTTTGAGTTGCTTTTGGCGAGCATCAATAGAACGCTTCACGACACGGAAACGTTGTTCCATGTCGTGAGCTTTCTCTGGGGATAATATGAGTGTGGTTTGATTCATGAATAGATCGCTTCGCTGCTAGATGTTAGATCGTTTTACTGTTAGATCGCGACTTTGTCGCTGTTAGATTCTAGGGTCTAACTTCTAACAACGTAGTGGTCTAATTTCTAACAGCACCTTTGGTGCGGTCTTACTTTTTCAGCGCTTCCATGATCTTGTTCTCGATCTCTTCGGCGAGGTCTGGGTTGTCGCGGAGAACGTTCTTTGCGGCATCGCGACCTTGTGCGAGTTTGTTACCCTCGTAGCTATACCACGAGCCAGACTTGGTCAAGATACCTTTCTCTACACCCATATCCACAATTTCGCCTACGCGAGAGATTCCCTCATTGAACATGAGGTCGAACTCCGCTTTCTTGAATGGAGGTGCCACCTTATTCTTGATGACCTTCACGCGTACTTGGTTACCGATAATCTCGTCGCCATCCTTGATAGCACTTGCCTTGCGGATGTCGAGGCGAACAGAAGCGTAGAACTTCAGCGCGTTACCACCAGTGGTAGTCTCTGGATTGCCGAACATCACGCCGATCTTCTCGCGCAATTGGTTGATGAAGATACAGGTGGTGTTGGTCTTGTTGATAGTGGCGGTGAGTTTACGGAGTGCTTGGGACATCAATCGTGCTTGCAAACCGACGCGGTTATCGCCCATATCGCCTTCAATCTCGGCTTTTGGAGTGAGGGCTGCTACAGAGTCGATGACTACCAAATCCACCGCAGCGCTACGGATAAGTTCGTCTGCGATGTCGAGGGCTTGCTCGCCGCAGTCAGGTTGAGCGATGAGGAGGTTATCGGTATCTACACCAAGTTTCTCCGCATAGAAGCGGTCAAAAGCGTGCTCTGCATCGATGATAGCAGCGATACCGCCTTGCTTCTGCACCTCAGCCATAGCGTGGATGGCGAGGGTCGTTTTACCAGAAGACTCAGGACCGTAGATCTCTACCACGCGACCGCGAGGATAACCACCTACGCCAAGTGCGATATTCAAACCTACTGAACCAGAAGGGATAACTGGTACATCTTCTATCTTATCGTCGCCCAATTTCATGATGGCACCTTTGCCAAAATCTTTATCGATCTTTGCCATTGCCAGTTGCAATGCTTTCAGTTTCTCTGGTGAGGGCATTTTCTTTTCTTCAGCCATAGTTGTATAATGTTTTAAGGGTTAAAAAAGTTTCAAAACTTTGCGCGAGATTATCGAACGCGTGTGCAAAGGTAGTGTTTTTTTTGCATTTATGCAAATAGTAGTTGCTTTTTTTGTTTCTTTATGCTTTGGTATGCCATAATTGTGCGATCATGTCAATACAAAAAGTAATTACTGTAGCCGAAGCCAAACTGATAAGTAATGTTAAAAATGCGTTCATACTTGTGCCTGTTTTAGTAGTTAAACATATAATTTTTTGAAATCGGGTGCAAAGGTACTATAGCAAACTGCTAAAACTTGTCAGTATCTCAATAAAAATACAAAAAAGTATATAAATTGATAGTTTTTTGCTTTTTTTCTATTTAATTAGTTTTTTAATTAGCGGGATTTTTTTGCATAGATGTATTTTTTTTTGTACCTTTGCAGACTAAAATAATCGTTATAGCTGACTTATGGCAAAGTATGAAGAAGTGATGATTGGTTTGAAGCAAGGCAAATATGCACCTGCGTATATGCTTTGTGGAAAAGAGTCGTATTATATCGACTTGGTAGCCAATTACATAGAGAATAATGTGCTGGATGAGATGGCGCGTGAGTTCGACCAAACTATTATTTATGGCAAGGACTTGAGCAGCGGAGATGTGTCGCCTGTAATTGGCGCGGCACGTGGGTTTGCGATGATGGGTGGATACAAGGTGATCATTGTTAAGGAGGCGCAGAACATCAAGAAGTGGGAAGCATTGGCAATGTATATGGATAATCCCCAGCCATCCACAATATTGGTCTTCTGCTATAAATACGGTTCGCCAGATAAGCGTTTGAACTTATTTAAGAACTGGGAAAAGAAAGGTGGCGTGCTGATGGAGTCGGATCAACTCAAAGATTATCAGGTAGAGAAGTGGATTCGAGACTATGTGATGCAACGCAATAAAGAGTTGAAGGCCAATGGGGATGAGGTACAGATTGATGAGAAGGTGACGAAGATTTTGGCAGATAGTATTGGTACAGATCTAACACAGATAGTGGGTGCTTTGCAGAAGTTGATTGACGGTCGCCCAGAGGGCGTGAAGGTGATAGATGCTGCCTTGGTGGAGCGGAATATCGGTATATCGAAGGACTTTAATGTATTTGAGTTGCAAGAGGCCTTGGTGAAAGGGGATGTGGTGAAAGCTAATCGTATTACACAGTATTTTGCATCGTCGAAAGATCACCCGATGGTGAAAGAGTTGGGCATATTATACGGATTTTTTGCTAACTTGATGATATATCACTATTTACCTGATAAGAGCGACCGAGTCGCTGCTAGTGCGTTAGGCGTATCGCCCTATTTCGTAAAAGACTATGCGGCAGCAGCCAAACGCTATTCGGCAGGTAAGACATTTGCGATAATTGGGTATTTCCGAGAGATAGATGCGCGATTGAAAGGTATCAATAATCCAAGCGCGAAAGATGCGGACTTGTGGAAAGAGTTAATATACAAGATAATGCATTAAAAAAATCCTCCGTAGCGGAGGATTTTTTATTTAGAAGAGGTAACCCATCTTGATGTAGAAGTTAGCCCACTTTGCATTATCCTGTGGGTCAAGTGCCATTGCCCAATCTACTGACAGCACAAAGTTCTCGTTCATAGCTGCCTTCAAGCCCAGACCTGCTGCCATGTGAGGAAAGTAAGTTTTAGTCAGATCAATATCTTCTGTTGTTGTACCAGTCTCTCTCCAACAATTTTTCACGGTAGCAAAATAGCTACTCAACGGCAATTTGAGGGGATCGGTATCAGCTGCATATGCCCTATTGAGTGCTTCCTCATCCAACTCGTATGGCTGAGTGATGATACCCAAATCGAAGAATGGTGCCAAACCGATATAGAAATGTTGGCGACCGATGTCGAACTTCGCCACTTTGCAGCGCAATTCTACATTCGCATACGCGAAGCCGTTAGCCAAGATACGGTTACGCATGATACCGCGGAGGGAGTTGGCACCACCCAATCCCTCGTACATTACGCGTTGGATAAACAGCGTATTGAGGTACGTATTCATGTAGAATGGCGACTTGCCCGCGATATTATTCTGTGTTCCAATGCGATACGCAAATGTCACGCGATCGCGATATACGGGCACATAGTGGCGGAAGTTGAAGTTGAATTGCAAATGGTTGTATCCCGCTGCCGCTTGCTCGCCAAATGCTGCGGTATAGGTAAAGAACGCATCCGCATAAATACCTTTGGTTGGGCAAGTGCGTTGGTCGCGGCTATCATAAGTAATACCTGCACGTAAATAGGGATGCCAACCGCCTTTAGCTTCTGCCTGATCAATAAGCCCCCACTTCACATATTTTTCGTACAATCCTTCTATATTTTCATTCATCGCTTTTTGTTCTCCCAATGGAATATTGGGGTCGAACTCATTCTTGCCATTGAGCATGTCAATGTCACATTCGCCTATCATATAGCCGAGCACGCCTAAACCCGCATTCCACTTGATGTTCTTCCATATCGTACCCTCAATATCAGCTGCGAAGCGGAAGAGGTTGCGTTTATACTTGTAGAATGCACGCGATTGATAGGTATCAATATCCATTTTTTCTGGATTTTTGTTCCACTTATGCAACGACTGATTATAAATAGACTGATAGCCATTGAACCCGTAGAAGTCGCACATCGCATCAGGTTGATAGGTGGCATCAAGGGTCAAACGGTGCTTAGGAATCAAGTACTTACTATCATAGTTCACCCGGAAGATACCATAGTTCTTGGTCGTATAGGCTGCCTCTGCGTAGAGAGAGTGGATATACTCTGGGTACTGCGAACCATCGCCATAATAATATATATTGGCAAGTGCACCACCTTGAAAACCAAGGTCAGCATCAAATGCTACTGATGGTAATGCTCCGAAGTTCCAACCCGTTTTAATCTTCCTACCCAACGAATCCACTTGTTGAACTTTCGCTTTTTTCGCTGCAAAGATAGGCAGCACGAATAATATACTTATGACAAATACAAATAGACGTTTCATAACAATATTAAATATGAACTATTAATCAACCAAGAATCCACGCCAGCAACGCACCGAGGTAAGTGCCTATTGCATAACCTACCAAGCCCACTACAATACCTGAGATCAAAACTTTCTTATTCTTCATTGCTCCTGCGATAGGTGGTACGAATGGAGGTGAGCAGAGGAGTCCCACTTGGCAAACGCAAAAGAGGTCACCACTTACCTTGGCAATGCGACAAAGCAATAAGTGTAACCCAACCGAGATGCCAATAATCCACAATACGAAGCCACCGATATAGAGTGAACCACCATTCACACTATTGATATCAAACATCGATGCTACGATCACGCTAAAAATCAAGATAAAGAACATACCCAACTCAAAAGTCTTTGGCAATTCGCGTATAGGTTTGAAGAACGAGGCGATGATAGAGAGAGTGGTAATGGTCAGAATCACCACCAACTCGTTGAGTGTACCGGTGATGAGCAAAGCCAATCCTGCACCTATAGCGAGGAAAATGATACTCAATCCCAATCCTTTCATCATGCCGATAAAATTTCTCTTCTCAAACATACCGCGGTAGTTCTCCACATCGTTAGTCTCCACCTCGTCTTCATCCATACGCCCTTTGTGGGTAATATCCTTGTAAGGCAACAACTTACGGAATATTTTATAACCGCCACCCAAGAGGAAGAATATATAAGGTGTAGTAATCACCATCTGGAATGCCAATACAATCGCCATTACTGAGCGATCCACATTCAATGCTGCACCCAATGCGTTAAAGTTCATTGTTCCACCGGTATAGATACCCGCCATCATACCTGTTACTTTGGCAATCTCTGGCACCGAGTTACGGAAGATAAAATAGCCTGAGATAGAAGCAATGAGTACAGCTGCAAGACCTGTCACTAATGCCCAAGTGGTTTTAGGTAGCGATTTTGTCCAAAGCTTGAAATCGCAATTAAAGAGCATCAGTGGAATAGCCAATGGCACCGCCACATTCATGATGGTGGATTGCAATTTGCTAAAGGTAGCACCTATAGTAGGGTCAGCAAAATGGAATACTCCGCAAAGTGAAGCGATAATACCTACCGCATACGCAAGTACCACAGTACCAATCTTTTGGACAACTGTCCAACGCTTGAACGCCTCAATAATCAATATAGGAAAGATGATATAGCAAGCAAGAATGATGTAAACTTTTACCATAACTATTTATTTTTATGCGAAGCAATCTAACAGGGCTTCTGCCCGATCTAACAGCAACGCGGTCTGACTTCTAACAGCGCAAAGCGCGGTCTTTACTTCGTTTCTTCTGGTTTTTGCAATTTACGTACTAAGTAAAGATATTCTTGAAGGAACATCCAAAATGGCATGGTAATAAATCCCGTGAGTGGGATGAAAAGCAACTGCCAAACAAACTGTACCGAGTTATGGAATGCTGGGTCTTTGATTGCCCAGCGGATAATTAACCATACAAGCCATAATGGTAAAGTAAGCACACCTGAAATGAGGAATAGAGGTGACATTACCACTAACATCAAAAGCAAACCCCACTTAGGCATGCGGTGCTTAGGGAACCAGTTTTTATTGGCTGGACGATTGTGGCTGAGTTGATCCCAATTCTTCTCATAATTCTCATCATCGGGCACCCAGAGAATCTGCTCGCGCATGCGGTTGGTGAGTTCTTCGCGCATGGCAAGAATCAATTTAGGTTGCTCCAAATCCGCGTGTTCAGCAATAAACTCGGTCATATTGATTGGCTTACCAATATTGATAACCAATGTGTCCCACAGATGGAACCAATCGCTATATTCCAATCCCACCGGCACGATATAGATTGGTTTCTCTTTGCCGAACTTTTCGTTAGCGCGCAATGTGATACGGAAAATACCTTTGCCTAACGGCAGTAGCGAGTGCTTAGTGCGGTGAGTCCCCTCTGGTAGGATGCAGAATGGTACGCCCTCTTCGAGGGTGTCAATAGCACGCTCTACAGTCTCATCGTTTTTGAGCACTTCGCCCGCTCCATCGCGCATGCGACGGATAGGCATTATCTTAAAGAAACTCAGGAATTTAGCCAATCGCTTGTTGCGGAAGATATCCGCACGAGCTACAAACACTTTTCGCTCCGAATTGATAGACAACACCGCCAGCGCATCTTGCAGCGCGTTAGTGTGATTCGGTGCAAAAATTACTGCCCCATCTTTGGGGATATTCTCCTCGCCTACGTATTTGATATGACGGTACGAATGTCGGAACATCCAATTCACCAGCGGGAGAAGAAATCGATACGCACGATTCTCATCATGTATCTGCTTCATGGTCACTTCTATAAATTTTATTTATAGTAATCTAATACCTTCTCAGATTTTTTTGTTTCCGTGCTGCAAAGGTAGTATATTTTTTTGGAATGACCAAACATTTTTGATAAAAAAGTAAGGTTTCAAGTGTATATTGTTAATAAAAAAATGAGGCACTCAATTTGAGTGCCTCGCTGTATATCTTAATAAGAATATTAAGCGTTAACAGTAGCCATGTGAGCGATGAGGTCGAGAACCTTGTTAGAGTAACCGATCTCATTGTCGTACCAGCTAACAACCTTAACAAAGGTGTCAGTCAAAGCGATACCAGCCTTAGCATCGAAGATAGAAGTGCGAGTGTCACCCAAGAAGTCAGCAGAAACTACTGCATCCTCTGTGTAACCAAGTACACCCTTCAACTCGTTCTCAGAAGCCTCTTTCATAGCTGCGCAGATCTCAGCATAAGTAGCAGGCTTAGCCAAGTTAACAGTCAAGTCAACTACAGAAACGTCCAAAGTAGGAACGCGCATAGCCATACCGGTCAATTTGCCGTTCAACTCAGGAATAACTTTACCTACAGCCTTAGCTGCACCAGTAGAAGAAGGGATGATGTTGCCAGCAGCTGCACGGCCACCACGCCAGTCCTTAACAGATGGACCGTCAACAGTCTTTTGAGTAGCGGTGGTAGAGTGAACAGTAGTCATCAAACCATCGGTGATACCCCATTTGTCGTTCAACACCTTAGCGATAGGAGCCAAGCAGTTGGTTGTACAAGAAGCGTTAGATACGAATTGTGTACCCTTAACATAGGTCTTCTCGTTTACACCGCATACGAACATTGGAGTGTCGTCCTTAGAAGGAGCAGACATAACAACGTATTTAGCACCAGCCTCCAAGTGAGCTTGAGCTTTATCTTTAGAGAGGAACAAACCTGTAGATTCAACTACATACTCTGCACCTACCTCATCCCATTTCAAATCAGCTGGGTTACGCTCTGCAGTTACACGGATAACCTTACCGTTAACGATGAGCTTGCTGTTCTCAACATCAGCCTCGATAGTTCCTTCGAACTGACCGTGCATGGTGTCGTACTGAAGCATATAAGCCAAATAATCTACTGGGCAGAGGTCGTTGATACCTACGATCTCGATGTCATTGCGTTTCATAGCTGCACGGAAAACGAAGCGTCCGATACGGCCAAAACCATTGATACCTACTTTTGTCATTGTTGTAAAAGTTTTTAAAAAATTAATATTAATTTTGTTTTAATTTGTTCAGGAGTTCAGGAGTTTAGGAGTTTATCAGTACGAAAGTCCAAACCCTATTTCTCAAAATCGCTGCAAAATTACAGAAAATAAATGAAACGTGCAAATTTTCGTTGAAAGTTTACCGTTGAAAGTGGAAAGTTTTTTATTTTTTGTTATTTTTGTTTTACAAAAAGGGGTATTTGCTTGGCTTAGATGCGTTCAAGATGGGCGAGTTGCATCCATCCGATATTGTTGCCTACATGTACGCAGCACCACTCGCCGATGACCTCTTTGATCTCGACCTTGGTGCCCTCGTGGATGGTAAAGAGGTCGGTGCCTGAGCGATCGGGCGAGGACTTGGCATTGACGATACCTTGTGTGATGATGGCCTCGGCGCGCAGGGTGTCGCGCTGGTGGAGTGACCCCGCATTGGCGCATGCAGCCATGGAAATGATAAGGGCGACGAGACTGGTGTAGAAAGCCGTCTTGCGAAGCCATATTATTTGGCTGAACGCAAAGAGGAAGAAGCCTACTAACGCCAATATAAACAGCGAGATAGATAGGATAATCCAAGTGCGTTGGCTGAGCGCATTGCGGATGGCTTGGAGCCAGTTAGAAAGGAAGAATGATTGGGTGTCCTGGATATTGTCTATAATACGCGATTGTGCAAACTGGAGGTTGTGCTTGGCGTCTTGCAAGGATGGTTGGAGGCGCAAAGCACGTTCGTATGCGAGTATGGCTTGTGCCAACTCGCCTTGCTTGAAATAGGCATTGCCGAGGTTATAATAGACCACTGCGTAGTCAGATGGTAGATCGGCTACGTCGGTAGATGGTAGATTGGCGAGGATCTGCTCGTATTGTGTAGCGGCTTGAGCATAGTTGCCCTCGGCGTATTGGATATTAGCGTCGGCAAAGAGAGTGGTAAGAAATATAAAAAGCAGTTTCATTGTTTCGAGGTTTGAAAGAGTTAGAGTTTGCAGTTCTCTAATTGGTTGATAATCTTGGTTGTATCGTTGTAGATGTCTTGCATGGCGTGGTCGGAAGTTGGGGCATAGCGTGCAAACTCGGCGGTGGCGAGTACGTGCAATACTTCCTCAATGAGGGTGTCTGTCACGCCTTTGCTGGCAAGGATCTGCGCGATGTTCTCTTTGTTGAGTTGTGCGGTAGGAATGGATAGGCGGTCGCTGAGGTAGGTCCATGCCGCGCGTTCGATTTCCTCGAAGAATGCGGTCTTGTTGTCAGCCTTGAGCAGTAGCTCAGCCGCTTTGAGTCGGCGTTGCGCCACTTTGTTGGCCTTCTTGTAGCGCACGCGGGTGATGTCGGCATTTTCTTGGATCTTCTTGCGGAAGATGATGAAGAGCAGTGCCGCTAAGAGTGCGGGTATGAGGTAGCAAAGCCAGAAGGCGAGAGTGCCGAAGGTGAATTTGGACTTATGGATTTTAAGTGCTGGTAATGCGTTGACATCGATATAGCGGATATCGGAGCCTAATTGCTGGATATCTTCCTTTTGCACGAAATGATTGACCACTGCGGCATTGGCTTCCTCGGTGGCAGAACGTGCGATCTGGAGCGTGTATTCAGGTGTGGCGAGCGTCTTATAGCTATCAGCTTGGGTGTCGTAGTAGGAGAATAGAATAGGCGGAATGGTATAGCTACCTCCTGCGCGAGGAATAGCTAGATACTCAATGGTCTTGGTACCACTGACGCCTGTGGTGGTGTTGCGGAAGTTGTTGGACACCTTAGGGTCGTACACCTCGAAGCCCTCTGGCCAATCCACAGCAGGTGTCTTGAGCAGCTTCATATTGCCCGAACCTTGGATGGTGATGCTGAGGGTGACAGCTTCGTTGGCTTGCAGATCGGTGCTGGAGATGGTACTGGAGATATTGAATTGTCCTACACCGCCGCTGAATCCAGCTGGTTTGCCTGTGGGCAAGGCATCCACATGGATGGTGGTGCCAGGCGCAGTAATAGCCTTGGTGGCAGTGGTATAGCTGTTGAAAAAGTCGTCGAAGATACTGCGTACTTGTGCGCGGTTTTGTATGCGTAGCACTGCCTCAAACTCTGCAGGATCGATGGTGATGTTGCCACTGCGCTGCGGGAAGAGTAGGGTGCGGTAGAGCACAGCCGTTTGGTAGTTGCGGCCATTGTAGTGCTCCAGTTCGGTTTGTATCTCTCCCACTTCGAGCTCTTGCTTGAGGAATCCCTTGAACTCAGGTAGGCGGGTGTTGTTGGTGAATTGTGCGACATCCACGCCTGCAAAATACAACTTGTAGCTGAGCAGGATGGCCTCTTGCTCATGCACCTTGCCCTTGCTGACCAAGGTGCGTATGAAGATATTGCCTTCGTTAATCTGGGTGGTTTCGCGTGGTTGGTTAGCTGCGCTCGCATTGCTTGTAGCAGCGGGGGCAGGTTGGTCGGGCGGGAGCACGGTGATACGCACGCCGTTGGAGGTGTATTGCTCGCCATCCACCTTGATGGTTGCAGGTGGGATGGTGAAGGTACCCTCTTGGTTCGCCATGAGCGTGTAGGTATAGGTGAGGGTAAACGACGAGGTGCGTTTGCCATTGACGAACGAGGTGGACGATGATTGCGAGGTATAAGGACCTGCAATATAATCAAAATCCGTAAACTCTGGTGCACGCAAGTCTTTGGCACGTTGGTTGACCGAGTAGGTGAGTTGGAAGGGCTTACCGAGAATCACTTGAGCAGGTGCAGAGGCTTTGAACTCTACATCTTGCGCAAAGGCGGTCAGCGCCATACTGCAAATAAATAATATCGATAGTATCTTTTTCATAATCTTACCATTCTTTCTCTACGCGACGTTTCTTGCCTTGTTGGCGTTGTAGTTTCTCTTGTGTCTCTTGTTCGTCTTGCTCAAGGGCTTGCAGGATTTGCTCAGCAGTCTCTTGGTCCATTTGATCCTCGTTTTGCTGTTGCTGCTGTTGTTGCTCTTGTTGCTGTTGCTCTTGTGGTTGCTGTTGTTGTGTAGAGTCGTTTTGCTGTTGTTGCTGTTGATTTTGGTCTTGGTTTTGTTGCTGCTGTTGCTGTTGTTGTTGCAGTTGCTGCATGGCTTTCACGAGGTTGTAGCGCGTGTCGTTGTCCTTGGGGTTGCGGCGCAACGATTGTTGGTATGCCGCCACGGATTTGTCGTATTGCTGTTGCGCATAGAGTGCATTGCCCATGTTGTGATAGGTGTCAGCCAATCGGCTGTCGATGAGCTCTTTGCGCGTCTTGTCGTCGGATTTGAGCAGTTGCTCAGCTTTGGTATATTGCTCCATTGCCTCGGGGTATTTCTCTTGGCGGAAGAGTGCATCTCCGAGGTTGTAGTGTGCCTCGAATGATTGGTCGTTCTTGTCCAACGCACGGCGGTAGTTGACCTCTGCTTCGGTGTAGTTGGAGTCGTTGTACTGCTTGTTGCCACGACGCACGTCAGGGCTCTCATGCTGCGCAAAAAGCAGCGAAGCGGTGCATAATGATATGATTGTAACTAATAATCGCATATTACTTTTTAGTTAGTCGTTTCACTTTTCCGTTTTTTCTCCAAACAAGTCCATGCGTGTGAGGCGGTGGTTCTTGCGTGAGAGGATGAAGAACTCAATGACGAGCAATAAGAGCGCAATCAGCACGAAGGATTGGTATTGCTCGTTGTAGTCGGCATAGACGGTAGTCTCGAGGTCGGTGGTAGCGATGCGGTCGAGCTCCTGCTGGAGGGCACGCATGGCGGTATTGGTATTGTCGCAACGCACATAGATGCCACTACCTGCTTGTGCTATTTGCTGACACATCTCTTCGTTGAGGCGGCTGACTACGACTTGTCCGCTGCGGTCTTTGAAATAGTCGTTGGTGCCAGGCTTAGGTATAGGTGCTCCTTCTGGCTTACCAATACCAATGACAAAGACTTGGATGCCCAATTCCTGTGCCTTTTTAGCAGCGGCAATGGCGTCATCCTCGTGGTTTTCACCATCGGTGATGAGGATGATAGCACGTCCTGCATCGCTCTCTTGTGCTCCGAAGGAGATGATGGCTGTTTGCAGGGCAGTGCCGATGGCCGTACCTTGTGTTTGGATGAGGTTAGGGGTGATGGTGTTGAGAAACATCTTGGCCGACACGTAGTCGCATGTGATAGGGAGCTGCGTGAAGGCTTCGCCAGCAAAGACCACCAATCCCACTTTGTCGTCCACCATGTTGTCAATCATCTTGCTAAGCATCTGCTTGGCGCGGTCCAGGCGGTTAGGAGCTACATCTTCGGCGAGCATGGAATTGGAGATATCCAATGCTACCATCACTTCGATGCCTTGTCGCTTGACGGTCTTCTCTTGTTGTCCAAATTGTGGACGTGCAGCAGCGATGATGAGCAGCACTGCCGCCACGATCATCAGGCTGAACTTCCATACAGGTCGGCTCTTAGATGCATCTGGCATAAGCTGTGCCATCAATTCTGGATCGCCAAACTCCGCCAACTGGCGGCTCTTGCGCTTGGTGTAGATGATGTATGCAATCACGAAGACGGGTATCGTGATGAGCCACCAAAGCATTTCTATATTTGCAAATCTAAACATATCTCTAATCTCTAAACACTAAACTCTAAACACTAAACACACTAAACTACTCTGCGATGGTGCGAAGGACTAGGAATCGGAGTAGCACTTCGAGCAGTAGGCATAGCAGAGCAGCCGTGAGGAAGGGCATAAAATGCTCGGTGCGCTTGGAGTACTCGCGAACGCGAATCTTGGTCTTCTCGAGTTGGTCGATCTGTTGGTAGATAGCGCGCAGACTATTATTGTCGGTTGCGCGGAAGTACTCGCCGCCTGTGAGTTGAGCGATATTGCGGAGGGTAGTCTCGTCAAACTCCGAACTCATCGTGCCGTATTGCACGCCATATGGCGTATGCATCGGTACGCGTACTTGGTCGCTATAGCTACCCACGCCTATCGCGTATACGCGTATATTAAAGGTCTTGGCGATTTCGGCTGCGGTTTGAGGGTCGATGTCGCCACGGTTGTTGCTACCGTCGGTGAGCAGGATCACCACCTTGGACTTCGTTTCCGAATCTTTCATGCGGTTCACTGCGTTCGCTAGACCCAAACCGATAGCCGTACCATCTTCGATCATGCCAAACTTCACCGATTGGAAGAGGTTGACCAATACCGCATGGTCGGTGGTCAGAGGACATTGCGTGAAGCTCTCGCCTGCAAATACCACCAAACCGATCTGGTCGTTCGGACGTGAGAGCACAAACTCCGTAGCCACTGCTTTGGCTGCCTCCAGACGGTTGGGCTTGAGGTCCTCGCCCAGCATGGTACCCGAGATATCCAACGCCATCATGATGTCGATACCCTCGGTGGATTCCGATTGCCAGCGATTACTCAATTGTGGTCGTGCCAAAGCCAAAGACAACAATATCACCAATAGCACACGCAACACAAAAGGCACATGGATCAACCATACACGCAAACTCTTGGGCTGTTGCTGCAAACTATCTGTTGAAGACAACTGCACCGATGCACGAGCGGTGCGCAACTTCCATATATACCATCCTACTACTGGGATCAGCAGCAGCAATAAAAACAAATATCCTGGACTAGCAAATGTCATATCTCTAAACACTAATCACTAAACTCTAAACTGTAGGTGCTTCAGCACCGTCCTCTAAACTTTTAATCGTCGTCTCTTTGACGAAGGTATATGCACTACGCAAACTCAGTTCGTTTTCGTCGGGTGTGGCGGTCCACTTGGCGAACTTTACCAAATCTGCTAATGTGAGCATCTTGCGCAGTTGCTCGTAGAGGTCTTTCTTGTCGCTCAAGAGCGGACGCATGGCACGCAATGTCTCATCGGAAGTCTGCTCGGCACTGCTTACCTCAAATCGGCGGGCGATGTACTCACGTACCACGTCGGTAAGTTGCGTGTGGTATTCCTTGATTTGACCTGTTTGCCAGATCTTCTGCTCTCGAATGGCGTCCAACTTCTCCAGAGCCACTTCCTCTGCGGGACGCAATGGCTCGGCTGCTACGGCATCCTCATCGCGTTTGCCCATACGACTTTGCAGGTAGGTGATGAGGTAGTATCCGCCTACGCCCACGCCTGCCACAGCCAATGCCAGCAGTACCCATCTCAGGAATCCCCACCACCAGATAGGTGCGCGGTAAATACCCTTAATGTCGGTGATAGCCATGTCGGTAGAGTCCATCTCAAATGGCTGTACCACATTGAGCATCAGCGATTCGCTCCATACGGTATCATCGCCACTGACGAAAGGCAGGGGTTCGATGTAGAAGAGCGAGTCCTCGAAGGAGGTCAGCGTCAGGTATTGGTTGTACTGCACGCGACCGTCGCTGAGGGTGGTGGTATCTACGATGGTACGGTCCACGATCTCAATGCCAGGAATCAGGTGTTCGCCCAGCACAGGCATCTGCACCTGCTCTCCTACTTCGCTGGTAGCACGTAGATGCAAGTCGGTTTGGTCGCCGATAAAGAGGGTGGTACTATCTATTGCGGCACTAACCACCAGTGCCAAAATCGTTGTTAGCATTTGAATAAGTGCATTAAAGCTTTCACATAATCTTCATCCGTGCGCACGCTGACATGGCTTACGCCTGTGCGGGTGAAGAGTTGTTGCATCTCGTTTTGATTGTCGCGCCATGCTTGCGCATAGTTGTCTCTCACCGATGGGATGGCGGTGTCCACCCACAGGTCATTGCCCGTCTCGGCATCGTGGAACTTCACGAGTCCGATGTTGGGCAACTCGGCTTCACGGCGGTCGTATATCTGTATGGCATTCACCTCGTGGCGGTTAGAGGCAATCATCAGCGGTTGATACATATTGCCTGCGCCGATGAAGTCTGAGATGAGGAAGGCGGTGCAATGGCGTTTTTGAGCATTGGCAAAGTATTGCAATGCTTGTGCGATGTTGGTACCTGCGGAAGTAGGCTCAAAGCTCAGCAACTCGCGGATGATATGCAGCACGTGGGTCTTACCTTTCTTAGCAGGGATAAACTTCTCAATCTTGTCGGAGAAGAATATCACGCCTACCTTATCGTTGTTGGCGATGGTGGAGAATGCCAATGTAGCAGCCACCTCCGCCATCATGTCGCGTTTCATCTGGCTGAGTGTACCGAAGTGACGACTGCCCGATACATCCACCAGCAGCATCACAGTGAGCTCGCGCTCCTCTTCAAACACCTTGATATAGGGTTTGTTGAGGCGTGCGGTCACGTTCCAGTCGATGGAGCGCACATCGTCGCCTGGCTGATACTCACGCACTTCGGAGAACGCCATACCGCGTCCCTTGAACTGCGAGTGGTACTCGCCCGCGAAGATATTACGGCTCAGTTTACGCGCCTTAATCTCTATCTTCCGTACCCGTTTTAATAGTTCTTCAGAAGTCATAAATAGATCACTTCGTTGTTAGATCGTTTCACTGTTAGAAGTTAGACCACTACGTTGTTAGATCGCTTCGTTGTTAGACTCTCGGAATCTCTCAGCCACGAAGTGGCGGTCTAACAGTCCGTAGGACGGTCTAATATCTCTCAGTCCGCAGGGCGGTCTATTAAGGAACTTGCACCGCGTTCAATACCTCGGTTATCACATCCTCGGTGGTGATGTTGTTGGCCTCTGCCTCGTAGGTGAGTCCAATACGGTGGCGCAATACGTCGTAGCAAACGGCACGTACATCCTCTGGAATCACATAACCACGGCGGTGGATAAATGCGTATGCACGAGCTGCCAATGCCAAGTTGATACTTGCACGTGGTGAACCTCCAAACGCAATCATTGATTTCATATTCTCCAAACCATATGCCTCTGGTTGGCGAGTAGCAAACACGATGTCCACGATATACTTCTCGATCTTTTCATCGATATACACCTCGCGCACGATTTGGCGGGCTTTGAGGATATCGGAGGTCTCGAGGATAGGGTCGACTTGTACCTTTTCGCCTGTGATGTTTTGGCGAATGATCTGCATCTCCTCCTCTTTCTTTGGATAGCCAATCACCACCTTGAGCATGAAACGGTCGGTCTGTGCTTCAGGCAATGGATAAGTACCCTCTTGCTCGATAGGGTTTTGGGTTGCGAGTACGAGGAATGGCTCACCCAACTTGTAGGTCTGCTCGCCGATGGTGATCTGACGCTCTTGCATGGCCTCAAGCAATGCGGATTGCACTTTAGCTGGAGCACGGTTGATCTCATCTGCCAACACGAAGTTAGCGAAGATAGGACCTTGCTTCACCTTAAATTCTTCCGACTTTTGCGAGTAGATCTGTGTACCCAATACGTCGGCTGGCAACAAGTCTGGTGTAAACTGAATACGGCTGAAATCGGCTTTTACCAAGTTAGCCAATGTGTTGATGGCCAAGGTCTTTGCCAAACCAGGTACACCTTCCAATAGGATATGTCCGTCTGCCAACAAACCAATCAACAGACTCTCTACAAGGTGCTTTTGACCTACAATCACTTGGTTCATGCCCATAGTCAGGGCATCTACAAACGAACTCTCACGCTCAATGCGCTCTTGCAGTTCGCGAATATCTACGGTAGTTTGCATATGATAATTTTTTTATAATGAACTATTTTCACGGTAAAAAAAACACCTTCAAGTGCGTCCGTGTAAATATGTACAAAAACCGTGCCAAACAAATAAAAAACGTCAGGATTCTACCCTGACGCTTTCTTTATGCAATGCTTCCATCACTTCGCGGATAACCGTTTCGCTCAGTCCATGTTGCTTGCCTTGTGCTATACAATGCTCCACAACCTGCTGCCAACGCTCGGGTTGCAGCACCTGTTCGCCATGTGCGTGTTTCCACTCACCTATGGCGCGAGCCACGTCCGCGCGCTGTGCGATGATATCCCACAACTGCTCGTCCAGCTGGTCAATCTCTGCGCGAAGCGATGCTAAGTCTTTCATTCAACTCCTGAACTCCTGAACTCCTGAACCGCTCAACGCAGTTGAGCAATAGCCTCCTTAATAGTCGCAATACGGCTTTCGGCATCCGCTTTCTTCTTGCGCTCCAACTCTACCACCTCTGGCTTAGCGTTTTGCACAAAGCGCTCGTTGTTCAATTTGCCCATCACACCACGGAGGAAACCCTCTTGGTGAGCCAACTCGGCTTCGAGCTTCTTCAATTCTTCGTCCACATTGATGAACTTCTCCAATGGCACGCTATACTCGGTGGTACCGATGATGAAAGATGCGCTACCTGCGCTCTTCTCGGCGCCTACAGCCAACTCTACGTTCGCCAATTTCACTACCACAGCTGGCAATGCCTCTGGGCAAACCAAAGTCAATACCTCCTTAGGAGAGATATTCTTCTGTGCACGGATATTGCGGATAGCAGAGATAATATCGAAGCATTGTTCAGCTTCCTTCACCTCTGAACCACTGAACTCCTGAACCTTCTCCAAAGGAGAAACCATCAAACTCTCGCCCTCTTGGCGCTCCTCAATCGCTTGCCACAACTCCTCGGTGATGAATGGCATGAATGGGTGCAAGAGCTTGAGCATGGTATCCATAAATTGGATAGTTTTCTCGTAGGTTGCCTTATCAATTGGCTGACCGTATGCAGGTTTGATAATCTCCAAGTACCAACCAGAGAACTCGTCGCAGAAGAGCTTGTAGATAGCCATCAACGCCTCGCTGAGGCGGTATTTGCTGAAGAGGTCAGCCACCTCTGCTTGTGCTTTGGCGAGTACTGCCTCAAACCACTCAATACCCCACTTATTTACTTCTGAACTACTGAACTCCTGAACTTCCCAACCCTTGATGAGACGGAAGCAGTTCCATATCTTGTTGCAGAAGTTACGTCCTTGCTCGCAGAGGCTGTCGTCAAACAAGATATCATTACCCGCAGGAGCGCAAAGCATCATACCCATACGCACACCGTCTGCGCCGAAACGCTCGATCAAATCCAATGGATCAGGGCTGTTACCCAATGACTTAGACATCTTGCGACCCAATTTATCACGCACGATACCAGTAAAATACACATGTTTAAATGGCATCTTGCCGATATACTCATATCCCGCCATGATCATACGTGCTACCCAGAAGAAGATGATATCTGGACCAGTCACGAGGTCTGCGGTTGGATAGTAATAGTTAATCTCCTCATTGCCTGGATTCTCAATACCATCAAAGAGGCTGATTGGCCAGAGCCATGATGAGAACCATGTATCGAGTGCACCTTCGTCTTGTACCAACGCCTCTACGCTCAAGCCGGATTTCTCGGCAGCTGCTTCGATGTTTGGCGCTACGATGATCTTATCCTCTGGATAGTTCTCTGCGCCTGTCTCTTCGAGCAACGCTTTCTCGTAGTACGCAGGGATACGGTGTCCCCACCATAGTTGGCGTGAGATACACCAGTCTTTGATGTTTTCGAGCCAGTTGCGGTAGGTGTTTTTGTATTTCGTTGGATAGAAGACGATATCGTCGTTCATTACTGGTGGCAACGCAATGTCAGCAAAGTGCTGCATGCGGATGAACCATTGCAAGCTGAGGCGTGGCTCAATAGGCACATTGGTACGCTCCGAGTAACCCACCTTGTTGGTATAGTCTTCCACTTTCTCCACCAATCCCTCGGCTTGGAGATCTACTACGATCTGCTTGCGGCAGTCGAAGCGGTCCATGCCTTGGTATGCAGCCACATTAGGATAGATATCTGCCTCCAAACCCTCAACATTCACGTGCGCGTCTGCGGTAAAGATATCATAGGTGGTGAGGTCGTATTTTTGTCCCAATGCGTAGTCGTTCACGTCGTGCGCAGGAGTTACCTTCAAGCAACCTGTACCGAACTCAATCTCCACATAGCGGTCCTCGATTACAGGAATCACGCGACCTACTTTAGGAACGATCACATGCTTGCCCTTGAGCCATTGGTTCTTAGGGTCTTTAGGGTTGATACACATTGCCACGTCACCCATAATGGTCTCAGGACGGGTAGTAGCTACTACGGCGTAGTAACCTTTCTCATCTTTATGAATCACGTTGCCCTCTGCTTCGAGCTCTCCCCTTGAAGGGGAGTCGGAGGGGTCTACGTAGTACTTCATATAGTACAACTTGCTATGCTCCTCTTGGTAGATCACCTCCTCGTCAGAGAGGGCTGTTTGGCGCTCTGGATCCCAGTTCACCATGCGCAATCCGCGGTAGATGAGGCCCTTGTTGTATAGGTCGCAGAATACATCAATCACGGCTTTGGAGCGTGTCTCGTCCATGGTGAAGGCGGTACGGTCCCAGTCGCATGAGCAGCCGAGTGTACGCAATTGCTTGAGGATGATACCTCCGTGCTCCTCGGTCCATGCCCAAGCGTGCTTGAGGAACTCCTCGCGGGTGAGGTCGCTCTTGTTGATACCTTGCTCTTTGAGGCGTTTGATGACCTTAGCTTCGGTAGCGATACTAGCGTGGTCAGTACCAGGTGCCCAACAAGCGTTCTTACCCTCAAGACGTGCACGACGCACAAGGATATCTTGGATGGTATTGTTGAGTACGTGACCCATGTGCAGCACACCTGTCACGTTTGGTGGAGGGATAACTACGGTGTATGCCTCACGACCATCAGGAGTACTGTGGAATAGTTTCTTGTCTTGCCAGTATTGATACCACTTGGCTTCAATCGCGGTTGGATTGTATTTTGCGTCCATGTCTATAAATAGAGTTAAAAAAGTTTCAAAGTCTTAATGAGATTCTTGCGTATAAAACACAAAACGCCAAAAATCGCGCAAAGGTACAAAAAAAAATGCACAAACGCAAAAAAAAATCGCGGAAAGTGAACTTTCAACGCGATTTTAGTTGTTTCGACTCTTTTTTTTATGTTATAGTGTGATAGTGTTATAGTAAAAAAGCCACTTCGTCGTGAGACGCGGTGGCTTTTAAGGTTGAAGGTTGAACGAATTAAGGAATTAAGGTTGAAGGTTGAACGAATTAACGAATTTACAATCTAGATTTAATATACCATTTGCCAACAATCCACACAACTCCTGCTGTCAGTATAATCCACAGAATGATGGTGCAGCGTTTGTAGAATGGTGGTATATAGCGCTCAGGTGGGTGTTCGATGACTTGCGTAATGCTATCGGTGCGAATGATGGTATCATGGATTATTTGCGTGCGCCATCGGTCACGGTATTGTATGCGGTCACGAAAGATGGTATCTCCCGCTACATATTCACGCACGAAGATACTATCACGGATAATGAGCGTATCGTGGGAGTGGGTGACAGTTGAGAGTTGAGAGTTGAGAGTTGACAAGTGAGCGGGGTCAAGGCTTTTGCAACTCGGGAGGGCAAGGAGTATTGTAGCCATACTCAGTGCCAGGACGAAAGTCAGTGACTTCAAGAATGATCTCTTCATGGGATTGCGTTTCTAATAGGAGGTTAGTGAGCTTGTTTTCAGTTTCGCGGTCGGGTAGCAAGATACAACCTGTAGAGTGCTGGGGCTTGGTGCCACGATGAAAGCGGATGCCGCTGCGCTGTGGGACGTTCTGCACGATAGGCAGTAGGCGTTTGAAACGAGGTGACTGCGTAACGCGTATAGGGTAACAAATAGCGGGAATTTGGTAGCCGACACGCTCAAGGGTGTTGCAGAAGAATCGACCGTTGATAACAAGGCGACCAGTGATGGCGGAGGCTTGGGGGTTATTTCTTATCAATTGAAGATACATAATTTTTATTCTTTGTAGCGGTACTTATAGTCAATGCCTATAAGACTGCCGCTGAAGGTGAGTATCTCACCGAAGGCGATGAGCACGGAGTGGTGTATCTCACCCATAGGCGGGCAGAGGAAGCCACATGCAAGCAATGCGCACCCGAAGGCGCACATTGCGGTAGCGATGATGAGTTGCAAGCGCTTCATTGACAGTTGACAGTTACAATTTGACAATTGACAATTACTTGCCGTTTGCGAGTTCCTCTTTGCAGATGTCGAAGACAAAAGCATGGAGGGTCTTGAACTTGGATTGCTTAGCAAAGGCAGTCATGTCGGTTGCCATGAAAGCAGGATCTTCCAAACGTTCGCGGGTCATTCGTGCGATTTCTGCGAACTGGGTATTCCAAGTCTTTTGGTTGTCGGTGAGCTTGGTTTTCTTTCGTGGGTCGCGGTAGTTGGTGTAGCAAGGCATGTTGATCATGCGCTCGTTGCTAGTGGGCGCTTGTCGCATGTTGAACACCACGGCGTGCGATTTAGAAAGTTTACCACTCAAGCCAGTGATAGGGGCTGCTAAGGTTACGTGTGCCATTTTTGTTTAGTGTTTAGAGTTTAGAGTTTAGTGATTAGTGATTTTGGGATGGGCAGGGCGCGCGTTGCACGCCCCGAGTACTTACGATTATGCGGTATAATCAGCCCATTCCAAAGCCCAGATGTAGGAGCGGAAAGATTTGTACTTCTTTTGCGCCTTGAAAGCGGCTACATCTTCAGGTGCGTTCAGTTTGACGCGTGCAGCGACTGAAGCACTGACGGCTTTGAACTTCGCTTGGTGAGCCAATTCCTCCTCAGTGAAAGGAGTGGTGCGCTGGTTGCAACGCTTCATGGTGTACTGGGTGTCACCACGCTTTGCGAAGGAGATGTCAGAGTGACCGCAGATTTTGCCAGACATGGATTTTACCAAGTCCATAGGGGTTACTTTTGCCATAGTTTGTTTAGTGTTTAGGGTTTAGTGTTTAGGGTTAACGAAAAGAGCTCTTTTAGTGTGCAGCTATTGGACTTGCCAGTAGGGGCACAATACAGCGCAACCCGATTATTTTTCGAATTGCGCTGCAAAGGTAGTCATAAATTTGACTTTTTGTTGGACAATAAAGTCCAATAATCATTTTCTTGCTTGCTCACGAATGACCCTTCTTATATAGTCGGCATCTAAATCGTAGTAGTGTGCACAAGCGGCATATGCGTCCATAGCTGGTAGTCCGTTGCGGAGGTGGGCGCAATAATCTGCGTAGATTTCTCGATTTCGCTGCTCGATAGATTTTGTTCTGCGGTTCATTGTGCATTGTTTAGTGTTTAGTGTTTAGTGTTTAGAGCCGCACATGCTTTGGATGTTTTGCGGTAGGTGTTTTTATCGGTTTGCGTGATGAAGCCCGATGAACGCCAGCGCGAGATGACCATAGCGACATTGGTGGATTGTCCGTTGCGCGCACGTAATGCCATCAATTCGGCACGAGTGAATTGCTCGGGTAATGCCTGCAACAAAGAAACTACTTGACTGCGATTTTCTTTTACTCGGATTTGCGTTTGCGCTACCTCCTCGAACTTCGAGCCAAAGAGCTCCATTTGATTTTGGAAGACGTACTCCGCTACCCATGAGGTGAATTGTCCGACCTCTTTGGTGTACACGCACTCATTGAGTAGGTATGCGAGCATTCCTGCACGATAGCCGATGACAGCAGCACGCTTGCGGAGGGTGTCGATTGCTCGGCTGTCTTCACGGATGGCGAGTTCGCGCTTGTCGTTGAGCCATCGACGGATGCGCACGCCGACGTGTGAGCAAGCGATGGTGCCAGCTGCTTTGTCGAGCGTTTCGGCTATGTCGATGATTTCTTCCTCCTCTGCCGCCGTGTAATTCTCGAAGGCGGGGATGTCACTGCCAAACATGTCAGGTAGTTGTGCGAAACAAAAACGGGTAACCAAACCATCCTCGACGTCTTTGAAGAATCGATACATACCTCCAGGCGTGCCTGTGAGAAGGAGGTTGTAATATACAGGCACATTGGCAGAAAAAGAGTTGTCAGACATGTAGTTTTGTCCGTACTTGGCGTTGTCGAATCCAAGACGATAGATATCTGACTTCTGCGACCATACTCCAGCGCGTTCGGATTTGACAAGGGTGTCGATTTCTTCGCCAATGCCGATGAGGTGCTTGCCTTCGGAATAGGCAAGGAGTTGGAGTAGCTTGGCAATACTGACATTGATACCATTGTTGCGAGGGCAAGCGCGAGGGTTGGTAGGTTGCATCTTGGAGTTTTTGGCTGCTCGGAGTGCATCTTTGTACTCCTCTTCTTTTCGTCGTTCGATTTCATCTTGTCGGTCGATAGGTGTTAGTAGTAGGTTGACTGGCTTGCGGATAAAGGATTTACCTGTAGCGGCTGGTGCAGTGATACACGACATGAAGGAGAAGGAGTGCTCTTGTTTGTCGAGGTATTGGAAGCGCACACGAGTGGCTAACGCGCCAAGTATAGGCAAGGAAGCGATGACCATTGCAGGGCGAAAACGCTCAGGAAGACGGCGGCAGATAAGTTCGAGCACGCGAGGGAGAGGAGGGAGTGATAGATCGCTTCGCTGTAGTTCGGCTTCGCCTATAGTTGATAGTTCGCTCGCGGAGCTCGCTGTAGTGATGGCGCGATTGAGGAGGTCGGGGATGTCGCCTTTACGTGGTCGATTGACGGATGATTGCGCTGTGGAGCAACGCTCGGATAGTGAAAGCCCGAAGTCGGGTAAGACGCGCACGCACATGTCAGGGTCGAAGTTGCAGATGTAGCGCATGTAGCGCACAAGGGTAAAGTAGAATTGATTACGCTCACCGAGGGCAGGTTCGCCGCCGAGCAGGAAGATCAATTCACGGACGATGTCGGCGTAAGGTGTGCCGCGGTAAATTAGATCGCTTTGCTGTAGTTCGGCTTCGCCTGTAGTTGGTAGTTCGCTCGCGGCGCTCGCTGTAGTGGTTGCGGGTGATTGACTCTTATTTTCTTGTGATAGTGTGATAGTGTTATTTTGCGCTTCGAGTTGTGCGAAATGGGCAGTGACGACGGCTTCTTTCTCGGGTGTATCAAAGTCGAGTTGTGAAGGCTCGCAATAGAGGACGTATGACCATGGCATAAGGAAGGAAGCGCGTGCCAAGTCTTTGGTTACGGCATCAAACTCGGTGAGGCAGAAATAGGTAGCAAGGCGCTTTTGTGCGGCTGGGATAGACTCTTCTGGCTCACGTTCAGCGATTACGCGTATGCCATGACCGCTAGGGGTGATAGCTACGAAGTAGATTTTGGGATCGCTGCGCTGTAGTTCGGCTGCGCCTGTAGTTGGTAGTTCGCTCGCTGTGCTCGCTGTAGACAATACAGGGAAAATCCAGCGTGAGAAGAATTCTCGGGGGTCGTCGATATGGTCAATGTCGAGCATGACGAGCCCAGATGGCACGGCGTTGGAAGATTTGCGTGAGCCATCGCCACGGAAACGGCAAGCGTGAGGTGTGATGATGGGTAGGTGCTTTTTGAGGCGTGAAAGCTCGTCGGGATCTTTGCCGTCGAGGAGTTTGATTTGGTCGCAGATGTCTTGTACTGATGGCTGGCGCATAGCAGCTTCGATGTCTGCCCAAGTGGCGGGACGTGGTTTGCCCGCAAGGATATTGTCTTGAATACAAATACGAGGATACATAATGATTAGAAGTTAGAAGTTAGACCGCTGCGCTGTTAGACCGCTTGCGGCTGTTAGATATATTTTACAAATCTCACGCGGAGCGTAAACAACCCCGCGTGAGGAATTATTAACATTTATCTATGCTTGCCTTATGGCATACCACGTATGGTGTTAGCCAATTTGACAGCCCGAAGGAATTGTTCGTTGGTATTCATAGCATGTGCAATAGCAAGTGCTACGCCTGCAAAGTCACCATCTACGGCGGCGTAAAACTCGCGCGTTTTGGGGTTATACTCGATATAAACTCGGTCGAGTGGTTGGTTATTCTTTGGCATAGTTGCCCTCCTCGTTGGATTGTTGGATAGTTTGCCATGCCTCTTGCACCTTGACATCTCCCTCTTGATTGAGGATAGCTGCAATCTCATCGCTTTCGTCGATGATGATGTTGGCGAAGTTTTGGAGGCGTGCTTTGAGGCGTACAGGGTCGTCACAGAGTGGGAAAGACATGGTGACGGTTACATGTGAGTTGCTGACACGCACCTTGGAGTATCGCGTTTCGAGGATAGATGCGGAGCGCTTGTTAGTGGTCTTCTTGTAGAGGCGAACCACTTGGCGAATGTACTTGCCGTTTTTGACTGAAGGGTCGCGCTGGAAGGTGATTGATCCCTTGAGTGCTTTGCCGAACGGCAGGTTGATGGAAGGGAGTTCGTTGTCCGCGTCTTTTGGTTCTCGTCGAAAGCGCATGTACTGGGTGAGTTCGTTGTCGGATTGCGCAAAATGGGTGGTCGCACCCATCAGTTGCGATTGTGGAAGTTCCACGTGTTTCTTCTTAGTAGCCATAATGGTGTGTGAATTTAGCAAGGCGAAATACGCCAAGCGGTTAGTTGGTTGAAATAGCGATTACCCTCTTTGTTAGGTCGAGCGTAGATGTCGAAGTCCACGCGTACACGTTGCCCGATATTGAGGTTGAAAGACTGCGCAAGATCATTGCGGAGTGTGATGCACGCGGAGCGTGGGTACTGCTCGTCGGTTTCGATGACGATGTCGCGGGTAAGGCAAGTTGTGCCGTTCTTGGTTTCGAACTGCTCGACTTGCCCGATGTGTTTGATTTGTCCTGTAAAATCCATGTTTTGAATGCTAAAAGTTATACAATTGCGTTTGATTTCGAAATCGGGTGCAAAGGTAGTGGGATTTTACGGGGCGTGAGAAAGTAAATGCTTGCGAAATCATAGGAAGTCGCAAGCATTTGCTTGAATAGATACAAAATGCGCTATTTTAATTGATTAGCGCGTCGGGAAATATCGGAATTTAGCGTGTGTTGTTTGTTGGCGCGATAAAAATAAGATTGTAGGCACGCAGCATCTACAACCCAGCCAACGATAGGTGTTAGCAGGTCGGCAAGTTCGGAATAAGAGGAATAGGGAGCTGGGAAGAGTTGCCCGATTTGCGCATGTGCTTTGACTTCGATGTAGATGCGGCGATAGTCGTTAGCAGGAAAGAATTGCGCGGCTGTGCTGATGGTTTGTAGTTGGTCGATTGCGCATTGTGCTTGCGCGAGCGCGCTGCGAAGAGAAGCGATTACTTCATTTTGATTAATTTTCGCAGTCTGGGGGGGGTAATTCTGTGTGTCATATTAATAAATTTTAATAATTGATATGTCGTTTGTGCAATTATCACATTATAACACTATAACATAAAAAAAAGAGTCGAATGGTATATCGGTCGAAAAAAATATAATATATACTATGTATATAATTATATACTACCCTAAATTCCCCTAAAAAAAGTAGATTTTTCAGAAAGTATGATTTTGGTGTTTCGGCAGTATGTAGAAAGATTTCGCTCATAAAATGATGTTATAGTGTGATAGTGTTATGCAGGGAGATGTTAAAAAACCTTAATGATTTGGTGTGTAGTAGTGTCGGTGACACATGTGATGGTTCGTGGTGTGCCGTCGTGGTCGATGCAGTAGATAAAGGTAGTATCGGTGAATGCGATGAGGTAGTCGGTCGGAAAGGTAGTCGCGTTGGGGTTGTAGGTAAGCTCTTGCATGAGTTGGAATGGCGTGCCATGGCAAGTGACTCCACAGATGGAATGTCGTGGTTGGCAAGCGGCGAGCATGCAGATTAGCGCGCAGATGGCGCATTTAGCGAATCGCTTTCGGGGGAGGGTAATAGATTGATAATCAATGAGTTGCATATAATGGTGTGTATTTGTGAGTTTTGGCGTAAAATATGCTATCTTCGGGGCATCTTCGGGGCATCTTCGGGGGCGAAGTGGTGCCGAAGAATCATGCTGCAAAGGTACAAAAAAAATCTGATATATGCAAGATAATTAAAAAAATCTTGATTCAAAATTAGATAAAATTTGCATATCCGCAAATTTTGTTGTACCTTTGCAGCCGATTTTGAAAAGAGGATAGATTTGGACTGCTTGCAACCTCTATAAAAGAATGCTAAAAACTTGTGCCACAAGACCCAAACAGTCGCTTGTGGATTTTTTATTTATAAGGAGCAAAGAATAAGGAACAAAGAATCAAGACCAATTAGCAACGACAGATCAGACGCAGGTAATAAGTCTTTATTCCTGGCTCGTGGCTCCTTAATCAAAAAAACAACATGAACTATTTATTTACATCCGAGAGTGTCAGCGAAGGACACCCAGACAAAGTGGCGGATCAAATCAGCGACGCCATCCTAGACCAATTCTTAGCATTAGACCCTAACTCACACGTGGCATGCGAGACCATGGTGACCACAGGACAAGTCATCGTGGCAGGCGAAGTGTCCAGCGAGAAGTACGTGGATATTCAAGGTACTGTGCGCAAGACCATTGCAGAGATTGGTTATACCAAGTCTGCGTATAAGTTTGAAGCAGAGAGCTGCGGCATCTTGACCGCTTTGCACGAGCAGAGTGCAGACATCGCACGTGGTGTGGACGGACAAGGCACAGAGAACGTGGGCGAGCAAGGCGCAGGCGACCAGGGTATGATGTTCGGTTATGCCAGCGACGAGACAGAGAACTATATGCCTCTGACGTTGGACTTGGCACACACCTTAGTATACACGCTAGCGCGCGTGCGCAAAGAAGGCAAGGAGATGCTTTATCTTCGCCCAGACTCTAAGAGCCAAGTGACTATGGAGTATAGCGAGCAAGGCGAGCCACTTCGTATTGATACGATCGTGGTGAGTACCCAACATGACGAGGACGTGACCCAAGAGCAGATCAAGGCGGATATCCAGCGTGTGCTGTTGCCTCGCGTAGCCAAACGCGATGCGCGTTATGCCGAGTTGCTGAAGGGCGACTTCAAGCTATTGGTGAACCCAACGGGTAACTTCGTGATTGGTGGTCCTCATGGCGATACAGGTCTGACAGGAAGAAAGATCATCGTAGATACCTACGGCGGTCGCGGTGCGCACGGTGGTGGCGCATTCTCGGGCAAAGACCCATCGAAGGTGGACCGTTCGGCAGCCTATGCCGCTCGTTGGATAGCGAAGAACATGGTGGCTGCTGGCGTGGCGAAGGAAGTGCTGGTGCAAATCAGTTATGCGATTGGTGTGGCACAGCCAGTGAGCGTGTGCGTGAATACCTACGGCACCGCCAAAGTGGCAATGAGCGACGGCGAGATTGCTAAGAAAGTGAGCGAGCTGTTTGACCTGCGTCCACAAGGTATCATCGAGGCACTGAAACTCAAACAACCAATGTACGAGGAGACTGCACGCTACGGACATATGGGACGTACCAACGAGGTGGTAAAGAAGACTTTCGTGGACAACGGACAAGTGATTGAGCGCGAAGTGGAGTTGTTTACATGGGAGAAATTGGATAAGGTGGAAGAGATTCGTGAGATTTTCGGTGTTTAGTGGACGGCGTGGTACGCCTACAGTTTAGTGTTTAGAGATTATGACTAAAGTAAAACAATCATGGCTTGTGGTGGGCATTGTGCTGCTGGCATTGGTGCTTGACCAGGTGTCGAAGGTGTATATCAAGACGCATTTTGAGCTGGGGGAAGCACGCGAAGTGTTCTCGTGGTTCTGGATTGTGTTTGTGGAGAACAACGGCATGGCGTTTGGTATTGAGTGGTTTAGCAAGCTGCTGCTGACCCTCTTTCGCATCGCTGCCGTGGGCGTGCTGGGCTGGTATGTCCACACAATGATTCACAAGCAAACGGTACGCACGGGCTATCTGACAAGCATCGCAATGGTGATTGCAGGTGCGCTGGGCAATATCATCGACTGCGTGTGCTACGGCAAGATATGGGACTACGCAGGTTGGTTCCACGGTAGGGTGGTGGATATGCTCTATTTCCCATTGATTCGCAACGCTGCGGGCGAGTGCTTGTTCTTCCGACCAGTGTTTAATATCGCCGACTCGTTCATCACGGTGGCGGTGTTCTTGATTATCATCTTCTACCGCAAAGACCTGGATGATAGCTTGAATCAGATCTTTCCGAAGAAAGAGGTTGGAGGGTAGTGTTTAGTGTTTAGTGTTTAGTGTTTAGTGAACGCCCTGCGGGCTACTGTTTATAGGTTAAAGGTGAGAGGATTGGGTTTAAAGATAGTGTGTGTGCTACTTGTATGTGTGGCGATGCTGGGGTGTCGTCCACGTGGTGTATTGTCCAATCGCGAGATGCGCGAGGTGCTCTACGATTTGCACCGTACTGATGGCGCAATTCAGGTGGCAGGCTACAACTATTCCCATGACCAAGAGTTGGCAGGCTACTACAAGAATGTGTTGGACAAGCATGGCATCACCCAAGCGGAGTTTGACTCGTCACTGGTTTGGTTTACCGACAATCCGCAGATCTTCAATAAGATATATCCCAAGGTGATTGAGCGTCTGGAGGCCGATTTTCAGGTGGAAGAGCAGATACGTGACGCCAACAGAGAAAAGAAATTGGCTAGCAAAAAAGGGACTGTTTCATCGCCTGAACGTCAGCTGCGCGACATAGAGGAGGTGAAGAAAGAGCTGCGAAATGGCTTGGAAAATCCTTGGAAAATATGGAAAAGTGAAGATTTTTGCGAAAAAGATGTCGTAATATTTGGTCAATTGGAAAAAAAGTAGTAATTTTGCAGCCGATTTGCGTTAAAACGTATATAAACAAACTAATTATATTAATTCGCCATGTTGGGCAGTGGGGCTCACGGAGCACGTAAAGTTGTCTGTCGACATGGTCAAAACATTAAAAAACAAATGGATACATTAAGTTACAAGACTGTATCAGCTAACAAGGCAACCGTTCAAAAGGAATGGGTTGTTATTGATGCTGAGGGCCAAGTACTTGGCCGTATGTGCTCGAAGGTAGCTAAGCTCCTCCGTGGTAAGTACAAACCAAACTTCACTCCTAACGTGGATTGCGGTGACAATGTGATTATCATCAATGCAGACAAAGTGCAATTGACTGGTAACAAGTGGAATGATCGCGTATATGTACGCTACACTGGCTTCCCAGGTGGTCAACGCGAGATGACTCCTGCTCAATTGCTTGAGAAGGGTGCAGATCGTTTGATCCAAAAGGTGGTTAAGGGTATGCTTCCTAAGAACCGTCTCGGTCGTAAGATCATCGGTAACCTCCACGTATTTGCAGGTGCAGAGCACAACATGCAAGCACAACAACCAAAACAAATTGACATCAACACACTTAAATAATTGAAGATATGGAAATGATTAATGCATTAGGTCGTCGTAAAGCAGCAGTTGCTCGCGTTTATGTACAAGAGGGTACCGGCAAGATCACAATCAACGGTCGTGATTTGGATGTGTACTTCCCAAGTCCAATTCTTCAATACGTTGTTAAGCAACCTCTTAACAAACTTGAAGTGGCTGAGAAATATGATATCAAAGTAAACCTCGATGGTGGTGGCTACAAAGGTCAAGCAGAGGCTTTGCGTCTTGCAATCGCTCGCGCTTTGGTGAAGATCAACCCAGAGGACAAACCAGCGTTGAAGGCTGAGGGCTTCATGACTCGCGATGCTCGTGAGGTAGAGCGTAAGAAGCCAGGTCAACCAAAAGCACGCAAACACTTCCAATTTAGTAAGCGTTAATATCCAAATAGCAGTGACTCCGTGGTGGCAACTAGTTGCTCGCCACGGATTACTCTGTTATTCCACGCGTACGCGCTTCTCTGCGTAAACGTGGCAGATGGATAAATTATCATTAAAAATAATTCAAACTAATCAAACAAAATGAGAACAACATTTGATCAACTTCTCGAGGCTGGCTGCCACTTTGGCCACCTCAAACGTAAATGGAATCCAGCTATGGCTCCTTACATCTACATGGAGCGCAACGGTATCCACATCATCGACCTCAACAAGACCGCAGTGAAAATCGACGAGGCTGCTGAGGCATTGAAAGCTATCGCTAAATCTGGTCGCAAGATCCTCTTCGTTTCTACCAAGAAACAAGGTCAAGAGGTAGTTGCAACTAAAGCTCAAGAGGTAAACATGCCTTACATCACCGAGCGTTGGGCTGGTGGTATGTTGACCAACTTCCCTACTATCCGTAAGGCTGTGAAGAAAATGTCAACTATCGACAAAATGATGTCTGATGGTACATTGGATAACGTATCTAAACGTGAGAAACTCCAAATCACTCGTCAACGTGAGAAACTCGAGAAGAACCTCGGTTCTATCGCTGACCTCACCCGTCTTCCAAGCGCAGTATTCGTAGTTGACGTAATGAAAGAGCACATCGCAGTGGCTGAGGCTAACCGTTTGGGTATTCCAGTATTCGGTATTGTTGATACCAACTCTAACCCTAACAACATCGACTTCGTAATCCCAGCTAACGATGACGCTACCAAGTCTATCGACGTAATCCTTTCTGCTGTTTGCGCAGCTATCCAAGAGGGTCTCGAGGAGCGCAAGGTAGAGAAAGCTGACGAAGAGGCTGCTGCAGCACAAGCTGCTAATGAGGCTCCAGCTCCAAAAGAGCGCCGTCAACGCGTTCGCAAAGCTGCTCCTAAGGCAGAGGCTGAGAAAGTAGCTGAAGTTGCTGCTGAATAATTTAGAATTAAGAATTTAGAATTAAGAATTACGACAATGGCTGTTACATTAGCAGATATTAAGAAATTGCGCGACATCACTGGCGCAGGTATGATGGACGTAAAGAAGGCTCTCGAGGAGGCTAATGGCGACTTCGAGGTAGCTAAGGACTTGCTCCGTAAGCGTGGTCAAGCTATCGCTGCAAAACGTAGCGAGCGCGAGGCTTCTGAAGGTTGCGTATTGGCTAAGGCTGAGAATGGCTTTGGTGCAATCGTAGGCGTGAAGTGCGAGACCGACTTCGTAGCTAAGAACGAAGATTACGTAAATATGGTTAAGGCTATCCTTGAGGTGGCTATGACCGAGAAACCAGCTGACCTTGAGGCACTTAAGGCTTGCAAGTTGGGTGATTTCACCGTACAAGACGCTGTAACTGAGCGTTCTGGTGTTACTGGTGAGAAGATGGAACTCAGCGACTACGCTTTCCTCGTAGCTCCAAAGGTAGATGCTTACAACCACCTTGGCAATAAGCTCAGCGCACTCGTTGCTGCTGACGCTGAGGATGCTAACGCAGAGATCCTCCACGGTATCTCTATGCAAGTGGCTTCTATGTCTCCAATCGCATTGGATGCTGACCACGTAGCACAAGAGGTGAAAGATCGTGAGCTTTCTGTAGCTATTGAGAAAACCAAACAAGACGAGATCAACAAGGCCGTTGAGCAAGCTGTTCGCAAGGCAGGTATCAACCCAGCTCACGTAGATAGCGATGATCACATCGAGTCTAACACTGCTAAGGGTTGGTTGACCCCAGAGCAAGCAGAGACTGCACGTCAAATCCGTGCTACTGTTCCTGCTGAGGCTGAGGCTAACATCAACATGAAGAAAGTGGAGATGATTGCACAAGGTCGTCTTGGCAAGTTCTTGAAAGAGAGCACATTGGTAGAGCAACAATACATCATGAGCGAGAGCAAAGAGCTCGTGAAGGACGTTTTGAAGAAGAACAACGTAAACGTAATCGACTTCAAGCGCGTAACCCTCAACCAAGAGTAATCAAACTGATAAAACAGCCCTCCGCGCAAACGGGGGGCTGTTTTCTATATAATTGATCCAGATTAACGGACTCCCGATTCCCGACTCCCGAATCTAAAAATATAATACTATGTCACAAGAAACTATCACTCCTGCTCCTGCTAAAAAACGTCTCCTGTCTCTCGATGTTTTGCGTGGTATCACCATCGCGGGCATGATCCTTGTCAATAACCCTGGTACTTGGTCACATATCTATGCGCCTCTTCGCCATGCGGCGTGGAACGGTTGCACACCTACTGACCTCGTCTTCCCATTCTTCGTCTTCTGCATGGGTATAGCGATGTATATCTCCCACAAGAAGACCAGCCACGCTCTCACTTGGCCTGTGGCTCAGAAGGTTATCACTCGTGGTCTGCTCATTGTTCTCATTGGTTGGGCACTCAGTTGGCTCGGAATGTTTCTTGGACAAATCACCAAAGAAGGTACCACGCTCTTGCATGCTGTTTGGACCTATCCAATCGAGCATATCCGTATCTTGGGCGTCTTCCCACGTTTGGGTCTTGTGAGTATCTTTGGCGGCTTGCTTATGCTGGCTGCTAAACCTAAAAACTGCCCTTGGGTGGCTGCTGTGCTGATGATCATCTACTGCATCATGCAGAGTGTGACCAATAGTTTCGAACTCAACGCTGCAAACATGGAGTCTATTGTGGACCTCAAGTTGCTCGGCGACAATCATATCTACCATATGACCAATGCCGCAGGCGAGCGCATCGGCTTTGATCCAGAGGGTGTTCTCTCTACTATCCCTTGCGTAGCGCATGTCTTGATTGGCGCTTGGATGGGACATCTTATCATGAATGTCAAAGATAACTGGGGCAAAGTCACTCGCCTTCTCCTCGCGGGAGCGGTGATGATGCTTCTTGGTTTCTTGCTCGATTATGCATATCCTATCAACAAGAGCATGTGGTCGGCTAGCTATATCCTCGTTACTTGCGGCTTGGCAAGTTCTCTGCTCGCTATTTTGACTTGGGTATTGGATATCCGTTTGCCTGAGCGCAACGAGAAAGAGGCTATTACCAAGTGCGAGATTGCTACCAAGAAAGTGGCAAACAACTGGTATAAGTTCTTCGAGTGCTTCGGTGTTAACCCATTGTTTATCTTCTGCTTGAGTGCTATTGCTGTGTATGTAATGCGTAGCATCCGCTTTGAGTATCACGAGCAGATGTACAATGTCTGGAGCTTCTGGTATAAGGTGTGCATGCAACCTTTGTTTGGTGATCAAGGTGGTTCTCTAGCGTGTGCTTTGAGCCTTGTGTTGGTGTTCTGGGGCATTGCTTACCTCCTCTACCGCAAGAAGATTTATATTAAATTATAAAACTTTAGAACTAAACTACTGAACTCCTGAACTCCTGAACTCCTGAACTTCTAAACTCCTAAACTCCCAAATGCCTCGCATAGCAACGATAGGATTTTTCGACGGTGTCCATCGCGGACACCGTTTCCTGTTTGCTCAATTGCACGAGCATGCCAAGCACCATCAGCTCACTCCTGCTATCTATACGTTTGATCGTCATCCCAAGGAACTGCTGACGGGGAAAGCCCCTGCAATGCTCACCACGCATGACGAACGAAAGGCGTTGCTTCAGAACTACGGCGAAGTGCATTTCTTGGATTTCGCTGCGGTGCAACAGCTTACTGCTGAGCAGTTTATGTGCTACCTCAAGGAGCAAGAAGGAGTGGAGACTTTGCTCATGGGCTACGATCATCACTTCGGTTCAGATCACCTCAAGGGCTTCCACGAATACGAGAAGATCGCGCACAAAGTGGGTTTGCATATCGAGCGTGCGCATGAGTGTTTAGTGGACGGAGTGCCTGTTAGTTCATCGCGTATCCGCAAACTCATGGCTGCGGCACAAATAGACCAAGTCAATCGCCTTTTGGGTTATACATATAGTGTTTCGGGTGTGGTGGAGCACGGCAATGCTATTGGTGCAACATTAGGTTTTCCAACGGCTAACATTCGTCTTGATTCTGCCAAGCAACTCCCTGCTAGCGGAGTGTATTCTGTTGTGGCTCAGGTGAATGGGGTAGAGTACAAGGCATTGGCGAATATCGGTACCAACCCAACGGTAGGCAATGACCATTTGTCTTTAGAGGTGCATTTGTTGGATTTCCAAGGTGACTTGTATGACCAACCGCTGACGATCTCTTTCCTTCATTTCCTCCGCCCTGAGCAGAAATTCGCTTCTCTTTCTGACTTGCAACACCAAATCCAACGCGACATTCAATCGCTTTAATCTATTTCTTGTTCTCTCGTTCACTTTTGCCTGTCATAGGAGATATGTCAGGCATGTATTGATGCATGTTCATAGCACATCCGTCGTCCTTACAAATTATAAATTTGCATAATCCGCGGGTAGAGTGTAGTGGATTTACAAGGAGAGGCGTTTCCATTGGCGTAGGCCATAGATGCAATTGATGCACCAGAAGGCGTATTGTGCTGCCATGCAGTAGTTGCCTGCACGGAGCCACATGACCGTAGCTAGGATGTCAACAAAGAGCCAGAGATACCACTGCTCGCGGAAGGCAAGTACCATGAGGATTTGTGCGAGTATGGCAGGGACGGTGGTGAAGGCATCGAGATAGGGCTGAGGGTCGTCGGTGAAGCGATGGAGCAGCCAGCCTGTGAGTAGCGAGAGCAATAGTAGGATCATAGAGATAAGCAGCATCCAGCGGGGAGATATAACGCGCGTCTGCACCTGCAATGACTGGTCATTGAGACGGCGATGCCAAACAAAGACACCGTAGATCATCGAGAGGAAATAGAATACATTGAGCGCAATCTCGGCATAGAATCGCTCAAGGCAACAGAGGTAGGTATAGGTTCCCACTTGCGCAAAGCCGAAGAGGAAAGTGAGGATATTGCCCTGTGCACTCAATACCACCGAACAAATGCCTAACATACCGCTGATGAGAGACAAGGGATGGGTAGGCATGAGCCAAAAAGTGATGACCTGAATGAGCAAGCCAAGAATGAGGAAGGGATATGTGAATTTTGCAGTTGACAGGGGGCAGTTGAGAGTTGACAGTTATTTTTTTGGTTTGCCAGCGAGGGACTTGGGTTTGGACTGTACTTGGGGAATAGCAAGGTGGTCAAAGTTCTCCTCGAAATCCCAGTTGGCACGCAGTTTAAGTTTGGATGGGTAGTAATAGACAGGTTCTGGTTGGCGATGTAGGAGCCAGTCACCAGTAGTCCATTTGCCATCATTATTGCGGTCGATGTACATGCGGAGGTAGAAGGTGGAGGCGGCGAGGTATTCGAACTTAGTACCCTCTGGGAGTGCAGGGAGTTCGCGCAGCACGACATCCTTTTCGTTGAGCAGTTGGATACGTGCCAATGAGTCGAAGTGCGTGAGTTTGACTAAGAGCGAAGCGTATTCATTGAGCGCCTTGAGGCGGATGGTATAATCGGTGCTATCATTGCAAACGCCATAGATATCACGCACCGCCGCCGAGTCGATGGTGAGGTGGTATGACTGCTCGGGTTGCAGCGCAGCAAGGATATAGTAGTTCATGCCGATGGAGTCGCATGGGATGAGTTGGAAAGGAATAGGCTGCATGATGGTATCGACCTTTTGCGCGAGATGGAACATCTCTGCATGGATAGAGTCAATAGGATAAGCAGAGATTATACGGAGGGTATCGTAAATCTCGAACTTGGAAGAAGCATTGGATTTGAGTTCGAGTTTGCGCGAGAGTTTGTTGCGCATGTATGCCTCGCGAGCCTTCTCAGAGAGGCGAGGATGGCGATATACGGCAAGAATGGTATCGGTCTGAGGAACAAGATTATAGAGCGAGTCAGAGACCATGTATTGCATTTGCAGGTAGATACTATCCTGGGAGATGGCAAGCGAGTCGGTGAGCCAATAGGTAATGGTGTCGAAATGCGTGGAAGTCTGCAAAAGGGCATAGTCGAGGCAATTAACCCATGCGGAGTCGTTTCCGAGCGAATCGACCTCAGATGGGCGTAAGGCACGGATGAGCGGCATGGAGTCTTGTGGTGCGGCAAAGATGAGGGTGAAAGCATGTTGCTCCTCGCGTGAGACATTCTGGAAGTACTGGCGTTGCTTGGCCTCTTCGAAATACCACAGTAGGAGAGAGTCGGGATAGAAATGCGTGACTGGATGGACGAAGGTGGAGTCCACTAGGCGTGTGAAGAGTGTGTCGCCCGAGATGGAGTCGATCGCCAGCGTGTCGCGCCAAATGGTGTCGGTATGGATATCTACGGTGCAATATGGCGTAATGAGCGAGTCGGCAAATGCGAATGCTTCGCCTGGCTGATAGAGAAAGTCACGGCTAATATCGTTGAGGGCGTAAAGGCGATAGGTGCCTGGTTGGATATTATGAATGGTAAAAGTACCTTCGGCATCGGCGCGAGTGATGCGCGCGAAAGGCAATGTAGAGAATGCAGAATCGTGGTGATTGCGATGGATACCTACTAGCACATTGGGCACAGGGTTGAGGTTGGAGGCATCGTAGATGGTACCTGATATGGAGAGCGAATCGATGACATCGCCTGTGGAGAAAGAGAACACATAGCCCGTGAGCGGCGTCTTCTCGTTGTAGTCACAGATAGCAGAACCGAAGTCAATGGTGTAGGTGGTAGAGTCCTGCAAGTCCTCCATAAAGACCACCGAGAGGTGTTTGCCAATGGCCTTGACCTCTGGAGGATTCTGCTGAGGTGGGGAGATGAGGACTTTGTTGGCTACATCATCAAGCTGGATATACTCGTCGAAATAGACCTGCACCTCCTTGCCTGTGAATAGCAGAGTGCCATTGAGTGGCACCTCTTTGAGAACAACAGGGGAGATCGTATCGCGTGGTCCACCCTGTGGACCTTGACCGCGGTTGGCGCACGATGCTAAGAGCAAGAAGAATATGCTGATGATGTAAATATGGCGAGTCATGGGAGTTGACAGTTTACAGTTGACAGTTTACAGTTGAGAGTTTAGGTTAGGGATTCGAGTTTGTAGCCTTGGGATTGAAGCCACTGGATGATGAGTGGCAGCGCAAGGAGCATGCGGTCGCAGGATTTGAGCGAGTCGTGGAGGACAATGATGCTTCCGTTGCGGGTAAAGCGCTGTACGACACGGAGCATCTTCTCCGGCGTATAGCAAGGATTGTAGTCGTGGGTAAGTACATCCCACAGATAGATGGTATATCCCGCCTGCAACATAGCTTTCTTTTGGGAATAGCGCATACGCCCGTGAGGCGGACGGAAGAGACGAGTATGAAGAATCTGTTCGCCATGCAGGGCATTGGCGACATATGTATGGTTACAGGACTGATGTCCGCGCATGTGGCTATACGTATGGTTGCCTATGCTATGTCCCTCCGCTTTGACACGTGCCAACAGTTCGGGATAACGCTCTGCATTCTCAGCCACCATGAAGAAGGTAGCCTTGGCATTGTATTGGCGAAGGATGTCTAATACCTGTGGCGTACACTGGGGAATAGGACCATCATCGAAGGTCAAATAGACGACCTTCGATGATGGATTCATTCGCCATACAACACCTCTATATAGGCGTTGCATCCATGTTGGGAATTGATATAGGAGTCGACAGTTGATAATTAACAGTTAACAGTTGACAGTTGATATCAATCACCCCAAGCCAATGCAGATGCACCTAATACAGCAGCATCAGCCTCTTTCAAGTCAGAGAAGAGTACTTGTACCTTATTACGCCACAAAGGAAGTACATTCTCGTTCATAGCTTTCTCCACTGGGTCTTTGATCCAGTGACCTGACTTGGTCAAGCCACCAAAGAGGACGATAGCCTCTGGTGCGCTGAACGCGATGAAGTCAGCCAATTGTTGACCAAGGATAGTACCTGTGTAGTCGAAGATTTGTTTTGCTACCTCGTCGCCTTGCTCTGCTGCATCATATACATCCTTAGAGGTGATAGCATCGATATCGAGGTTGCGGAGTACAGTCTCCTTGGTAGTAGAAGCGATGATCTCCTTAGCGGTACGTGCTACACCTGTAGCAGAAGCATATGCCTCCAAGCAACCCTTCTTGCCGCAGTTGCAAGGACGACCTTCCTCGCCACGCACAGCGCATGTATGACCTAACTCACCAGCAAAACCGTCGTGACCATACACCACCTTGCCATCTACCACGATACCAGAACCTACGCCAGTACCGAGGGTAATCATGATGAAGTTCTTCATACCACGAGCAGCACCATAGGTCATCTCACCCATAGCCGCAGCGTTGGCATCGTTGGTAATCTTACATGGCACACCGAAGCGATCGGTCATGAGTTGAGCGAATGGTACAGATTGCCATGGAAGGTTCATAGCACCCTCGATCATACCGGTATAATAGTTGCCGTTAGGAACACCTGCACCAATACCACGGATGAGATCCATGCCACCTACTGAATCAACGATCTTGAGGGCTTCTTCGTAAAGAGCATTCACATAGTCGTTGATGTCAGGGAAAGATTGTGTTCTGATGGATGTGCGTGCCAATACGTGGCCACGTGCATCTACTACGCCTAATACAGAGTTGGTACCACCCATATCAAGGCCGAGTACATAAGGTTTTTTTTGCATAATATTGTGTATTTTAAAATGTTAAACGTTCAACTTATTCAGTAGGAATATCCTTATTCACATTCTTACTACCAATGAGTGCATAGAAGAGGATGTATGCTGCACAGACGAGCACTACGATATAACTCATTTGGAAGTCGCCAAATACATCTGCCAACTTTCCTTGCAATGGAATCAAGATACCGCCACCGCAAACCATAGTCATAAATGCACCAGAAGCGATTGAGGTGTACTTACCTAATCCCTCAACAGCCATATTGAAGATACCGCCCCACATCACAGATGTGCACAATCCAACAAGGATTAATGCAAAGATACCCACTGGCACTTGTGCAGTCATCACAGTGAGCGTTGCCCAGTCGATACCAGGCATCTTTACCATCACATCGGATGGCAAGAACATACCGAGCAATACCAACACGATGCACATGATTGATACACCTGTGATTTGCGCACGGCTTGATACTTTACCAGCCAGCATACCGCCCAACAGACGACCCACCAACATCAGCAACCAATAGACAGCAACAATCATACCCACGATGCCTGCATTGATACCCAAACCTGGGGTAGCCGCATCAGGAGCAGTAGTAAGGTATTGCATCACGTAGGTAGGAACGCCTACCTCTACGCCCAAGTAAAGGAAGATAGCTAAGATACCGAGATTGAAGTGGCGGAAAGAGAATGCGCTGTATTTCTTGCCATTATTAGGTTGCACTTTGCTCTCGACCTCCAACTCTGGTTCAGGAATCTTAACGAGCAACAACACGATGAAAGCAAAGGCAAATACGCCCAATGCGATCATCAATGCAGGAGTAGCATCTGCTATTTGCGCTTTGGTAGCGTCAGCAATCAGACTACCCATGATGATGGTGACTAATACGGCAGCAAGCGAGTTGCATACGCCTCCGAATTGTACGAGTTGGTTGCCCTTGTTGCCACCGCCACCGAGGGTATTGAGCATAGGGTTGACAACAGTGTTGAGCATACACATGCAGAAACCTGCAATGAAAGCACCTGCGAGATACACACTAAAACTTTGGATGGCTGCCCAACCAGACATGTATTGCAAGAACACGCCGATGAATCCTACAAGGATAGCCAAGAGAGCGGTCTTACGATAGCCAATTTTCTTGAGCAACATACCAGCAGGGATACCCATTACGGCATACGCAATGAAGTTAGCAGCGTTACCCAATTGAGCTGCGAAGTTGGACATTTCGAAATTGTTCTTTACGATAACTGCCATAGGATTGCACAAGTTGGTGACAAAGGCAATCATGAAGAACAAAAGGTACATCACCACGATGGGGAGGATGTTGGATTTGTTGTTTGTCATACGATTAGAATTTTTATTGTTAATTATTGTTCAGTATAGTTCAATGTGGTTCAAAGTGGTTCAAAGTTGTTTGTTGAGGAAGAGCATGATGCGGCGGTGGAGGTGTTCGTAGTTGGAGCGATTGCGCAGGAAGTGATTGTCGTCGGGATAGAACTGCATCTCAAACTGCTTGCCGGCTTGCACAAGGGCATCCACGTAGAGCCATGACTGCTGCGCATGCACGTTGTCATCTGCGAGGCCATGCACCAAGAGCAGTTGCCCCTGCAAGTCGCTAGCCAATTGCATGACATCGGCTTTGTCGTAGCCGAACTCGTTGACCTGCGGACGACGCATGTAGCGCTCGGTGTAGGCAGAGTCGTAGAGTCGCCATGAGGTGACGGGTGCAATGGCAATACCGCATTGCCAGATCGTTTCTCCGCCCTGTTTGCTAAGGCACATGAGCGTCTGGTAGCCGCCATAGCTCCAACCACACAATGCGAGGCGCGAAGCATCCACATAAGGCAAAGTCTTGAGGTAGCGGGCTACGCTGATCTGATCCTCAGCCTCCTTCACGCCCAACTCCATGTAGGTAGCATTGCGCCATGCACGGCCACGGGCATTGGTACCACGTCCGTCGGCACAAACCACGAGGTAGCCTTGCGCAGCGAGGTAGTGACCAAAGCGCTTGCGCCATGTGTCGGTCACGCGTTGGCTGGCAGGACCACTATATTGCATCATAACGACAGGATAACGCTTGGTAGCATCGAAGTCCTTGGGCAAGATACGCCATGCGTTGAGGATATCGCCACGTTCGGTGGTGATGGTGAAGAACTCCTTGTTAGGCAGTCCGCTGGCGTGCCATGCTTGCAGCACCGAGTCGTTGTCTAAGATAAGCTCGGAGGCTCCTCCGATGGTGTGCAAGGTATAGCGTTGTGGGAGGTTGATGGATTGGTAGCAATCGATATATCGCGTAAGGTCGCGAGAGAAAGTCAGGGCGTGTGTACCCTCGCCTTGCGTGAGGCAGGTGGTAGTATTCTTCTTGAGGTTGAGCGCATAGGCATGGCGCGTCATTGGGGTGTTGGCCGCTTGGTAGTAGAGGGTTTGCAGTTTCTCGTCGTAGCCATATAAGGCCGTGATATCCTGCTGCTGAGGTGTGAGGAGCTTCTGCTCGATACCTTGCGAGGAGTAGAGGTAGGCTTGGTTGTAGCCGCCTTTCTCGCTGAGCACGATCACCCGACCGTCGGAGAGCCATTGCCATTGGTCGAAGAGGGCAAAGTCCACGTAGTATTGCTTGCTCTGTTCGCTATAGAAAGGATGGCAGACGGTGGACTTAGGATTGCCCTTGAGCACGTCCATCTTGTTTTGGTCGCGATTCATATGCAGGATGACCAAGTCGCTGGTAGGTTGCTCGTCCTTCTTGGTGGGCTTGGTCAGCGGTGTCCATGTGATACGAGGGAGGTAGCCGTCCATGCTAGCAGGCAGCTCCATGGTGCGGATGGTCTTGTAGTGAATATCATAGACGCATACGGAAGCTTTGGCATTGGCTTCGCCAGCCTTGGGATAGCGGAGAGACTCAGTCTTGGGATAATTGGCACCTAAGAACACTTGCCAATCGAAAGTGGGCACTTCGGTCTCGTCTAAACGGACAAAAGCGACTAGTTTGCTATCGGGAGAGAAGGCAAAGAGGCGGGTGACGCCAAACTCCTCTTCGTAGAGCCAGTCGGAGATGCCGTTGAAGATTTCGGTGTTGTCGCCCGTGGTGAGTGCCACCTCGGTTTTGAAGTCTATTTTATAGATATAGAGGTTATTGTCGGCCTTGGCATAGACCACATACTTGCCGTTGGGCGAGAGTTGGGCATCACGCACAGGTACATCGCTCAGGCGAGTGCGGGTGTGCTTTTGGGTATCTACTAGGTAGTAATCCGCCATGAAGGAATGGCGAAACAGTTGCTGCTTGTTCTCGAACTCCAAACGATAGCGATCGGTGGTTTGTCCCTGATTGACAATATATTGCATGGTGTCGGCAGTCAGGGTCTTAGCATCGTAGCCACCGCGTAGGATATGCATCATATCATCGGCACTGAGCCACATGGATGTGAGCATTAAGCATAGTATCAGCGTTATCTTTCTCATATCAGTTGCAAAAATTCGTGCAAAGGTATTTTGCGCCATCTCAGCACCATAACCTTCTTTCTGTTATTTTACGCTGCAAAGATACTGCTTTTTTCCCATTCTACCAAATTTTCGCAAAGATAGTCGATATTTTTATGATGATTAGTGGGGCAGGATAAGGGTCTTTTGCCCCTTGTTTACTCGCAATTCATAGGCACCAAAATTCATTATGTATTCCGCATTTTTACCGTTGAAATCGGGTGAAATGATATTCTCTACGCCCTCCAATTTGCCAAAGGGCCAGCTGGTATGTGTGGCGTAGAGCGCAGGGAAGAGCCAGAGACCATCCTTATGCCATTTAGCTACGTCCAACTTCATGGCAGTAGCCACTACATTGCTATAGCTATCCAAGCCGAAATACAAAGCGTATGTCTTGCTGTCGTAGGGATAATAGATAGCATAAGAGCCATCGTCTAATGCGGTGTAGTGCCACAATGACGGCTCAGAAGATAGCGCACGTGCTTCATGACCAATCGTGCTGCCCGTCAGGAGATGGGTAATCTGCAATGTGGTATCAGAGAGCACCGTGATATCATAGACCATTGCTTCTGCTAAAGGGGAACAGAGGTCGTATCCTCCGTCAGGCAAAGCAGCCATTGACACTTCGCATAGCGCGACTTGCTTATTTGCTACCGCATCGCACATCGCCATACCCGAACCTGAGAAGCTGATTGTCAGGTCGTTGTGCATCGTCATGACATATTCCCCTGAAGCTATTTCGCTAATTGGTAGGATGTCGTCCACATCTCGATAGACCGCCCATAGACGTGTGTTTTTCTTCGGTATGTACGATGTGCCTGGCTGCATGAGATATGGCACACTGTCGCCTTCCTCTACCTCTCTTTCGCTCCAACCTTCGAAATGCCAAATGGCAGTGTCTTGCCAAGCGGGTAAGATAAGCTCGGCGCCTATTGCTGTTTGCGTGATAGGCTCGGGTTGGAAGTCTAAGCCTGTGACAAAGCTAACGGTATAGCAGGATGGTACAACTTCCTCATAAGCAATCTCATAACTCTGGATATAGAGGCTGTTTTCTGTGGCTGATATGATGATTTCGATGTCGCCATCCACGGTCGTCTGCATATGCTTGCAGATGGGTACAAAGTCCGTGGTATATTGCCCTGCCCAAGCGTCGGAATCAAAGGGTTCGTCGGCAATGCTCCATACCTCGTTATTGCCAATTCGCATACGGAGTGATCCTGCTCCAGCAGACTTGTTGGAGCGCATAGAGAGTGTGACGGTACGTATGGTGCAGCCCTCCCAACCAGTCAGGTAGAGGCGTGTGGAGTTGCCTGCGGTCATCTGTCCTTTTTGCCCCGTGGTGGCACTGCGCTCGTAGGTATAGGTTGAACCCTCGGGCAGTACGCCACTCGCTTCGACGGAGGTGGTGGAAGAGAGTGAGTATGTGGCAGTTAGGATGGAAAAGATGAACGCGAGGAGCATGGGGAAGTGGTGTCGTGAGGAAAGATACTAATTTATTGTTTTCTTGAATAGCTGTGACAGTATTGATGATTTTATGCAATTTGCGGTGCAAAGATACAGATTATTGCTGATATATGCAAGGGATTGTGTAAAATAATGCAAAAAAGGTGGCAGGGTTGCCACCTTTTGGAGTATTTTTTAGGTTTTGATTTTGTCGTGGCTTCGCTTCGAACAAAATCGGGATGTTTTTATTGCAAATCCTTGACAAGGCGGACACTATGCACGTTATAGCGATAATCTAAGTCCAAGCACACCTCGTCTGAACGTAGGTAGAGACCGTACGCAAAATTACTATTGAATTCAGAGGATGACCAATAGTAACCGTAGTTTTGTACATCTATATCTATATTCCAACTCTTACTAGCAGCAGGCAGAAAGACAGCACCTTTATATTCTAATTCTTTCCACTCTGCGACAGAATATACATTGTTCTCCCATCCCTTTGCGCCAGAAATAAGTGATAAATTGGGATCGTTCCAGTCATCAGGCAAAATAATTAAACCAGGAACTTTGTTAATGGTTGCTGTACTACACAAATTATGTGAATTCAATCTACTCTCTAATAAATATTCCCATTCTGATCCAGTTAGAGTACGCCAAGTATTAGTCGCATTATTTATATTATTTCCCCAATCAGTGAACCCATTATTATAATTATATTCTGTAGGGTTATTTCCTGTTCCCCAAGCGAATAAATCAATCCAGTCAGAATCAGAAGAACCATTATTAGAGTTCGTTCTACCGATATAGTCCCATTGGTTTTCTGCGAAACACCACGTGTTTCTACTTACTTGATACTGTAAATTACCAGAAGAAAATGCGACCTTCTTTGTGCTAGATACAGAGAACTCGCCAATAGCATAGAAGTTCCCGTCTAATGTCTCAAATTGTTTGATTTTACCATACTCGTATTGTTTCCCATTCAAGAATAACCAAGCGCAGTAATAATACTTTGTTTGAGGTTTTAATCCTTTGATTGCAACTTCAAACTCTTTCTCATTTAGATAAGGTGCTTCGTTTCGATTGCCTTTTCTTGCAGATAGTTCTTCTTTGTTGTCTGAATACATTATACCGAAAGCAACATCATGGTATTCAGATATGTCAATATTGATAGAGCCAATGATAATTGCAGTCGTAGCGGTAAGATCATACACATTCTCCGTTTCTACTTTACGAGATGTTGCATCTTCTACTTCTGACACATGCTGTCCGTTTTGTTCACAACTGACAAATGAAAATGCCAATGCAATAATAGCTAATAAAATTACTTTTTTCATTACGTTGATAAAATCTTTAAAAACATCGGCTCCAAATGTCCAATTCACATTAAAAATAAAAGCGTGGAACCTTATTGTTGCTTACTCTCTGACTTGAGGTACTGGAAAACCTTTACACAAGAATAAACAATAAACGCCCACGCTGATATGCTAATCGCCGTGTAGCGAAATAAACATACCAATGAGCATCTACCGCAATCTTGTTTCGGGTGTAAGAAAGTTTCCAGTTTTCAAGTCACCAAAACAAGCGCAAATAAACGCTTTTTATAATTATGTCTGCAAACTTTTGGTTTGCGGTTGCAAAATTACTACATTTTTTTGATTTGCGCAAGAGGATAAGTAAAAAATATACAAAATAGCAGGAAAGTACGGGGAAAGTATTGGATGATAATAGATTGGTATCGAAATGGTATCGGAGTGGTAACGAGGAAGAAAGCAGAAAGAAACAGGTAAAAGGCAGGAAGAAGATAGGGTGTTCTCAGGTTAACAACTCGATTATCCTACGTATATCTTACGTATATGTTACGTATATCCTACGTATATGGTACGTAATTGACAGCGGAAAGAAAGGGATTTAATAACACTTTTTACATTCCCACTGATAACACTGATTTGCACTGATCTTATTTGTTATCCGTGGGAATCCGTGAGATCCGTGGGAATAACATCCCATACATTCAATCATGAGCAAGCTCCTATTGAACTATGAAATGTTATTGCAGATAGATAAATCTATCTTTTTTTGAAAATATTACTCGCTTTACTTGCGTATGTGCATTTTTTTTTGTACCTTTGCGCGCTTTTTATGCAAACATAAATAAAACAAAACAATAAAAACAATTAACATCATGCAAAAAATCCAACTGAAACGTGGTTTGGACATCCCATTTGATGGAGCTGCAGCCCTCACACTCGGTAGTGTGAATCGTCCTGCTATCTTCCACATCGTCCCAGACCATTTCGCTGGCGTGACCCCAAAACTCATGGTCCGCGAAGGCGACAGCGTGAAAGCGGGTACTCCTCTCTTCCACGACAAGGCATTTGCTGAGATGCTCTTCACATCGCCTGTAAGCGGTAAGGTGGTAGCCATTGTACGTGGCGAGCGCCGCAAGGTGATGTCTATCGACATCGAAGCCGATGCTACGATTGAGTATGAGTCCTTCGACCTCAAGCAAGACGCTAAGGCGCTCCTGCTCCAATCGGGTCTTTGGGCACTCATCAAGCAACGTCCTTACGATTGCATTGCTCTTCCAAGCAAGCAACCTAAGGCCATCTTCATCTCTACCTTCGACTCTGCTCCTGCAGCGCCTAACTACGAGTGGGTGCTCGGCGGACAAGGTGCACTCTTGCAAGCGGCTGTGAACGCGCTCGCTACTATCGCACCTGTGTACGTAGGTATCAAGTGTGGTGCTACTGCTCCTGCTTTCCGTGGTCTTAGCAACTGCGAGAAGTACGAGGTTTGCGGCGCTCACCCAGCAGGCAACGTAGGTGTACAAATCAACAAGGTAGCTCCTATTGCTAAGGGCGAGACTGTTTGGACCATCAACATCCAAGACCTCGCACTCATCGGCCGCCTCTTTACTAAGGGTATCGTGGACATGCAAAAGAAAGTGGCTCTCACAGGCCCTCTCGCTAGCGGTGCACAATACTACAATGTATTGCCTGGTATGCCACTCAGCGCTATCTTCACCAGCAACGTGCACAAGGGCTGCAACGCTCGCCTCATCGCTGGTAACCCACTCAGCGGTCACCAAGTGACCATGGAGGAGATGACCTCTATCTACGATAACCAATACACCGTTATCGCAGAGGGCGACGAGACACACGAGTTCATGGGATGGATCATGCCACGCTTCAATAGCTTCAACGCCGGCAAGACCGACCCAGCTAAGATGGTCAACAACTGCGTGACCGAGTGGCTCTTCGGTAAGAAGAAATACAACTGGGACGCTCGCCTCAAGGGTGGTCGCCGTGCGATCATCGTGAGCGGTGAGTACGACAAGGTGTTCCCAATGGATATCTATCCTGAGTATTTGATCAAGGCAATGATTGCAGGTAACCTCGACAGCATGGAGCAACTCGGTGCATACGAAGTAGCACCAGAGGACTTCGCGCTTTGCGAGTATGTCTGCACCAGCAAGATGCCACTTCAGGCTATCGTGCGTGCCGCATTGGATAACTTAAAAAAGGAGATTGAGTGATGCTAAAGAAATTACATAACATAGTAGAGAAACTTCGCCCTCACTTTGAAGAGGGTGGCAAGTTGAGCGCTTTCCACTCTGTGTTTGATGGTTTTGAGACTTTCCTCTTCACCCCAAACACGACCGCTAAGCGCATCGGTTCGCAGATCCACGATGGTTCGGATAGCAAGCGAACCATGATCCTCGTGGTAATGGCACTCGTTCCAGCACTGCTCTTCGGTATGTTCAACGTAGGTTACCAACACTTCCTCGCTACTGGCGAACTCGTGAAGGGTGCTATGACCTGCGCATTGTTCTGGAAGGCGTTCGCATTTGGTGCGTTGGCTGTATTGCCATATATCATCGTTAGCTATGGTGTAGGTCTCGGTATCGAGTTCACCGTAGCACAATGGAAGAAAGAAGAGATTCAAGAGGGCTTCCTCGTTTCTGGTATGATTATTCCACTTATCGTGCCAATCAACACTCCTCTTTGGATGGTGGCTGTAGCTACTGCTTTTGCCGTTATCTTCGCTAAGGAGATCTTCGGTGGTACTGGTTACAACATCTTCAACGTGGCTCTCATCGCGCGCGCGTTCCTCTTCTTTGCTTATCCTACCCACATGACGGGTGACAAGTGCTTCGTTCGTACCGAAGGTACTTGGGGCTGGGACAACGGACAAACCCTCGTTGACGGTTTCTCTGGTGCTACCCCTCTCACCCAAATCGCTACTTCTGCTGAGGCTAACCTCATGCCAGTAGATTTCTGGACAGCCTTCAATGGTCTTATCCCAGGTTCTATTGGTGAGACTTGCTGCTGGGCTATCTTGCTCGGTGCTGCATTGCTCATCGTGACTGGCGTAGCAAGCTGGAAGACAATGCTTAGCATCTTCGCTGGTGGTGCATTGACTGCTTGGCTCTTCAACCAATTTGGTGCTGAGACTGCTGCGGCTAACTACCCATGGTACATGCACCTCGTTACGGGTGGTTTCATGTTCGGTGCTGTCTTTATGGCTACTGACCCTGTTACCTCTGCTCGTACTGAGTGCGGTAAGTGGATTTATGGTGCATTGATCGGTTTCATGGCTGTAGTGATCCGCGTCCTCAACCCTGGTTATCCAGAGGGTATGATGTTGGCTATCCTCCTCATGAACGCTTTTGCTCCACTCATCGACTGGTGCGTAGTGCAAGTGAATATCAAAAAACGTATGAATCGCGCTAAAAACTAATGAATATGGCACAGAAGAAATTTGTATGTTCCGTTTGTGGCTATGTTCACAACGGCGATAAGGCACCTGAGGTTTGCCCTGTATGCAAACAATCTGGCGTCTTTGTAGAAGAGAAGAAAAAAGGTTTGGATACCAACAGCAACGCATACACCATCATCTACGCTTCTATCATCGTAGTTATCGTGGCTGTATTGCTCGCCTTGGTAAGCCAAGTGCTCAGCCCTCGTCAAGAGGCGAACCGTTTGCTTGACCAACAAAAGCAAATCCTTGTAGCACTCAACCAAAACTACGACAACACCGATCCTGCTGCGCTCTACCTCTCTTTGGTTAACGATACCATCGACGTGAATGGTGCTCCAGTTTTCGTAGCTAACATCGAGGGCAATACCAAGTATGTATTGAAACTCCACGGTGCTGGTCTTTGGGGCGGTATTGGTGGTTACTTGGCATTGGATGCAGACAAGAACACCATCTATGGTGTGAACTTCAACCACGAATCTGAGACCCCAGGTCTTGGTGCTGAGATCGTAACCGAGAAGTTCCGCACTCAGTTCTTCGGCAAGCACATCCGCAATGCGGCTGGCGAAGTAGTATCTGTGGCTGTCCTCAAGGCAGGTAAGTTGGCTGATGGCCAAGAGCAAGTAGATGCACTCTCTGGTGCTACTATCACTTGCGACGGCGTTAGCACCATGATTGCTACCAACCTCGCTGAGTATGCTGAGTTTTTGAATCAAGTTGAACCATGCCAAGCAGCTGCTGAGGAAGTAGCTTGCGAAGCAGTAGAAGTAACGGAGGAATAAGATTATGGCATTTTTATCACAAAAAACGAAAGAGGTGCTATTTGGTCCTCTGAACATCAACAACCCTGTGGTTGTTCAAGTGTTGGGTATTTGCTCTGCACTCGCTGTTACCGTTCAGCTTAAGCCAGCATTGGTAATGGGTATTGCCGTTACTATCATCGTGGCTATGGCTAACGTGATTATCTCATTGATTCGTAACACCATCCCAATGCGTATTCGTATCATCATCCAATTGGTGGTAGTAGCAGCGTTGGTAACCCTCGTGAGCGAGGTCTTGAAGGCTTTTGCTTATGATGTGGCGATGCAATTGAGCGTGTATATCGGATTGATTATTACCAACTGTATTCTCATGGGCCGTCTCGAGGCTTTCGCTATGACCAACAAGGTATGGGATTCTTTCCTCGATGGTCTTGGCAACGGTTTCGGCTATGCTATCATCCTTGTGATTGTGGCATTCTTCCGTGAGTTGTTGGGTGCGGGCACTTTGCTCGGCTTCCGTATCATACCAGAGAGTTGGTATGTAGCTAATGGTGGATTTTATGAAAACTGCGGTATGATGATGATGCCAGCTATGGCGTTGATTCTCGTAGGATGTATCATCTGGGCGCATCGCGGCTATAATAAGGAGTTAAAGTAATATGGAACACGCAATAAGTCTTTTTGTTCGCAGCATTTTTGCTGACAACATGATCTTCGCATACTTCTTGGGTATGTGTTCGTACTTGGCTGTGTCCAAGAATGTGAAAACCAGTGCTGGTTTGGGTGTGGCAGTAACCTTCGTGTTGCTCATCACTTTGCCAGTTAACTATCTGCTGCAAGTGCATGTGCTCAATCCACTCGGCTTGGGTTACTTGTCTTTCATCCTCTTTATCGCGGTGATTGCAGCTATCGTGCAACTCGTAGAGATGATCGTGGAGAAGTTCTCTCCATCGCTCTATGCTTCGCTCGGTATTTTCTTGCCTCTGATTGCTGTAAACTGCGCAATCATGGGTGGTGCGCTCTTCATGCAACAACGCATCTTGCTTGAGCCAGAGAATGTAAAAGCTATCGCTAACCTCGGTGACGCGTTTGCTTATGCTGGTGGGTCAGGTATTGGATGGTTGATGGCTATCGTCTGCCTCGCTGGTATCCGCGAGAAGATGGAGTACAACGATGTTCCTCGTCCTTTGCAGGGCTTGGGTATCACCTTCATCGTAGTAGGCTTGATGGCTATGGCGTTTATGTGTTTTAGTGGTTTGAACATCTAATAGGAAAATTGACCGTTTCACTGTTAGAAGTTAGAACGCGCTTATGCGCTGTTAGAAGTTAGATTCAAAGGATTATGCACAATTACAATAATCTTCAAATATGGCAAGAGGCGATGGACATCGTGGAGATCATCTATCGAACTACCAATCATTTTCCTGCAGAGGAAAAATATGGATTATGTTCGCAGATGAATCGTGCCGCAGTATCTATCCCTTCTAACATCGCAGAAGGCGCAGGAAGGAATACGAATAAAGAGTTTTCTCATTTTATCAGTATCGCAATGGGTTCGATGTACGAATTGCATACGCAGATTATTCTGTGTGAGCGCGTAGGCTTTATCGATCATATTGCTTCCGTCCAAATTCAGGATAAGTTGGATAATCTCCAACGCATGGCAGTCAGTTTCAAGAAGAAATTAGATTCCCCTGAAATCTAACAGCGAACTAAGTGAGCGTTCTAACAACGAAGTGGTCTAACATCTAACATCTGTAAACTTATGAATATTACAGCTATTCTCTACGCAGTAGGCGTATTTTTGGCAGTGATTTTGCTGCTCGTCATTGTCCTCTTGGTGGCTAAGAAATACTTGGTACCATCAGGTGATGTGAAAGTGGTTATCAACGGCGACAAAGAGTACCATGTGCCAGCTGGTGGCACACTGCTCGGCGCTATGGGCGAGGCAGGTGTACACTTGCCATCTGCTTGTGGTGGTAAAGGTTCGTGCGGTCAATGTAAGTGCCAAGTGCTCGAAGGTGGTGGCGAGATCCTCCCTACTGAGACCGTTCACTTCACCCGCAAACAACAAAAAGAGCACTGGCGTCTCGGTTGCCAAGTCAAGGTTAAGGGTGATATGCAACTCAAGATGGACGAGTCTGTACTCGGCGTTAAGGAGTGGGAGTGCACCGTTATCAGCAACCGCAACGTGGCTACCTTTATCAAGGAGTTCAAGGTGGCTTTGCCTCCAGGCGAGCACATGGACTTCGTTCCTGGTTCGTATGCACAAATCCTTATCCCTGAGTACGATATCAAGTATGCAGACTACGACCGTGAGTTGATTGGCGACTTGTATGTACCAGCATGGGAGAAGTTCGGTTTGTTTGACCTCAAACAAAAGAACACCGAGGCCACTGTGCGTGCTTACTCTATGGCTAACTACCCAGACGAGGGTGATATCATCACGTTGACCGTGCGTATCGCTACTCCTCCATTCAAACCAAAAGAGCAAGGTCCTGGCTTCATGGATGTACCATGTGGTATCGCATCTACTTATATCTTCAATCTCAAACCAGGTGATAAGGTGACTATGTCAGGTCCTTATGGTGACTTCCACCCTATCTTCGACAGCAAGCGCGAGATGATTTGGGTAGGTGGTGGTGCTGGTATGGCTCCATTGCGTGCGCAAATTATGCACATGTTGAAGACCTTGCACACGCGTGATCGTGAGATGCACTATTTCTATGGTGCTCGTGCTATTGATGAGGTATTCTTCTTGGAGGACTTCTTGGCATTGGAGAAGGAGTATCCTAACTTCCATTTCCACTTGGCATTGGACCGTCCAGATCCAAAGGCAGATGCACTAGGTGTAAAGTACACTCCTGGCTTCATTGCTCCAGTGATGGGCGACACCTACCTCAAGCAACACGACGCTCCAGAGGACATCGAGTACTACCTCTGCGGCCCTCCTATGATGTCAAAGACAGTGCTTGATCTCTTGCACTCACTCGGTGTAGAAGATGATATGATTATGTTCGATAACTTCGGTGGATAATCCGAAGGATTTAAATAAGAACAAGGGGCTCAACGAGTCCCTTGTTTTTATTTAGTCTTATGTATCTCTGAGTTATTGAATATATTGTATTTTTATATCTAATGAGTGTAATAGGTCAAACACTGTCTTTTTCATGGGAGATGAGCCGCAGAGGTACCCATAATAAGCGGGGCCCCCGAAAATTTTTAATTTTTGGGGAGAGGAGGAAGTGCGGCAAGCCAAACTCGCGTGCGAGTTTCTTCTTGCAAGCCACTTCCGACGAGGTCCTCCTATGATGTCCAAGACTGTGCTTGACTTGCTCCACTCTTTGGGCGTTGAGGACGACATGATCATGTTTGATAATTTTGGCGGATAAATCCACCAAAATAAACGCCTTCGGCTGTTAGGGGAAACGCTTACGCGATAGAATGCCTTTACAGTTGCAAGGTAATACAAAATACACGCGCACCCACGTGCGCGTGTATTATTATATAGTCTCTGCGAATCCCTTTCTGGCTCTACGACATCATCCTTTCAATGTCCGCTCGTTCCTCGCGTTGAGGAGATGAAGAAGTGCCTTGAATGGCACTTCGAGTATTGCGCCCGAAGAGTCCCCACTCTGAGGAGTGAGCGCAATACACGTTTAAGCATAATTATATGAATATACCAACTTCTAAAATCGCCTTTTGGTGCGATTTTTTTGAATATGTCAGAAAAAAGCAGTATATTTGCAGCAAATTTGTAAATCTATTGCTATGCGACGACTATTATTCATCTTTTTGACCTGCAGCATCTTTTCACCTGCTTGGGCTTGCACCTCTTTTATCATATCTGGCAAAGCCACGCCTTCTGGACGTCCAATGATGTTTAAGCATCGTGATACCGATTGCCTTGACAACCGCATTGCCTATTTCCAAGGCGATAAATATGCGTTTATCGGACTGATGAATGCGCCTACTTTGGATGGCGAAGTATGGTCGGGTGTCAACGAAGCGGGCTTTTGTATCATGAATACTGCTTCCTACAACCTGCGCGAAGATTCACTCCAATGTCAGATGGATCGCGAAGGTGAACTCATGTATCATGCGTTGGCTAATTGTGCTACGATAGCTGATTTTGAGGCGTGGTTAGAGAGTTATCCACAACCGTGGGGCGTAGAAGCTAATTTTGGTATTATTGATGCGCAGGGTGGGGCAGCTTATTTTGAGATGAACAATTCTCGCTACATCAAATACGATGTCAATTCCGAGCAATCGGGCTATCGGGTAGTTACCAATTTCTCTTTTGCAGGTAGATATGAGGATTATGAGGGCTACGAACGTTACCTCACCGCTTCTGCCATTATGCAGGAGGCCTTCTCTCGCGAAAAAGAGATGACTGCTATTGATGCGCTCAATCTCTTCTCTCGTAAGTATCGCCATGAGGTATTAGGAGTAAATTATTATCAAGAAAATGCACCCCAATATATTGTAGATCAAGATTTTATACCTCGTCGTATTACTTCAGCGGTTGTTGTTTTTGAAGGTGTGAAGGCAGGCAGCAACCCCTTGCACACGATCATGTGGACTGCTTTGGGATATCCCGCATGTGCAGTAGCGGTTCCGCTACTCGTGCATGGCGCGCACCTTCCTTATTATATGCTCGCGCGCGATACTGCTGCCGCTCAAGCCAATGATTTGCATAGCGAGATGTGCGATGCATCTTTGGCGATCAAAGACCAGTGGGCTTTCCCTATGCATATTAGCAACGGCAAGCGTTATGTGGCTCTTCAGACTATTCTCGTGGGCAATGAGAATAAACCTGCTCTTATGACATGTACCAATGATGTAGAGGCTAAGATGCAATCCGATTTTCTACCGCTCTATCAGCAATGGACTACAGACAAGATTTCTGACGAAGAATTTTGGCAGTCATACGACCATATGGCTAATCGCTGGATGCAAACCTACTACGATACTTTCCAGCCATATTTGTCAAACGAGAAATAATTTTCAAAAAATCGCACAAATACTTGCGTATTTCAGAAAAATGTAGTACCTTTGCACGCTGATTTTGCAGAATTGTGAATAAATGAGCGAGAAAGCACCGCATATCATCCTATTGGATAAATTGGAGCTGGGTGAGCATCTGTTTGATTTTCAGTTAGATAATGCTTATCTTTCTTCGATTGAGAATACAGAGTTGTTAGGTGGTATGGTGGACGTTAAGGCGCGCCTATTGCTCCGTGAAACTGATTTTGCAGTGGATTTGGATATCGTTGGGCAGGTGCAAGTTACCTGCGATCGTTGCCTTGATTCGATGGATGTGGATGTGGATATCTATGAGCAGGACATCGAGTTGGAGGATTCCACTCAGCAGCTCGACCTCGCATGGTTGGCTTACGAATTGATCATAGTGAATCTCCCGCTGGTGCATAGTCACCAAGATGGTGGTTGCAATCCCGAAATGGATGCACTTCTCCAAGACCACCTCTGCACCGCGATGGATGAGGACGATGAATATAGCGAAGAGTAATTACGTTGGCGCATTGTTATTCTGCGTGGCAAGGCTACAGCGCAAGGACCTTCCAATAAGATTAAAATAACTAATAAAACAATAAACAACTATGGCACATCCAAAAAGAAGACAATCGCACACCAGACAAGCGAAACGTCGTACACATGACAAAGCTAAAATGCCAGCTTTGGCACTTTGCCCTAACTGTGGCGCTCACTACATCTACCACACCATCTGCCCAACTTGCGGATACTATCGTGGTAAATTGGCTGTAGAGCAAGCTGCTGAGGCCTAAGTGTTGCGATTCGGCGTATAACGTCGAGAGACGTATATGCCCCATTGACCCAACAATCATAGGCTCTGAGCAATGCTTAGAGCCTATGGTTTGAAATACCACCAAGACCTTTCTTGAAAAATCAATCTTTAAACACTAAACACTCAACACTAAACAAGATTATTATGTTTGATCCAAACAATCGCACCCCACGTCGTCAGGGTGGCTACCGTCAGGATGAGAATCCGCGTGAGCGAAATGGCGCAACTATGTATGCTGACGGAGCATCTATTCGTCCTCGTTTTAACCCATCTGTTACTCCTAATGAAGGCGGACGCAAACGCCAACGTTTCACCCGCACTGCTGGAGCTGCACGTGCCGAGAAGATCGAACCACGCCGCAACGCATTCCGCACCGAAGGAGGCTATGACCAAACCAACGACAGAACTTTCCGTCCACGTCCTAAACACAATGCGGGAGTATATTCTCAACGCAAACGTCAGGAATATCAAACCAAATACGAAGACCCTACCAAGCCAATTCGCTTGAATAAATACCTTGCCAATGCTGGTATCTGCTCACGACGTGAGGCGGACGATTTCATACAAGCAGGTGTGATCTCTGTCAATGGCGAAGTGGTGGATAATCTCGGAGCAAAGGTATTACCTACCGACAAAATCATGTTCCATGACCAACCAGTTCGTCGCGAACGCAAAGTATATATCTTGCTCAACAAACCTAAGAACACTGTCACGACCACCGATGATCCAGAGGAGCGTCACACGGTAATGGATATCGTTCGCAATGCGTGCGCTGAGCGTATCTATCCTGTTGGTCGTCTTGACCGCAATACTACGGGTGTACTCTTGCTCACCAACGATGGCGACTTGGCGGCTAAGCTCACTCACCCTAAGTTTGGCAAGAAGAAGATCTACGCTGTCACCCTTGATCGCGATTTCGAAGAGGCTGACGAGGCTGTATTGCGAGCAGGTGTGATCTTGGATGATGAGAAGATCGTACCCGATGCGCTGGAGTTCCCACAAGAGGACCGCAAGCATATCGGCTTAGAGATCCACTCAGGTCAAAACCGTGTAGTACGCCGTATGTTTGAGAAGGTGGGCTACAAGGTTACAAAACTCGACCGTGTGTCCTTTGCAGGACTCACCAAAAAGAATGTAGCACGTGGCAAATACCGCTTCCTCACTCCTAAGGAGGTAGCTATGCTTCAAATGGGCGCATTCGAATAATATCTTACACAGGCGCAGGGCGAACTGCCTTACGCCTGTGCTTTTTTTTGAAATAATTTGTCAAACGACCTTAAAGTCCTTAATGACCTTAAAGTCCTTAATTTTAATTCTATGAAAAAATCGTTATTCTTGGCTTTATGCCTCATCGCTTTCTCGTCTCTTCACCTGATGGCAGAGACCATTCCTGCAACCGACACACGTATCACCTACGTAGGACGTACAGCTGTGGAAGGCACATCCGTCTCTTTTGACTGGACTGCCACCTATTTCCGTATCACCTTCTCTGGTCAATCTTTGACTATGAAAGCATCGGATACCAAGCGCAATTACTACAATGTTTGGATTGACTCACCTACCAGCGCCGAGCCGCACCGCGTAATAGCAGTAGCGGGCAACGATACTGTAATCGAATTAGTGGATCCTACCTTCCTCAAAAAATCGCGCCGCGCTGTACATGAGGTTATCGTGCAAAAGCGTACCGAGGGCGAACAAGGTACTACTACTATTCACGAGTTCACCGCCATCAAGGGCACTTTCTCTGCTTCTACTCCTTTGGCTGAGCGTCAATTGGAGTTCATCGGCGATAGCTATACTTGTGGCTATGGCATCGATGCTAAGAGCCGTTTGGAGAAGTTCACACCAGAGACCGAGAATGCATCTCGCTCCTATGCTGCCATCGTATCACGCTATTTCGGCGCTGACTATGTGGCAATAGCTCACTCGGGTATGGGTATTGCGCGCAACTACAACTCTAAGTTCAAAAACTGGTGGATGCCTGATCGCTATCTCCAAACCTACGATATGGACTCCACTCAAGCTAACCGCTGGAATGCTGCAGAATCAGACTTCCATCCTGCAATGACCATCGTTTACTTGGGTGCAAACGACTTCTCTACTGCTTTGGCTCCTCGCTACGAGGATTTCCGCAAGCACTACTATCGCCTCTTCAACTATATCAAGGCCAACTATGGCGAGGATCATCCTATCCTCTGTGTAGCTACCAAGACCCACGAGTACCTATTCAACTACGTGCGCGACTTGGTCAACAACTGTGGAATGGAAAACGTACACTATCTCGGCTACTGCCCTGCACAGCATCTCCATACCGATGAGGACCTTGGTGCGGACGTACACCCTAACTACAATGGTCAGCAGAAGAAAGCATATTCCATTATCCCTTATATTGCTACTATTACTGGCTGGGGATTGCAGGATATGCCTGTGAAATAATCTAACTTCTAACAGCGCCAGCGGTCTAACAGCCGAAGGCGGTCTAACATCTGAAATATGAAAAAGATTCTATTCTTGGCGCTTTGCCTCATCGCCTTATCGCCTCTTCGCCTAATGGCAGAGACCATTCCTGCCACTGATAGCCGTATCACCTTTGTGGGGCGTGCTATGGTGCAAGACGATGCGTATCGTTTTGATTTTCCATCGACCTATTTCCGTGTAGCATTTACGGGCAAGACCCTTGCTATGCGTGTTACAGATACCAAGCGCAATTTCTACGCCGTTTGGCTCAATTCGCCTACCTCTGCCGAGCCTACACATATTGTTGAGGTTAAAGGTACCGATACCATCATTGATTTGATTACTTTAGCAGATACCAAGACTTCCAAACTCAAAGAGCACCAAGTGGTTATCCAACGCCGCACAGAAGCTAATTGTGGTACCACTACTGTGCACGCTTTCATTACCGATGGTAAGTTCTTGCAAGCAGCGCCTCTCAAAGAGCGTCAGATTGAGTTCATTGGCGATAGCTACACCTGTGGCTATGGCGTGGATGCTCCTAGTCGTCGAGATCCATTCAAGGATGAGACAGAGAACGCTTCGCGCACCTATGCCAGCATCGTATCGCGCTATTTCAATGCGGACTACTTCACCATTGCCCACTCGGGGCGCGGCATTACTCGCAACGCAGGCTCAGGTGTGCCATGGGAGGTGATGACCGATATCTATCAATACACCCTCGACCGTGATTCGCTCTCGCGCTGGAATGTGGCGGATGCCGACTTCCGTCCGGCTATGACTGTGATCTATCTCGGTACCAATGACTTCTCGTCATATATGATGCCTGATTACAATAAGTTCCGCAAGGACTATATGCGTCTGCTGGGTTATGTCAAGGCCAACTATGGTGATGATCATCCTGTGCTCTGTGTGGCATCTAAGTCCAATGAGTATCAGTTTACCTACATTCGCAATGTGGTGAATAATTGCGGCATGAAGAATGTACATTATTTGGGTTACTGCCCATCGCAGCACCTCTCTACCGACGAGGATTTGGGTGCTGGCTGGCATCCTAACTACAATGGCCAACAAAAAATAGCATATTCTATCATCCCATACATCGCCACCATTACTGGCTGGGGATTGCAGGATATGCCAGTGAAGTAATTGTAATTAGTCCAATTAGTCTAATTAGTCCTATTAGTCCTATGAAAAAGATTCTATTCTTGGCGTTATGCCTCATCGCCTTATCGCCTCTTCGCCTGATGGCAGAGACCATGCTTGCTAGTGACTCACGGGTGACCTACGTAGGTCGTACCCTGGTAGAAGGCACCGATGTGTCTTACGACTGGACGGGCGTCTATTTCCGCCTATCTTTCTCGGGCAAGTCATTGACCATGCGTGCCACCGATACCAAGTGGGCGGAAAGTCCCGAATGGATGGCAAAGCGCCACAACTACTTCAACGTCTGGATTGATGCACCAATGAGTGCAGAACCTCATCGTGTGATTGAGGTGGCAAGTAGCGATACCATTATCGAACTCATTGACCCTGCTTACCTCAAAGCATCCAAACTGAAGGAACACAAAGTGATCGTTCAAAAGCGCACTGAGGGCGAGCAAGGTAAGACCACCATCCACGAGTTTGCTACCGATGCCAAAGGTGTATTCTACCAAGCCGAGCCAATCCGTCAACGCCAATTGGAGTTTATCGGTGCCAGCTATGATTGCGGTTATGGTGTAGATGACCCAAGCCGTTTAGCTAAGTTCACCCCTGAGACAGAGAACGCTTCTCGTTCGTTCTGTGCCATCATCTCGCGCTATTTTGATGCCGATTATGTGGTAGTGGCGCACTCGGGTATGGGTGCCGCACGCAACTACAACTCCAAGTTTGATGGCTATCATATGCCTGACCGCTACCTCCAGACCTTTGATATGGACTCTGCACAAGCTACCCGTTGGAATGCTGCTGAGTCGGATATCCGTCCTGCGCTGACTTGTATCTATTTGGGTGGCAACGATTTCTCTGTAGCATTACAACCATCCTACGAGAAGTTCCGCGATGGCTATTACCGCCTCATTCGCTATATCAAAGACAACTATGGCGAGGACCACCCAGTGCTTTGTGTGTCATCCAAATCGCACAGCACCTTGTTGGATTATATGCGCGATATGGTGAATACATGCCCAATGCCTAATGTACATTTCATGGCATGTTGTCCTGCGCTTTACCTCTCTACCGACGAGGATCTCGGCGCAAGCATGCACCCTAACTATATTGGTCATCAGAAGTTCTCGTATGCCTATATCCCATATGTGGCTACTATCACTGGTTGGGGCTTGCAAGACAATCCTGTAAAATAGTTATTGGCACCGCACTATTACCGCACAATAACCGCACAATAACCGCACAATTCGTGGCGGTTATAGAACCTCGAAAAAAGAGGCTTGTGACTAAAATAAATCCATCGCACTGGCGATGGATTTATTTATACTCGTATTGTGTTTTCTACTTAATCTTTGATGAACTTCACCTGACGACCATCCACTGTCAGCAGGTATATGCCTGTGTGCAATTGGCTGACGGGTAGGGTGGTCATTGCGCCTTCCACTGGCTGGCGCATCACCTCTTTGCCCGTGATGTCATATACACTGATCAGCTCTGCTGTATTGGCTTGATTCATCATCACTCTCAGCTCGTCGGTAGCAGGGTTAGGGAATACAAACACTTTCAGCTCCGTGTTGCCCGCCACATTGTCCACATCGGTCATCGTGCTATCGGTAAAGCCAAAAGGTTGGGTACATGTCTCGCCGTAGGCATTGGTGATGAATGCGCGCACATATGCACCTTGATACCCTTCGTAGCAGAAACTCTTACCAATACCTACCACACTGCTGCGAGTGGATGAGGCAGAGCTGGATGTCATGTCCGTACCATAGATCCATGATACCGTGCCATTGGTTTCGATAGTGATGGTCTGATTGGCTTCATCCACTGCAATATTGGTGATGCGTGGTGCCTTGCCTTCGCCACTACCTTTTGGCTCGTAGCAGAAATAGCTCTCGCCCTTGCGCATAGCATCCTTTAGTTCTTCAGTAGTCAGTTCCTCCATGAGCATCATATTGTAGTTGCGGAAGAGTTGCTCATCGTTGTGGGTGTCATCGCCTGAATAACCAAATACGGGGCGTTCTGGCATGGTGCGCTCCAATATCTGATCCCATAGGATACGGTCATTAGGGCGACGATTGCCTTGGTTATACACCTCTAGTCCTACCAACGATGGATAGGTCTTGAAGTTGGTGGCGTGCCAGCCCGGACCATTCTTTTCGGTTTCGCTATAGGTGGTGCTAAGGTTCCAGTATTGTCCTGGGTGGTTGATGATTTGCATACCGCCCAGGGCATAGGTATAGGCATACGACTCTTGCAGCGAAGCAAACTCTTGTCCGTGACGACCAGTGAAGAAGTCGTTGTGGTGGTTGAATTGTCCGCCAGTACGCTCGTCCCAACTATTGGTATCGTCTTTGCTGAGCTCATTGCCTGGCACTGCCAACATACCCAAAGCCTCTGCATTGCGTGCAGCTACGCCTGACATGTATTGTGGGAAGAGATCCCATGGGTAGGTGCAATAGTCATGGTCAGTGAGCGCCAAGATCTTGTACCCTGCTGCATGGTAGCGGTCTACGACATAGGCAGTGGTGAATTTCTCGATAGGGTCATTGGATTGAGTGGTATGGGTGTGCATATTGCTCTTGTATTGGTTCACGCTTACCCAATCAATCATTTGGTAAGGGTTGTTGTGTAGCACAGGCTCAACGTTCTGTCCGTCCACTACTTTTGCATATACGGCACGGTGTGCCTTGGTGGTGGTACCACCTTGCTCAATATCCAAATAGAAACCATAGATACCGCTGGTAGGCGATGCAATGGTATATACTTCCTCGCCATTACTACCCTTGCTGAGGGTGATAGCTTCCGACTTTTGATTATTGTGGTTCATGCGGAAGTTCACGTTGTAGCCATTGAGTGCGTTGATCTTCACCTTGAGGGTGATAGGGGTACCAGGGTGTACCACTGCTGGCTCTACTGCCATGTATTCCAACTCAATATCCGTACTGCTGGCACTGCCCCATGCCGTCTCAGTCACAGTCAGTTGGTTGGTCAAATAGGAGTAGGTCACTGTGGCTTTGATGCAATCGTCTGAAGCTGTGGTGTTCACTAGTTCGCCCATATCGCTACCTGAGTTCACACTACCATAGTGCACGGAGATGGTTTTGTCGTCACCCAAAGTCACGTTAGCGCTCACTTCGTAGTTGCCGCCGATGGTCATCGTAGTGCCATTGACTTTGAAGTGCTCCGATGAAGCTGCCGATTGCTCGTAACTACCGTCTGCAAATACAGCCACGCGCTGCCATGAGGTAGTCTTGCGGGTGTTTTTGAAACCAATATCTTTTGGCGAAGAAAGCAGCAATTCGCCATCGCAAGTGCTACTGCTATTGAGGTTCCAATAGTAACTATATTTTTTGCTATCCACAGGAATCTCTTTTACAATCATTTGGGCTGCGGTAGGCGTCTTGCCATCTTTGTAGAAACTGCCTTTTTGCGTAGGTGTGCCCTCGCAGGTGAGCGAGGTGGTGCCTTCGCCTTTCATAAAGTACCAAGTGTTGGCGGTGTGATCGGTAATAGATTGCTTATTACTAATTGCTGCTTCTGTAGTAGGTAACTCAATAGGTATATCAAATAGTGTCGTAGCAAACATAGTTCCCCAAGTGCGGTCATCGTGTTCGCCTTCTATCTTGTACACATGTGCAAAGGATACATTGTTGTTAATCCAATTCTCGTAGTATGTTATCTCATCTGTTATCCAATTGCTATCCGCAGAAGTTTCTACGAAGAGGAAGTATGTGCTGGTGTATGTAGGAGTAAGTTGTCCGATGAAATCGCGTAATTCTTTTTTATTATACCAAAATGCAGGAGAGAACATTACACATCTTCCGAATAAGTGAGGATGTTTGATTGTAGCGTAAAAAGCAAAGAGTCCTGCCACATCGGCACCCATGATGGTGCAGGCAGAATTGTTCGATGAAATCGCGTATTTTTGTTCAAAGGCAGGCTTAAAGTCTTCTACAAAGCCTTTGAGGAAGGCATCTGCTTGACCTGTACCCATATATTCCTCGTTTGCCCAAGGAGTAAACTCGGGCAGTTGGGCATAGATGACTACGATGATTCCGGGCTCTTCGCCTCGTTGCTCCATCTCAGCCACAGTTGCTGCTACGCCCCATGAATCGGGGTAGAGAATACGATCGCCCATCTCGGCATCGTCGCCTGCTTTGCGATAGCGTTGATGACGACCGAACATATAGGTGACATTGTATTGCTTGGTATTGTCATAGTTGCTAGGCAATAATACCTGAATAGGGTAGTTCTTGCCTGCAATCGTCCAGTTCTCTACGATACCAATGGCAGTATATACATTGCGCCATTTGGCTACCACATCGGGATTTCCTACTGTTGTGCGATTAGCCATCTCTCCGTCCGAAGCGGTGACTTCCACATATTTCCAGTCAGGACCGCATACGTATTTATAACCTTCCGATGCGCTCACATCGGCTGCTGTGATACCTGCTACGGTGACTACAAACTGATTTTGTCCGTCCACCTTAGTCATGACTACACCGCTGCCCGCAGCCCAGCTACTCAGTTCAGGCAATGCGCCTACCACGTAGCAATGTTGCGTACCCTCAGGCACATTCACACGAAAAGTAACATCCGCCATTGCTTGGCTTACGCAGCACAACAGTCCTGCAAATAAACAAAGTAAAGATTTCTTCATGGATAGTCGTTTTTATAATTACTCCGCAAAGATACAATAAAAAATGCACATATACAAAAAAATCGCACATTACGTGCGATTTTTTATATTCTAGCCTATCATCTATAGCCGCTTGTGGCGTCCCACTAACTTTATCTAACAGCGAGCATAACGAGCGGTCTAACAGCGAAGCGGTCTAACTTCTAACAGCCCGTAGGGCGGTCTGTAATGCGCCAACGCGCATTACATCATCCCTCCCATACCACCGGCTGGCATTGCTGGTGCAGGATTCTCCTCTTTGATATCGGTGATCACGCACTCAGTGGTGAGGAACATACCTGCGATACTTGCTGCGTTCTCCAATGCTACGCGGGTTACCTTAGCAGGATCTACTACACCAGCTGCTTTCAAGTTTTCGTACACATCCTTGCGTGCGTTGTAGCCGAAGTCAGCCTCGCCTTGGCGTACCTTATCTACTACTACAGCGCCCTCCTTGCCTGCATTAGCCACGATTTGGCGAAGTGGCTCCTCGATAGCGCGGCGGATGATTTCGATACCCGTTTGCTCGTCTTCGTTCTCGCCTTTGAGACCTTCGAGAGCAGTTTGTGCACGGATATAAGCTACGCCACCACCGGCTACGATACCCTCTTCGATAGCAGCGCGGGTTGCGCTGAGCGCGTCGTCCACACGGTCTTTCTTCTCCTTCATCTCCACTTCGGAAGCAGCACCCACATTGAGTTGGGCTACACCGCCAGCGAGTTTAGCAAGACGCTCTTGGAGTTTCTCTTTGTCATAGGTAGATTTAGTGGCAACGATTTGTGCTTTGATTTGTCCTACGCGAGCAGCAATGGCCTCTTTGTCGCCTGCGCCGTTCACGATGGTAGTGTTATCTTTGTTGACAGTAATCGTTTCTGCTGTACCGAGCATGTCGATAGTGGCTGCCTCGAGTTTGATACCTTTCTCTTCGCTGATCACGGTACCGCCTGTGAGGATAGCGATATCCTCCAACATCTCTTTGCGACGATCGCCAAAGCCAGGAGCTTTCACAGCGCAGATCTTCAATTGTGCACGGAGACGGTTGACTACCAAGGTGGTCAATGCCTCGCTATCTACATCTTCTGCGATTACGAGCAATGGACGACCACTTTGTACAGCTGGCTCCAATACAGGGAGCAACTCCTTGAGGTTGCTGATTTTCTTGTCATAGAGCAAGATATATGGACGGTCCATCTCCACCTCCATGGTCTCGGTGTTGGTTACGAAGTATGGGCTGATATAGCCGCGATCAAACTGCATACCTTGTACCACGTCGATGGTAGTGTCCATACCTTTGGCTTCGCCAATGGTGATCACACCATCCTTGCTTACCATACGCATAGCGTCCGCAATGAGTTTGCCAATCTCAGCATCGTTGTTAGCAGATACGGTAGCCACTTGCTCGATTTTATCGAAATCGTTGCCTACCTCTTCGCTTTGTGCCTTGATATTGGCTACAATAGCGCTTACAGCCTTGTCCATACCGCGCTTGAGGTCCATAGGATTAGCACCTGCGGTTACGTTTTTCAGACCTACGCTCACGATAGCTTGGGTGAGGACGGTAGCGGTAGTAGTACCGTCACCTGCTTGGTCGCCAGTCTTGCTGGCTACCTCTTTCACGAGTTGTGCGCCGAGGTTCTCTGCTGCATCAGCCAATTCTATCTCTTTGGCTACCGACACACCATCCTTGGTGATGTGTGGAGCACCAAACTTCTTGTCGATAATCACGTTACGACCTTTAGGGCCGAGGGTTACTTTCACAGCGTTAGCCAATTGGTCCACGCCACGTTTGAGGGCATCACGCGCCTCTACATTATAACTGATATTCTTTGCCATAATTTCTTAGTTATTGAGTCAGGAGTCAAGAGCAAGGATTCAAGACCTATTACCTTCGTCTGGTCAGTCATTGCTAATTTGTCTTGATTCCTGATTCCTTGTTCCTTAATCTTATTTCAAAATTGCCAAGACATCGCTTTGGCGCATGATGAGGTATTTCTCGCCTTCGTACTCGAGTTCGGTGCCAGCATACTTGCCGTAGAGTACGGTGTCGCCCTCTTGGAGGAGCATTTTCTCATCTTTGGTGCCTTCGCCTACGGCGATTACTTCGCCACGAAGTGGTTTCTCTTTTGCGCTATCAGGGATGATGATACCGCCGATAGTCTTCTCTTCTGCAGTCATTGGTTTTACCAATACACGGTCTGCTAATGGTTGAATTTTGCTCATAGTATATTTTTATTAGTCTTGTTAGTCGAATAGGTCTAATTAGTCAAATTAGTCTAATAGGTATTATACAAACTCTGTGCCACACACCACCAACACTGCCAAATTGGCAGATTGGTTGCTTCTTGGGGGATTGGGCTAATTGGTCGAATTGGTCGAATTAGTCAAATTAGTCTAATTGGTCTTATAGACAGCGTAGTAGGTGATGTTGGCGGTGACGGTTTTGTCTTCTGCGGTGTGGAAGAGGTCGGTAGGTGGGCAGAATGGGTTTTGGTAGTCCTTGATGGCTGTCCAGCCTACAAACTCCATGCCTGAGCAGGCATTAACTTCGGTGCTTGGCATAAGGAGTGCATCGCCAGAGGTGTAGGCATGCGTAGCATTGGCATCGGTGAGTACTTCGCCGTTGGCGATCCATGTGACACGGAAGGTATTCGATTGCTCTTCAGGAAAGATGCCTATATCTAAGTTACCTTGCACATTGCTGATCGTGAGGGTTGTACCGCTATAGGTGAAGTCGCGTTCTACGTTACCTTGATATACTAGAATCATTGTATTGTCCAACACGTATCCTGAGTGCGGTGTGACGGTCAGGGTGAGTGTGCCGCCTTTGGCTATCTCGCCTGATTCGCTGCTGACGGTAGCGTTCTCGTAATCTACTTCGTACGAGCAGATGCTTTCATCTATCTCCTTTATATAACTGAGGGATATGATACCATTCTTCTCCGTAATATTGAGCAATGGTTTACCGTTTACGCCTCGCCATTCAGTCTTGCGTTGGGTGCCTGGGAATGGGTCGGCAGCCGTACCGATACCCGTGGTAGCACCTGAAGCAGAGACAATGGTATAGCGCAATTTGCCAGGTGTGGCATTGGGAGCATTATCATTCCATACTGATTGGTTGTACATCAATTTCCATATTACCAAACCATGTCCTGGGACGTGTGCATCCCAACCCGATTGTTGGCGGTTTTCGATATAGTATGCCGTAGTGGTACTTGTGGCAGCGAGTAGGGAGTTGATTGATGCAATTTGATAGCCTTGATATCCACTTTGTCCATTGGCGATGAGCGAGAGGTTTTGGGCAGTGGCACCAGGATTGATAGGTGTTTTCCAACCGAGGAAGTATTTGTCGTAGATGGTGTAGTTAGGTGGGGTCTTACCGTCGTTGTTGTATGAGCCACCATCCATCACGTGCCATGCACCAGGAGTAGCTTCGTCCTCGTAGTTTTGACCATAGTCGATGTCGTAGAGGTCAGGCAAACCAATCACGTGGCTGTACTCGTGAACGATGGTACCGATACCCGCACGTGCACCTGTTTGTCCATCAATCTCGCCCGAGCAGGCGTAGTTGAGAACTCTTTTTCCATCAAATGTGGCGCGTGCGTAATATTGACTTTTACTAAATGATGCGTATCCTGAAGCTGCTGCACTATACACATCCCAACTGTGTGGCCAAATGGTGTTGGCGGCACCGCCATCGGCTTCGCCTTTGCCTGCGTAGATGAGATATACGAAGTCCACATAGCCGTCGCTATCGTTGTCGTATCGGGTGAAGTCCACAGCATGCTGTGCATAGGCGATGCTACATGCTTCTACCACCATGTCGCCCGGCAATACGTCGTTGCCCTCCGAATCATTGGCGCCATAGTGAGCTACAGTATTGGCGAGTGTGACGGGGCCTATTACATCAAAGTCGGGTTTGTATTGCCCGCCGGACTGGTCGGAGAAGAACTGACGTACCGAACCTGTAGCACCATTGTGGGTATAGCTGCTGCTATTCATCAGGTCGTCCATTGCTTCCTGTTTGTTGGAGGCATTGAACTTGGTGTCCTTGAAGTTGACCAAGATGACCAATCCTCGTGGGGCGAGGTTAACAGATCCTACTGCCTTTTGGGGGCGCGATTGCAGCATGGCTGATGCTTGTCGGCGAGCCTTGATGGTGGCGGGAGTAGGTTGGCTCTCTACTACGCGCCAGTAGCCCAGCGAGTCGCATTTGACTACGTTGCCCGCTTGGTCTTGCCAGTAGTGGTGGAACTCGTCACCGATGAGGCGTACCTGAATGGTAGTGCCGTCGGGTTGTGACTTGGTTTGCCAGCCGCGGTAAGCGGGTACGGCGAAAGTACTGAGGGTGAGTACTAAGAGGATGAGGGATAGTAGTAGCTTTTTCATGGTGGTAACTAATTGGACTAATTGGTCGAATTAGTCTAATTGGTGTTATTGGTGATGGCTGGGCTTCGCGTTGCGGGCTACGCGGAGAGCGTAGCCGGCAGCGAGGAGGAGCAACAATGCCCAAGGCATGTCGCCCATAGGTACACCTGGCTCCTTAGGGTTGCTTGGGAGTTCGCCGCCACCAAATGGGTCGTTACCCTCTGCATTGCGGCGGCCGCTCAGCTGGTTCGCGCTACCATTGATGCTATAGCCATCATCGTAGGTGGTGGTGGCTAATGGAGCGACTGAGGCATCTGCCGAAGAAGAGCGACCTGCTGAGCGCATAGGTAATGCGTGAGCGGTGTAGGTGCTGGTGCCACTGTTGGCTTGTGCAGCAGCTTGGTGGTCGCTGGTGTGGTTGGTGGTAGCATGGCTATTGCGCTTAGGCATAGGCATGCTGACCGATACGGCAGCAGGTGCGGTGTTGCTGGTAGCAGCATGTGCGAGTTGCGCACTGCTGCCAGCACTGGTGCTGGCTCCACCACCGAAAGAGGTTACTTGAGGTTGGTGGAAGGTGGTGCTGCTGAACACACTACCAGAGGTGGTAGGAGTAGCTGACTCGCTATGCTGTGGGCGTACAGCCTTGTGGCTAGCGTGATAGTCAGGTGTGACAGACTGGAAGGTAGCAGCAGGTGCTACGCTGCTGCTGAGTTGTGCGGGTGTGGTGCTACCGATGGTTGCACTATAGCGTGCTGCGGGGGTAGCGATCCATGAAGTGCCAATACACAATACTACTACGAGACAAACTGTGATTGCGATGAGTGGAAGATATGTTTTGAGTTTCATAACGATAAAATATAATTCTTAGTTGTTGATTCTTATTTCAAAATTCTTAATTTATTTCACGATTTGTCCGTTGCCGTTATATACGTTGCCATCGCGTAGTATATATAGGTGTCCGTTGTGTATGATCTTTTGTGCCTGTTTGTCTTGACCGATAGCGTTAGGCAGGTCGGTAGGTGCATTTTGGCGTGGTACCGCGTAGATAGCGAAGCGGTTGTCGGCTTGTGTGCGCTCGCTGTAGAAGGTATAGTCCGCGATGAGCAAGTTGGTGAGTTCGCCAGTCTGGTAGTCCACCAAGACGAGTTGCTCGTATTGCTCGTTGAGTAGGTCGATGCTGGAGGTTGCTTCGTTGAGGCGGAAGGTGTATTCACCTTGCTCAGGTGCGCGGTAGCCTACAGGTATCACTTGCATGTTGCTGCGGATAGCCAATGCTTGGAAGGCGAGTGGGGTATTATCTGCCATCAGGGTATATACGCTGAGGTTGTATGCCGAGCCGAAGAGCTTCTCCAAGTCGCGTCCGATTTCGTATGCCTCGCTGTAGCGGTCGCTGATGATGATACCTGTTTGGTCGGAGCTATGGTTGTCGCTCAATGTGATATCTACATCCATCTTCACTGGGCGTTCCTCCGCATTGCGAGCTGCGATGCTTGCAGGTGCGGCTTGACGACCAGCGGTTTCGAAGGTCATGGTGCCCGATTTGTCTACTTGTACGAAGAAGCTGTATGCAGGGCTGAGAGTAGCTTCGCTGAGTCTGACTTGATTGTAATGCGCGAAGTTGTAGGTAGGGATGGTTACGTAAGGTACGTCTTCACCGCCATAAGAGTACTCACCATTATTGATAAGGATTTCGCCGTTGATGAATGAGCCACTTGCATTCGTGCCTGCGAAGTTAGCGAGGTATGGGTTAGCAACGAAGTTCCAGCCTGCATGGCGTTGGTGACCTCCATTGTTAGGATCACTTGCTTTGCCAGTATATGCGGTAACGGCAACTTGGTTGCGGGTAACCTCATTGACAGTTGTTAGCTCGCCATTTGCTAACCATGCGTTGTCCACAGTCATAGGGATACGGATAGTAGCGGTATCCTTGTTAGGATAGGTCAGTGCTGAGATGATATAACCTACACCAGGTTGTAATTTCTCGTTGCGGTTGAGTTGTACCCAGTTGTTGGTTTGGTCAACACCCTCTTCTGCGCGACGTGCGCCGTCGTAGGTCTTGATAGCAAAGTGGGTGCCATATTCGGAAGCCGCTGCTAAGGTTGGTTCGAGATATTCAACGTTAGCATTAATGGTTGCTGCAAATGGTACTGCAAATGGATACCAACTCTTGCTGTTGACTACCAAATCAAGGTTGATAGTGGTGTTCTTTCTTACTAATGTAGCACCTTTTGGAACCCAAACACTAGGCATAGCGTAATTACCAGATTTGCCATCGCCTATGAGACCGCCTTTGAGGGTGAGGGAGTTGATGGTGATTGTTTTGCCCTCTGGAATGGTGAGAGTCTTACCACCAGTGACTACGATGTCGGTAGTAGCGAGGTCTTCTTTATCAGCAGGTAGGGTAATATTACCAGTAGTTTCAAGTTTCCATTGTGCGTAGAGGGTGATGTCGCTATTTACGATAAATTCATCACCAGGCTCGTACTCTGTACCTTTGCCATTCGCTTGGGTGTTCCATGTACCAGCGAAAGTACGGTTTAATGTGTTGTCATAATCCGTTGGTTCGCAATTAGGAATTTGATAGGTATCACCTTTTGTGATTACTATTACAGGATCTGTTTCACAATCTGTGGTATATCCACCTCCAAAACCATAATAGGTGATAGTCACTTGGCAATTAGGTGTGCTGTGGTAATACGAAGTAGAGAGACCACCACCATATGTGACGGTGATAGAGTACAAACGAGTTTGTCCTCCTGTAAGTTGTATTGTGTATGTGTCGCTTGAAGCAGAAGTGGTAATCGTTACAGTGTTACCGTCAGAGGTAGCCCCTCCTCCTACTGAATTAACTAATGCAGTTGTATAATCACCACCAGAAGTTGTTGCTACTATCTTTGTGATAGTTTCAGGAGCACTAACAGTAATTTTGGAATTTTTATAGAAACGAGTAGGATTTGAGCTATCAATGATGTCAGAAGTAGAACTTGCTTTATCGTTGGTTAGAGTAATATTATTTTCTGTCCAAACTTGTTGTTCTGTAGTCAATGTAGTACGTTTGGATGTATCGTCAAATGTCAGTGTTGCTTTGGTGCCTTCTCCACCACCTCCACCTTCTACTCGTTTGTATATAGCATAGAGAGTAATGTCGCCTGTGGGTTTGTAGGTAGAACCTCCATATAAGATTGATGCTGGGGCATCCTTGGTTTCAGATTCGATAGCAGCTTCTGCCCAACCAAGGAATCCCCAATTACTGCAATCTACGAGGGTTGCTGCAGGTAATTTAATACCATCAGCAGTTGTTTCTGTTATAGGTTCTATAGTAGTACTTGTACCAGTAATGAAGGTGACAGTATATGGCACTTTCCAATGGGCATAGAAAGTGATATCTTTCGAAATATCGCCTGTATTTTCTCGATGGGCGTCTCCATCCGCAGCTTCGTACCAGCCTTCGAATATATAGCCGTCCAATGAGATAGAAGAGTAGAGATCTGCTATTGGTTGTTTTTTAGTTCCTTCAGGAAGAGAAATAACAAGATTGCCGTTAACGGTGTTTCCTTCTTTATCTTTGAAGGTACCTGTCTTGCCCGCAGGATAGTTAGGATTCAGAGTGACGGTATAAAGAGCATTTACAGTAATAGTACAGGAAACTTCTGCTGGTTTGTAATCCTCATTACCAGCAAAGGTGGCGGTGATAATAGCGGTACCAGTTACACTTTTTTTCAAAGTGATAACACCTGCATTATTCACGGTAGCCACATCTGTATTGCTTGATTCATAAGTGATACCAGATACTGAATTAGGGTTAGAGAGTGTAGGTGGAGTAAAGTCTTCGCCAACAGTAATTTCAACAGATTCAGTACTCCATGCGATACCAGCCTCTTGACGGAGGTCAGGTTTAGTAATCTTGATATTACCCAAACCAACATTACCAGTTGTTTTTTCTGTGTAAATAAATTTCACATAACGAGAGTTTGGCAATAATATATACTCTTCGTTTTGAGTTCCCTCAATTGTAGTGTATACTGCAACATCAGTATAAGTTTCGCCATCAGCAGACTCTTGTACTGAGAATGTACCGCCACTAAATGAGTTGTTTTTAATATCATAACTCAACTTCTCTGGCTCGCTATTAAAACGGATAACTACCCAGTCGCCTGTATTATCAAATTTGAGTTTGAGATCAGAGTTATAATCAGTACCCAATCCAGATTGAGACATACCATTTTTGCTTTCGATATCTTCTCTACCGCCATTAAAATTAAATGGTAATTCTGCGATGAGTTTTGAAGGGTCACTGATTGTGATGGTATAAGAAGCTGTACCAGCATTGTATGATGCGTTACCTTCAAATGTGGCTGTAATCGTCACTATACCTTCTGCAACGATAGTTACGGTACCCGTTGTGGCATTTACAGTAGCTTTAGAAGCATCGCTGGTAGAGTAGGTAACTGTCAATCCATTAGGGTTGGTAAGCACTGGAGTCTCAAACGCCTCACCAACATTAGCGGTATATTCGGTAGTTTCGAATTTAATACCAGCAGGTTGCTGAGTAACAATCTTAACCAAGTCTTCTGCCTTACGAGGGAGGATTTCTTTGGTGGTGTTGTATTGTAGATAAATACCTGTACATTCATAGTTATATCCATCTTCAGGATTGGTATATGCGAACAAAGAGTTGTAAAGTTGAACTCCAGCAACATAATAATTAGAACCATCTACTGTACATGGACCTGTAATTTTGATTACAGAACCTGTGTTTACACCATTTAATGTAGTCACATCATTCACTACGACAGGAGTTACAGTACCACCAGTAGTTACGGTCAAACCTTCAGTTGTTTTTACCAACTCAGTAAGTTCCGATGAACCGTTGTACAATTGTACTTTACATGCAACTGTTCCAGAAAGGACATCACCTACTACGAATCCATGAGAAGCTGTGTAGATAATCAGACCTTTTGTTCCGTCTGTTAGATATGCGTTTGAACCCTTAACACCTGTTACAACCCAATTTCCAAATGTGATTTCAACTGATGTAGCTGTACTACCAACTGCAGTTGCTTTGGCAAAAATTTGATCCATTGTTGTTAATGGCAAATTAATGGTATAGGTTGCAGTAGCTACAGGACTAACTTTCTCGTCTTTAACCGCAATAGCCTTCACAGTTGTAGTTTCGCTAATTTCAATTGCAGAAGCATATACATCAGAAGCAGTTGTTGGGTCTGTTCCATCCAATGTATAGTAAATGGTTGTTCCTGCCTCAGCAGAGATGGTTACATTTTGTACTGCGTTGTATGTTCCTGCTTCAGGATTAAATGTAGGAGCAGAAGGTAAGGTCAAATCAAGTTCCTCGTATGTTACACAGATTTTTGTAATACGGCAATTACCACCAAAAGTGATTGTCACCTCTTTTGCTGAACCTTCCCAATTCTTTGAATCAGTCATTGAACCTACATTTGAGGTATGAGTTCCATTCCAGTTATTTCCGTCAGCCGTAAATGCAATAGCTGTGATTACATAGCTAGAAGGAACTGAGAATGTTAAAGAGTTATTGCCATATACGCGAGTTTGAGAATCATTGATGTACATATATTGTGAACTACCCTTTGCATATTGTATAGTAATATCATCTTGTCTGCCAGTATATGTTTGATTAAGAGCCTCGCCTGAAAGAGAACCATTAAAGTTAGTTCCCCAGAACTCATTGTTAGGAGTGATACAGTACTCACCAGCGGTTACGGTATTTTCTGTAATGGTAATTTTATAATCATCAGTTTTTTCAACACCACCCTCAGAATAAGTAACATATACAGTTTGAGTACCTATTTGATTCATATCAGGTGTAGAAACATTTGTAGGAGTCACCTCTGCTGTTTCGTCTGCTTGAGCAGCACCGTCCTTAGTAACACTATAAGTAGCTGTACAAGTTCCGTCAAATTTGAACACATCCCCTTGCTCGAAGGTAGTAGTCATACCAGTAACCGCAATAGATTTGAGAGTTTTAACGATAACTGGTTCTGGGTCGTCGCCACCAGAAGAAGTTACTTTTTTGTATATCGCAAGTGCTTTTTGAGAGGCAGAACCATAGCAAGCAAACAAACTACTTGATTGATTGTATTGCATTATATTGCGTGAGTTAGTACCGTTTGCTTTTATTGTAGCTGTACCACTTGAAATAGAAATAGACCAACTACCATTGTCATTATTGGTAGCTTGGGTTTTTAGTTGATTTCCAGAACTAGAAGAAGCATAAAGATAGCCACTGCCTGTATTAAAACCGAAGGTGCTACTTTTTGTGCCTGCTTCAAGAGTAAGTATTTGTACATCAGAACCAAAAGTAATATTATCACCAGATTTTGTAATGGTTGCTTGTCCACGATTATTATTATTTTGTGTCGTACTGATAGCACAATTGTAATCTTTCGCAGCAATAACAATTTGGTCACCAGCTTCCAAATTAGATGCGTTAGTAACAAGTGTCCAAGTTTCTTTACCACCATCACCGCCTGCAGCAGCAGAGGTGGTGAACTCGGCAGTTTCCTCATTACTATCTTCGTATGTGGTGCCGTTACCAATAGCTGTAACTCCCCATACATAATAGGTTTTAGGTTCTAATCCAGATACTTCTTTAGTGGTTTGAGTAAGTCCTGTATATTCCGCTATAACGTCATCATTTTCACCATAAACTTGAAGAGTATAGCTACTTGCATTTGCAACTGCATTCCATGAAAGGGTTGCTCCTGAAGATGTGATGTTATTTGCTGTCAATCCCGTAGGAGCAGCGAGTTGTGTTGGGGTTGTAGCTCCGCCACCAGAGGTGGTGTAAGTAAGAGTGAAGGATTCACAATATAGTGAGTTAACTGTTGCAGCAATTGTAATGACAATATTCTGTCCATTACCAACTGTGGTTGCAGTTACAGATGGAGTTACATCTACATACGATTGTGAATAAGCACCATTCCAAGTAGCATTATTGAAATTAGCTGTTGCTATGGACGATATAGTGGTAGCCCCTATTTTCATTGACATGTTACCAGCACCAGCACTTTTATTGGACTTCATGCTTAACGTTAAGCCTGTTATTTTACATCCATCATAACCAGACAGAGTAAGAGTCATGCTCTTGTCCTTTATTAATTGGCATTTAGTTGTATAGGTACTTGTGTAGGTAGCACTACTTCCAGCTGGTGCAGTTCCTGTTTTAGTAACAGCAGAAGTAGAACTTACTGTGTAAGTTACCTCCGCACCCCACGTAGTACTTGCCGTTAGGGTTAGTAACATGACGAGCAAGAGGCGTATAGTCTTGCTATACCCTTGCAATAGCGTTAAGAGATTGTTTGCCACTTGGGCAGAAAAAGTAGAATTTTTCATATCGTTGTTGTTTTTATTATTAGCTTTTTTAAGACCGCTTTGCTGTTTGACCGCCTTTGGCTGTTAGACCGCTGCACTGTCAGACCGCTTCGCTGTCGGATTAGTTATATGAGTTAGTGTTTACGCATTTCAATTTCTTTTACTGTTCGTTCTACTACTTCCTCTAATTGGTATGTCGCGACGCCAAGCGGTTTGTTGATATTTTGCATAGAACAAAGCTTCGTCTAAAGTGGTAGAACGACTAACGATGTCTATATGATGTCCCCAAGGAATACGTCCAAACATTTCTGGCATTGGTAAAAAGCCAATGGGTCGTTGGCTTTTTTCCAATTGGCTGTATTCGTCCTTATTTTCAAAAAGGCCAACGGGTCGTTGGCTTTTTTCAAGCTGCTGATTATAAAACAAATACCATTGTTTCATATACTTCACATTGGAATACGAGAAGCCACTTGCCTCAGGAAAAGCTTCTCGCATATCAAATGCAAATTGTTTGACAACACCATCTCCCCATCGTGCTTCTGCTTTGAGCATAACAAGGTCGCGACCGATACTCCAGTAAAAGTCAAGCATTTCTGCATTTACTTTTACAAGAGCGCGTCCTTGGCTCTGGCGAAAGCGCTTCTTTACATCCGAAAGCCATTGGATGTATTCGCTGTCAGCGATCATGTTTTCTCTATTTACAAAATGAGGCGTTGCCATGTCTTATCGTTTTGTATACGCCCAAAGCGCGTTGTTTTGTTTTGTCTTCTGCCGAAGGGATGCCGAATCCTTAGCGAAGAGGATGTTTATTGTTTCCTGTATTTAGGGTTTGTAATATATTGTTTATCCCTTATGTACCCTCGGTTGTCACTCGGGGATCCTACGGGGGACATACGGTGAGGTTCCAATCAAGTTCCAATCAGGTTCCAATGAGGTTCCAATCAAATCAGGTGGCATACAAGGGGCAATACACTGGGGGAATGCTTCTTGTAGGTTAGTCTAATTGGGCTAGAAAATATCCGAATGGGTTCCTGTACCCGTGAACAACAAAACTAACTCTATATCATTTTGTTTCCACAATAGCAACCAATCGCCTTTTAGATGCGCCTCCCAAGTACCTTCGTAGTTTCCTGATAACTTGTGCGGACGGTACGAGGCAGGAAGACACCCATTAGCTTCTAATAGGTGGATCGCCTCACTTAAAAGCTGCATCTCGTATCCGCGTTTCTTACATAGTTCGGCATTCTTGCGGAACGTTTTGGTCATTTGAACACTATACATCTAATCAAATACCTAATGATTTGCACATTTCGTCCGCAGACGCAAATTTCTCGATACGACCATGCTTAATATCATCCATCGAACGCTCGTAACTACTCTTTTGTGTACGAACAGAAGGAATTCTCTTGACATCAATCTTCAGAGCCTCTAAGTACGCCAATAGGGCTTGTCCCTGTGTCGAACGCTCGTTAATTTTTAATGAATAAGTTGCCATAATTGTCTGTTGTTTATCTCGGCTTGCGCCTCAAAGTTTCAATGTTTCAATGTTTTACGCGCTGTGCGCTGTTTCAAAGTTTGGTTGCTGGGCGAATTGGTCTAATTAGTCAGATGGGGCTAATTGGTTATTCTTCTATAGTGGCCAGCGGTAGTTCGTCGGGCGGAGTGGTGAAATGCACTGCACGCTTGTCGGAAATAACCGTCCTGCCTAACTCATGCTCCAACTGCTCGCGAGCGACATGCGCCACATTGCCACCCCGCTGCGCGACCTGTGCATTGGCTTGGAAGCCTTGCGGGTTCTCGCGCTGACTCAACTCGGTGGCTGCTACCTCCGCCAGACCATTGAGCATCAACTCCACATTGGTCATGTTATCTCGCAAATTCTCCTTGCGTAATCCCTTGTGCGCTTTGTACTCGCGGGTGGTCATACCACTCCACGCCTTGGAGATGATATCCGTGAGTATCGCATAGTCACGCTCCTCAGTCATGCCACCACGTTTCCACTCATCCGTCAGCCCCTTGCGCACCTCAATGGTCTTGATGCGTTGGTTGATCCATGACTCGGAATAGCCCAAACGGCGATAGTCGCGGATAGCCTGCTCAATGCTCAACTCAGGGTCTTGCAACTGCTCTAAGCGTTGGCGTCCTACCTCAGCTAACCACAACTTGAACGGCTCCGCCTTCTTGCTAGGCACGGACTGAATCAAGCGGAAAAGCTGCTCGGTGGTGGCTACGTCGGTGAGGCGCATTTTGCCATCAGGAGCGGGGAGTTTCAACTGTCCCATATTTTGGGACACTTCACTTCCTTCTGCTTGTAGCTTGGTTTTTAGAGCGTTCCAATATTTGCGGGGACGGGGGCTATCCGTCAGGACTTGGATAACGTCAACCACGGAGAAGAAGTATTGCTGCTTCTCCTCGTCCCAAAGGTAGCGCACTTGCTTGCCTTCGAATAGACTTATGTGGTTCTGATCGGTCATCTGCTTTTGGGCTCATGTGTGTGCACGCGTGGGCGTGCACGTACAATATATAATAAAACACACAGGCGGCATAGGGGGACTATACACGTCTGGTATTTAATCGACTGATATACAAAGCTTTGTCTTCATCAAACAGAGTGTCTTAACCGTTTTCTTTTGAAAAGACGCTACAAAGGTACAAAGAATAATTGATATACGCAAACAAATCGCACAAAAATTTATAATTCTGTGCGATTTGTTATGATGGGGGGATTGGGCTAATTGGTCAAATAAGACTAATTGGTCGGATTGGTCAAATGGGGCGGATTAGTCTTTCTTGAATACAGCGTAGTAGGTGAGGTTGGAGGTTACCTTGTGTGTTGCCGAGGTAAAGATGTCACCTGGTGCGCAGAATGGGTTGGAGTAATTTGCCTCAGTGGTCCAGCCGACAAACGTATATCCGTCGCATGCAGTAGGGGCTGCGGGGAGTTGGATGGTTTGTGTGCCGTTGTAAGTGGCGGTGTGATATGCTGCGCCGTTAGCCATCCAAGTGACGGTATAGGTGGCTGGGTCTGGTTCTGGATCAGGATCGGGGTCAGGGGTGCTGCCAGCGACGTCAGAGATGGTCATGTTGCCAGTGACTTTGCTGACGGTGAGACGTCCGATGGACTTGTCGTAGGTATAGGTGGTGGCGCCTGTGACCTTGATATTTTGAGGGTGTGAGCCGTCGTTGTTGGTGAGGTAGGCGATGAAGCCGTCGGAGAGGGTATAGTGATGAGCTGGCCACATGGTGGCAGCGGATGACTCGGTGACGGTGTAGGTGGTGATGCCATCGTCAAGGAAGACTTGGATGGCTAGTTCGGGATAGTCGATGAGTGGGTTGCGGTTGCCCTGGTAGTCTTGCGCACCATCGTTGCGCACCATCTCGGTGAGTGATGGTGGGTCTTGTAGGTGCCACTTGAGCATGATGTGGAGGGATTCGAAAAGACCACTAGTTCCAAACTTGCTGAGCAATTGAGCAATGCCGTTGCAATAGTCATTCTTGTGTCCTCCTGCTTCGCCGTACATCAGGTAGTCATACATAATGACACGCGCGCAGTCGCCACGGTAAGTGCCAAGGTTAGTGGGGTTATATGCGGGGTTTTTTATGCCTCCAATTTTTTTGTCGGTGTCGGGGTTGTAGTAATCATTTCCTTCTCCGTATGCGGTGTTGCCACGTCCTGAGTTGACGGATACGCTTGCAGGACGCACCGATTGCATATCGTGCCCCATGTCTATACCGCTGTCTGCACCCTTGGATTGAGGCCAAGTGTGTTCGCGATTGTAGGTCTTTCCTCCGTCCCAGGTTCCGTTCATGGATGATCCGTCATAAAAGCTAATGATATTTCCTGGCGTGTTGAGGTCGCGGTCAACGGAGACGTAGTAGTCGCGAAGTTTGTCATAATTATAGCCAGATTGATCTAGGCGACAAGGATTACCCATCCTCTCGTTGAGTCGCCCAAAGAGGACGTCGTTGGTGAGGGAGATGAGGGAAGAGTAAGCATAAGTGCCTGTATAGTAGGCGTTTTGCTCGGCGATATAGTCAGTATAGGCAGCTTTGCCTTCGTCGGAGCCTACGTGCGCTTGCATGTCGATGGCAGCGATGAGGCGCAGAGGCAGCAAAGCGATGAGGGTGATGAGTGTGAATAAGCGAGTGTTAGTCATAAAAATCAAACATTTTAGTCGAAAGCGCAAAGGTAATAAAAAAAAGTAGTACGCGCAAACGCATGCGTGATAAATATATAAATGTGCGATTTTTTATAAAAAAATGCAAAAACATTTGGTCATGTGAAAAAAAAGTAGTAACTTTGCACGATTTTTCGCGTATAGTATGGATTGGATTGTGGGAGAAATGCGCGTATGTAGTTGAGGATAAATGGGTTATGCGGGGTGGAGCAGTGGGTTTTAACATGAAATAAACTAAAATACTAAATAAAATGTCAAAAATTTGTCAAATTACCGGCAAGAAAGCCATGGTTGGATGCAATGTTTCGCACTCCAAACGTCACACAAAGCGTACGTTTGATGTGAACTTGTTCCACAAGAAGTTCTACTGGGTAGAACAAGATGCATGGATCATGCTGAACGTGAGTGCAGCTGGTCTGAGAACAATTAACAAAATCGGCTTGGATGCTGCATTGAAGCAAGCAAGTGCGAAAGGGTACATTAAAATTTACGAATGCTAAGGAGGAATCGTCATGGCAAAGAAAACTAAAGAAGCACGTGTCCAAGTAATCTTGGAGTGCACCGAGCACAAGGCCAGCGGTATGCCAGGAACTTCGCGTTACATCACCACGAAGAACCGCAAAAACACTCCTGATCGTTTGGAGTTGAAGAAGTACAATCCGATCCTCAAGAAGTACACAGTACACAAGGAGATCAAGTAATTAACCCCTAAATTAAGAAAGGCTTAGAACTATGGCAAAGAAAGCGGTCGCTACATTGCACACTGGTAACGCAGGTCGTAACCACACTAAGTGCATCAAGATGGTGAAGAGCCCTAAAACGGGTGCTTACATCTTCCAAGAGGAAATCGTTGAGAACGAGAAAGTTGCAGCTTACTTCAAGTAAGAACGAGCAATAAGAGAAAAACAACGCCTACAGTAATGTGGGCGTTGTTTTTTTTTTGTTTACGGTGATTTCTTTTAGGAACAAAAATACGCTTCGCTATAGAAATGTATAAAAATCACAGGAATTGTATTGAAAGACAACGTAGACAATTATAATAGACAATTAAGACAATTGCATTATGTAAAAAAATGGATTACTACCAAAATTAAAAACAATTAGTGTCAATTGCAATGTCAATTCATGTCAATTCGAGGTGGAGTTTTGTTTTTGGCTCATAAGAATGCAGCACGCTGCATTGGTGACCCAAAACAAAATGGATTCTCTATTAAACAAAAATACGCTTCGCTATAAAAATCACAGGAATTGTATTGAAAGACAACGTAGACAATTATAATAGACAATTAAGACAATTGCATTATGTAAAAAAATTGGATTGTTCACTACCAAAATTAAAAACAATTAGTGTCAATTGCAATGTCAATTCATGTCAATTCGAGGTGAACTTTTGTTTTTGGCTCATAAGAATGCAACACGTTGCATTAGTGACCCAAAACAAAATTTAGTGAACAGTGGAGGGAGGGATTGGGCTGATTGGTCGAATTAGTCGAATTGGGATAATTGGTGGGAGTGATAGGGAAAAAAGTGAAAATTATGTAGTATTAGACTAAAATGCTTGCATATATGCTTTTTTTTTGCTACCTTTGCAGGGTATTTGTGGATTGATATGGGTGGAAATCGTTAATAAGTTATTGCAAAACACTATGTTAGGAATTATTATTAACCCCAAATCTGGTAAGCGTGCGTTTCGTATGCAACGCCTATACCTATGGAAACTGCTGAAAGCAAGACGTCAGCCATTTATATATCGAGTGACGAAATATGCTAACCACGCGATAGAACTCGCGCGTGAGCTGGTGGAGGAGAAGGGCTGTACGCAAATCCTGGTATTAGGCGGCGATGGTACGCTCAGCGAGGTGATCAACGGTATTATGCGCGCAGACATCACACCTGAGCAACGCGCGAAGATACAGTTTGGACTGATGCCACGCGGTACGGGTAATGATTTTGCACGTCACTGGGGACTGAACAAAGACTTTAAGCGCTCGCTGGATATATTCTTTCAAGGACATTCTAAACCGATTGATGTGGGCTGCGTGACGTATTGGCGCAACAACATTGAGCATCATCGCTATTTCATCAATTCGCTGGGATTTGGTATTGAGCCGATGGTATGTAGAGGGGCTGAGCAGCTGAAGTATTATATTGGTAGTCACCATGTTAACTATTTCTTTGCACTCATCTGGTCGCTGACGAAGTACAAGAATCCACACTTGCGATTGGATGTGGATGGCAAGACTGTGGTGGAGGGAAAAATGTTTGTCACCAGTATTGCGAATGGTTCGTATGTGGGAGGCGGTATGAAACTGAATCCCGATGCAGATCCATGCGATGGGGTGTTGCATGCGATGTTCTTAACACCACCTTCGTTCAAAGAGATCTTGCAAGCAGTTCCTCGCCTGTTTGACGGGCGTTTGCATGAGCTACCATTTATCCATCCAATAGTGTCGGATAACATACTGATGCACACGAAGAAGCACCAGTCGTTTGAGGCCGATGGCATTGTGATGGACGTGAGTGGTCCATGCCAGGTGACCTGCATGAAAGGGGCGTTGCAGATGATAGTTCCGAGTCAGTATTGCTGACAGATCGCTGCGCTGTAGGACGGCTTCGCCTGTAGATCGCTACGCTGTAGATCGCTACGCTGTAGATAGTAGTGATTAGAGGCTGGCGGCGAAGGATTCAGCTTCGGAGAGTTGGGCGATCTTGCCTACATCCATCATACGGTAATTCTCGGGGATAAAAGCCCTGAGAATTTCTTTTTCTGCAATACTGAGGTAGAGGTCGATGAGCGAGAACTTATCGCCTTTCTCAGCAACTACCTTATCCATCACATCAAAGATACGCGGATTGAGTACCTGCATGCCGGAGAAAGCGAGGGGGGATAGATCGCTGCGCTGTAGTTGGTAGGTCGGCTTCGCCTGTAGGTCGGCTTCGCCTGTAGGTGGTAGAATGTTGAGTGAGGATACTAAGGAGGCGGGGCGGATTTCGCCAGTGGCGATGTTGGTCCAACCACAGAGGCGATTGGTCTCGTCGAAGAGTAAATAGCGCTGCGTATCACGTGGGCTGACTACGACTACGCCCATCTCCTCGGGATTATACGCCTGGAGCAGGGTTGGGAGGTCGATGTTGGAGAGGATATCGACGTTGCAGATGAGGATGGGAGCCCCCTCCAACTCCCCCTGCAGGGGGAGAGAGGTTGGTGATGAGGTTAGTAATTCTTTAGCCTTGCGTAGGCCGCCACCTGTTTCGAGGAGCATGTCGCGCTCGTCGCTTACGGCGATACGACAACCGAAGTTGTCGTTATCGCGTAAGTAGTTGATAATCATATCTGGAAAATGGTGGACATTCACCACAATGTCGGTGATGCCTGCCGCCTTGAGGCGCTCGATCTGCCACTGGAGTAGGGTCTTGCCTGCGAGTGGCACAAGTGCCTTAGGCAGGGTGTCGGTCAGCGGTTTGAGGCGTGTGCCCAAGCCCGCGGCGAAGATCATGGCTCTCATGCTTCAATAGTTTCTTGTGTATTATCGGCTTCTTCTACAAGTTTTTCTGCTCTCAGATCATCGTAGAAAGCTGCGCGTGCGGTGAGTTGGTATGGTTGTGCAAAAAGTATTCCGATACCGAAGGTAAGTATACCTAAAATAAACCATCCGATGAAGCTTAGGTCGAGGATAAAGAGCTCCCACTTGTGTCCGCGCATCATTTCGCGACTGATCTTCATCGCTTCGCGTATGGATAGCTCTGGGTAGTCGTGTAGGAGATAAGGCACCATGGCGTAAGCATAGGCCAGAATGATACCGCCTATGAGTAGGGTAAAGATGCTTACTACTACTAGTATGATGATTCTTACTAATTCTGCTAGTAGGAATTTACCATATTGCTTGCGAATGATCTCCCATGCGTTGTCCCACCAATTACCATCGCTATGACGTACGGCACGCAGGAGAACGTTGTAGAAGACTACTTGCAGCGGTAGCACCAAGAATGATCCTAATGATGAAAATGCGCTGAGTGCCTGGTATTGTGGATAAAACTCAACTATAGCTCCCGAACCAGATATGAGCACGGAGATTATAATAAGGAGTGCTTGCATCAAGGCTACTATGCCCCAATGATTTTTCAATGTCTCTTGCGCTTGCGCATGATAATCTGAATAGTTTTTCATAGAACGTTGAATTAAAAATGAATATTCTGCTGCAAAGTTACAATAAATTTACGAAATTGGCAAAAAAAAACAGAAAAATGCACTTTTTTTCAAAAATATTTGGTTGTGTCAAAAAAAAGCAGTACCTTTGCACCCGCTTTTGAAAAAGAGCACGTCTTCCTAGCTCAGTTGGTAGAGCAACTGACTCTTAATCAGTGGGTCCAGGGTTCGAGTCCCTGGGAGGACACAAAAGACATCCGATAGGGTGTCTTTTTTTGTGTATTTTAGGAAATGTATAAAAATCTTTGATTTTTCTTGCGTATATTCGTTTTTTTTACTACCTTTGTAGCCTATTTTACATTGGATAACTATGGCACAATCATTAAGTCTATTATTTTTTGAAGCAACGGGTAAGAAAGCAGGTGAACAAACAGCTTTGACCGCTTCGGGTAGCAATCGCAGGTATTACCGCATTGAGAGTGAAGATAAGACTACTTCGCTCATCGGGGTGCAGGGTACTTCGAAGGACGAGAATCATGCGTTTCTCTATATGGCAGAGCATTTTATGAAGAAAGGGCTGAATGTGCCTAAGGTGCTGGCGGTGAGCGATGATGAGATGAACTATGTGCAGCAAGATTTGGGCAATGTGCTGCTGTTTGACTATATCGCAGAGGGTAGAAAGACGGGTGTGTTCAGTGCGAAAGAGAAGGATATGTTGCGCGAGACGATGCGTGCGTTGGCGCGTTTCCAAGTGACTGGTGCAGAGGAGTTTGACTTTAACCAATGTTATCCACAGCCTGAGTTTAACTTGCGTTCTATCTTGTGGGATTTGAACTACTTTAAGTATTGCTTCTTGAAGGCAACCGGCTTGGAGTTCCAGGAAGATAAATTGGAGAACGAGTTTGAGCGTTTGGCATATATCCTATTGCAAAACAGGATGAATGCGTTTATGTACCGCGATTTCCAATCGCGTAATGTGATGGTGGTGGAGAAAGTGGTGGAGAGTTCAGAAGGTTCAGAAGTTCGGGAAGTGGTGCCATACTTTATTGATTTCCAAGGGGGAAGAAAAGGTCCGGTGTTCTATGATGTGGCATCGTTCCTCTGGCAAGCTAAGGCGAACTTCCATCCTGACCTGCGCGAAGAATTGGTGGAGGTATATCTTGAAGAATTGCAGAAGTATATGCCTGTAGATAAAGAAGTGTTCTATGAAACGCTGAAGCACTTTGTGCTGTTCCGCACGATGCAAGTGCTTGGTGCATACGGCTTTAGAGGGTACTTCGAGAAGAAACCCCACTTCTTGCAATCCATTCCATTTGCGATAGATAACTTGCGTCACCTGCTGAAGCATGCGAGCGAGGATTATCCGTATTTGATAGAGGTGCTGCAGAAGATGACGGAGATGAAGCAGTTTAAGGACGTGGGTGTGCGTAAGCCATTGGTAGTGAGGGTGATGAGCTTCTCGTATAAGAAAGGTATTCCTGCTGACCCTTCTGGCAATGGTGGTGGATTTGTGTTTGACTGCCGTGCGGTGAACAACCCTGGTAAGTACGAGCGTTATACCCACTTTACAGGTATGGACGAGCCTGTGATACAGTTCTTGGAGGAGGACGGCGAGATGCAGCCATTCTTGGAGCAAGCGTATCAGTTGGTGGACTTCTCGGTGAAACGCTATATGGATCGTGGTTTCCAGAACTTGATGGTGTCGTTTGGCTGTACAGGCGGACAGCACCGTTCGGTGTATTCGGCGGAGAAGATGGCGCAGCATATCAATGAGAAGTTTGGCGTGGAGGTGCAATTGATTCACCGTGAGCAGAATATGGAGCGCACGCTCAATGCGAAGGATTGAGTGTGAGACCGCTGCGCTGTTGGAAGTTAGACCGCGCCCTATGGGCTGTTAGAAGTTAGATAGAGATGGTATTTGCGATATTGTTTTCGGTATTGACGACGTTGTCGGATGGTATGTTTCATACGCGGTATGAGACAGAGGTGGATACGTGTGCTGAGGCATGCAATGTGGTGATTGATTCGATGATATACTACTTGCAGACCGATCCGGAGATGCTGTCAGAGCAGTTTTTTGCGGGTTTGGGTAAGCAAGAGGATGCCAAGAAAAATGCATTTTACTTGATTTGGAAGGCGTCGGAGTATGTGCCTGAGAAGCAGTATAGTAAACTGGTGCTGGATGTGCTGGTGAATGAAAAGCCGTTTCTCAAGGATGTGGTGATAGAGAGTCAAGTGACGGATTCGATGCAGGGAGCGCAGCGTGATATACGCGTGGATATTCACTATGCGGGTACGCTGATAAAAGAGGCATATGGAACGTTTCATGTGTTACCAACGGGCGCGAAGAGTGCGAAGATAGGTATGGATGTGCATGTGAAGTTCGGTTGGTTCTTCCGCATATTTATTTCGCGCAAGGTGTATAGTGAGACCATTGATTGGCGATTGGTGCGATTTGTGGAGAACTTGAAATTGCGTTCGGAAGGGATTGTGGCAGATGATGCGTATTGGGAAACTGCTGCGGGGCAGCGGTAGGCGATAAGAGCCTACCCCCAGCCCCTCCCTAAAGGGAGGGGAGAGGCGATGAGGCAATAAGGCGATGAGGCGATAAGGTAAGAATTATGGATATATTAGAACGAATAGATGGATTGGAGGCGAAGTTTCACGAGGTGAGCTTGCTGATTACTGACCCTTCGGTGATAGCCGATCAGGCACGTTATGTGCGTTTGAACCGCGAGTACCGCGACTTGGAGCGCGTATTGGAGTCGGCAGAGAAGTACAAGAAAGCTGTGAATAACTTGGCGGAAGCCAAAGAGCTGTTCTACAATGAGTCGGATGCCGATTTGCGTGAGATGGCACGTGCGGAGATCGACGAGTTGGAACCACAGATTCCTGCATTGGAGGAGGAAGTGAAGCTGATGCTGCTGCCTCAAGACCCAGAGGACGGCAAGAACGTGGTGATGGAGATTCGCGCAGGAACAGGTGGTGATGAGGCTAGTATCTTTGCGGGCGACTTGTTCCGCATGTACAGCAAATACTTTGAGACACACGGCATGAAGATGACGGTGAGTAGTTTCTCAGAAGGTGCTGTGGGGGGGTACAAAGAGATTATCTTCAATGTGTCTGGCGAGAATGTGTATGGCACATTGAAATACGAATCGGGCGTGCACCGTGTGCAACGTGTGCCCGTGACCGAGACCCAAGGTCGTGTGCATACATCGGCTGCAACGGTGGCGGTGTTGCCAGAGGCGGACGAGTTTGAGGTGCATATCAACGAAGGCGAGATCAAGTGGGAGACCTTCCGTAGTGGCGGTGCCGGTGGTCAGAACGTGAACAAGGTGGAGTCGGGTGTGCGCTTGCGCTATAACTGGAAGAACCCTAACACGGGCGAGGTGCAAGAGATTTTGATCGAGTGTACCGAGACGCGTGATCAGCCCAAGAATAAGGAGCGTGCTTTGTCGCGTTTGCGTACGCAGATCTATGATAAGGAGCATCAGAAGTATATCGACGATATTGCTGCTCGCCGTAAGACGATGGTTAGTACGGGTGATCGTTCGGCAAAGATTCGCACCTACAACTACCCTCAAGGACGTATTACGGATCACCGTATCGGTTATACGATCTACAACCTGACTGCCTTTATGGACGGCGATATACAGGGTGTGATTGATGCGTTGCAAGTGGCGGAGAATGCAGAAAGAATGAAGGAAAGCGAACTATAGTAGATTCGCCACTGCTCCGCCACGGAAGTGAAAGGAATAGTACGTGTATTGTGCGTCTATTGTCCGTGTATTGTGCGTGAATAGTGCGTAATTGACAAGGAAAATATAAAGGAAAAACGACAATGTATTTGTTTTACACTCCAGATATAGAGGCCAGTCATTTCCTCAGCGAGGAGGAGTCTGCGCATTGTGTGCGTGTATTGCGCTATGACCGTGGCGATGAGATACTGCTGACCGATGGGCGTGGGACAACCTACCATGCGCGTATCACGAATCCGCACCCTCGCCATTGCGAGTTTGAGGTGTTGAGCCAAGAGAAGCAAGAGAAAACGCACAATATCTACTTGCATATAGCGATTGCTCCAACGAAGAATATCGAGCGATTGGAATGGATGGTGGAGAAATGCACAGAAATTGGTGTGGATGAGATTACGCCGCTATTGTGCCGTTTCTCGGAGCGTAAGAATCTGCGCAATGACCGATTGGAGAAAATTATCCTTTCGGCTGCAAAACAATCGCTCACACCCTATTTGCCGAAACTAAATCCGCTGACGGACTTCGCGGAACTCATGCAGCAATACGGTGGCAATGAGAATATAGACAAGTTTATCGCCCATTGCTACAAGGATGAGAAACGTGAACTCAAAGACGCGCTGCGCAAGGGTAGGGATGTGCTTATATTGATTGGTCCTGAAGGTGATTTCTCGGAACAAGAAGTGGAACTGGCTATCAAAGAAGGCTTTGTACCTGTGGGGTTAGGACGTTCGCGTTTGCGTACGGAGACTGCTGGCGTAGTGGCATGCCATACGGCGGTGTTGTTGAATGAGGATTAGATCGCTGCGCTTATAGATCGGCACTGCGTGCCTGTAGATGGTAGATCGCCCTGTGGGCTGTAGTTAAGAGATGTTAGAGCAATTGCTACATATTGACACGGAGATATTGTTGGCAATCAACGGATGGCATGCGCCATGGGCGGATACGTTGATGTGGATTATTTCGGCGAAAGCAACATGGATACCGCTGTATTTGCTATTGATTGGCTTGCTAGCTTGGCGTTACCGTCAACCTGCAATGACGAGCGTGAAGTGGTTGCAACGAGTGCCTGCTTGTGTGGTGATGATTGTGGTGATAGGATTGGCAGTAGGAGCTGCGGATTTTATTGCTTCGGGGATATTGAAGGAGCTTGTAGCTCGCCCACGCCCTACACGCGTACCTGAATTAGAAAGTGTGTTGCACTTGGTGAATGGGTACAGAAGTGGACGATATGGGTTTGTGAGTAGTCACGCAGCGAATACGATGGCGGTAGCATTGCTCTTCTCGTTGATTTGGCGCAACAAAATAGCCACCGTGGGCTTGATGCTTTGGGTGGCTGCGAATTGCTATAGCAGAATGTATCTTGGGGTGCATTATCCCACAGATATTCTGGGAGGACTTATGGTTGGTGCCCTGGTGGCGGTGGTGGTGTATGCGATGCTTGTTCGCTATCGTTTGGTGGAGAAGTAGAATCAGTAGGAGTGACTGTGAAACGATTATAGTGAGGTTTAGGACGGTGAGGTGTGTGATTAACTTGCTGATTCATAAACTGCTGGTATTGCTCTGGAGTAAGGATATGTTGTAGCTCAGCATTGGCTTCCATCATGTATTGCATGGCCTCGGCACGGGTGTTGCTGATAGTTCGTTTGAGCGCAAACTTGAGGTGCATACGGTAAAGGGTGTCACGCACGAGGCTATCTTGAATGTCCAACTCGCGCACCATCATTTCGGTTTGCTTGCGGGCAATATCCTCTGGAGTACGCTGCGGATGGTGCTGTGCATACGAGGAGGCTACAGGAGTAACCAAAGCAAATAAAACGATATATAACAGATTTTTCATACGTAAAATTGCGTACAAAAACTGTGCCATAGTATTTGGAGTTTAGAGTTTAGTGTTTAGTGTTTAGAGAAGAGGTATGGAACGGTCCGAGTGGAAAATAGCCAAACGATTATATTTCTCTGAGGAGGGTAAGGCGCGTACATCGCGTCCGGCTGTGCGTGTGGCGCTGGGGGGTATATTGATAGGTGTGATGGTGATGATTGTGGCGATATGCGTGGTGGTGGGATTCAAACAAGAGATTCAGCGCAAGGTGGCGGGCTTTGGTAGTCATATCCAAGTGGTGAATTTTGATAATAATGCGACCTACGAACTGCAACCTGTGGAAGTGTCGGATTCGTTGTTACAGAAACTGCGGGGATTGCCTTATGTGAAACATGTATCTACTTTTGCTTCCAAACCAGGTATATTGAAAACTGATAGTGCGTTTCAAGGGATCATTTTTAAGGGTACGGATTATTGGGATTATTTTGCAGAAAACTTAGTAAGCGGTTCGTTGCCAGAGGAGAAGAACGAGGTGATTATTTCTACCGTATTAGCTAATCAATTGCATTTGGCTGTGGGTGACGCGATATTGTGCTATTTTGTGCAAGAGGACTTGCGCGTGCGTAAGTTATACGTATCGGGGCTTTACAACACATGCATGAGCGAGATGGATCGGTTGTTTGTGTTGGGCGATATAGATTTAGTGCGCCAGTTGAATCATTGGCGAGCGTCGCAAGCGTCTGGCATAGAGGTACTTGTGGATGATTTGAGGCATTTGCAAGAGGCAGCCGATGGCGTGTATTTTGCCACAGCTAATCGATTGGATGAGGCGGGTAATGCATTTTATACGCAGACCTTGGAGCAGTTGAATCCGCAGATATTTGGTTGGCTGGATCTGCTGGATATGAATGTGGTGATTATCATCGTGTTGATGCTGTGTGTGTCGGGATTTAGTATCATTACGGGTTTGATTATCTTGATATTAGAGAGTATTACCTTGATCGGTACGCTGAAGGCATTGGGCGCTCATAATCGGTTTGTACGTCGGATTTTTATCTATGAAGCGATCTTGTTGGTGGGCAAGGGTATGCTATGGGGCAATGTGTTGGGATTGGGATTGGTAGCCTTGCAATACTTTACACGGGTGATTCCATTGGATGCATCCATATATTACGTGAGTTATGTGCCCATGGCATTCCCGTGGGGATGGTTGGTGGCGCTGAATATAGGTGTGCTGCTGGTGGCATGGGTGATTATGTTAGCACCATCTGCAATCGTGTCGCAGATTAGTCCTGCGAAGGTGATGCATTTTGAGTAGAGAAACTAGCTATTAGACCGCTTCGCTGTTAGATGTTAGAATGCGCTAAAACGCTGTTAAGAGTTAGATTATGAAATTATATACATCAGTAGATATTGCGCCTTGTGCAAGGAAGATAGGATATGGAGACAAGATTTTGCTGCTTGGCTCTTGTTTTGCTGATAATATAGGTGCAAAGTTTGCGGAACACTATTTTCAGACGACTATCAATCCGTTGGGTACTTTGTATAATCCCGCGTCGATTGCTTTGTCCATTACCGATTCTCAACATTCGATACCCGATTCCCGACTTATCTATCACAACGGACTATGGCACTCTATGATGCATCATGGAACCTTCTCGGGGAAGGATAAGGCGGCAGTGCAGGCTCGTTGTCTGGATGGTTACGAACGATTGCAACGCGCTTTGAAGGAGGCAACAACGGTGATTGTCACGTTCGGTACGGCTTGGGTGTATGAGATGGATGGTCAGGTGGTGGCTAACTGTCATAAGTTGCCAGCTAATCGCTTTACACGTAGGTGCTTGACGGTGGACGAAATCGTGGAAATGTGGCAGCCGATTGTGGCAAGTATGCCTGATAAGCATTGGATTTTCACGGTAAGCCCCATACGCCATGTGAAGGATGGATTGCATGCCAATCAAGTGAGTAAAGCCATCCTTTTGCAGGCAGTGGATGAATTGGGGCAGTCGTATTTCCCTTCGTATGAGATTATGATGGATGAGTTGCGTGATTATCGCTTCTATGCGGAGGATATGGTACACCCATCTCAGGTGGCGGTGGAGTATATTTGGCAACGGTTTGTGGAAACATATATGACGGAAGATACGCGAGGCGAGATGCGAACATTGCACCAACTATGGCAGGACCGTCATCATCGCTTTTTGCATCCTGATTCGGAAGAAGCAGAGCGTTTTAGATTGCATGTGGAGAGGCAAATGGTTGCATTGAAAGAGCGTTATCCATGGATTATAGGATAACTGCAAACGTTCGCAACAGAAAAAATGATATAATAGAAGGTAAACCGAAGGTTGTTCTCAATAAATTGAGTAACTTTGCAGAAAATTTAATATTTCACATGAAAAAGTTTTTATTTCTTGCATTAATTTTGGTTAGTAGCCTTACAACTATGGCTGCGACTTTGTTTCCAAGTCGCACTGATTTTCGTGATGAATCAATCTATTTTGTGATGACTACCCGTTTCTATGACGGTGATGCATCTAACAACACACACTGCTGGGACGGTAACAACCCTGGTGACCCAGCTTGGCGTGGTGATTTCAAAGGTTTGATCGAGAAACTTGATTACATCAAGGCACTTGGCTTTACTGCTGTCTGGATTACTCCTATCGTGGAGAACGCTTCTGGTTATGACTACCACGGCTATCACGCACATGATTTCTCTAAAGTTGACCATCGCTACGAGTCTGAAGATGTGAAATTTCAGGATCTCATCGACGCTGCGCACGCAAAAGGTATGAAGATTATCCTCGATATCGTGCTCAACCATACGGGTAACTTCGGAGAGGCCAATCTGTGCAAACTCTTTAATCGTGATTGGACCAAAGACCAGAGTTCTATTGACGAGTGTATGATTCCTATCACCCAAAAAGATGGTGGTAAATTGCCAGACAACTACCTCCAACTTCCTGGTGGACAACAACACGATGCGCGTCTTACGCACATGAAGAATACTCAGGGCAAGAATAATGATACCCACAACTATTGGCACCATGTTGCCAACGAGTGGAACTGGGATGACTATTCTCGTTGGTACGGACAGATGGCGGGTGACTGTGTGGATTTGAATACTGAGAACCCAGCTGTATCTAACTACCTCGTGAAATGTTATGGTGAGTTTATTAAGATGGGTGTGGATGGCTTCCGTATTGATACGGGTGGACACATCTCTCGTTTGACTTTCAACAAATCTTTCATTCCTCAGTTTGAGGCACTTGCGGAGCAATACAAGGCGAAGCGTAATGGTGGTGACTTCTTTATGTATGCAGAAGTTTGTGCACGCGAGCGCAATGTCGTTTATCGTAACCACGAGAACTGCTCACCATTCTACTATACATGGAAAGAAAGCAAGAATTACGCATGGGATACAAGCGAGACATCATGGGATAATCTCGTTATCTTAGAAGGTCAAAAAGGTAATCACACCAACATCCAATCTACTGACCAACAAGGTAAAGATGACAATGATGATTCTTCAATGCCAGAGTCTAACAACGCTTTCCTGCAAGGAAATAACTACCACACACCTGATTACAGCAAATACTCACAACTGAGCGTGATAGACTTCCCTATGCACTGGAACTTCCGCACTGCTGCCGAAGCGTTTGGCGTAAAACATGGTGATAAATACTACAACGATGCAACATGGAATGTTACCTACGTAGATTCTCACGATTACGCTCCTGATGGTGCTCCAGAGAAGACTCGCTTCAACCAAGATCAATCTACTTGGGCAGAGAATCTGGCACTGATGTTTACCTTCCGCGGTATTCCTTGTGTTTACTATGGGTCTGAGATTGAATTCAAGAAAGGTTGTGTCATAGATAACGGACCTAACACTTCACTCATCAATACTGGTCGTGCATACTTCGGTGGTTATATCAAGGGTGATATCAATGTGACTGACTTTGCACAATATACAGCTACAGGTAATGCGAATGCTACTCTCAACCATCCTCTCGCAAAGCATATTCAACGCCTCAACCGTATTCGTCAAGCCGTTCCCGCTTTGCGTAAAGGTCAATATTCTACGGATGGTTGCTCTGGAAGTTTTGCATTCAAACGTCGCTATACCGATGCTACTACTGATTCCTATGCGTTGGTAACTATCTCTGGTGGTGCAACGTTTAGCAATGTCTTGAATGGTAAATATACCGATTGTGTAACAGGTGAGGTAATCAACGTAACTAATGGTACATTGAAAGCAAATTGCTCAGGCAAGGGTAATATGCGCGTGTATGTTTTGGATACTGATAAGACCAAAGCACCAGGTAAGATAGGTGAAGATGGTAAATATCTCTATAAGTCTTCTTCTGTAGGTGGTAGTACTCCTAGCTGGGACGGTACAGAAGAGGAACTAACAGATGACCCAACTGCTCCAGAGGAGCCTGAAGAGGCAATCGAACCATGCTTGACAAGTACTAATCAGCGTACTGTATTCTTTACCAAATCGTCGGATTTCGGCAAGAAGATCAATTGCTATATTTGGAACACTAACGGAACAATAACCAATGGCTGGCCTGGCACTACTGCTACCTCTTTGGGTAATGGCAAATATCGTTTTGACATTCCAGCAAGCGCACCTGCTATCGATAATTCATGGAAGATTATCTGGAATGATGGTGGAACTCAAACGAAAGACCTTGCATTTACGAATCAAGGTATGTACACGGGTAGTGACAAGGGCAATATCAGTTGTACTTCTAAAGTAACTGCGTTATGCGAAGGTGGTGAAGTGCCAGATACGCCAGATACTCCTGATACACCAGATACACCACAAGAAACTGAGATGTGTTTGAACTCAGCTGATGAGCGCGCTGTATTCTTCCAAGGTTCAGATTTTGGCAGTTCTGCTAGTGTGTATATGTGGATTAAAGGCACAGAGACCGCTCTAGTAGGTTCATGGCCTGGCGCAGCTGCTACCCATTTGGGCGATGGGAAGTTCAAATTTGTGGTACCTGCAAGTGCAACAGGTGATCCTTCTACGTGGATGATTATTTGGAATGGCAACGGCAAACAAACTGCTGACTTGACTTTCACAATGCATGGTATTTACAACTTCAATGGTTGCAATGGTAAAGTGACTACATTGTGCGAAGGGGGTGAAGTGCCTGATACGCCAGACACTCCAAATACACCAGACACTCCTGCAGAAGGTATCACAGTCAAAGCCAAAGTGCCTGCTGCTTGGACTGAGACCATCACTGCATGGGTATGGCCTACAGGTGGCGATGGACGTGAAGTAACGCCAACCAAAGAAGGTGAATGGTATGTAGTAACGGAAAATACTGAAACGTTAAATATTATCTTCAAGAATGGTGCAGGATGGAATGGCAACAGTAACCAAACTGAGGATATGACTTTCACAACAAACACTTGTATTCAACTTACTCAATCTGGTGATCAGAAAGCTACTTATACTGTTGTGGACTGCGAAGTTTCTACTGATGTTGAAAAGCTAGAGAGTAATCATTCACAAGCTCGAAAAATATTGTACAATGGTGCATTGTATCTCATAATGCCAAACGGCGATATCTACAACGCTGCGGGTGTATTGATCAATAAATAATAAATACACAGATATTTATTCAATGAAAATCGCTGGTAATTAAAATTCTCAGCGATTTTCTTGCATATATCACAAAAAAGTAGTACTTTTGCACACATTTTAATATGGAGTACTATGTTTGACAATTTATCAGAAAGATTAGAACGATCGTTTAAGATTCTCAAGGGTGAAGGTCGTATCACCGAAATCAATATCGCGGAGACCGTCAAGGATATCCGCAAAGCCCTATTGGAAGCCGATGTCAACTACAAAACAGCGAAGCAGTTTACTGATGAGGTAAAAGCCAAGGCATTGGGTCAAAACGTGATGACTGCTGTCCGTCCTGGACAACTGATGGTGAAGATTACGCACGATGAGTTGGCAAACTTGATGGGTGGTGAAGCTGCTGAAATCAACCTCAAGGGGAACCCAGCGGTGATATTGATGAGTGGTTTGCAAGGTTCTGGTAAGACTACCTTCTCAGCTAAGTTGGCGAACTATCTCCAAACCAAGAAAAATAAAAAGGTGATGCTTGTTGCCTGCGACGTCTATCGTCCTGCGGCTATAGAGCAATTACGCGTACTGGGCGAACAAATCAATGCCAAAGTATATACTGGCGAAGGCGAAGCCAATCCAGTTATCAAAGCGCAAAAAGCTATCCAAGAGGCTAAAGTATATGGCTATGACGTCGTGATTGTCGATACGGCAGGTCGTTTAGCAGTGGATGAGCAGATGATGCAAGAGATTGCTGCTATCAAGCAAGCCATCAACCCACAAGAGACCCTGTTCGTAGTAGATGCCATGACAGGTCAGGATGCAGTCAATACAGCTAAGGAGTTTAATGACCGTCTTGATTTTGATGGTGTTATCCTTACCAAATTGGATGGTGATGCCCGTGGTGGTGCTGCATTGAGTATTCGCTCCGTGGTGCAAAAGCCAATCAAGTTTATCGGTACTGGCGAGAAGATGGATGCGCTGGATGTGTTCCATCCATCGCGTATGGCAGATCGTATCTTGGGTATGGGTGATGTGGTTTCTCTCGTGGAACGCGCACAAGAGCAATATGATGAGGAGGAAGCACGTCGTATTAGCAAACGTATTGCAAAGAATCAATTTGACTTTAACGATTTTCTTTCGCAATTGGCTCAGATCAAAAAGATGGGCTCTATGAAGGATTTGATGGGTATGATTCCTGGTATGGACAAAGCATTGAAGGGTGTAGAGGTAAGCGATGATGCATTCAAACCAATTGAGGCGATTATCTCATCTATGACCCCACAAGAGCGTAGCAATCCATCGCTGCTCAACGGAAGTCGTAAGAATCGTATTGCCAAGGGCTCAGGTACAAGCATTGTGGAGGTCAATCGCTTCCTCAAACAGTTTGAGCAAACCAGCAAGATGATGAAGAAGATGCAGCAAATGCAGGGCTTGCGTCGTAGATAAATTGAAAGATTGTAAATATCCAATTGCACGTCGAAATGACTGTAAAAGAAATCTTCGAACTCCGTCGCGAGGGTAGGGTAGAGGAGGCATACAACGCTATCTTGCCGATGTACAAAGTACATCATGGGAAATATACCAGTCTGGCGATGTTTTGGTGTGCGGTGGATATGATGAACCTCTTGTTGGGAAAAGCGGTTGATCAAAGCGAAGCATCGCTTGCTGCAATGCACGAGGCGGAGAAAATTTATATGAGTTTGCAGCGGCTAGCGCCGAAGATTTATGATGAGTCAGGTGCGTGTCAACAGGCGGTACTCAATCTTGGCGAAGCACTAAAATCAACACGAATAAGAGTAGAGTGCTAATTCAAATAAAATAAGGAGGGTTTTAAAACCTCCTTATTTTTATTTATTGATGTTGATCTCATAAATTGTTTCGTAGGTTTGCCATCCTAATTGCTCTGCAGTCAGACGGTTGATAGCGATGTCGTCTACGAAGTGGAATGGTAGTTCGCAGTTCCATGCTCGGAGTTGATTGTCAACTGATTGGTAGATACGTGGATCGGGCTTGCTAATATGTAGTAAGTGTGACGCAAAGCAATGCTCAAACATGGACATATCATAGTGGGTAAAGATATCTTCCCAATGCAATTCGTTGTTATTGCTCAATAGAAACAGGCGATGACCTGCCTCTTTCCATTGTTGGATATATTGCAATCGCTTCGCAGGAATACCGCCATGCATGGTGTTCCATGCGGCAATAATCTCCTCGCGAGTAGTACCTTCTTTGGCATGCTTCAAGATGGTATTCACAAGGTGTTCAGTAGATATGTTACCACACTCGTATTGTTCCATCAGGCTGCCGGTAGTACCTTCGCCATTGGAGGCAAGGCCAAGCACTGTTTTCATTTTCTCCTCTCCCAAGATGGATGTGAAGCGAGTAATACATTCGGGCATGTTGTGGTTCATTAGCACGCCGCCCATGTCGAGGATGATGGTCATGTCTGTATAAGTTTAGAGTTTATAGTCTCGATTACCGAAAATAGTGGATCCGATGCGCACCATGGTGCTACCTTCTTCGATGGCTACGAGGTAGTCGTCAGACATGCCCATGCTAATCTGTGGTGCAGAATTGTTCGGAAGTTCAAAATGGTTCAGCAGTTGTTCCCCAAGATGTTTTATTTCGCGGAAGCATCGATGCCATTCGTTCTCATCGTCGGTGTTGGTTGCCATACCCATAACTCCGCATACGTCTATGTGGTTTAGTGTTGATAGTTTAGTGTTCAGTGATAAGAACTCTTCTGGTGTGAATCCAGATTTGGTTGCTTCTTTAGCTATATGCACTTCCAGTAACACTTTCACTCGACGTTGCAATTTCTCCGCTTCGCGGTTGATAGTTTCCAACAAGCGCAGGCTGTCCACGGAGTGAATCATGTGCACAAAGGGCACTATTTGCTTCACTTTGTTTGTCTGTAAATGTCCGATAAAATGCCAACGAATATCCTTTGGCAGGGCATTGTATTTGGGCAGAAGTTCCTGTACACGGCTCTCTCCGAAATCTCGTTCTCCACACGCATATGCCTCCATGATAGCCTCGTTGGTGTGAAACTTGCTCACACAAACCAAGGTTACTTCTGCAGGGATAGTAGCGCGAATTGCTGAGAGGCGTTGTGCAATGTGTGATAGCATGGGATCGTATGGTGTAGTGCTGTTTTACACTGCGCGGAATACCTCAAGAATAGGAGAGCGTGTGATGCTAATCACTTCGCAGTCGAGATTGCTGACTGCATGGTGGAGTGATTTGTTGGCTTCGGTGATATTGCCTGCTTGTACATAGATAGTCACGGCTTTGCGTTTCTCTTTGCCATTATCTTCGATGGTAATCATCTCTACGCGTGCTTTGTACCATTGATCGCCCTCGGGATTCGGAATGAGGTCGTAGAATTGTACTTGTTTGCAACTTTTGGTTTCCCATTCGCCTGAGATGTATTTTTGAATCTCTCCGAGTAGGCGCTCTTCTACATCGGCAGCAGTAAGACCTTCAACGAGATAGGTTTCTTTAACTGCTTTTGGGTTATCCTCGCCAGTTTGGCGTGTGTAACTAATTTTTAGTTCGTAAAAAATCATATGTTTCCTTGTTTAGTAATTCAAAATTCTTAATTCAAAATAATTCTCTTGATATCCGTCGCTTGTAAAGTACCTTCTGGAAACGTAGTCATTCTTTCTGACCAATAGAGCACAGGTATCGTTGGCTGAGATTGGATAACGACATCAAACGGTTGTCCTTCTTTGCAATCGAGCAACCAATTGTCTTGCAGGCGGAAATATACATCGCCCGCTTGCTTGCGGTAGATGGAGTTTTTGTCATCAGATGTGATGGCTTCGTGGATAGGGTATGCCACTTGTACGCCCTCAAAGTCCATGAGGAAGTTAGCTACTTGTCGTTGGATGGCCTCTAGTGACATGCGTTTCTTTTCGATCAACATGCGGTTGAGGTAGATGAATGGTCCGTGTCCACCGTCCACCCAGCGTTCGTGTCCGTAGATAGCCATGAGGTAGGTGCCTGTTAAGGCAGCTGCTCGGTCGGCATTGAAACGCTGTACGGGCAGATTGGCCATCTCCAGAGTGGCTGTAGAATATCCTTTGACTGGGCGACCAATGACCATAATCTGGTATTGCTCTTTGCCGATGCGGCGATTGAGTTGTTCTATTAGGAAACCTAAATCTTGATTAAGCCCCATGTACATGTCCTCTTGCTCTGCGGATTCAATGGCATCGGATGCTGATTGTGGTGACAGGGTTGTGAGTTGCAGTAGTAGCAAATCAGGTTGCATGTCAATGCCAAGTTGCTTCGATTGTTGCAGTGCTAATGCCATCTCTATTACAAGGGTATTGGCAACGGGCGTGTGGAGCAGATGCTCTTTGTTGAAATAGGTGAAGCCACGTTTGCGCTCTTTGTCTGTCGGATGATTGTACATGGATATATCCATACGTGGTGTCCATTCGCGTTCGGCGAGTAGATCAATGCGCCCACTCATGTTCATCTCATCAGCAGCCGCTGGAAGTCCCTCTGGATAGAACGATGTGGTTACCCATTTGTGCGTTTCAGCGTCTAACCAGCAGCAGGCATTCGCTGCGTGTCCCGCCATGAGGATAGTCGCTTCTGGTTGTAAGCCAATGGCATATATCTGCGCTTGTGTCCCACGTAGCATACGCCATTCGTCTGTGACGGTGGTAGAGAGTATATCACGCGGGGATAACTGTATATGGGTACCGATGCCCGATGCTTGTTTGTCGTGCAAAATAGGTATGGGTTTGCGTTCGCTACGAGAAAAATAATGGTCAGCCATTATGCCATGATGAGCAGGGATTGTACCAGTCATCAGGGTGGCAGTTGTCTCCTGCCCGCCATATACTTGGTGCGGGAAGGTGGCTGTGGTTTGAAATGCCTCTTCGCTCATTAAGCGTAATCCGCCAGCTGACCAATATGGTCGCATAGCAGTGAGGTTGTCTTGTGTCATACCATCCACTATTACTACTATGGTGAGACGTGGTTGAGTGGATGCTATTGCGCTGATACTTAATAAGATAGATAATATTAAAGTGTATAAACGATTTACCATTCGCAATTGATAGTTTACAAATTAGGCACAAAGGTACAGAAAAAAAAGAATATACGCAAATTTTTCTCTTTACAATTGCTATTTTTATACTTGCGGTGAAATGAAGTTGTGTTTTTGCGCGCGTACGTACTATAAATAAAACGCGTGCATGCACACATGCGTGAGGCTCGTATGTGTAGTATGGATAGATTGTAAAAAAAACTATGATTGAAAATCAATCACTTATGAAGAAAGTGTATTTTCCCGATAAAAAAGTATGCAAAATATTTGGTCAGTTCGCAAAAAAGCAGTACCTTTGCAGCCGATTTCGCGATAAACGCAAGTGAGCGACTAAATATGGCGAAAGGTGCTAAAAAATCGTAATGCTGAAAATCAGCCACTTACAAAGAAAGTGCAAAAAATATTGAAAAAAGTTGCTTAAAAATTTGGTCAGTCCAAAAAAAAGCAGTACCTTTGCAGCCGATTTCGCAACGAACGAAAATTGAAGCGAAAAAATAGTGATCTTTGAAAGTTTGATTAATCAATAATGTAGTACAAGAGAGCAGTAATGCTCAATTGGGAAACTGAAAACGTGTAATACGATTTTTATTATACGGTTCCCGTTAATAAAGTACACAATAGATTAAGGTTATTCTGAGCTAACAATTAATTTCTTTTTACAACGAAGAGTTTGATCCTGGCTCAGGATGAACGCTAGCGACAGGCCTAACACATGCAAGTCGAGGGGCAGCGCGGAGCAAGCTTGCTTGTTCTGGCGGCGACCGGCGCACGGGTGCGTAACAGGTGTGCA
>JBGUSG010000029.1:0-5351 GCA_045132415.1 Paludibacteraceae bacterium | reverse complement strand
TCAAAAGGTATTCATCACTCATTTAAGCACGCTTAAGAATGAAGTGATGGATAGCAGATGATAAGGCGAAGCCGATTTTCTTATAAATAAAGTGTGAGTGTCTGTAGTATGGGCTGCATCGTGCGAACGTAGCTACGAGGGTGAAGAAGTGCCTCGGATGGCACTTCGAGTGCAGCGCCCGACAAGTCCCCACTTGGAGGATTAGCGCAAACATAGAATAATAGGCAGATGTTCGAAGGTACAACAAAAAATGCACATACGCAAGTAAACGAACACTTTTTTTTGCATTCGGTCAAAAAAAGAGCCATCAATCTTTGCTGATGTTTAGGTCGCGGGCATGGGATATTTCGGTAGATATTTCGCCAGTCCAACCGCATTGTTGGAAGACGCCCGTATAAACGCGAACAAAGTCCACGCAAGGAAGATGGATAGGGTTGCCGTCATCTGTCATCGCCCATTCAATATCAAACGAACAGCGAGCAATACTATCATTAGGGTGGCAGTCGGCATAGCCGTACTCAAAGGGTTGTTGTATCCAGTATGCGCCTTTTCCATTGGGGTCATAAGCATTATCGGGCAAGCGAGAACCAACAAAAGTGAGCGTGGAATCCGCAAGCCACTGAGGAAAATACTCCTGCGTATGGAAGGTGTTTTTATGCAGATAACCTGCTTGATTTTGGTTGTCTGTCCAATGGATATAGGTAGTGTCGGTGAGGGAGTTTTTCTTATCGGGTTGCGCTGTATGGTTAGCAGGTGTGCGGTAGTAGGTGAGGGAATAATGGTGTAGAGTGTTGGGGTTAGCGTACTCACTACCAGCGAGTTGGTAGAAAGGTTCGTCGGGCAGACCGTTCTGATTGATGTCGATGCTGACCGTCACAATACCAGGTTCGCTGCTGCCACCTTTGCTGGTAGCAGAGGCATAAAAAGAGTTGCCCTCGATGAGGAAGTCGGATTGGTTGGGGATATTGACTACAGAGTGGTCAAAAGCGAAAGTAACATACCCACCCCATGCGCCGAGGGAGATAAGGGTGCGGTTGGTACCTGCAATGGACTCTTCGACTTTTTGCAGCATGCTAGCATAAGTGTCTCCCTCCTCATACTGCGGCATGGTATTGATAAACTGCCCAGGGGCAGGATTATACTCTAATACGCGAGAAATATACGGTGAATACGCCACTTGCTCTTCCCATACCACCACCTTGAATTGGTGAGTGACAGGGTTTTGTTGGTCAATGATATTCAGTCGAAAAAAGTATGTACCTGTGTCCTTTTGGCAGAAGATAAGATCTCTTTCTGTGGAAAGTAATGTTTCCGAGTGCTTTACACCCTTCCCTTCAGGGAGGGGTTGGGGGTAGGCTATCCACCACTCGTAGGAGTCACCCTCATACTCAGGATGGAGAATAAGGGTGCGCATGCGCTCAATGGCATAGGTGTCGTCTATGCCAAGATTGACCATGGGTATGTAGGGCTCGCAACTAACGATAGACAAAACACATGTGAGCAGGGATATCACCCGTACGCACAGACCATTTGCGTTTGCCTTCGCGTGAGTAGCAATGTAGTTGACCACTTGAGACATAGTTTTTTGCATCTGTAATATATATATCGCCATTATATGGATTGACTTGTATGCCATACGGTATCTTGATGTTTTTATCGGTTCCATCGGTAATGAGAGATGAGCCAACTTCCTGCTCCTTAAAAGGAAGAGTATCATGGATGTTGAAGACGCTATAGGTGATTTGGTTGGACATTGTTTCGTCGCTCCAATGGGAGCCGTAGTAGTACATGGAGTCGTTTATAATCACCATTTCAGAGGCTGTTGGTGCATTGGTTATTGGCAATAGGCTATTGGCTATAGGGGAGAGGCACACCAATTGTGGTTGGACGTCTTTGTGGTCGCCGCGGGAGGTAATCCAAAGGCGGTTGTATTGGTCTTTGCGTACACGATGAGGATTAACACACACTGGTATCTTCTTTACTTGTCGGAAGTCTTGCAAGTCTATTACCGACAGTGTAGAGTCGTAGTCAGGTGCGCGGTAGCCGCCTGAGTTGGCGACATAGAGGTGATTGCCAATAATCTCGAACTCTTCGGGTTGATAACCTACTGTTACTTGGCGAGTTATACGAAGTGTAGCAGTGTCCACCTCGAAGATGGCACCCAATTGAGCATTGGGGTCAATGCTCACTGGACCGACATACGAACTGATATATGCCTTATCCCCGTGAAAACGAATGTAACGGCAATTTGGTATATCTATCTGCCCGATACGACGGCAGGTGCGTAAGTCCATTACTTCGACTTTGTGCGAGCAGTTGATGACGGCATAGAGGCGATTGCCATACACTTGGATATCGTTGCCGACGTCGCCCAGTTCTTTGATGACATTGGGATTGTGTTCGCCGTAGATGTTGCGGATATAGGTGCCGTTGCAGAAATCGAGGTAGTCGATAGTGGCTTTGTTGCTACCCATATTGCCCTCGTTGAGCAGGTACATACCAATCGGTTCGTTGGGTGCGAAGGAGGTTAATTCTCTTGATTCTATCGGCAGGACTTCGTACTCCGCAGGGAAGATGATTTCGTCGCCACGGCAGGAGGTTAGGGAACAAGGAATAAGAAGCAAGGAGCAAAGACTAATCAGCATTGACTGCCACACTCTAAGGTCATTTGTCTTGGTTCTTGGTTCCTGATTCTTGGTTCTTAATATGTGATGCTGATAGTACATTTGTAATTGCGTTTGGGCATTGGGTAGTTGAGGATCACGTCGTAATCTTGTGACAATAAATTATTTACATCCAATGCTACACGGAGGCTTATTGGGTATTTTGTCTTGGCTCTTGATTTCTTGCTCTTGGCTCCAAATTGCCATTCTCCAAATACGCTTAGATCGTGGGTGTACCAAGGTTGGGTGTAGTTGTAGATGATGTTCTCTTGTTGGTTATAGCGTTCGCCGACATAGATGAAACTATAGTTTAAGCCATACTGCTGCCAGTCGTTTTGCCAGCCGAACATACCGACTGCGCTACCCGAATGCCAAGGGATATAAGGAATCTGGTCGCCATAATAAGTATCGTTTGGATCGGTAACATCAATCGCCGTTTGGTAAGTGTATTGCGCTTTAGCGGTGAGGTAGAAGTTCTTGGGTAATACGAAATGCAGTTGTGCATTCACATCTAAACCGTTGATTTTTACCAATCCAAGATTAAGCATTGTCCAACGGAACTGTTGGCCTTTTGGGTAAGCGATGATTTTGTCGGATATGCGGTTGTAGTAGTAATCGGCATTGAGGCGGAACTCAGATCCCTTTTGTTCGGCAATGCGGAAAGGTTGTGTGAAACTCAAACCGACATTATGCTGTTTTGCTAACTCGGGTTTGAGGTAAGCGTTGCCCATGTCGGTATAGTAGAGATCGTTGAAGGTTGGATAACGGTAACTCTGTTTGTAGAAGGCGTTTAAGCGGAGGTCAACGAGTTGCGTAGGGCGGTAGGAGAGGAACAGTGCGGGAGTAAAGCGTTGTGTAGTATTGTATAGTGTTGTGTAGTGTTGTGTAGCATTGTGTCTTGATTCTTGGTTCTTGGTTCCTTGTTCATCATTGACAAAAGTCCCTAATACGCTGGCTTGGATGCGTAGGTAGTTTTTGATATTGATGGCAGTGGCAGCGCTGAGCCAATGGGTGAAACGATGGGCTTCTGCGTACATGCTGAGGGCATTGTATTGCAGGTCATAGGCGGCACTCACATCCCACCAATCGAAGATGCGCACTTTGTGCGCCATGGTGAAGTATAATTCTTGTTGGAGGTATTGGTTCTCAACATGGATGAGCTTGTCATCGTTATTGATATAGCGCGTATAATCGTTGGCGTATTTGGCATTTACGCGCACGGACCAACGGTTAAATAGTTCATCTTGCCACGAGGCTTGTACAAAGGAGTTGCGGTCCCAAAGGCGTTCGCCGTTGCGCCAAACATTGTTGACAATAGCACCTGGTACGCCGCGCTCGGAATTGTAGTGATAGAGTTGCAGTTTCCAGAATCCTGTGTTGCTATAGTAGTGATTGACAGCAGCTTCCACACGAATGGCATTGATGTCGCCGTTCTGGCGGATAGCTGTGGTGTCGTATGCCACTTCGCCCGAAGGAGTCACGCGACGGTAGCGGAAGGGGTACTTGCCATTGGAAGAGATGAGTTCGGCGTTCATGGTCAGCGACATCGTTTCGCTGAGTTTGACATCAAGCAAAAGACTGGGGTCAATGAGGGCGAAACTACCCGCACGCATTTGTGCTTTCACGTTCACAGTCTTGCCTGCAGCGAAGCGTGGACGGCGGGTGGTGAGGTAGATACTACCTGCCGCACCGAACTCGCGAGCCGACTGCCAGATGTCGGATTTCTGACCGTTGTAGAGTTGGATTTCTTCGATATTCTCAAGAGAGTACTTACCCAGGTCAATCTGTCCGTTTTGTGCGTTACCAAGCTGAATACCATTGTAATACACGCCCATGTGATTGGTACCCATAGAGCGGATATTGACGGTCTTGATACCCCCTACTCCACCATAGTCTTTGATCTGTACACCCGAGAAATAGCGGATGGCATCGGCTACGCTGAGGGCATTCATCTTTTTGAGTTGCGTGCCCGAAAGTGTTTGAGGAATAATGATATCCTTCTCTTTGACACGAGCGGTAATGGTGTACTCCTCTAGGTCGATATAACGGGCGATGAGGCTATCAGGCGATAAGGCTAAAAGAGAGTCGGCGGCATTGTTTTGAGAGAATGCTGCTACACACAAGAGTGTGAAAAATACTATGGATACCAATCTACGCATGTTGTTTGACTCTATACCACGAGAGTGTTCAACTAATGCATATAAGACCACTACGTTGTTAGAAGTTAGATCGTTCGCTTTGCTCTCTGTTAGAAGTTAGACCTAGGGTCTCACAGCCCGTAGGGCGATCTAACAGCCGCAGGCGGTCTAACAGGATTCATCCGGTCTAGCAGCCAAAGGCGGTCTTTCTATGCTACATACAGCAGGTCTTCTGACTTATTGCTCGTTTGTTCAGCCTTCCCACCTGATAGGCAGTGACTTAGATTCGGAACAAACGATATTGCAAATCACAGCAGCGGGTCTGTGCCAGATTCTCACTAGCTTCCCTAAAACTGAATGCGGGTGCAAAGGTACGACAAAAAATGCACATACGCAAGTAAAGCGAACATTTTTTATAAGAAAATAATAGATTTTATCTATATTCAAAAGGTATTCATCACTCATTTAAGCACGCTTAAGAATGAAGTGATGGATAGCAGATGATAAGGCGAAGCCGATTTTCTTATAAATAAAGTGTGAGTGTCTGTAG
>JBGUSG010000028.1:0-3772 GCA_045132415.1 Paludibacteraceae bacterium | reverse complement strand
CACTACTGTCCCATTAAAATTTGGGTATGTTCTTTGAAATTATTGAAATATAGTTAGTTGCAGAGATTTTTCAAGCGAACGGACTTGAAGTTTTAACTTTGCGGGAAATTTATAATGACCGCATATGTTTCACGACAAGTTTGTTTTTGCTCAGTTAGTCGCATTTCTTGATAGAAGCAAGTTTAATCGCATCGTTGCCAAGTACAACGGAGACCGATATGTCAAGCACCTGACCTGTTGGAATCAGTTTCTTGCAATGATGTTCGGACAGCTTGCCAATCGTGAAAGTCTGCGTGATTTGATTGTTGCTCTCGAGGCTCATCGCTCCAAATGTTACCACTTGGGGATGGGTAAGAACATATCTAAATCATCTCTGGCACGAGCAAATCAAGATAGAGATTATCGCATCTTCGAGGAGTATGCCTACCACCTTGTTGGCGAGGTGAAAAAACGATGTTCAACAGACATCTTCCAACTCGGTGGCAATGTCTATGCTTTCGACTCCACGACCATCGACCTCTGTTTGGAGGTGTTCTGGTGGGCGAAGTTTCGAAAGAAGAAAGGTGGTATTAAGGTACATACATTATATGATGTAGAAACCCAGATACCGACATTCTTTCATATTACCACAGCATCGACACACGACTCCAAAGCAATGAGCGAAATCCCCTATGAAACAGGCTCTTACTATATATTTGACCGTGCTTATAATAAGTTTTCACAACTATATAGCATACATCAAATAGGAGCATATTTTGTAGTCCGAGCAAAGAAGAATCTGCAATACAAAGCTATCAAATGGCGACGCAAACTACCTCAAAATGTGCTTTCGGATAGTACTATTGAACTGACTACATATAAGTCGGCAAAAGACTATCCAAAGTCTTTGAGATTGGTTCGATACTATGATGCAGAGCAGAACCGAGAGTTTGTATTCTTGACAAATGCAATGCATATATCGTCACTTATGGTAGCCGAGTTATACAAGAATCGTTGGCAGATAGAGTTGTTCTTCAAGTGGCTCAAGCAGCACCTCAAAATAAAGAAGTTTTGGGGTACTACGGAGAATGCTGTGAGAATACAAATCTATGTTGCCATCAGTACTTATCTCCTGGTTTCAATCGTCAAACACGATATGCAATTGGAGAGAAGTATCTACGAAGTCTTGCAGATTTTAAGTATTTCACTAACTGACAAAACACACTTAAAAGATCTATTCGACAAAACTAAATTTCAATATGACAAAGAACTTCTCGGCTTTAATGAGCCAGTTTTATTTAATGTTTAACCAGTCCCTAATTTTTATGGGACACTAATGATCAGCAATAGGGATTAACCGATTGATTTTCTTTTTTTTAGTCGCCACAAAAATTCAAATTTCAGCAGAAGAGGGTAATTGTGAATAAAAAATGGCGTATGCAAGAACTAAAAGTTCACTACATACGCCACCTTTTTGCTAATCGCAGTTATTCACTAATAGTCGTAGCCGTAAATGTCATTTTTGTAATCGCTCCAATACGCTGTTGACTTATACTTATCTACGGATGCAGTTGGCACATAAATCTTTCTACCCGAAGCGTTGTTATTGAACATATCCTCATTACCTGCCGGCGGAGTTACTGACTTGCAATAGACCTCTTTCAGCGAGGTGCACAAAGAGAATGCGAGCGCCCCAATCGAAGTAACGCTATTAGGAATTGTAATAGTTGTCAGCGAGGTGCACTTATAGAATGCATAACCTCCAATCGAAGTAACACTATCGGGAATTGTAACACTTGTCAGCGAGGTGCACTCACAGAATGCATCATCTCCAATCGAAGTAACACCGTCGGGAATGGTGATGCTTGTCAGCGAGGAGCATTCACAGAATGCTCTATCTCCAATCGAAGTAACGCCATTGCCAATGGTAACACTTGTCAGAGAGGTGCAACCCATGAATGCACTACCTCCAATCGAAGTAACGCTGTCGGGAATGGTAACACTTGTCAGCGAGGTGCAATCATAGAATGCAGAACTACCAATCGAAGTCACGCTGTCGGGAATAGTTACACTTGTCAAGCTGCTGCAATCCTGGAATGCATACTCTCCAATCGAAGTAACGCTATCAGGAATTGTAATACTTGTCAGCGAGGTGCAATAAGAGAATACTCTATCTCCAATCGAAGTAACGCTATCTGGAATAGTAACACTTGTCAGCGAGGTGCAACCATAGAATACTCCATCTCCAATCGAAGTAACACTATCGGGAATTGTAACGCTTGTCAGCGAGTCGCAACCAGAGAATACTCCATCTCCAATCGAAGTAACGCTATCAGGAATTGTAACACTTGTCAGCGAGGTGCAACAAGAGAATGCGCCATCTCCAATCGAAGTGACGCTGTCGGGCATTGTTACACTTGTCAGTGAGGAGCAATAAGAGAATGCACTACCTCCAATCGAGGTAACGCTGTCAGGAATAGTAACACTTGTCAGCGAGCGGCAATCATAGAATGCGTTATTTCCAATCGAAGTAATTGGTGCATCAAAGTCTATATATCCCTTGCCATCAATATACTTATTGCGTATAATAGTTGCATCGAATGCACTACTATTGTATGGACTAACAGTATAACCACCCTCAGAGGTATATTCCATAAAATAGCGTTGATTTTGAGTAATGGTGTACTCTGCAACCAACTCTTTGTTATTTGCAGCAACAACCTTCACAACAACACTCCTCTCTGCGCCCGTATTGTTTTCGGCGATATTGAGCGTTGCCGACTCATTGACCAAAGCCCTTGTAGCAGGAGCAAGCGAAATCCAACTCTTTGCCTCCTCGGGGATAACAACCTCGCACTCTACATTGGTCTGGTATGCTATATTGATACTCTGAGCCAAACCTGTGAGATTCAAGGTGTTGTTATTATCTGCAATAATTGCATCGTTTTGTACTTGGTTGATGGTGTACTCGGCAAAGAGTGTGTTATCGCCAACCTTCACCACCTTTACCACTGCGCTCCTCTCGCTGTAAGTGGTGTTCTCCGCAACGATCAGTGTAGCCGACTCGCTAACCAATGCCCTTGTTGCAGGAGCAAGCGAAATCCAACTCTTTGCCTCCTCGGGGATGATGACCTCGCACTCAACGCTGGTCTGGTAGTTGATAATCACATTACCTCCCTCGGCAGGAACATTGAAAACATTGTTTTCATCGGCAATGAAAACCTCCTTGAGCGATTGCGACACCACCAAGAGTTTCTTTGCCTTGCCACAACTGAAAGTAATGGTGCCCTCGCGGTCGTCATAGGTAAGGTCGGCAGTGAGAGTGACAGTTGTGCCTGCATCACTCGCCTCGCCACCCGTAACGGAGGTAGTTACCCAATCGCAATTATTTGTCAGTGTCCACTCATAGTTGCTATACACCTTAACTTCAACGCTCTCACCGTCGGGACTGAAGGTTAGTATGTCCTTATTAAGAGAGATATAGGCGTCATCGGGTTTCTCCTCGGGCTGTTCGGTGTTGGGCTTGTCGTTGGGATTGACATTGTCATCGCCCTGCTCTTCGCAACTGACTGCACAAAGTAGTGCAAGTGCGGTAAAAAACGTAAAAAATTTTTTCATGGTATGTATAAAATTGGGTTTAACTTGTTGTGTTCCAAATTACATTACCATACGCTCCTCTATGGGGATTATTTACAAAATAGAAAGTGTGGAGCTGACTTCCGTTTATCTGCAAGAAGGCTCTGACAAAACCCGAAACGAATAAACGATACAAGACCCCACACTTGGATAGTAT
>JBGUSG010000027.1:0-1734 GCA_045132415.1 Paludibacteraceae bacterium | reverse complement strand
CATCATCAATACTTACAACGTCTTTACCTACTTTGAGAGTGAAGGTGTAGTGCTTGCCTGCTTCAAGATTGATGGCTGATGTGGTAGTCTTGCCGGGAACATCATGCTCTTCAATACCATCCATCATCAAGTAGATGAAATAACTTTCGTCTGCATATTCACCCGGACGCAAGATAGCGGTGTACGACGTTTCGCTATTCGCAAGCGGTGTGATTGCCTGTTGAGTTTCTTCGTTGGTATAGAATGTGAAATCCGATACGTACTGATAACCTTTGGGATACTGCGAACTGAAAGTAAGGTTCACCGTTACCTTTGCCAAGCGGTGCTGGAAGTTGAGGTCGAGTACACCATTTCCGGGTTTGTCGATTTCCTCGGTCGATGCGGTCATCCAATCGGCAGAAGCCAACTTGGTAGCATCGCTCTGGTCAGTAGGAATCATGAACGTATCGTACGAAGAGTAGTCTGCCACGGGATACCATGCCTGGAATTTATTCTTCGATGAGCTGTTCCATACCATAGCATAGGTGGTAGTCCAATTCGTACCATCGGTAGTAGTATAGGTGGCTTCATATTTTGAGGTGCGCATCAAGTTTACCACTTTAATGGCATCACCATTGACAAAGTTTGTTACACCGTTATCACCGCTGTATGCCACACGGGTCTGCATATTGCCGATAGTGGCGTTGATCTTTACTGCATCAGGGTCACCTTGTACGGCAGGATTGATATCCTCCTGCTCGCATGCAGCGAATGACAATGTCAGTGCTGCAAGGGCTATATATCGTAATGTCTTCATAATCATTATTGATATTGTTATAGGTTACAACTCTAAATTATAATGTCTCAAGCAGACCGCCATCAACAGGCTCTCCCCATTCAGCAGCGGTAATACCTCCCAATTCCACCTTGTCCTGACCGACCTTGAGCTTGATGTTATACTGATAGCCGCTCTTGAACTCTTGCTCTGTGAGTGTAGTTGCGAATACACGACCGTCACTCATCACGATAGTCAACTTAGGAGCTGCGGTCTGAGGGAGGATGAGTGCCTCGAAACTGGCATTGTATGTTCCCTTGGATTCATCATTAGCGTCAATGTAGTTCGGGGTTTCAAGAGCAAGGGCCTTGATGTCTTTGATATCTACGTCAAGGTTGTTTTGCCATTCAGTAGTGGCATAGTTAAAATATCTGAGAATACGGGTTCCTCCGACAGTAACGGACTCGATTGTCTGTGTAGCATCGACCTCCGTACCATAGGTAAGGTTTACCGAGAACTTGGTATAGAGATGCTTGAACTCAATTTCAATCGAACTGCTTGTAGCAGTACCGGTAGCCCAAAGGATGTCGAACTCAGTCCACTTCGTTTCGTCAGTTTGGTCAGTAGGAACATTTTCAAGCATACCACCGGCATGGTTAGTAATGTGTGAATATTTATCATCACGATAAGGATATGTAGCAATCCAAGGAATAGCATTACCCGCACCCTTCCAAAGGAGTTGTTGCGTATCAGTACCTGTTACATCGAATTGCCATTTGCCATTCTCATATGTCCACTTTTCACAGTCGGCTACATATCGACCATTGTCTCCACTATTATTATTGAAAAAGAATGAAAGCGAGCCACTGGTCAATGTACCGGCAGGTGTACCGGCACGAGTACTCAAATCTGCCACACCAGCCGAGAGGATGGTGATGGGGGTGTCCTTGGTGTTGTCAACGACAAGGTCATCGTTCTGT
>JBGUSG010000026.1:0-1864 GCA_045132415.1 Paludibacteraceae bacterium | reverse complement strand
TCCCGTTCTGATGCCGAGTAAGACTTATTCTTACACGTACAACGGCTACGGACAGAGGATAGGTAAGAGCTACTCATATATAGTTGGCGCGCCCGGTATGACCGATGTATATAGGGGTATGCCGATCGGATATGATAAGAAGTTCCATTACGATCAGTCGGGCAGATTGATTGCCGAGAATAGTGTGAATCGCTATTACGACGAGATGGACGAAACCGATCATATCGTTTATTTGTATGACGAGAGCGGTATCATCGGTATGGAATATACCGCCACTTCCGGTGCGACGAATACTTACTATTTCCAGCGAAATATCCAAGGCGACGTGGTTGCAATTTATAACACCAACGACACAAAGGTTGGCGGATATGCTTACGACGCGTGGGGTAATTGCTCTATTACCCTTGACACGAACGGTATAGCTTCACGCAATCCGATAAGATACCGTGGCTATTACTTCGACTCCGAGACGGGTTTCTACTACCTCAATGCAAGATATTATAGCCCTGAGTGGAGAAGGTTTATATCACCCGATGATACAGCATATATTGATGCTGAAACTCCCAATGGCTTGAATCTTTACTGCTATTGTAACAATGATCCAATAAATTATGCGGACCCGAGTGGGCATTCCGTAATTGCCGCTATATTGATTGGATTAGGTATTGGTGTTGCAGCGGGACTTGGATATGCTGCATACACGGATTATCAAGACAATTATAATATTGATGGTAGTATTGGCTGGCAAAGATATTTAGGATATAGCATAATTGGCGGTGCGATTGGTGCAGGAATTGGTTTGCCAATAGGATACTTTGGACCTGCCTTAGCCGCGGCAGCCGGTTCTGCAATTTCCTCGTTCTTCGCATTTGGGGCAGGTAATGCGTTAGCTTTGGCTGGTGGGGGTACTTCATCTGTTGTAGGGGCTTATGTATTAAGTGGTGCACTCGCTCTCGCTGAGATAGGCATTATGCTATTTTCTAAGGGATATGGCCCTCGAATGGGACACAACCAGCATGAAAAGCAAATGTGGAATGAAGCAATGCGGCAGCTCGGTATTCAAGATGACAAGGATTTAATCAGGCGATTGCACATTGAAAAGAACAAATATCCTTATCAGGATACATTAAAGGGACTGTTGAAAGTGTTACGCGAAATTTTATCAAAATGGGGGAAATAGCTTTGAAGTATAATGAAAACAGAGGCGAAAAGTATATTAACGCATTTCCAAGATTCAAAAAGTGGATTAATGAATGTATATGTTGTCATTCCAAAGGGTACGACCCGTCAATGCCATCAAATATTGGCGGCGAGCAAAAAAATTTGGGAACATATTATATAAAAAAGTATTTTAATCCCTTGTCCATAAATAAAGATGGATTGTGTGAGCAATGCGCTAAAATTAATAACAATATTTTAGAAAAAAATGATTAGCTTATGCAACAGCCCTACCTACATTTGTAGGTAGGGCTTCTTTTATCTTGACAAATCATTCCAATACGTATATAATAATATTGGAAATATTGAGCGTGTTATAAAGAACGGTGTTACTACACAATTCGGGTATGACACTGCGCAGCCTGACAGGCTCATTTCGTACGGTGGCAAGGCTATTACGTACAATGCAAACGGAGGAGTTTCTTCGTATGACGGTTGGGATTATACTTGGACAAGGGGCAAGCTCAGTACGATACGTAAAATTTTGAGCGGTACGTCAAGAGCTTTGATCTCTCCCGTTCTGATGCCGAGTAAGACTTATTCTTACACGTACAACGGCTACGGACAGAGGATAGGTAAGAGCTACTCATATATAGTTGGCGCGCCCGGTATGACCGATGTATATAGGGGTATGCCGATCGGATAT
>JBGUSG010000025.1:0-17572 GCA_045132415.1 Paludibacteraceae bacterium | reverse complement strand
ATACAGTAGTCTTTCTTCTCTACGAACAGATCGATGTCGTTATGTGTTCTTGTTTCCCTGCCTATAAGTGCATCGACACCCCAACCGCCGTCCAGAAACACCTTTACAGATGCTTCAGACAGCATTTCAAGAATCTCACATACATCAAAACAAGTTACCATAAAATTCGAATTTATGATGGTTCAGAGTTATACCTCCTCTGCCTGCATAGGCTTGTATACCGTGTCTACCACTCTGCGCTGGCATTCGTCGGCATCGGAAAGAGGGTGGGTACTGATAAGCATAAGGACACAGGAGGGGTCGAGGTGTGCGTCATTCAGGATTCTGGGATCCTCCAACTCAACATGAAAACCGTTACGCTCGTAGAAGGCGATGCGTCGGCGTGTGATGTCATCAGTTGGAGGCTCCACTTCCCCGATTATCGGCAGATTGGTCTCTTCCCTCAGGAGTTTCAGCGTCAATGCGCCCAAACCCTTGTTACGGTGGATGTCAAGCGTAGCCAAATACAGGAGATAACGACATATGCCTAATTCAAATACTACAGCCATACCGCAGAAGTCGTCATCTTCAGTGATGGCATAAAAAGACATTTCCTGGCAGTGGTCTATCATCCACAGGAAACGTTCAGTGTCAGTTCTCTCCGCTTCGGGAAAAGCAGACTCGTAGAGCTCTGGAACTTGCGCTATCAGCGGGTCTTTGCTTGACTGTATTTTTATCAGTTTCATGCTAACCCTATTGTTATAATGAGAATATTCCTTGTCTTATTTTACATAATCCAAATTAGCAGAATTATAATAACTAAGTAAAGACCTTAAGGACATTAAGGACCTTAAGGCCTTTACTCGTATTGGTTGTTATTCTGCTTTGAGTTCTTTCAAGTCAATCATCAACTCATCCAATTGCTTTTGATCCACCAAGCCAGGAGCACCGAGCATCACATCACGACCTTGGTTGTTCTTTGGGAATGCGATGCAGTCGCGGATGCTGTCCAAGCCAGCGAACAAGCTCACGAAGCGATCCAAGCCGTATGCCAAACCACCATGAGGTGGCGCACCAAACTTAAAGGCGTTCATGAGGAAGCCGAACTTGAGTTGTGCCTCTTCTGGGGTGAAGCCTAGGATCTCGAAGGTACGTTGTTGAAGCGCTGCATCGTGGATACGGATACTACCGCCACCAACCTCTACACCGTTGATTACCATGTCGTAAGCGTTCGCACGCACAGCGGCTGGATTGGTGTCCATCAAAGGAATATCCTCTGGTTTTGGACTGGTAAATGGATGGTGCATAGCCATGAGGCGTTGCTCCTCGTCGCTCCACTCGTACATTGGGAAATCCACAATCCAGAGGCATGAGAACTTCTTAGGATCACGCAAACCAAGTTGTTTGCCGACCTCCAGACGAAGCTCACACAATTGCTTGCGAGTCTTCATCGCGTCGTCGCCAGAGAGGATCAAAATCAAGTCACCTGGCTGAGCGTTCATCGCCTTTGCCACTTCTTGCAATTGCTCCTGTGTATAGAATTTATCTACGCTCGACTTCACGTTGCCATCGGCCTCTACGCGGGCATATACCATACCTTTGGCGCCAATCTGAGGGCGTTTTACGTAGTCGGTGAGCGCATCAATTTGCTTGCGGGTATAGCTTGCACAACCAGTAGCGCAGATACCGCCGATATAAGCGGCGTTAGCAAACACGCTGAACTTCTCCTCCTTTTGCTCCTCGATAGCGTGGAAGATATCGTGCAACTCCACGAACTCCATGCCGAAACGTGTATCTGGCTTGTCGCTACCATAATACTTCATCGCATCCGCCCATGTCATACGTGGGAAATCTGGTAGGTCGATATTGAGAATGGACTTGAATAGGTGCTTAGACATGCCTTCGAAGAGTTGGAGCACATCTTCTTGCTCTACAAACGACATCTCGCAGTCGATTTGAGTAAACTCAGGTTGGCGGTCAGCACGCAAGTCCTCATCACGGAAGCACTTCACGATTTGGAAGTAACGGTCAAAGCCGCTGACCATCAGCAGTTGCTTGAGGATTTGTGGACTTTGTGGCAAGGCGTAGAACTGTCCTGGGTTCATACGGCTTGGCACGATAAAGTCGCGAGCACCCTCAGGAGTTGAGTTTACCAATACTGGTGTCTCTACCTCCAAGAAGCCCTTCTCATCCAAGTAACGGCGCACCTCGAATGCCATCTTGTGGCGGAGTTCGAGGTTCTTGCGAACGCAGTTACGGCGCAAGTCTAAATATCTGTATTTCATACGAATATCGTCGCCACCGTCGGTCTCATCCTCGATTGTGAAAGGAGGAGTCACGGCTGCGTTGAGGATATTCATCTCGGCTACTTTGATTTCGATTTCGCCAGTAGGAATTTGCGCGTTTTTGCTCTGACGCTCAATCACTTCGCCAGTCACTTGGAGTACGAACTCGCGCCCTACCCCATTGGCTTTCTCCAACAAAGCGTCTTGCTCTGCGCTACCGTCGGATTGGAAAGCGAGCTGCGTGATACCATAGCGGTCACGAAGGTCAATGAATGTCATACCGCCCATTTTGCGGATTCGTTGTGCCCATCCTGCGAGGGTCACTGTTTTGCCTGCATCGGCGAGGCGAAGCTCGCCACAAGTGTTGGTTCTAAACATAATGTATTGTGTAGTATAATTATTTCTATTTCAACTCTCCTCTACTCTCATCTGCACAAAAAGCCCGCAAAGGTAGTGAAAAATCTTGATATATGCAAATTATAGCGCGATTTTATCAAAAAAGATAGATTATAATCTATCCTATTCTCACCTATCCTACCAAATTCCTGGTATGAGGCGCCAGCGGACACGCTGCTGGTAATCTGCATATCCAGGTAGTCCAGCCGCCAGCACCTGCTCCTCGTTTAAGATACGTCGGATGATCAGTACAGGATAAACACCAAAGACCAACAACGCCCAAGCAGAGCCCAATACAATCGGCATAGATAGGAAGATAAGCAAAGTGGATGTATACATCGGATGGCGTACAATGCCGTATAATCCTGTATCAATAAGCTGTTGATTCTCTTGCACTTCAATCGTTCTTGATAGGTAGGCATTCTCGCGCAACACTTCGGCGTATAACGCATACCCTATTAGGAAGACTACCGAGGCGATAACACTCGCCCATAGGGGCAAACTATACCACGCAAAGCGATGGTTCAAACCGCACACCACAAAGCCGCCTACAAACATCAATCCCGACAGGGCAACTACATGCTTTTGCGTTTGCTCTTTCTCCTTGTTATTCAGCCGTTTAGCCAATAGTTCTGGCATGGATATCAGCAGCCAAACACCCATGCAGGTCATAGGTACAAATAGCAAGGCAATCAGTAGCCATGCCTGCCAATAGTGCCATGTTCCTGCTGGCCAAAAGAGCAGCAAACCAATCAAGGCTATACCACACAGGAGTTTGCATAATCCGCTAATAATCAATTGACTTGTTTTCATATAGTCAGCCTTGTTAGTTCGTTCATAAAAAGCGTATGCAAAGGTACAACAAAAAATGAACATACGCAAGTAACGAGCAATATTTATAAGAAAATAATAGATTTCAATCTATTTGTACGACTTTAGTCCCACTATGGAAGCTTGCTCATAATAGTGAGGATTAAGGTCGTACAATAAAGGCAAAGCCGATTTTCTTATAAAAAGTGCGAGTGTCTGTAGTATGTGCTGCATAGCGCGACCGTAGCTACGAGGTAGGCGAGCGTAGCGAGGTCGGTGCCCTCGAAGTACAACAAAAAATGAACATAGGCAAGCATTACGAGTATTTTTTTTGAAAAGTCCCTATCCTGCTTTTAGTGCTTTGAGCAGTTGTGCAGCGATATAACATTGTAGTTTAACGTACTGTTTTTCGCCTTGTTGAGGATGGTCAAGTTGCTGCTCAAAGAGCGTTTGCCAATATATCAAACGCTCGGGATTATTCATTTCAGCAATAGCTTGCTTTTGCGCCACTTTGAAGAGTTCACGATTAGCTTCTACGCCTGCCGACCATTTTCCTTTATGCAGATGATAGGTGTACATCTCTTTTGAACCTAATCTCGGAGTTCCGTTTTTAGTTTTTCCATAACATTTGCGACGTGTGACCATGACTGAGTCATTGCCACGATTCATACAGATTTTTCCGCGCACCTCTTCCACGGGTGCCATGTAAGTTACTTGTGACATAAATTTTAGTTTTTAATTAAGGTTAGTATTTCTTTCAGTTTTCCGTTTTCACCTTTCAGTTTTTCTCCTCGCACCGCACTATTACCGCACAATAACCGGACAATAACCGCACTATTTGTTGCGGTTACAATACCTATACATTTCCAATCTGTGCAAACTCCGTTAAAGAGATTTAGGTTATTTCTTTGTAAACTCCTAAGGTAATAGGTCTTTATTCTTGGCTCCTTGTTCTTTGCTCCTAAAACAAGTGCAAAGATACAACAAAATTTTCGAATTTGCAAATTTATTAGGCATAATTTTTCAAAAAAATGCACTATTCAAATACACGAAATTTTGGTAATTTAGAGCAGGATCCGCCCCCCCCCTTACTGTTATTTTTCCCCTAACAATGGGAAATTATACATACTAAGGAGAGCAAAATACGGCTCCGCTCAAGTCTCAAAAAAGTAAAGTTAATATGACAATCCTTTAGCGCTCCTCAAAAGTGCCATCGGTATAGAAAATCAGGATTTTATCTACAGAACGACAAGAAGACGTTTGCTCCTCATTAGACATTAATGACGATTGATTACTTGTAGGCAATTCTACAGAAGGCGCTTCTGCGACATCCTTTGGAAACAACAAAGAGTTACTAAGTTCATCATTGCCAGATAAATACATATTTCCAACGCCCATAATCAACCAATCGCACGAAATAGCGCGAAATCTACGCAAAACAGCTTGTAGTACATCTAAACTAGGCTTGTTTCTACCACTCATAATATTGGAAATAGCTCCTGCACTGATACCTATTTCCTGAGAAAACTGTCTGGCACTCATGCCTTCAGATTCCATTATTTTTACCAATCGGTCACGCTCGTTCATTTTATTCAATTCTTATTTATTGGTTTATGATTTATTTCAACTATCATCTGTTTTGTAATATACAGAAATTAAGGAACTTATGCATTTCAACACATTCCTAAAGATTTAGTATCGAAATATCGCCCAAAATCGAGTGCAAAGATATGAAAAATATTTCACACTTGCAAATTTTTCAATCAAAAACTACTTCACTTTTCTAATTCACAAAACTAAACATACTAATCTATCATACCATGAGCTATGTTTTCATAAAGAACGATATATATAAATCCATTACGCGCAGTAACAATTGATGTAAATCTCGTAAATCTACTGATATTCATACGCTTATAATTTTTTCAAACAAGGAAATTTTCACAAAGCAGTCAAAATGCCCGATTTTCTACAAAAGAATAAAGTGCTACTTTGTAATTTTGTTACAAAATACTGATATATAGCAAATTACAGCATTTTATTAGTATTGGTAAATCTTCTATAATGGGTATTGTAATGTGCTTTGCTCTTAGATGGTATTAGTTGTTTTTAGGTGTATACTGGTATTTTATGATGTGTTTTTTTTGTGGCATATTTGTGAATTACTAAAAGGTGTTTTGTTTGTTTTATTTAGATATTCACAAATGAGTGCAATGTCAGTAAGTCGTAAAAATTGGGTGTTTTCACAAACAACAAAGATATTATACCCTACTCCATTACCCCAAATCAACCAAGGGATAGATGTAAAAAATAGAAGTGAATTGTTTGAGTTACTATTTTGAAAGATGAAATTAGGAATAACTCCCCTATATGTATAAACAGAGGATTACCAAACAATGAATACTAAAACGATTACCCTATATGAGCAAAAGCAGAAATAGACTCCAATTTGTGAGAATTGAATATTTGCAAGCAAACTGAGCTAATGGTAAGAATATTTAATTCTCATCAAATTAAGAATACTAATAAAGGGATGTATATACTTATTGACACTATTTGTCTTTCATTTTGTTTTGGGTTGCAAGCGACGAGTCGCTCATTCCAACCCAAACAAAATATATCCTCGAATTGACGATAATTGACATCAAAATTGACCTAAATTGTCGTTTAAAATAAAATCAGTGTCAACTCATATATAGTTCCCCTAATAAAAGTATACTATTACAATGAAACTTGCCTGTGGAAAAAAATCACTTATTTTTGATGGTATCGAAGCCTTGTCCAAATACCCCACTTACGTTAGCTTGGCTGACAAATGCATTAGGATCAATCGACTTGATGATATGGAAAATCATCTGGCTCTCTTGTTTGCGGGCAAGAACAGTCACCACTCGTATAGGTTGTTGGCTGTACCACCCTGTTCCATCTAGTACAGTAACACCACGATGTACAGTTTGATTGATAGCTGTAGCTATCTCATCGTATTTAGCAGAGAATATAAAGAACTGCACCGATTGCCGCATGCGAGACATAATCCAATCAAGAGCTGCTGTATAACTAACGGTCATACATAGACCATATAGAATACGCTTGATTTTGAAGTCCACAATATCCATTCCTTCTACATAGAATTGTTCTGGAATAGGCAAGAAATAACTGCTGGCAATGATAATTGCATCGCATATGACCATGACTTTGCCCAGAGAGACATCCTTGTAGTTGTTTACAATCATCGCCACGATATCTGTACCGCCCGATGAGCCATTGTTGAGCATGACAATGCCTAGGCTCATACCGAAAATCACACCTCCCACGATACATGCAGTAACTGGATCTTCAATGAGCGGCTCTGAGCGCATAGGTATGACGCGATACCAAAAGGCAAGCGCTAATGCACCCACAAGCGTACGTATACAAAATTTCCAGCCAACGGTTAGTGCTGCAATAATCAGCAATATTGTATTGATAGTCAACGAACTAATCCATAATGGAATAGAACCGCCATATGCGGGAAAGAGGTCGGTAAAGAACCCTTGAGTAGCATAGTAGATGATGGAACATATACCCGTGAGACCAGCTCCAACCACATTTTGTGGCACAAAAATCCAGTTGACCATCAATGCAAATGGGAAGAGTGCAAGTATGATCATCAAATACTCACGAATGGCGCGTTGAATGGGTGTTTTTTGTAAGAAAGGTTCCATCAAGAGAGCAGATATAAAACAGTTTTAAAGGTAAAGCGAATTATGCCCTTTCTTTAATAGATTCAAATCCTTGTCCGAATACGCCACGTACTTGACTTTGGCTGACAAAAGCATTAGGATCAATGGCATTGACCAGACGGAAGATGGTCGCAGACTCGTGTTGGCGAGCAATGGTAGTGACTACCTTGATTGGTTCTTTGGAATAGCCTCCTTGTGCCTCCATAAGTGTCACACCACGAGGCACTTGCGTCATAATAGCTTCAGCAATCTCCTCGTACTTGGTGGAGAAAATGAAGAATTGCACCGATTGGCGAGTACGGTTGAGTACCCAGTCCACAGCTGTTCCTGCCATGAAGGTATAGCATAAACCAAACAGAATCTTCTCCAAACCTTGTCCAAATGGTAGTTCCTTGATTTCAGGTAAGAAATATGCACATAGGATGATCACAATATCGCATGCCATTAGCACACGTCCCATAGGTAAATGCTTGTATTTATTCACAATCATTGCTACGATATCTACTCCACCTGTGCTACCATTGTTGAGGAATACTACACCCAAGAAGCAACCCATAAACAGACCACCCAAGATGACTGCCATAAATGGATTAGAGATCACTGGCTCAGCAGGAATCTCAATGACTTTCAGCCAGATAGTGTACCATAGCACGCCCCACAATGTGCGCACGCAATAGCGCCAGCCTACGGTAAAAAACGCGGCTACTAATAAGGCTAAATTGCATACAAACGAACTCAACCAAATGGGGACAAATGCGTCTGTTGCAAAATAGATAATCTCACAAAGACCAGTCAATCCTCCACCCACAATAGTGTGTGGCACCAATATCCAGTTCACCGCAATAGCATACGGAATAGTGGCAATGATAATCATTATATACTCTTTGATCGTTATCAGCGGTTTCATGCGCTGGTAGTCTTTGAGTAGTTCTCGAATTTTTCCTTTAGACATATTATGTTGTTTAGTGGACGGCGCAGAGCGCCTATTGTTTAGAGAGTTTTTACTTCTTAATTATATCGTGCAACGAGGTTGCGGTCGCCCCAACCGTTGTCCACACGGCAAACTGGGAGCCAGAACTTGTTTTCGCGTACCCAAGCTGCTGGATAAGCCGCTTTCTCGCGACTATAAGGATGATTCCATTCGTCTGCAACTACCTCATATTCAGCGTGTGGCGAGTTGACAAGCACATTTTCTTTAGCATCTACCTCGCCATTTTCTACTTCGGCAATCTCTTTGCGAATAGTTAGTAACGCATTGATAAACTGATCTACTTCGCAGAGCGATTCGCTCTCTGTAGGCTCAATCATAAGGGTTCCGTGTACAGGGAAAGAGAGGGTTGGTGCGTGGTAGCCAAAGTCCATCAATCGTTTAGCGATATCGGACTCTGTGATGCCAATGGAGTGGAACTGACGGCAGTCAAGAATGAGCTCGTGACCTACTCTACCTGTTACACCTGTATAAACGATGCCGTAAGCGTCTTTGAGTTTAGCAGCCATGTAGTTGGCAGAGAGGATAGCTGCAGCAGTGGACTCACGCAATCCCTCTTCGCCCATCATGCGAATGTAGCCGTAAGAGATGAGTGCCATGTTGGCATTGCCGTAGAGTGCACTTGAAACGCGGTTGTTCTCAGCTTGTGGCATTGCACCAACCAAGTGCTCCGCACAGCAGATAGCACCTACACCAGGACCACCACCGCCGTGAGGGCTAGCGAAGGACTTGTGCAAGTTGAGGTGGCATACATCCGCACCGATGATACCAGGATTGGTATATCCAATTTGTGCGTTCATGTTGGCGCCATCCATATAGACTTGTCCACCGCAGTCGTGTACGATTTGGCACATCTCGCGGATTGCCATCTCGAAGATACCGTGGGTAGATGGGTATGTGATCATACAGCCAGCGAGGTTGTCACGGTTTTGCTCAGCTTTCTCACGCCAGTCTGCGAGGTCGGTATTACCATTCTCGTCGCATTTCACTACTACAGGAATCATGCCCGCTTGTGCACAAGATGCAGGGTTGGTACCATGAGCAGACGCAGGGATAAGGAGGATATTGCGATGATCTTGACCCTGTTGGTGGAGATACTCACGGATAGTCACGAGACCCGCATACTCACCTGCTGCACCAGAAGTAGGTTGGAGGTTGCATGCTGCAAAACCCGTGATAGTAGCCAATTGTTGCTCAAGCTCTTCGAGTACCTCTTGATAACCCGCCACTTGCTCTACTGGTGCCAATGGATGAACGCCCATGAAACCAGGATAAGTAACAGGAATCATAGCGGCCGCAGGATTGAGCTTCATGGTGCAAGAGCCAAGAGGAATCATGCTGTGAGTGAGCGAGATGTCTTTGCGCTCAAGACGTTTAAGGTAACGCATCATTTCGGTCTCGGTATGGTAGCGAACAAAGACCTCTTCTTGCAAGTAGTCCACTTCGCGCACATTCTCCTCGGAGATTGCCCAAAGACCGTTGAATGCCTCGTCGCTATCCTCGTATTGAGCGAGGTTGTCGCTGGCAGCAGCAAAGAGGTCGATGATGTCATTCATATCGTCCACGGTGACGGTCTCGTCAAGCGAGAGCCCTACCCAACCCTCTGCGTCGTAATAGAGATTAATGCCACGCTCTTCTGCTTCTTGACGAATGCGCTCAACGGTTGTATCAACAGGGATAATCTTCAGTGTATCAAAGAATTCGGTATTCTCTTGCTCGTAGCCGTATGCTTGGAGCATCTCGCTGAGGTATGCTGCTTTGCCGTGAATACCCTCGGCGATCTCACGAATACCCTCTGCACCATGGTACACGCCATACATACCTACCATGATAGCAGATAGGGCTTCGGCGGTACAGATATTGGAGGTCGCTTTCTCACGTTTGATATGTTGCTCGCGTGTTTGGAGAGCAAGGCGGAAGGCAGGTTTGTCATGGGTGTCTTTGCTTAGACCGATGATACGACCTGGCATGTCACGTTTGTATTCTTCGCGAGTTGCCATGTAGCCAGCGGTAGGACCACCATAGCCAAGAGGGAGTCCCATGCGTTGAGCAGTACCGCACATGATGTCAGCATTGAGTGGTTTGAGCAGTGCTAAAGCCATGAGGTCAGCAATGACAGTCACTTTCATGCCTGCTGCGTGGCAGTCGTCGATGAAAGTGGTATAGTCTTCGATAGCACCTTCAGCATTAGGCCATTGCACGATAGCGCCGAAGAAAGGACCATTGGCTGCGAGCCAGTCTGGAGTGACTTGTGCATAATCCACCATCACGAGGTCGATCTCTTGACCCTTCGCGCGCGTGCGCATTACTGATAAGGTATTCTCAAAAATCTTCTTATCTACTAGAACTTTCTTCACACCTGCTTTCACCATATCACGGCTGCGAAGGTTGCGCATCATAGTCACTGCTTCTGCAGCAGCTGTAGCTTCGTCAAGAAGTGAGCAGTTAGCCAATGGCAGACCGGTGAGGTCGCTGATCATGGTTTGATATACAAATAATGCCTCTAAACGACCTTGACTGATCTCTGCTTGGTAAGGGGTGTAAGATGTGTACCAAACAGGGTTCTCTAATATATTGCGTTGAATCACAGCAGGAGTGATGCTTCCGTACCATCCACGACCGATATAGGAGCGATAAAGTTGGTTCTTCGCTGCCATCTGGTGCATAGTGGAGAGATGTTCTTGCTCGGTGAGTGGCTCGTCGAGGTCAAGTGGCTCCTCTAGGAGGATATCCGCTGGCATGGTTTGTGCGATGAGTTCATCCACGCTCTTCACTCCGATTACTTCCAACATCTGCTGTTGGTCTTGCTCTGTCAGACCAATATGTCTGCTTTTCAAGTAGTTTGTTTTCACAATATATTGTTTTTAGAGTTAAAATTCACAATTAGCGTGCAAAGTTACAACAAAAAATGCAAATACGCAAGTTCAGTGAATTTTATTTTCAAAAAAGATAGATTTTATCTATCTCATTCGATATACTACACTCATCAAACCACACAGGCGGCTTCCGAAGTTACAATTTTTTTGAAGATACATAGGTATATATTGAGAATTAATCTACAAATCTTTTTATATTTGCAAAATTATAAAATTTTTCGTACCTTTGCAAAATCGTTTAGGAAAATACTATTGATTATGAACTACGATTTGTTGCATAACCAGCTGATTGATTGGTACGAACGTAATGGACGTACACTGCCGTGGCGTGAGACACGTGATCCATATTGCATATGGATATCTGAGATTATATTGCAACAAACTCGTGTAGATCAAGGGATTAGTTACTACTATCGTTTTATTGAGCGATTTCCTGATGTAGAATCATTAGCAACAGCTACAGAGGAAGATGTGTTGCGTGTATGGCAAGGATTAGGGTATTATTCTAGAGCAAGAAATCTACACGCTGCAGCTAAGGTGCTCATGGAACGCCATGCGCATTCTGACTTGGAGGCAAAAGACGATGTGTATAGTTTCTGGAGGAGTTTGCCTGGTATTGGGGATTACACAGCTGGTGCCATCTCATCGTTTGCATACAACCTGCCCTATCCCGCATTAGATGGCAACGTATATCGCGTATTATCTCGGTTGTTTGATTGCGATATAGCTTTTGACACCACTCAGGGCAAAAAGCATTTTCGGCAATTGGCAGAACAATTATTAGACCGCGCTCGCCCGCGCCTATTCAATTCGGCAATCATGGAATTAGGAGCCTTACACTGTGTTCCAAATGCTCCGGACTGCCATAGTTGCCCTTTGCAAACATGGTGTAAAGCATTGCATAACAACACGGTGGACTTGTTGCCAGTGCGTAAGCCACGTCCTAAAGTACGTGACCGATATTTTGAATACCATATCTACGTAACACCCGATCGGCACACGCTATTGCACCGCCGTACAGCCAATGACATATGGAAACATTTGTATGAGTTCCCTTTGAATGAATACACGGATAGTTTCCCCGCTACGACTGTGCAGTGCATTGGCGCATATCGTCATATATTATCGCACCAACGTATTCACACGCGCTTTTTACTGCACAAAGTAGCCACTTTGCCCAATATAGCAGAGTGCATAACCATAGCGTTAAATGATTTGGATACCTACCCTGTTTCTCGCCTAACGATGAATGCAATTGAAGTACTCGACAGGTTATTTCAGTCGTAAGAATCCTATACCAAATCGCTTCACTGCTGCTCGCTCCAATTCCTCTCTCACTGATGGATCAGCAATGCTGATGAGTGCTTTAGCACGTTCTGCCAACGGCAAGTTGCGCAGATAAACGATACCATGCTCGGTGGCAATATACTGTGCCTGGAAGCGTGTAGTCACTACACCCGCACCAGGAGCAAGATTGGCAACAATTTTGCTTTGCCCTTTGCTTGTCATACTGGGCAGCGCGATAAAGCATTTGCCACCTTCCGACAATGCAGCACCGTACATAAAGTCATGCTGACCGCCCACACCAGAGATGATGGTTTCGCCTATTGAATCGGCACAAATCTGTCCTGTCAAATCCACCTCTATAGCAGAATTGATAGCCATCGCTTTAGGGTTTTGGCGGATGTTTTGTGGGTCATTGGTGAATGCTACATCGCGAATAACGAAGTCAGGATTATTATCCATGTATTCGTACAGATGCTTCGATCCTAATACCAAACTACCCAATGACTTACCTGGGTAAATCTTCTTAAGCGAGTTGTCTATAATCCCCTTCTCAATCAATGGCAATACGCCGTCAGTTATGGCTTCAGTATGTAAGCCCAGGTGCTGGTGATTGCTCAGCGCGTTGATAACAGCGTTAGGTATGCCACCGACACCAATCTGCAAGGTGGCTCCATCGGGTATCTCATTGGCAATAAAGTTACCAATGCGCGTTTCTATTTCGCTTGGTACAGGGGTTGGCACTTCGATGAGTGGTTCATCGCCACGACACATAGCCGCGATCTGGCTGACATGAATCACCGGGTCGCCAAAGGTGCGTGGCATGTATTTATTGACTTGTGCAATGACGGTCTTGGCACATTCGGCACCCGAGAAAGCGATATCGGCAGAGATGCCATAGGAGCAATAGCCATTCTCGTCGGGTTCGCTGACGTTCAGAAATGCTACGTCCACAGGCAGTTGTCCGCTACGGAACAGAAATGGCACTTCGCCCAAGAAGCATGGGATGGTGTCCGCTACCCCCTCGCGCATGGCGCGGCGCAAATTGTTGGGTACAAAGATATTGAGCGCACGGAACGAGTCCATCAATTCACGTTTAGCATATGGTGCTTCTTCTGGATGCACGCCAAAGCCCGAGATAACTTTCACATCGCGTAGTTCGCTGGCGCGCTCGGTAAGCGCACGCAAAAGTACCATAGGTATAGATGTTGAACCTTGTACAACAATTGTGTCGCCAGACTTCACGAGACCAACTGCCTCAATTGGAGATAGGTATTTCATATTACTTATCACAATAATCGTTATTGAATAGCGCTAGACGTTTGTCTAGTTCTTCGAGTTGCTCATCTTTGATACATGACACACAGCCACGCATACCCTCGCGTTTAGCGCCTGTACTCGCGAGTGAGATAGCCGATATACCATAGTAAATCAGCTTGTTAACCATCTTCTCGCCAGTCCAGTCCTTGTAGCCAAAGGTAAAGAAGAAGCCATCGCCTACCTCCTCATCTTCAGCATCTTTGTCATAAACGATATGAAAACCATTGCGAAGCATGATCTCCTTGACTAGTTTAGCACGTCGCGCATATTCGCGGGTGGTGGTTACGAAGTCAATCTTGCCCTGGCATGCCGCCTTGAACATAGCCGCCATAGCAAACTGGACGGAGTGCGTCACGCCTGAAGAGAGGCTATAGAGCACATTGTATATCAGGTTCCGTAAAAACTCGCCATCGTTCTCGTATCGTGAGGCTAAGCTCGGGAATTTACGGTGTGCCAGATAGGGGTTGATGGCCATGATGGCTGCCCGCTGACCCGCATAAGAGAACATCTTGGAACAAGAGATCATATGGAGGCAGTTGTTGGTATATTTGCCCACTGTAGGTTGGTACGGTGGCTCATAAGGCATACCACGTTCCGCATCGCGGAAGTCCATATTGAGGTAGGCTAAGTCTTCGATAACCAGCACGTTATAGAGCGAAGCAAGGCGACCAATAATCTCCAATTCGCGCTCGGTGAGGCACATCCAAGATGGGTTATTGGGGTTGGAGAAAAGCATGGCCGCTATCCTACCCGACTTGAAATGGCGCTCCAGTTCTTCTGCCAATGCCTCGCCACGGAAATCCGCCACATCAAACGAATCCACACGTACGCCAATCACCTTGCACTGTTGCTTCTGCACAGGGAAACATGGGTCGAGGAAGAGGATGGTATCGCGTTTTTCGTCCAACTGCGACACCAACATATTGATAGCAAAAGCCGCTTGCATACTGCCTACTGTTGGCACGATGCACTCAGTAGGAATATCCAAGTTAATAAACGCACGCACAAACTCGCTACCCCAGTGTTTCACTTCTGTGATACCCGTAATGAGTGGATACTTAGAGCCCATGCCCGCTTTGAGGGCTTTGTGCTCAGCTGCGATGCCAATCTGCTCGGCTGGCAATCCTGGTTCGCCCAACTCCATGTGGATAAACTCCACACCTGTCGCGCGTTCGATATCTTTAACTACGCCCACGAGTTGGCGAATGGATGACGCACCCAACTCCTTGGCGTTGCGTAGACCAAAATCAATACAGGTTTGGTCCACGAGTTGTTTGTTCAATGGAAAGCTCATAATTTTAGATCGCTTCGCTGTTAGAAGTTAGACCGCTGTGCTGTTAGATCGCCTACGGCTGTTAGATGTTAGAGGCTTGGTAACCTGCTTCGATGGCGGCGAGGTTGGCGGCGACAATGGCTTCGCCTTTGCGAGCAAAGATACGTTTTACGCCCTCTACTATCTTATCATGGTCAATGCCTAACATTGGGATAGCAGCACCAAGAAGCACCATATTTGCCGCTTGCAAAGGTGCACCAGCCTCTTTTGCCAATGTCTCTACATCCAATAGCACATGGTGAGAAATGGCCTGAATGTGCTTGATAAGTTCTTCTATATCAGGATAGTTAGGGATATTCACAAAGGGTTTGCTGCTGGTGACAATCCAGCCGTCTTCCTTTAGATAAGGCAAATAGCGCAATGCCTCCATCGGTTCGAGTGAAATAATCAGGTCGGCCCCACCCTTGGGAATAAGGTCGGAATAGATTGGTTCGCTGGAGAGGCGCAAATTCGACTGTACATCGCCGCCTCGTTGGCTCATGCCATGTACTTCGGCTTGTTTGAGATACAGCCCTTCGTTCAATGCTGCATCACCTATGACTGTGGCAATAGAGAGGATACCTTGTCCACCTACGCCTGCTAAGATTATATCGCGTTTCATGTTTTTATTGGATTAAGGATTAAGGAGTCAAGACTGATTACCTTCGTCTAATGAGTCGTTACTGATATGTCTTGGTTCTTGGTTCCTTGTTCTTTGTTCTATTTCTTTGCTTTCAGGTGTCGTTTGAGGGTTTGGATGCATTCGCGGCGGGCAATGACGACACTGGTACCGTTGTATGCTACCTCCTCGCGAAGCACTTGTTTGATTTCCTCCATGTTCTTTGGCAATGGCACTACCACGCGCACATGCTCTGGCTCTACGCCCAAACCAAGACAGATAGCCTCCAAGCGACCTGTACCCGCCGAGTCTTGTCCGCCCGTCATACCTGTGGTGAGATTGTCAGAGATGAGCACCACCACATTCGCTTTGCTATTCACGCAGTCCAATAATCCCGTCATACCCGAGTGTGTAAAGGTGGAATCACCAATCACAGCAAACGAAGGGAATTGACCTGCATCCGCCGCACCCTTGGCCATCGTGATGCTAGCACCCATCTCCACGCATGCGTGGATAGCATGGAATGGCGACAACGCACCTAAGGTGTAGCAACCTATATCGCCGAAGATTTTCGCACCATCGTACTCTGCTGCCACTTCGTTAAGCGCAGCATACATATCACGGTGTCCGCAACCTTGACACAATGCAGGTGGACGACCTACGACTATTTCGGGTACGGATTTAGGCGATGAGGCTATCTGGTTGTCAGGTGATAAGGCAAGGGCTACGCAGTCAGGGGTGAGTTCACCCATGCGAGGCAGATCACCTGTCAAGCGACCTTTTACAACTACTGTAGATGGCACCATGCCACGGATGAGTTCCTCTACCACAGGTTGTCCTTCTTCCATCACCAATATCTCTTCTGCGCCATCTGCCACCATTTGTTCGATCAATGCCTTTGGCAATGGATATTGGGTAATCTTCAAAATACTCGCGCCAATCGCCTCATTGCCTAATAGCCTAATAGCCTCCATCAGGTAGTTATACGCAATACCCGTCGTCACAATGGCCTTCTGAGGTTGTATACCCTTAGTATAGGTATTGTATAGCGACTCTTCGCTTGTTTGCACAAAATCCGCTTGCGCTTCTACCAGCTCGGCGTAGTTCTTGCGTGCGAAGGCTGGTAGTAAGATAAAATGATTCGTATTCTCGGGCGCAGACAACATATTTTGCTCACGAGGTGTATCTATTGTCTCCACTACCGCACGCGAGTGCGCCATGCGCGTAGTCACGCGCAATAAAATAGGTGTACGCAACGACTCCGAAAGGTCAAAGGCATAGTGCATCATGTCATATGCCTCCTGTTGATTGCTCGGCTCAAGGCATGGAATCATGGCAAACTTCGCATAGAAGCGCGAGTCTTGCTCGTTTTGCGAGGAGTGCATGGATGGGTCATCGGCTGCCACAACCACCAATCCTCCATTCACACCCGTGATAGCAGCATTCATAAAGGCATCTGCGCAAACATTCATACCCACATGCTTCATACAAACGAGTGCACGTTTGCCCATATACGACATACCAAGAGCGCCTTCCATGGCAGTCTTCTCGTTGGTTGCCCATTGGCAGAAGATCTTGCCTTTAACCTCTAAACTATAGGCGCTATCTGCGCCGTCCTCTAAACTCGCGGAAAGCGCTTTACGCTTTTCGCTCAATTGTATATACTCCGTAATCTCAGTAGATGGTGTACCAGGATAGGCATACACGCCACTCAATCCTGCATCAATAGCGCCCTGCGCTATGGCTTCATCGCCTAATAATAGGTGTTTCATGGTTTCAAAGTTTTTTTAAGGTGCGCAAAGGTACAACAAAAAATGCACATACGCAAGTAAACGAACACTTTTTTATAAGAAAATAATAGATTTTATCTATATTCAAAAGGTATTCATCACTCATTTAAGCACGCTTAAGAATGAAGTGATGGATAGCAGATGATAAGGCGAAGCCGATTTTCTTATAAATAAAGTGTGAGTGTCTGTAG
>JBGUSG010000024.1:0-52203 GCA_045132415.1 Paludibacteraceae bacterium | reverse complement strand
CCGACACACTTTATGTGAGCGAGGTGGACAACCCGTGGCATTTCCCTAATACATATAAGTTCGATGGCGATATAGTAGCCGTGGCGAGCTCGGCCGAGGAGGTTTCGAGTGGGCAGTTCGGCCAATATCCGTTATATGTGTTCACCACTGAAGGTGTGTGGGCGTTAGGAATAGACACAAGCGGGAAGGGCGCGTATGTGACACAAACACCGGTGAGCCGTGAGGTGTGCACAGGGCAGGTGTGCCCCGTGACAGGTGGTGTGGTATTCCCTACAAGCAGGGGAATAATGATAATACAGGGCTCGCAGGTTACGAACTTATCTGCTGTGCTCGATGGCAGCGCGGAGGAGAACAGTTTAGCAGAGCGGATTGCGGCCCTGGCGGGGATAGAGAGTATTACCCCGACGAGGTTCAGGACCTACATAGCCGATTGTGTGATAGCGTATGAGTACCTGCATAATGAGGTTATAATATCGAATCCTAAATATGAGTATTCGTATGTCTATTCGTTCAACAGTGGGCTGTGGAGTGTCATCAACAAGGTTTATTCGAAGAAGACAAACTCGTACCCGGAGCTGTTGATGTATGACGAGGAGAAGATATATAGATTCGTGGACCGAACAGCGCCGAAGGCTCCTGTATTGTATTTAACGAGGCCGATAAAGATAGACACCACCAATCATAAGAGAGTGATGGAGGCGGCGTTACGCGGCACGTGGGAGGGCAAGTGTTTCTTCTATGTTCTTGGCTCCAATGATGGTGTGAACTGGGCCGTGCTGGGCGGGAAGGAGCACAAGGAGACAAGCAAGCACAGGGACCTTGTGGCGTACTGCGCGCGAAGCAAGAGCTATAGGTATGTGGCGTTTGCGGTGGCCTCGCCGAGTTTCAGCGGGCGTTTGTCAATGATTGAGATGCTTGTGAGCGAGGGGATGGCGCAAAATAAGTTGGTTTAGAAAATTATTTACATTTGCTTTGCGTTTTCTCTTTGGAGGAATTTTGCCTAATGTGTTGATGTTTGCGTAGTTGCAAAATTGGGTAAAAAGTAAAGAATATTTACGGGTAGCTACTTTTGCGGGTGGCTACCTGTTGTTTACTTCGTTGATGCAGAACTGGAGGAGGTTATTTACCTGGGTGTTCCCTGCTACCTCGGCGGTGCTCATAGTGTCTATGATGTTGGCTATCTTCTCGGCAATGGTGATTGACTGCATAGCTGATAGCGTGCCTGCCTGGAGTTCTTTCTTGGCCTTGCCTATGGCGAGCTTGAAGGTGTCGCTTAATTCGCTGTAGTGCTCGTTGAGGAACTCGCGGTGGGCGTTGGCTAAGGCTTGTCTTACCTCGCGGCTGACGTGGCTCTCGGCCTGTTGTAGCTCGGTATCCTTTTTTATCTCACCGTAGAGAATCTTTTGCCAATAGAGTAGAGTTGTGCGGCCGATGCCGGTTGCTCTTGATGCCTTGGTTGCCGAGCCTAATTGTTCTATCATTGCGACGGCACGTATTTGGTCCTCGCGCGTGAATACCTTTTTTTCTCTCTTTGACATATTTTGACAATTAAATGGGTTAATACTAATGGGTTATCTTTGGGCTGTCAAAAAAGATTTTGACAATTCGCGGTTTTTTTTGACACTTGACAAAAACAAAGATAGAAAGCAACGTGCAACTGTGTGAGGGGCAAGGTGTTGTTTATCTCATTTTTGCACGTTTTTATCTCATTTCGGTAGATGGAAAACGGGCGGTAGTTGCCACCTTTGGGGATAAAAAGAATAATATGGACCCAATAACATTAACTGTTGCCGGTGCCGGTCTTTTATCGAGTATAGGCGGTGGTATCTTTGGTAACCGCAAGGCCAAGAAGGCGGCGGCAAGACAGCGCGAACTATTGAGGCAGCAGCGAGCTGCCAACGATGCGTGGTATGCACGCAATTATTTCCAAGATTATCTTAATTCAACCGAGGCGCAGAACGCTATACGAAGAACCAAGGAGGCGTGGGGTGACCGAATGAAGGAGGCCCGCGGCCGACAGGCTATTACAGGCGGCACTCCCGAGCAGGTGAACCAAGTGCAGGAGATTGGCGCAGAGGCTATGGGTAATACTATAGCTAACCTTGCGGCGCAGGGTAGTGCGATAAAAAGAAACGTGGATGCGCAGAAGCAGCAGATGGATAGCGAGGTTCTTGCACAGGAGGGGCAGATAGCCGCGGCCGAGCACGAGGCTGGAAGAAACCTCACATCGAATGCCATCAGTACAGGAGTGGCCGCATTGCAGCTGGGTTTGCAGGGAATAGGTAACAAGCCCGCGGCAACAACTACTACGGAGCCCCCTGCTGCTACAACGGAAGCTCCTGCTACTACTACGGAGGCAAAGCCCACGGGTATGATGGGCGCGAGAGTGAACGGGCAGTCGGTACCGACTATTACAACGGAGCCCCGGACCAACAGGGCGTGGTATGATGATATGGAGTTTTATCGCAATCAGGTAAAAGGTAAACCGGTAACTTATTGATATGGCAGAAGAGAAGAAGAGTGTATATGACGGCCTCACGGCGCCCGACTATGTGGGTGACGTGGACAGCACCTATAAGGAGGTGAACAACGAGGTTGAGCGACAAGAGAGGCAGGCGAGATTGAACAGTCACGCGGCTATTCTTGGTGATATGGCACGCTTGTGGGCCGATTCCGCACACGCTAACAGCGGAGGTTGGGGAATAAAGGAGCGCGAGCCTATGGCTGTGAAAGCCAACGAGAGGTGGGAGAAGATGCGACAGGGAAAAGCTGCTATGAAAGGACAATATGCCAAGGACAGGGCGGCCGCAAGACAGCAGCAGCTCGCTTGGAACCTTAAGGTGGCACAGGGCAAGGCGCAGGAGGAGCAAGCAAGGCTTGCCGCAGAGCAAAAGGCGCAGGCGGCTGTGCAGGCACAACTCAACAAAGATAGGGAATATGCCTTGGGTGTTGCAAAGGCGGCTGAAACGGCAAGGCATAATGCTGCAATGGAGACAAGAAACACAGGTGGTAGCGGCAAGACTTCATTCTCTCCATACATTCTCGTAGATGGCGAAAAAGTAGAGTTCTCCCCCAATGAATATGGCACTGCGGCTATTGATGCGGCCTACGAGGAGATGCTCTCTCTGCCGGGTGGTGAGGAATACGCGGTAAGAGTGAAAAATCCCGGATATGGCCAAAGTGATATAGACCCGTACCCGTCGCAGTATAAAAAAAGAGCAGCAATAGAGAGGTGGAATAAGGCTCAAAGAGATGCACAGGAGGAGCAAGCAAGGCTCGCGGCAGAGCAAAAGAGGTTAGAAGAGTCTGCGAAGCGCGGGGATATAGAAATTGTGGAAATCCATCCGGATAATGCTAACGCAAAATTACTTGGAATGGAGCCTGGCAAGATATACGAACGCGACAGCAAGTATTATAGGTTGGCGGAGGGCAAGAAATTAGGTTTAACTAAAGAAAAGAAGGTCGGTTTACAATAATATGGCAGCAGATAATAGAACTAAGTTGTATAACGCCTTGAAGAGTGAGGGTTATACTGATATAGGTAGCAGCCAAGAGGAGTTTAATGGGTTGATAGAAAACCCCAAGAACTTGCGACTTGTATATGATGCACTGAAAACAAGTGGTTATACTGATATAGGCAAAGACTATGCAGAGTTTGAGGGGCTTATAAATCCTCATTACAACCCTATCGCAGCGCAGAACCCGCAGGCATTCGCTCCTGAGGGGGAGGAGATAAAGCCCGAGCAGATAGTGAACGGGAATATTCCAACACTGAAGGATACGAATAGATTCCAAGTGTCTGAACTATCCTCGCGCATAGAAGGATTGACCGCAAAGCGCAACAAAGAGATTGAGGAGGAGAATAGGCGTGCCGAGGAGGCAACACCGTGGTATGCTCGCGCAATGAAAAATATGGCCCGTGGCGGAATAGGCGGTGCACCGACTTATGCAGTAACGAATGATGGCCGTTTGAATGATGATGAATATATGACATTGCAGGCTGCGGCCAAGAGTATGCGTAATGCCCAAAACATTATTGCTGAGGCCGACCACAACGCGAAAGAGGGTAGCTTTGCCGATTGGTTGGAGCGTTCATTTGCTGGTGGCGCAGTGCGTGGTTTGGGTAAAACCTTGTACGACCCGCATACTTGGGATATGGGCGTTCTTGATGTCGCAGAGAACTCTGCACTGCTTAAAGCATTAGATGCTTATGAGGCTGGCAATTCATTGACGGAGGCACAACAAGCACTGTTAGATGCTAAAGCGGTAGAGTTGGCGACAAATGCTTATTTCGGTTCAGAGGTTGGTCGAGGGTACAAAGCGGGACAAGTAACGGCCGAGGCTATCCCGTTTATGTTGGAAATGGCAATAAACCCTGCATCGACAGCCGGAAAAGGCGCGGTAAACGCATTAACGAGATACGCGCTCAAACGATTTGGAACAAAAGCAGCCAAGAAAGGTGTATCGACAGCCGCGAAAGTAGCAACACGCGTGGCTGGTGACGTGGCAGGTGCAAGCGCTATGGCAGCAACAACAGGTGCGGGCAACGTCGCAGCGAATACATTAGAGCGAATGGCGGGAGATGCGAGGTTTGCCACTGATGCGGCTGGGCGCTCGTCATTTGCGGGTACAACTAATCGAGAGAACCCCGCCATAGCGTTAGCAAAGTCTTTTGGTGCGACGACAATAGAAAACTATTCGGAGATGTTGGGCGAGTATTTTGCCCCAGTTTTTACCCCTATTGGGAAAGGTCTTGCCAAAGGTCTTGATAAGATGAAGTTGAGTGCCGTGAACCGCTTTATAGATGATGTGAAAATGAGCGATATCGGCCGCTTTGTTTCAGACTTTGAAAAACAAACTCAGTGGAGCGGTGTTGCCGGTGAGTATAGCGAGGAAGTTGTAGGCGGTGTCATTAACGCGCTAACGGTGGGTGACCAAACGTTGGATACTGACGAGAATACAGGTGTTTTCAACTTGGAGAAGAATATCGAAACGCTCACAAGCGTTGCGCTGATGGGCGGTTTTATGAGCTCTGTTAAGACACTCGGATATCGCACACCAGTATACAGGGCTCAAAAGCAGATTGACTATGCCGACAATGCGGGCCAAAAGATGTTCGAAGATTGGGGAGATATAAAAAACAAACTCGACAATGATAGGTCCTCGTTGCCTTTTATACTAATGGGCGCAAACCCCGAGCAGAGAAAAGTAATACTTGATTACTATGCTGCTTTGTGCAATTACAACGGAGTTCTACGCGGTAAAGCAAAGCAGGAGGCCGAGGGTGATAACACAGTAAACAATTCGTACGATGCCGGCTATGCAACCACAGATGCACAGGGAATGGCAAGCATCAAAAAAACGATGGAGGATGCAAGGGCTGCTGTTTCATTCTTGAGTGACGAGGCAGTGCAGAGGCTTGACGAGAACCCTGTGCCTACATTGGAGTTGATGGAGAGCGAGGGTGCCACCGATGAGGAGTTGCAGGCTGTTCGCGACTATGTGAACGCAAGCGCTGCTTATAAGGGAATGATGCAACACCTGAACGAGGAGGCAGACGAGCAGACAAGGGGTGAGCAGGAGCGATTGACAGCTATTTCCAATGAAGAGGGTATGGTGCAGCCGGTGGTGTTGGATAATGACACCAGAGCGTATGTACAAAAGGGAACCCTTGACGACGAGCACATTGTGGTTGTTGATGATAACGGCGTGCAGAGTATGGTTGCCCCATCGACTTTGCGAGGTGTGGAGAATCCCTATAACGCGCAGGAGAGCATACAGACGATGCGAGACGAGTATGTGAATGCTCGCTTGGCAGAGCTGGACAATCTCGCCCAACAAACCACACAGCCTGTGGCGGCTCAATACAATTACAACGATGAGGTAACTATCCTTGACGATAATAACCAGCCTGTGAGGGCTACGATTGCATCTAATGCCGATGGCGATGGCAGAATGCAGGTGGAGACCGAAACGCCCGTGAATGGTAAGAGAGTGAATTACTTAACCGCGGAGGAGATAAACGGCAGATTGTACGAGGCGCCCGGGGAATTGGTTACGTTGAATGACGGGCAGAATGAGTTCCGTGCAAAGGTGGTTAATGACCTTGGAAACGGAACAATAGAGATACAGCGCGAGGGCGAGAATAAAATAGATGTTGTGCCGGCATCGTGGCAGCAGGCCCAACAGGCCGAGCAGAGCGCCCCGAAAAAAGAGCCTATCCCTATGGAGAAGGTGGGCAAGGAGGAGCGCCCCGCGTATCATCTTGTGCCTATTGAGAGAACCTTGGAGGAGTTGCACGGTGATGCGGACCTCACACAGCAGGATATTGATGCATTCATCACGGCCAATATTACCGAGTTACAGGGTGAGATAAAGAAGGTTGCCGAGAAGGAGCCTAAAATGGGTGCTAACATCGCCAAGTTCAAACAGGATAAGATACAGTGGGCCGAGAAACAAAAGGCCTTGCAGGCGAAGCTCGATTACTATACCGAGTTGCAAAAGCACAATGCCGAGCTAAACAGCAGCGAACTGCAAGAGGCGTATAACGCTCCCGGTAGTGTTGAGGGTGTTACCACCCCCGACGAGGTTGTTGCGGGCTTGCTTGGTTCTATAAAGATAACCCCCGAGAGCTTTAAGCGCGAAACAGGGTTAAGTACTACCGAGCAAAAGGGCCTTGTTGGTATTATTGCCAATGAGGACAAAGGCGGTGTGTCGGTGGAGAGAGCTGCGGAGATTATTGCAGAGAACTACAGCGATGAGCTTGCCGCAAGCGGTTACACCGGCGATGTGCAGGGCATAAGGAATATGCTTATCTCTGTGTTGAGCGATGGAAATCCCCGCACATATGCAAAACGTGGCGCCGAACAGAGGGCCAACGAGGAGGCAGAGAACAGGCGTAGAGAGATTGAGGCTTGGGTGGCACAGTTCGATATGACCGTAGAGGAGTATTTCTTATACGAGCAGACTATGTTGCCCCGCGTGATGAGAGATTACCAGGGTTTTGACGAAAACGAATATTATAGTATTTTAGCAGACGAATATAACAATTCTAATTATGACACCGAAAGAGAAAGCGAGAGCGTTGGCCGAGGCCGTGAAGTATTGCAGGGCGAACAACCTGTTCCTGCCCGAGGAGCTGAACCTGTTGGAGCAGGGAACGAAGGAGGAGCAGTACCAAGTGATGTGCAAGGCGGTACTGCGAATGGAGTTGCACAAGAGGAGATAGGCCAACCTGTCGGAATTTCCGAACAGTTGGAAAATGGCGGGCAAAATGCTTTGCAGAATGGTGCTAATGAATTAAATTTGCAGCAAGAAAATGAGCAGAACAATGTCGATGAAACTAACATTTCCCGTGGAGGGCAAGTATCTCAATCAGTTCCACAAGGAGAGCACAGAACGCAAACTCCGCAAATTGGAGGAATGGAAGAAACAGCCGCTCGACTGGGAGAAAGAATCGAAGCTGATGGAGGAACGCCACAGAGCGGGCTATCCCGAGATGTACGCGAAATAGAGAACCGCGTTACAAGAGAGTATGCACAAGAGAATGGTTTGTGGATACCCTTTAATGATGTGTTCAAACTCGGCCGCCCCTCGAAAAGCGGCAATGAGCACGATACATACGTTGATACGGAGAACCAGGTAATATACAAGGTTAACAACCGTATGAATACGCCGTCAATAGTTGACTTGTTGAACAGGATGGCGTTGCACAATAAATATTTCCCCGAAAGTAAATATTCTTTGGTAGGCTTTACCGCAATTAGTAATAATGGCGATGTATGGCCTGTGTTTGCACAAGACTATGTGCCGGGTGCCCGTGTGGCTACAAACGAAGAGATAGACGCTTATATGAGTGCTCTTGGCTTTACTCCTGTGGGTGAGGCTCGTTATACCAATGGCGAAATTGTTGTTAAGGATTTAAGGCCTCGTAATGTGCTTGTCGATGCCGATGGGGATATTTATGTTGTTGATGCCGAGTTTGAACCCGCGAAACAAGAAAGTGGCGAAAATCGTACAAATTCCACGGAAAACGCCCAAGAGCCGCGATACGAGGAGGAGATTCTCGATAACGGCGACAAGCGCATAACTAATTATAATTCGCGTGGCGAGGTAACTACTATTGCCTTTGAGCGTGATGGGAAGATTGTGCAGGTTGATTCATTTGAAGATGGCGCTCTATTTGAGCACACGGAGTATGACGAGAATGGCAAGAGCACATCGGTTACCCGCTTTGACAAGGAGGGGAATGTTGTTGCGCAGCAGGCGTTTGAGAGTAGTTCGGAAACTCCGAACGACTCAACTGTATCACAGGATAGTGAGCAAGTCGGTGAGCAAGAAAATGCGACAGCGAAATTAAGTTTTAGCAAATTAAAAGATTTATTTAACTCACTAAATGAAGACGAATATTTAGCTGTTCTCTTTGACAGAGTAATCAAAGTTGCGGAAAAAGCAAACATCAATATTATCTTAAAGCCACTTAGGCACAATATTGGTGGTAATTATAGAGCCGCTACAAATACCGTATACTTAAATAGCGATTTTCTTTTTCACGACACCTACGATGGTATAAAACAAGAAAAAAGCAAAAAAGCAAGTACAATAGTCCACGAATTAATACATTCTGTAACTGCCTATGCCGTAACGTATGATTATCTTCAAAGATTATTCCCCGCCGTAAAAAGAAATTCGGAATATCAAGAGTTTGAGAAAGTCTTACCAGAAAACCTTAAGAGAGCAGCTGCTGAATTGTATAATATTTTTGACGAAGTTAGAACTTTAGCAAAAGGGAAACGGGCGGAATATGGAACGCTTGTAGGGCTTGATAATCCTATGGAATTTATTGCAGAAATAAGTGTAAAACCTTTTAGGGAGAAACTAAAAAAAACGGGACTATGGAAACGCATTATAGATGGAATAAAAAAATTCTTTAGAGTAGCAAATGATGAAACAAACAAAACAAACGCCTTAAAAGAATCAGAAGCGATATTAGAACACCTATTATCAAATTTTGATTTAGTTGCTCATAAATCTTTTATTGACTTTGACAAAAAAATAACGAGAGCCGAGCTACAACAGGGTGATTTATCCATTGAGAGAGAGAACCCTGCTTTTAAGAAGGCCACCGAAAGAACAGTAGAGCAGCTTAAAAAGGTTGCCCCTGTGGAGATAGCCACCGAGGAGCAGGCAAGAGCGATGGGTGTATTTGGTTTCTCTACAACAAAAGAGGAATTTAAGGCTCGTGCGCAGGCAGCAAAAGAACAGGCTGGTATAGTTGCTTATGGGTTGAATGGGCAAGAACTGCCAATAACGCAAGTTGAGAAACATTCTTTTACGGGTAATCTTAAAAACGCGCGACAGGAGGCAAAATCTTGGGCCGAGAATAATTTTGTAGGCAAAGAGTATGATATGCCCGAAGGTGGTGGAAAATATATTATTACCAAAAGAGCTATCGGCAAATATATTGATAAGACGGCTGTTGAGAAAAGTGAGAACCCCGGTGTTCACCTTTCGGCACTTGTTAAGCTCCCCGAGATTATAAGCAATTCGGTAGATGCGGAAATTCACCCCGATTATAACAGAGGTGAAGATGGAATAAGGCGCAGGGAAAACGGAATAGGTAATGAGGATATGTTGGTCCATCGCTTATATGGCGCTATTGAGATTGATGGCAAAGTGTACCGAGTAAAGACAACGATGCATGAGTTCTTGAATAGCAATGATGCCAATTCGCCGCATAGCTACGAGGTAACACAAATAGAGTTGATAGAAGACTCCACTGTTGCCCCGACAAACGAAGCTCACAATCCTTTGAATCGTTCTACCAACTCTATTTCTGCGACAAAGTTACTTAATGGAGTTGAGAAATCCTACGATAAAGGTAAAAAGTTGCTTGATGAGAGCAAAGATGCTCCCGAAATGATGACCGTTTACCACGGCAGCGGGGCAAAGTTTGACCGCTTCGACCACTCGTTTATGGGGACCGGTGAGGGTGCGCAGGCCTTCGGCTGGGGTACTTATGTTACCGAGGTTGAGGGGATTGGAAAGCAGTATGCCAATGCTACAAGCAAACCGAATTTGACTTACAAGGGACAAGAGGTAGATGTTGAAGGGTTTGAAAATCCGTGGCGTATTATCAATGACCTGTACGAAGATACACGCGGTAAATTGTCCGAAATGCGTGCAAAGGCTGAAAGATATGAAGGACTTGCCGAGGAAGACAGCTTGATGAAGCCGGTGTGGAAAGAGGTCGTGAGAATCTTGAAAGAAGCTCGCAGAGGGGATTTGAAGGTTTCTCCCCGTAGAGTCCTTTATACTGTCGAAATCCCCGATGACAACGGTAGTAATTATCTGCATTGGGAGGAGGTTGTGCCTCCGAATGTGGTTAATGCTGTGAAACAGCGTTTGTTTGACGAACTTGCCAAGGGCGACTATAAGGGCGTGGAGAAGGAATTAAAACGCGAGCTTGATGATGTCTTCAAATATTCGGACAACGAGGGATATAGTCTCTACGGCAATATTTCAGCATATCTTGGAGGTGGTAAAGCTGCAAGCCGTTTCTTGAACGAAATGGGCTTTGTGGGAATAAGCTATCCTGCTGACGGTGGCCGTGCCGGTAACAAGAAGAATTATGTTATCTTCAATGAGAGTGATGCCCGGATAACCGACCGTGTGGAGTTCTTCCGCACTGCGAATGGCACTGTTTACGGCTGGGCTGTGAACGGTAAGGTGTATCTAACCCCTGACGGAATAAACCCCAATACCCCTGTGCACGAATATACCCACTTGTGGGCAAGTGTGATGGAGAAGAACAACCCCGAGGAGTGGGCAAAGATTGTTGAGGGTTTGAAGGCATCGCCTGTGTGGAACGAGGTGCTGGCAGATGAGGGCTACCGCGACATTTGGAATAATGACAACCGCGTGGCGAGCGAGGTGCTTTCCCGTCTTGCGGGAAGAGAGAATTATCGCCGCGAGATGGAGCGTGCTCAAAGGGAGATAGACAACGCGACCGACCCCATTGAGGCGGCAGAGCGAATTACCTTCCGTGAGAGTGTGAAACAGGCTGTGCAGCGTTTTTGGGATAACGTAAAGAGGTTATTCCAAAAGATTACAGGAAAGGCCGGAGAAGGCTCGTGGAAAGATTTTGTGGAAATGCCTTTGCGCGATTTTTGGGCGGGTGTGAAACCCGAGGCCACAGGCAGTCCATTGGATAAGATGTTCATCGGTGAGCAGGGTGCTGCCAACCTTGACAAAGCGCAGGAGGCAACTACCCGACTTGACAACCTTGCTGTGGCCCGTGAAATGGAAGCTGCCGGCAAGGAGGCAAAGGTTATAAAACTTGCTACCGGCTGGGAGCGTGGTGCCGATGGCAAGTGGAGGTATGAGGTGGAAGATGCGCTTATCAAGGAAACCCCTATGCAGAAGGTCACTCGCTTAAAAGAAGAGTATAAACCTATTGAAAAGGAGTTTGACCGACTGAACAATGCGACTGCGGTACCATTAAGACGCGGTGCAAGCGAGGCTGAAAAATCAAGAAGAAAGGAACTGAACAAGCAGAGGGCAAAGGTTGCCAAGGAGTGGAGCAAGAAACGCGGGGAGATATGGGGTGCAGAACAAACTGCAAGAGGATTGACTGTTGCAGAGCTCATAGGCGAGGATAATGAACTGCTTAAGATGTATCCCGAACTGACTGATATGCAAGTGTCGTTTGTGAATAATACTGACTTTATAGAGCGTGGTTACAACGGTTTCTATGATGGCAGTTCTATTTGGATAAATCCTAACGCAGAGAATGCAAACCGTGTGTTTACGCACGAGATTCAGCACGCTATACAGGAGATTGAGGGTTTTGCAAAGGGTTCAAATGTTGAAAGATTTGCAGACGTGCGCGGTGCGGTGTTGGATAGCCTTAACTTTATGACAAATGGCGATTTACTGAAAGGCAGTGCCATTAGTGACGTGCAAAGCCTGCGTGATGCATTGGATAAGAACATTCCTTATACCGAGGTGTCGGTAAAAGAGGGGTATGCTGAGAATCTCCAGAAGGTTGCAAATAAATACGGGTATGAGAATATAGATGCCCTTGTGGAGGATTTTGCAAATATGCCTTCTGCTTTTGAACAATATCGCCGCACTGCCGGTGAGGTTGAGAGCCGTAACGTGCAAGCAAGAATGGATATGACTGCCGAGGAGCGCAGAAACACCCTTGCTGCGGAAACTGAAGATGTGGCACGCAAGGACCAAGTATTTATTTATGAGAATCTCGGGGAGAATGCGATGGGAACGAACGTCGTGAAGAGAAGAGGAAATATCGCATCACACTTTGCCGGGAAAAATCTAACAGGTGAGCAAAAGAATTTGATTTCGGCATTTGAGGGAACGAAAAATGATGTTTCATTAGATGTTATTGATAATAACGGGCAGCATCATCACATTGCAATGAAGCAAGGCAATGAGAATAAAGCCGGTATAGCGCATAGTATTTTGCATCATTTTGAAACCATTAGTAATAATTATACGGCTGATGAAATTTTATTGATACCGGATATTGTAAAAAACGGCACACAGAAAAAGAATGGAAATAAAATAGCGTATGAATACAGCGTGAATGGCGTTACTTATACAGTAACAACTGTAATCAAAAATAGAAATGAAGAGTTTACAAACTTTTTTACAGATAGAAAACCGGCTGTAAAGCGCCCGTTAAACACTGCATCTCAGCACGGGACTTCCTCACAACCGGAATCTGCCAACAAAGGTAGTACAAATTCTTCAAATACACAAGAGCGTGATGTGCTTAACCGCGAGGGAACACCCGCAACGGAGGAGTTTATAAATGCCACTGTGGTTGCATCTAATTGGGGTAATACTCATAAGGGTGCTGCGCCTTGCATTGTGATACAGAGTGCTGAGACATTGAGGGCGCAACTTGAACAGGCGGGATTCAGTGCGGAAGATATTGCTGATGCGGAGAAGATAATGAATAATGGTGCTACGGGTGGTTACAATCCTAATGCAGACAAAGTTGTTATTTTCAAAAATGATTTGTCGAAGAAGGAATTACGATTAACTTTGTGGCACGAGAATGCGCATAGGGCAATAGAGAAACTTTATACCCAAGAAGAAATAGAGCGTGTATTCAAGGCAATAGTTGGTGAATATGAGCAGGAGGTAAGAGAGGTACTTGCCAAGATTGGGTATGAAGTGGAGGACCAGGCCGAAGAATTTTTAGTGCAAGCGTTTGAGCATTTGTTGTATGATGCAAAAACTCGTGTAATGCTTGAGGGTGGAAAGTTCAAGGTTGGCGAAGGTGCTACTGACGAAAGTAAAATACTTGCTGAATTTATTAAACCTATAATCAAATTTATAAACAATGGAGGAGAAAGAGGATATAATCCCGACGGAGGCATTCGAGAGAGCGATAGGGAAAACCAAGGAGGATATGTTGGCCAACATCAGGAATCATTGGAAGTGCGGAACGCCGGCAATAAAAGCGGCGATACGCGAACGGGAATCAAAGCAAGACGAGGAACAGGCGACCCTGTAATACACGAGAGGGCTTTGGCACAAAGGAATTACGAGGAGCGCGTAAAAAGCGGTATGTTCCAATCGCAAGAGGCTTTGCAGGACAGTATGCTATCCCTTAAGGTGGCAATGCAAGAGATTGTCGGCAAGGATGTGTATATAGAAGATATCGCAGGCTTTGAGAATGCTTATTTGGGTGAAAACCGCCTATCGAGTGTAAACAAAGCCGAGGCCGATGCTTTTGCACATACTTTATTCAAACCGATGCTTGATGAGGTGGCAAAACTTGCCAAGACCGAGCAGGAACGTGAGGCCCTCACTGACTATATGATGGCTAAACACGGTATAGAGCGTAATGCGTATATGCGTGAAGAGGCCGCAAAAAGTGGCGACAAAAAGGCTAATCAAAGAGACTATGCCGGCTTGACTGCTCTAACCAATACTGACAACGTGGCCGAAGCAGAAAGCAAGGCACAAGAAATGGTGGAGGCCTACGAGCAATCGCACGATACCACTGCCCTATGGGAGAAGGTGAATGCTGTGAGCAAGGCGATTCTGCAAAAGTCTTACGAGTGCGGAATGATGAACAAAGAGACCTTTGAGAAGGTTTCGGGAATGTATGAGTTCTATATTCCATTACGTGGCTTTGACGAAAAGACCAGCGCAGAGGCTTATGCATACCTCACTAATAAGAATGGAGCGTTTAATGCGCCCATAAGAAAAGCCGAGGGCCGCAGTTCAAAGGCCGATGACCCGTTTGCTAATTTGCAATCAATGGCCGAGAGTGCCATAATGCAGGGCAATAGGAATAAGTTGGTTAAACAGCGTTTCCTGAACTTTGTGCTTAACCACCCCAGCGACCTTGTGAGTGTGAGCGACCTGTGGATAAAGTACGATGATGTAGCCGATGAGTGGGCGCCTGTGTTCCCCGATAACATAGACAGCGATGCTCCTGCTGCCGAGGTTGAGAGAAAGATGAGAGAGTTTGAGGCAAGAATGGAGAGATTGGCCGAGGAGCAGCCCGACAGATACAAGAAGGGCAAGGATGCGGTTAATATCCCTTACAGAGCTGTAACGGCTGATGATTTGCACCAGCACCAAATAGTGGTGAAACGAGGTGGTAAAGATATTGTTTTAACGGTAAACGGCAATCCTCGTTTGGCGCAGGCTGTAAACGGACAGACCAACCCCGACAATGATATATCGGGAGCCATTGGCAGTATCCTTAAAGCTGGCGAATATATCAATCGCAAATTGAGTGCGGTTTATACCACACGCAACCCAGACTTTATTGTTTCGAACTTTATGCGTGACTTGCTATATGCCAATTCGATGGCGTGGGTAAAGGAGGGCAGGAACTATGCTCTGCGTTTCCATCGTAACCAAGGTTTGATAGCCAATCCCGTTAATATGAAACGCTTGTTTGCTAAACTGCGCAAGGGTGAGCTTAATATGAACGATAAAACCGAAGCTATGTTTTATGAGTTCATAATGAACGGCGGAGAGACCGGATATAGCAATATACGCGACATCGAGCAACATAAAAACGACATTCGCAAGGAGATTAAGAAATATAACGGGCAGATACCTGCAACAAAAGCTATGGAGTGGCTTGGTGAACGCCTTGACGAATACAATCGTGCAATAGAGAACAGTGCGAGATTTGCAGCCTTTGTTACCTCACGCGAAATGGGTAGAAGTATCGACAGGGCTATTTATGATGCAAAGGAGATAAGTGTAAACTTTAATAAGAAAGGCAGCGGTGCAAAGTTCTATGACAAGAGAGGACAAACCTTTATGGGCGATGCAAGTGCTTTCGTTTCGGGCTTGGGCCGTACTGGTTTCATCTTTTGGAACGCTGCAATACAGGGTACAACCAATTTTGGGCGACAGCTGAAACGACACCCGGCAAAAGCGTTTACAGCAAGTGCGGTGATGTTTGCGCTCGGTGCGATTATTGCTGCTCTTGGCAGTGATGATGACGAGGATAAGAGTGCTTATTATAACCTACCCGAATATGTGCGCCGCAGCAATATTATGTTCCGTGCGGGTGATAGTTGGATTTCCATACCTTTGCCTGTTGAGTATAGAGCTATGTATGGAATGGGCGAACTTATGGTGTCTATGATAAGCGGCAAGGAGGAATATAATAACGCTGGTGAAATAGCATCGGCCATAGCCGGACAACTTTCGCAGATTCTACCCATAGACTTTATGGAGGGTGCCGGTGGATTGAGTGCTTTTGTTCCAAGTGCCGCCAAGCCGTTTGTTGAATCCTATATTACAGAAAAGAGCTGGACTGGATTGCCACTTTATAAAGATACTCCTTACAATAAGGATATGCCCGAATGGACAAAAGCCTACAAGAGTGCAAACAAGTATCTCGTAAACCTTGCTGAGGTATTGAATGAGGCAACCGGTGGCGATAAATACACTAAAGGCGCGATAGATATTAACCCCGCTAAATTGGAGAATCTTTTGGAGGGTTATTTCGGCGGCTTTGCAAGTATGATAGACAAGGCTACTAAAATGGCAGAGACCGTTGCGGGAGATAGAGAGTATGACCCGCGTAATTTCTTGCTGATAAACCGACTTGTCAAGGCAGGTGATGAGCGCACCGAGTATCGTGCCGTGAATAATAAGTATTTCCGCTTGAGAGATGAATACGAAAACACAAAACGGCGTTTGCGTAACTACGAGAGAGACACCGATATGGGAGTGTTCGATTATGCGGAAAAAATTGATTTCCTATACAACTCGCCTGAATATGCCCGTTTTGAAATCTTTGAGGGTTACCGCAGGGATATAAACTATTTATACAAGGCGTTGAAAGAGGCCACAGAACTGAATGATGAGAGGGAAATAAAAGAGTTGGAGGCCGAATTGAACGAGTTGAAGAAGGAGATGATAAAAGAGATGGATACTGTTCGTTGATTGTAAATATAGAAAGGCTATGAATAAGTTTCTAAAGAAGGTAAAAAAAGTGAAGAAGGAGCTGCGCATAAAGGAGATGGCAGCTCCCACCGACGAGAGTTTGCAGGTGTTGCAGGAGTTTGAGGCTTGCTGGAGCTCGCTGTCCACGGTGAGGGAGAAGGCGCGCAGGTCGTTTATGTATAGCTATGGCGACCAATGGGGCGATATGATTAAGGACCCTGACACGGGGCAGATGATGACCGAGGGGGATTTGATAAAGAAGAACGGCAAGGTTCCTTTGAAGAATAATATGATTGCTCCCATATTGGCCAACATTGAGGGGCAGTTCCGTTCGCAGAACACAAAGACGGTGTGCACGGTGAGGGACCAGAAGGAGAGCAAGGTGGGCGAGATGATGAGCATTGCCATTGAGTATGTGTATGACATCAACGAGCTGGGCGAGGTGGATGCAAAGACACACAAGGAATCGCTTGTGGCGGGATTTGCCCCGCAGAGGGTGGAGTATGGCCCGAACCCTGCAAGGGGTAACAAGAACGATGTGTGGATTTACCAAACGAACCCTAACAGGGTGTTCTTCAATACGAATATCGAAGATGCGCGTTTGTGGGATATCACCCATATAGGCGAGATTATGGACCTTCCTTTAGCCGATGTTATCTCGGCGTTTGCTCATTCCCCTGCCGACGAGCAGAAGATAAGGGATATTTACGGTGATGTGGATTTGGTTCTTATGCGCGATGCCGACGGTATGCAGGGGGAACATAACAAGAATATGACTTTCTACACTGCATCGAAAACAAACTTGTGCAGGGTTATTTTCGGGTGGAGGTTGGAATCTCAGCCTTCGTATTTCGTGCACGATACTATGACGGGCGAATGGTGGTATGATAAGTATTCCCCTGCAGTAAAGAGGGAGTTAGATGTGAGGAACGCCGAAAGGGTGCGCGATGGTGTGGCTACCGGTATGGAGGAAGAGGAGATTCCTTTAATAGAGTATTCTTTCAAATATGAAAGGTATTGGAAATATTATTACCTAACACCTACGGGGCATATATTGCAGAGTGGCAAGAGCCCCTATTGGCACGGGGAGCATAACTATATTTTGGGTATTCCTATTCTCTTTTGGGGGCAGTTGCTGAACTATGTGGAGCAGTTTATAGACCAGCAGAGAGCTATTAACCGCACGGCCACGTTGATTGATTTCATACGCGGTACATCGTCGAAGGGTGTGCTGGTGGTAGATGATGAGGCGTTCGAGAGTATGAGCCGCGAGGAGGTTATAGACGAGTATGTGCGCTACAATGGTGTGCTGTTTGTGAAACTGAAACCCGGGCAGAGTATTGACGGTGTGGTGAGGCAGTATAATAGCGGTGCATCGGTGGCGGGCGACTTTGAGCTGCTGAACTTGCAGTTGAAATTGATAAACGAGATTTCGGGTGTGAACTCGGCAATGCAGGGTAAGCCTGCGGCCTCGGGTACTCCGTCGTCGTTATATGCGCAGCAGGTGCAGAACTCGTCGCTGAACTTAAAGGGTATTATGGATTCGTACCGCGCGTTCCGTAAGAGAAGGGATACAAAGGTGATGCAGACCATTCAGCAGTTCTACAACGAGGGCAGATACATTAACCTTGCGGGAACCGACTACAGCGAGGAGGCAAGGTTCTACGACCCCAAGAAGGTGAAGGCGGCCGAAATTGATATTGCCATTGCCGAGGGTAACAACACTCCCGCGTTCCAGATGGTGGTTAATGATTTCCTTATGGAACTTTTCCGTGCACAGGCTATCGACGTGAAGATGATGCTTGAGAATAGTTCTTATCCGTTTGCGACGAAGATTTTGGAATCTATCAAACGCAAGGAGCAGGAGATGGCCGAGATGCAGGCGGGGCAACCGATAGAGGGTGTTCCTATGGGCCCGATGATGCAGAGGGCTATGAACGATGCCAATGCAGGGCCTGACGATGGTGTGGTAAGGGCAGCGTAATAGAAGAGGGGAGCTTTGCGGCTCCCCTCGTTTGTTACACCTTTATTGTGTCTTTGAGTATCTCTATTGCTGTGGTAACGCTTATTGCATCGCGCAGCAGAGCGTATATGTCGCCCTCGTCGAGGGTGTCGCGTTCGTAGCAGTGTGCTATGCTGTGTGCGCTGATGAGAAGGTTGTTTGTGTCGATGCTGTTTACCATATCTCGTATTTCTATCATTGTGTTTTTCATAGTGGTAGTGATTTAGAATAGTGTGTGAATGAATTGACGGCCTCGCTCGGTCCATACGGTGAGCTGTGATGTGTGGGTTTGGCCTGTTTCTCCCGTGTGTGTGCGGGTGATGGTTTTGGTGTAGCCCTTGCCTTGGTAGTCGGCATAGAGGAGCCATTGCTCGCCTTGCTTGAATTGTACCCTTTTTTCGTGCAGCTTGCGGTTGAGGGTTACTGCACTCCACCCGAACTCTTTGGCTATTTGGGTGGCGGTGTAGGTGCTTGTGGAGGTGAGCACGGTGTCGTAGTACTCTACTTTGGGGGCTTGCTCCTTGATTACGGTTTCTTGGGCGCGGTTTTTCTCTTCGAGGAGGAGTTTCTCTGCTTTGGCTTGCTCCAAGCGGCGGTTGAGGATTTCCATTGCGTGGGCTATGGCGGCATCGTCGTCGCTGGCAGTGGTTACGCCCGTGGTGAGGAGCTCCTCAATCTTTGTATCTACCCACACTGCGAAATCGGGAGATAACTTTTGAGCAACGCGGAGGGCAACCTTTTGGTGTGCCCAAGTGCCTTGTTTGGAAACATCGCCACCTTTGCTAACTATCAGTAAATCAACCGAACTATAATTTTGTAGTTCGGAGAGCGCACGGCAATACTCCTTGATTTCTAATGAATTGACAATTTGTGTCAAATTCTTGCCCGGGAAGGGCTTTGCGAACTCGGTTAGATTGACATAGACTGTGCCGTCTTGCAGGCGCATTGTCACTTCGTTCCCGTTGAAAGAGAACACTTTGCCCATTGTTGGGGCGGTTTGGTTATGTAGCATAAGTAAAAATAAAAAGCACGCAGTCACAAGTGCTACATAACCGTAAGGATTAAGTGAGGGCATTTCTGTATCCTCCTTGTTTGCGTGCTATACTTTTATAAAGGTATAACAATATCTATATGTATTAGGCAGATAAAAATAAAAACCCTTGCGGTTTTCCGTAAGAGCTTCTGCCTGCCCTTACTGTTATGTAGCACTGCAAATATAGGTGGTTGTTTTGTAATGTGCAAATAATTGGGGGAAAATTTGCCTTGCCAAGAAATTTTGTTAAAAAATGTTTGGGGAACTTATGTAATTAAGGTACGTTTGCGAGAAACACAAACAAACTACATTATGAAAAAAGCAATATTGATATTGATGTTGATTTGCGCAACTTGCGCGTATGGGCAAAAATTATCTGTGCTTGGCATTGAGATGGGTACAGATATAGAAACAGCCAAGAAGGTACTTAACGAACGATATGGAGAATACAATGTGTTTAGAACCGGTAACACAGAGTTGAATGTGTATGATGCAAGAGTAGGAGGTTCGGAGTTCCGGTTTGTCACTTTTATATTTCAGTGCGCGAGGTATGGTAATGCAATGTATACATATCTATCCGAGGTGGATTTGCAAAAAAACTTTCACAAACACAGTGATGCGAAATCAATGTTCAACGTATGGGAAGTAAAACTTGGAGATAAATATACTTTCGACGACATAAAGGAATACGAAAACGACAGCGGGACAGCCAACGATATTTATGTATATTACAAGGAAGGCGTATCTCTTTCGCTATCATACGGCATAAGTAAGGGAGGTGAGCAATTTTGGTATGTTCACGTATACTACCACGAAGATATAATTAACGAGTCAAACGATTATTAAATTACCTAACTATGAAAAAGTTTCTATCAATTTTATTGCTTGCGGTAGCATTGGGTAGTTGCGGTGGAAGTAATAAAGAATCCTCAAAAGAATATAGGACCAAAAGCAAAGCTGTTTATTATGACGAGGTATATGTATGTAATGGCAGATATGCAAAGAGATTTCATAATGACGAGAATTGCAAGGGGTTGCGGAATTGCAGAGCCGGTATAAGAGTAATGACTATCGAAGAAGCGGAGGATTTAGGCAAAACTCCCTGCGGTTACTGCTATGGATATTAAGCAAAAGATGTGGAAAGAATGGAACCTATATTGGATAAATTGGTTGATTTAGTGCCGCTGTGGATACTTGTAGTGTTTGCAGTGATGTTTTATTGTTTCAAATTCTATTATACTCGTTTTAAGACCTTGGAAGAAAAAACAATGAATGCTAATTGCCACGGGAATACCGAGAAGATTAGTGCTTTGGTGGAGGATATGAAAGAGATTAAAGCGGATATCGAGCAGATAAAAATAATATTGGCAAACGAATCAGGGATTTTGTAGTAAAGGATTTATATAATGACAAGGCTGACCTAAACAGGTCGGCCTTTTTTTATCTCATTTTTGCGCTTTTCTATCTCATTTTTGCGCAGTTACCTATGCTATTTATTTCTTTCTTTGATGCATTAAATTCGTTAATGTATGAATGAGGAGAATTTGAAGGAAAATATGGAGCCCGCGGCTGTGCCTGTGGATTCCGATGCGCCCGCAGCTATGCCCAAGGAAGAGGAGGTAAAGGTTATCCTATTGGAGGTGGCGCCTGCTATGGGTGAGGAGGCCGACGTGGTGGAGATAGCCAAGGCGGTGGCCGAGAGAGCGAAGAAAGATGCGGAGATGAATCAGCGCCTTATGGATGCGTTTGACAAAGAGCCGCGACTTGCAAAGGTGTTTATGGACCTTGTGAACGGTGAGAAGAGTGCGGCTTACAATTTCGCGCGAATATTCGGCAAGGATTTCGCTGCTTATGACGAGGGTACTCCCGAGTATGAGGACTTTATGGCGGGGGAGAACGAGCGACAGGCGGAGATTGCCAAGGAAGAGGAGGCGAAGGCTTTGCTTGACAAGAACCTCGACGAGAGTGAGGGTGTGATTGACCGCTATTGCGAGGCTAACAAGATTGATGCAGACGAGTTCCGCAGCAAGATTGATGCGTTGATAATGCCTATTATGGATGGCATCATAAGCGAGGAGACCTGCAAGGCTCTGGACCGTGCTATCAACTACGAGAAGGATACCCAAGATGCGTATGATGCGGGCAGGGTTGAGGGTAGAAATACCAACATCAACGAGATGCGCCGCGACAACAGCGATGGCTTGCCCAAGGGGTTGAGTAATCAGTCGGCTATTGCGGAGGGTAAAAAGAGAAAGGTGAACCCGCTTATTGCAGATGCTCTTTCTTATAATTAGTAAAGTTGTTTTTAATCATAGTGTTAAGATGAAGAAAGTTTTTAGTTTTTTGAAGAATCACCCCTTGTTTGTCTTGGGGTGTTTAGTGAGTGTTATTGCATTGTTCCTTGACAGTGAGAGTGGTTTGACATTGGCGATGGCTACGGTAACAACCGTGGACCCCGGTAGCCCTACAGCTTCGCAGGGACAGGCAGGGTTGAATACACAGCTTCCCGGTGAGGCTACAACGGTTTCCAATGTGAAGGAGGCATCGGACATTATTGAGCCTGACATTGATGAGGAGATAACCAAAATTGCGAGCGATGAGAGTATCATTGATACTATCAAGCGCCGTGTAAGACGCCAGGTAAGAGTAACCGGTTATGAGGTTAAGCACTATCTTATAGACGAGAAACCTGCGACCATTACCGTGAAAACAAAGGTCGAAGGTGGCAACAAAAATGCCATTATCGCATTTGAGGAGGCGGGAGCAGCCGAGCAGATAGATGCTTATTACACAGCGGTGGCACTTGGTGTGAAGGGTTATAAGGAAGATGGTGTGACACAGAGCGATGCGGATTTGAGTTTGATGTGTATAGGAAAAGATGCATCAACCGGCAATCCTATCTTTATGCCTGTGAATGGTACCAAGGCGTCTGCCGAGCAGCCTTATAGCAATATGCCTGCTATCCCCGCGGGTACTGTATTTGCTTTGTGTGCTTCGGCCGCCTATGAAACACAAAAATTCATTGCACCCAGCACGGTTGTTCCCACTCCCGAGGTGATGTATTTGCAGAAACAACTCTGCAACCGCATTGTGAGTGACTATTTTGAGGCGCAGAAAAAGAAAGTTCCTTTCAAGGATAGCATTATTGCCGAGGCTATCTTGCGCCAGTTCCGTTTGGAGAGCTGCCGTACTGCTTGGATAGGTTCGAAGGGTAAAATAAAGGTTCAGGCTTTAGACCCCTCTCTCGGCCAGCAGTTTGCGTATTTCAGCGAGGGCCTTATTTGGCAGTTCAAACGCCCATACGACCTTGAACTGAATAAAGATGGTAAGTTCACCTTCGATGAGATAATCGACTTGGCGAAATACAAGTTTACCGGCTTTGCATCTTCCAAGAAAGCCGCATTCCTTTTGGGTAAGGAGTTGCTTGCTACAATCCAGAAGATGGATGTAACAAAGCACAAGGATATTTCAATGAGCGAGGGTAAGGTTTGGGGTATTGAATGTACCAAACTCCACACCGTGTTTGGCGACATCGACCTCATACACGACCCCACACTCGACAAACTTGGTTATGAGTGGTGCGGTGGTCTTATCGACGAAGAAGGCCTTGTACGCTACTATATGAAGAACGAGGATTCAAAGACCGAGGATGTAGTAGGCGAGGAGGCAAAACGTCAGGTGGTGATGACCATCGACTGCTTGTGCTTGAAGGGCTACTCGCACGTTTGGGTGAATGGAAATGCCTTGAAACCTACAGAGTAAAACAATATGAGGGCGGTGTAATGCCGCCCTCTTAGAAAAGATAAGCATATGAGGAAAGTTTATATAATGCCCGGTGTGGTTGAGTATATGATGCGTATCAGAGGCAAGGATGGTGTAATCTCTTGCCATTTTAAGGGTGGTGCTCTCAACGGGCACGCATTCTTGCCTGCATCATTTTCCACAAGCGAAAAGGGAATACAAGAGGTGTTGGAAAATTCCGAGAAATTTAAGAGTGGCAGAATAAAGTTGAAAGCTACTTATTCGATAGAATCTCCCCAAGAGGTAATGGCTGATACTCCCATCGAATCTGTTACCAACTTGCAGGGTGCAAGACAGCATCTAATGGCGAATGGCTTTGAGTTGAAAGATGTAGCAACCAAGGCTGATGTATTGGAGGCTGCAAAAAAGTTGAACATAACATTCCCTAATTGGAAATGACAAAGGCAGAGCTTGCAAGTATGGTGCGTACCGTGTTGAATGAGCACGGAGAAGGGCTTTCGTTGTCGATAACAAGCGATAACGTGAAGCTCGACGACTATATAAACAGAGCCTTGCCCGATGCTGTTGCTCTTTTGTCGGTGGGTGGCAGGTGGATAAATGCTACTGAAAATACCCCGACAATAAGCGATGGCGTGTTTGTGTTGCCTGAAGATTTCCTTTCGGTGATAGTACTTAAGCTGAAGGATTGGAAGATTCCGGTAACGGATATTACCGAGGTGGGCACACCCGAGTACCGGCGAGCTATGAATGAGTTTACCGCTCCCGGGGTGCATTCACCTATTTGCTTGCGGGCGGGCGACGACAAAGTTAAGTGCTTGCCTGTGGGACAGAGTGAGATGTTTATCTACAATGCGACGCTTGGCGATAATCTCAACGGCGATGATAAGGCGTGCAAGGCGGTGGCTTATATGGCTGCTGCTTTGGTGTGTTCTTATTTTGAGGAGGACAATGGCAAGCAGAGGTTGAGCGAACTGGCAATGAGCTTTTTGGTATGATAGGAACGGGGTTGATAATAGAGGTGGATATAAGGGCTCTCAAAGGCGAGGTGCCCGATTTTTCTCTTGAGTTCTATGTGGAGAGAGGGGGGCAGAGTGTCTCTTATGATAAGAACAACCTGGTGCGAATAGAAACTGAAGAGGGTGCAAGGTTCTATGCATTCGTGGATTCTTATATCGTGGGCAGGGGGAATCTTATGTGTGCAGTGACGATGTACGACAAAGAGCCGCTGTTCCCGGAAAGGAAGGTGGAGTTTGTTGCATTTACAGGTGTAATGGTAGGAGGGTGTAATTGCGCCCATACCAAGGTTACCCGCTGTGGTGATTTTGAGTTTTCTTTCTCCTGTGTAGAGGATATTCCCAAGGATACTATGGCCGGTGTTTACTGCGGAATAATCAAAGAGCAGATAACAGGCTATGAAGATATTACCGAAGCTATGGTAAAGCGTGACTTGACATTTGCAACAATTGAGAATGTTGAGAATGTGACTATAAGCGTGGCCCCAGGCGACAAGGTAGTGATTCTTGTGCCGCTGAATGACACCATTGTTCCTATGAAGGATAATGGCTTTGGCGGTAAAATGGCGTTCGATACCAAGCTGATGGGTGCAAACGGTGATGTGATTCTACGAATAGGATATGTTGATTACAAGGTCTATGGTGAGTTTATGACCGTGGCCGGTGACATAAAGATTTTGTTTGGATAATGGATATTATAGTAGGTGGCCCCTTAAAGCCGAATGGGCAGAACGTGCCCACCCGTGTAGGTGAGATAGTGAGTGATTATTCTGAACTTGCAAATATTCCCAACCCACGTGTTGGAATGGAAGTGTGGGTGGCGAGTAAAAAAGAGGCGGTGAGGATTCTCACACTGAAGGAGGCAACCATCGCGGGCGTTGTGGTGCCTAATGCTGTGGTGGATACGTGGGAAGTAGTGCCCAACAGAGCTATGACAACCAGCCTTGCCAACAAGATAAGCGAGGAGGAACAACGCGCTATGTTGGCTGAAAATGCCCTTCGGGATAAGGTGGCGGATTTAGAGGAAAATTACATTGCTCATATAAGTGAGTTCAATACAGAGGTGGAGAGCTTGCATTCGGAGGATGCCGAATTGCAGAGTAATATCAACGAAATCCAATTGGACCTGCAAAGCCAGATAAATGAATTGGGGCAAGAATACCTTAAAGGTATAGAGGATGTTAACAGGGGTATAACTCGTATCGATGCCAAGGCAATACAAATCGGTTCTTTTGAGGTAGAATCCTTAACTGATGGTTTAGGTATTAACTTTAGCAATATTGACGGCACACAAAGCGATTCGTTTAAAATTCCCACCGCCACAGCCGAACGTGCGGGTGTGATGAGTGCGGAGGATAAGAAAGTATCAGCTAAATTAAAAGTTAAAGTCACAGATGCGAAATTCACACAACAGGATTATGCGGGCATTTATTGCACTAATGTAAATACAGGAAGAGTTGATACTGCTAATTCTACAAGTAACGGAATAATTATCCCTGTTAATGAGGGTGATGTGTTTGAGATAATCGGAGAAAATCTTAAATATAACTTTCAAAGCGTTCAGTTCTACAGCGGATATCCGTCATTAGATACAAACATAGCTTATGTTAGCATCAAAAATAACAAAGTAAACGTCCCACAAGGAGCTACATATATGCTCGTTTCAGTGAATCCTTCTTTGGGTACAGAAACTACTATAAGGCAGTTAAATTGGGCAACCATAGAAGATTTACCACAAAGTTTTAAAGAAGTATTAGAGAATATAAGTTCTGAGTATAAGACCCAGGCGATAAACGTTACACAAGGAACTGCCTCGGGAAACAATAAATTGTTCCCAATATCACTGTTAAGTGAAGGGGATAGTATTCAAATTTATGTAAAGTCTGACATCACTGTAAAAATGAGTCTTATAACGAGTAATGATCGGGTTATACAACTTATTACAACAAATCAGATTATCACAAAGGAAGTTACTGCAGATGATATTACAGGCGATAGCTTTGGATTTTATATAAACTCAGTTCAAGCAACTCAATCAGGCACATTGAATTGCTATTTGAGAATTGTAAAAAAAGACTCATCGCCTATAACCTTATCAAAAGGTTTAATTAATGTTGCCAACTCATTAGACAACACAAAGAAACAAGTAAATTCTTTGGAAGAAGTTATTGAAAGTGTCGTTGAGATTCCGGTTAATAATAAAAATATCAAAAATTGGAATACAGCAAATAAACTTGTCACAAGGTTGTACGTCGAAAATAAAGAGCGCGCATTGGCTGATGGTCTATTTGTTAGACAGTTTTTTAGAGCCTTAAACAGTCCTACTAATAACGGATTCAACTTCGGCACAAGAAACACCGGTTGGGCAATAACTATTGCTCCGGGTATCGGAGATTTTGATTACTATGAAACAACACATGCTATATATGGTAAAATTGCTATCAAGATAGCTGATTGGGATGTTATAGAATGGCCGGCAAGTGGGGCAATCAGTATCGGAGGAGTATTGAGTGAATCTAATCTTGAAGATATTGTTTTTGATTGGAACGAATTTGTAAAGCCTTTATATCCAACTGTAACTATTGCAGACGGGTCTGTTACTGAAAACAAATTGAGCGAAGAGGTAAAGGATAAACTAAATAGTTCTGCCCCTCCATTATCAAAATATGAACTGTTTTCGTTAGGGGATAGTTTAAGCGCGGCGGGAATATGGCAGACAAAGGTAGCGCAACTTACCGGCTGTATTTTTGACCAAGCCAAGAACAATAAGGCGGGCGCAATGCTTTCGGTAGGCGGTACTTCAAGTTTTGGTAATACATTTGATAATGTTCTATGGAGGACAAAGAACCTCATTGACCAAAATTACATAACAGACAATGGCGAGAATACGATAGTTATATTGGAAAATGTAAACGATGGGTATCAAGTATTTAACGGGGATGATAAATCTATAATACCGACAACTCCTATTGAGGGTTATAATGATGCAGATTTTGGTGTTGAACTGCTTGAAAGTATATCGGACAAAGCCACACTAAATGCTGTATTAAGACTTAATACAGTTGTTGCCGGCAAGAACTTAAAGATAGATACGTTGCCTACAAGAGCCGGCACTGTTACATTAAGAGTTGGATGGGCTGGTCCAGGTTATTCTAATTACAATATTTATGTAGAACCACAAGCAACAGATGAAGAAACATTAGCGCATGTTCTTGATAGGATTCTTGAATATGCTTATACAGGTATTACTGATGTATTAGGTGAAGATGGCGTTTCTGTTGATTTTAGTAGCGGAAATCCTAACTATTTACCAACAGTGCAGTTTACAGATACCGATGACACAGGTATGATTTGTACCGTTACCGACAACCCAAATGCCAAGGGCTCTGTTGCAAGGTACTTTATCGGTAATAGCATTGATGAATGGACTGACACATCCAAATGGCAGAAAGGCATTACCTACTCTCAAGGTTGGAAATCTTCTATTGAGCTATTGCAGAGGACCTATCCTAAATTGCATATCTTTGTCAGCCATTTTCCTCTTCACGCTGTTACCTCGAGTGAATATATATTGCCTAATGGTTCCTATGACACTGTTGCATATAATAGTGTAAGCAGAATGGAAACAATGCGCAAGATGCAAGTTGAATTGGGGAATATCGCAAAATTCTACTCTATACCTTTACTTGATGTATTTGCCGAGTGCGGTATTGGCATTAACAATATGCTAACCTATTATAATACTTCTGCTAATGTACATCCAAAGAATGAGGGTTATTATAGGTTTGGTGAGACAGTGGCTACACAATTAAAGAGGTATTTGCTATGACATTCGGAACACACAATTCAGCAACGGGCGGTAAGCTACTATGGTGGCTTCGCCCGCTCGCGTGGGTAATCAACCCCACGAGCAAATGCCAATCAAAGAGCATTGACGAGCAGTTGAAAGATGGCGTTAAGCTATTCAACTTGCAAGTGGCATACAATGGCGAGAGGTGGTATTTCAGTCACGGACTTGCTTTGTACAAGGAAGACGTAATCGAAACTATAGCCAAGATGAAGGCTTATGCGACTGCCAAAGAGCCGATATACTTTCAGTTGTACCTTGACAAAAGCGTTTGGTATAGCCAAGATGAACTCGCTTTTGCGAAACTTGTAGCAGATATTAAAAGCACGTTCATTTGCCCGTATTTCGTTATGCTTTCGGCGTGGGTAGAGGGTACTAATAAATACCCACACAAGAGCGAGAGCAAGCTCAAATGGCAAGAGCGATATTGGACTACCACTTGGGCGAGTATCAACGCCACATTACTGCTTGATAAACTGCCATTACCGAAGTATCACGCGAGGAAATACAACGAGAGGTACAGGCGTGAATGCACGACTGATTATTTAATGCTTGATTTTTATAACTTATGACGAGAGATGTAGCAAGGGCATCGACAGGCGTGGGCTTGTCGTTCATCGCAGAGATGCAACAGCTAATATATGATATGCGTTGGTTCCTGCTGCTGTGTGTGGTGTTGATTATTGCCGATTTGAAATTTGGCATCGAGAACTCGCAGGCGCACGGGGAGACAATAAGAACCTCAAGGGCTTTAAGGCGAACGGTAAACAAGCTCATTGATTACCTGTGCTGGCTGATGTTCAGCGCGGTGTTTGCAGAGGCCTTCGCTGTGCCTTTTGGTATAGAGATAATGCCTGTGGCCGCGTGCGTGATGCTTATAGCCTGCATTAACGAGATAGATAGCATTATGCAGAATTACCACGCTGCACGAGGCAAGGAGGGCGTGAGCTTGATAGGGTTTATTGTATCGTTGGTAAAGAAAAAAGACAAGGCCGTGGGTGAGGCTTTGGAGGAAACAATAAACAAAGAGAAAGATGAAGAAAAGTAGAGGTTTGCGGAATAATAACCCGCTGAATATACGAAAGAACAGCACCAAGTGGCAAGGGCTTGCCGAAGAGCAGAATGATAAGGCGTTTTTCACGTTCATAGCCCCCGAATGGGGCTACAGGGCCGCCATAAAGACTTTGCAGAATTATCGCCGCATTCACGGGCTGACAACTGTGCGGCAGTGGATATCGCGCTGGGCACCGCCTGTGGAGAACGACACCGAGAACTACATTCGCTTTGTGTGTGATAAGGCCGAGGTGGGCGAGAACTGCGAGCCGAACTTGCACAACAAGGAGGTGATGTGTAGAATAGTAGCCGCGATGTCGCATATGGAGAACGGTGTGCCGGCAGTGATGGATGATGTGTATAAAGGTTGGGAACTCTTGTAAATCCTTGTAAATTTATGAAATATCTACAAGTTTCATTTCTCCTTGCTGTATTGACACTATTTGTCAATGGTTGCGCCCCAAAGGTTGTGCCTGTTGAGCGTGTAAAGATAGACAGTATCTTTATCGCGCAGTACCAGCGCGACACCATATATCGCCAGGACAGCGTTGTTATTCGCACAGTGGCGGACACTGTGTATAAAGACGCGTGGCGCTACATCTACCGCGATAGGATTGTGCGCGACACCGTATTGAAGGTGCGCCGCGACACTGTGCCTCGCGTGGTGACGGTGGAAAAGGAGCTCTCGAGAATGGATAGGATAAAGCTCTCGCTGGGCGAGGTGGCCTTATACGCTATATTGGTGGCTGCGGCGGTAGCTGCTATGTGGTTTATGAAAAGGTTGAAGGGGTGGTAATCGCGGTTTTTCTATATTTTTACGCGAATTAAACCCCTTTTTAACCTTAATAAAAAAATATATGAAAGTGAAACAAGAGCTCTACCGCAGGGCTCTTGCCGAGGTTTTAGACACCTTCGGCATCAACGAGGAGGAGTTATTCTCTTCCAATAAAGAGGCTTGTATGCAGGGTAGAATAGTTCTTATTAGAACCCTTTCGCCGTATTTGAGCGATGGCGATATAGCCTTATTAACGCCTTTGCGCAGGTGTTCAATCTGCCAAATAAGAAATAAGTACAAGGAGGCATCGGCCGCGTGGAGTGTGCGGCGGTGCATCGATGTGATAAACAATGAATTGAAGAAGGAGCAGCCATAAGCTGCTCCTTTTTTTGCCCTGTTGCGAAATAGTTGCGAAGTAGTTATAAAGTAGTTGCGAGGTAGTTGTGCTATATTTTATGTGTTGCGGTAGTAAAGTGACCTTTGCGCTGTCGAGAATGGTTCTCGGCCTTGTAACAAATAAACTCTTTTTTATTATGGATGGAAATTTTCTAACATCGGGCGACTTGGCTCTTATTGAGAATCGCAGAGGGTATGGCTATGGCTACGAGGGCTGTGGCTACCGCAGAGGTAACGGTATGGCTGCAACAGGCATCGGTCTTGGTGCAGGCCTTGGTGGTGCAGCGTTGGTTCTTGCTGCTGCTGTGGGTTGGGGTATCAACCAGGCATCAAAAGCACGTGCTAAAGCTGCCGAGCAGGCCAACAACTTGCTTGCGAACAATATGAACCAGCTTGTGCAGATGAGCATCGCCGAGAAGCAGAGCCGCGAGACTGCTATCCGTGAGGAGCGTGCATCGCGCGAGACTTGGCAGAACTACCACGCACCTTCTACCGTGCAGTATGTTGATGTACGCTCGGGTGCTTTTGCCGGTGCCAACTCTAACGCTTTGGCGCAAGCTGAGGCTAACCTTTTGAGCGGCGCTTTGACAGGCCAGTTCGCACGTTGTCCGCAGGAGGTAACTCTTGTGAGCAAGCGTAGCTGCCCTTGCCCTGCAAGTGATTGCGGTTGCCAAGGTTAATGCTTTGTGAGGGATAGGGAAACCTATCTCTCACATTAAAATTTCCGATTATGTGGAATAGGGACAAATATAACAAGGAGATATTACAACGTATGGTACCAACAAGCAAAGCTGCGCTGAAGATTCAATGTTTGCAGGCTGCGAAATTTGATGTGGCCGAGGCCGAAAAGCTCTATAATTTTATGATTAAAGATATGGAGGAACTGCCGTTATTTGACCAACAGCAGCCTTCGGTGGTGATGCAAACAAAAGATATGGTAGTCGATGCCTTTAAGTGGGCCAACGATAACCAAGAGCAGATATTTAACTGGGTTGGGTTCGTGAAGAGTTTGTTTAACAAGGGTGGCGAACCCCCTGTGGGTGGTGCTGCCGTGCCTAATATAAATTGATATGTACGACAAAGTTGTAAAAATAGAGTTTAATATATGGGCCAATGATGAACAGGAGGGCGAAGTGCTGAAGAAGGCGATTTGCGAGTTCATAAATTGGCACGGACAACAAGGGAGAAAAGTTTCTGCTCCTCGATTGACGGAAGCGTTGAGGAATTGGCAGAATAATATAATAGTTAAGAATAGTATAATTAAACATTTTAGTTGATATGGCAGAGGAAAAGAAATGTACGGGCCGATGTGAGATGTGTTCTCCCAATCAAAGAACATATTGCGCTGCGCAGAAGATGTATTACATCGAGCAGGATATGGCAGAGATAAAAGCCTTGCTGAAAAGAAATGCCGGCGAGGTGGAGATAATAAACCAGGGAATAACATTAGAAGACGAATAGCGTGAAACTCCCTACGCTGGAAGTGGGAGAAATTATTAAAAATAAAAGAAATGATTAACGTAACCCCTATTTCGATTGCCGCAACGGCACAAAGCTATGCGGCAGAGCTGACAGAGAGACTTTGCCAGCCGTATTGTGTGAATGCAAGTATTCAGCCCATTGTTGATGTGATCTATTCAATCGAAGACCAAGCATTGGTAGGAACAACCTTGTATGTAACAGTGAAGGCGCAAGGAACTGTAGAGTATGTACCCAAGTGTGGCAATCCTTGCAACCCGAAGAGCAAGATTTTCACGGAGTTCTTTACTGTAGCATTTACAGGTGCCACAGCTGCCACAACGGCGACTATCACACAGGTAGCCGGTATTGTGAAGCCTGCTTATGTGAACTGCTACAATGTAGCGTGCGGCATAAGCGCTATTAACACTGTGAACATTACTGTTGCTTAATGGAGAGTGTAGGCTATATATTGTTGTGCTGCGTGCTGTTTGTCCATTTGGGCTTGGGCGATGCAGTGGCCAAGGTGATAAGGCGCAATCTTTCCCTATTCAGTTGCGTGAAGTGTTTTACCTTCTGGACAATATTGGCCTACACTTTGTTGTTTGAATTTGAGCCTATAAAGTGCATCGCAGTGGCATTCGTATGTTCGTATGTTGCTTTGTGGGCCGATTTGGTTTTATCTAAAATAGCCGTGATTTATGAAACGTGGTATAAAGGTGTGGTTGCAGAAGAACTCGATAGCACCGATAGAGACAAAGAAAATAAAAGTGAAACGCGGTAAGGGTATAAAGTGCCCGAATTGCAAAAACTAATTGATTATGAACTATTATCATTTACTGAAGAAATATGCCGAAGGCAAGGGCGAAAAGTCTATGTGGGCGGCAACAAAGAGAGTGAGCGACTTTCTTGAGAAGATGGAGGCGGAGCACCCCGAAGAGGTGTGGGGCTTGATTAAGGGTACATACGCAGAGATGTGCGGCCCGCATTTCAACGAGGAGTTTGGCGAGTGGCAGATAGAGCAGATGTTCTACAAGGACAGGCAGGGTGTCGTACACCGAGCCCCCAACAAGACAAAGGAGCAGTACAAGGCTTTGTATGATATGTACAAAGGGAGAATCAAAGATAGTACTTATACTTGCTGGGATTTCGCTGTAGCCATAGAGATGCACTACAATGACTATCATTGCAAGCTGCACGAGTGGTTCCCCAATGCTACCGAGGAGGACATAATGAACAAAGCGGTGGAGCTTGCCATTGCTTACCTGAATGACGACGATGATACCGAAGGAGGTAAAATATGGCGTAGGTTTAATTGACCTTTTGACAGACGAGATGCCGTATTGGCAGTACTGTTTGTGGGTTATGGAGGTGCGTTAGCATCTCCATTTATATGCTCGCCTCGCTGACTATGCGTGTCTTGCGCTTTGTACCCGTATTGGGTTCTATCCGATGTATGGGTGTGTTGTAGCAGGCCCATATGAGAATAGCCGTGGCCATTACGCGGTCGTCGTGGTTGCCCTCTACGGCACCCATCTCCTTGCCGTTCTCCTTGAACTCGTAGAGGTCGAGCTCAAAAGTTGTTTCGCGACAGCGTTCTATATAGAGCCCGTCGCGCAGGGCTTTTATGAGGAAATTTATTACCATAGGCTTGGTGGAGCTGTTGGTGTGGAATCCCCAGCGACGCGGGCGGCCCTGCCTTATCTCCTGTTCACTGGTACGGCAGAAGAGGTTACTATAATGGCCGGATATTTCGTTAAGTATGTATTCAAAATTATCTCCTTCGGTGCCATCGGTTTCCAATGTGTTTGATTCTATTATCAATAAAGCATTATCGTATGCACGGGCTATCTCCACTGCTTTCCAGGCTAATTTGTCGTGCTCTATGTGGCCGTGCCAGCAAGCGACTATTTCGGGAACACCGCCGTCGAGCATTGCAAGGCGGTCGGCTACCACTATGCAGGAGTAGTCGGCTTTGTTGCTTACACCACCCACATCGACGGAGACTATATAGCGGTCTCTAACGGTGTGGTCCAATTCGGGCATAAGCCATATTTGCAGTTGGTCGGTATCTTTGGGTGATTCCTCGCAGAAATTTCCATTGGATATATCGCCGAACCACCACGCGGGGACACAGCCGGAGCGCGCCGATTCAACGTATTGTGCTTTGAAAACTCGGCGGCCTGTGCTTTGGAAGGCCTCTGCTGCTGTTGAGGGGAATTCCGAGAATAGTCGCCACTCGTCGGGTATTTCGCGCCGTTTGTCGCGGTACCAGGCTATTGCTTCGAGTGTGGCCCCTAAATCGAATAGGTGACGTTCGTACTCGTCGAGGCTTTCAATGAATGCGGGGTAGTCCTCTCTTTTAAGCGGCTTGCTGTAGAGGTCTATGCAGTACCACGGTATAAATACGGGAGTGAAGTTGTTGCGCCCTTCGGTGGCATCTATCCAAGTGCGGTGGAAATAGTTACCTACTCCCTTGGCGGTGGATTCGAGTATCTTCATTGTATATGGGCCGCTATATATGGTACCGAATATAGACTGCACAAGGTCCTCAGGCTTTTTGCCTTTGGTTTCTTTCCATAAACCGACCTCGGTGAGATGGGCCATACTGATATCGTCGCTTCGCAGCTTGTCGGGCTTTTGCGCAGAGCCTATTGAGTAACGGCAATTAGATACGGAAAGCACGCGAGTGGAGGTGCTGCCTTCGTATGGGGTGGATGTAACGGGTTCGCCGAAGAGCCATAGGGGCAGGCCTTTGAGGCATTTAGTGAGCATACCGGTTACGTTACGCGATTGCCCCTCGATATCACCACATATTACACTATTCCAGTTACGCTTGTGAACGAGTTGTATCCATAGCATATATAACTGTGTGAGTGTGCTGCCGCCCCATTGGCGGGCTTTACAAAGAATAATATCTATGGGCTTGCCTGCCAAGCGTAGCTCTTCCAGGTATGGAAGATAGGTGCGTTGGGCTCGGTTAAGGGTAAAAAGAATATCTTTACCTCGGCTTTTTGCGGTTATCCAGCAGCAGGTACCGGCGAAGAACTCAAAATCGTACTCCAAGCGAATGCGTGAGAAATCTTCCCACATTTGGTTAAGGGTTTGCGGGGTAATAGGTATGCCTGCCTGCGTGAGCAGTGTGGTGAATCCTTTGTCTATCAGGGTTTCCACGGTGGGGTTATCCAACATAGAATCGGGCAGCCATAGGCGGGGAATGGGGCAGTTCTTTATTTCCACAGGTGTACGGGGACCTGTGCAGCCTTCTCCTGTGATTTGGTTATATGGCGCATTGATGGCGGCAAGGCGTTTCTTGTTTTCGTGTATTATGTCAGATGTGGACAGCATCATAAAGCAGTTTGTTTATATGACGGGAAGATAGGTACCAGCTGGGCGCAGGCTGGTTAATGGCTTGTTGGATTGCTATGTCGCGCCCAAAGGTGGGGCGCAGCTTTATGTAGCGTTCATAGATTTCGCGGTGCATCTTGTTTCGTTGGCCGCGTGATGGTAGAGCTCTGCCGTATTCCATAGGGGTGACAATACGCCGCAGGGCAGTGGAAGGGGTAATGTAGAACCGTGGTGCCGGGCTTTGAGATATTAACAAACATATCTCTCGGCGGGAGAGGTAGTAACCCCGACTCTCGTAGTCGCGCTTGATTTGGGTATAAGCCTTGTAGAGGTCTTGGCTTAGAATGGAAGAAATTTCTTTGAGCATATTGGTTAATTATGCACAAAAATATTAAGGCGTGAGGAGAGGAAAATGCTTGTGGGAAAATATTATCTCATTTTTGTGTTTTTTTATCTCAATTTTGCAGATATTATGTAATTGTGTGGGGTTATTTTTGAGGAGGTTAATTATAGGAAATGACACAGTTTACCATAAACATAGCAATAACGGAAATAGCTAATGCTGTATATAGTCTCACAGCCAACGCTGAAAAGGAGCGTGGGGATGATGCGCATATAGCTACAGCAGACAATGAGTACCTTATTAGCGGGTTTGTGGTAGATGGTGTTCATTTGCTGAACGATGCCGTGGAGTTCTATGGCTCGGCGCAAAAAAGTGGCACGAATGTGTCTATCGTGGTTAATATGCCCTCGAACTGGCCAAATGAAGGAGAAATCTTAAAGGATACAGCAAGGGTGTTCCTGGAGAACTATGCTGTGGCGCGATGGTTTGAGTTATCGGGAACAGCGGAGAGATTCAATAATGCCGCTACCGTGGCGCTTGAGCGGTTGGCAAAGATATTAGAAAAACGTACAAAACCAAGTAGATAATATGGAAGGAAAAAAAGAAATCTCGTTTGTAATAGATGAATCTGTTATATGTGGTAGAATACATATGAACAGTTACTATCGCGGTGAGAGAATGAAACGAGACGGAAATACTAATTCTGCGATAATGCAGAGCGGCACAGATAATGACGATGTGTTGTCCGACGAATTGGATATTGCAGAGCGCGCGGTAATGGGCTTGATTTCCCGTAATTTGGGGTTGTGTACTTTGTTGAGGAACCAAAATAACTGCACATTTTCAGTAAAGGCTGCAAGTAATTTCCCCGCCGAACTGAAATCTTCTGTAGAGGGGGCAATATCCAATTATTTGCACGACAAAGTTCTCGAGGGTTGGTTGCTTATTACTATGCCACAGGAGGTGGCTAACCTGCGCGATAGATTTGCCGCCGATGCTGAACAACTTATTCATTTACTTTTGGAGCGCGAGAAACCGGTACGATGATATTTGAGCTATACATAGAGGACCTAATCAGGGAAATAAATATCCTTAATTATTACAAGGGTGAAGCTGTTAAAAGAAAGGATATTGATGCCGTGTTGATGCAGACAGCCGAGGAGCAACACGATGCCTTGATGTACCATATAAGGAGCGCTGTTACCGATGTACTGGAGTTAGCGAATCCGAAGGCGTTGAAATTTACTTGCGACTACAAAGATGACAGGTTGGTGTTTGATTTGACACCTATACGCGAGGGTATGGAGCATATCATCAGCATACTGAAAGAGGCCGTGAGGCAGTATATTGTTTATGAAGTACGCAGGTTGTGGTTGATGTTGGTGCGCCCCGATATGGCAGAATATGCCCAACGCGGTGAATTGATTGAGAGGATTCAAAAATCCATAAGACAAATAGGCAAGGGTGAGAGGTTGCGAAGGCGATGCACAGACCTTGCCGGTATTTAAGTAGTTAGTTAATAAGTAAGGTGTAGGAGGGTGAGAGCCCTCCTACTTGTCGTATAGTACTTTATCTATTATCTTGCGTGCGGCGGCATCTATTCGTTTCTCGTCTTTCCGCACATATACATTGGTTACGGCCATTCCGTAGCTATGCCCGAGCTCGTCGGAGATTTCATCCATAGAAAGGCCGCAATGATTAAACCCTATTGACGCGAAGGTATGGCGTGCCCAGTAAGAGGATAGCCCGGGTATTAAGGGTTTTATCGTCTTCTTTCCTCGCTTGCCGTATGAGATGGTACCGATTTTCTTCAGCTCCTTATTTATTCTTGAAATATATGAGACGTGGTTTTTGTACCTATCGAGAATGTTTATAAGGTACTTTTCTCCTTTGTATTTATCCAGCAGCTCTTGAATTTCGGGCTCTATCTTAATAGAGTATGGTTTACGAGTTTTCGAACGGTCGTAATATATTCTTCCCCTTCGTACATTCTCAATAGTGAGGTGGCATAAATCTATAAGGTTGATGCCGCGTAATAAAAATATCAATTTGAATATTTCTAAATATTTAACTTGATTTTCTTCTACGGGCCAGTTCCACAGTTCGCGCAATTGTTCCAACGATAAGGCTCTGTCTCGTGTTTCCCCTGCCTTTATTTTGAACTTTCGGAATGGATAATTGGCTGTATAGCCTTCGTCTATTGCATCGTTGAATGCAGCTCGGATATATCGAAAGTGAATATTCCTTGTGCTGCGAGAGTGGTGGCTGCAAAAATTTTCAAAATCTTCTAACCACCTGGGCGTTATTTCTTCGAAGCTGACACTGTTGATGTCGCAATAAGATGATAACGTCTTGTAGGTAAACATATATGTTGTATATGTCTGTCCTTTCTTTCGTTGGGCGTAATTATAAAAGTGTTCGCCAAAGGTTACTTGTTTGGTGGTATCTCCCTTTTCATCGGCTTCTATCATTGCTTTAATGTTTATGGCGGTTTTGCCTTTTAGCAAACCGGATTGAGCCCATTCGTATAGCTTGCAATCTATTTCGGTCTTCCGCGATATGAGCTGGTTGTTAAGCATACCGCTACGAGGGTGTTTAACAACTTTTACTCCATCCCATTGTTCGGGATTTAATTTAATGTTTAGGTTGAGGTGTGCGGCCTTGCGGTCGTGCGTGATTGTTAGTTTCAAGGGATAGGGGCCATCGCCGCTTCTCTTGTCTAAGAATAACTTTGTTGTTGCCATAATTTGTGCTTTTTTTTTGCAAGCAATTTGCAAGCAGTTTGCAAGCGCGATGTGCAAATATATGCTTTTTTGTGCAACTTTGTGCAACTTTTAATGGTTTTTACACCTGTTTGGATGCAAAAAAACAAGAGGAAAAACGCTGTTTTCAACATCTAAATCGTTGATTATCAACATTTTCCCTCTTTTGTACGCCGTCAGGGACTCGAACCCTGGACCCATTGATTAAGAGGGAAAAAATTAGATGAGTAAAGCGTTGTAAGCTAATTATTTGCGGTTATCGCTGTTGCTGTTTGCAAGTCATTTGCAAGTCATTATTTATTTTTAGAATACTTTGTCGGCGTGATGTGATGCTAACCAGTCGCCCATCTCGCGCATTATGCGGGGGAGGTGCATCGGGTTGAGCTTGCTTTCGTCAAGCAGAGTTACTATCTGCGTCTCATTGAAATAGTGTGCACGAAAGCGAATGACAACGAGGTTCTCTGTGTCGGTTGCTGTCCACCAATCGGGTGTTTCGCTGGGTTGAATAATGTATTTCATACTTTATTATTCTTTGTTGTTCCAAATTGTAAAACCCTTCTTCTCATATGCGGGTGCTCTTTCGCGTGACAATCTATGCACAGAACTTTAAGATTTCCATTTCTATTATCTGCTTTATTTAGATTCATATGGTGTACGTGTAATTTCGAGGTGTCGTAACTAAAGTCGCGCCCGCAATTTTCACATTTGTATTTCGCATTCTCTCGTACCTTTCGAGAAATAGCACCCCAATTCTTGGCATACTCATTAAACATATAATCAGGAATACCATCTCTCAAAGGCAATAAAGCTCCAAATTTGTCATAAAACTCTATTATGTCAAACTCCTTTGCAATCCTCTCTTTTTGTTTTTCTGTTGCCTCTCTATATCCTTTATAATCTAACTCCCACAAACAATTTCTACATACTTCCATTTCTGAATATCCATCTGTATAAGTATTTATGAAATGAACTGGCCATTTATATACGAATGATTTGTGTATTTTTTGGATTTTCACCTTCTTGATAAAACATTTCCAATATTTAACATCATAAACTCCTCGCTCAATAAAATCTGTTATAGTTCTACAGCCGCACACGTGAAACCGATAATTGTACCCTCTGCCAGGTTGCCTGTCTCTTATGTAGGTAACAAAATCAGAAAATACCTCGCCCGCTTGAATCCTTGCCATTTCTTCGGGCGTAAATTCCTCATAACTTCCCGGGCACTCTACAGCGCCGATTTCTCTTGCAAAAGAAACGAGGTCATTGAAATCATATACTTCAAAGCTCATTGTTCAATATTTCTTCTATAACATTCACTGCATTGGTCCTGACCTTAAACTCTACGCGCCTCGAAAGAACCTTATTTTCCTTGCCGGCAGAATCACATATTATTCTGCTTGAAGATAGACCATTAGAGGTTAGTTTACTCTTTACCCACGCCCTTCCATCGCTAATCAATGAAAGAGAATACATCAATACATTTCTTGTTCTATCTTGCGATAACTGCATATTATGAATATAAGCCTCATCGGCTTCTACCCCGTCGCTCCAATCTGTAGATGTGTGCCCCTCAATTCTTATCTCCTCAATGTTGTCAACATATTTACCCGAGCGTAAAACCTTAATGTATCTTGGAAAGAAGTCATCCAGCACGCTCTTAAATTCCGTTTTCAATTCCGCGCTACCAACATTAAAAAGCACATCAGGCTCCTTAAACCTCACACTTAGTTCCTTTTTGTCTATTACCGCATTCCATTTTTTCAAATCATCGTTGAACTCTTGCGATAAATCTATATATAAATCCCGTTGCAAAGTATTATAAGCAACAGCTGCATCTTTCATTCTATCCCTCTCTTTCCTTACATCAAGCATATATACAACCGAGACAAAAAGAAAAATCATCATAAGCACAGACATCATATCCGATATATGCATCCAGCCTCCCTCGTCTTCTGTTTCTGCTAATTTCATCTGAACCTATTGTTTTGCACCTCCGTAATTCTATTATGGAAATTCTGTAAAACGCCAACAAGGTGATTGGAAAAAGTCTGCATCGCATTATTCATCTTTCCGTTCATTTCAGTTTGGCTTTCCAAAACATTTTTAGCCTGCACATTAAATACTTTTATAATATCCGAAATCCTTTGCGTGTTTTCATCCATTCGTATCTCAATTAACGGCATTGTTTTGTCAAATTTCTCGCCCAGCTCTGTAATTCGCGCAATAAACCTGCCAAGATGCATTATTTCATTTCTTAACTCCTTCGAATTCTCTCTATATATCTTCTGTGTTTCATCAAACTTGGCAAGGAACCCATCGGAAGCAATCAAATAATCCAATACCTTTTTATTGTACTGCTCCATCTCTTTAAGTAATTCCACGTGTTCCTGTTGCCACTTATTCAAGTTCTTACAGCTCTCGGTTAAATCATTAAAACTTTGTCCTAATTGGTCGTTTATCTTCTCATTAAAATCCTCCATAACCTTTTGTAGTGCCCCAATCAGTTCTTTAGAAGATTGTTCGGCTACAATCTGTCCGAACTTTTCTATCTTCATCTCAATATCTTGTGTGCACGCTTTTTGCGTCTCCCTTATCGCAACCATCTCCTTAAGAAGTGATTCGTTCCCTGCGATAGCATTATCCCTGATATCTTTTGCTACAGCGAGTAATATACTTAATAGCTCCTTTGTTTGAGTGTCCTCTACAACGATAGGTGATGCGCTCGATGCCGGTTCTTTATAGAACAATTTTATAATTAAGGCCACCGTCATACCTACAATGGAAGTAATAAAGGCCGTCTTCAAACCTTCAAGAAGGGGAGGAATAGAGCTTTGTATATCTGCTACATCGAAATCCGATAACCCCATAAAAATGCCGACAAACGTACCAAGTACGCCCATCGTAGATGCATAATTTGTTATTGTCGAGCTCTTTTTGCGAAAGACAACTAACCATACAGCACCTGCCAATGTTAAAAAAACGAATATTTGAGTTGCATAATCTCCGTAACTCCACGCTGCATTTGCAAATAATAGAAGCAGAGCGGATATAAATACGGCAAAAAACTTGCGCACCCCATCATTATTCATAAATTCACCCATCGCATCTTACATTCTAACCATTAACAATACTATACTACCTTCCTATCCTAAAACTACCAACAATATCATAAACACTTATAATATCCTCGGCCTTTAAGTATATCGGCCCCCTGCGGTCATTGTCGGCAGTTAATGTGTAACTACCGTCTCTCTCCTTGGCAAGATAGCGAAACAACGTGTGCGGGCGCATAGTATCCACCACATAAGCACTGCCATCGGCACGAGCATACGAAATATCCGGCAACTTGCGCAGCACAAGGAAGGTTCCCTCTCTATATTCAGGTTCCATCGCACGAGTATCCACGCGCAACAAGAATACACCCTTGCCCCATATCTGCCGCAAATCCACCTCTTCCATCTCCTGTGGGTAAGTGTGCCGCCAGTATTCCAAGTTTACATCAGGCTTTTTGGCAACTTCTTCTGGTATAAGAGGCAGCACAGCCGCGTCGGGAACCTCTATCACCTCGCCACACTTCGGGCACTCAATATCCACCGTCGCAGGCAACGCGCACTGAACGTTATTGTTATTACCTATTACATAATTATTATTCCCATTAACGTTGTGCTGCTGAACACCGGGAGGGCTTTTGAGCATCTCGCCCTCGCCAAATAGAAGCCATTCTCTATTGAGCTGGGGGAACTGCTGAACAATGTTCAGTAATTTGTCGTCTCCAATACCCTTTCGGATATTCGCCACATAACCATTGCTCATTCCGCAACGGTCCTCGAACGCCTTTTGCGTTAAGTGCATAAATTTGATAAAATGCACAAGTCGTTGTTTTACAGCACTTTCCATAATACCCTAATTAAGAATTGTTCTAAATAACGAATATTGCTTATAATTTGCTTAATTTTTCTTGCGTGGAATTAAGCATTGTTCTATCTTTGCCCTCGTAATCAATCGGAACACCTAACGATTCCGATTTAGGAACAACAAATATAAAGAGAATTTTCTACAAAACAATAAATAAGGAATAAAAATGAGTAACGTACCGCAATCGACATTGTTCTACCAAGATTATTATTATGTGCGGGAGGGTGATTTCCTCCCAGAACGGTTTGGCGACTCTCGCTACCGCAATGACCGTATGATGCTGAAATTGTTTATTGAAAACGGCTGCATCTTCCCTACGAGAGAAGAGGCCGCCGTCGTTAGCAAGGCTATTCGCGCATTTCTTTTAGTTTTTCGAGCGCCAGTTCAATCCACACAACAGCATCGGTCAGTTGCTGCTGAACAGAAGGGGGAAGGCCCTCAAGAGCTTTGTAATCAACATCAGTGCCATTCTTCCAACACTCAAATACATAATCGACAAATCTCTGCCTGTCGGCAGGGTGAAGGGATTCAGGGTGTAAACCCAAGAATAGTTGTAATAAATCTTTCATAATCATTAAATTTTGTTTGGCACTACAAATGTAATGATTATTCCCAAGCGTGCAAGGGATTGCCACTTGGGAGCCACAAACCAAAAATTAAACAATATGCCGAAGATAAGAAAAGATATTAGAGTGCCCTACGGGGCGATTAAGAAGTTGGCCGAGCAATTCGGCTGTAGCGACAAGTACGTTTCACACTGCCTTCGCGGTATGTATGACACGGAGAGAGCGGAAACAATTAGAACAGCAGCACGTAAACTTTAAGACTATGGAGAAGAGAACTTATTATGCGGACCGCAAGACCGCTGAACTTGCAGAGTACTTGGTGAAGCACAGGATTCCTTTCTATTACGATGGGAGGATAATAGAGTTTGAGAGCACGCCCGAGAGGGTGAGAGTGATGCAGGAGAGCAGCAAGGAGCTTTCGTTGATTCCTTTTGTGGTTCACTGATGTGCGAGAGTTGCCCCCACGCGATAAACTCTTTGAATGGGAGGTATTGCACGAAGATTAAAATGTATGTTGAATATTGTAAAACACCCCCTTGCGATGGAAATAAACTTGAACAAAAGGTATAGCGTGGCCGAGGTGGTGAGGCTCACAGGTAAGCATAGAAACACCATAACGAACCACATTAACGCGGGCTACCTGAAAGCCCGTGAGAGCCGCAGGAATATACGCCCGACGAATGACGGGCAGCCAAGAAAGGCGATGGTTATACTGGGGCGAGATTTGCAGGCCTACATAAATACTTATTGATAGGCAGGCCGGTAGTGTAAAGGCGCACAGCAAGAGTTCTTTTCTCTTGCAGAGCGGGTTCGATTCCCGCCCGGTTTACAAAAGTTCATTGACATATTTACCATACCGCAGTGTTCGACTGGAAGACACTGCACCAAATATAACGCGGGTTGCAATTCCCGCAGAGTAAATAACCACATAATTGTCCTTCAACGGACCACCCTCGGCTGCATTTATTTTACAATATGCTAATCCCAATTTAGTGCAGCAGTAACCGCTACCACCGGAACGCGGCGAGGGCCTTTGTCGCTCCCCCGCACCTTCATACATATAACTACAGAAGCTGCTGCGGACTTGGAGCGACACCCCATATTCCCAAAGCGTTGGGATGTGTTTTTCATGTGTGATTTTATTATCGGTGTGGCCCGCAGTGATGCACGCCACACCATCCGGCGATGATAGGCGGTTAACGGGAAGGCCGCGAAGGTGTCCATAAAGCCTTGTGTTCATTTGGGAGTTCGAATCTCTCCGTCGCCACTGTTATTAACTAAATCTTAAATACAATGAAAAGAAGAATTTTCTACTACTGGTACAAGGTGGCTGCGTTCTTGACGATTGTCTGCTGCTTTTCGAACAGCCTACTCGCGATATTGTTTTTCGCGGGCAATGCTCTATTGGCACAGCGATTGGTAACCTCAACTGTTAAGGGATATGGGAAACTGGCGTGACAAGGATGCTGTGTGCGTGCCTTGCCCTTATTGCGATGGGGGTAGATGTTACGCGGAACTTGATGGCGAGGACCCTGTGAGGACCTTCAGCTATGACGAGAAAGAGAAATGGGAGGCTCTGCCGCCCGAACGGAGAGGTTATACAGAGTGCCCCGAGTGTGAGGGGTGGGGGAATGTTTTCTTATGATTGAAATCAGCAGCAGAATGGCCAAGGATATAAAGGTTGTCCTTGGCGAATTGCGCCGTATGGCGTGGAATGTTCCAGGGAACAGGGCTGCGAATATGCGCAGGAGAGCAAAACTTATTGAAAACTACTTAAATAAAAAAGAAGATGGAAACAGCAGAGAAACTGATAAAGGAGCTGCAAGAGCAACTTGAGAAGACGAGCCGAGAGCTGTTGTACTACAAAAGCAGGGCCGAAAAATTGGAGATAAAAATTAACGGAATAAACAATATACTTAAGCTATGAGAACATTAAGAGCAGACGAGATTGAATGTCGCGTGGCGCATTCCACATCTTCGGGGGCTTCGTTACTCTTGTACAAGGATGCGAGAGTGGATATGCGCCTCCTTGACGAGACCTATGGCCCGATGAACTGGCAACGCTACCACGAGGTTGTGAATGGCAATGTCTATTGCACCATTCAAATATGGGATAAAGACAAGGGGTGCTGGATAGGCAAACAAGATGCCGGCAAAGAATCGTACACTGAAGGAGAGAAAGGCGAGGCCAGCGATTCTTTCAAGAGGGCAGGATTCAATTGGGGTATTGGCCGAGAACTTTATACAGCCCCTTTTATTTGGGTGAATCTCGACAAAGAAGATTTCGACACAAAGGGAAGGGTAAAGACAAAGTTTGTATGCCGCGAGATAGGCTACAACGAGAAGAACGAAATAAACCACCTGGTTATTGTAGATGGCAAAGGTAATGCCCGATATACCTTCGATAAAAAAGCTAAAGAACTTGCCAAGGAAACACCCAAGGCAAGCCTTGCCGAAGCTATTGCCGAGATGTATTCGGCTGAATCTATGCAAGCTGTTGTTGCCTGTTGGAATAAATACCCACAATTCTCGAAAGAGGAATCATTCCGTAACGCCTGTACCGAGCAGGGAAAAAAATACCAGAAATGAAACTGAAAGAATCTTGGGTGGTGTTCAACGAAGAAGAGCACACCTATACGCTTAATGGAAAACAGCTGCACGGGATAACAGGAATGTTGTCCCGTCAGCTGTTCCCTGATAAATACAAAGATGTTCCCGACTTTATTCTCAATAAAGCCAAAGAGAGAGGCACGGCTGTTCACAAGGATTGCGAGTTTACCGATGCCACCGGCCTTGAACCGCAAACAACCGAGGGGAGGAATTACCTAACCTTGCGAGAGGGTTTCAATGTTGTAGCCAATGAATACACGGTTAGTGATAACGAATATTTTGCTTCTAACATAGACTGCGTGTGGGAGAAAGATGGAGAGGTTGTTCTGGCTGATATTAAGACGACATCTAAACTTGATGAAGAGTATTTGAGTTGGCAGTTATCTATTTACGCCTACCTGTTCGAACTCCAAAACCCTGAACTGAAAGTATCTAAACTTTACGGTGTATGGCTAAGAGATGATATTTCCAAACTTGTGGAAATCTATAGGAAACCTACGGAGGATATTCTCGCTCTATTGGAGAGTGAAAAGAGAGGTGATGTGTTCTCCAAGGTGGAGGATATGCTCATTACGCGCTCGGCTATTGAAATCCTTATTGATGCCAGGAAACAAGCGGAATACTACCAAGAGCAGTACAAAAAGATAGAGCAAGCACTCCTGCAAGCGATGGTGGAGCATAATGTGAAAAGCTGGGATGCGGAACTAATTAAAGCGACATACACCCCCGCTGGTGAAAGAACCACCTTTGACTCCAAGAGATTCCAAGAGGAACACCCCGACTTATACAAAGAGTATCTAAAGAAAACACCAAGTAAAGAATCAATAAGAATAACATTAAGATGAGCAGTATTAACATTGTAACCCTCTGCGGTAATGTAGGTGCCGATGCGGAGGTGAAAGACATTAACGGCACCAAAGTTGCGAGATTCCGTATGGCGACCTCAACAGGCGGATATAAGAAACAAGACGGTACAGAGGTTCCCGAGAGAACCGAGTGGCATACTATTATCTGCTGGCGCAGTTTGGCAAGCCTTGCCGAACATATAAAGAAAGGCAACCGCGTAACTGTTGTAGGTCGTTTGACATATAACGAGTTTGAAAAAGAGGGGAAGAAAATAACACTTGCGGAGATTCAAGCTGCAAACATAGTGCTGTGTGAAAAGAGAGAATCACCGAATACCGAGGCGATGAATGCGCCCATTCCTCCTGCCCCGGAAGAGTATAACGATGATTTGCCGTTCTTATGATTTACAATCTCAACAACGAATACGAAATCCCCAAGTTCAAAGAGAGGGTTGAAAAACTTGTTGCCGACAAAGCTACGGTGGAAATAAAAAAAATCTACCCTAAACGCTCTTTGGCGCAAAATAACTACCTGCATCTTTTGCTTGGGTATTTTGGTTCGGAATATGGTTTAAGCATCGAAGAGGTAAAGCTCGACATCTTCAAAAGGTGCTGCAACCCCGAGCTGTTCAAACGCTCGCACAGCAACAAAAAAGGCTTGCGGGTAGAATTCCTCAGGTCCACCTCCGAACTCTCAACAGCGGAGATGACAACCGCTATAGAGAGGTTTAGAAACTGGAGCAGTGCAGTAGCGGGTATATATCTTCCTTCGGCTGACGAACAGGAGTTTCTCGTACACATCAAGAAAGTAATAGAAGAAAACAAAGAATTTATATGAGCAATCTTAAAGCCACGCTCGATAAGTGGTTCTCAATCTTCATCAGGCTGCGCGACAGTGATGCTAACGGCTACGGCCGTTGCATCAGCTGCGGCAAGCCGGTTCATTGGAAAGATGCCGATTGCGGGCATTTCGTGAACCGTTCGCATATGAATACCAGGTATGACGAAAGGAATTGCAACCTTCAATGCAGGGCTTGTAATCGTTTTGACGAGGGTAACAATATAGGTTACACGAAGGGCCTAATAGCCAAGTACGGTGAAAGGGTGATTGACGAACTGTATGTAAAGAAACATTTGTACAGAAAGTACAGCGAGTTTGAGTTTAAGGAGCTTATAAAATACTACAAATCAAAAATAAAGGAGTTGCAAGATGGCAAAGAAAGGGCTTGATTATTTTAGTTTCGACGTTGGTTTCTTTGACAACGACAAAGTTGCTCTCATTGAGGCAGAGTTCGGAATGAAGGGCGTTTTCGTGCTATTGAAACTGTTATGTAAGATATACAGCGAAGGTTATTATTGCGAATGGGGCGAAGACCAATGTTTGCTTTTCACCTCCCGTAAACTGAAACCCAGTATTCCGGAGATAGATGCGAAATACACGCAGAAGGTTGTAAATGCACTCTTGAAGCGCAATTTCTTTAACCAGGAGATATATAACGAGTACTCGGTGTTGACATCGAAAAACATACAGGAGCGTTATTACGAGGTTGCAAAACGCCGACAAAGCGCCGACCTTGATACCCCGTTTTGGCTGCTTTCCGAGAGTAAAAATGTAAACAGAAACGAAGAAAATGTATGCAGAAACGAAGAAAATGTATGCAGAATTTCACAAAGTAAAGTAAAGGAAAGGAAAGAAAAAGAAAATAAAGAAAAAGAAAGTATATATCCTCCTCCTCAAACTCCCCCTCCTTGCGGGGAGGTCGTTTCGTCGTCGGGAGGAGGCGGAGGAGGAAATTTTTATAAGCTCTATGAGGGGTTGTGTAATATGGCCGATGTGCGCGAGGATGTGTATGATGCCGTGGCGATATCGAATTGCTTTGCCAACGAACTGACGAGTTACTATACGCAGTGGCTGGGCCTTACCGCAGAACAGCGGCGGGGTTACCCGCTGAACGACTTGAACAATGCGATAAGGGGGCGAAACCCTAATGCGGAGTATGAGCGATGGCGTGCCTTATGCTGGGTGCGGGATAATACACTCGGCAGTGAATGGCAGAATATATACGGGCTGGCATCGACGGAGAAGGCGCTTTTTGAACTGCGGAAGCTGGTGAAGGAGTGCAAGAAGGGGAAGATTGCGATGCCGGGGAAATTTATTATCAAACATCTAACAGCATTGAGGTTATGATACACGTTACGGCGGCCCGCATAGGGTACAGGGATATTGCGAGCAGCACTATTCCCCTCTCGATTGAGTGTGAAAAATCGCAATTACCGCAAGTGAGGGAGCTTATAGCAGCGGAGTACAAGTGCGATATGGTTTGTCTGGTCTATACTGAAAAGCGATGAAACCTGCACCGGTTACGATTCTTGACGAGATTTGCAAGCAGCAGGGAATACCACCTGCGATGATAGTGAGTGTTGCCCGTGCCAACAGGGAGACGAAAAAAGCACGAGTGTTATTTGTGAGGGCCTGCCGGGCGGCAGGGTGGGGGTATTACCACATTGCCCGAGTTCTAAATGTTTCAATATCCACAGCGCATCGCTATGGGTTTTATTACGAGTTATGAAGATTCTACAAACTTACCTGGAGTATTACGGCTACCAGGTGCCGAAAGATAACGAAAGCAAAGCGCCGTTGCTTACTTTCCTTCTTGCCGACTGCGTGCAGTACTTGCACACTACGCATATTCAGCCATTGAAATTCAAAAACCAGTTGAAACTGTACAGCAAAAGGTTGATGGATTCTTGGCACAACCACAACCAACATCTTATGCGTGCCTTGACAAATGAGCAGAAAGATGTCTTAATCGCTTGTATGGATGATTTCTCTGTCTTTGTGGAGGAGAATATGGTTGAGTTGAAGAACGCCGTGCAGGAGGCGCTACGCAAGTTCCCGCAGAATGTTCAGGAAACGGCTGCGTATTTGACCTTGATTGTTCATTTTGCAGCTTGCTCTTGGATTTCGTGGCGGGATATATACTAGGGCGTGGAGAATAGGGATGTTAAAGGAATGGCGAGTAATGCCGAGAATCTCTTTAAGGCTTATACGAGGGCTTTTGCTCACACTGAGAAGATACTTGATTTGAATGAGTTTGCACCGATACGTGAGGCTTCGACCTCTTTGTGCAACAGGTTTCTTGATTACATACAGAATAGAATTGAATTATGAAAAATTTCCAAGACGCAATAAAAAAATACCTCGATAATCGTGCGGCAACAGACGAACTGTTTGCCGCTGCTTATGCGAAAGAGGACAAAAGCATCAAACAATGCTGTGATTACATCATAGGCGAAATTCGTGCAAAAGCAAAATCGCAGGCTGTTGCCGTGAGCGATGAAGAGGTATATGGCCTCGCAGTTCATTATTACGACGAGGACAACATACGAGTACGTAAAGCAGAGCCCTGCACCGTAAATACCGGAGAACTCTCGGAGGCTGACAAAAAGCAACTGCGCGAACAGGCGGAGAAAGAGTATAAAGCCAAATGTATCGCCGATTTCAAGATGGCGGAAATCGAAAGGCGTTCAAAACTTAAAACCAAGCGCAAGAAGGAAGAAGAGTTATTTGTCGGTTCACTTTTTTAGATATGAGAAAGAAGATATACAACGAGATATTAGATAGGCAAAAGCGCTTGCGCCCACTGACATCGGCGCAAATACAATGGTGCCATTCTCACTACCAAAAAGTTGCCTACTGTAATTCGCGCAATCTTGCGTGGTGTCAAAGTTGTGGCTACGAAGAGAAGAAGCTCCCCGAGTTGTTGGCTTTAGATATGGCAACGTCTTATGTGTGCCCCCGATGTGGCAAGCATTTAGAGCTGGAAAAGAAAACCGGTAAACAGCATTGCGAAAAGTATTACCACACTATTGCAACTACCATAGCAGGGTGGCAAGTATTCAGGACATTCCTTGCGGAGCGCTGGAATACAAAAGGCTTTTCCACTCGATATGAGTTGAATGAGGTTTACCAGATTTGGATAGACGAGAGCGGCCGAGAATACATCCTCTCTATCGGGTATCATCGCAGCCCTTTATATGGCGAGAAATGGGAGTTCTCGTCGCCATTGGATAAGCCACGAAAACACAATGCATCATATACAAGTGCTTACGCTCTTTATGATACCTTCAATATCGCGGGTAATTTCTTTTATCCTCGCTCCAGCTTTACTGCTCGACTTAAAAGAAACGGTTGGAGAAATCATTATACGCAAGGTCGGCTGAACTGCGCTGAGGTGTGCAAAGCTCTGTTATCATCACCGGATATGGAAATGATTGCCAAAACACAACCGCGCCTCTTTGAGTATCTTATGTATAACGAGATAAAGGATTTTCCTTTCGTTCACAGTGTTAAGATATGCAACCGAAAGAGCTATATTATAGAGCCCGACCTTTGGTGTGATTATCTTGAGCAGCTCCAGGAACTTGGGCTCGATACTCATAATGCGTATTATGTATGCCCTGCTGATATTAAAGCCGCGCATTGTATAATGCAAAAACGTATCAACCGCTTACGCGAAAAGCGTATAGCTGAAGAGGAAAAAGCCCATATATTGGGGCTGGAAAAAGCCTATTCTAAACATATAACCCCTTATAAGGGATTGCTGATACAGGGCGATGGTATAGTAATATTCCCCCTATGTTCAGTGCAAGCAATATACGACGAAGGGAAAGCGATGCATCATTGTGTTTACAGCGGTGAATACTACAAAAAGAAAGACATTTTGCTGCTTTCTGCCTGCACCGAGGGCCGGCGATTGGAAACTATAGAGCTTTCGTTAAAATATTTCAGCGTATTGCAATCTCGTGGGAAATGCAACCAAAATACCCCGCAGCACAACTATATACTAAATTTAATCAATAACAATAAATCAAAAATAGAAGAATGCCAAAAGAAATCATTTTTATTTCCGGCAAGATAACCGGCCTGAATTATAATTATGCGTGGCACAAGTTTGCCGCGGCGGAAAAGTACCTCACGCGAATGGGGTACAGGGTGATTAACCCGATGTGTTTGTGTGAAAAGGGGTGGAGCTGGCTGCGCTGTATGGCGGTGTGCCTGTGGAACCTCCTTAAGTGTGATAGCATTTTTATGCTGGAGAATTGGGAGTATTCCCGCGGGGCGCGTATAGAATACCGGGTAGCACGATTGTTGAACAAAAACATAATAAAGCAGAATGAACCATTTAGCACAGGAGGCCTACGAAACGGCCTTAAGAAGAAAGCAGATAACAAAAAATAACACCTTTATGCACGGGGAGAGCTATGTTGCGATACTCTGTGAGCTCGGGGAATATGACCTTGCAAGCGAATTAACAGCCAGCGAGCATCTGCCACAATACACCGAGGCCGAGGAGGAACTCGCCGACGTGTTGATAGTGTGCCTTACCGAGCTGCATCGCAGGGGCACCAACGTGGAGGAGATAGTGAAAGCAAAAATAGAATTTAATAAAACAAGATTATGAGCAACACAATTAAAGCCTACAAGGGTTTTGACAAAAACCTCCAATGCAGGGGTTTTCAGTATGAGATAGGAAAAGAGTACGAGGAAAGAGATGCAAAAGCGTGTAGCTGTGGATTCCACGCTTGTGAATATCCATTAGATGTATTTAATTATTACACACCCGCAAATAGCCGTTTCTGCGAGGTAGAGCAGAGCGGAACGATAGACAAAAGCGAGAGCGACAAAACTGCATCAACCAAAATTAAAATAGGTGCAGAGTTGAATATCGCAGGGCTTGTGAAAGCTGCCATAGAGTACACCCGTAGCAGATGTACCAATGAGCACAACGCCGAGCCTGGTAAACCTGCCACTGCGGGTGAATACGGCGCTGCCACTGCGGGTGAATACGGCGCTGCCACTGCGGGTAACAGAGGCGCTGCCACTGCGGGTGAATACGGCGCTGCCACTGCGGGTGAATACGGCGCTGCCACTGCGGGTGAATACGGCGCTGCCACTGCGGGTGAATACGGCGCTGCCACTGCGGGTGAATACGGCGCTGCCACTGCGGGTG
>JBGUSG010000023.1:0-26782 GCA_045132415.1 Paludibacteraceae bacterium | reverse complement strand
ATGTCAGTGCAAAGATATAGTAAAATATCCATTTTAGAATATTCAAGATATTTTCATTCTAAACTTTTGCGTCACTTTCCTTCTACTCTTTCAATAAAAAGATTAGAGTATGAAGCTATCGTTAAGACGCAAATTCAAGGGGTCGAAATATACTATCGGCGACCTCAGTATTGACGGCACATTTTTCTGTAACACTATCGAGGATGTAGTTCGTGAACTACCAGATAGTTGTCCCGATACCTCACGCTGGATTCCGTGCAAGTGCAAGGAGAAGGTATATGCTCGCACCGCAATTCCAACCGGTACATACAAGGTTACTTTGGAGTATAGTCCGAAGTTTAAGCGCAAGATGCCGTATCTGCACGGCGTCCCTCACTTCTTGGGTATTCTGATTCACTGGGGCAACACCGAAGATGATTCGGGTGGTTGCATTATCGTTGGTGAGAACTCTGTTAAGGGCAAGGTTATCAACTCTCGTGCAACCTTCCAGAAACTCTACGCCTTGCTCGAAAAGGAGAAAGATATCACCATCGAAATCTACTAAGCGATGGCGGTCAATAAACTCAAAGCACCGCGCAATATCCATATCGACTTCAGCCCCTCCCCTCGGCAGTATGAGTTGTGGAAACTTCTGCAACCCAACTACTGTCCACATTGTGGGGCCGAGATCGAGCAGGTTCTTATTGGCTACGACCAGCAGAAGAACCCTCAATACAAACCACAGTGTAAGCATTGCAAGTCGCAGAATCTTCCCCAGCTAATCTTAGGTGGTGGAGCTGCTGGTGGTGGTAAGTCGTATGTCGGTAGCGTATGGCTCGTTTCTTCGTGTATGCGCTTCGAGAACATCCGTGCAGTAGTTGCTCGTAAGACACTCAAATCGCTTAAAGAGTCAACCTGGAACACCATCAAAACCATCTTGAAGGATTGGGGTTTGAAGGAGGATGTGAACTACAAGATTAACAATCTCGAAGGTACGCTCACATTCTGGAACGACTCGGTTATAATTATGAAGGAGATGGCCGACATTCCCTCCGATCCTAACTTCGAGCGATTCGGTTCTTCGGAGTACACAATCGCAATGGTCGATGAGGTGTCGGAGATATCCGAAAAGGCAGTCGAGGTGTTGTTCTCGCGTCTTCGTTGGCGTACTCACGAGACCTTCAAGACTCCACGAATGTTGCTTACAACCAACCCGACTATCAACTGGGTGCGTAGCCGTTTTGTGCAGGATGAGAACGGCGATAAGGTGGTATGCCGTGAGGGCGAGGCGTATGTACCATTCTCGGTATTTGACAACCCTAACATTGCATTCCGTCAGGTCTATGAGGCTGCTCTGAATAAGATTCGAGACCAGGCAACAAAGGAGCGTCTGCTCTATGGTAACTGGGACTTTGTGGAGGCAAATGATATGGCTATCTACAACCGTTTCGATGGAGCAAAGCACCTTATCACAAACCTCAAAGAGAAGGTCTACGACCCGACAAAACCAATCATCACAGTATGGGACTTCAATGTGGCTCCGCAGATGTCTGTCCTCTCTGCACAGATTGACTACGACAACAAAAAAGTCTATATCCTCGAAGAGATACTTGGTAAACCCGAAGATAAGGAGAACAACACTCCAGCACTTGCGCGTAAGGTACGAATGAAGCTCTACCGAGACAAGCATATCGGCGGCGTGGATGTTACTGGAGACCCGTCAGGATTACAACGCTCAACGACCAACGAGGATGGCATCAACAACTATACAATCATTGTGGATACATTCGGCAAAGGTGTCCTGCGACCAAAGGTAAAACTGCTACGCAAGCAACCGCCACAGGTTACACGATGCGAGTTTGTCAATGAGGTTTTCGATGGCTACAATGGTTGGGAGATTCAGATAGACATCAAGTGTCGTAAACTCACTCAGGACCTTATTTACCAGCTCCGCAATGAAGATGGCACGAAGAGTAAGCAGAAGACAACCGACCCCAAAACAGGCGTGAAATATGAACGATACGGACACTTGTCCGACTGTCTCGATTACTTACTCTGCTACTATCTGCGAGATAGCTGGTACAAATACAAGAGCGGTGGCGATGGCAACGGATATGTGGTATCGACATCGGTAATAAGTGAAGGATTTAACTACTAAACGGAACAGATATGTATAGACGATTTCTAAATAATAGTGACTACTTGGGTATCATCACTCAGGAGGCCTTGCAGCAACTCACTCGTGGCAACGATGAACGCTTTATTCAGGTCGAGCAGTCGGCAGAGATGAGCATTGTAGAGTACCTCTCGGAGAACTATGAGGTGGAAAAGGAATTAGCGAAGGGAAAGTATATCGCCGACTACGATAGGCGTATTACTTACCCCGTAGGTGTTCATATCTACTTCGATGGGCAGATACACGAGGTTATCCGCTCCATCAGTGGTTATCGCAAGCCGTCAATGGTAGTTTATTGGGAGGAATCAACCGATATCAATATCGATGCTTCGCAAGTTCATGCCTACTCGCAGTTCAACACCTACTATCCCGGCGACAAAGTGAATTACAATGGCGTGGTCTATCTATGTATTTCGGAGAATGGCTATAAATTCGATGATATCCGTATCCCTATGGTTGGTGGTTGGATTGAGGCAGAGACTTCGCTATGGCAACCTATCGACTATCCTTTGTGGGCTGTTGTAGAGTACGAAGGTGCGTTCTATACATTGATGACGTTCGATGGCTTTGACAACAACATCGACCCGCTTACATCGGATTGCTGGGGTGCTATTGCTGACTACGATTTGGCATACAACGACTATGAGTTGTCGGAGCACGAATATGTGGTCTATGAGGGGCGTATATTCTATCCGGAGACAGATGTCAATGCCGATGTGCCGGAACTTGGCAACAACCTCTCGTTGCACGACCCGCGCAACTACAATCTCAAGAAGCATATGGTGCGTTTGGCTGTCTACGAGCTCACGAAACTCATTGCTCCAAACAATGTGAGTGCCGTGCGTATGCGTGACTATGAGGACTCTATGAAGTGGCTCAACGATGCTGCCAAACTGCGACTCAACCCGCAGATTCCTCGCAAGGTCGATGAAACGAAGAAACCAGTCACCGATTGGCAACTGGCTACATTCCAGAACGACTACGACCCATACCGAAATCCGTGGATGGTGTAGTTATTTCACCGTTACATTAGGGATATCGCTCCACAGCGTAGTGTAGTGCGGCGATTGACTCTCGCTTGATGTCTTTATCTTTCCGCTTCCCTGAACTGCCAACTTGATTGTACCTTTTCCAAAGGTCGAGTTAATGGCATCTAATGCAGAGGTTATCTTGTGTTCACGCTCGATAGCCTCTGTATCTTCAAACAGGGAGTGCATTACATTTCTCTCATCAACAATCTTGGTTGCAATGACACCTGCTTTCTTATAGCCATAACCACTCTTGAATGACTTCTGCATGGCGTGCACAGCCTCGGTGATTATCGTTCGCTGATCGGCAGTTGGTGTTACAAACGATACCAAAGCATTGGAGTATGTCTGCGGTGCATCCTCCTTGAAAAGATTGGTGTACGCAAAGACTACTATCTCTGATGTAACGGAGTGCTGTTTACGCAACTTCTCGGCCATAGTAGAAGCAAAGTTTGCTATCTGTTCCTGCAACTCCTTAATCTCATATATCTCGGATGAGAAACTACGAGAAACGCATATAGATTGCTTTGCCTCAAAGCCATCTTCAAACTCAATACAAGGAATACCTTGCAACTCTTTCCAGGTTCTCACTCCCGTTATACCAAACATCCCCTGAACGACACCTTCGGGTAGTTGTGTAAACTCGTAAGCAGTATTGACACCTCTCGCTTTAAGTTTAGGAACAGAACGGCGACCAATTCCCCAGACATCTTCAATTGGATACTTGCGTAGAACCTTTTCGATATCTTGCGGGCGATGCATATAGCAACCACCTTTGAGCTTCGGATACTGTTTACATAGTTTAGAAGCTATCTTAGCGAGTGTCTTGGTTGGGGCAATACCCACTGATACTGGGATTGATGTCATCTTCCAGCATTGTGCTGATATATGCTTAGCGTACTGGTCAAAGTCTATGTTCGTGATACCTCTGAGGTCCAGGAATGCCTCGTCAATCGAATAGACCTCGACACTCGGCGCAAACTCTTCCAATACCCAGCGGACTCTCTGCGACATATCGCCATAAAGAGCCATATTGCCGGAGAAGACAGCAACATTATGCTTCTTGACAATATCTCGTATTTTGAAAAGCGGATCACCCATCTTAATGCCGAGAGCCTTTGCTTCGTTACTTCTGGCAATAGCGCAGCCATCATTGTTAGATAGAACAATGACAGGCTTGCCTTGTAAGTCGGGGCGAAACACACGCTCACAAGAGGCAAAGAAGTTATTGCAATCGGCAAGGGCGAACATCGCTACATCTTCTTGATTACATAGGTTACAACACCCCAAATCAAGAACTCATTATCTGGGGTAACCACTATTGGCTTGTATGCAGTGTTGAGTTCATTGGCAGGCATAAGGCGAACCATATTGTCTCCCATCTCAACACGCTTTACGGTATACTCTCCATCAATGTAGCACACAGCCTTACAGTTATTGTAAGGATCCACAGCACGGTCCACGATGATGATATCACCCTCATCCAATGCGGCATCTACCATCGATACGCCACTTACGCGAAAGAAGAATGTTGACGCTTTGTGTTTAACAAGCAACTTGATAAGGTCCAACTTCTCGCGTATATCCTCAGCAGGCGAAGGAAATCCCGCCTTAACATCTCCAAGCAGATGACTCTCAAACGACTCCTCTGCATCTATCTTATGTGGTACAAATTCATTCATAGCAGTAGCAAAGGTAGTGAAAAACTCTCTTTGTGTTATTAACTCTTAACATTAAATCAAGAAAGAGGCCAATCACCATTAGGCAATTGACCTCTTCATAAATCAACTTTGATAGAATTTACTATTCCTTATTTACCACAATCTCTATCAGGTTGTTGTTGCGCAAAACCGAGAGTGTTAGTTTGTCAGGCAATGGATTGAGTGTGCGAGTGTTGGGATCATCAGCTGTCATTCCATTGATTTTCTCAATGCGGTCGCCCTGACGCAACCCAGCTTTCTCGGCATTACCACCTTCCAGCAATCCATTTACAATCCAATGATCTGCCATCGGCGTAAGAGCTACGCCTAAGAAGTTCGGCTCTGGTCTATCAAAATTCTTGTTTGGTCGCAGATAAACAGCACTGCCCGCAAAATCGAAAATCACATCAAAGCGTTCAAGGAGTTCATTGCCTATCAAGCCGTCGTAGTTGTTACTTGCCGATGAGCCTTCCTTATTGCTTGACCAAGTAATCATCACATCTTTGATAGCGTGACCTCTGAGTGAGATTTGCGGAGTTTTGAATAGATAATCCTTTCGGCCACCACCAATGCCTCCAACAAGATAAGACATAGTGCGAGCATCAGCAAGATACTTTTCGCTCTCCAAACGATTGGCTGTTGTGCTGTTGAGTGACAGTGTTCCACCCATACCTGTATCTACCAAAAAGCGACCATCAAAAACATAACCGTCACTCATTGTAATAGAGAGTGGCAGCACCATACGCTGACCATCCCAGGTAAAAGGAATACGGGTATAGTCATCGCCAATCTTCTCTTCGGCAGCAAGGAAGCGCATATAGCTGTTTGCGTAGTTTATCTCTACTCGCTTACCCTTCATAAACATCATACCGAACATCCCGTCAGCCTCGTTACCTACGATCTTGCGCAGATTCAGAACTATGGCCATATTCTCGGTCATTGCATCTTCGCCGATACGGTAACTCCACTTGCTTGCATCAATATTTGCCAACTCCATTCCGCCACCGGCACCTCCGAGCATAGCCCTACGCAGATTTCCGTCTGCGGCAAATCGCTCGGCGTAGAAGGTCGAATCCAAAAGCAGATTGGTACAACCTGTGTCGAAAATCATTCTTGCAGGGATTGAGTCTCGCAACATCACATCGCAATAGAGATGACGCTGGTATCTCATCTCAACTGCACCGGCTGGTAGTTCGGGTTTTACATCCGCTTCAACTTTTTTCTGATTGGCATTTGAGCAAGCAGCCACTAATAACACTAGTGCCATTACAAAGGTGTGAATAAAGTTCTTCATAACCATTTCGTTGTTAGTTTGTTTTCTTGCTACAAATTTACCCCCCCCACGAATTTTCCAAATTTTTGGAAGAAAAAGTGCGGTTATTGATTACTTTTTCGCTCCTCGCATCTTATTTAATTCCTCGATTGTAAGAGAAGAATCATATATCGGAGTTATCCCTGTTGCCTCCTCTATATCTTTGAGATAGTCCGAGAACGGTGACATTCCTACGGTGTTGCGCAATGAGTCTACCTTTGCACCATCCTCGATAGGCCATACATATAGTTTCTGGGCATCAACAGCACCAAACTGCACAAGCTGGCTGCCATAGCGCTGAGGGCGATTCTGTCCCATTGCTACACGGTCATATAAAACAGCGTACTCATCAAGACCAACCTCTGTTGCCATCTGCTCAACAAGAGGCAGGTATTGCTCCTGCTTCTCTAATGGGGCGTGGTCTATGACAATCCAGATTGTTTTATATGACTCCGCTGTCAATCCTTGAGGTAAACCATTCCTCAAAATCTTATCTATGACCTTGATATTTTTTGCATCATTGCGCTCAACGATATCGTTTACAAGTATAAGCGAGTCGATAAGATCTGTGCGCCCCTCAACCGTAACAGCCTTTGTCAGTTCCACCATTTGATGACGAGGTTGCTGGTCATTATTCCACACCTCTGCAAGCAGCGCATTTGCTGACTTTGTTGTGGCACACCCAGCAAGTAGCAGCGAGAAGAATAGCAAACTGCTGATTGTTATAAACTGATTTCTCATATTAAGTAGGTTTGTTATTGCTTGTCATACAATTTATCGTGTATAGGACTACACAAAAACTCAAAGTCGGCATATTGTAAGTCCTGTTTCCCGTTGCACTCATTGTAGAATCGTGCAATGGAAGATATCACTGTGTCATACCCAATCTCTTGGGCAATACTATCGAGCATCACAACACCCTTGCGATATGTTACAGGGATATTGTTGTTGTCAGTAACATCTACAGGATGACGATCTTGTTCTGTACCTCTTATTTTATCCCAACTTTCGCGACAGCTGTTTAGCAGAGTTTCATACACTTCTGTACCTACAATATCGCGTATGCACATAAGTGTCATAAACTCATTCAGAGTCTCAATGATAAAGGCATAACCACGCACTCCGCTATCTATAAACATTGTATACTCGCCCATCCAACGATGTCCTATCTCGTGGATGAGTGGGTAGATGTCGGGATATGTAGCAAACTTCTCTTGCGATGCCGATATAAATCCCATATTGTATCTGTTGAAAGCGCCATTGCCATTGTGAAAGATAAAGGCCGGATATGCCGAGGTGCCATACCTATTGCATAGATACCTGTCGCCATACTTTTCCTCAAACCAACGAATAGATTGCTCGGTTAATTGACATAGTAACTCATAACGAGTAGAATCGGCTTGCTGTCCTATAACCTGATAGACATCACACCCATAGTCTCCCGTCATTCTCTGCTTTTCATACTTATCTCTACTCAAAAAGGCAAAGTTTATTGGTACACAACGATTCTCTCTGTGCCACTTCGTAGCATCAATCCCACTATGTGAAACCACAAATAGTGAGTCCGGAGAAGAGAATTTAACCCTTGCGGAGTGCTTCATACCTCTTCGCATCGGATAATAGAACTCGCCACTTGAACTGTATATACACTCCCAAATCTCCGCTCCTGAATCTCCATACATCAGTACAGATGTAAGGTTCATATAGATATACTCCATTTTCACTCTCTGCGAATCCTTGCGATTTCGGTAGAATGTGATTTGCTTTGATGTGGGATCAAAGTTATATCTGATGTTATTGGGAGTTATGCACAACTCTCGTACAGCCTCATCTTGTAACGTGCCTCCAAAGTCTAAGGTAACAGAGTCGTGTCCGGCAAAGTTAATGGTAAATGAACACTCCATCTTAAGTACTCCATCTCCCATATCGCATTTATCAAACAAAATACGATAATTGGTCGCAGACTGTGCTGTTGCCCCTAAAAATGTGAAAACCGAAAATATAATTGCTACAAAGAGGTTCTTCATATAATAAATCGGCTTATTTATAGGTAAACGCCTTACTAGGTTATATTATTGCAGAAGATCCTTACCTTCATTGGAAATATAGGGTTCTTGATTTTATCAGGCTCTGTTCTGCGCAATATCCGCTTTCCAATTACCTTTATAAGCATAAGAACTTATTCTGAAGTATTGCCTAATATAGATAATTAGATTTTAGTTCTCGCTCTTTTTCGCCGAATCTTCTATCGATTTAATAGCGAACAAATAATCTCGCTCTACATCGCTGATTGTTCGCTGTTTGTACTTGCGATACTCTGTTGTAGCGTGCTCCATCGCCTGTTCGTGAGAAACGCTACCGGAGCCTTGCAACAACTGTTCGCCTGACATCGTTAAGATCCTGTCAAGATATGCAGCCCAATCGTTCATTGTCATTACTTGCTCACGCTCGGCCTGACGCTCTGCAAAATCCAAGTATCCCGATACAAGTTGTCCCATCGCACGAAGTTCCTTCTCATTCAAATAGTTCTTAGCAGTTTTTGCCTCAATCAATGTTGGGTGGTTGCCTTTGAATGTCAATAGTCCCATAAAATCCTTTTCCGCATCGGCACGCTCCACAATCAGTTCGGCTGCGGTATGTCCGTGAATGGCATAGTGTATCTTGTTCTGTACCTTCTTGAAGAACTCCTGCGACACTTGAGCCCGTGGATCGTAATCTATACTCGTTGCGTATATCTCTAATATCTGACGATAGAGTACCTTTTCAGTGGCACGAATATCCCTGATACGCTCCAACAGTTCTTTCCAATAACTGCCGCCGCCCAGTTTCTTCAGGCGCTCATCATCAAGAGTAAAGCCTTTAACTATATACTCTTTCAGACGCTCCGTAGCCCACTGACGGAATCTTGTAGCAATGATGGAACGAATACGATAGCCAAGAGCAATAATCATATCCAAATTATAGTGTGAAACGAGGTATTCTTTACCATCAGCAGCAGTTGTTCGGAATTTCCGAACAACTGAATCCTCATTCAGTTCCCCCTCCTCAAAAATATGCTTAATGTGCTCACTTACATTCGATTTGCTCGTTTGATATAGTTCACACATCTGAGCCTGTGTAAGCCATAAAGTCTCCTCCTCAAGCTTCACATCAATCTTGGTCTTACCGTCATTAGCGGTATATATGATCACTTTATTCTCTTCCATCCTGCAACAATGTTCAAATGACAGTGCAAAATTAACGATAAATTCTCAAACGAATCATTTTCAACGAGAAATAATTATCTCGCGCCCCTCAATACAGAAAAACTGCGCCCCTCGCAGTGAAGGACGCAGTAGTCAGAAAATTCAGTTATTTGAAACTATATTAGTTCTCAGGAACGTATGATGCTGGGTAGTTCACTGTTACACCAGGGTACTCCTTGATGGGATTTACACCATACTGGTCGCCACCGAACAATGCATCGAAAGGCAGAAGCAAGTTGCAGTGCATTGCGCAAGTGCTGTGATCGTGGTCGGCAGGAACACCGCCATAAGCATAACCAGGCTCTACACGCCAAGCTGTCTTGCCCTCTACAACGCAGTAGTGGTAGTTCATCCAATCACCGTAGTTTACAGTTACGTTCTTGCAAGTGATGTTATACTGAGACAAATCAGGATAGTTGCGACCGTCGATAGTTGTTGTTGCCTCACAACGACCGATAATCATACCACTCATACGATATATATAGTACTTGTAAGCGGCAATAACATCGTTATATACATCAAGACGGCAAGAAATCTCAACATCCTCAAAGTGATATGATGCACCAGGCTCAGCCTGACCTACAACACCACCGCAAGACTGGTCAAATGAGCCCCAAAGACCGCCAAGAACAACATCTGAACCAATTTTGATATTCTTAAATGTATATTTACCGGCACCAGACCAACCAATGATTGCACCGATACCATTGTTGTAAGTACCGATCTTACCATTCTTAATTTCAATATTCTCAAATACACAGTCTCCTGTAGCACTACCTGCAACATACGAGATATCGCCACCCTCAATCTGTGCCTCAAAGCCATCAAGAACAACATTCTTCACAGTTGCACCTTCCAACTTTGAGAAAAGACCGATAGAACCATACTGGCCCCACTCGTAGCCCATATCCCAACCGCTCTGATAGAGGTTTGCGATAGTGTGACCCTGACCATCGAAAGTGCCTTTGAATGCCTCGCAAACAAGACGATTGCGATCATCGCGCTCACCTGTTGAACCGATAGGTGCGAATGAATCACCCATATTCTTAACAGTTGACAAATCTACATCAACATCCAACTTGATAGTCTTACCCGCGAAGCCATCGTTAGCAGCAACATTTGCAGCAACCCAAGCCAAACCTGCATCCGCTGTAACAACATAGTTGCCCGATGAATCGAGACCTACGCCCTCGACACCCTCAATAGGAGTAAGGAGACTAATCTTCTGACCATACTGATCGAAGTAAACAGCCTCATTGAAACCATAGAGTACAGGAGCGTCGTAGTTATTTGCAAAAACAAATGTGTTGTTATTGCTCTCTCCCGCTGTACTATTGAATATATCCAACTTCAATGTCTGCTCCAAAGTTGCCTCATCGCGGCCATCAGCGAGCCAGTACTGTACCCAGAAACAATACTTACCCTTCAGAGTCGAATTCTCGATAGAAACATTGTTCACACCTGTTTTGCTGTTGTTGAATACGCGGATAGGAATATATGTGCTCTCCAAAGTTGAGTTCTTGACATTTACAGTGATGTTGGTTGCATTGACCATATCAATCACATAAGCCATATCTGAACCACCCAAGTTCTTTGCAGTAACACCATCAAGGTTCAATGTGCCGTTGAAACCTACATAGAAAAGCTCTGCGAAGTTATTCCAGCCCATATTATCGCCCTTGTGCTCGTACTCCATAGTACCGTTCTTCACAGTCAAAGTACCGCGTACATCAAACATGTTGTAGTTCTTGCCTGTTGCAGAAGAGGTTGCAGAGAGTTTCTTACCGTTAAGGTCGATGGTAAGAGTTTTGTTTGCAGAAACTGTCAATACAGGATCTGCCGCTGCACGAGTGAGAGGAGTGTCGAGAACAAGATCTGCAGTTAAGATGATGATGTCTACATTCTCATCAGCAAAAGCAGCATTGAATTCCTCAATAGTGCTAACCTTAACATAGACCTGACCATCAATAGCACCATACTTATCATCGTCATCATACTCAGGCTTAATCTCAACGTTGATGTCAACATCGCTTGTGAGCAACTGACCATAGATGTTTGTGCGGTGGTTGCGCTGTACGGGTACAGAACCAACAGTACGAGTCTTAGCATCATTGTTGGCGTCTGCGTATGTGAACTCTACATCAACAACCTCCTTCTCTGAGTTTACGAGGAGGTAGTTCATTGCCAAATACTCATAACCTGTAACAGGGAACTGCTCATTCTCAGGAATAGCGTTTGCAGCAAAGACAGCCTCTGTCTCACCTGTGGCTGCACCATCAACAAGGCTAAGGGTTGTATAGACATTCTTTACTGTTACGGCAGAGGTTGTTGGAACATAGCCCGCATTCTCCGAAGCAGTGTAATCACTGGTACCGATATTCAACTGAGCGAAAGGACGACGAAGTTCTACAGTCTCAGTCTGTGCGCCTGTTACAGTGAATGTGTGGTACTTGTAGAAAGCATCACGAGTCTCATCGTTACTCTTTGCACCGTCATAGCTTATAGTCATTGTCTTCTCGTCGAAGTTCACGGTGTAAGGAGCATTCTCAGCCGCAGCCCAGAAGATGACAGCGTATGAGTCACCTGTTGTAAGTTGGAGATTGACAGTTGTGCTACCATTGATTGTAGCATTTGTCTCTGTAAGATCGCTGAGGATGTTACCCTCAGAGTCATAGACTGCATACTGGAGAACCTTTGCAGTCAAACCGTCACTATAAGCACGGGTAGCGATTTCTGGTGTGCCCACCGAGAAAGAGACCGTAGATGTCTCACCCGCATTCTGGACGAAATCAAGGTCGTTTTGGCACGATGTCAACAGCATACCGAATGCAGCGACAGCCATCATTAACTTCTTCATATTCTTCAATTTATTAAAAGTTAGAAAATCTGTTTGGCTGTTATCGAAAAATCCCCCCCCGAAAAAATCAAGCATCTTGTTGATTGTTAATGCTTTACAGAGCGAGAGGTAGAACATCTCGGTAATCCGTTATTTGTTTTGCGATTTATACTCTCGCAAAAGAGTTTAGTTTTAATACTGCACCCTCCCGTATGATGAAGGGTGCAGTAGATATTAAATTGTTGATAATTACTTAATAGAAGCGTTCTCTACGCGGCTAGTTACCAATGTTGCAAGGTTCTCAGCAGTCAAAGCCACGCCACCGAGAGTACAGTTCTCGAAAGTGATCTTACCACGAGCATCAATCTTGAAACCTGCCTCGAATGCGCAACCTACGAATGAAGTAGGGCCATAAGGACGGCAATATGCGTAGCCGGAACCCTCACCGAAGTTACAGTTGGTATAAACAACCTCCTTATGTGCATCAGAGTGTGAAGTCCAACCATTCAAAGTAGAGTTAGAGATATATACACCATAGTTCTTGTTACCTGCATCCGAGTTGAATGTATAGATGACATCCTTGAAGATGACATTGTCAATATATACATCGCCATTTGCACCAGGCATAAAGATACCACGCATTGCACCTGCAACGGTCAAATTCTTGATAGTACCGCCCTTAGCTGCAACAACACAATCCCAAGTACCATTTGCATCGCTTACAGTCAAAACATTGCCCTGGCCATCAAGAACTGCACCATCAGTTACGGTAACACCAGTTGCGCCATAGCCTGAGTTAGCGTTTGTCTCACTAGCCGACACAGTGATATCGCCAAACAAAGTTACATTCTCATCGAAGTTGGTGTCGATCTTTGTGCCATCATCAGTCTTAGGAAGGTCCTCCTTCGAGCCAGCAGCTACAACAGCCTCACCATTAGCTCCAGTAACCTCATAGATACCTGCCTCATCAGCGGTGTTGTACTTCTGAACGAAGCTTACGCCGTCGATAACAACCTTGCTACCCTGGCAACCGTTCAAAGTGTAACCACGACCTACATAGCCCAAGTAATCAAATTTCTCGGCAACTGAGCCATCAGCGTTTGTACCTGAGAGATTACCAGTGTAAGAGCAGTTGTTAACTGTGCAGACATTGTTCTTGCCATCAGCCCAACCACCTGCGATACCACCTACACGGTAGTGGTCGTGAGCCTTACCCGAGCGACCTGCAGTGATAGTAATGTCACCAGTAGTGTGGCAGTTTGTGAAGAGTTGGTTACCAGCAGCCAAACCGATGATACCACCAGCAAAGAACTTAGTGCCTGTTACATCGATGTTCGAAGTACAGTTTTCGAATACCGACTTACCTTGGAGCTGACCTGCGAGAGCACCAACATTATTGTTCGCTTTAAGGTAGCTACCATCGTTAGCGATAACATGAACATTCTTCATTGTTACATTACCGTAGGAGTTACCACCTGCAACAACTGCAACGCGGCTTGCACCGTTAGCAGTAACAGTAGACTCAACGAAGACATCACCCTTAACAGTTACGTTCTCGATTGTCGAAGTGCCTTCCAACGAACCAGCAACTGCACCAATGTGACCCTGGCTGTGGTCGATATCCAAGCAAGCGATATTCAAGTTTACGTTCTCGAAAGTAACGTTCTTGATGGTTGCATTATTTGCATAACCGAAGAAACCGATATATGCCTTACCCTCCTTAGCCTCAGTCTCAACAATATTAAGGTTCTTGATAGTGTGACCCTGGCCATCAAATGTGCCAGTGAAAGGCTTCTCAGGGGTACCCATAGGAGTCCAATTGTATACCGCACTGCTTCTTGTAGCAACAGCAAGCTCAGAGAGGTCAATGTCACTATCCAAAACGATGTTACCATCCATCAACTCACCATTTGCCATGCGCTCTGCCAAGATCTGCAAGCCCTCAGCTGAAGAAACCAATACCTTACCCTCGGCAACAATAAACCCATGCTCATTGTTGTACTCATCATCATAATCAGGAACAATCTCCACGTTGATATCTACATCGCTTGTAAACAACTGACCGTAGATATTTGTGCGGTAGTTACGCTGCACAGGTACAGAACCCACGGTGCGGGTCTTCTCAACTGCAGTGTTGCTCTCGCTGTAACCGAAAGTCAAATCAACAACCTCCTTGTCAGCAGGAACAAGCAAGTAATTCATAGAGAGGTAGTCATAGCCGCTTACAGGGAAAGTCTCACCCTGAGGAATTGCAGCCAACTTGAACTCCACATCCGACGCTGTATCTACTGAACCATCAACGAGGTTGAGAACCTTGCTTACAGGAACCTTTACATACGAATACGCAGGAGTGTAACCAGCACTTGATGTTGCCGCATAGTCGCTTGTACCGATGTTAAGCTGAGCGAAAGGACGCTTAAGCTCGATAGTCTCGGTCTGAGCACCCTTAACGGTGAAAGTGTGATACTTGTAGAAAGCATCACGGGTCTCGTCGTTGCTTACTGCGTTAGAGTAATCAACGGTCATAGTCTTGGCTCCGAAGTCAACAGTGTAAGGAGCATTCTCTGCAGCTGCCCAGAAGATAACAGAGTAAGTGTTACCTGTAGTAAGCTGAAGGTTTACAGTTGTAGAGCCGTGAATCTCAGCATCTGTAACGGTAAGGTCGGTAAGCTCGCTACCCGCTGCATCATATACAGCATACTGCAAAACGGTAGCAGTCTGACCATCGCTGTAAGCACGAGTAGCGATCTCTGGCGTGCCTACGCTGAATGTGACCTGAGCGTTCTCTCCGGTATTTGTGCCGAGGTCGAGCTCATTCTCACAAGATGTGGCAATCATCATTGTTGCCGCCATCATTCCAAACAAAATTTTCTTTGTCATCGTGAATTTGGTTTTTAAAATTGTTAATAATTGTGAACTGTTAATATATCTCTATGTTGTAGTCGTCCCCGTCGTAGCCGGGGTTGATCGTGATGCCACCGGTAGCTTTTGAGGTAAGGAACTCTCCCTTAACCACAGTCATCTTACTGCGTACAATAGGTACATTGATAGGATTTGTAGAGGACATAAGTTCTCCATCGCGGTTATACACCTCCACAGATATTGCGAGCGTCGTTTCAGAGCCATTTACGAAGATGTAGTCATATCCAAGAGTCATCTCCATCTCATTTTCCGTAAACATACGGCTGGTAAATGACATTCCTGTCCACGAGTCAGCAGGCTTGTCGGTAAACATATTGAATGAGCAAGGCATAAAGGCATTGTATCGGAATACGACATAAAACTCGCCCAGGTCGATACTTTGCAACAGCTGCTCATACGCCGCCTTGGTGTCCGACTCTGCATCGACACTCAAAAGCATTCCGCGCTCCTTCATCATTTGAGCCACGCGGCTGAGGAATACCTCCACATCGGTAGATACAAACTTGAACTTACCCATCGGACGTTTCATCTCTGCCGTTGCCTGATTGTCGATAGTACCCACAACAGAGCCTGTATAATATGCAGGATTGGTTACCGTCGCAGTAGCATAGCCACGGAAAGCATCACGATAATCATTACTACCCGAATGGTTTTCTCTGTCGGCGAGGATAATCTCGGCAAAGTCTTGAGTATCATAATACTTATCTTCATAGCTTCCTACATCGACATAATCTGCCCATACCTTGAAATCGTATGTACCCTCAGGGAGTTGAAGATGTGCCGTGTAATTAAGATCGGCAATATCGGACTTTGTGAACACGAATGTTGTATCGGCCACACGGTTCTCTCCTCGTGTATTATCGGTACGGTATGCGTTTACTATATAGCGAACATCGTGATATTCCGCAGTACCCTTTGTCTCTGTCTCTCCACTACGAGTATAGACCACCTCCTTATGAAGCGGCATCTCGGTATTAAAGTCAAGATGGAGCAAGAACGGCACTCTGTCGTAACGCTTTTCCGGGAACTCGTGAACATCGCAACCTGCAAACGCAAGCAGCAACATCACACACAGCGATATGTAGCGTAATGTCTTTCTCATTTCTTACGTTTTTTAAGGTCGAAACGATATGATATATTTACGGCGGCATTGTCAATACCCCAATATGTCTTGCGGTAGGTATCTACAAGCTTACCGTTATTTACATTATAGAACTTGTCGTAGTGCAAGCCATAGACTCCTGCACCCAAAGTAAACTCTATGTGCCACCTGTTATTCTTCGAGATCGGCATACGGTAGCCCACACTGATACCGCCGCCCAATGCAGGTGAAGTACCATTATGATCCTGAATACGGTAATCGCCATCAACGGCAATATTATACTGAGCATAACCGAAGTGAGCTCCGACAAAGAATTTCTGATTATCCTCCTTGAACCAATAACGGCACTCTGGTTGCACGGCAAGCGTACGGAACTTGATAGTCGATGTGAAGTAGTTCCACGCAGAATAGCATACCGGTAATGTAAACGACAAATGCTTCGCCAAGTCGATTTCCACTGACACATTAGTCATGCCCATCCCCCAAAAGAGGGCATTGGTTTTAAGGTATAGCCCGCGAGTCCAATCCTCTGCTGTAACGTTCTGCTCTTTTGATTCAGGAATAATAATAGAATCCACCTCCGGCTTTTGCAGTATATCTACCTTCATTGGTGGCACAACAGGCTCAATAGGCTGGATAATTTCGCGCTTATAAGTAATGAATACCACGCACGCGTTACGCATGCGCTCGAAATAGAGAGTATGTAGCTGACGCCACACTTTACCTCCATCCAACTTTTGAAGTTTGACGATTCGGTGGTCAATGTGACGACCACCGGGATAATCTACAAGTTGTGGCTCTTGTGCGATGATGTCGAGGATAGCCTGTTTCTGAGGCATATCAGATTCTACAACCTGCTCCTTAAGATACTCCCACGAAATATAACTGTCGTCATGGGTGATGATACTATCGGGGATTTCTACTTCACTACGGACTATATCTTCAAGTGTTTCGAGACGGGCACGGGCAAGTTTATGATTCAACTGATAACTGCCCTCAGGAGATGCAGAACCACAGAATGAAACTTCTACGATTGTAAGCGTACTGTCCTGCTCAATTCTCTGCAAGAATGCTGAAATTTCGGAAAGGCGTTCTGTATTCTTGCCATAGGCGCGGTCAATCGAAGCGCTATTCACTCGGAAGTCCACACGAATCTCCGTGCGGTTCTCCTGAGAGTACGCCGTACCACTTGCAAACAGCAAGAGAATCAATAATATACCGACTTTATATATGCGCATAAACTTTTGTTAAACCGAAACTTCTCTTTGCAAGAGCAGGTTTATGCACAAATGAATACTGGTTTATAAGATGTTATGGAAATAGAATAGTGTAATTTGCTCAACTATTGAGATATAACCTAAAACAAATTTTCAATCCACAAGACATTTTTCGGGGCAAAAATTGTTCAAATTGCGATATTTTACTTAATTTTGCGTCGTAATCATTTCTCTTGCAAAGAGATAATAACTCTTGCAAAGAGAAATTAAAATTTTACGGTCAAGACACCCTCTGTCTTGGCTGTTGTTGTTTAATGACGGGTATCACTTTTTACTCCGTCGCATCAGTTCGGGAGCGTGCTTTGAGATATATTAGCGGAATGAGTCAATATCAACTCCGAGCCTCGCACAAATATCCTTCATCGTATCCGTTGTGGTTCGCATCTGTTCCATCGCCTCGGCATATTTCCGAGCAGCAACCTTGGTTCCCGTAATTTTCTTTCTCGTTGTCTCTCTATTGAGCAGTTCGGGATACTTGGTCTTGATGTACTGTCTGAAATACTCATTGTAGCCGAGTTCCTGCATTACAGCATTGATAGTGGCATTGCTATTCTGCAGCCTTGCTATGCCTTCGGCAAATCGAACGCCCATATTTTCAAGCAATGAATTATGCTTTTCAATAGCCTCAGGGTAATTGCGGCGAATATAGCCGCCAATGCTGTTGTATTGTATTCCGAGACGCTTCGCGATGGATTTTAATGATTCATCGGTTGTCTCATACAAGCGTATTGCCTCCTTATATTTCTCTTCGCTTCTATGAGCCACGGTTCTGCCATTCTCCGCTTTAACCATACCTCGAACTTTTACCAACTCTGGATGATGCTCTTTGAGGTACATCCTGAATGTTTCAGGATTCAGCCCATATTCTGCAGCAACCTTTGCAGTAGGCAGATCAGAGGTTCTAAGTCTTTCAATAGCATCAGCATACTTCTCAACAGTAGATTTCTTGTATCGCTTGGTCTTTGAAAAATCTACACTGCTGTCAAATCCGCGGCGTTCGACCATCAAGTCTGTATGCCAGGTTCGCAAATGATGCCTGAAGGCGCCTATCGTAACACCTACGGATTTGACAATCTGCTTTACATCCATTGATGTCTCTCGATACAATCTCACCGCCTCTTCATATTTGACAATTGATTCATCCTCCGGAGCGTGAATCTGCCAGTTGCCCATTCTCTCTCCACGAACCCTTCGACCAACAACATTATTGCGTTTTTTCTCTCGCTGCTCAACTACCTGAGGATGATATATCAATAGATGTTCGCGCAGTCCTGTGGGTGAAACTTCGCACTCATTGGCAACCTCCTCGATAGTCATATCACCCGTTTGCAACATCTCCACAGCCTTAGCATAGCCATTCTTAGTCCACTTACGCGCCCCGTATTGGAGATTGATGGTAATACCCATTCGCTTTCGCTCATTCTCCCTGCGTGGCACTATATCAGGATAATGTCTGCGTAATTGCCCTAACAATGAGCAAGGATCCACATCGAATATTCGAGCTATCTGAGATACATTGTATTCGATATACTCAATGTTATCACATGCTTGAATGGCATCAAGATATTTGTAATGAGCTGCCGTTGTCTGTCCTCTCTTGCCTCTTAGCCTTACAGACTTAAAACCTGTAAGGTTGTGTCTTTTGAGTATTAAATCACGATGATACTTGGATAGGTAGGAACTGAAAGCAGCAAAACTGATATGCGTTATCTCACAAATCTCCCTAATGGGAAGATTTGTGTCGGCATACAGCTTTACCGCATCGCTATATTTGAGTTGAGTCTCACGTTTCGGTTCCATACCTGCCTTTTACGAATTTATTGGGCTTTCGCTCAACAACTTCTCTTCGTAAGAGAAGGATCGCAAAGGGTTGGAACTGAAATTGTTTGAGTTATGGGTTTCACAACTTCCTAATCACTCAACAAATCTTGAATAGGAACTATTCAAACATTATTGAAAGCATTTTTAGTGCCATAGAATTGAGTTAAATGCGATATTTTAATTACTTTTGTGTCATCATCAACTCTCTTACGAAGAGACTTTATTTCTGCTCAACAATTCAACGAAAATACACCGTTCTGTATATTAATAATGGAAATGCCCCACCACAATGGGCAGGGCAACGGAACTCATTCAGACATAACTCATATCTGTATTTTAATGATGATACTGTACAATAAATCTATTGCAGCTTGTATGTCATCAAGGTCACACAATTCAACAGGAGTATGCATATATCGACAAGGTATACCCAAACTTATTGTTTTTATGCCATCCTTCGCTTGTTGTATTACTACAGCATTAGTTCCACCAACGGCAAGAGTTCTTGCCGAGAGTTGATATTTAATATTATTCTCCTTTGCAATCTTTTCGGCCAATAGCGAAATAGAGTTAGTATTATCAATACTACGATGAATAACGACACCTTTTCCTAATGCAACATCTCCAAACTTTGTTTTAGGACAGTCAGGTACATCAGTTGCGAAATCGACATCAATACATATTGCTATATCTGGGTTTAATTTATGTCCACATACTATTGCTCCTCTATTACCAACTTCTTCTTGGACCGATGCTACGCCACAGACTTGAATAGCATCAATTTTTGATGAAGACAATCTTTTTAAAACTTGGCTTATGATATATACACCCACTTTATCGTCTAATCCTTTAGAAGAAATTCTCTTATCAGATAAATAAATCATATTTGATTTCCACGCAATGACATCTCCGATAGAAACCTTTTTCTTGACTTCTTCAGGTGCTAGTCCTGTATCGACCCACAAAGCGTGTATTTCAATATTTTTGTTCCGCTCATCTGGTCCAATAAGATGTATGGGTTTCTTGCCAATAATACCAAGTAATTCTTCGCCAGAAGAAGTTTGTATTACGACCTGTGAGCCTGGGATACAATTTATATCAATACCACCATTCTTACGCATATAGATATAGCCCCTATCGTCAATATATATCACTTGAAATCCTATTTCATCAATATGAGCCTCTATTAAAACACTTACCGTACTATCCTTTGTACTGTTGTTACCCATATATGCGTAACAGTTCCCCATAGAGTCTGTGTCTGTTGAGTCCACAAATGGGGTAAGATAATCTATAAACAGTTTACCTGCTTGATTTTCGAATCCAGATACGCTACTGGTAGCTAATAACTTATTGAGAAATTCTAACTCCATAATCGTTTATATCATTTTCCAGATGACCTGTAGGTTATCGTCAAAGTTCTTATACACTGCCATACATTCAGCTTCTATATTTTTGTTCTTATCGGTAATGATGGCACTGGTTTTAATCATATTAACTATATCAGAAAATGTTAATTTCCCTGCTGAAAGGGTAATCAATGCGTTTTCAATATTATTGTTCCGTATATTCTCTCCCGACCTTGCAATTCGATAGAAAGCAACACCATCCGAACTCAAATGAGTAGTTCTATATGGGATAGAGGAATATATGTCATTTTCACAGACTTCATTAAAACCGCAAAACCCTCCTCGAACTATTGGCTCGAAATAATTTCTATAATTTGCTTTCGATTTTAGCAATGTAGACCAAGGAGTGTCAATCTGATAATCAATACTTAAAGAGAAGATTTCTTTTAATTGTTCATACGATATAGACTCTATCAAAGTTGAATACTCTTTATCTATTTCATTGTTAAACTTATTTCTTAACTGCCAAATCTTATACTGGTTTAGTTCTTCTGTTTCTGCAAATACAAAAGAGCAACTTGCTCCACGAATAATTCTTTTATCTATGATTTTCAAACCATAATCTTCGGGGTTGTTATACATTGGAGAGCCCGAAGTTGGAGTAAATACCGAGGAACTGATTTCCACATGACCGGGGGCAATGCGCATCAATCTCTTGGCAAAATTTAATGTCCGCTCAAAAGTCGATTCGGTCTCAAAAGCTCCTCCAATTATAAAGTTGGCATAGACATATGGGATTCCTGCTTCTGCTATTTTTTGTGTAACGAACTCCAACTGCTCTATGGTTACTCCTTTCTTATATGCATCCAATATCTCTTGACACCCAGATTCTCCTCCCAATTGGATTTTTACCAATCCCGCCTGCTTTAATAATGGCAGAATATCTATGTTTTTAGATAAGATGTCTGCACGCGCTTCACAATACCATTTTATTCGACCTTGGTATTTATCTATCATCCTATTGCAGAACTCCTCTGTTCGTTTTCTGTTTAAGATGAATGTATCATCAACAATGTTAATATATTTTACTCCATAATTTTCTACAAGGTAATCTATCTCTTCTAAACAAGAGTCGAGGCTACGCACACGCAAATTTGTATGCTCTTTACCGCCTTCATAACAGAATGCACAACGGCCCATACATCCTCGACCTGTTATTAATTGAGAGAATGTAATTCGGTCGGGATCTAAACAATACTTCTCCCTTTTGGGATAACCATATTCATCGATATGTTGATTTTGTTTTTGAGGAGTCGTGACGATTAATTTACCTGCTGAATTATTATATATTAAACCATTGATGTTATTTAATTGCTCTTCATCAAACGATTTAGACTGCAATAGTTTGAGAAATGGAATTTCTCCTTCACCGATAACTCCACAAGTAGCATTTGGTATCAATGACATTGTTCCAAATGGGTCCCCTGTAACTTGAGGACCACCTAGTGTGATGATAATATTAGGGCATCTTTGATGTATCGAAGGAATCAGAGTCCTTAAAGCCCAAATATTTTCACTATCTACATAAAACCCAAGAATACGACAAGCGGTCTTTTCTATTAACTCTGGAAGTAACTTAGAAACTTCATCAAACGAGTTATAGTATTTTACCTTTGCTGTATAACCAAATCTATATGCATATTCTGCTAAATAATATAAACCCAATTGCCCTATGCTGTATGAAGACAGCATATCGAAATAAGGGTTAACAGACAATTGGACTAGCAATGCATCTATCTTCGTATTTCCTTGTAAGTTATCTGTAGTTTGCATAATGTTCTATATATTCAACAGGTTTTAATAGAGAAGAGCCTGCCTAACACCTAAGCTAGACAGGCTCCGTAGGAAGGTTAGTTACTGCCGTAACCACACATTCCGCAACCAGATGCGCACTCAACGTCAGCCTGAAGTTGTGCGATCTCTGCCTCATTTGAGTTTACCAATGCGGCAGCGTCCATAAGCAATTCATTGTTCAACATAGCGTAAATGAATTAATATTATGCCTCCACTTTATGGCTATCGGCTTCTCCATTTTCTATTGTTTAGTTGCATAAAATTTCTTCTCGAAATCACTGCAGATTTCATGACACTTGATGGCCGCTTTAAGTTTTAATAAGTCGTGCGCACTTAGATTATCTTTATTCTGCATAAATTTCTTAATCTGGAACTGGCTTACAACTTTTGCTTCCGCAAGCATAATCTGACAAGTTCGCTTATCTCTTCTGCTGACATCACCTCTTTCGTTGAAATTACGAGCGCTGCAAGTTCTGCACAGTTTCAAAATTTCACACTTCATACATTCTTCATCAACGAATTTCGATGAATCTGTGAAATCAAGTGTATTCAGATAATCCAATATATCTGTTTTGCCATTTACATTGGGTAAAAAGTGGTGACATGGGAATAACCTTCCTTCTACATCATATGCCACAAGTTCTTCGGCAACACCACAAGTTTTTCCATATTTTTCGTTAGGTTCATTATTCAGCAAATGAACATATGAAGTCTCTTTGAAAATATACATTGGTGTTACTTCTGGATGAGCGAGATAGTAGTCAGCCAGTTTGTACAACTGATTCTCATATATTTTTCCATCTCCTGGTTGCCAATCTTCGCCTTGAGCAGGTTTAGCATCTATACGATAGTTATGCTCATGAAAATAAATCAATTCATCTGCAAAATTCGCTAGTGCCTTTCTTGAAACAGTCATACTTAACAGATAATTAGGCAGCGTGTCTATCATCCATCTTATAGGTAAATCAGAGGATTGGCATCCTCTGTTACCGACCTGCACGTCATCTTTGCCGTCAACAGACATTATAAGATTAATTTTCTCTTTATGAACCTTAAACCACTCTTTCTTCTCATCGTCAAGCAAAGTTCCATTGGTGGTGATGAAGATATCAACCTTGACATCTGTGATAGTCTCCCATATCCAAGCGCACAACTCCTTAATCAAGTCAAATTGAAGTAATGGTTCTCCGCCAAATAGGTCAAATCTAACGCCGTCCTTATTGTTCGACTCTCTTGCCAACTGAACCTCTCTTGCAACCACAGATTTGGCCGTTTCCAAAGTCATTTTTTGCGATGTCTTATACTTCTGATAACAATAGATGCAATTTAGGTTGCAACTATATGTCAACATCACAAAACACATTTTCTGCATAATCTAAATATTTTTGATGTTAAAAATCTTCTCTACAAATATCTTTTTATTATTCTATTGTATTACAGTATTTTACCTGCACTTTCAATTAACTTCTCTATGAAAGAGAATGTTTTTATGAAAGTGATACCTGAGAATGAGTTGGTTATAGAAATAAACATTATTAAATTGCTCAACAATCAGCCTTTAACCTAAGCTGAATCATAAAAATCGTACAACATTTTTCTATGATAAAATAGTGCTGTTTGCAGAATTTGTCGTATATTTGCAACGGTAATCACCTCTCTTTCATAGAGATAACGCTTTATTATAGGCTTCTTCCATTCACCCAACAATTCTCCTATAAGGATTTCAGAATCATACTGTTTGCTTTGTCGATGGCAACATTGTCCAATGAGGCAAGATAGATGCGAGTAGTTGCTTCCGAATCGTGCCCCATACCTTCGCTGATCACTGATAGTGGTACGTTCTTGCTTCGAGCAATACTTGCCCATGAGTGTCGGGCACAATACATCGTAAGTGGCATCGAAACGCCGATCCGCTCACCTATAGTCTTCAAATACTTATTTACATTATGTGCCGCGTAGATGTACTGCTTTCTTTCATCCAGCGAACTATTGGGGTCGATGATTGGTAAGAGATAAGGAGAAGCATCATTGGCATATTTGTCGGTGATGTTCTGCATACACTTCTCCCATTTGATGAAGAGCTGTTGCTCTGTTTTGCGTCTGCGATAAGAAAGTACGCCATTACGCAAATCCGATTTCTTCAGGTATGCCATATCCACAAATGACATCCCTCTCATATAAAAGGCGAAAAGAAACATATCGCGTGCAAAGTCGAGTGTTGACTTACTCTCCAATTCCATATCTTTAATCTGCTTGACAGCACGCAATGGTAATGCCCGTTTCACAGTTTTATCAACTCCTGTATATACATGTTTGAATGGGAAACGCTGTGTGGTGAGTTCTTTATCAACAGCACGATTGTATACGGCACGCAGAATACGCATATAGAATGATGAACTGTTAGGGCTGACACTATTTTTGCGCAGGTAGGATTCATATAGCATCATCAGTTCTGAATTCACATCATCAAGAGCGATATCCTTATTTTCACGGAACCGCATGAAACTATTCAGAGTCGAGACATAAGTTTCAGCAGTGCGGATCTTACCGAGTTTTGTTAATGACGCTATTACGCCTTGCATAAACTCGAAGAGTTGATTTTCAGTCCGTTGAAATTGTGCAATTACCTCATCAGCCGTGTATGTACGTCCTTTCTGTTCCAACGACCGAACGATACGACTGAATCGTTGGAGGTCTTCATCAATGGACGACTGTAGTTTTAATAGATGCTCTGTCCGAGTGGAGGCGCTACCCTGAATAATAATACTGGAGTTTTGATCATCCCACTCCTCCGAATAGATACGATAATCTGTTGTCACTTGTCGTGCAATACGGTTATGAATAACACGATAGAAGATTGCCCCTGGTTCTCCTTGAACCGTCGAAGGACGAAATTTAAGTTTAATACTTGCCATGTAGTTTATAATTAATGGTTAAGACTTATAAAAATTAAAGCCTCCATTCGCAGTGAATGAAGGCTTCGGTTATTTTTTGTCTATTTGTATGTATTCGGAGTATTTGATATCGACATAAGGATTGTCGCTTGATATGGTCTGGTGGATTGCCTTAACCTTCTTCCAAAAGAGACATTTACGCTTGTATTCAACCCATACGGTTTGTTGTAGAGTAACGGGCAATCGGATATCACCTTTGAGACTATCGTTATCAATAACAGCGTCAAGTTGGATATGTGGCGACACCATCTCGACCTTCTGCTGTATCACAGGTATTGTATCACGAATGAAAACTGTATCACGGATTACAGCATTGATAGGTGCAGCCACCTCCAATTGATGTTTTGCAGCCGCTTGAAGGTTCTTAATTTTGACCCCCATCTGACGGATTTTCTCGGCGTCAGCGGCACGAAATCGCTCGTACTCATCGATGGTCAGGCGCAATGCTTTCGCATCGACTGCCATCGTAGTTGAGTCTACCTTAATACGCTCGATATCACAGAGCAGAGCAGTGTTATTCTGTTTGTAACGATCTCGCTCATCGGAAAGCCGAGCTGAGTGTTTGTACTGAATGAAGACAACTCCTCCAAGCAGGAGGATTATTGCCAATAGGATTTGTGAAAACTTACTCATAACTTATTGAATTTTCGGGAATAAACCATAGATACTCGTCTACATAAGGCTCTTCGAGTAGCACTAATGCACCACGATTCTTGATGCGATCTTCTGAGAGAACCTCCACGACGAGGCCACGACAACCAACAAGGTCATCGAGCCTCATCGCAGTGAGTTCCTTGGAAGTAATTACTGTAATATGGGCGTTCTGAATCATTGCTATTTACCACATACGGCGTTATGTTCCAAGAGCGCACGAAGATCTTCACGAATCTCATGCAGGTCGTTCTGTATAGAAGCAAACTGGGTGATAGTAGCCTCGAAAACTGCCTTGTCGAGTTTGATGGCGTCAATACGCTCGTACTGATCCTTAATCTTTGTGTCAAGGACTTCGCATCGAGTGATTAACTCATCAATCTGACGGGTGTTGTTCAGGTGCTGAATGTACATCGTGAGTACGAAAGTGAGCACTACGGTAATGACCTTAAAGTGCTTTAGTACAAATTCTTTTAGCTGTTCCATAGTCTATTCCATTAGTAGTGAAAATGCTTCTCTAATTGCTCGGAGCAGGGCTTCTGCTCCCTCGCTGTTCCAGAACCCGAAGATGACAAG
>JBGUSG010000022.1:0-6953 GCA_045132415.1 Paludibacteraceae bacterium | reverse complement strand
CTAATATTGTATTTCTCCATCAGGGTTGCTACCCCTTCTGTTGGGTCAATGAGTCGTGCTAAAGCACCTGATAATGCTGTACCTGCAGATGACCCTTTGACCCCAGCATTTGCCATTAAACCTAAAGCAATTGCCGTATCTTCTGCACTGTACTTCATACTTCCCATCAGTGATGATGAGTACTTGAATGATTCACCTAAGATTTCAACGTTGGTATTAGCTTTACGTGAAACCTGTGCTAAGATATCAGTGAATCTACCTGTTTCTTCTGCACTCATACCAAACCCTGTTAAAGCATCAGAAACGATATCTGCTACCGTTGCCAGTTCACTACCTGATGCAATCGATAACTGTAACACTGGTTCGATACCAGCAAGGATTTGAGTTGTATCCCATCCTGCCATACCCAGATATGACATAGCGTCTGCTGACTGTGATGCTGAGAACTTAGTTGATGCTCCCATCTCCTTAGCTTTGTCTTCTAACTTCTGAAAATCGTCTCCAGTGGCATTTGTGATGGCTTGAACGTTTGCCATAGCTTGTTCAAATTGCGCACCTGTCAACACTGCTGTCGTACCAACCCCAACAATAGGCAATGTTACAGACGCTGTCAACGTCTTACCAACTTGTTCTGCCTTGTTGGCGATATCCTCCAGTGCTTTGGTGAAATTTTTAGTCTTAGGTGCTGGGATGTCTGCTGGTTTTAGCTTGTCGGTCTTGTCCTCAAAACTGTCAACTGCATCCTCTGCATCCTCAAATGAATCCACGACATCTTCCATGGAATCCTCAATCTTGTTTGAAACGGAATTGAAGTTTTTGGCAATCTTGTTTAACATATTGCTTAGGTTGTTGTCCTTCAACTCCAGTGTTGCGTATAACTCACCTACTTTAAGTGCCATGTTGCACCTCCTCTATGATATTAAAATACCCTTTGCGACCTAAGCCACAAAGGGTTAACTGTTAACCAAAGAATGAATTCAATAATGCGTCGCTCTCTTCATTATTCATTTCAATTGCTACCTTGCCATCCTTGCGTGCCTGCAGTGTTAATATGTACACTGAATCACCTGATAGGTTGTTAAGTAGCGTGATGAACCTACGCCACGTCATACCCCAAAGTTCCTGCTCTAAATTGATGCCATATTCCCTCTGGAAATCTGCCTCCAATATAGACCAATCTTTGAGGATATCCCTTGGTTTATTTGCTGGGTGCGTCAGACTCTTCGCCTTCTGTTTGTACGGTTACACCCTCTGTACCGTTGTAGATATTCATAGCCCACTCAATCACAGCACTGATTTGGTCCATGTCAATTCCTAATTCCATTAACTTGTTAAATTGCTTCTGACCAAATAAGTCCTTGACCATATCAAAGATTAACTCTGGGTTGGCTTCATCTTCGTTGCGGTTACGGATAATCTTTAGCATCAGTGGTGCTGGTAATGAACTTGGTAAAATCCACTCTTCACCAAGTAGACGTAGAATCACCTTTGCCTTTCCTTTTTCCTCGAAAAATTTGTCAAAATCCCTATAACGCACTTTGCTCATACCTAGAACCTCCTATCGATTATTTACTGTTTGCTGTTAATGTTGATGCATCAGACATTTTACCTGATACAGTTAATGTTACACCCCAAGATGTAGCGTCGTCGTTACCTCCACCAATATCTCCGATATTAGCTGAAGCGAAGAAAGTTTTCATAGTTCCTGCTGGACTTGTTAAACGGAATTCACCTAACGATTCTGGACCAATTAACTCAGCTAATGATTCAACTGCTTGTTGTCCTTCATCACGCTTCTTAGTCGTCTTATCAACTAAGTAGAACCCCTCTGCTGAAATCTCCTGTGAACGTGAAGTTACTAAGTGTTCCGTTGCACCTTGACTTTCAAAGTCAGTAGTGTCTGTGTCATTTTTAGAGTTAGAGAACGATAAAGTGCTTAACCCCTTGATGCGTGTATATCCACTACCACTCTTAATTTCCAGTACCCAATCACGTGCTAAAACTTTTGTTACTGCCATTGGTTTACCCCCTTCATAATTTCCATTCTAAAGGTATAAGCACACTCAAAACGTCCTTGACTATCTTGTCCCAGTTGGACTGGTGAATATGTGTTAGCAACACAGCTAACCACGTATACGTCACCCAAATTCTCATTGTGCATTCCTTGCAACTCATTATACACATTATCTGCCATTTTCAATGCGACACGAACATCCCCGTTACCTCTAGTCATTATCTGCACTGCTGGGCGAAGCGTATCATTCCACAAGTCGTCTGCTAACCCCTCTGATGGATAAATAGCGATTGCTTCTGTTGGACTCTTTGGCATATAACCTATGAAGATGTTGCCGTCTACTCCCTCTGGGTCAAATCGTCCAATTCCTGCTTCATGCAATCTCAGTGCAATTGCCTCCAGTAATTCAATCATATATCAATCTCCCCTTTAAGTAATCTCATAGCATTGTTTTGTACTGCTCTGTCGTTGAACGTCAATTCCAACCACTTACCACGACCTTTACCCCTGAAGTTGTATTCAGGATGTTCATGTAGTCTCTTGGCATATGGAGTGTTGAAGGAAACACAGACGGTTTTCCCATCTGTGCTTACTGCTCCAGAAGATTCCAAGATACCATCCCTGTATGGCACTGTCTTAGTGGCTTCCTCTAGTAGATACTCACCAGTGATTTTTAATCCCCTCTTACCACTGGCTTCAATCTTGCTTTTGACCTCTTTGTTTTTGAAATTAGCGTTAAGCTTAAATGTCACACCCACTCAGCATCACCTCCAGATGGTCAACTGCCATTAGCCCAGGAACTTCTTGGACATCCTCAGCTATGAAGGTGCGACCATCTACCTCGATTAATGCCTTGTCAACCACTGCAGGATGTGGGTTGCAGAACATGACATACATATTCAAATTCTGACTGTCACGGTTACCATTTTTACGCAACTGCTTCTCCAGACGACATTTGACACGAACGGGTTGTTCGTACACATTCCCGTATGCCCCTGATGTCCTCATTGGAGACACCAACGCAGTGCTTCTAAGCATGATTGGTGGTATCATAGTTTCACCCCTCTGTACATGAGTCCTGACAATTGTAGAATACGTAGTGCTTGTGGGTTTAGGTTACCCGTATTGTTGTGTTCCTTGAACGATACTGACATCTGCCCCAACTGGAAGGATGAGATGTTACCTGATGACATCATATCCATTTCCAAGCCTGTCTCTGCGTAGTAATGTGCTTGGCAATATGTTGCCTCCTTCACCATCTGCATAACCTCCTCAGACAACTTGTCAGGTTTAACTCTGTTCATTGTGCAATATGCTATCATATACTCTGCATGGTATAAGATATCCTCCCAATTGTCTGGCATGGTTTTGCCGTTTAAATATTGTTGGAATTCCTCTTGGTTTGTCCATTTCAACTTCATGTTTACCCCTCCTTTATATAACAAAAGAGGATGACACGTCTGCCATCCTCCCTCACTATCGATAGTTTGAATTCAAATGTTTAGATTACTTAGTTTTAGCTACTGCTTTACCTGCAACTGCTGGTTTTGCTGTAACTAACTTAACTAATGCTTCTGGGCGAACCACTTTTAAACCGTAAGTATATAACCCTTTAACTGCATCAGCAAAGCGTTTCTCTGGACGATAAGCTTCAACTTCATTGATTTGGTCTGCATAAGTTGTTGCCATTGAATGTCCTGCAACGATATGGTATTTGCTTGAATCTTGGTAGCAAGTGTTAGCTTTGATTAAGTTGAATCCTGCTACACGACCAACTAAACCATTTAATTTGATTGATGCATCAGTTGCATCACCAATACCTACGAAACGCTCATCCTTTTTGATTAACCCTTCGAAGAATGGTGGAATTACCACGAAACGACCTTGCTCTGGTACGTTAGCTTCATCTAACATAACTGCTAAGTCAACTAATACGTCATAAGCTTCTGCAGGAGTTGTGATATCCTTAGTGATAGCTTGTGTTGTAGATTTTGCAATTTGCTCTGCAATGTACTTGTCAGCTTCTTGTTTTAAAGCAAATGATGCTTCAATCATTGCCGCAGACATTAACTTAGGATTTTGTTGTGCTTGGTCAACGTCGTCGATTAAGAAATTGAAATAGTTAGCTTGGTCAACCACTAACTCACGTGTGTTATCTCCTAACACCTCTGGTGCGTTGATATCAGTGTTCTTAGTGTACTTACCAACTGTGATACCTTCTAATCCATTGATTTTTACTGTAGAACCGTATCCTTTTACTTCACCTTCATAGTTACGGTTGATGACACCCTCTTGTCCCCAAACTAATTGGTCTTTTAAAGATACTAATACCTCTGCTGACCATAACGTTGGGATGAAGTTGTCAGTTGAAAACATTTGTAAATTCATGATTAATTTTTTCATATTTGTTTACCCCTCTCTGGTTTTACTTGGCACTCATTACGGCACGAACCTCATCGATACGTTGGGCAATCTCACTTGCTGACATCTTTGCAATCATCTCTCTAGTCAGGCTTGGTTTTGCTCCAGTGTTCCCCGTCTCGTTGAAATCCACACCACCTTTGTGCTCAACTTTAGTTTGTTTGAATTCTGGGAATTCTTCTAATACATTGTTGATAGCTTGTGTCAATGCTTGTGCATCAATCTCGCCATCTGTTGATAATGACTCCATGTCAACTAAGCGTAACATATGCTTAACACGTTCTGGTTTAACCCCTAACTCCATGGCTGTAGTTGTTAATGCTTCAGTGCGTTTGCGTTCTGTCTCTGCTTTGACATATGAATCACGCTCTTGCATCAGCTTTTGGATTTGCTCCTGTGCCTTCTGCAACTCAGACTTCTCTGCCTCTTCCTTTGCCTTCTTAGCTTCGATATAAGCCTTCAGTTCATCCAGTGACTCCACCCCTAACCCGTTCAGAGTATCGTTTAAATGCTTCTTCGCTTCACGTGATAAGCGTTTGTTGAATGACTCTTGGTCTGGGAATACAGCGAATGGCTCAGTCGGGTTTACTCGCCCCTCTACCGTTTCCGTTTCCTTAACATCTTCAACTCGTACCTCGGCTTGTTCCTCAGCAAATAATTGCAAATCAATTAGCTTGATAAAATCTGTCATACTATAACCTCCATCCGTTTTATAAGGCTTACGTTACCTGAAATTTTCCAGCAGTTTTAAGACGTGCCGTAAGTCCTAACTAGCCTATTATACTGAGTCATGCCATTAATCGATTCTTAGGTAAAAGAAAAGCACTCGTATGAGTGCTAAGCGTTATGTTTATTGAGTTTAAGGAAATATCTCAACTCATTATCTTGTGGGCAAATCTCCAAATCCATCTGTGTGATGAAGTAACGACCAAACTCACCTGATACCTCATTGTGAATGCTTGTCCATTTCTGCGTTTTCATCCTAGAAATCAACAACTCTGCTTGTTCAACTGTATCGAACTCAATCTCCATGATTTGCTTCCCCTCATAGAACCCTTTAACCTTGACCACTGTCTTGTCGTTACTCAATTTAAACATGAAATATTCCTCCTATTTGAACAATTTGTTGTATGGTGCGGTAGATACTAGTCTTTTGTACTCATGACCGTACTTGTCAAGTGCTTTGCCTGCAACTCCCAACCCTGAGAAACACACCGTTTGTAGGTCTGCTACCTCTTTAGTCTGGATGATATACACCTCTCCAGTGTTTTGCTTGTAACCTAGCACATATCCAGTGTAGTGGTTGCCAGTTTTGATGAAATCACCGTTGTTCTCTGTTGCAAACTTTCTCATTCCGTATATTAGCCTTGTCCACTCTGCTAACCACTGGGCATAATCCCTGTCCTCGAAGGCATTCCCAAATGCTATATCGTGTTGAGTTGGTTTGCTTGCTGACGGTTTGACTTGACCGTCAAAGCTGATGTAATAATGGAATGTCGTGTCCTCATCTGCGTAGATTTTTGACTCCTCTAACTTATAATATGTCCAGTTACTCCCCAGTGACGTGATTAACTCACCATTGTTGTAATATTCACCGTTGCTATAAGATAGCACAAATGTAGTCAGTCGTCCTTTAACTCCAACTTTGCCACCCTCATGGATGGTTTTGAATGCTTCCCACACAGGAATTTCCTTACCTAATCTCATGTCGTTCCTCCTTAACTCTGTGTTCGATTAATTATACAGATACGTTTATTGCTATAATTCCAAATAGTTGGAATATATCAAAATAAGTGGAATAAACTGAATTGAGGATTCCCTTTTAGGAATCCCCAACTGTGTTAACCTATTGATGTGTACATGATGGTCTTGTGGTTATGCACTGGAATCATTACATCTTTGTACTTAACCTCACTGTATCTGTTCAGTTTCTCCCTAACTTTTCTCAGGTAATTGGCAGTAAGTGGCATGGCATCAACCATATAAGGTGATAACCCCCAAGCACCACCTCCTTTGTTGGCATACCAATAGCGTTTTCCGTCGTGTTCGACGTATATGAAATAGACTTTGAATGGCAAATCTCTCATCTTAACCTCCGTAATATGGCATATCACACTCTGGGCAATGATTTTCTCTGAAGTACATGAAGGCTCTGCAGTTGGGACAACGTACCAAAGCCTTGCCAAACCCTTCCCACACTGGCTCACTGTGGTCTGTCTTGGCGTGTTGCGTTGAAGCGTTATATTCAGTGAATATTTCCTGATATGTTAACTCGAAAATCTCAGGTTTGCACGGATACTGCTCACCCTGAACTCCTCGAACAATGTAATCCCCGTCTGAGATGTACAAACGACCTTCCAACGTCACGATATACCATTGTCCTGTCACTGGATGTTGCTGACCTGCAAACCATGGTGGAATACGGTCTGTACCCCACTGGAATGCTTCAATAATTGCAGGCTTCTTACGGAATCGTCTTACCATAATTTCACGAACCTTTCTGTCTGCTCAACCTCTG
>JBGUSG010000021.1:0-160749 GCA_045132415.1 Paludibacteraceae bacterium | reverse complement strand
TAGACCGCACCTGCGGTGCTGTTAGATCTTAGAAACATGAAAAAGATTCAACTAATGACCGCTATTGTAATGTGCATTTTTGGGTGCACATTACTGGTGGCGGGGTTTGTGACACCGCCAATGGGCGAGATTCACCACTCGCTATTGATAGCTTTTGGAGAGATACTGACCTTTAGCGGGAGTTTGATAGGGATAGATTACAAATATCGGTATAAAGAATAAAGAACCAAGAACCAGGAACCAAGACAAATTAGTTTAGTAAACGCTTCGCTACTGTTTAGTGTTTATACTAGACGAAGGTAATAAGTCTTTGCTCCTTGTTCCTTACTCCTTACTCAAAATTATGTATATACGATTGATACGAAATGAGGCAAAAGGGAATGCGATTACTGGGCGGCTGGTGATTGACGGCAGATGGTTCTGCAATACGCTGGAGCGCGTTGGCTATCAGATACCCGCGCTCTGCTACCATGTAGCAGTGACCATGTCGCCTAAGTTTAAGCGCCTGCTGCCTATCGTGCAGAACGTACCACGCGTACCTCCTGTATTCACTTCAGATTCAGCGCACGAGTATCGGGATTCCGATACGAGGAGCGGTGGCAATGGATTACGGAGTACCGAGAGCGAGTGTAGCGAGCAAGATAAGATTAATAAGATTTCTGCCCCGTCGGGGCAAGGAGCTTTAAGAACTGGCATCCGCTTCCACCGTGGCACTCGTCCAGAGCACTCCACTGGCTGTATTTTGGTTGTCGCAGACAACAATCCCATGCCTTTACACCCTACACCTTACACGCTACACCCTCCACAAGGCAGAACCGCTGCCGATGTGGAAAAGCAATTAACTGATTTAATCCTCAAAGCGCAAAATGAACATGAAGAAATTATCCTTGAAGTCACGGACTTTACTCCTGGTACTCAGTATGGGTATAATACTCCTTGCGTGCGTGAGTTGCAGCAGCACGAAATCGATGCCCGTCGTGCAGAGCAACGATACTACGAGCTTCATCCAGAGGAGTGCAAGGGTTGATACTGTCTATCTGAAGGATAGTGTGTTTGTTAGTGAGGTGATGAAAGGTGACACGGTGTATCTGACGCGGGTGGAATGGCGGGATAGATGGCACACACGGATGGTACATGACACGATTCACGAAACCCAATACATTGAAAAAATTATAGAAAAACCACCTGAGAAATATATTCCTAACTTCTATAAACATTGTACTATATATTTTTGGTGTGCGATATTTTGCATCCTCTTGTATATAGTACTCCGTTTAACTAAATCAAAATTGCGCATGCGATTTTGATTTAAGAGGAAGAATGGCGGCACCCCCAACGAACCAAGTGAGTTCATTGTTGCAAGCCAATTCTGACGAGAGCGGTACGTGCCGAAGTTCTACAGGTGGTGCACCATCGCCTTATGGGCGATTGGGCTATTGGCTATAGGCTATGGGCTATTGCGGTGGCGCGTGAAATGGCTGTGCGTTGGTGGTTAAGGACAAAAAGATACTTCCTCAATTTTTAACTATTTTTATAGGTACATAGTGCCGTATTTTTGTTTCATTTTTTTCTTTAACATAAATACGCTCGCTTCACTTGCTACAAAAATATTCAAAAATCTAGTTGCTATATTTTGTCTTTGCATATAAGAATCAACTTAGTTGCTTAGGTATGCAAGACAAAATTGTTGTGTTCTCTATTTCTTTTTGTCTTGCCCACTTAATGCAGCGTGCTGCATTCTTTTGGGCAAAGACAAAACCTTTCTTTGAATTGACATTAATTGACAACTTAATTGACAATAATTGTCTTTTAATATTTATCCCTCGATTTTTAATTATTTTTATAGGCATCATAGATGCCGTATTTTTGTTATAAAAAAAAGGCGGTCATCCGCCTTTAACTCCCGCCTCTAAACCAGCAGCTTTGCTGCTTAAAAAAAATAATTGTCTTAATTGTCTATTATAATTGTCTAAGTTGTCGTTCAAAGGATCAGCTGAAAGACAATTTCAATCAATGATGCATCAATTATCATCAATTTCTTTTTAACTACGAATTGTCTCTCAAAATTGTCTTAATTGTCTATTAGAATTGTCTTAGTTGTCTTTAAATATAATCCCCTTGATTTTTAATTATTTATGTAGGCATCTGTGATGCCGTATTTTTGTTATAAAAAAAGGCGGTCACCCGCCTTAATCCTCGAACGATCGCTTTGCGTACGTCGTTAAATAAAAAACTCCCACGTCTCTAAACCCTAAACAGTAGCGCCTTTGGCGCGTTCACTAAACACTCCTATAGCCCATAACCTAAACCTGCTCTGCGGCCAAATCAATACATCAATCCAAATGCCCACAGAGGGACGATATAGTTTAATAAAAAAATCCTCCATTGAGGGATTTTTTTACCGAAAACCTTGGTTTTTATTTGATTCTAACAAAAAAAACGCAAAAAAAGTGTATTTTTAAATGAAAAATCAGAAATCTAGAACAAATATACCCTAAAAAAAATCCCTCATGCAGGGATGTATCAGGCGCCAACTAGTACGACTAGTGCGGCTAGTGCGGCTAGTTTTCCTAGCCAGGCGCCCCTAGGATCTAGGCTAGGCCAATGATCTCGCGGAGACGGAGTATCTCCGCATCTTTTTGCAGGAGCGCATGGCGGAGCTGCTCCAATTCACGCTGCATGCTTTGCATGCGTTGCTCCTGCTGCTGGCGGTAGCCAGTGCGAGCAGCGTGCATGCGCTCCTTGATGCCGCCTTCGGTGACAAAGCGCTTCTCGAGGAAGAGCAAATAGGTGGTGATCATCTTATCCGTGAAGCGGCAGAGGGTGATAGCCATGTTGGCCAGGTCCTCGTCTGATAGGTTCGCCACGTGCGCATCGTAGTGCTCATAACTGTTATGCTCGCGACAAAAGGCTAGCATCTTGTCATAGCGCGGATGCGCAGCCGTCCAGCAGGGAAGGTGATGGGTGTGCAGATAGTCTTCGTAGTCCTCGCGAAGCTCCTGAAGACTAGAGCGAGCCACATTGATAAGCTTGATTTCCATCTCGGTGGAGGTCATGCCATCCTCGCACCCTTCTACAATATTCTGTTTGCCGCTGCGAGCGGCCTGGATCATCTGATCTACAGTGCGATCGCCGTAAGGAGGAAGAAACCGCTTACAAAAAGCGACTGTAAGTTGGTAGAGAGTGTCCGCTTTTTGGTAGAAGTGCAGTGTGCGCCAGTTGGTTTTGTTGCGGAGCACTTTGTTGGTAGTCATGTTGGTTGTAGCCATTGTAGATAGTATTTAGAGGGTTTATATTCTTTGGGCGCCTACTAGATCACCTAGTGCGGCTAGTACGGCGAGCGCCACTATTACAACTAGTTTGCCTAGTAGGCGCCCATTTTTCTTATTTCGCTGCAAAGGTACTGCAGCAAACTGCTAAAACCTGTCAGTATGGAGGAAAAAGTTCAAAAAAAATGCAGAAAAGTGATTTTTTCTGCATTTTTGATTCTAGCTCCTGAGCCTTATTGCCTAATTCTGCTAATTTGTGCAAAATTAGCAGAATTTAGTAGGTTTTTAGATGGTAAATACAACCAAGGCCCTCTGCTTGCACGGGCAGATACTCCCCCTACCAAGCAAAACGAGGAAATTTTGTGATTATTTCCTCATTTTACCTTATTTTCTATACTTTTTTCGCCGAAAAAGTTATCAATCTGGCATCTGCTGCGCCTAATCGCAAATTAATTTTCCATTATAATACATTAAAAATCTGAGCATTACACCACAAAAGCAAATTAAGCACGCTCTGAGCGTGCTTAATTTTCCTTATTAGAAGCCATATTGTGTCTTGGTCTTATTGATAGTATTTTTTCCAACTAGATATGCATAGCATGCAACAGGTATAAACTGCAAGACTCCTTCGTTCATCTCATGAGATTATGGCCTTAAACACCCAATAGGCACTACATATACACCATCTTCTTTTCGGCGATAGGCATGCTTACCTGTAGCCGTCAATACCATCTTAAAAGCAGGTGTCTTCATGCGCGTTGTATCAATTTGGCTTTCCAACTGATTAAGTGTTTTAGCACCATCTTCAATAAGCGACTCACCTCCTAACTTAATCTCAATCAATCCATATCTGCCATCACGAAGGTGAATTACAGCATCGCATTCTAGTTCTTTTTTATCGCGATAATGATATACTTTTCCGTTGTGGGCTTCAGCATATACACGCAAATCTCTCACAGCCAATGCCTCAAAGAAAAATCCCATAGTATTTAGGTCTGCTAACAGATCATTAGGACCTAATCCCAAAGCGGCTGTAGCGATACTTGGATCAACAAAATAGCGCGTATTAGCAGTACGAATTGCCGTCTTGCTCCTTAAGTTAGGATTCCAGGCAGGCATATCTTCAATCACAAAAATCTTACGCAATGCTTCTAAATAAGAGTGGATAGTATCTTCATCTAAAGTCGTCAAATCGTTATTTCTCAAATCATCTTTAAGAGTTGCAATACTTGCCTGTGTGCCCTGATGGCGAGCATATGCACGCATCAAACGTTGTACCCTATCAGAAGAACGTTTCACACCATCCGCACGGGTTATATCCTCTTTAGTTACAGCTTCGTAGTAATCGAATGCTTGCTCCAAAGCAGCTGCAAAAGGTAAATCAATAGCCATTGGCCATCCACCACGACAGATAAGAAAAGCTATTTGATTTAGGTCAAGCTTATTGGATTCTAATATCTTTTCTGGAGTTGAAAACAAGTCTTCCAAACTCACTTTTCCGTTTGAATCTCCTGACTCAAATAGCGTCATGGGACGCATGGTAAGCCATGCAAAGCGCCCCGTACCAGAGTGCTCACGCATTTTTTCTGCCTCTTGGTCGGGTACTGCGGAGCCTGTGAGGATGAATTGTCCCATTTTACGACGATGATCCACAGTATATCGCACGGCATCCCATAGCTTAGGAACTGTTTGCCACTCATCAATCAGCATAGGCGAGTCGCCTGTTAATGCTGCATCGGTATCAATTTCCAAAAGACTCTTAAAATGCTCTTTCACATCGGTCCGCGCTAACATCACTTTACTTGCCGCAAATTCCTCTGCTGTAGTGGTCTTTCCACACCATTTAGGTCCCTCTATGAGGACAGCTCCTTTTGCAGCTAGTTTTTTCTGCAATTGTAATTCGATTACTCTCGCTCTATACTCATTCATAACTAACTGATTTACAATATATAAATTTATTATCGGTTATTTAGAAGATCATTCTTCGGTTATTTGGCACAAATTCATTCGGTTATTTGACTGCAAAAGTACTACATTTTTCTAATATGAGCAAATTTTAATAGCAAATTATTGCCAAATTCTGCTAATTTTGCACAAATTAGCAGAATTTAGTAGGTTTTTAGATGGTAAATACAACCAAGGCCCTCTGCTTGCACGGGCAGATACTCTCCCCTACCAAGCAAAACGAGGAAATTTTGCAATAATTTCCTCATTTTGAGTTAATATTAGACAGGGAGATAGATACCTATTGATTTCTTATACATCACACGTATACCATGTTTTATTAGAAAACATTTCCACAGTATCCTTTGCTTCATTGTTGCAGACATAATTAGACACCTTAAAATGCTTCGGATCTATCGTTTGAGCAATAATATCTCCCCGTTTGGTAGTAAATAATGGTATACCAAGTGTTGAGCAACGTTGTCTAATAATATCGCGTGGATGATCATATTTGTTTCCATAATCTGACGAACAGATACAAACTTTAGGTTTGATTGTTTTTAGAAACTCCAATGTAGTAAAACCATTATCAGCTCCATGATGAGCTAAAATCATTATATCCACTTCACGTTGTAAAATCTCATTCGCCATAATGCGTTTAGCTATTTCAAGATTTTCACAATCTCCTAAACTTAAAATTTGGAAAGAACCTATACGGAAAAATTTAATAAGAGAATTGTCATTGGATTTATCTCCATTGACTATAGGGTTAAAAAAAATATCCTTTCCTATCAGTGGTAGTTTTTCTTCGGACTTAACAAATGCAGGGGTTATTTCATATTTATGCGCCCCCTCATGAGAACGCACATATTCATTAATTTTGCTCAATGATTTTTGTCCGTTCTCTGTTGTCGGAGCCTCACTAGGGCATTCGATATTTTTTGGCATAAGTTTCTTTAAAATAACACAAAGTTCAGCATAATTACAATGATCTTTATCCCAACTAGTTATATGAAGAGTATCTATATATTTTAAATTGAGATTGTCAAGTTCCCACTGAATATGAGGAGCATTAGTTTCATTGTACCTTGCCTCTATAAGTGTAAAATGCTTTTCTACACTTATAGAGAAAGAGGAACCAGGAGAAGATAGCTGATAAGAACGAAAACGAGTATAATGTGCCATAATTATAATAAATTTGGTAAGTGTAACCTAACTTGCAAAGTAGTTTGCCATTCCGCTAATTTTGATAATACATCTATTTCTTGTTTTGATAATCCTTTCAAATTTGTTCCTATCGTTTTTGCTTTACTCCATGCATCTAGGATAGGTTCTATTTCTTTACGCAATTCAGACCATCGTACGTGTTCTTTTATTGTTTCCACACAATCCCTTATCTCGTCTTCTGTCAATCTTCCTGATTTTAATGCCTCAACTTGCTCCTCAGTAAGACCATTAGCAGTGTATATAGAACTCGGGACTTGTCCTGTTTTTATATTCTCAAAATATCTATCAATAATTGTATCTAATGGTTTCCATAATAATGCGACATACGCATAATGCCCATCTCCTTTCGTTGGTTTGTAAAGAACGTTGCGCATCTGCATTTTTTCAATCCGATTCATTAGCAAATCAATACATTTATATAATCCTCCGACTACATTTCCCATCCCATTGTTATTCAATTCAGCATTACACGCATTGCTAACAATTGCACAATCTACATGATAATCACTCTTTAATTCACTTAGTTTATGTAATCCTTGATTGTCATATATACCTCCATCTACCAATATTGGCAATTCTCTATCATAATTTGAATCCGCAAAATATATGCTCGGCAATATAATGGGACTAAATAACGGATATGCAGATGATGCCATAACAGCCAATGAGACTGGAATGTCATTAGGATTTATCACCCCCTTAGGATATTTATTTCCACAAGCCACTTTGAGTTTAGAAAAGGTCATCAACTGATTTTGGGTAATTTCTGTGGCATTAATTGCTAAAATGGGCATATCTGGTAAATCCATTAGTTTTTTATTATTATAGAAATGCTTATCATAATACCACTGCACGATTTTACTTGAGGGGAAGAACTTATGATGATTAACTAAAACATATCCAATTGCAAACAAATATGCAATCGCAAGAAAAATTTTTACACATATACATATATAATCACTATGCATTACACTAATTACCTCACATGTAAGGATACATATGACAAATACTCCGACCAGTAATATGCCCACCAGAAGTCCAAAAGGTCCACTTTGTAATTTCCGAACGAATGCGTTCACAAAAGCATCGAAATCTGGGAAGTCATCTTTATGCAGAGCATAATAAGCAGCTATAATAGACCCTCCAGATATAGACGATATTATATCTACTTTATCTAATATTCCCATCTTATGCAGGGCCCTAAAGGTACCAATATGGTATGCTGCTGCTCGATACCCGCCTCCTGAAAGCGCTAGTCCTATTTTTTTACCTTTTTTATCCATTTTTACGCATTTTTTATAATCTACCTCGTACGGAGAACCCATTGGGAGCACATATTATCTGCACAAAAGGAATGTCTTGTTGCAAAGCCTCATGGTTCAATGCTTCAAATTGTTGTTTATCAACAACACTCGGATTAGAACCTCCTATCGGGTGTGAATGCCATTCACCAATATACCGAACTTGGAAATAAGTTCTCTCTGCTATTCGTTGTTGTGCTTCAAATACCCCCTCTTTTCCTCTAATAAAAGAATCATGATTATGCACACTATCCGATGGTGCAGTTATTTGTGCAAATACATATATTATATTTCGATCCCTATCATAACAACCATACAGGCATCCTCCTGTTTCTAACGTTCCCCACTGCATTCGTTGCTCATTCATCGCATCTAACAACGACTGAGACACATAGATTTTAACATCTCCACTATAGTAAAGATTCCAACTATTAATAGGAATATTTACACATCCCACTTCCCCAGTTGTTTCATTTATTTGCCAAACTTCAGCCGAAGCTGTATCTTCATTATAATGACGTTGTATTTCACGAGATGCTATCGAAGCAAGAAGACCTATATTATCGTAATCTAGAATATGTGATTTTTCTCGACAACTAAATGTATTGATTAGTTGCTCTTGTGGCCATTTCATGTGTGAAGCGAGAGCATCGTTTATTATCAATTGATGGTAATAATCCATCTCTAAAAAATCCAAGCGATTATTCCGTTCCTTATCTTCAAATAATACAACCAAATCAGTACCCTGCGGATTAAGAAAAACAGAACAACATCTACCATTGGTAAGTTCAATACCCCTTGCTAAATAACGCTCAAGTGCGATGACTGTACTCGCATCAATAATCAAATTCGCTTTTTTATAAAACTCTGTTTGTTCTGTTAATGATAAATCGAGTGCATTTTTGGCAACAGTTACAAGTTTCTGATTGTTAATTTTATTATACAACTGCGTCATCGCTCGTGCTTTATTCTCCATCACATTATTGGAAGGTAATACGTGTCGACCGTGATTATGAGGTAAATAAATATCATAATCAACAACCGTCATCTTTTCACAAACTCCCTTACGAATTAAATGGTCCATCACATTTGATCCTAACGTACCAACACCAATCATGGTAATAGCAGGTATTGAAATCGCTGTTGCATTCCCTAACCTATTCAGTTCTCTAGTCAATGGGAAATGCATAATATCAATTGCAATGGGTAAATCTTTTAGCCACCTATCATAATGTTCCGCAGAAAAACGCTTCTTATTATTTAGAATATCACATGGCGATATATGGGGGGATATAACAAAGAATTCTTGCTGAATTTTATCTAGATTAGCATGTCTTTGGTTAGTTACAATCCGTAGCAATAACGGCAAATTCTGAGCCCTTCTTGGAATTCCTTCACAAACAATCGATAAATAACCTAAAAGAGTGTTCGTCCCCTCTATTGGTATTAGTTCTGATAATTCTCCTAACTTTTGCGGTTTATAAACAATATTTTTCGATATGGTAGGATTTGTAGCGATTGTAAGAAGATAGTGAGTGGCTGTATTCGCCTCAGCTTTTTCTAAAGTAGAAGATCTATCGGTTATTTTCTTATAAATAGCATAAACAGTATCGATTTTATTGACTATTGTACAAACTCTATCTGGCAACATCAACAATTCCAATTGTCTATCTTGTTCATGCACTTCCCCTACGCTATTTTGTTCAAACCAAGTACGGATGTCATTGATATAATCGAATGCGCTAAATTGCAAGCGTGTTTCATAAAAATAGAAATCATTTACACATATTGATACTGGACGCTTATAAGCAGTAACATTCGAATGTGGGAGCCCCAATGGGAAGTCCTTTCGAGTTACATATACTTCTGGCCAATTATTATCACGTTTTCGGCAAACTACAGACACAATTTCTTCTGTTAGAATAGGATAAACAGGATTTTCTGGTATTTGCAAACGAGTCAATTTAATCGTAATGATTTCATCCATATCATTATTACGCTGGCATTGTAGTACCTCTGCATAATTATGTCTACATGCAGCACGATAAATAGCCTTAGCGCGCGAAAGTTGCAATTTTTCTCCGCGCACTATGCTGCCTCGTAATATTTTACTATTATAATGATGCATCCTATCATATTCCTGCTCGTGGTGCTGGTCTAGAAACGATAGATTCACTAGATTTCACCGTATCTGTCTTCAACAGTTTTCCAAAACGTCCAATCACATACACAACTGGTTTTGGAATACTTTTTTCATCCTTATTGGTGATTGCCGTACAGAAGAAATTACTTTCATTTTTCAGTTTACCTTTATACTTTTTCATGGCCTTATAGCATGGAGGATCGTTTTCATTATCCTTGATTTCTTCTGAAGATGCTATTATATGCGCATTACTTCCTATCTGATAATCTGTCAATATTTTGTTAGCGGCTTCAACTATTTCATCTTTATTACTAGTGCTATTGAAAAATGTCCACGAACAATGATGAGGGGCTAATAATATATTCCACTTTAATCTATCTTTATCAGTATTATTTTCTAGAATGTGTGTCCAAACAGGATGTTCTGCATCGCCTGCAAAAATAGCTTTACATACGATATCTTTCACATCTTCTATTTTGAATCCAAATTGCATCACAATAGAAATTATATTTTTATCATCCTTATCTTTAGACGTTTCTACATCCTCTTTGAATGGAGCATGAATAAAAATTTCAAGCCATTGTAGATTTCCCCCATTTATTTTTTCTACAATCTGCCCAGGGACATATCCATAACGTTTATCAAACTCTTTGTCTTTATCATATCCAATAATATGTAAATAATTACCATAATCGCCAACATATTGAACATTATCATCATACAATTTTCGACGTCGTTTTGCTTCCTTACGTAAACACGAAAGTTTTTCTGCCACATCATTAGTAAGTGTTTTAGGAGTAACCCATAATTCACCTATTATAATTTTTTCAGCATCTTTTTCATCATCATAGTCTTCTGGTTTTCCACAATAAAAATGTTTTTCAAATCCAATGATATGATCCTCATGAGGATGCGTATTAATAAATAGATCAACATATGGATGCCCATTTTTCTTTCGCAATTCGGACAAAAGATCGGCTTTTACATCATAGATTGTAGGATTACCTTTATCATCCTTTGTTATTTCTCGGAAACAACAATCTATCAGAATGGTCTTTCCATTCGCTAATTTTACGAGAGAACAATCTGCGTTCCCAACTGGGTAGTATTTAATAATATGTTCCATGATTATAGTTAATTTTTAGTTTTTGATAAAACAATAAAATATATTATTCTTTCTATAGATTATTAAAAACATTGATTTTCATAATACTCTATTTAAAGCGCACTTCCTCATAAACAAATAGCGTACCATGTCCATTTAAAGGCACTTTTATGAGTAGCGCCCTGCCATTTCGGCAGCAAATAGTGCCTCAAGACAGACACAATGGCAGGATATGAATAGTTTGTTGAATACTATCATTTCTTTAGCCACCTATTCTATTTCTATTATGTCATGCAAAGATAGAACCTTATAAGCCGCTATCTTTTCGTTTACTGTTTGAACCTCAACATCAACAAGAAATGCTTGCTTAACTGGATTAGAATCAGAATGCAGTATTTTTTCCTTTAGTTCATCTGTTTCAAAAACAACTGCAATACGCTTTTTTGAGATACCTTCAATTACAGCTTTATTTCCAATATCGTTACCCATATCACTACGAAGTTGATATATGGTCATTAATTGACGAGAATACTTTTCACTTGCCGGAGTCAAGGATTTTAATCGGTCTGCCTCTTTCTTGATTTGATTCTTTCCTTTATTACAATCAATATAGTTCAATGTACATCCAACTAATATATTATTACCATCACCTTTTGTTATCGCACCGATTTCTAATTCACCCTTATTATCCCCTGCTATAAGACTGAACATATTATTAAAATCACTACAGTCTGCTATTGATAATTCTTCTTTATCTCCTATTCCATGAATGTAATAATCACATGTTCTTTTCAAAAAAGAAGCAAATTCAAATATTGTATTAGCATTCTCAACAAATGGTATTAAAGTAGCAGTTACCAACTCTGTCAAATAAATGACAATACTCCCCTCTTCAATTTTTTCAATATATAGTCTTGCCCGTGCTTGTTCATCACATGAACCATTCTTCTGCACATATGAAGAAAACAGATTACCCACTGAATTCAGTGATGATGTAAATTCATTTATTTCAATTGGCTTGGATGGTTTAATATGCACAAGCAATATTGTTGGCATCTTTTCCATACTTACTCTCCCCTCCTCAGGGCATCAAAAGTTAAAGTTTATATTATCTCCTTAATTTTATCTCCTGCTTTATTCTATTTTGCCACAGATGCCAAAGGCAGATGTGAAAGCGGCACTGGGTGCCGCGAGGCAAAATCTAGTGTATTCCGAAGGACTATGGATATTCCGAAGGACATCGTAAAATAGTGGTAGTAAGTAGCAGCATGCTACGACTGTGGATGGTAGATTGGTCGATGAGGAAGTTTACTTACACAATCGACCAAGATAGCATGCACAAGAGATATGAGCATCATATCTCAACTACCACAATAATCCTGGAATTGTCAATAATTGTCAACCAAGTTGTCACTAATTGTCTTAAACAATCCCCCGTTATTTTTAATTATTTTTGTAGCAAGCAAAGCGCAGCGTATTTTTGTTTAACAGAAACTCCCCTGCTATACCTTATATATAATATAGCAGAGGGACTTCTGCTATTACACTACATCACTCCACCACGAACTCACCCGCATAGGTAGTACCCTCCACTACCACATACGCTGTGTACGAACCTGGAGTTGGGATATTCACAGAAGCTTGACCTATAATCTCCTCTTCAATAATGATCTCTCCTGTCTCAGGATCAATCACAATCACTTCACCTATCTTACCAGCATCAATGTTACCACCATCTACGATACCAATGTTCAAATCAGTACCATCAATACCACCGATGACACGATTAGGATCAGGGCTACCACCGACATTACCATTATGCCCATCATCGCATGGCATGACGGCATACACATCATAGAACAAAATTGGCATACCAGCCACGGAGGCTGCGTACATACTGCACATACCAATAAGGCACATTGCAAATAAAAAAAACGTCTTTTTCATAACATTAAAATTAGTGTTAATTTTTTCTGCAAAGGTACAACAATTTTACCATATATACAAAAATACACAGCACACAAAATATCATACAACCCGCTGATAATCAACATCGGGTATAGACAAATAAATTTAAATCGGAAATTTTATATAATTTTAGCAATAAAATCAATCAGGAAATCACGCATATCGCAAGAAGAAGTGCCCAATTTCTTGGCTAATCGTCGCTTAATGGTTGGAAAACTTTTCTCCATATAGGAAGTCAACTTGACACAATCTTTATTTGGGACATCCAATATCACCATCAAGCATATTTTAAGTTCTGAATTGCGAAAATGATATTTGTGCTTTAGTCGATGGATAACAAATCCAAAGCAACTATCAGCCAATCGAAATAACTCTTTATCATTATTCCAGATTGGCTTACCTACTGCAAATTCATCTGCATATTCCATGATAATATTGCGTATTATCGTGCGTTTTTCATTTATGATATCCTCTTTATCTCTATCCATTTTCTGCAGAACGCTCTCTTTCCATATTCGGAGTTCCTCCGCCATATGTTGCTTTTCGTAAACTATTTGTTTGCTCTTTTGTCTATATATCCATACACCTATTCCAATCAGAAGAATAACCAGAGCAATAATAATCCACAAATATAGGAGTGGATATGGATTTCGGAGATAAGATTTCAATTTTATTGCAGCTTGAGCACACGACTCCGAATCATGTTGAATTTTTCGATCTTCATCCTCTCGGAAATGCGAATATTCAACAACTCTCTGTATATCCTGATTTACTCTTGCGTCTTCTATTAAAAAGAAATACGCATTCGACCGATATGATGGATTCTGTGATTTGATTATTATATATTCTGCATATACAATTGCATATTCCAGCATATTAAGAAACTCATAGCAATGCATTATTTTCATATAACTATGGCACCTCGCTTCTATGTTCCGCGGATAATCTTTGATAGTCAATAGAAGAACTAATGCTGAATCATATAATTGTTGGTTATATAATGCCAACGCTTTTACATCTATCATCCTGGCATAATACGCACTATCTATTTTATATACTTCTGCTATAGATAATAGACTATCTGCCTTCGAATAATCTTTCAGGTTAATATATTGTTCAGCAATACTAACTAACCCATTCGCATAACGTCTTTCATTACCGTTCTTAGCAAAAACCTCATTTGCACGTTCGTAGAACACCAAGGCTTCTTGGAAACAACTATCTTGTTTACAGAGATATCCCATACAAGAATTGATGCGTCCACGGAGAATGAGATCTTTGGTTTTTAGACGATCAGCTTCGATATAGCAATCAGCAGCATCGGCAAAATTACGATGGTAGTCGTCTAAATTTCTCCCCATTAGATAATATGCTTTTGCCAATTCTTCACGCGCGAATATTCGCCCTACATGGTTATCTAATGCGCTTATTGCAGCTGCTAACACCGCTGTATCGCGCATAATTACACCATTCACCAGCAAACTATCCGCCTCTGCCACAGTAACCTTAGCATCACGCCACGACTGACAGGAGACGAAGTACCCCATAAGGAGCAGCAACAGTAATAAACGGATGATATGTTTTAGAAATGATAGCATACAAAATTACGAATAAAATCCTCTTACCTTTAGGTAGGGGTTCTTATCAAGCGCAAACCAATAGAGCAGGAAGACTATTGGGAGGAAGAGGGCGAATTCAAAGGAGTTGAAAAGCATAAGGAACTACTTTTTTAACACCCCCAACGAATCAATATCGTGCGCCAGTTTTGTGGTAAAAATTTCTGCGCCTAATAAATTCAAGTGAGTTGATTCTGCAAAATACGTTGTATCACTACTAAACATCAAACTATAATCTAATTTTGGCACATTAGGCGCTAAGGAATCCATTAATTGCCAAAATTCATCCATTCTACACTTATCATAAAAATCCTCTTTATGCATAGGAGAACAAACCAATAGCAAATTAATATCTTTCCTTTCGCACAAACAAATAAAATCAGTAAAATAATCTATTATCGTATCATTATCTTCCAAATCGTACAATGTATCTGGAAAATTAACATTATAAGACCTCAAAGAAGGAGTAAAACAATCCTTATAACAATCATATTTAGATGGTCCAATCAGTGAAGATTGATATGATAGAATCCCGTCTATCCCCAATCCATAATATTTAATTGGAAGATATTTTTGTTTCTTAGAAATCTCTTTACAAATATCTATGTAGAAATTGAAAGAAGAATTATTGATAAAGGGTAGGAATTCTTTACGAAAATCATCGTTCCAATGCCTAAAAAACGCTTGAGGACCAACTTCCAAAATCAGTAGTTTTGGTTGAACGTTTTTTTCAACATATGGAATAATTTGTAAATTATATTGATAATCAAACGAATAACCACTTAATCCCAAGTTATAACAATTAAGCCCTAACAACGAGTCCATTAAATCTCCATAATAATGGCACTGCACTCTTGAATTACCAAAAACAACCACATCTGCATTCAATGTATCGTTATAAATATAATTGAACGAAGAGTATGGAGGCTTATAGCATTTTTTAGCCATATTATCTATTCTATTTTGTATAAAATATAATGGTAGCAACAATAAAGCAGCCAGAAAAAGCGTATGAAAAATAAATTTTCTCATATTAAAATAGAATTTATGTAATTTCTATAGTTACCTAAGCAATAATTATCAATCTTCAAAAAATCCTAACGAATCCAAATCAAATGCTAATTTAGTCGTAAAAAGTTCGGCACCTATCTTGTTTAAATGAGTTCCATTATAAAAATAGGTAGTATCATAGCACATTGGTATATCGTTATAATCCAATATTGGAATATCAAAACGTCTAGCTATTGTATTATACATTTCTAACATACATTTTTCATTGGTCATTTTTTCCCTTACCTCATAATAAATTGGAGCATATACAAAGATTATTTGTGTTCCATCTCGTTGTACCTCATTTATAAATTCTATAAATAAATCTATAGCATCTGATTCATAAAGACATACAACACTATCTGTATTTGCTAATGATGAGCCATCCCATGTATTATCACTACCAGCATACCCTTTGTTTAAGGACGTAAAAGTATGTTGCCTATTATCATTAAACAATGATTCTATTATAACATCTTCTTGTCCTAAATACCGATAACATGGGAAATACTTCTCCATAAAAGAGAAGTGTTCATATTCATCCAATTTATTTATAAGTTCTCTGTCATAAAAGAAATATGGATAAAATTGTTCTCTCTCTACACCAGAATGGAGTGCCATAGTCCACAAGTCAATATTTTGAATCAAATATTTAGGACTTTGGTGCATATCACAATATTTTTTATATTTTATGATTTGACGCGATATTGGACTCGCATTATTACCTAGATTATATGAATTTATATGACATATCGAATCTACAATAATAGGATCATATTGAACATAAGCACGAGAATTGCCAGCAATAATTAAATCATAATTTATTGTATCAGTATATATTTGATTCCAAGCTGCATATATGCGATTTTTATTTGAGCGCAAACGCGAAGATAGGATTATGTCTAATACGAATGCGGAAACAAGACATACTATAGCAAATATAAGTGTATTTAGCAAATATTTATTCATTAGAACTGGAAATAAATAAATTGTGGTGTATCAATCTTCATACTAAAAAATATTATCAAAATAAATAATAAATACACTATCCACCTCAGCCACTTGTACTTGATAGTAATCTGAAATGAATGTTCTTTAGTTCTATTTATCCATTCCAAAATGACCATAACCAATATACTGATTACCAATGGAATATAATAATATTCATTCATTAAATAAGGCAGACTCAACAAACTACTATCACATATACCACTTATCCATGCTGATAATGTTTTCAAGCCTGTTGCGCGGAAGATTATCCAGCCAAAGACAGCTAACGAAAATGTTAAGAGCATTTGACCTGTTTCTTTGAATGATGGGAGAAGTTTGGTTTTAGTTGTGCCATCGGGCAAAGTGACTGTCGCAACCGTGTCACGATAACGGCGGTTTTTATTCATCAAGAGCAAAGGCACAAACAATAATGCATGATATGCTCCCCACAAGACAAATGTCCAATTCGCTCCGTGCCAGAAACCACTTAGTAGGAAGATAATAAAGGTGTTGCGGACGGCAATCCATTTTACATACCTTGCCTCAATCGCCTTATCGCCTTTTAGCCTTATCGCCTCGGGGATGTTGGGGCGGCTACCACCTAATGGAATATACACATAATCACGGAACCAAGTTGTTAGCGATATATGCCATCTGCGCCAGAACTCTGCTATATCACGAGAAAAGTATGGCACATTAAAGTTGCGCATTAGTTTGATGCCAAACAACTTAGCCGTACCAATTGCTATATCTGAATAACCCGAGAAGTCACCATAGATTTGGAATGTAAATAGCACTGCTGCCAAAACCAATGTACTGCCCGATTGGTTGCTAAGATCGGCAAACACAGTATCAACATATGTGGCGCAGTTGTCTGCTACCACAATCTTCTTGAATAATCCCCACAAGATTTGTCGCATGCCATCTACTGCGGTGGCATAGTCAAAGCTGCGTTTCTTTTGGAATTGAGGCAGTAAATTAGTTGCTCGCTCAATAGGACCAGCTACTAACTGAGGGAAGAAACTCAAGAAAGCGGTAAAAGCAACAATATCGTGGCAGGGGGCTATCTGCTTGCGATAAACATCTATGGAGTATGAGAGGGCTTGGAAAGTATAGAAACTAATACCTACTGGCAGGATTAAATGGAGCAGCAAGAAATCGGACTCTATACCAAAGAGCTCAGCAAACTCACGGGCAAAGAAGTCGTAGTATTTATATACGCCTAAGATACTGATATTGACCACGATATTGGCTATCATGACGGCTTTCTTACCTCTTTGTGTAGGTGCTTTCTCAATACCGATGCCACTCAAGAAAGAGAGGATAGTAGTGATAGCAATAAGAATCAAGAATCGCCAATCCCACCAGCCGTAGAAGATATAACTTGCTACTACAATAAAGAGGTTTTGCAGCAAAAGTTGGTGTTTGCACTTGCCGATGGCATAGTCAAACACAAACCAATAGAGGAGAAAGACTATTGGGAGAAAGATTGCGAACTCAAAAGAATTAAAGAGCATAAAATTTATTTCGTTTTAATAATTTTTGACCCCAAGACAATGGTTCAAGGAGGATTTTTCCAAGGCGGTAAGCATGCGAGGAACGAGCATTTTTAGCATCCGCTTTTAAATAAACAATAGATTGAGGGATTTGTATGTTTACAAGTGGATATTTCTTACAAATTTTATGACACCAATCAATATATTCGGTATCTTGTAATTCTACAGCTATTGGATACAATTCATTAATTGATTGTTGCAAGACAAAAGACAAGTACCATTGGTTATTTGTATATCGTTTGATATATTCTAACTCTGTATTATATACACCTTTTCTATATTTAAATAGACCAGATATAGATAATGGTCTTGATGCACTACCTGGAGAGACTCGATATGTTGCCGTGTTTATTGGTAAAAAAGCCACTTTTGAATTGTAAAAAAATTCAAGTGCTACAACATATGTAGCATCAGTAACACCTTTAAGCATGTCATTCTTAAAAGACTCATACACATCATTACGATATAACCAAGTCATCGGAGCGATATAACCTTGTCGAAACAGATGATCTTCAAAAGTTAAAATCGGCTTTTTGTTCCCTTTTGTGAAATTTGATTCTTCAGTTAAATTTCCAAATTCATCACAAATACTGTAATCTGTATAGCACAAGCCATACTCTGGATTCGCCTCCATAAAATCCACCTGCTTTTGCAATTTCAGCGGATCGGTCCAATAATCATCGCCTTCGCACATGGCCACATATTTCGCTCCAGTGGTCTCAATGGCGGTATTCATGACTTCGTTGATAACTGTAAAACCACCGCTTTGATATAAGTTTTCTTTCTCGTATATTGGTTTAAATATATGTGTATATTTCTGTTCATATTCGCGAATAATCGCTGCTGAATTATCTGTAGAAGCATCGTCATGCACAACAGCTACAAATGGGAAATTCGTTTGTTGCATCACAAATCCATCCAAACAATCACGCAAATAGGGTGCGTGATTATAAACAAGACAATGGATAGCAACTAAGGGTTTAACTTCAGACATAATTACATTAAATCTAATAATCCTTTGCTTCTATTCTTTATCTTCTTCGCTGGTATCCCAGCATAGATACTCCATGGGATTAATGCTTGTTTTGCCATAGACATCGCCCCAAGTACAGTTCCTTCACCTACACATACACTCGGAAAGATCAATCCTCCTACTCCAATTTGTGCATATTTACAAATTTGAACAAGACCACCCGTAACATTAATAGATTTATCTTCATGAATAGGACCTATTAAATAATCACCTGAAAAATCATCCATAGCCGCATAGATAGTAGCACGTGCGGACAGACCTGTATAATCTTCCATTATAATCCCATAATCTGCTCCATACATAGCACAATATGCAGCTATATGAATATGAGACCCAATTGTAATATTACCAGACAATATACAAAAATCATCAATACGCACATTATCTCCTATCGAAATCTTCTCCGGAGAGTATATCTGCGCATAACGAGATATACGCACATTCTCTCCATAGGATTTCAATCCTATTTGCGCTAATTCTTCTGGTGTATAAAAAGATGTTTTCATTTTATCAATTTATTATTTCCTGCCATCAACTGCCAATAACCGATATACGGCATAAAATACGGTTGCATGATAACGAGGGTCATATTGTTAATGTTTAACGACTTAACGAGTTAGTGTTTAGCGATTCGATTACTCCTTAATTCGTTCAATCCAGTTATTCAACATTGGCTGCGAAGAATATTGGTCGTTTTGGTTGTGCCATTTCTCTTCGAAGTGGTGGATGGATGCGTGCGCTTATTACGCTTGTTGAGTGAGTTAGTAAACAATCAGTGCTACGTAAGATGAAATGTGTGAGGATAAATCCTTAAGGAATTAGTTGATTATTATAGTGTCATCTCAAATTTACCAGCTACAATCTCTATTGTTCATTTCTCTTTTAATTATTTTCCTAGAATCATTTCTAAAACATTAGTCTTTTTTGTATAATTAGAAAGCTTAGTTATTAATCTCGAAACTTTAGCTTTATCTTCTTCAGTAACAGTATCGCTTTCTTTAACACCTTCAAGTTCATCAATTAGAGTTTTGAGTGTTCTTTGATTTTCTGTAACGTAGTTATCAAGCACATTGACTACCATATCTAGATCAATTTCTTTATTGATTTTGTCTTTCATTAAGCGCACTACTTCTTTCTTTTGATTAGACGTACCTTGCTTTATGACAAGAGCCAAAAAAGATTCATTATCTTTAAATGTTTCTGCGTTATCACGATTAAACGTTGATATTGCATGCTTAGATACAGAAACTGGTAAGTTATTAATATATTCACTTTCCAACGAAGCTATATACTCTACAATATATACTAAGATCCCTTCGTCATTAACAAGTTTATTAAGTAACATCTCAACATTACTATTGGTCGCATTATTTACCAATTCTTTAATCTTGGCTTTTATTGAATCTTCGTCCAATAAGACATTTCCGTCCTCCTGTCGTGTCAGCAGTACTTCAATTAACGAAATATTAGACATTGATTCATAATCATCATTTTTAACAAGAATAGGTGCAATAGATTTGATAGAGATACCTAACGAGTTTATTTTTAAAGACTCCTCTACAATCTTATCTTTGCACTTCTCATAAAGTTTGATTAAAGAATCACTTATATTGATGCGTCCTCCTGTTATTCTAAAAATTTCGAAACAGAATTCTACTACCAATTTAGCCTGTTCAACATCAACTTCGTCTAATATGGAATGTCGAGTGTCGTACCCTGTATTATGCATATAATTCGGATGAGGAATTGCTCTTGTGCCTATAATTAAGTTATATATCTGTTGTGGTTCTGTATTCAAAAAAGATGTACCAATCACATTTATAACTGGCAGCATGTTCTTAATAAGCAACACATACTCTTCTTTTTTCTTGCCTCTAGTGTTTCCAAACAACTCTACAAACTTATTAAACAACTTTACAAATATTTCTCCTGCCAACTCGTTATTTTTTCCTATGCACCAAATTATGTTGTCAACTAAGATACTATCATCAGGAGTTTTGAGATTTTCTATCTGAGTTATTATAAATGTATCTCCAAATAAATGCTTGATTTGAGTTCCTGAATAAGATAAATCCTTTTTGATAGGATTACTTACATAATAGTTCTCAACAATTGAGGTAATAGAATTAATGTCTTTTTCTAACGTGTAATATTTCAAATAACATTCTAATACCTCGCCATACACCATACTGTTTTCGCTTAAATTCTCCTTATTAAGAAAATCTATTACAGCATTACGTAACGCCACATAACCTAGTGCGCTCATGCTACTTCCAAAATAGTTCAAAGCATCTTGGTTCTTGATAAGTGGAATAGCAGTTTTATAATAGAAGGCTAGAGAAGAATCTAATGCGCTAAAACGAGAACAATCAAACAAATTAGCCTTGTACAATTGACTAAAGAAGTCTATCCATTGTGTGGTTTGTGATGTAGCACCATATTTAACCTCTGTACTAAGTTTATCAAGAGCGAAATCAATAATATTCATTTTTTGTGCTTCATTGGCATGAACAAATACTATTACTTTATCAATGTCGTAGGTGATGACCGCATCTTGAATGTCTTTAGGAAGGTCACTAAATATAGAGGATGTGTTAGTAAATATCAACTGTAGCACATCCAATGGCGTTCTTTCAATAATTACCTTAATTACTCTCATAAAGTTCACAAGGTGTTCATTGATATTACCATCTATGTCTTTTGCGACATCTGGAGTAAACTTACGAATTAAGTCAAAGTTTGTTGTTACTTTCTTATAGAATGCAGTATATTCCTCCCGTAAAATTAAAGCTACACAGATTTCCGTTTCGTATTTTATAGCGAATTCTTCATCATAGAGAGCCAAATCACCACTTAAATTATTTAGCAGTTGAATTATCCTACGAGGATTATTTGAAAATTCTTTGGATACAATTGCAATAGTGTCATTGTTGAAGTTCATTTCACTTTCTCTATTTATCTCATGAGTAAAGTGTAATAATTCTGGTTCTTGATGAGGCTTTATGCGGAGAGTTACATTAAAGAATTTGCGTAGAAATTCTTCTTTTTCTTTGTTTATCTCCATATCGTTAGCTTTATTCCATCTATGGAACAAGTGCTTTTTCAGAGCCTCATCATCTACTGGAATAATGAATACAAGATTATAATTCTCATTACTCAAAAAGGTTTTGATATCTGTAAGCAACTGGTACGCCATATCGCTAGGACATCGGTCAATATTATCTACGACAATAACCAATTTCTCAAGTCCTACTATAGACACCTCACCTACTTCCACATAATCATTAGCTGCACTCCATACCTTTTGAAACCAATTTTTTCGCTTCAAGCACTTGCTCATCATCACCTTAAAGCATGACTCAAACTGCTCTGGCGCAAAAAGAGTCGGTTTGCTATAAGATATTTTCAACTCATAGAAGATTCCGTTTAGCAATGCCCATATGAATGTTCCCATTGTTCCTATCGTTGGAAAAGCTATCTGCCATTTTATTGAGATAGGAAGCAAAAATAGTACTATGGATATAATAGCAAGCAGTACCATTACTATTACAATGCCTTTAGCATTAACCGCTATTTTAGGTTCAGCCTCTGCCGTTTCTGACTGATAAAAACGGGACATTTCTTGAGTTTGTTGCATCTTAAGTTCCTGCTGTACTTTCAGCAGAAACATTCGACGAAAAGAATCATTGGCATATTTCCAGGCATCATATGTAATGAATTTAATATCATTATGTTTGTCTTCTATCGTTTTCTGAACTGTACGGATAATAGAAGACTTACCTGTTCCCCAACTTCCAAAAAGACCAATAGTAAACACCACATCTTGAGGAGTATTCTCAATTACTTTTTCAAGACTTTTTGCATACACACCTGTTTTCAGCAAGTCGGTTGTCGCATCTAAAACTCTTTCGTTGTCTTTTATAAATGGTTTCATCTTATATTTTCAGTTGTTTATCTATTTTACTATCGTCCAATTTTATCACATAAATCAGTTCGTGCTTATATTTTGATTCTCTCGCTCTTCTCTCGGTGATGAGTCGGTTAATAAAGTGTTTCTATTCCTTATCTACAATCATCGCCTCCACAAATCGTAATTGTGATAATGCCTTATCTGTATGAAACGATACTTGATTAAACAGCACATGCGTTTTCAGTTGCACTACAGCAGCTTCTGCGCTCAACTCCCCATTCTCATACAAGCTGATGGTGGCATACAAGTTATCATTCGCTACAGGACCAAGCACAATATCATAATCATGCAATGGAGCAAAGCGACGATTGGCTACAACGAAATCCAACCATTCTTTGGTTGCACCATTATACTCCATTATTTTCAAAACAGCATCATTCAATAGATTATCATCCACCTCATATACAGATACAATGGCATTGCCTTCTCCTGCACGGTCGCGACGAATACGCGCCCAACGGGCTGCTTGGTTGAAATCAACTGTGGTATAAAAGCCCTTGCCATAATCGGTATTGGGCCTACCTTGGCGAAGACTTGGTTTCTTCACTGTTACTATTGAACCATGATATAGTTTCATATTGCTTAATCTATTTTGAAACAATTCGAGGATTACTTTTTTGTTAAACAAAAATACGCTTCGTTACTCTACGCTATATAAATATTCAAAAATCTAGGGTTATATTTTATTTTTGGTTGATATAATTAGGAACAATTTTGTATTTCAAAGGCACTTCTCCAAAGTTAATCAATATACCTAGTGGTAAGTTGGTTGCTTTTAGATAGTTTAATAGTTGTGCAGTATGCTCAGTTCTTAATTTTTCAACAGATTTGAGTTCTACAACTATATTGTCATAGCATACTAAATCAGCTTTGTATGTTCGATCAAGTAAATGTCCTTTATAAGTGATTGTAATTAATTTCTCTGTTTCAAAAGGAATTCCACGTAACCCTAATTCAACATTCAACGCATCATGGTACACCAACTCCAAAAAGCCTCGTCCTAAATGATTCTGCACTTCCATAGCAGCACCAATGATATCAAAGACCTCATGCTGGAATTGTATGTCCGTTGATTTGCTCATATCAGTTTCATTATTATATCTTTTGTTCTTGCTCACCAATGCAGTGACTGCATTCATTTGAGCAAAGACGAAAAGATTGTTCTCTTGATTTCTAATTATTTTTATAGGCATCAGAGATGCCGTATTTTTGTTTAAGTATTATTCTTTCTAACATAAATACGCTGCGCTAGCGCTTGCTACAAAAATATACAAAAATCTTGTTATTCTATTTTGTTTTTGCATATAAGAAGCAGTATACTGCTTAAGTATGCAAAACAAAATTATTTTCTCCAATATTTCTTTTGTGCTTGCTCACCAATGCAACTTGGTTGCATTCATTTGAGCAAAGACAAAAAGATTATCCCCATGATTTTTAATTATTTATATAGGGCTTTAAAGCCCGTATTTTTGTTTCAAATTACTTTTTTCGATTCTTAATAAATATATCTATATCGTGCAAGATCATGTCCTCACCTTGTGTGTGAAGCATGTCAAATCCATTCACTAGATACTGATCAACTCCATAACGACGGAAGAGAGCGTATGCCTCTAGTGAGGTCATATCATGTTTTTTTGCATAATTTTCCGCACAGAAAGTCAAAAATACGATCACATTATTCGATACGATACGCCCTTGTGACAACCAACTTTGTTCCAACAAACGATAAAGTGATTCTGTATCCAGATACCACCACTTGGCATTTTCATCGTACAACTTTGCATAGAAAGGTGAGTCATAAATATAGCCCAATGCAGATCTTACAGGGATATGCTTACGCTGCGAAACAAGCAACGCCAATTGCGATATTTTCAATGGAATAATAGATGCACTCATATTTTTAATATTTTATCGCCTGCAAAGTTACAAAAAACTTTTAAATTATGCAAATATGTTTGTTATTCTGCCACTATACAATCTATCACTCGTTTTACATCCTCTTCGCTCAATGCATGGTGCATTGGTAGGCAAATCACCTGATTAGCGATTTTATTTGCTACAGGCAAATTCGCTGGATTAGCACTTGGTATATCCTTATAAGGATCAAAATCTGTAATCAATGGATAGAAATATCTACGCCCCAATACATTGTTTGCCTTCATCTTCTCATATAACGCATCACGGGAGATGCCGTTTTGTTCTTCGTCCACGAAAACGGGGAAATAACTGTAGTTGTGTCGCACCCCCAGCATATCATCAAAGAATCGAATACCATTGACTCCTCGTAATGCACTACGATATGCTTCAGCCACTTGTTTACGAGCCTCAATAGCTGCATCCACTTGGCGGAGATTGAGCAGGCCATATGCCGCACGCATTTCATCCATCTTGCTATTGATACCTGGAGCTACCACTGTGGTCTCACCACGGAAGCCAAAATTCTTCAAGTTATCCACATGGTACTTCATCTCTGCCGAATGGCAAATCAAAGCACCGCCTTCGATAGTGTTATACACCTTAGTAGCATGAAAACTCAAGGTTGAGAGATCTCCTGCTTTCAATATCGATTGTCCATCCTGAGTTACTCCAAAAGCGTGTGCAGCGTCATAGATTACTTTGAGATTATGTTTCTTGGCAATCGCATCGATCTCGGCTGTCTTACAGGGCTTACCATAGCAATGAACTGGCATAATTGCAACCGTATTGGGCGTAATGGCTGCCTCAATCTTCGCAGGATCAATGCCACAGGTTTCTTCCTCGATGTCCACAAAGACGGGCTTTAAGCCGTTCCACCAGATCGAGTGGCTAGTTGCTACAAACGAATATGGTGTAGTAATCACTTCGCCCTCGTGAATACCCAATGCCTGAAAAGCAGTAATAAGCGGTAAAGTACCATTGGTAAAAAGCGAAAGATACTCCACCCCTAGGTACTCGGCAAGCGCCTGCTCCAACTGCTGGTGAAACTGACCATTATTGGTAATCCATTTACTATCCCAAATTTGTTGCAGATACGATGTAAACTCCTCCAACGTAGGAAGTAATGGGGAAGTGACAGTGATTTGTGATTTATTTTCACTCATATTATCATCAACTCAGTTTTTTCTCCGTATATTCGAATTTAGGCGTAATATCACCAGGTTCTTTACCCATCCAGCCACCGATTGCTATTGCACGATTAGCCAATGTGAATGAGATAAAGTCTTGTTCATGCATTAGACATTCTATATTGCTTGGTTGACTAAATGCCATAAAATCAAACGCATAACTACCCCAGTTAAAAAAGTCTTTAGGTAGATGGCAGATTTGCTCGTACTCACCAACTTCGTGGCGTGTATCATAGCAACGATCTTTACCCGAAGTAGAGAACATACGCTCGCCTTGCTCGTTCTTCATATGCATGGTAATCCAAAACCTCTCGTGTGGTTGGGTCAGACGATAACGAATCACAACCTCTAAGTCATCGGTCACACGCATCACATCAGTAAACTGACCTCCCTTAGGGCGAACACCTATCTCTAAGAGTTCAAAGCCATTTTTGCCTTTAAGCGGTTCGTTATACACCTTATAGTTATCAATTGCATTATCACCACGCAAATAACGCGTTACGATAGGATCAATATCACCAGAATCAAGCAGCATACCATCCTTCAAGATAATACCATGCTTGCAGAGACTCTTCACGCTGGTCATATTATGGCTCACAAACAACACCGTACGTCCTTCACCACGACTCACGTCCTGCATCTTGCCGATGGCTTTCTTTTGGAACTCGGCGTCGCCGACGGCGAGGACTTCGTCCACCACCAAGATCTCGGGGTCTAAGTGCGCAGCCACAGCGAAGCCCAAACGGACTGTCATACCTGAACTATAACGCTTAACTGGCGTGTCGATATATTTCTCGCAGCCAGAGAAAGCAACAATCTCGTCCAACTTAGCAGCAATCTCTTGCTTGGTCATACCCATGATGGCACCATTCATGAAGATGTTCTCACGACCAGTCATCTCAGGGTGGAAGCCCGTACCGACCTCCAAGAGGCTGGCGATGCGGCCGCGAGCGCGGATCGTACCCACAGTGGGACCAGTGACCTTACTGAGGAGTTTCAAGAGCGTGGATTTGCCGGCGCCGTTCTTGCCGATGATACCGACGACGTCGCCCTGCTCCACCTTGAAGTCGATATCGCGGAGTGCCCAGACGTAGTCGGAGTCGGCTTTCGCGGTGCGGTCATTGACCGAGCCGATCTTCAGGTAGGGGTCTTCGCGGCGGAGGATGGCGGTCTGCCACCAGCGGTTGAGGTCGTGGCTGATAGTGCCTGTGGACACCAGTCCCAGGCGGTATTGTTTGCCTACGTGGTTAAATTCGATTGCTGTTGCCATATGTTGTTTAATTTTTAAGACAATTTGTGTCAATTAAGACGTCAATTATTGTCAATTCTGTGGGTTATATTGTTTGAGGTTAAGGAGCGACACGTCGCTAGAAACCTCATACAATATGTTTGTTTTTATCGTTTTTAAGACAATTCAAGTCAACTTGATTGTCAATTATTGTCAATCCTAGGGGTATATTGTTTTGTGATTGAATGATGATTGCGTTGCAACCATAGCAATCACAAACAATAACTTATTTATTAAAACGGGTTAATATAGTTCCATCTATGCTGGTAATTTCATTCCTTTGAACATCAAAAAAGTATCGCTCTATTTCTGCACTCTTTGGAGAGAAATTTACAAGTATTCCCATCGGTAATTTTGTCAATCGCATGTAATTAAATAATTGGGCACGATGGTTAACTGACAATTGTTCAACCGCTTTACACTCTACAATAATCTGATCCTTACACACAAAATCCAAGCGGTATTTGGCGTTCATCTTACGATCGTGGTATATTGGACTGTATTCTCTTTCACGCTCATACGCAATATTGTCATCTTCCAACTGCATCTCTAAACCCTCTTGATATACATGCTCATTCAAGCCAGGACCTAACTCCTTATGCACCTCATAAATAGCACCTATCACGGGGTACATATAATCCTTCAAGGCATGTATATCAAAATTTGTTTTCATCTCATCATCTTAGTTTGTTTTGCTCACCAATGCAGGGTACTGCATTCTTTTGAGCAAAAACAAAATCTATCTTTGAATTGACATTAATTGACAACCGCAATTGACAATAATTGTTGTTTATATATCAAATTCATCTTTTTTTGCTCATCAATGCAGTTTGCATTCTTTTGAGCAAAAACAAAATTTATCCTCGAATTGACATTAATTGACAACCGCAATTGACAATAATTGTCGTCAAAACATAGGACTTGATTTTTTATTTATTTTTGTAGCCTATCAATGGCATATCCTCGTCAAACGACTTCATACTAGCCATCTGAGCCTTGCGTTGCTCGTCTGTTAACGTTGTCATATTTTGTTTATTTTTTATCTCCTTGCCCTGCGGCAGCGATAGTCATACCAATGAGCGGGCAAAGGTACAAAAAAAAAGCGACATGTGCAAATACATATCGCTTTTTCTGCGTATTTTGGGTGTTTTTGGCGATTTTTCGGATATTTTTATGCCAAATAATGCCCCAATCTTATAGATTGCGCTCCTCGATCAGACCCATCTGATAAGCCTGCAATAGCTGTTGCAACTCACCCACTTGACATATCAACTCCTGACCTCGGTCCGTGTCCCGCACCAAGATACGCCGATGCGTAAAATCCTGCAACTGGATACGCAAATGGATATCCGACCCCGAAGCAGCCGCCTGCTCACGGCTCTCGAACTTCTCGTGCTCCACCAACTGGATACCATGGCTGTTATAAATCAACGTATAACCCGAGATACCCGTCTTCTCCTGATAAGGCTTGGAGAAACCACCATCGATCACAAAGCGCTTGCCATCGGCGCGCACGGGCGTCTCGCCCTTGATGGTACGCACGGGGATATGGCCGTTGATAATACGCCCTGACTCGGCATCCAAACCGAACTCACGGAGGATCATCTCGCACACATCCGGGCGGTCAGCCAAGGTATAGTAAGCCCCCTTGCGCTCGTGCTCCAGTTCGGGCACACCGATGAAGTAGCGCTCGAAGGTGCTCATCTTGTCCTTATGGTACAAAGGCGAACCATATCCGCACCAGAGATAGAGCATATAATCCAAGGCATCGGCCTTCTCCTGCCCCTTGCCAAAATATGCCTGGCGCACCACCCGATCGATGCGGTCCATGAGCGCCTTACCCTTAGCACGTACACCGCATACATCCACCTCCATGAACGAGCCATCATCGCAAAGCGGGATGGCGGCATGGTAGAGTAAAAAGCTATTGCGAACTAGATAAAGACTACCGTGCTGATATAGCATTCGCAAGTGCTTTTGCGCCTTCTCAGATTTGCGGAACGAACGTGCTAATTGCTCCATGAGTTCTTGCTCCTCTTGCGACAAAATATAAGGGTTATCATGCTGAATAGTAGGCAGATAAATATCGGTAATCGGATACTCATTATCACCCAAACGAATCACCCCACGAGCATAGTCAATCTTGTCCAAAAACAGGCGATCAGCCATCTGATACTCAGGGTGGCGCAAGAGGGTCTGTCCCTCGAGCTTAAACTGAATGATAGAGATGGCTTTGTGCATCTTAGCCATGAGCTGCGCAGAGCGTGTGAGGCGAGGATTATTCTCAAAATCTTTGGTCTGGAAAACTGTGCACGGATCACTACCATAAGTCTCCATGGCGAAATTGGCCAGCGGCAGCAGATTGATGCCATAGCCCTCCTCGAGGGTCTCGATATTGGCATAGCGGATGCTGACACGCAGCACGGTCGCGATCAACGCCCAGTTGCCCGCAAAAGCACCCATCCAGAGGATATCGTGGTTGCCCCACTGGATATCATAATCGCGCACCGTAGAGAGCACCTCCATGATCTTAGTTGCACCAGGGCCGCGGTCGAAGATATCGCCAACGATATGCCAAGTATCGATGGCCAAGGTATGGATGAGGTAGGAGATGGCTATGAGCAATTGCTCTGCCCTCCCCGTATCAATAATCGCATCAATGATGGCATGGAAATAGCGGGTGCGGTCGCGCTCGATACTAGACTCGTAGAGCAACTCCTCGATGATATAAGCAAAATTCTTGGGCAATAGTTTACGTACCTTGGAGCGCGTGTACTTGACCGACACACCGCGCGTGACGTCCAAGGTCTGATGGATGCGCCTGCGATACCAATCGATCATGCTAGGCGTAGCCACAGGCATAGCCTCGGCATCTAAGCCCTGCTGCTGCACCAGCCGAATACGTTCGTCGGGGTAGTAGATCAATGCACACAAAGCACGTTTTTCGGCTTCGGAGATGCTATCGCCATAGATATCGTCCACCTTACGGCGGATGACTCCCGAAGCATTCTTGATCATATGGATAAACGCGCTAGATGCACCATGCAAGTCGCTCACGAAATGCTCTGTACCCTTAGGTAAAGAGAGGATAGCATGGAGGTTGATAAGCTCGGTGACCACCGCATCGGCGTTGGGGAAACGTTCGCTCAGTAGGCGAAGATAGCGCTCGTGGGCTTGAAAATTATCCATGGTTGTGTTTAGTGTTGAGTGTTTAATGACTGAAGGTTAATAAAAGACGAACGACCACCTGATTAGGATGGTCGTTCTTGGTAGTGCTACGGGGACTCGAACCCCGGTTTACGGCGTGAGAGGCCGTTGTCCTAGGCCACTAGACGATAGCACCCTAGCGCTTCCTTCTCGAAAGCGGGTGCAAAAGTACTGCTTTTTTTTGACATGACCAAATATTTTTGAAAAAAAATGCAATTTTTGTGTATTTTTTTGCATATATGCATTTTTTTTCGTACTTTTGTGCGATATTTTCCCAAGAATGGCGGGTATATACATACACATACCATTTTGCAAGAGCCGATGCAAGTATTGCGATTTCTTTTCTACCACCCATCTGGAGAAGCGAGCGCAGTATGTGGCGGCATTGTTGGAGGAATGGCGCATGCGAGCGCATGAGGTGAAGGAGCCTATACGTACTATATATATAGGTGGTGGCACACCGAGCATGTTGGATGACAGCAGTCTGCAGATGATCATAGAGGCGATAAGGCGAGAGAGCTCCCTCAACAGCACAGCTATTTCGGAACCCCTACAAGGCGACGAGGCGAAGCTGCAAGAGATTACCATGGAAGCTAATCCTGGCGATATCACGCTGGAGCGAGCCCAAGCATGGCGCAAAATGGGTATCAACCGACTGAGCATAGGCGTGCAGAGCCTGGATGACGAGCTATTGCAACTGATTGGCAGACGGCACACGGCAGAGCAAGCGCGCAAGGCAGTGGCAGCTGCGCAAGCAGCAGGGTTTGACAACATATCCATCGACCTGATGTATGCCCTACCCTCGCAGACCATGGAGCAATGGCAAAAAGACGTGGCAGAGGCACTGCAGATGGGCGTGCAACATATCTCCACCTATGGGCTGATCTATGAGGAAGGTACGGTACTGATGACCTTGCTGGATCACGGGGTGATAGAGGCTGTGGACGAGGACACCGAGATGCAGATGTATGACTATCTGGTGGAGCAATTGGCTGCGAATAATTTCGAACACTACGAAGTGAGCAACTTCGCACTACCAAACCGTCAATCTAGGCATAATTCCAGCTATTGGAACAACACGCCGTATATCGGCCTCGGAGCGGGTGCACACAGCTATGACGGCCAAGTGAGGCAATGGAATATCAGCGATCTGGACACCTATATCGCACAGGCCATGGCACATCAGTTGCAACCAGAAAAGGAAGTGCTGAGCGAAGAACAACGCCACACCGAACGCGTGATGCTGGGGCTGCGCACCAATAGCGGTATCAGCATTGACGAGATAGATAGGAGCAAAGCACAGCCCTATATAGCGCAAGGTATGCTGATAGAAAAAGACAATCGCATCGTAGCTACCACCAAGGGCTACCATATACTCAATAGAATAATCGAAGACTTGATATGAAAACTGAAAACGGAAAGGTGAAAACTGAAAACGGAAAGTTTAAGAAGAAATTTGCCATATGGTTCTGGAGTATCATAGGTGCTGGCATAGCAGCTATCGTATTGGTATTCTGGATGATTACCAAGGGCTGGTTGGGCTATTTGCCTCCATTGGATGAGTTGCAAAACCCGAAGAATAAGTTTGCCACCGAGGTGATATCCAGCGACATGCAGTTGCTAGGACGCTACTACCGCAACGAGAACCGCGTGAGTGTGAACTACACCGACATCTCGTCCAATATGATCAATGCCCTTATCGCGACAGAGGATGTGCGCTATTACGATCATACGGGGGTGGATGTAAAGTCGCTGCTGCGTGCTGTGATGAAGCTGGGCAAGGCTGGTGGCGGTAGTACGATCACCCAGCAGTTGGCTAAGCAACTATGGTCGCCCCGCGCGAACAACATCTTTGAGCGTGCATTGCAAAAGCCCATCGAATGGGTGATTGCCACAAAGTTGGAGCGTCTGTACTCCAAAGAGGAGATTCTGACGATGTATCTTAATCAGTTTGACTTCCTCTACAACGCTGTGGGCATCAAATCGGCTGCACAAGTGTATTTCAGCACCACCCCTGCGGAGCTAAAGCTGGAAGAGGCAGCGATGCTGGTGGGCATGTGTAAGAACCCTGCATTGTACAATCCTCGTCGCCGTCCGGAGAATGCACTCAACCGCCGCAATACCGTGCTTAGCCAAATGCAGAAGTACGATTATATCACGGAGCAAATGTGCGACTCGCTTCAGGCATTGCCAATCGAACTCAAATACCAATCGGTGGATCACAAGCAGGGCTTGGCACCTTATTTCCGCGAGTACTTGCGCCAAGTGCTGACTGCCAAAGAGCCTAAGAAGAGCAACTACTCCGAATGGAATATGCTGCAATACGATATTGACCGCCGCCAATGGGAGGAGAACCCACTCTACGGCTTCTGCCAGAAGAACCACAAGCCCGATGGCACACCATACGACCTCTATCAAGATGGTCTGCGCATATATACCACCATTGACTCACGCATGCAGCAATATGCTGAAGAAGCTGTGAGCGAGCATATGCAAGAGTTGCAAAAGAGTTTCTTCCGCGAGAAACGTAGGAAATCCTATGCGCCATTCTCCCAAGACTTGACACCCGAAGATATTGATGCCATCATGAATCGCTCGATGCGTCAGACCGACCGCTATCGTGCACTGAAGAAACAAGGACTGAGTGAGACGGAGATCAAGAAATCGTTTAACACACCAGTGGCTATGCGTGTGTTCTCGTACAACGGACTGATTGACACCACGATGACACCGATGGATTCGATCAAGTGGAACAAGCACTTCCTGCGTTGCGGCTTCATGTCGATGGACGCACACTCGGGTGCTGTGAAAGCATATGTAGGCGGAACGAACTTCACGCATTTCCAATACGATATGGTGACCTCTGGTCGCCGCCAAGTAGGCTCCACTATCAAGCCCTACCTATTTACCTTGGCGATGGACGAGGGCATGTGGCCATGCGATAGCACAGTGAACGACTCCATCACACTGGTGGACGGCAATGGTGTGGCATGGACACCACGCGATGACCACCACGCTAACCAAGGCGAGATGGTGACCCTCAACTGGGGATTGGAGAAATCCAGCAACTGGATTACCGCCTATCTGATGTCGCTATTCACGCCAGAACAACTGGTGCGCATGATGCGCTCGTTTGGTATCGAAGGTCAACTGGATCCTGTGGTGAGCCTATGCCTCGGTCCATGCGAAGTGAGCGTCAAAGAGATGGTGGATGCCTATACCACTTTCCCAAACAAGGGTATTCGTGTGGAGCCACTCTATGTCACCCGCATTGAGGACAATAATGGCAATATCCTAGCGACTTTCACACCTAAGACCTACGAGATCATTAGCGAGACTACCTCGTATAAGATGATCTACATGCTCCGCAATGTGATGGATCATGGTACGGGTGTGCGTGCACGCTTCCGCTACGGACTCAAAGCACCGATGGGCGGTAAGACGGGTACATCGCAGAACCACTCCGATGGATGGTTTGTAGGCTTCACACCATCGCTGGTGAGCGGTGTGTGGGTAGGTGGCGAAGACCGTAGTATCCACTTCGACAACATGGCAGCAGGTCAAGGAGCCAATATGGCACTACCTATCTGGTCGATATATATGCAAAAGGTGTATGCCGATGAGCAGTTGGGCTACAGCGTAGAGGAGCAGTTTGATGTGCCAGAGTGGTTTGATGCAGAGGCAGGGTGCAAATGATTTTGGGATTTGAGTCTTTTTCGACACTTTTGCAACTATCATTTGCATATATGCAAAATTTTCACTAACTTTGCGCGATATTTGGTATAATTCAGAGAAAACTAATAATATTAACCATAAAAAACGAACTTATTTATGTTTGAAAATCAACCAAAAGGTCTGTTTGCATTGGCGCTTGCCAACACAGGCGAACGCTTTGGCTACTACACCATGTTAGCCGTATTTGCACTCTTCCTCCGTGCGAACTTCGGATTGGAAGCTGCTACCGCAGGACAAATCTATTCTACCTTCCTCGCGTTGGTATATTTCTTGCCACTCATAGGCGGTATCTTGGCTGACAAGATCGGTTACGGCAAGTGCGTGACTATCGGTATCATGGTGATGTTCCTCGGATACATTCTGCTGGCAATTCCATTGGGCGCAGGCGGTACCGCTATGGGCGCGATGATTGCTGCATTGGTACTCATCAGCTTCGGTACTGGTTTGTTCAAGGGTAACTTGCAAGTAATGGTAGGTAACCTCTACGACGATCCTAAGTACGCTGACAAGCGCGATGCTGCTTTCTCCCTCTTCTACATGGCTATCAACATTGGTGCGATGTTCGCTCCTACCGCAGCTGTGAAGATCATGGATTGGGCACAAACCAGTCTTGGCGTAAGCGTAAACGACAGTTATCACTTCGCTTTCATGGTAGCTTGTGCATCATTGGTACTCAGTATCGCAATCTACTACGCATGCCGTCCTTGGTTCAAGCACGTGGAGAACTCTGCTAAGCAAGTGGCTGCAACTGGTGGTGCAAAGGTAGAAGAACTCACCCCAGAGCAAACCAAGAAGCGCATCGTGGCACTCTGCCTCGTATTCGCAGTGGTAATCTTCTTCTGGATGGCATTTCACCAAAATGGTTTGACACTCACCTATTTCGCTAACGAGTTCGTACAACCACTCTGCACAGGCGTACAGACCATGTGGTTTGACATCATCAACCTCGTGATGATCGTGGCTATCGTTTATGCTGGTTTCTCCCTCGTACAAAGCAAAGAGAAAAAGACCAAAGCTATCTCTGGCGTAGTTATCGTAGCAGCATTGGGCGTATTGGCATACAAGTATCTGAACATCTCTGCTGAGGGCATTACCTTGAGCGCACCTATCTTCCAACAGTTCAACCCATTCTACGTAGTAGCACTCACTCCATTCAGCATGGCACTCTTCGGTGCACTCGCTAAGAAAGGCAAAGAGCCATCTGCTCCACGTAAGATTGCCTTGGGTATGGTAGTAGCAACTATCGCGTATATCGTGATGGCTGTAGCATGTATCGGATTGCTCACTCCTAACGCACAAGAATTGGCACGCGTGACTGGCGATCCTACATTTGTAAACGCAAACGTATTGATCTACACCTACTTGATCCTCACCTTCGCTGAGCTCCTTCTCAGCCCAATGGGTATCTCCTTCGTAAGTAAAGTGGCTCCTCCTAAGTTCAAGGGTATGATGATGGGTGGCTGGTTTGTGGCTACCGCTATCGGTAACTACCTCGTATCTATCGGTGGTAACCTTTGGGGCGATATGCCATTGTGGGGCGTATGGAGCGTATTCGTAGCTGTATGTGCTATCGCAGCTATCTTTATGTTCGCGATGATGAAGAAACTCGAAGACGCAACGAAGTAATTTGTTTAGAGGACGGCACAAAGTGCCTACTGTTAAGTGAACGCGCCTATGGGCGCTACTGAAATAAAAAAACTATGAATAATCTTATTCAAACAATAACCGACTACACGACCGCTCTGGAGCAGAAACTCTCTGCTCTGGAGGCGCGTGTAGCGCAACTCGAAGAAGCCAACGAGGCGATGAGGCATGAAGGCGATGAGGCAAGAACTATGATTGCTACGCTGCAAGCAGAAGTGGCTGCATTGGCGGCGACTAGCGTGGCAGTTACACCAGCTGAAGAGCCAGAAGTTGAAATCGAACTCATCGTAGAAGATCCACAAGAGCAAGAAATTCCAGAAGAGTTGGTAGAAGAACCACAAGAAGAATTTGCTGAAGAGCCGCAAGAGGAATCTGAACAACCAGAGCCATTAGAACCACTAGAGTCCCTAGAGATAATAGAGGAAGAAGAGCCAGTGGCAGAACCAGTGGTAGAGCCAGTGGTGGAACCAATCGTGGAACCTACTCCACAACCTGTGCAAAGCACTGACAACCTCGCGCCAAGCGACACACCTTCGGCAAAGCCGACACAACCCGCCAAAGGCGCACAACCTCTACAGACATCACTCTTTGGCGCCGCCGTAGAAGATATCCGCCAAGCCATATCCTTGGGCGACCGTTTCCTCTTCCAACGCGAACTCTTTGCAGGCAATGGCGAATTGATGCAAAAGACTTTGGACGAACTCAATGCGTTGGGCTCATTGGAAGAGGCCATGGATTATGTAGCAGATAACTTCGAGTGGGATAGCGATTCTACCGCCGTACAACTCTTTGAGAACGTACTCAAACGCCGATTTGGATAAGAACAAAGAGCAAGGAATAAAGAGCAAAGACAGATTACCATAAAGTGGCAATCGTAACTAATTAGTCTTGATTCTTGGTTCCTGACTCCTGAATCAGAATAAAATATGCTCTACATCGTACCTACACCCGTTGGAAATCTCGAGGACATCACCTTTCGTGCGCTCCGCGTACTGAAAGAGGTGGATTTGATTCTTGCTGAAGATACCCGCACGTCGTCTGTGCTGCTCAAGCATTACGATATCCATACGCCACTGAAAAGCCATCATAAGTTCAACGAACATGAGACCAGCGATGATATGGCTACCCGTATTGCAGCGGGTATGACTGTCGCGCTCATTTCTGATGCGGGTACACCATGTATTTCTGATCCAGGCTTTATGCTCGTGCGCGCGTGTGTAGAAAAAGGAGTGGAAGTACAATGTCTGCCTGGTGCTACCGCTTTTGTGCCCGCATTGGTTGATTCGGGTTTGCCTAACGACCGCTTCTATTTCGAGGGCTTCCTACCCCAGAAGAAAGGTCGTCAGACACGCATGAGAATCCTCGCCGAGCAGACACATACGATGATCATCTATGAGTCACCGTTCCGCTTGGTGAAGACCTTAGAACAACTGGCAGAGGTGATGGGTGGCGAGCGCAGAGCCAGCGTTAGTCGCGAGATTAGCAAGCTACATGAGGATACCCAACGCGGGACACTCACGGAATTGGCAGCACACTACAAGCAAACACCGCCAAAGGGCGAGATCGTACTGATTGTAGAAGGAAAGAAAGAAGAAAAATAACATTACATATGAATTTAGAAGAAATACTTATCCCTAAAGTACAAGAAGCAGTCAAAAACTTGTACGGAGTGGAGATTACTCCTGCGCAAGTGCAGTTTCAAAAAACTCGCGCAGAGTTTGAAGGTGATATCACATTGGTGGTATTCCCATTTGTAAAAGCAGCTAAGAAAGCCCCAGCACAAGTGGCACAAGAGGTAGGCGAAGCACTAGTAGGCGAACTTGTAGAGCAATACAATGCAGTACAAGGTTTCCTCAACCTCAGCATTGCTCAATCCTATTGGTTGGAGCAGTTGCAAGGCATCGCAGCTGCAGACAACTATGGTCAACTGAGTCGCGGCGAAGAGGAGAAGCCACTGATGATGGTGGAATATTCATCGCCAAACACCAATAAACCATTGCACCTTGGTCACGTGCGCAATAACCTACTGGGTTATTCCATCGCGAAGATTCAAGAGGCCAACGGCTGGAATGTAGTCAAGACCAATATCGTCAACGACCGTGGTATCCATATCTGCAAATCAATGTTGGCATGGCAGAAGTTTGGCAATGGCGAGACACCAGAAACTAGCGGCAAGAAAGGCGACCATTTGATTGGCGACTACTATGTGCGCTTCGACAAGGAATATAAAGCTGAGATCAAGGAGCTCATGGCAGGCGGCATGGACGAGGAGACTGCTAAGAAAGAGGCTCCACTCATCAAAGAGGCACAAGCTATGCTCGTAAAATGGGAGCAAAACGACCCAGAAGTACGTGCACTGTGGCAAAAAATGAACGAATGGGTATATGCTGGCTTTGACGAGACATACGCGCAAATGGGCGTAGGCTTTGATAAGATCTACTACGAAAGCGACACCTATCTCGTAGGTAAAGGCGAAGTAGAGCGTGGTCTTGCTAAAGGCGACTTCTACCGCCGCGAAGACGGCTCAGTATGGGCAGACCTCGCGCAAAACGGACTAGACGAGAAGCTCCTCTTGCGCGCAGACGGTACATCTGTGTATATGACCCAAGATATTGGTACCGCTAAATTGCGTTTCCAAGACTACCCTATCAACAAGATGGTTTATGTAGTTGGTAACGAGCAAGAATATCACTTCAAGGTGCTCAGTATCCTGCTCGATCGTTTGGGCTTCCCATTCGGCAAGGAGTTGGTGCACTTCAGCTATGGTATGGTGGAGCTTCCAAACGGCAAGATGAAGAGCCGTGAGGGAACCGTAGTAGATGCCGACGACTTAATGGCACAGATGATTGCCGATGCGAAAGAGATTTCTAAAGATAAGGTCAATACCCTACCCGACATCACCGAAGAGGAAGCTAACGAGATCGCTCGCATGGTAGGTCTAGGTGCGCTGAAGTACTTTATCCTGAAGGTAGATCCACGCAAGAACATGCTCTTCAATCCAGCGGAGAGTATCGACTTCAACGGCAACACTGGACCTTTTATACAATACACGTACGCGCGTATACAGAGTGTGCTCCGCAAAGCGCAGGGAGTTCAGGAGTTTAGGAGTTTAGGAGTTCAGGAGTTGTCAGAGAAAGAGCTGTCGCTCATCCAACGCCTAGTGGATTATCCTGCAGCAGTACGTCAAGCGGGTGATGAGTTCTCGCCTGCTGTGATTGCCAACTATGCATACGCATTGGCTTGTGACTTCAACAGTTTCTACCACGATCATAGTATCTTGAACGAGGCAGATGCTGAGAAACGTGCATTGCGCCTTTTGCTCTCACAAACCGTGGCTAAGGTAATCAAGAGCGCGATGGCATTGCTCGGCATTGAGGTACCTAATCGCATGTAATCGAACATATTCACTTCTTTTTTCATACCCTATCCCTTCGACAAAGGTATAGCAAGGGTATAGAAAAGATGGTGAAAATAAATACAACAAAAAAACGGCATGTCAATCGACATACCGTTTTTTGTTTTATCCAGAAAGATTACTCTGCTGTTTCCTCTTTCTTAGCAGCTTTCTTAGTAGTCTTCTTTGCTGGTTTCTCTTCAGCAGCCATAGAAGCCTTCAAGTCAGCCAATACGCTCAAGTCACCGAGAGTAGTTTTCTCTACCTTTGGCAACTCTGGTTGTGCCTCTTTCTTAGGAGCAGCCTTAGCCTCTTTTACAGGAGCCTCTTTGCGCTCTTCCCAAGTGCGGAGGTGAGAAAGAAGGATACGCTTAGCATCGCGGTTGAACTCAATCACCTTGAAGTTCAATGTATCACCTACAGCTACAGGGCTCTTATCCTCTTTTTGGAGGTGACGAGTGGTGCAATAACCCTCAACACCGTCCTCAAGTACTACCACAGCACCCTTGTCAGCAACCTCAGCTACCTTACCCTCTACCACGGTGTCAACGCCGTATTTAACAGCGAGCTCTTCCCATGGATTCTCCTCGAGTTGTTTGTGACCGAGTGAGAGACGACGGTTCTCTTTGTCGATTTCGAGTACAGCAACCTCGATCTCAGCACCGATTTGAGTAAACTCGTTAGGGTGTTTGATCTTCTTGGTCCAGCTCAAGTCGCTGATGTGGATCAAGCCCTCAACACCTTCTTCGATCTCAACAAATACACCGAAGTTAGTAAAGTTACGTACTTTAGCGAAGTGGCGTGTGCCAACTGCATACTTGGTATCAACGTTCTCCCAAGGATCAGCCTTGAGTTGTTTCAAACCGAGTGACATCTTGCGCTCGTCGCGGTCGAGAGTCAAAATAACTGCCTCGATCTCGTCGCCTACTTTCAAGAAGTCGTTTGCAGAACGGAGGTGTTGGCTCCAGCTCATCTCACTTACGTGGATCAAGCCCTCTACACCAGGAGCAACCTCTACGAATGCTCCGTAGTCAGCCATTACAACTACCTTACCGCTAATCTTATCGCCTACCTTGAGGTCAGCGTTCAATGCCTCCCATGGATGAGGAGCCAATTGCTTCAAGCCGAGAGCGATACGTTTTTTCTCCTCGTCAAAGTCAAGGATAACAACGTTGATCTTTTGACCCTCTTCAAGCAACTCTTTTGGATCGCTTACGCGGCCCCAGCTGAGGTCGGTGATGTGGATCAAACCATCTACGCCACCCAAGTCCATGAACACACCGTATGCCATGATAGCCTTAACGGTACCCTCAAGCACTTGACCTTTCTCCAAGTGAGAGATGATTTCCTTGCGTTGAGCTTCGAGCTCAGCCTCGATAAGAGCTTTGTGAGATACAACCACGTTGCGGAAATCAGGATTTACCTTAACAATCTTGAATTCCATGGTCTTACCTACGAATACATCGTAATCGTGGATAGGCTTAACGTCGATTTGGCTACCTGGCAAGAATGCCTCTGTACCCAATACATCAACGATCATACCGCCCTTAGTGCGGCACTTGATGTAACCCTTAACCACTTCATTGTTGTCCAGAGCTTCGTTAACGCGATCCCAGCTGCGAGCAGCACGAGCCTCTTTGTGAGAAAGTACCAATTGACCTTTCTTGTCCTCTTGGCTCTCTACGTAAACCTCTACTTTGTCACCAACTTTCAAATCTGGGTTGTAACGGAACTCAGCAGCTGGTACGATACCATCTGACTTGTAACCTACGTTTACAACTACCTCACGTTTGTTGATTGACATAACGGTACCTTCTACTACCTCTTGATCTTTGATAGCGTTGAGGGTAGCGTCATACTTACTGAGTAATTCTTCGTTTTGTGTGCCTTTTGCTTCGTTCTCAAAAGCATCCCAGTCGAAGTTCTGGAGTGAAAGATTTTCTGCCATTTTAGCAAATGTTTTGGAAAGCCTCATAGCCTAATTACCTTAGGACCTAATCGCCTTCCGATTTTAAAAGTTAAACATATTATTCCGCTTTTTTCTCGCGCGAGCGAACATTATAAACAGTCTGCCCACAAAAAAGCGTGCAAAATTACAACAAAATTTTGATATATGCAAATATTTTTGTACTTTTGCAGCACTTTTCTGTTTTTTAAGCTAAAACATATTACAACTCTATGAAACATACATGGACATACGCCAATATCGGCGGTAGCACACGCGTAGTTATCAAAAGTGGCAAGGACATTCAGCACTTGGCTGAATTGGACGAGAAATTGTGGACTGTATTAGCATGCCCCGTTTCTGGTTTGGAGATTCCTGATGAGAGTTTGGCACTCATTGACAACAACCATGATGCCAAGATTCACATCGCGGACGTGATAGCCACTGCTCAATGGCTGTGCAACACATTGCAAAACCCTGATGTTTTGCTCAAAGGCAAGGATTCATTACCTCTCGAAGCCATCAAAGACGAGGCTATTTTAGCTGTAGCCACTCCGTTGGCGGAAGGCGGCGTGGTGTCGCTAGCTGCTGTGAAAGCGGCTATTGCGGGCGTTAGCATCGAAGCACAAGCGGCCCCAGAAGCACCTTATGCAGCCGATGTGATAGCAGCTTACAAAGCATGCCAAGAGGCATATAGCCAATATTTCCATACCACAAAACTGCAATCTTTGGGTTTGGCTACCCTACCTGCTGATGCGGCTGTGCCTGGTCTCACCGAGGAGCAGTTCGCCGAGATGGGCAAGAAGATTGCTGACTACGAAGCAGGCAAAGTTGCTGCTGAAGCTGCCAATGCAGCTGCTCTAACCGCAGCACAAGCGCAATACAAACCGCTGGAGAAGCTTCTCTTGCTCAGCCGCGACTTCTGCACATTGCTTCGCAACTTCGTCAGTTTCCAAGATTTCTACGCCAAACGTGGCAAAGCCCTGCTCGGTCGAGGAGATGACAAGGACAGCCCATGGGCTATCTTCCAAGCAGGTACTTTGGTGATCGACCAACGCGCCTGCAACCTTTGCTTGCGCGTAAACGATATGGCTAAGCACAATGCCCAAGCTCCTGATAGCGGCATGTACTTGATCTACTGCCAATGCACCTTGCACGCTACAGGCGAGAAGATGCAAATCGTAGCTGCCATGACCATAGGCGATATACGCAACCTCAAAGTGGGCAAGAATGCCCTCTTCTACGACCGCCAAGGTCGCGACTGGGAGGCGGAAGTGGTGAAGATTATCGACAACCCTATCTCCATCGGTCAAGCCTTCTGGAGCCCTTACCGCAAGCTGGGCGAATGGGTGAGCGGATTGATCACTAAGTCCGCAGCGGAGAAGGAGAAGAAGTCATTCGCCGACATGACCGCCAAACTGCAAACACCACCTGCAGCAGGTCAAGCGGCTCAACCTGCACCATTTGATGTGGCTAAGTTTGCTGGTATTTTTGCGGCTGTTGGTTTGGCTATAGGCTCGATAGGAACCTTCTTGACTAGCTTACTGTCAGAAGTCAAAGATATGCATGCGTGGGCGTTGCTCATCGTACCAGCTATATTGATCGTGGTCAGCGGCCCATCCATGATTCTCGCATGGATGAAACTCCGCAAGCGCAATCTTGCTCCGCTGCTCAACGCCAATGGTTGGGCAATCAACGCTGATGCCATCGTCAGCGTATTGTTCGGCAACACGCTCACCGACCAAGCGCAATTCCCTATCGTGAAACTCAACGACCCATTCGCTAAGAAAGGCCTCTCCACAGGTAGCAAATGGAGCATCGCGATTGCTGCTATACTCATCGGTGTTGCGATTGCCGTTCTCACAATGTATTTGCTCGGTATTCGTCTGGTATGGTGCACATGCTAATGTCCCGAAGATACCCTGAAGATACCCCGAAGATAGCTTTTGAATAACAACTATTAAAACGACATAAAACGATTGTGTTAACCAACGCTGAACAACAAGAAATCTTGCGTCGCCGCACCTTTGCGATTATCTCGCACCCAGATGCGGGTAAAACGACGCTCACCGAGAAACTCCTGCTCTACGGAGGTGCTATCCACGTAGCGGGAGCCGTAAAAAGCAATAAGATTCGCAAAACCGCCACCTCCGACTGGATGGAGATCGAGAAGCAGCGCGGCATCTCCGTGGCTACTTCCGTCATGGGTTTTGACTACAACAACTACCATATCAATATCCTCGACACTCCTGGTCACCAGGACTTTGCAGAGGACACCTTCCGCACGCTGACTGCTGTGGACTCCGTAGTCATTGTGATTGATTCCGCCAAAGGTGTGGAGACACAGACCCGCCGCCTCATGCAAGTCTGCCGTATGCGCAAGACCCCTGTGATGGTGTTTGTGAATAAGATGGACCGCGAGGGTAAAGACCCATTCGACCTCATGGACGAGGTAGAGAGCGAACTCGGCATACATGTGCGCCCACTCTCGTGGCCAATCAACAGCGGCGAGCGATTCAAAGGCGTGTATAATATCTTCCAATCGACCCTCGACCTCTATACCCCAAACAAAACGCAAGTCACCGAGTCATTGCGTTTTGACGACGTTACCGACCCACAGATTGCCGAGCTCGTTGGCGAGCAAGATGCGCTCAAACTCCAAGAGGATCTGGAGATGATTGAGGGCGTGTATAATCCTTTCTCTCGTGAGGATTATCTCGCAGGCGACCTGGCGCCAGTATTTTTTGGTTCGGCATTGAACACCTTTGGTGTGAAGGAACTCCTTGAGTGCTTCGTGCAGATTGCTCCTTCGCCACGCCCAGTGGAGGCAGTTGAGCGTAAGGTCGAACCTATGGAAGATGGTTTTACGGCTTTCTGCTTTAAGATCCACGCCAACATGGACCCTAACCACCGCTCATGTATCGCGTTCTTCAAGATTTGTAGCGGTAAGTTCGTGCGCAACACCTATTATAAACATGTGCGCGAGAACCGCCAAATGCGTTTCTCAGCGCCTACCTGCTTCATGGCGCAGCGCAAAGAGACCGTGGACGAGGCCTTTGCAGGCGATATAGTAGGTTTGCCAGATACAGGCAACTTCAAGATCGGCGACACCCTCACTGCCGGCGAGAATCTCCACTTCAAGGGCTTGCCTTCTTTCTCACCTGAGATGTTTAAGTATATCGAGAATGCCGACCCAATGAAGCAAAAGCAACTCGACAAAGGTGTCAGCCAACTCATGGACGAAGGTGTGGCGCAGCTGTTTGTCAGCCAATTCAATGGTCGCAAGATTGTCGGTACAGTAGGACAATTGCAGTTTGAGGTTATCCAACACCGCTTGGAGCATGAGTACCAAGCTAAATGCCGTTGGGAGCCATTGCAGATGTTCAAAGCTTGCTGGATAGAGAGCGACAACGAAGCCGAGTTGGAGATGTTCAAGAAACGCAAAGCCCAGTATATGGCGAAGGACAAAGAGGGTCGTGATGTCTTCATGGCAGATAGCGGCTACGTCCTCCAGATGGCGCAGAACGACTACAAGAATATCAAGTTCCATTTCACAAGTGAATTTTAACTAAAAATCAAAAAGATATGAAGAACATTAAGTTTCGTTTGACGATTATGAACTTCCTCGAATTTGCCGTTTGGGGAGCGTATTTAACATCTATGGGTACCTACCTTGCTACGCACGGTATGGCTACCAATATCGGCTGGTTCTATTCCATCCAAGGTATCGTGAGCTTGTTTATGCCCGCACTCATGGGTATCGTGGCAGACCGTTGGATTCCTGCTCAGAAAGCACTCAGTCTGTGCCACGCATTGGCAGGTACCTTTATGATTGCTACAGGCGCCTACGGACTGATGGCAGGCGATGGCGTAGTTTTCTCTACCCTCTTCTCGCTCTACACCGCTTCGGTAGCATTCTTCATGCCTACCCTTGCGCTCAGCAATTCGGTGGCTTATACGGCTTTGACCCAAGCTAACCTTGACACCGTAAAGGCATTCCCACCTATCCGCGTGTTGGGTACCGTGGGCTTCATCGTAACCATGTGGATTGTGGACTTGTGCGGCTTCCAAGCCACTCCTAAACAATTCATCGTCAGCGGTGGCTTGAGTATCGCATTGGCAATCTACGCATTGACATTGCCTAAGTGCCCAACCAAAGGTCATGTAGAGAATAAGTCACTCGTTGAGGCACTCGGTTTGGAGTCATTCGCCCTGTTCAAACAAAAGAAGATGGCAGTATTCTTCATCTTCTCCATGCTACTCGGTATGTGCTTGCAAATCACCAACGGCTATGCTAACCCATTCATTACCAGCTTCGGAGCGATTGAGGAGTTTGCAGATACTTTTGGCGTACAACACGCTAATATCTTGATCTCTATTTCACAAATCTGCGAGGCATTGTGCATCTTGTTCATCCCATTCTTCTTGAAGCGATTCGGTATCAAGTCGGTGATGTTGATGGCCATGCTGGCATGGGTATTGCGTTTCGGCTTCTTCGGTGCAGGTAACCCAGGTATGCCCGGCGTGATCTTGTTCGTGCTGAGTTGTATTGTCTATGGCTTTGCGTTCGATTTTTTCAATATCTCTGGCTCACTGTATGTGGATCAAGAGACCGACCCAAGCCAACGCTCCAGCGCACAAGGTTTGTTCGTGATGATGACCAACGGCTTTGGCGCTACTATCGGTACTTTGGCTGCACAAGCAATTGTGAATCATTTCGTTAATGCAGAATCAGTGATTGCAGCAGGTCCTATGGAAGTATGGGCTGGCTGGCGTACTAGCTGGTATATCTTCGCTGGCTTCGCCTTGGTAGTGGCTTTGGCATTCTGGGTAATCTTCCCTAAAACCCCTGTAAAGAAAGACTAATCAACGGCAGTTCGAAGATCATAACACACTTATACAAATAATCGCTATTTATGCCTACGCATAGATGGCGATTTTGTTTATCATTTATCACTCATAGTTTATAACTAAAATAGTACTTTTGTTAAGATTCCCTTCTCTTTTCCCTCTCTTATACCTTACCCTATTCCACCGAGAGAACTCCGACCGAACACCGACAGACGACCGAGAGAAGAGCGAAGCTTTATCGTGCCCTTGCGGCTAAGAACTCCGCACTTTTCTTAAGATTGCTTTCCAAAAAATGTTGACTAATTTCCTAAAAATGTTTCCTTTCTTTGTTTATCCCGATGACGCTCGCTTGCGGCATTATGGGCTGCTTGACGAACCATATTAGGATAGTACTACCATTGCACCCGAAATTGCTTTCCAAATCATAAAAAAATCACGATTTGGAAAGTGAATAATCTATAAAAACAGGCATATACACAACTCGCGTACCTCAATATAATTACCAAAGAATCCAAATTATTGATCTTGCAGAATGGCTAACTAATACCATCGAGTAAACTAGACTATGAAGACATTGGAATATCTTTTTATAAATGCCAGCAAGGCATATTTAATATAGCATTATAAGCAACAAAACATATTGCCATTTATAAATGGCATTTTTATTTCTTATCTCGCCTAAATGGCTCTAACGATTATTTTTACAATTAAATTGCAAAAATCTTGCCCAATCCAAAATAATTCACTAACTTTGCACCCGAAACAAGAAACTACCCCAAAATGTCATCTGATATTATCAAACATACAGCCCAGCAATATTGTGAACACGCGTGTTCACAATCTTTCAACACGCTTATTGCCGATGTGCGCCAAATTATTGAGAATGGTCGCAATCAGGCATATAACGCTGTTGAACAAGTAGGTATAACTACTTTCTGGAATGTTGGACGACGAATTGTTGTGGAGCTGCAGCATGGCGAAGCGAGGGCTGAATATGGCACTCATCTTATTAAGAATCTTGCCGAAGCAATCGTACCATTGTATGGCAATACATATAGCAAGAGAAATCTCGATTACTATAAGAAGTTTTATCTTACTTTCCCTGATTTGGAGATAGTGAACACGCGTGTTCATAATTTGGGCTGGTCACATTTCCGCCGAGTTTTGTCTGTAGTCAATCCTGATGCACGCTTGTGGTATTTGGAGAATGCTTCTAAAAACATGTGGTCGGTGCGTGAACTTGATCGCAATATATCTACCCAATATTTTGAGCGCCGTTTAGCGGCTCAATTGGCTCCTAATATAGAAGATTTACCTGCTATAACGGATCAAGAACCATTGGAGTACATCAAGAATCCGATGGTCGCTGAGTTCATGGGCTTCCGCAAAGATGCAGTCTATTCAGAATCCGACATGGAACAAGCACTCATCAATAACCTTGAGAAGTTTATTTTGGAGTTAGGGCGAGGATTTGCCTTTGTAGAGCGTCAGCAACATATTGTCACAGAAACATCCGATTTCTACATAGACCTTGTGTTCTACAATTTCAAGATGAAACGCTTTGTGATTTTTGAGTTGAAGACACATCGCCTGACGCACCAAGATATTGGTCAGTTGGATATGTATGTGCGTATGTACGATGATTTAGTTAAATCATCAGATGACAATCCTACTATAGGTGTACTACTATGTACAGATACCGATAATACTATTGCGCGTTATTCTGTATTGCATGATAGTGAGCAGATTTTTGCTGCTAAATACATGCCTTATATGCCTACTGAAGAAGAGTTACGCCAAGAGATAGAACAACAAAAACAATTCTTCTTAGAGCAACATAAATAGTATAACCCACTCGCTTTGCGGATGAACATATCGTCGCTCACCGACGTTAAATAGTGAGGACATATTTAATATAGCGTTATAAGCCAAACTTGACATTTTGAAACTTCGACACTTTCAAAAGTCTATTGAGAATCAAGGAAGCCTATGAACGCTCACGCTATCGGCGTGGGCTTTTTCCGTAGATTTTGATTCTCAAAGGTAGTCGAAGACCTCAAAATGTCAAATGAAGCGAACGAAAGTTCACGCTTTTATTTGTATATACATAAACAAATTTAACAGGCTTAGCAATAACTTTTAATATTCATTTTAAATTATTACTACAATGAAAACAATTTATCTGAAATTAATGGGCATTATCCTTATTTTCTCTATGAGTGCTTGTGACAACAATCAAGAACCTGAAAAATTCAGTTTAAAAGGTACTTATTGGGCTTACGAGAGTTCAGTTTCAGGAACCATAGAAACATGGTACCATTATAGTGTATGGCATTTTATTTCAGAAACAGAGGCAGAAGAGATAAACTACGATACAGATACCAAACAAGTCGATATACAGTCTGGATTAGATCCACAAACTTATGGAATTTCTCAGCCGAATAACACATTTGATACTAAAATTCAAATAACATCTTTAGAGTATCCCGCAGTAAATATAGAAGTAACAGAAACTGTTATAAAAACGGGAGAAATAAATCGCATCATCAATCACAAAGGTGAATTTATGTATGAGAACAAGTTGCTTCTATTAGAAAATATAAAAACAGGACATATAAAGCATTTCTATAAACTTAATAAAATGGATTAATCGTCTCGCTATAGTAGAGTTATATCACTTAGTAGAACTTCAGACATAGTTGGTCCTACCAAAACATTTCTCATTCATTAGACTCTATGTTATGCTCTCGCTGTTCCAAGTGCGAGAAAGTTTTGAGAAGAACACTTGTCACCTTAAAACTTTTTAAAAATACACCCATGCGGAAGTTTTTATAATACAGAAACTTCCGCATGTTATATATACTACTTTTAATTCTAATTCTCCTATATTACGAACAATCATTTGCACATATCGAAAAAAAACAGTACCTTTGCAATAGAAATCTCATTAAGAATAAAATCAGGAAAAACTATGATAGCACATAAGAAAACATTATCAGAATTCTTCTATAGTACGAAGCCATTAGTAATACCTGTATATCAGCGCAGTTATACATGGAGAAAGGAAAATTGCAAGTTGCTTTTCCATGATATTCTCAATATATGTGAGGATTCTAATATGAAACACTTTATTGGAAGTATCGTGTTTGTGGACGACTCTGAAGCATATGTGATTATTGATGGGCAGCAACGAGTAACTACTATATCAATACTTCTGTTAGCATTGCGCAATGCTATTTTGAATGGAGATATTGTTTCTGATGATGCATCGCTTGTAGATCAAATCAACTATAGATTTCTCATGAATCAATTTGCCAAAGACAATAATCATCGTATGAAGCTGAAGCCTTTCCGTGATGATAGCAAAGCATATGATGCACTTTTTGGCAATAACGATGAATTTGTAGCAGAATCTATAATAACATCTAACTACAACTATTTTTACGAAGAAATACTTGCACATAATATCAATCCGACAAAATTCTTTGATGCTATTCAAGGGCGTTTGGAATTTGTGGAAGTTAAATTGATTCCATCTGACGGAGATAATGCTCAGTTAGTATTTGAAACAATTAACTCCACAGGTGTAAGTCTAAATGAAACAGACAAAATTCGTAATTATGTTTTGATGGGGCTGAGTGCAAACACGCAAGAGGATTTCTACAATAACTATTGGCTGCCTATTGAACGCCATACCAATATACATTTGGAGGAGTTTATGCGTGATTATCTCACGATGAAACTAAATTCAATTCCAAACAAAGGGGACGTATATAGGGTATTTAAAGAGTATGTTTCTGACAGCTATATAAATGATATCGAGCCACTTCTCATTGACCTTAAAATGTACTCTCAAATATTTAAGGGTATAAAAGAGGCAAAAGTGGGAACATCCAAAATGAATGAGATTATGGCAAACTTAGAGCAGTTAGAGATAACTACAACCTATCCATTCTTGCTTGCTATGCTCAATTATTATCAGGAGGAAAAACTTGCTTCGTCGGAAGTTGAAAAGGTTTTGGATGTCATGGAAGTCTTCCTATTCCGTCGAATAATGAGCGGCTATTATAATACTGGTTTGAATAAGGTGTTTGCCAATATGCATAATCGTATATTGAAACAAATGTATGATAACTATTCTTATTCTGATGTATTTATATATCTTCTCCAGCATGGTATTTCGTATTGGGAGTTCCCAAATGATTCGCAATTTGTGCGCAGCTTCGAAGAGAGAGAGGTTTATAAAATGCGTAGCAACTATCGTCTCTATCTATTCTATAAATTAGAAGAGTCGATGAATAAAGAGGCGGAAGGAACCAAGAAAAAGATTGAAGATGGTGTGCTGAGTATCGAACATATCATGCCACAAACATTGACTGATGATTGGCGAAAAGAGTTAGGAGATGATTTTGGTAATGAGGACTTTGAAAAATGGATTCATAATATAGGAAATCTTACGCTGACTGCCTATAATTCAGAATATAGTAATCGAAAGTTCGCAGAAAAACGAGATGGCATACCATCCATACCTACAATGAAAGGATTTAAGTATAGTTGTGTGGCTATGAATAAGTATGTTAGCGAGCAAGAGCATTGGACAGTAAAACAAATGCAACAACGCTGTAATGAACTTGCACATGCAGCATGTTCTATTTGGGCTTACCCTATTTCTCAATATGTACCATTGGTTGTAGAGGAAGAATCCATTCCTATTGATGCTGATTATCAGTTTAAAGGGCGTTATATTAAGTCATATACTTTCAATGGCGCAACCACTCATGTGGATAGTTGGGCAGATGCTTTTACTCGCATAGTAAAAACATTATATGAAATGGATGGTTCTATCTTATATCATTTATCACATGATGCTTCGGAAAATTACTTTTTATCAGAGCCAAGCAAAAGTGCTAACAAAATCGCAGAGGGAATCTATTTACATGTAGCATGTAATACAAATAACAAATTGCGCCAAATACATCGTTTGCTTGCGATGTATAAGTTTGAACCAGACGATATATCTGTTGTATTATATCCACTTAAAGAGCCACAAAACTAGAACGCAACCTAACAGCCACCGATTAGTCACTACAAACCTTCGGCACAACTTTCGGCACGCTAAAACTTTTTTCAAAAAAAATACTCTCACGCGGGAAGCTTAGTAATTACTATACTTCCCGCGTGTCATATATACTACTTTACCCAACAAATTCTCAAATCGCATTCAGTTAGTTACCACAAAAACACGTAACATAATTCCACAAAAACACATAATAAAATGCCACAAAAACACGTAATGATTTGCATACGTCATTTATTTTTAGTACCTTTGCAGCGTATTTCAAAAATTAACCTATATGGCATATATTGAGAGAAAAGTTGATAGTCTATTAGAGGAATTGTTAGATTCATCAGGCGCAGTACTGATAGAGGGGCCTAAATGGTGTGGCAAGACAACTACAGCGGAACAACACGCTAAGAGTGTTATTCGTTTGCAAAATCCTGATACGCGCGAAGCTTATATTACTACGGCAAAAACCAAACCTTCACTTCTTTTAAAAGGTGAAACGCCACGCCTGATTGATGAATGGCAGATAATCCCACAATTGTGGGATGCAGTACGTGTAACTGTGGATGAGCGACAAGAAATGGGACAGTTTATTTTGACGGGGAGCAATTCTGTGGATAATCAACAAATCATGCATTCGGGTACGGGTCGTATAGCTCGGCTAAGAATGCATCCGATGAGTTTGTATGAAACGGGGGAATCTACAGGAGAAATTTCACTTAAGGCATTGTTTGACAATCCTAATTTGGACATTGATGGTGTCACATCTCGAATCAGTGTGGAAGAATTAATCTTTGCTGCATGTCGTGGTGGCTGGCCTGCTGCACATATTGCCAAAAGTAATACTGCCAAACTAAATGTCGCCAAAAACTATATTGATAGTCTTTGTGCTACGGATATTTCTACCGTAGATGGTGTACAACGAAACGAAGAGTTGGCACGAGCCATATTGCGATCATATGCACGTAACATCTCCACATTGGCAAAAAAGACGAATATGCTAAAAGATGTGGTTGCCAACTTTGAGAGCGTTTCTCAAAGTACATTCGATAGTTATTTGAATGCCTTCCAACGCCTCTTCGTTATTCAAGATTTACCTGCTTGGTGTCCTGCTATTCGTTCAGCATCCGCTATTCGTAGCGGTATGAAACGCGAATTCTGTGACCCTTCTATTGCTGTGTCGGCACTGGGATTGACACCACAGATATTGGAGATGGACTTGAAAACTTTTGGATTTATCTTTGAAACAATGGGCATTCGTGATTTGCGAGCTTATTCACAAGCTATGCGAGGTAGTTTGTCTTATTACCACGACCGTTACGATTTAGAAACAGATGCTGTCTTGCGCATTGCTAATGGACAATTTGCGTTGATTGAGTTCAAACTGGGTAGTTCAGAGATTGAAGAAGGTGCTAATCATTTGATAGAGTTACGCGATCTAATTCGTGAATACAATAAATATGAAAAGCAAGTACCTTTACGTGAACCTGACTTAATGATGGTTATCACAGGAGGACAACTTGCATATACTCGCGAAGATGGTGTCAAAGTAATACCATTGGCATGTTTGCGAGATTAAACTTTCGGCACAATCTTCGGCACACGAAAACTTTTTTCAAAAAAAATACACTCACGCGGGAAGCATAGTAAATACTACACTTCCCACGTGTTCTAGATACCCTTTGACCCTCCGCTTTCTCTAATCTTCGGCACAAAACCCTTTCCGTGCCGAAGATTTTTGCAGCATTATTATAGAGACACGTTTATAGAAAGCCACCGAAAGCCCACAGAAGTCCTAGAGATGTCCTACAGTGGTCGCCTAATTTGTTCTATGCTTGCGCTGATTCCTCAAAGTGGGGACTTTTCTCTTTGTTTCGGTCGGCTTGGTCTCCCCGACCGCCTTCCCTTTTCGAAGCCCAATATCAATTGGCTTCTCCACACTCGGAGTGCATTCCGTCGCACTCCTTCAGGTCACCTAACAAACCATGTTACTCATCCTATAGCAAAGGTATACTAAGGGTATACAAAAAGCAGGTAATTTCTTCGGTACAACTTTCGGCACGCGAAAACTTTTTTCTAAAAATACAAAAGCGGGAAATGATTGATACTCAATCCATCCCGCTTGCTGTATGTATACCTGTTTGGAGCCTTTGCAGTCGTCAAAAATGCGTATATACGCAAAAAAAGCTAATAGAATAGGCAAAATTTTGATATTTCTTCTTTAAATATTTGGTCAAGTCATAAAAAAGCACTACATTTGCAGCAAAAATCAGTGAAAAATCACCAAAAAACTCTGTAATTATGGTATTTAATCGCAATTTGTACCTTCAGAAACTTATTTCTGCTGACGGAAATGGAATGATAAAAATTATCACAGGCATTCGTCGCTGTGGTAAATCGTTCCTATTATTTGAGTTATTTAAGAACTATCTTTTGGAGCGAGGTATTCAAGTAGATCATATCATTCAAATCAATTTGGAAGATCGAAGAAACAAACGACTTCGTAACCCTGATACTCTATTGGAGTACATTGACAGTCAACTCAAAGACCCAAACAAATACTATATCTTTCTAGATGAGGTACAATTAGTTCCTGAATTTGAAGATGTACTTAATTCCTACTTACATATTCCTAATGTCGAAGTTTATGTAACAGGATCTAATGCAAAATTCTTATCTAAAGATGTTATTACTGAGTTTCGTGGACGAGGTTGGGAAATACGAGTACGCCCACTAAGTTTTGCAGAATACTATGAGGGTATTGGTGGTGATAAACGCGATGCACTGCAAGATTACTATGCCTATGGCGGATTACCTGCTGTAGCATTACTGCCATCAGCAGAAGAGAAAATTGCCTATCTGAAAGAAATGTATCATACTATATACTTTCGCGATATTGTGGATCGTAATCGCTTGCAAAATGAAGAAGGACTGGAACTGACCCTGCAAGTGTTGGCATCGTCTATGGGCGCAACAATCAACCCATCCAAGATAGCTAACACCTTCAAATCTGCTGCTAACATCAAAATGTCTGCCAATACCGTATCTAAATATCTAGAGCACCTTAAAGATTCTTTTATGGTTAGCGAAGCCATGCGTTATAATATCAAAGGGCGCAAATACATAGGTGCAGATAGTAAATATTATTTTGAAGACCCAGGTATTCGCAATGCGATTCTTGGTTTCCGACAAATTGAGAACAGCCATATGATGGAAAATGTTCTATACAACGAACTCTGTTCACGTGGTTATTCTGTAGATGTTGGTTTAGTTGAGATATGGGAAAAAAGTGCAGATGGCAAAAATAAGCATAAAAAACTAGAAGTGGATTATGTTATCAATCGTGGCTCACAACGTATTTACATTCAGTCTGCATATATGATGTTAGATGCGGAGAAAGTGGCTCAAGAACAACGTCCATTGATGAAGATAGAGGACAGTTTCCGAAAGGTAATCATATCAGGTGATTATGGCGGAAAGTTTTACAGCAATGAAGGTGTACTAAGAATTGGCGTATTTGACTTCTTGTTCGATACAACTTGTTTGGATGAGTAAATTTACATCTTCGGCACTACTTTCGGCACGCGAAAACTTTTTTCAAAAAAAATCACCCAAGCGGGAGGCGTTGGTAATCAACACCTTCCGCTTGCTTTAAGCACCTTTTTATGGCAAAATTTACAAATCTTCGGCACAAAACCCTTTCCGTGCCGAAGATTTTTGCTGCATTATTATAGAGACACGTTTATAGAAAGCCACAGAAAGCCCAGAGAAGTCCTAGAGATGTCCTACAGTGGTCGTCTAACTTGCAGCACGCCTATTCCAATGCGTTGCTCTGTATCACAAAAACACATCATATAGGTAAACATATACTGCATTTGTCAATTATGTGCAGATAATCTTATATTTTCTCAGAAATTAGCACATTTATTTGCTTATATCAAAAAAATCTAGTAACTTTGCAACGAAATAGAAGATACCATGTATATAGACCTTTCTAAATGTAGATTTTATAACCTTAAAGAGTGCGCACGATACAAATAGTGTAGAATATTATGGAAAACAGACCAGATTATTCAGAGTATTTGGTTCATTTCACAAAAGGAAGTCGTCCTTGTAGCCGCTCAATGTTTAATCCTACAATTGAAGTGACCAAAAACATTAATGCACGTGATAAATTAATAAATATATTGCGCACAAAAACAATTTTAGCATCAAGGCTTCCGTGGGTGAATTTGAATGCAGTGTGTTTTACGGAATGTGTATGGGGAAGTCTACTTGCACATGCGTCGCATTATTCGTGTTATGCTATCGGTTTTAAAAAGCAATATATTTTTCAACAGGGCGGTAATCCTGTGTTTTATATACGTCCAACTTTATATGAAAAACAACAATGGGACAATAGCTTAAAATTATTTACAACACCCTTTAAACCATCTTATTCTGATTTTTCAGAAGACTTACCTAATGGACCTAAAAAAACTCTTGATTTTTCTCATGAACGTGAATGGAGAATTCCTGAAGACTTAAAATTTACATACAACGATATCGAATTCGTAATTGTCAAATCTAGTCAAGATTTGATTCATTTCAAAGAATTAGTTAACCTAGTAGGAGAAAAAAAGTTTTTGTTTATGGATAATTATGCTAAGATAGAACAATATTGGCCAGTACATAAGGTCAGAGACTTTAATTTACATTAGGATAAAATAAAATTAAGTTTTATAATATGTCATTAAGTTAAACCGAATTAATGCAAGTCAAATTGGTTCTGCATGTACTCAATGAAGGTGACACTCAAAGTGGCACTCAAGATGGCACTCAAGATGATACCCAAGGTGAGACTCAAGGGTTAGATTTGGATAGTTGGATTGAAAATGAAATTGCTAGCAATCCTAAAATTACTACGGAAGAATTAGCTCAAAAAAGTAAAAAGGGTATAAGGACTATCAAACGCCACCTTGCCAAACTAAAACATATCAACTTTGTTGGTAGCGGTTATAGTGGTCATTGGGAAATAATACAAAAGTAATTTGCCTTCTCTACAATTTTACTGCAGACATTCGGCACAATCTTCGGCACGAAGAAAAAAATAACAAAAAAATCACCCAAGCGGGAGGCGTTGGTAATCAACACCTTCCGCTTGCTTTAAGCACCTTTTTATAGCAATATTTACAAATCTTCGGCACAAAACTCCTTCTGTGCCGAAGATTTTTGCAGCATTATTATAGAGATGCGTTTATAGAAAGCCACCGAAAGCCCACAGATGTCCCAGAGATCTCCTTGTTATCTGTTCTATGCTTGCGCTGATTCCTCAGAGTGGGGACTCTTCGTGCGCTGCGCTCGGAGTGCGTTCCGTCGCACTCCTTCAGGTCGCGAAATGGTCGCCAAGCCCGCGGGTAACTTGAAAGCGATCTAACAGTTAAAATCAGCACAATCTTCTTATCTCGCCCAATGGGCTCGAACGATTAATCGCAAGCGATTCTGCAGCACACGAAAACTTTTTTCAAAAAAAATCACTCACGCGGGAAGCATAGTAAACACTACACTTCCCGTGTGTTGTATATACCACTTTACCCTACAAATTCTCTAATCTTATAGAATATGAATCATAGTAACAATAGCTATTCGGAATATATAAAAACACAAAATGCTTAATCGAATAAGCAATTTTTATCTCAAAATGCTTGTTTTATTAAGCAAAAAGTTGTACCTTTGCAGCGATTTTCAATAAAAGAGTGAATTATGGAACAACTTCAAGCACAACATGTGCGACTTTTATCGCATGTAAAAGCCCCATTTGAGCGCAGTCTGATGGAACAAATCAATTGGCAGTCTAGATTGATTGCCATCCGTGGTGCACGTGGCGTAGGCAAAACAACCATGTTGCTTCAACACATCAAAAAAACATACGGTTCAAATCCACAAAAGGCATTATATGCCAGCATGGATCATCTGTATTTTTCGCATCATACACTATTGGAGTTGGCAGAGGAGTTTCATAAACGAGGAGGCGAATGCCTGTGTTTGGATGAGGTACACAAATACGAAGGTTGGAGCCGTGAAATCAAAAATATCTATGACGGATTCCCTGAGTTAAAAATCGTATTCACAGGTTCCTCATTGCTCAATATCTTAAACGCAGAAGCTGACCTATCCCGCAGATGCGTTAGTTATGACATGCAGGGACTTTCTTTCCGCGAGTATTTAAGCATTAAGGAAAATATACATTTGCCCATTATGTCGTTGGAGGATATTCTGCAGCACGGATTGGAACGCTCACAGCAAATCGTAGATAAATGCAAACCCCTGCAATACTTCTCGCAATACCTTAAAGAAGGTTATTATCCGTTCTTTGTCGAAGAGGGTATTGATTATTTGACACAAGTACAAAAAGTGGTGGGAATGATTCTTGAGATTGAATTACCTCAACTCAGCAATGTAGATATTGCCAATGTGCGCAAACTGAGAAGCCTACTTTCTGTGGTAAGTAGTGGTGTACCGTTTGCAGTGGACATCAGCAAGATGGCGCAAACGGCAGAATTGAATCGCAATACGATTATTACTTATTTGGCACACCTGCATCGCGCGAAACTGCTTAACTTGTTGTATAGTGATATGCTCAATCTTAAACGCATGCAAAAACCGGATAAGATTTATTTGGAGAACTGCAATTTGTTGCATGCCCTTTCGCTGACAAATGTAGAGGTTGGTACGGAGCGAGAGACCTTTTTTGTCAATCAATTGTCTTATGCACACTCTGTGGAATATGCTAAACAAGGTGATTTTGTGATTGATCGCAAGTACACTATTGAAGTTGGAGGAGCGAGCAAAGATGGCAAACAAATCGCTAATGCTAATAATGCATTTATTGCAGCAGATGATATTGAATATGCTTTAGGTAATAAAATTCCGCTTTGGTTGTTTGGCTTCTTGTATTGAATTAGATTGATAGCTTAACCTTCGGCACAAAACTACCAAAATGCCGAAGATACGGCATTACTATAATATATAGAGGCATAAACATTTGACACACAATCGCTACAGATAAGGCACAACTAGCCCATAGATATGCTTTTTTGTTCTATGCTCGTGTTTCATCCTCAGAGTGGGGACTCTTCGGACACATCGCTCGGAGTGCGTTCCGTCGCACTCCTTCAGGTCGCGAAATGGTCGCGTAGCCTGTAGCCAACTTGAGAGCAACCTAAAAGCCACAGAAGTCCCACAGAAGTCCTAGAGATGTGCTACAGTGGTCGCCTAATTTGTTCTATGCTTGCGCTGATTCCTCAGAGTGGGGACTCTTCGTGCGCTGCGCTCGGAGTGCGTTCCGTCGACTCCTTCTGGTCGCCTAATCCGCAGGTAACTTGAAGGCGACTTAACAAACAGATAATTTTCTCTTAACTCGGTTGATACCTGATTCATCCGCTATTCATCACCTCATTCCCAAGCGAGCTTGAATGAGGTGTTAAATATCGTATGAGATAGATTGTCTATCTTTTTTACATATTTTACTCGCTTTACTTGCGTATGTGCATTTTTTGTAGTAACTTTGCACCGCATTTGTGCGTACTCCAATAATACATACTAAATATCATGAAAAACAAATCTCTGAATATCCTCGTACTCGTACTGCTAATCGCGTGTGCAGGATGCTGCCCAAAGGCAAAACAAACCATTGAACCCAGTCAAGTAATCGTAACATCCTATTCCTCCAGCATTGGAGAGGCGGGTGTAGCAGTCTATCTACCAGAAGGATATGCCACTTCTGAGAAGGATTATCCTGTGTTGTATTTATTGCACGGCAGCGGTGATGATGAGACAGGTTGGATAACCAAAGGTAAAGCCAAAGCTATCCTCGACTCACTAATAACCAACCAGTTATGCCAACCTATGATCGTGGTAATGCCTAACGGTTATCTAGAACAAACAGGCAAGCACTACCCAGCAGAGACACGTCTTTGGATGGAGAGTACGTTTGAAGAGAACTTCAGCCAACTCATTGCGTGGACAGAAGCGCATTTCCGTACCTTCACAGACAAACAGCATAGAGCCATTGCAGGTCTATCTATGGGTGGATTCCATACCATGCACACCGCAGCATTGCTCAATCAATCATTTGACTATGTAGGTATCTTCTCAGCGCTATATGTGCCTCACACCAAGCAGCCACATTCTGAGCGCATCATCGAGATGAGCGCGTTGGCATTATCTGATAAAACTGCTTACCAGCAGACAGAGGCACTACTTGCGCAACAGTTTGCCTGCCCTCCACAACTCTATTGGATTGCTTGCGGTGTGGACGACTTCCTCTATCAAGACAATGTTGTATATCGCCAATATTTGGATGAGAAGCAATATCTATATGAGTACCATGAATCTGCTGGCGGACACTCATGGGAAAACTGGATCGACTACCTTACCATTTTTGCGCAACGACTATTCTAATTTTGAATTAAGAATTAAATTATAAAAACATGAAAAAGACCCTATTGACATCACTATTTGTGATGATTGTAGCGCTATGCAGCGCAGCAGAGCCTTATTTTCGTGCCACATGGGTGAGCACTGTAGCTAACATCGATTTCCCTACTAAAGCGGCTATTGGCAACTATGAGCAACAAAAAGCGGATATGATTGCCATGTTGGACGAGTTTCAAAAGATGAACCTGAATGCTATCGTGTATCAAGTTCGTCCAACTGCGGATGCCCTTTATCCTTCTGAATTGGAGCCTTGGAGCCACTGGTTGACTGGCAAACAAGGAGAGGCAGCCACTTACGACCCATTGGAGTTTGTATGCGCGGAAGCGCATAAGCGCGGTATTGATGTACACGTATGGATCAATCCTTATCGTGTGACTCTTCCTGCAATGAATATTGAAGATTTAGCACCAAACCACATGTATCACAAGCACCCTGAGTGGTTTGTGAAATATGGCAAACAATGGTACTATGCACCACACTTGCAAGAGACACGCGACTTCTTGTGTAAAGTGGTAGCTGATTTGGTAACCCGTTATGATATCCAAGCCATTCACATGGATGACTACTTCTATCCTTATCCTATCTCTGGTGAGGAGTTTCCTGATGCAGAGGCCTTTGCGGCTGATCCACGCGGATTTGATAATGTAGGCGATTGGCGTCGCGATAATGTGAACAAGGCTATTGAGCAAGTACACAACACCATCATGGGTATCAAACCTCATGTACAGTTTGGAATCTCTCCATTTGGTATTTGGCGTAACAAGGTGAACGATCCACGCGGAAGTGAGACTAATGGATTGCAAAACTATGACCAACTCTATGCCGATATCCTTCTTTGGATGGAGAAAGGTTGGATTGACTATGTAGTACCTCAACTCTATTGGGAGATTGGTAAGAAGGTGGCTGATTATAAGACGCTAGCATATTGGTGGGCTCAACATGCTTCGGACAAATGCCGCGTATATATTGGTATGGCACCTTACCATATGGGTAATCCTAAGATGGCTGCGGCTTGGAACGAGGGCAACGAGATTTGCCGTCAGTTGCGTCTGAATCGTAGCATTCCTGGTATTACAGGCGAATGCTATTTCCCAGCGAATGTGATACTTAAGAATCACCACAATATAGCGGATAGTCTCAAACAAGTATTCTATCCAACATATGTTTCTGCTCCAAGAAAGTAATTCATCAAACGCATAAAAATGGAGCGAAATCTTCGCTCCATTTTTAATAATTAGACTATGGAAATTATCATTGCATCCATCATCGGTATTCTCCTATCTGTAGCAGTGGGAGTGTTGGTTTATTGGCTTATGCGCCAACAGCTTACTCATGCTCGTCAACAACTTACTACAGCCGAGCAAGCGCTTGCCGAAGAACAGACAAAAGTACAAGACACCAAACTCCTTCTCTCGCAAAAAGAACTCGAACTCAAGTACGAGAAAGAGAAGAACGAGGCTGTTCGCCAACAAGCTGATGAGAAATTGGCGGAACAAATCAAGTTTCTTCAAGCGGAACTGACCAACACCACCCAAAGACTCCTAGACATACGTAGCGAGAAATTGGAACAAACCAACCGCACCCAGATGTCCTCCATCATTGATCCTCTCAAAGAGACCATCTCTAAATTAGAGAAAGAGATGAAGGACACCCAAACACAACATGGGAATACTACCACTCGTCTTGAGCAGAGTATCAAAAATCTTGTAGAAAAGACCGAATCTATCGGAACTCGAGCAGACCGATTGGTAGAAACCCTACTCTATCAACCTAAATCGCAAGGCGATTGGGGCGAATTAGTAGTAAAAGAGATGTTGGAGAGCCAAGGACTTAAAGAGGGTATTCACTACGTCTATCAACCCACTTTGCGCGATGAAAAGGGGCAAACTTTGCGCAACGAAGAGACGAATAAGATTATGCGCCCTGATTTTATCCTGCATTTAGATGATAAGGAGGATGTGATCATCGACTCTAAGATGACTATCACTTCCTACGACAATTATGTCCATGCTAAGACCGATGATGAGCGTGAACTATATGCTAAGGAGATCTTGACTAGCATTCATAATCATATCAACGAACTACGCCGAGCAAACTATGCTGCATACATCGAAAATGGCAGAAAATCAGCCGATTTCGTGTTTATGTTTATCCCTAACGAAGGCGCCATGCAAGTGGCTATGGCACATGAGAAGCATCTCTGGCGCGACACCTTCCTCAAAGATCGTATCTTCATTGTCAGCGAGATGAATCTGTATGCAGCGCTACGCATTGTGAATGTGACTTGGCGTCAAATCGAGCAGAATAAGAGTTACGCCAAAGTATTCCAGACCGTAGGGTTGCTACTTGATAGATTAAACGGTTTCATCGAGAAATTTGGCAAAGTAGAGAAGAGTCTGCAACAAGCCACCAAAGCATATGAAGAAGCCAACCATCAGTTGATGATTGGCTCCCGTAGTGTACTCGATACAGGCTATCGCTTACGTGATATGGGCGTTAAGACCAAGAAAGCGCTACCCGAATCGTATATGGACGAATCCTCAAACGATGACATCGCTTAAATGTATCATTGAGCGCTTTGCTTTACCCAAATAAGTTTGCTGGTATCATAGCCACGACGATCGGCTTCGGCTAGAATGAGCGATTTGGTGGCATCCTCCAATACGGGTGTACGTGATAGAATCCACAGATATTTGTCAGTACTACCGCCCACCAACACATATTGGTAGTCTTCATCTAACATCATAATGCGGTAATCACTGAAAAATGGACCGAAGAAGGAAACACGTAGCAAGCCCGGAACATCTGTCGTTTTAGCGATACCCTTAGCATCTTTTGCGCGTCCATCTTTAATGCCCGTGTTCAAGACATCAATTTTGCCATCATCGCGCAAGGTATAGCGCGCCATCGCATAGTCCAAACCTCGTTCAAAACTGTGATCGAATTTAGCGATCTCATACCAACTACCTAGGTAGCGATCCAAATCTACTGATTTTACAGTACTGTTGTCAACATCAGATGCGTCGCATGCTGAAAACAGGCCGACAACACAAGCCATTAGGAAAAATCTTTTCATAGTTGTTTAGTTTTTAAGTTAAAGTGATATATTATAGACAATCCTCGTAGGGATTGGGTTATAGGTCTTGATAGACATACTGCATGAATGGAACACTAGCAGCCATATGTGAGCCATAGTGGTTATAATCATAGGTTTTCCCGCTTTCATCAGGCATCTGCTCTTGTAGGTTGATTGTATTCAGCATAGGAACAACCTCATCATCCAAACTATGGAGGAAATAGGCAGGTGATTGCAAATCATACCCCACATTGCTATTCCGTAGCAATAGCTTATAGAGCATATCTGCTTGCGGACTATCTAATGTAAGCGCATCTTCCGTCATCAATTCGCTCATGATTGTAGAGCCCATTAGGCGATTAATCTCACTGACTGTGTATTCTTTTGACAATATCCAATCCTCATAATTAGATAATAGCGGTTCTAGAAAAAAGTCTTCTAATTCAACCTCCATATCATACGCATCGCTCAACCCCATGACAATCATCGGAATAGCAGCAGGAATACCCATCTCATCACGTTCCATACTATATAGATACGTACCAGCAGGATCATACGGACCTGCCCCCGCATAGAGTTTGCGTACAATCCATGTGCTATCTAATTCCTCCAACATCCGTGTCACACCCAATGCCACTGCCCCACCCTGTGAATAGCCCGTTACAACCACATCTATCGGATATGAGTAACCATAATACTCCAAGAGTTCAGGCATACAATTCAGCAAGTCCACTGCCGTTTGTGCAGCACTACGCCAATGCAAATAAGGATGCACCTCCTCACGCGATAGTCCATAACCTACATAGTCTGGCATAATGACCGCATAGCCCTTCATGGCGTAAACACTTTCCATCGAAAGCATATTGCTTGGTAGTTCTGAATCCGCAGTCATGGTGTAGTGATTAGCAATGACAATTCCATTCAAATAACGGCGTTTGGGCAAGTACACGCGTCCAGAAACCAACAACGAGTCTCCTTGTGGATCCGTACTCCAATATGCCACTGGGAAGGTGACATAATGCTTGTGGGTATTGCGATATAGCTTTACCATAAGTTTGTACACGCTCTCATCGGAGAAGTGTTCGCGTTGTAATTGTTTGAGTGTGTGTTGCCACATGGCATTACCGTCAAGAGCAGAACGCACAATATTACCGCCACAATCTTTATTTGGAATAGCCGGTAATGCTGCCGTGTCCAGCGGAGTCAACATCACATAATCATTTGCCTGCAATGCTATCGTAGCGCAGACAGCAAACGTGAAGATAAAAAAAGTAGACTTGTGTTTCATTGTCGTAAAAAATTAGTTAAGGTTAATAGGTTTAATGGTTGGTTTGTTTAAAGAGACACAAAAACCGTGCAAAAGTTGTAAATAAATTTTCGTATTTGCAAAAATTGTTGTAATTTTGTGCGCAATATAACTAAAACAATGAAATATCCAATTATTTTTCTAGGTACAGCAGCACTACTAACTGCTTGCCAAGCTAAGCCCAAACAAGTTATGATTAGTGACACAACCATCCAAGCCAGTATCGAGGCTATCGCCACAGCGCATCCCGAAGCTGACGTAGCTCTTGTTACACGCGGCGTAGAACAAGTGGCTACCCTATGGCAAGAGAATGATGGTTCTGAAGCTGATTTTCAAGATTTTGTTTGTGATTCGTATGCAGGAACTTGCGAAGAAAAACAAATGCTTTACAATCGTTTGGCGTATATCATTGAGCAATGCAATCAGAGTGCCGACATGCTAAATAATACGCTACAAGAACCTACCACCCTTCTTGGAAAAGGTGAGCCGACACAAGTGGATTGGATTATCAGCGGATATAGTCCGATGGCACACTTCGCAGAGGATATGTTTGCCAATAAAATTGCTCATATCTGCGTGCTGAACTTCCCACACTACTCACTAGAAGAGAAAAACACGTTGGGTAAAGACTGGTCACGCCAAGAATGGGCATATGCTCGTTTGGGTGATGTATTCACCGACCGCGTGCCAGGCAATGTGATAGCTACCTATTCTCAGGCACTCAGCCAAGCGGAGAACTATATTGCAGGCTACAACATTATGATGCATTGCCTGCGCAATGAACAAGGCGAGCAACTGTGGCAAGAACCAATGGCATTGCTCTCGCATTGGAACCTACGCGATGAACTCAAATCCAACTATACTACCGTGCCTTACGCTCACGAAAAACAAGAGATGATTTACCAAGTGATGCTGCGTATTATCCGCCAAGAAATACCTAATTGCGTAGTAAGCAATGATAAACTACTCTGGTGCCCTACGACCAACGATGTAAGTGGTAATCCCGATTCAGACATCAAGCTCAAAGTGGATATCAGCCGTGAGCCAGACACACGTTATCAGCAAATTATCAATATTTTCCATGCTTTGCAAGCGATAGATAAGCATCGTCCGGATGCCCCATCACATGTACTGCGCACCTTCAACGAGGACTTGCAGATTCCTTTTGAAGAAATCGAAGCACTCTTCACCCAACTTATCCAATCGGACGAGGTGAAGCAAGTAGCAAGAATTATCCGCGAACGTTTAGGTCGTGATCTTCGTCCATATGATATATGGTACGACGGATTCAAGAGCCGTAGCAATATCTCCGAAGATGTGCTAACCGCTGAAACTCAAATGCGTTATCCCGATGCCAAAGCCTTCGAGAAAGATATGCCACGCATGCTCATGGAACTAGGGTTTGCACCTGAGAAAGCTAAAGAATTGGCATCGCATATCGTAGTAGAAGCGGCTCGTGGTTCGGGGCATGCTCGCCCTTGTGTGGGTAGAGAGCAACCCGCACGTTTGCGCACGCGCGTAGGTGTTAAAGGTATGGATTATAAGGGATACAACATCGCTGTACATGAGTTTGGACATAATGTAGAAGAAGTTATTTCGCTCTACGACATGGACTATTACACCCTGGCAGGTATTCCCAATACGGGTTTCACCGAGGCGAGTGCTTTCCTTTTTCAAGAACGTGACTTGCAACTGCTACATAAAAATCTACAAACATCACAAAATGCAGAACAAATATTCGACCTTATTTGGGGTATGTACGAAATTATGGGCGTTAGCCTAGTAGATATGCGCATGTGGCAATGGTTATACGCCAATCAAAAAGCTACTGCTGCTGAACTGCGCGAAGCAGTGATTGCGATTGCTAGCGATGTGTGGAATGAGTATTACGCTCCTGTCTTGGGCGAAAAGGATAGTCCATTACTAGCCATCTATTCGCACATGGTGGGATATGCATTATATTTACCAGCCTATCCGATAGGCTACTTAGTACAATATCAGCTAGAAGAGCATTTAGCACAATGCACCACCCAAGCAGAATGGGCCAAAGAATATACGCGTATCTATCAACAAGGTTGCCTTACACCTGATGCATGGATGCGCGGTGCAGTAGGTAAGCCAATGAGCGTGGAACCTATATTAACAGCAGTAAGAGAAGCATTAAACCAATAAATAACACACAAGAGGCGGGATATCCCGCCTCTTGTTATCTATTTAATCTAATGCCGATTATATCAATTCTTTCACAAAATAGGCAATCATCACACCACAACAGATAACCTTGATTAGTGTGCCCGTTAGCAGACCTATAAACGATCCAAAACCCGCACGAAGAGCCCGATTGAAATTGGTATTTTGAGGTTGTGTAGCAGTCTCTTGCGGATGACAATTAAAATAGATTAACTCGCCTAAAACTGCACCTATAAATGGACCTACCACAATACCTAACGGTCCCATAAAAAGCCCAACGAATAGACCTATCGTACTGCCCCACACACCATATTTAGTGCCACCAAATTTCTTCGTTCCCCATGCAGGAATAAAATAGTCAAGTATCTGAATGACTACCACGACCACTCCCCATACAACAAGAAACTGCCAGGAGAACTGTACGCGATCGGTCCAATGCAATAGCAATAGTCCGAGGTATGATAGTGGCACACCTGGCAGTACAGGAGCCACACAACCTATAAGCCCCAACAAGAGGCATATTGCGCCTAAAACGATGAGAAGAATATCCATTTAGTTGAGTGTTTAGTGACTAAAACTGCACTTTAGGAGCTTGTTCAGCGCCATCAGTAGCTTCAAAATAGGCACGTTTCTCCGCATTCATCGCATTGGCAATAAGATTAGTTGGGAAACGGCGAATAAGAGTATTAAACTGACGAGCAACTTCGTTGAAGTTGTTGCGAGCGACTGTGATACGGTTTTCTGTACCTTCGAGCTGCGATTGCAATGCAGAGAAGTTTTGGCTAGCTTTCAAATCAGGATAACTCTCCGAGATAGCCATCAGTTTGCCCAACGCTTGGGTGAGTTCGCCTTGTGCAGCCTGAAAAGCTGCAATCTGCTCTGCGGTTGCATGGGTAGGATCAACCACCACTTGTGTCGCTTTAGCGCGAGCAGCAATCACGCTTTCGAACGTTTCGCTCTCATGTGCCGCATAACCTTTGACGGTTTCAACAAGATTGGGAATCAAATCCGCACGACGCTGGTATTGATTTTCTACTTGCGACCAAGCAGTATTTACATTCTCTTCTGCGGTAATAATAGCATTGTAGCGACTTACGCCCCAAATGACTACGATTGCCAGTACTCCCAGTACTACAATCCATGTTACGGTTTTCTTATTCATAATTATCTTGTAAAGTTTTGTTTAATATTGTGTAGAGTTGTATAATCTTGTTATTTAAAACTTTCCTCCTGCACCACCTCCAAAGGTGCTGCCTCCGCCGAATCCACCGCCAAAACTCCCCCCACCAAAGCCTCCACGAGAACCTCCGCCAGTAATAATGACTGTAGGTACTTCTCTTGGAATGACATAGGATTTATCTTCACGATGCCCACAGTGCTTACATACGTAGGTACGCACGCCCAATCCTTCTTTCTTAGTAGTTGCACGAGTGATTATTTGTTCATTAGTCTTGTGCATGCCGCGTTTGCCGCATTTAGGACATTTCTTGGGTACAGCTACTATCGCGAATACAAACACAAGCAATGCCAACACTATGCCCCCTGCTAATAACAACTCAAAAAGTTCGTTTTCCTCAGATTCATCGGCATAATGATAGCGATTGGTGGCCGATGTCATTTGGCGTAGTTCTTCAGACGCAGCACCATCAATACATACCTCATATATGCGCAACGCACCTAACGCCATTGCATCCGAATAATCGGCATTACGAAGTGGCGCCATCATTGCGGTTTGAATGATCTCGTTGCACACTGCGTCGGTGAGAACACCCTCAATGCCACCGCCTGTCATAATGCGTACGTCACGCGATTCCACAGCCAAGAACAACAATACTCCAGTATTCTTCCCTTTCTTGCCAATTCCCCAACGCTGGAAAACTTCGTAGCAGAAGTCAAAAGCGTCCATTTCACCAATACTATTCACTGCTACTACGCATAGCTCCACCAGAGTAGAATCCTCGAGTTGCTGCGCTAGGCGATTGAGAAATCGGACCTCGCTGCTATCCACGATTTCATCGGGATTGCAGACATAATTATTAATGTCGTGTGCCTTGGGATTGGGCAAAGAAGTTGGCGTATATACCGCCGCTTGTGCCCCGAAGCCAAGCAATAAGAATAGAAAAAATAGTTTAATTCGTTTCATACACCAAAAGCACGACAAATATCGTGCCACTTTTTTGAGACTGACAAAATGGTGGTTAATCTAATACAGCCAACACTTCAATTTCAACTAATCCGCCCTTAGGCAAAGCTGCTACTGCCACAGCAGAACGCGCTGGGAATGGAGCCGAGAACAAGGTAGAATACACTTCGTTGAGTACGGCAAAATTAGCCATGTCTGTCAAAAAGACAGTCGTCTTTACCACATGGCTAGCATCCGTACCTGCTGCATTGAGGATTGCTGCCACATTCTTAACTGCTTGTTCGGCTTGCGAACGGAAATCTGCACCAGCGAAATCGCCTGTAGTAGGATCAATACCCAATTGGCCACTAGCAAAAAGCATACCATTAGCCACAACGGCTTGACTATAAGCACCAATAGCAGCAGGTGCTTCGGTTGTAGAAATTATAGTTTTCATATCAATAGTTTTGTTTTACAAAAGCCTCTCCATATTTGGCATGACACTCCATACCACGCAAAATCTCCATAGCATCATGCCACTCTTGTACTACGGGCATATCTTGGCTCGCGTGACAATAATATGCTTTTACTTTCTGGTCATGTTGATTGGTAATATTCACCCAAAGTGTAGGGGTAAAATTTTGTGTTTGCAAACCAGTCATCACTTCTCCATAATACAGATCGAAATCATATCCAGTTTGCCGCCATGCGTCATATACAAGGATAGAGCAGATACGATGGTCGCGATGCGAATCAATAGGCCAATGAGTAATTACCATATCTGGTTTCTCGGCCTCAATCAACGCTTTCATTTCCGCATAACGGGCTTTGTTGATTTCTGTATTGCCATCAATCTGAGTCATAAACACGGGACGTACACCCATCACTTCACATGCTTTCTTAGCTTCTGCAGTACGAATACTACTCGATTCCTCATGGCTTTTGCCTGGTATTCCTGCCTCGCCCGACGTAAAATACACTGAAACAACCTCAACACCCATCTCGCGCAGTTTGATCATCGTACCTCCGCACATCGTTTCAGGATCATCAGGGTGAGCACCGATGACCATCACTTTCTTGTAACCTTCTAACCAGCGTTCAGCAGCTTGCACTGCACTAAACCCTACCAAAAGTAACCCTAAGATTAAAACCAATCGCTTCTTCATAATCACTAAAATATAAGATATTGCACTGCAAAGGTACTCAAATTTTACGAAATAACAAAGCGGAATATAAAAAAAATACTTTTTGTTTGCATATATATATTTTTTTTTGTAACTTTGCAGCGTAAACAAGGTTACTATGGAACACTTAAGCAAATCACAAATCAAGTGGGTGCGTAGTCTGCAACAAAAGAAGCACCGCGATGCCGAGGGAGTATTCGTGGCGGAGGGCACCAAATGCGTAGAGGAACTGCGAAGTGCCTTCGACTTGGTTTTGCTTGTTTCCACCGAAAATGCCACGCCTCTAGAAATAGAGCAGATGTCCAATTTACGCACACCTCAGGGTGTTATCGGAGTCTTCCGCAAGCCCAATAATCGTTCGAGCGAATTTGAGATAAGCACGCCTAACGGCCCACTGCTCCTTGCACTAGATGGTGTACAAGACCCTGGCAACTTAGGTACAATTATACGTACTTGCGATTGGTTTGGTATTCACGACATCATTTGCTCACACGATACAGCCGACTGCTACAACCCGAAAGTGGTGCAAGCCACAATGGGAGCATTGGCGCGAGTGAGAGTACATTATGTGGATGATCTAACACAAATGCTTTCTCGTTTGCAAACAGCTGGTTATCCTATTTACGGCACATTACTGGATGGTCAAAGTATATACCAGACAAACGCTATCCCCGATAAGAGCAAAGGTATTATTGTCATGGGCAACGAGGGTAATGGAATATCTATGTCTGTACGCGAAACGATTACGCATCCTATTCTCATTCCCTCTTTCCCTGCCAACATCCCTACCTCCGAGAGTTTAAATGTAAGCATTGCCACAGCCATCGTACTGGCTGAGTTTAGGAGATAAATATAAAACACAATATACCATGAAATACAAAATTGCAATACTATTCTTCATTTGCACAATTATCAACGCTTGTAACTATCCTATTACCATGGTAGGACACCGCGGCTGTTTACTCGGAGTAGAAAATACCGAAGAAGCATTTATTAACGGAGCAACACATTTCGGTTATCAAGGGTTGGAATGTGATGTAAAAGTTACGGTAGATAGTCAACTAGTTTGCTGGCATGATGACCACTTACAACGTGTTGGTATTGATAGCATCACTATTCCAACCAGCACTCTAGCTCAACTACAGGCCATTACACTAGTGCAAACACGCCAAGACATCACCTACACCGCTAAGATATGTACAGTAGATCGGTATTTGGAGATATGTCAAGAAAATGATGTATTCCCCGTGATAGAACTAAAATGGGGTATTGGATTGAACAATAATGATATGACACTCTTTCCACGATTATACCAATTAATAGAAAAATATGGATTGGAAAAAGATGCTATCATACTAACTTCTATGCAACAATCAATTGAGTACATACGTACCAATTATCCACAACTGACATGCCAGTGGTTACGCCATAATATTAAGGAAGAAGACTATGCTTGGTGTAAACAATGGGATGTTAGTCTTAGTGTAGCACATACATCTATCACAGAGGAAGTGATAATACGTAGCAAAAAGATGGGAAAAGCAGTAGCCACATGGACTGTCAACAAAGAGGCTGACTATGAGCGTGTCAAAAACATCGGGTGTAAGTATATAACTACTGATTATCTAAAAATAAATTAACCAAAACAAAATCAACAACATGAGAAAACTTCTACTATTAGTGTGCATAACTTGCACATTTATCCAAGCTTATGCTTGGAAACCTCTATTCGCAGGTCACCGCGGTAGCTATCGCGGAGTGGAAAACACCGAAGAGGCTATGATGAATGGTATCAACCACTATGGTTATACTGGTCTGGAAATTGACGTCAAGACTACCAGCGATGGCGAGTATGTATGCTGGCACGATGATGATCTCTCTCGCGTGGGACACAATGTCACCATCCCTTACACCAAGTTTGCTGATATTAAGGACCTTACACTGACACAGACACGCGGCGGCGTTACCTATACCGCCAAGATTCTTACCGTAGATCGCTACCTAGAGATCTGCAAGGAGAATAATGTATTCCCTATCATTGAATTGAAATGGGCTGTAGGTATCAACAGCAACGATATGAGCCGTTTCCCAGGATTGTACAAGCTTATTGAGAAACACGGACTCGTAGAAGAAGCACGTATCTTGACATCCATGCAACCATCATTGGAATACGTGCGCACCAATTATCCAAAATTGCAATGCCAATACCTCTGTTACGAGGTGACCCAAGCTCGCTATGAGTGGTGCAAGAAATGGGGTATCAACCCTAGCGTACAAACAGGCGGCTTGACCAAAGCTATGGCACGCAAATGCCACGATGCAGGCATGGAAGTTGTTTGCTGGACCGTTAATAGCACTTCTGACTATAAAAAACATGGCGAACTAGGTTGTACTACTATGACATGTGACTACCTTGTTCCAGCCGACATGCCTGAGCTAGAAGATATCGACTGGGAGGCCCTTTCACCCACTCCTCCATTAGACCACCTCTATGTAACCCCGCTCTTCAACTATAGCGAAACAGCAGAAAACTTGCCAGCTAATTTCCCTACCACCAAATCAGGTAGCTATGTCAATGCACAAGAAGCAGCCTTCATCGACGGTGTATTCTATGTAGCTGACTACAGTGCTCGTAAAGTAGTAGCAGTAGACACCACAGGCAAAGTATGGGAACCTAGTATTGAATATGCCAACCTCCGCCACGGTATTTGTCGCGATGATGCTGGCAATTTGATTCTTCATACTTCGGCAGACGCAAAGGTACCTACACAACTAACGGTGCTGAAAGCAGAAGACAACTCAGAGCATGTTATCTCTTTCACACTCAACAACAATGGCCAAACCAACTTTCCAACTGCAAGCGGTGATATCTTCTCTGCTGCTGGTGGATATGTCTATTTCTTCCCTAACGGACAAACGACTGTAGAAGTGGTGAAGATTGCAAATGGCCAATTTGTTTCAACCATTTCATGTCCGGTTAGTCTTACAGGTGCTACCGCAGGTTATGTGATTCCAATTGATAATAATCCTAATCACTTCATTTACCAAATACGTGCTAACGGCTATCATCTATACAAGAATGGAGACAAAGGCTCTTATCTGACTTCTCCAAACGGAACAACCGCTCCTTCACGCAACAACACTGTAGGTGGTGCATTATTCCAATTGAATGGTCACGATATGTTCGTTTACACCTCTGGCGCACACTACAAGGGTGGCTGGACCGTACGCGACATGACTTCCGCCGAACTAACACCAATGTACACCCAAGAGCAATTGGGTAATGGTGGCTACAATGCCAACGCATCAGTAGGCGCCTTCTTCTGGTGGGAGCGTCTTGACTCAGTAACCGTTAATCTTTATGAGTATTGTCTTGGACATGGTATTGCAGGTTGGGAACTCAGCGCTGAGCCTCACAAGATTCGCGTGCAAGATTTCACACTCAGTGAGAGCAATATTACCATAGAAAAAGGCGACACCGCCCATCTTCAAGCAATTATCACTCCTGCGAATGCAGCAGACCAAGATGTCACATGGCGCTATTCTCCTACCAACCGATCTTCCAAACTCAGCAGCAATGGCTTGACAGCCACATTCACCTCCACCAAAGAGGGCACCTATACCATTACTGCTATCTTGGGAGACAGAACAGCTACTTGTGAAGTGACAGTCACTACACCAACGGGTGTACAAAACATCACTACCATCCAACAAGAAGGCAAATACCTCCACAACGGACAAATACACGTTGTTAATGGTGGTAAAACTTACACAATAGACGGAAAACAGTTGTGAGAAATAAAAAATAATCGTTTTTTATAGCTTTTTCTTGCATATTTCATGAAAATGTTGTAATTTTGCAGGCTGATTAGTATTTTGACTTAAAGTGGGTTATTAAAATCCCATCAAAGAAATGCAGAGTGTATGTGGTAAAATAGGACGTGGGATATGTGTGCTAGTATGCGCACTATGCTTACATGGTTGCGGCGAATATCAGGCTTTGCTCAAATCCAAAGACCCTGAATTGAAATACCAGAAAGCATTGACATATTTCAACGACAAGCAATATGTAAAAGCGCAAACACTGCTTGATGAGGTCACTCCTTACTACAAGGGCACTGACCGTTCACAAGATGTATTGGCATACCTATCGCGCTGCTACATAGGCCAAAAGGACTATATCTCTGCTGCCGAATACTATCAGGCATATATCCGCAATTATCCTAAAGGGCGCTATATCATAGAGGCACGCTTTCAAGTAGGCCACTGCTACTATTTGGATGCACCCGATGCACGATTGGATCAAGCTGACACAAAAAAAGCGATTGAGTTTTATACCCAGTTTATAGAATTATACCCAGAGAGTCCGTATGCCGAACAAGCATACAAAGAGATGAACGAATTGTATGATAAGTTGGCATACAAAGAGTATCTGAGCGCAAAGTTGTATTACAATCTTGGCACTTATTTAGGTAACAACTACTTAAGTGCTGAGATTGTAGCTAAAAATGCACTCAAGAACTACCCTACCAACAAGTATCAAGAGGAACTCAGTTGGTTGATTCTGCAAGCTAAATACCAACAGATGGTGAACTCCATAGATAGTAAAAAAGAGGATCGTGCGCGCGAGGCGGAGGATGAATACTATAGTTTTACCACCGAATATCCTAACTCAAAGCATATCGCAGCAGCGGAACGAATCAACAAAGAAATAAAAAAAATACTACAATAATATGATTGATTACAAGAAAACAACTGCTCCCAAAACAACCATCACAAGGGACATGAACGAGCTTACTGAGAAAGTAGGCAATGTGTACGAGACCGTAGCTATTCTCGGCAAACGCAGCAATCAAATCAGTATTGCTATGAAGAAAGAGCTCGACTCTAAACTCCAAGATTTCTCTATTCCACAAGACTCTGCAGATGAGACTTTCGAGAATCAAGAGCAAATTGAGATCTCTAAAAACTACGAGCAATTACCAAAAGCTACATTGATTGCAACTCAAGAGTTTATTGATGACCAACTCATCTATCGTGGTAGCAACCGCGATGATTTGTTGAAATAAGACCGCATGAAGGCGCTGGGAGACAGCAACTGTCCTTCATCGAAGCGATCTAAAATGAATTTAGCGGGTAAACATATTTTAGTTGGAATCAGTGGCGGTATTGCTGCTTACAAGATTCCAGAACTAATCCGCCTACTCAAGAAAGCAGGTGCAGATGTGCAGGTGACAACTACCAAGAATGCCTTGGAGTTTGTCACCTCTCTTACTCTGCAAACAGTCAGCGGTCATAAGGTATATTCGGATGTCTTTGCCGCCATTAACGAACATAGCACAGAACATATCTCCCTACCCGATTGGGCTGACTTGATGATCATCGCTCCCGCAACAGCCAATGTATTGGGCAAGATGGCACATGGCATAGCTGATGATGCCTTGACTACCACTTTCGCAGCAATGCGAAAGCCCGTGGTGATTGCCCCTGCAATGAATGACAAGATGTATCTATCGCCCGCAACCCAACAAGCCATAAACACCCTATCCGAATGGGACAACATCACCATGCTGGATTGTGCAGATGGTCCATTGGCATGTGGCACGACGGGCAAAGGACGCATGCAAGAGATTGACGTACTTGCTGCGGCGGTAGAATATGCTCTAACTCCTAAGACATTGGAAGGCAAACACATACTTATCACTGCGGGACCAACGCAAGAGGCAATCGATCCTGTACGCTATATCAGCAATGCCTCTACTGGAAAGATGGGCTACGCGCTCGTGCGCGCGTGCTTAAAGAGAGGTGCAGAAGTCACTCTGGTAAGTGGTCCAACACATTTATCGCTAAAAGCATGGCAAGCGTTTTGCCCATTAAATGTAGTAGATGTAGTATCGAGTGCCGACATGTGCAACGCAGCAACAAAGGCATTCACACAAGCCGACATCGCCATTTTGTGTGCCGCTGTAGCAGATTTCACGCCCTGCCATACCGCCGACAAGAAAATCAAAAAACAGGAATTATCCATTGGAACCTCTCAACTATCAATTGAGTTAAAAACAACTACCGACATTGCAGCTACATTGGGAGCTTCTAAACAAGCACACCAGCGACTGATTGGTTTCGCATTGGAAACGCACGATGAGCACGCTAATGCTGAGCGTAAATTGCAGACCAAGAACCTTGATATGATTGTGCTTAACTCGCTGCAAGACAAGGGGGCTGGATTTGGAGTAGATACCAACAAAGTGACCCTACTCTACGCCAATGGCACAAAAAAAGACCTCCCACTTCTTCTCAAGCAGGAGGTCGCAGATACAATTATCGATTCTATCTAAACTTAATTCTTCAATTTATTTAGGAGACTACCTAATAGTGATTTATCTTCAGGTTTCTCCTCTACAGTTTCTACAGCAACAGGTGCTTCCTCTGTTTCTGGAGTCCACTCTTGACGCTCCTCTATTGCTCCTAACTGACTTTGTACAAAAGCAATTACGTCATTCAACCCTTCTGTGAAATGAGCGAAATCTTCCTTGTAGAGGAACACTTTGTGTTTCTCAAATTGTGGAGGCTCAGATTCACCTGTTTGTTTGCGTTTGCTCTCTGTGATGCAGAGGTACAAATCTTCATTGCGAGCCTTCTTAACATCTAAATAATAGATACGCTTACCCGCCTTCACCGAACGAGAATACACGATTTCTGGCTCAGTTTTTCCTTCAAATCTACGATTTTCCATCTCTTTAATCTTGCTATTTAATTAAATTTGCGCTGCAAAATTAATATTTTTTTTTCACATACGCAAATTCGTATGCAAGAAAAACTTGTTTTTGTAACATTAGCCACATTTAAACAACAAAATCGCTTAACATTTGCTAGTACTAATGTATCCTATCTCCCCCACCCCTATATTCTGTAAAGTCAAAAATACAAATCACTATTTTTGCAAAAAAAATAGAAATATTTCTTGCGTATTTAAGAAAAAAACTGTATCTTTGCATGCAAATTTCAAATTTGCACCAAAGATGGCGATTCTACGCAACATAATACAAATTCCGGCTCTTGTGGATCTTCATGTCCACTTCCGTGAGCCGGGTTTTTCGTATAAAGAGACTATCCAAACAGGTAGCCTGGCGGCAGCTGCATCTGGCTATAGCGCGGTCTTTACCATGCCAAATCTCAATCCCGTTCCAGACACAGTTGAGCACCTCCAAGAGCAGCTCGATATTATCCGTCGCGATACTTACACTGGCGTTTATCCATTTGCCTCTATCACAATGGGGCAAAAAGGTGCAGGCGAACTCGTTGATTTCGAGGCTTTGGCGCCATATGTCAAAGGTTTCTCGGATGACGGCCGCGGCGTGCAAAGCGAAGAACTTATGCGCGAGGCTATGAAACGCATTCATGCGGTAGATCGCCTCATGGTGGCTCACTGCGAAGTAGAAGCATTGCTCAATGGCGGCTATATCCACGCAGGTGAGTATGCCAAAAAGAATGGACACCGTGGCATCGTGTCTGAAAGCGAGTGGAAAGAGATAGAACGCGACATCCGTCTGGTAGAAGAGACTGGGTGTCGTTTTCATATATGCCATATCTCTACCAAAGAGTCTGTGGCGCTTATTCGCGAAGCGAAAGCCAAAGGTCTGCCAGTCACTTGCGAGACAGCGCCTCACTATCTCCTCCTCACAGACAACGACTTACAAGAAGATGGCAAGTGGAAGATGAACCCACCTCTCCGCGCCGAGGAAGACCGCCTCGCACTCATCGAAGGCATCAAAGATGGTACTATCGACTGTATCGCCACCGACCACGCACCCCATAGTGCTGAAGAAAAGAGCCGCGGACTGGAAAAAAGTGCTTTTGGTATTGTGGGTCTCGAGACAGCTTTCCCACTCATGTACACCCACTTTGTCAAAACGGGAATCATCACTTTTGAACGTCTTATCGAACTTATGTCCACCAATCCTGCCCGTATCATTGGTTTGGACAATGCGGAATCGTTCGCCTACTTCGATCTAGATGCGTGCTACAAGATTGACCCTGCCAACTTCCTTTCCATGGGACAAGCCATGCCTTTCGAAGGTTGGGAAGTCTATGGCAAGTGCGTGAAGACGGTGGTGAATGGGGTGACAGTGTATAGTGTGCAAGGTTAAAAGGCGAAAGGTTAAAGGTTAAAGGCAAGAATTATGAAGCAACGATTATTTGAAATACAATCCAACGAACAAATAGCTAAGAGTGTCTATCGCATGCAGCTTGCTGGCGATACCGCAGGCATTCTCCCTGGCCAGTTCGTAAACATCCGCGTACAAGGTCAATTCCTTCGCCGCCCCATCTCTGTCTGCAACATCGCCGACGGCATACTCACTATTATATATAAGGTAGTGGGTGTAGGTACAGAAGCGATGAGCCACCTGCCTGTCGGTACCAAACTCGACATTCTCACCGTTCTCGGTAACGGCTATGACCTCAGCAAAGCAGGCGATGCACCTCTGCTTGTAGGCGGTGGCGTAGGTGTACCTCCAATGTACATGCTTGCCCGCCAACTTCGCGAAGCAGGCAAAAAGGTGCGCGTAATCCTTGGCTTCAATACCAAAGACGAAGTCTTCTACGAGGAAGAGTTCCGTGCTTTAGGTTGCGATGTCACTGTCACCACCGTGGACGGTAGTCATGGCGTGAAGGGCTTTGTAACCAACGCCTTAGACGGACAACAATCCTACTATTACACTTGCGGACCATTGCCCATGATTAAAGCCCTCCTGCAAGCCGCTGGCACCAATGGCGAAGTGAGTATGGAAGAACGAATGGGTTGTGGCTTTGGCGCATGCATGGGCTGCACGATACAAACGACTAAAGGACCAAAACGCGTCTGCAAAGAAGGACCGGTGTTCGCAGCAAGCGAGTTGCTGCTCTAGTTTAGAGAACGCCCTACGGGCTACAGTTTAGAGTTTAGAGGCAAGAATATATGAATAGATTGGAAATTATATTATCAGGCAAAGCGTTAAGTAACCCTATCATTCCAGCATCGGGTACCTATGGTTTTGGCGACGAGTTTGCTGAGTTATACGATATCAACTGCCTTGGCGGTATCTCTTTCAAAGGCACTACCCGCGAGGCACGATATGGCAACCCATTGCCTCGTATCGCCGAGTGTGGTAACTATGGTATGATCAATGCCGTGGGCTTGCAAAACCCTGGCGTGGAACATGTCATCGCCCACGAACTCCCTCGTCTCAAGAGCCACTACAATGGCTGCATCGTGGCGAATGTCAGCGGTTTCTCCGTGCAAGATTATGTAGGGACCTGCGCCCTCTTGGACAAAGAGCCTATTGACATATTGGAGGTGAATATCTCCTGTCCTAATGTGCACAACGGCGGTATGGCGTTTGGTACTAGCCCTGAGGCAGCAGCCGAAGTCACAGCAGCGGTTAAGGCCGTGACTACCAAACCAGTATATATGAAGCTGTCGCCTAATGTGACCGACATTGTAGCCATTGCCAAAGCATGCGAAGCAGCCGGAGCAGATGGTCTTTGCCTCATCAATACTGTACTCGGTATGCGCATCGACATCCGTCGTCGCCGTCCTGTGATCGCCAACCGCTATGGCGGTTATTCGGGCTCAGGCATCTTCCCATTGGCATTGCGTATGGTCAACCAAGTGGCACGTGCCACTTCTCTTCCAATCATCGGTTGTGGTGGCGTAAGCAGCGCAGAGGATGTGATTGAGATGATGATGGCTGGCGCGACAGCCGTGGAGATTGGCGCAGCCAACCTCACCAACCCAATGGTAGCAAAAGAAATCATCGACCGCCTACCAGCCCTTATGGACGAACTGAAAATAGAAAAACTAACAGATATAATTGGAATAGTAAACCATGAATAAAGATGTAATCATTGCATGCGATTTCGCTTCAGCAGAAGAGACCTATCGCTTCCTTGACAAAATGGGCGATGTAAAGCCTTATGTAAAGATTGGTATGGAACTCTACTATGCTGAAGGTCCTGCTATCGTGCACGAACTCAAACGTCGCGGACACAAGATCTTCCTCGATCTCAAGCTCCACGATATACCTAACACTGTCAAGAAAGCCATGTCCGTGCTCTCTCGCTTGGATGTAGATATGTGTAACCTCCACGCAGCAGGTACTATCGAGATGATGAAAGCCGCTGTTGAGGGTCTCACTCGCGAGGATGGCACTCGTCCAATCCTCTTGGCAGTCACCCAACTCACCTCTACCAGCGAGGAGCGTATGCACAACGACTTGCTCATCCCTGGCAATATCGGTGATGTCGTGGTACACTATGCCAAGAACGCCCAAGCCGCTGGTTTGGATGGCGTGGTTTGCTCGCCACTCGAAGCAGGTATGGTAAAAGAAGCATGCGGTACTGATTTCTACACCGTTACCCCAGGTATCCGCTTTGCCGATGGCGTAGTAGGCGACCAAGTGCGTATCACTACTCCAGCCAAAGCACGCGAGATTGGTTCTGACTTCATCGTGGTCGGTCGCCCCATCACCGCAGCCGAAGACCCAGTTGCCGCCTACCAACGCTGCGTAGCAGAGTTCTGCAATGAATAATTCAAAATTAAAAATTCATAATTCAAAATTATATGAAACAACTTATCGCCGAAGACTTGCTAAAGATTAAAGCCGTCTTCCTCCGTCCAAACGAGCCATTCACATGGGCTAGTGGTATCAAGAGTCCTATCTATTGCGACAACCGTCTCACCCTGAGCGACACACAAGTGCGCAACGATGTAGAGAACGGACTCGCAGCATTGATAAAAGAGCACTATCCTCAAGCAGAGGTACTTATGGGTACTTCTACCGCGGGTATTGCCCACGCAGCTATCACCGCTACTATCCTCGACCTCCCTATGGGTTATGTACGCAGTGGCGCAAAGGACCACGGCCGTGGCAACCAGATTGAAGGCAAACTCCTCCCTGGTCAGAAAGTCGTTGTGGTAGAAGACCTTATCTCTACAGGCGGTAGTTGTATTGAGGTGGTGAATGTCCTCCGCGAAGCAGGTGCCGATGTTCTTGGCGTAGTAAGTATCTTCACCTACGGCATGAAGAAAGGCCTTGAACGCTTGGCTGCTGCCGAAGTGAAGAACGTTAGTCTGTGCGACCTCGATACTCTTGTAGAAGTAGCGGCAGAGAAAGCATACATCGCTCCAGAAGACAAAGAGCGCCTCATCAAATTCCGCAATAACCCTTCCGACGAGAGTTGGATGAAATAAACCGAATAAATGAGACACTTAATTGATTCCGTGGATTTAACCACAGCCGAGGTAGATGTGATCATCAACCGCGCTCTGGATATCATTAACAATAAGGAGATGTACGCCGAGGCTTGCCACGGCAAGAAACTCGCTACACTCTTCTACGAACCTAGCACCCGCACCCGCCTCAGCTTCACAGCTGCCATGATGGAGTTGGGAGGTAATGTACTTGGTTTCTCTGATGCCAAGAGCAGTAGCGTAAGCAAAGGCGAGACCGTAGCCGACACCATTCGTGTAGTTAGCTCTTTTGCCGACATCATCGCTATGCGCCACTACAAAGAGGGTTCCCCTCGTGTAGCTAGCGAGTTTAGCCGTATTCCTATCATCAACGCAGGTGATGGCGGTCATGCACACCCTACTCAAACGCTGACCGACCTGCTTACTATCCGTCGTGAGTTAGGTCATTTTGACCACCTTACCATTGGTCTTTGTGGCGACCTCAAGTATGGTCGTACCGTCCACTCGCTCATCAAAGCCATGAAGCGTTACGAGGGCGTACACTTCGTACTTATCTCTCCCAAAGAGCTTCGTCTGCCTGACTATATGAAGCACGAATTGGGTGATAATTATAGCGAATACGCTACTATCGAAGAAGCAATGCCTCTTCTCGATGTTTTGTATATGACTCGCGTACAACAAGAGCGATTCGATGACCCTGCCGAGTATGAGCGTTTGAAAGATGCTTTCATCCTGGATACAGAGAAGATGGCATTAGCTAAAGAGAATATGGTGGTGCTCCACCCACTACCTCGCGTCAACGAGATTACCGTGGATGTGGACAAAGACCCACGCGCTGCGTATTTCCGCCAAGTGGAAAATGGCAAGTATGTGCGCATGGCACTCATCTACACCCTACTCTCATGGCATGACAAAGAGCCATCGCACAAGGTGGACACTTTCCTCACCGACCAACTCTGCTCCAACGACCGCTGTATCGTGACTACCGAACCAGTGGAAAAGAAAGCATATACCGACAAAGAAGGCGTTGTACGCTGCTATTATTGTGATCATAAATTGTAAATTCGTAAATTGTAAATAAATATGACTGATCGTATTTTGCAAGAAGGCCTCACATTTGATGATGTGTTGCTCGTCCCAGCCTATTCTGAGGTACTTCCTCGCGAAGTGAACCTCAAATGCCAATTCACCCGTAACATCAGCCTCAATATCCCTGTGGTATCAGCGGCTATGGACACTGTGACCGAGTCCAAGATGGCTATCGCAATCGCTAGAGAAGGTGGTATCGGTGTGATCCATAAGAATATGTCTATCGCTGAGCAAGCGGCAGAAGTGCGTCGCGTGAAGCGTGCCGAGAACGGACTCATCTCCGATCCTATCACCATCACCGCCGAGCAAACCGTAGGCGATGCAGAGCAACTCATGCACGACAACCACATCGGTGGTATCCCTGTCGTAGATGCTGAGAACAACCTCGTAGGAATCGTTACCAACCGTGACCTCCGCTTCGAGACCGATTACTCACGTAAGATTGGCGAAGTGATGACCAGCGAGAATCTCATCACCATCAATTCTACCGACAATGCGGTGATTATGGCTGCTCTCCAAGCACATAAAGTGGAGAAACTCCCTGTTGTGGACAACAACGGCAAACTCGTTGGCCTCGTGACCTACAAGGATATCACCAAACTCAAAGACTTCCCTAACGCTTGCAAAGACAAGAAAGGTCGTCTGCGTTGTGCGGCAGGTGTGGGTATCACCCCTGACTTCATGGATCGCGTGGCTGCACTCTACAAAGAAGGTGTAGATGCTGTGGTGCTTGACTCTGCACATGGTCACTCTAAGAATATCGTCAATGCCCTGCGTACCATCAAGGCTACTTATCCTAACCTCGATGTCGTAGTAGGTAATATCGCTACTGCTGAAGCAGCCAAATACCTTGTGGAGAACGGCGCTGACGGTGTGAAGGTAGGTATTGGTCCTGGTAGTATCTGTACCACTCGTATCATTGCAGGTGTAGGTGTTCCACAATTGACCGCTATCTTCGAGGTAGCAGCTGCTCTCGAAGGTACAGGCGTACCAATGATTGCAGACGGTGGTCTTCGCTACTCTGGCGACGTGGTGAAAGCCCTCGCTGCTGGTGGCAACTGCGTGATGTGCGGCTCTATGTTCGCAGGTACCGAAGAAGCTCCTGGTGATACCATCATCTACAACGGTCGTAAATTCAAAGCATACCGCGGTATGGGTTCTATCGACGCTATGAAAGCAGGTTCAGCCGACCGCTATTTCCAAGGCAAAGAGACCAATGTCAACAAACTCGTGCCAGAAGGTATCGTAGGTCGTGTGCCATACAAAGGTCATGTTTCCGAAACTATCTTCCAACTCATGGGCGGTCTTCGCTCTGGTATGGGCTATGTAGGTGCTCATAACTTAAACGAACTCAAAACGGCTAAGTTCGTGCGTGTTACGGCGGCTGGTATGACCGAGAGTCACCCACACGACATCACCATCACCTCAGAAACTCCTAACTACACCCGCGGACAATAAGCGCCGAAGGCGCGTAAGTGGCAGCAATAGCTGCGAAAATGGTCTATGACGAAAATGGCTAAAGCGTAAGTGGCTCGCCTACGGCTCACGTGAAGCGTAGCGAAACCACTTTCGTGAACGAAGTGAATCATTTTCGTGAGCGAAGCGAACCAATAACGTGAACAAAGTGAACTAAAATATATCATATGCAAAAAATCATCATTCTCGATCTCGGATCAGAAACCACCCAAGTCATCGGACGCCGCGTTCGTGAGTTGGATACTTTCTGCGAGGTCCTTCCTTACAACAAATACCCAGAGGATGACAAAGACATTATTGGTCTTATCCTTTCTGGCGACAAGGATGCTGTAGAACAACCAGAGATGCTCCAAAACACCCTCAGCCAATTCTGCTCTTGCATCCCAGTACTCAACATCGCTAAAGGCGAGCAACCTACCGTAGAAGAGCTCCGCCCATTTGTGCTTGACACTTGCCACAGCGCACAAGACTGGACACCAGCTAACTTCGTAGAGACTACCGTAGCGCAACTCCGTGAGCAGATCGGTACCGACCGCGTAATTCTGGCACTCTCTGGTGGTGTAGATAGCTCTATTACAGCAGTCCTTCTCAACCGTGCTATTGGCAGCCAATTGACCTGTATCTTCGTGGATCACGGATTGCTCCGCAAGGATGAGTTCGAAAATGTACTCCGCGACTACGAGTGCCTCGGTCTTAATGTGATCGGTGTGGACGCTAAAGCGCGTTTCTACGGCGACCTTGCTGGCGTGACTGACCCAGAGCAAAAACGTAAGATCATCGGCCGCGACTTCATCCAAGTATTCGATGAGGAAGCGAAGAAGATCACCGATGCAAAATGGCTTGGTCAAGGTACTATCTACCCAGATATCATCGAGTCGATCAACCACTCTGGTAAGGTGATCAAGAGCCACCACAACGTAGGTGGTCTGCCTAAAGAGATGAACCTCAAACTCTGCGAACCACTCAAGCTCCTCTTCAAGGACGAGGTGCGTCGCATTGGTCGCTATATGGGTGTACCAAAGCACTTGATTGGTCGTCACCCATTCCCAGGTCCAGGTCTTGGTGTGCGTATCTTGGGCGATATCACTCCTGAGAAAGTACGCATCCTTCAAGAGGCTGACGCTATCTATGTGAATATGCTTCGCGAGTGGAAAGACGAGAATGGCGTAGCTCTCTACGACAAGGTATGGCAAGCTGGTGCGATCCTTTTGAGTACCGTTCGCAGTACTGGTATGAAGGGCGATGTACGTACCTACGAGCATCCAGTAGCACTCCGCGCGGTGCTCTCTGTGGACGCTATGACTGCCGACTGGGCACGTCTGCCATACGAGTTCATGGCTAAGGTGTCTAACGAGATCATCAACAAGGTGCAAGGCGTCAACCGCGTTTGCTATGATATCTCTGCAAAACCACCCGCAACTATCGAGTGGGAGTAATCCATTATTTCCTTCTTATTATACAACGTATCATTCCTGTTTGGTGAACCTACCAGACAGGAATGATTTGCATTCTATGGGCAAATGTGGCTGGCAATCTATTCGCATACCACTTGGTTACACTATTCCATAATTACGATAGCATATACATGGCAGAACTAATTATATACCATAGTGCCAATGCAATTTCTGCAATAACAATCAAAATCATAATAACATCATCCATAATGATTAATTTTTAAAGGGTTAAACATATATTCATTTCTGAATTCCGTTGCAAAGGTACTGCGTCAAACTGCTAAAACATGTCAGTATGTCAAAGAAAATGCACTTTTTTTGCTGGAAAGTGCATTTTTAAGGAATAGAGGAAACTTTTGGGGAATATAAGTCATTTTTTAGAAAACGAGTCAACTTTTTTAGGAATCAATCTTAAGAAAAGTATTTTTTTGACAAAACACCCTATACTTCATACAATAGGCAGCCGTGCCTACCTTGTAGCCATACGGCTGCGTACCCGCAAGAGGTACGCCTTTCTATGTGTTGCGCTCTTTCCTCAGAGAGGGGACTCTTCGAGCACAACACCCGAAGTACCATCCGAGGCACTTCTTCACTATTTGTATATTACATCAAAAACGCCATCTATGTTTGTAGCATAAATGGCGTTTTGGTAAAGTTCTATTGCGTGGCGATCAATAACTAAACAAACGGGATTTATTCAGTTTGGTTATCTTGCCATGTTTGGCTTGGATTTGCTTTTGGTTGATAAGCTTTGGATCGCCCATAATCAAGATGGTGATAGGTTTACCTTGAACACGTGATTGGTAGAAGGAAAGCACATTGTCGAATGTCAAACGCTGAATATCACGTACTTGCAACATGGCAGGGTCCACCTTATAACCCATCAGCATATTGGCTGTCAAGCGTTGGCTCTTATTGCGGAAGGTTGGTTTGTTAGACAATACCGACTGACGCAATACGGTGCGGATATTCTCCATTGTCTCAGGATATTGTGGCATAGAATCCAACAAACTCATATAGACATCTATCGCATCAGCCACCTTGTCAGACTGCGTACCTACATAACCCACAAACTTGGTCATCTGGCCTTGTTTTGGTGGACGAGAGAAATACCCATATGCGTTGTATGCCATAGAGCGTTTTTCGCGGATTTCGTTCATCACAAGACCCGAGAAACCACCACCAAAATACTCGTTGAACGCCATGTAGTTCACCGCATCTTTCACATTGTATGGCTCGCCATCAATGAGGAAATATACCTTAGCTTGTTGCATCTCTGCATCAGGCAAGAAGTAAATCTTATTCTCTGTGATTGGCACCATAGGACGCTCCACAGGCGACATGGTTGGGCGCACATTGTTATTGAGCGAGAGCTTGTTGTAAAGGATATTCTTCACATCCAAAGCAGGCAACGCACCTGCATAGTGAATCTCCAACTCATAGTTTTGCACTTGGTGTAAAACGCCTTCCAATTGCGCAGCAGTCATTTGCAATACATCCTCCATCAGCGTTGGGCGCTTGATATATGGCGAGTTCTCGCCATAGCGCACATAGTCAAAGGCAGCGTCTGCCACAATGTCGGTATTGCGTTGCTCCACTTGGCGAGCAGAGTACTCTTGTCCCTTGATATTGTTGATGAGCATGTCATTCTCCGAATCAAAATTAGGGAACATCATGTGCAGATTAACCATCTCTACAATCTTCTCCAGGTTCTCCTCGTTGCCCTCAATGTCCACATAGAAATAGTCCTCTGACACCGCATAGCTGCACTTACCTCCCAACTTTGCCAAATTAGCGCGGAACTCAGCTGGCTTGATACCTGGTGCACCCTTGATACCTGCCATATTCATCAGGGAAGCAGCGTACTCCAAGAATGGCAACTCGTAGGTTCCCACGCCATATTTCAAACGAAGAGAGAAGATATGGTTCTTGGTGTTTGGTGTGCAATATACGCTCACGCCCTCGTAGAAGAGGTCTTGATCGATGTCGGAGAAATCAATGAAGGTTGGGGTGAGTTTGCCCGCAGGAATCGACTCCAAGTATTGGCAATAAGCCGATTCGCTCTTTGGTGACTCCAGCGATTTGATCTTTGGCTTAGGCAGTTTATCTTTCTTAGGTGTACCCTCTTCAATCTCAAAGACTTTCTTAGGAGCACCCAAGTATTGTTTAGCTACGCGCTTGATGTCATCCATCGTGATTGCAGCCACGCGCTCCTTCTGCTGCAACATCTCCTCAATCGACTGTTGGTAGGTAAACGCATTCTGCAAGAGTTGTACCTTCATCTCTGGATACTCCATCGTGCGGTCAAACTCTTGGTAGAAGTTCTGGCGTACTGCCTCCACCAACTCCTCGGAGATATTGCCGCTCACCAGTTGTTGGATAACCTCATTAACCAGTCTCTCGGTTTCTTTGAGCGAAGTATAAGTCTGTGTCTCGGAGTCCATATAAGGCACTGCTATCACCAAGAAACGACCTTGGTCACGGCGTACATCATTGGCTGCGCCTGCGTACATCAGTTTGTTGTCCAAAGTGAGCTCGTCCAACAAACCAATCTGCATGGAGTTGGAGAGTATCTCACCCAAGAAATCCAGTAGCAACTCATCCTTATCGCCTACTGGTACGCCATTGTATGCGATATACAACTCTGGCATATAGCCGAGTTTCGCACTGTAGCGCTCGTCTTGCGCGAAAGCGGTAGTAGGATACTTCGTGCGCTCTGGCAATGGACGTGCTTGCAGTTTGCCGAAGGTCTTCTCAATCAATGGTTTGGTGGCTTCTATATCGAAGTCACCCACCAAGATAAGTGCCATATTGTTAGGCACATACCATGTATTGTAGAAATCGATAAGTTTGCGCAGTTTAGGGTTCTTCAGGTCCTCTGCATAACCAATGATATCGCGTGCGTAGGCATGTCCCTCATAGAGTTTGCCGAAGATGAAGTTGCGCGAGTGGGTAGAATTGTCGTCTAGGTACATATTGTACTCCTCAAACACATTCTCCAACTCGGCTTGGAAACTGCGGAACACAGGATTGGTCAAGCGGTCGGCATACAACGTGAGCCAACGCTCCATCTGGTAAGCAGGGAAGGAGTTCATGTAGCAAGTCACATCGTATGCGGTGAAGGCATTCAGCCCTTCGCCACCAATACCCTGAATCAGGTTGGAGAACTCATCAGGAGCCGCATATTTAGCCGCCTCGAGCGACACTTCGTTGATGCGCAATTGCACTGCCTCACGTGCTTTCGCATCGGTAGTGAGTGCGAGGGTGTCGTATAGGGCAATGATTTGCTCATAAAGAGGTTTCTCTTTCTCCCAATCCAGTGCGCCGATACGGTCGGTACCCTTGAAGAGCATATGCTCCAGATAGTGTGCCAAACCAGTTGCATCAGATGGCTCATCTATTGCTCCCGCACGGGTAACCGTCCAACCCTGCACATCAGGTTGGTCGTGGTCTTCCCATAAATATACGGTCAAACCATTGTCCAATTGGTATTGAACAAAATCATCATTTTGTGCCCATGCCGCAATGACACAAAAGAGGCTAATCAACGAAATAATTACTCGTTTCATATGTGTAATGTTTATTCAAAAAGTTTCCCAACAACAAATGCAAAAACTGCGTCAAACTTGACGCAGTTTTTTATTTCTTATCAATGGCTTAACGAATCACTTTCTTCGTTACTCGTTGACCATTCTTCTCTAATTGAATGAGGTACAAACCATCATTCAATCCATTCATATTCACTTGATTTACATTGTATTGTACCGACACTGCTTGACCGCTCACAGTATAGATTGTCGCATTGTATGGAGGCAATATATCCACTGTATTTTCTGGTACAAACACATTCTCCACATCGGTATCAAATGCATAATTTGGACGCATCTTTGGCAATTCATGAGGAACACCTGTCAAAATCATCAAAGCGCCAGGAGCAAGCGTCACAGTTGTTTCTGTTTGCTCTATTTGCTCATAGTAGTTATACCATTTGCCCGCTGGGATAGTTACTTCCTTCGCATCCGTTGCGCTGAAGTTACCTGCCACAAACACATGATCTCCCCATTGAATGGTACGAACGATTTTTCCGCTACCTATATCTACCTTCGTTGGATTACCAGCGAATACTTCTGGCAAGATACGTGTACGCAACTGAATCGCTTGTCCCACTTTATGGAATGCCTCTGTACGCCAAGCGCCCTCGCCTAACCATGTTTCGGTGCGGGCTTTCACTTGCATTTTGTAATTCTCGTTCGATACATTTTTCATACCATAAGGAGCTTTTCCGCCGTCATCTTTACCCCATTTGCCATCTGCATTTTGCCATTTCGAATAATCGAATCCAAATTCCGCAAAATGATAGAACATTTGTGGTCCGTTCAACAAAGTCAGGAATGCCATATTCAGAGGTACACGTGCTATACGAGCTTGATCGTTGGTCTTTAGATCGCCCAAACCAAACTGTTTGGCATGGAAGAACGAACGTTCCTCGTCGTGGCTTTCGCAATAACTTACATATCCATCACGGTTAGCATTAGAGAAAGAAGAGCCTGTTGAGCCTTTGGCAGAGGCATAATATGCTTCCACTGTATTATCCCAGCATAGCATACCCTCTTTGATGAGCTCTCTGCGGTCATTCTCGCAGTTATCTCCCCAGTGCTCCAATATCATATATGCATCTGGCGATACGGCCTTCACACCCTTTTCATAATAATCCTTGATATTGCGAACAGATGTTCCGCCCATCGCGCCACAAAGACCATGACTCAAATCCAAACGATAGCCGTCAACCTTGTATTCCGTCAACCAATATTGCAAAGCACGAATAAACATCTGATGAGCTGGTTCAAATTCATGGTTCCAATCCTCATACACATTATCACCATGAGGCGCAATCACGTTGAACCATGGATTATATTTCAAATCATCGCCATAAGGATATAGCTTATTCATCGGATTCAAGCCTGTTGCATGGTTGAACACCATATCCAATATCACCGCTATGCCAGCAGCGTGGCACGAATCAACAAACTCCTTGAATTGTTCAGGTGTACCATATGCTTTATCCAATGCAAAATAGTGGTTAGGAGAGTAACCCCAGTTGAGGTTGCCATCAAACTCACACACTGGCATCAACTCAATGGCATTGATACCCATATCCTTATAATAGTACATGCGATCTGTCATTCCTTTGATGGCACGTGTAACGGTATGGTCATACACCCAGGCTTCATAGATCACAAGGTTATTCTTATCCGGACGCTTAAAATTCAACGTCGCATCCGACCATTGATATTTTGGCTTATCCGTTTGAATCACAGTCACATAACCATCACCCTCAGCAGGATAATCCATCAAGGTAGGATCCACTTTCTTTGGCTCCCATTGATCATCTTTGTGCAACACTTTCTCTGAATATAGATCAGAAATCTTCTTTACCACACCATCCGCACGAACTACCACATATTGCATTGCATATTCTTGTTGAGGGGTCAAACCACTGATTTCCAACCAGAAATAGTTGCCATCTTGTTTCATCTGATATTCATTGGACAATGTCCAATCATTGAAATCACCCACTACAAACACGTGCTGTGCAGCATCATATACGACTGGTGCCATCTCTATCACGCTATATTCCGCTTTTGCATCGCTTGTTTGAGTAAACTCAAGCACTGCATCGTTTGTTAGCACAATATCTACGGTTTGGTTTTTATTGCCATTCCAGTCGGTGCCATTGCGGAAAATAACGTTCAATTGAGTACAATAATCAGATACAATATACCATTCACCATCTCGCTCGGGCGCTACCACCTTACTATCTCCACCTTCTACCCATACATACGCTGTGATTGAGTCCTTCCAATGAGCGGGCAATTTAGCTTTCACAGTGATTGTTTTCATTTCGGTATTGACCTGCTTGCTCGCAGCAAAAGTAGCCAATGTCACCTTAGTAGGGTCATTATCATCGTAGTAAATACCCATATCGATGCCTTCTGGACGAGCAGCTTGCTCTGGAGCCGACACCACGCAAGTTTGAATCGAGGTTGATTTCACCTCATCGCCCTTGGTGGCGGTAAATTCAAAACGATAATCTCCAACAGTTTCCAAAGTATAATCAACCTTCAATTCTGTGCCTTCTCCGTTTGCAATCTCGGTACCATTCACTGTCAGTGACAAGGATGCCGACTCTGTAGCAACACAGTGAAGAGTTAACTTATCATTCAATTTAGAAATTTCTGGTATAGCATTGGTAATTGATACAGCCAATCCCTTCTCTGCCAATTCAACGAAAATATCAGTACCTTCGGCTGTTTTACCTTCTTTAGAACCGCTCGGACCATCGTGGAATACGAATGCAAGTTTCTTAATCTCTATAGTGGTTGGGCAGTTGTAGAACTCGTAGATATTAGGAATAACGAGCTTCCAGTTAGCTCCATCCTTTGTTAGTTGGGTCTTAGCCGTATTCTTACGCCAATCTTCCACCACGTTTTTCCAGTCGCCATCGCCAGATGAAGCAGCGGTGATCAAACCCGTATGCGCGTAGCATTGGGTGGCACCTACCATGCCGCCACTACCCTCATTAGGATTGAATACAATTGTCACCTCACCATCATACCCTTTTTGTATGATACTGGGCACTGTTGTCACTTGTGCCATCACCATTGTTGTGAAGACAAGCAAAAGCAATAATGTCAATTTTCTCATATATTTTATGTAATTATTTATGAATACACATTTCAGCCTGCAAAGGTACAAAAAAATTATGAAATACGCAACCTTCTCAGCGTTTTTTATACAAACTCTTGCATATTTGCAAAAAAACACCTACCTTTGCACCGCAAAAACTATAAACTGCCACATGACCAAACGCGTACTCATAGGAATGTCCGGAGGCATCGACTCCACCGTAGCGGCCATTCTACTCCTCGAACAAGGCTACGAACTCATCGGAGCTACGTTCCGTACCTTCGACCCACCCACTCCTGACCATTGCACCAACAACGACAAAGGCTGCTGCTCCGAAGATAGCATCACCGAAGCACAACGCATGGCCGCCACCTTGGGATTCGAGCACCATGTACTCGACTTTCGCAGCACCTTCCGCCAACACGTCATGGACAACTTCGTCCGCGAGTACGCATGCGGACGAACGCCCAACCCTTGTGTACTTTGCAACTCACACATCAAATGGGGCAAACTCATACAAGCCGCCGAACTATACAACTGCGACTATATCGCTACCGGACACTACGCACAGATCGCCGAACATCGAGGACATCTCTACCTCAAAAACGCTGTGGATACGCACAAAGACCAAACCTACTTCCTCTGGATGCTCACCGAAGACAACCTACGCAAAACCATCTTCCCCCTCGGAGGACTCACCAAGGATGAGGTACGACAAATAGCGCGCAATCATGGCTTCGAACAACTCAGCAAGAAAGCCGAGAGCCAAGAGATATGCTTCATTCCTAACAACGACTACCGCACTTTCCTCGCCGAACAAGGAGTCAATGTCCCACAAGGCGAATACATCGACTCACTAGGCAATGTCCTCGGCACACACCAAGGATACTGCCACTATACCATCGGCCAACGCAAAGGATTAGGCATCGCATTAGGAGCACCTAAGTTCGTCACGCATATCGATGCTACCAACAACCGCGTCACGCTCGGCGACCGCGACGACCTACTCACATGCCAAGCCTACGTATCCGACCTACGCATACGTGACCTCCAGTGGCTCATGGAATCCCCTACCCTACAAGCACGTATCCGATACCGATCACCAGCCGTCCCATGCCAACTCTCAACTGTCAACTGTCAACTGTCCACTGTCCACTTCTCCTCACCCGTCTGGGGCGTCACACCTGGACAATCACTCGTACTCTACAAAGACGACCTACTCGTCGGAGGAGGTATTATTACTTCGTAAAATTAATCATTGGCATCATATTGTTGCTGCCTTGGATTTGTGGCATCTTACCATCCCACTTCTCAATCCAATCCTCAAGCACAATATTGTGGGTCAACGATGCAGAGATGGTGCGATTGTAATATGCTTCGGCATCTGCCTTGATCTTCATCGCCTGTGCCTCACCTTCGGCTTTGGCTATAGCAATCCTAGCATTCGCTTCGGCCTCTTTCACCTCATTCTCTGCCTTCAGTGCCGCTTGTACCGCTGCGTTCTTGGCATCAATCATTTGGCGAAGTGATTCAGGAGGAGTGATCTGCGAAGTAAACTCGGTGACAATAAAACCTTCGGTTGTCAAGGTCGAGTCCAGCATGATGCGCACTTCACTCTCAAAACTAGCACGATTAGCCATCAGTTCGTCAGAAGTGTAGTTGTTTGCTACCACACGATAGGCATCATAGATCACGGTACGCATATATCCTTCCTCAATGTCGCTAAGCGAACGACGATACTTGAAGAACACATCTACTGCCTTATCGCGATTGAGATAGTAAGCCATCGTTGGATCCATCTTAAAGATAGCCGCATCTTTCGTGTTTACATTGAATGGATGATAATCCACACGTTGCACGAATATTGGATAGGTAAACACATCCGTCGTTATTGGGCAATAGAACACATAACCCGTCACTGGTGTGGCATCCAACGTACCTTGCTCTGTCAGGGAGAGCTTGTTAAACTTAATACCTACCTCAGAAGAGTCCACACGGGTGCAACGCACAAAAATACTGCAACATACCACGAGTACAAGAAATACTAAAATACTCTTTACACCTTTAGTCTTAAAAAAATCGTTCATAAGCTAATTATTTTAAAGTTGAATATATATCTATCTCAATTGATTACCTCATTCTCATGTTTTGTAACATGTGCCTTGATTGCCTTCCCAGCAAATCTCCACAGATAAAAGCAAAGTACTATAAATACTAATGCTAATGTCCCACTGAGCCACAGCGGAAGTTCTACTCTCAGTGTTAAAGGTATTATATCATACATGCCGTGTGCCATCATGGGCGCAATAAAAGTCATTGCTACATTCCATTCGCGATCCTTTGAAGAGAAATGGGCTAAGGAATAGAAATATCCCATTAGTACTCCAAAACAGAAATGCGCGGGGACAGCAGTCACTGCACGCGAGAGTGCAATGGTAAGCCATTCTGTATCACCGATAATATATGAACGCACAATATACATTACATTTTCCAATCCAGCAAAACCGATAGAAACGCATACTGCATATACAATACCATCCATGCGCTCATCGAAATGGATATTTTTGCGTAAGAATAACCATAGCACAAACATTTTAGCTAATTCTTCTGGTATCGCCGCACCTAAAAATGCATGATTCATGGCATCTAAAAAATGCTGCACATCTTTGGGTATAGCACCTATCGCCATCAATGGTAAAGACATACATAACGACAGTATGATAGACAGAACCCCCAACAGCGTAGCCTTTACCAATTCTCGTGTCGGCTCTGGCGAATGGCGATCCCTCCAATAGATATAAATCAGCAACACAATTGCTGGAATAAGGGCTGATAAGATAGGAAGAGTATACATAACTTTAGATGAATCTATTATTTTGATTCCAAATGATTAATTTGTCTGCAAAGATAATACTTTTTTTGCATTCCCCCAAAATAATTAAACTTTTTCATACTAATAGATTTTAATCGTTATATATTTTATTTTTTAATTAAACGGATGCTTCTTAGAGTTAGATTGATCGTTTAATTTCTTCAAATTCTTCATCAGTATCGAATAGAAAATATCCTGCTGTTGATGGATGGTCATAAACTTTCACAGATCCATCTTCCTTGCGCAATAACCAAGCTATCCAAATATCTCCTATTGCTACAGTAATCCCTATCATGCCATATAACAACATAAGGCTATTCCCTAAAATGAAAGATAAAATACTTGGTATGATACCTAATAATATAAGTGGCATAAGTGTCACCCAGCGATATTGAGCAACAGTTAAAGGAACACCACAATGACAATAAGCCGCACATTTCTTCCACATCATCCCAAACTTTAGATCCTTCCATTTTGCTTTGCCAACAACCATTGCGGTTAATCCGTGAATCAATTCATGAGGAATCATCAATAACACTCCAAACAAAAAGGTACCATACACAAATCCAAACAGTCCTCCCATCATGCCACCTATAATCATAGAACTTGTGGTACTAATCGTATCAGGCATTAACTCTACAAGATGAACTATACCCTTATAAAAAAGAGTATTATCTAAATTTGTTATAAACTTTTCTGGGTAAATCCAATTAAATAGTGGAATTAAGACACCTGCTACGACAACAATCAAGAGCAAACCTAATAAATTCGCTTTCAAAAGACTAATTTCTGATTTTCTAATCATAATTGTGTTATTTTTAGTGATTGTTGACTCCATACAATCCGTGAATATATAAAAAAAGCGTGGAGTCCGACTATTGCCGTTCCACGTATTGAGGCTCTCGCATTGCCCATCATCTTGAAACGACAACGCGAAGCCCACGCCGAATATAAATATACTCTCGTGCAATCTATTTATTACCCAAGGTACGCGTATGCGCACGCGCATATACGCAAAAGGTGTACCAAATAGGCACAAGGAGGATAATCTATATCCCGTAGGGCATCTATCGTTGCTGTGTTCCGAAGATGATTAGAAATTTGCGAGATTTCAATACATCAGAACAGAGCGCTAATAAACGCCTTTTTTAATATGTCTGCAAAATCAGTTAATAGTTAATATTTCCCCATTAATCTGAAATTACCCTGCAAAGGTACGGAAAAATTTGCAAGTGTGCAAATTTTTAAAGTGAAAACTGAAAGGTGAAAGCTTGCAGTAGTAGCGGGAAGATACAGGGAAAGTATTGGATGGTAATAGCGTAGTAACGAGGTGGTATCGGAGTGGTAACGAGAAAGAAAGCGGAAAGAAGTAGGCAGAAGGCAGGGGAAAGATAGGGTATTCTCAGGTTAACAACCCGATTATCCTACGTGTATCCTACGTATATCTTACGTATATGTTACGTATATCCTACGTAATTGACAGCGGAAAGATTAAGGTTTACCCTACGCCACTATTATAACACTATCACACTATAACATAAAAAAAAGAGTCGAAACTCTTTTTTTTACTAACAAGGCTATTTTTTTTATCGCAACCGATCAGCGGCGCGGACAAGGGCTTCATCCTTCAATATACGGCGAGTTGCCATCATCGTCAATACCACGTTCACCAACGGAATAGCTGACCACATCGTAAGATACCACGAGATCCCCTCTAACTCCCCTTTCGAAGGGGAGAACTCTACCCCTTCAAGGGGGAGATGGTGGACGCCCAAAGGCTCATAACCTTTCACGATATACGCCACATACAATGCCAACAATGCATAGTAACCCAAGCACAACACCACATTCATGATATTCAATCGCACTTGCAACAAACGACGCTTATATAAGCCTATCGTCACCAACGCCAACAGCGGAATAGCAATGCTCATCACTGCCAAGGGCCATTTATCCAATGCATGCAATGACACATAATCCGTGGCGTCGGGCAACAAAAACTCCACCGGAGAAAAAATGCACAACAACGTGCCTAAAATAACTACCAACAATAGGTATAATGTTTGAATTCTTTGAATCATTGTTTTAATGTTTAGTGAACGCCCGCAAGCGGGCTACTGTTTAGTGTTTAGAATCGATTAATTGACACAAATCATTGACCAATTGATATTTCTCACCTGTGGCAGGACATGTCGCAAAGCCCTCTTGATCAAACTTCAACTTCTCACCATGGCGGCTCACCCACCCCACTCTACGCGCGGGATTACCGACCATCAACGCAAAAGCAGGCACATCCTTCGTCACTACCGAACCAGCACCTATCAAGCAGTATGCGCCCAACGTGTTGCCACAGACTATCGTAGCATTGGCACCCACTGAAGCACCACGACCAATCAATGTATCCTTATACTCATCCTTACGACTCACTGCCGAACGAGGATTGATCACATTGGTAAACACCATGCTCGGACCAAGGAACACATCATCGCCGCAGCGAACACCCGTATAGATGGACACATTATTCTGCACTTTGCAGTTACGACCCAGCACCACGCTTGGCGACACCACTACGTTCTGACCTATATTGCAATCCTCACCTATCTGACAACCCGACATCACATGCGAGAAATGCCAAATCTTAGTGCCTTTGCCTATCACACATCCCTCATCTACATAAGAGGATTCGTGTACAAAGACCCCCTCTAACTCCCCCTTAAAGGGGGAGGAGGTAGAAATATTATTTGTTTTATTCATACAGTTTTATTTAATGCTTGTGTTATTTGCTCTATCACATTCTCTGGGGCACAAAGCACTTCTTCATTCTTAAATCGCAGGACTTCAAATCCTAATTTATTGAATATGTTAGTCCGTTGCTCGTCCCAACGTTGTTGTTCTTCCGAAAAATGATACTTACCATCCACTTCTAAAATCAATTGTTTTTCTAAACAAACAAAGTCCACGATGTAAGTATCTATCACATATTGCCGATTAAATCTAACGCCCAATTGTTTTTTACGAATCAGTTTCCACAAAATACTCTCTGCTTCTGTTGGATTTTTTCGCATATCGCTCGCTTCATTTTTCAAAAAAGGATATGATACACGTTCCGCTAATTCATATGGTCTATCCATAACTTCTTTTTTTTCATCAATCCCTCCCTTTAAAGGGGAAGGTTAGGTGGAGTCATCCTCAAGGGGGAGGCTATTTGGGGTCACAATCCCTCCCCTCGAAGGGGAGGTTAGGAGGGGTCAAAAAAACGCTTTAAAAATATCATTACCATTCGCAAAAATCATCAGCGCAAGCAATATCCAAAGACCAATATTATTGGCTACCTCAAGAAACTTATCGCTTGGCTTCTTGCCTGTGATAATCTCCCACAACAGGAATAAGATATATCCACCATCCAACACAGGAATGGGCAAGAAGTTCATAAACGCCAACACCAAACTCAAGAACGCTGTCATATACCAAAAATCAGCCCATATCCATACCGGAGCAAACATACTACTAATCGCACCAAAGCCACCTAATGACTGTGCACCTTCCTTCGAGAAGATCAGGCGGAATTGCTTCACATACATCACCAATTTATCCCAACCCAATTGAATGCCAGCAGGGATGGCTTCAAACAAAGTATAATCCGTATGCACTGGCGTATAGAAAGCACTCGCCGTCTTGGGGTAAACGCCTATCTTGGCTTGGTCGCCGATAAACAAACGCGCTTGCATGGCCTCACCGCCACGATAGAACGTAAGCGTCACACTATCGCATGGATACTTAGCCAACTCATTGGTTATTTGCACATAGCACAGCCCTTGTGCATCATTCACACCCACAATACTATCGCCCTTGTGCATATCAGCAAACGATGCTGCACCACCTGGCATCACCGAATCAACCACATAAGGCATAAAATATGAAACTGGCACCATGCCATGCTTCACATACGACTTATCGGCACGCGCCTTCTCGCGCTCCTCACGATCCAACTCATTCTGCAATGCTAAAAAGCGATTACCCAAGTCCTCTGACATAGTGAGTGACACCGTATCCGTACCACGCAACACAACTACATCGCGTTTTCCTTCGAGGATGATTGTTTCCACCACATCAACCAAACTTTGTGGCTCTTCTCCGTTGATAGTGAGGATCTTATCTTGTTGTTGAAAGCCCTCGCCAACCAATATATCCGAATAATACAATCCTGTATCCACTTGGCTCAGAGGCAGTTCATCCTTACCCCAGCAGAATAGCACCATACTAAACAATGCCAACGCTGCCACAAAATTCACCAATATACCACCAATGATGATACATAGGCGTTGCCACACATTCTTCGAGCGGAACTCCCATGGTTGTGGCTCTGAAGGCAAGTCAGTAGCTGCTTTCGTCTCATCTACCATACCAGAAATAGCACAATAGCCGCCAAATGGTACCCATCCCATACCCCATTCGATGGAATCGGGATAACGACGCCAATCTTCCTCTGGCAAAGCAGCCAATTCCTCATCGGTCATTGGACGATAGATAACATTACCTTTCTCATCTTTCTTCTCATTGCCCATTGCATCCAATACGGGCACAGCCGCTGGCTCTACATTAGGCGCAAAAAAACGCACATGCCATTTGCCGTTGAATTTCTTGGCACGGATGATGGAAAACTTTGGATTGAAAAACATATAGAACTTCTCCACACGTGTCTTAAAAAGTCGTGCAAAGAGGAAATGCCCCAACTCGTGAATCATCACGAGAATACTAAGAGCAAGTATCAATTGTAACCACTGCATTCGTGTTCGGCAATCTCACGCATAGACTGACGCCTTGCGTCATTGGGCGCTCGATGCCTCCACTCTATCCTCGAAGCCACGAGCTTCTCGGATGTTTTCGAGGGAGACTCCTCCGTGCCGTCGGAGGGATTTATTTAGTTAATTAAAAAGTTTCAATAGTTCTTTTGCTATTTTTCGTGCTTCTTTGTCTGTTTGCACGTAGTCCTCATACGTTGGCTCAGTGATAAAGCTGGTCGTTGCCATGGTCTGCTCAATCACCTCCGACATTTGCAAGAAACCACATTTACCTTCGCGGAATGCCAAGTTCACCACTTCGTTGGCTGCATTCAATATACATGGCATATTACCACCCTTCTCCATGGCCTCATACGCCAATCTCAGGTTAGGGAATCGCTGCATATCGGGTTCCTCAAAAGTGAGTTGCTTCACCGCAAAGAAGTCCAATCGTGGTACGTCGCTCAACCAACGCTCAGGATAAGTCAGCGCATACTGAATCGGAATACGCATATCGGGCGTACCAAGTTGCGCTTTCACGCTGCCGTCCACAAACTGCACAGCCGAGTGAATCACCGATTGAGGATGTACCAACACCTGAATCTTCTCCACAGGTATATCAAACAGCCAACGCGCCTCAATGACCTCAAAGCCCTTGTTCATCATACTCGCTGAGTCGATGGTAATCTTCGCGCCCATCTCCCAATTAGGGTGTTGAAGTGCTTGCGCTGCTGTCACGTGCTGCATCTGCTCATAAGTAAACGTGCGGAAAGGCCCTCCGCTGGCAGTGAGCAATAGTTTTTCTACGCTATGCATATCCTCACCCACCAGCGATTGGAATATAGCAGAATGTTCGCTATCCACTGGCAGAATACTCACTTGATGACGTTTAGCCAAACGGCAAATGATCTCGCCTGCTACCACAAGCGTTTCCTTATTAGCAAGTGCGATGGTTTTCTTCGCCTTGATAGCCTCTATCGTTGGTCGCAAACCAGCATAGCCTACCATAGCAGCCACTACCACATCGATTGCAGGCATTGTCACCATCTCGGCGATTGCTTTCTCCCCAGCCATCACCTTGATAGGTAGATCGCTCAGGGCCTCACGCAGAGGTTGATACAAACGCTCATCGGCTATGCAAACCACAGCGGGATTAAACTCCAACGCCTGCTGAATCAGCAAATCCAAACTACGATGTGCAGACAAGGCATAGACACTAAACTCATTAGGGTGCTGACGCACTACGTCCAATGTTTGTGTGCCAATACTGCCCGTACTACCAAGGATTGCAATTTGTTTCATATGCTATACGAAAGATATACTAAAGGTGTATCAATTAAAACGCGATGACTTCCTCTGGATTGATGGCTTTGCCGCCTTGCCACAGTTCGAACCACAACGGCTCATCTCCCATGATGGCAATACTCTCGCCTGCTGTCACGGCATTGCCTACTTGCTTGAGCGGTTTCAATACATGGCGATAAACCGACAGATAATTATCGTGCTGCAATAGGAGGGTATAGGTATTGCCTATTTCATAATTCACGTACACCACTGTACCCGCCAATACGGCCGTCACATTTTCTTTTTCTGGTGTTCGGATAGCCACTCCGTATTTATTCTCCTTAGGGGCATATGGCTGTACGATGACACCATGTGCTGGTCGGAAGAATGATAATACGGGTGCATTGTTGGCAACATCAAAGAGTTGTAGGAAATCCTTCTCTTTCGCCTCATATTGCGCCACAAACTCAGCTGTAGCTTCGCTCTTAGCTTCGAGCAATTGTTCGCGCATGATGATTTGCATCGAATCAAGACTTTGCACGGTATCAGAGTGCACTTCACCTGCTACTACTTGCTTGATGATGTTGAGGTATTGTCGTTGCAATTCCAACGATGTTCCCAGCGAATCCAATCGCGCGGACTCTGCCACCAATTCATGGCGAATATTCTCAGAATAGCCTGGCAGATAATTCCTTACTGGCGTATAGAGTATGACCAAAGAGAACAACGCCAACGAAAGCAAAAACAATATAGCCACCACCACAATGGCTCCCCACCCGCTTAGGTGGAGATACCAATGTTCGGCTAATGTATCCTCATTCAGTACGCTGATGCGATATTTCTCTCGCAACCGCAGCCAGAGTGATATTTTCTTCTTATCTTCAGTCAAAATCCTTATTTTTTTACGTTACACCCACATCATCATCCCCCTTGATGGGAGATTCAGAGGGGGGCATTTAATTAAGTATTGTACAACCTTCACAAGGTTTCAGTTGCTTGAAGAAATCGTTGCCCTTGTCGTCCACAAGAATAAATGCAGGGAAGTTCTCCACTTCGATTTTCCAGATGGCTTCCATTCCCAATTCTGGATACTCTACGCATTCTATCGACTTGATATTCTCTTGCGCCAAGATTGCAGCTGGTCCACCGATAGAACCCAAGTAGAAACCACCGTGCTTTTGGCAAGCATTGGTCACATCGATAGAGCGGTTACCCTTAGCCAACATGATCATGCTACCACCATTGTCTTGGAACTCATCCACGTATGGATCCATACGACCTGCGGTAGTTGGGCCCATTGATCCGCAAGGCATACCTGCTGGAGTCTTCGCTGGTCCAGCATAATAGATTGGGTGATTCTTCAAGTATTCTGGCATACCCTCACCTGCGTCCAAGCGTGCTTTGATCTTAGCGTGAGCGATATCACGACCTACAATAATCGTGCCGTTCAAACTCAGACGTGTGCCAATAGGATATTGGGTCAATATCTTACATACATCCGCCATTGGTTGGTTGAGGTCAATGCGTACTGCATCACCTTCGCCTGCCTGACGGAGTTCCTCTGGAATAAGACTTGCAGGATTATTATCCATCTTCTCAATCCAGATACCATCCTTATTGATCTTACACTTGATATTGCGGTCAGCCGAGCAACTTACGCCCAAGCCGATTGGGCAACTTGCACCGTGGCGAGGCAAACGAATCACGCGGATATCATGCGCCATGTACTTACCACCGAACTGTGCACCCAAACCAATCTTATATGCCTCTTTGAGCAATTGCTCTTCGAGCTCAATATCGCGGAATGCACGACCAGTCTCATCACCTGTAGTAGGCAATGTATCGTAGTAGTGAGTAGAAGCCAACTTCACGGTCAGCAAGTTCTTCTCTGCACTCGTACCGCCAATCACAAAAGCAATATGATATGGAGGGCAAGCTGCTGTACCAAGGCTCTTCATCTTCTCTACGAGGAATGGAATGAGTGTGCCAGGATTTTGGATACGCGCCTTAGTCTCTTGATAGAGGTAAGTTTTGTTAGCAGAGCCACCACCTTTGGTCACGCAAAGGAAGTGATATTCCATACCTTCAGTAGCCTCCAAATCAATTTGTGCTGGCAAATTGCACTTGGTATTCACCTCGTCATACATATTGAGTGGTGCATTTTGTGAATAGCGAAGGTTGCGCTCAGTATAAGTCAAATATACGCCTTTAGAAAGTGCTTCCTCATCGCAATAGCCAGTCCATACTTGTTGTCCTTTCTCGCCATGGATAATAGCAGTACCTGTATCTTGGCACAATGGCAATTGACCTTTGCATGACACTTCTGCGTTGCGAAGGAAGGTCAATGCTACATATTTGTCATTGGCACTTGCCTCTGGGTCACGTAGGATCTTAGCCACTTGCTCGTTGTGACTACGACGAAGCATAAAACTCACGTCAGAGAAGGCTGCATTAGCCATTTTTGTAAGACCTTCCGCCTCAATTTTGAGGATAGGTTTACCTTCAAACTCGCTAACCGACACATGGTCTTTGGTCAGCAAATAATACTCTGTTTCATCCTTACCAAGTTGAAACATTGGTGCATACTTAAATTCCATATCTTTGGTGTTTTATTAGTTTATTCGCATTATCGCATAATCGGCTGCAAAGGTACAAAAAAAAAAGAATATATGCAAGATTTTGAGCGAAATTTTATTGAATGCAAAGACAGGGCACTTTTTCGCTGGAAAAGAGCCCTGTCTGCATATGGCATGAGGAGTTATAGGTAAAAACAAGTAAGGAATTACTTATCCGCTTTGACAATCTCTTCAGCACGAGAGAGCGCACCATTGATATGGTTGCGAACATTCTCACGTCCGATAAGTTCAACCAAACCCGCCTTCTCTAAGGTTGCAAACACACGCTCATTAACTCCCGATAATACCAAAGTCATACCACAACGCTGTGAACGGAAATAAAGTTGCTCCAAGTTGTGGATACCTGTCGAATCAATAAATGACACCTTACGCATACGCAAGATACGCACCTTTTGTCCATCGGTACCAATACGCTGGCTAATCTCGTCAAACTTGTTGGCAATACCAAAGAAATATGGACCATCAATCTCATATACTTCGGTATATGGAGGGATGTGTAATTTCTCCAAATCATTACCATGCAAGCGAACATCGTTTTGATGCGTAGGGTCAATCTCATCGGAGAAAGAACGAATGACAGTGGCCTCATTAGTACGCTTAAGGAAGAGAATAACTGCCAAAAGCAATCCTACTTCGATAGCAATCGTAAGATCAAAGATAACTGTCAAGATGAATGTGACAATCATAACAATAAAGTCCGATTTAGGTGCTTTGGCAAGTCCAACGATGGAGCGCAATCCTAACATATTGTAGCTTACAACGAGTAAGACACCAGCCAAACATGCCATAGGTATCATACCAACTAGAGGACCGAAACAAATCAACACTAGCAATAGTACGCCAGCATGCACAATACCCGCAACAGGTGTACGACCACCATTGTTGATATTCGCCATAGTACGAGCAATAGCTCCTGTAGCAGGTATTCCACCAAAGAACGGAGTAACCACGTTAGCAAGACCTTGAGCAATGAGCTCAGTATTGGAATTATGCTTATCGCCTATTACACCATCAGCAACCATTGCCGAAAGCAATGACTCAATGGCACCCAACATAGCTATCGTAAAGGCAGATGGGAAAAGATCTTGCACCAGATTGAGCAATGTTTGTCCCTCTGTGAGGTTCAATGCTGGAAGATGGGGAGCAGGAATACCACTTGGCAATGTGTATAAGTCGCCAATTGTAGTAATGGATGTAATACCACCAAACTTACGCAAGAGCCAAACTATCAATGTCATCAATACAATGGCTACCAATGAACCTGGTATTTTCTTACTGATTTTGGTAGCCCCAATGATAATAAACAATGAAGCTATACCAACCGCAAATGCCCACCAATTGATATCGCGCCAATGCTCCACATAGCATACCCACTTGTGAATAAAATCAGCAGGTGCATTTTGTATGCCCATACCAAAAAGGTCATTCATTTGGGTAGAGAAAATAGTCACAGCAATACCCGCTGTAAAGCCCACAATCACTGGATAAGGAACAAACTTAATCACATTTCCAAGCTTAAACAATCCCATCAATATCAATAAGATACCTGCCATAATGGTGGCTATCAGCAAGCCTGCAAGACCATGCTGCTGGATGATGCCATAAATAATGACGATGAACGCACCAGTAGGTCCTCCTATCTGCACTTTGCTACCACCAAAGGCTGAAATAATAAATCCCGCAATGATGGCAGTAATAAGTCCTTCGGTAGGTCCTACACCCGACGAAATACCAAAAGCAATCGCCAATGGTATAGCTACGATACCCACAATCATACCTGCAATAGAATCCTGAAGCAGTTTCTCCTTATTATATGAGCGGATTGTGGAGAAAAGTTTTGGACTAAAAACGTCCTTGAAAGAGAAAAAAGTTTTCATATACCTTAAATATAAATCAATTGACTAATCCTTGAAGCATCATTTACTCGTGATGATAGGGTTCGCCACGCAAAATAGTCATGGCGCGATAGATTTGTTCGACAAAAAAGAGACGTACCATTTGGTGGGAGAAAGTCATTTTACTAAGCGAAATTTTACCATTGGCACGCTGATAAACGGCTTCTGAAAAACCATAAGGTCCTCCAACAACAAAGACTACATCCCTACCCGATGACATGCGTTTTTGTATATAATCCGCAAACTCTATCGAACGATATTCTTTGCCATGCTCATCAAGCAATATCAAATCAGTGGCAGGTGTGATGGTACGCAATATCAATTCACCCTCTGCTTGCTTTTGTTGCTCCGAAGTCAGGGCTTTGGTGTTTTTGAGTTCGGGAATTACTTGCAGCGTGAAAGGCAAATAATGCGTCAGTCGCTTTTGATATTCCTGTATCAGTGCCTCAATATGTGAATCGGTTGTTTTACCAACTACTAGGAGAGTTATTTTCATAATTTTGAATTAAGAATTATGAATTATGAGTAATGCATTAGGAATATAGATTACATACCACGTTGCTTCTTGATATGCTCATACGCCTCGTTTATACCGCGGAACTTGTCAGTAGCCTGCTTACGCAACTCTTCGCCAGCATTTGCCACCTTATCTGGATGGTATTTCATTGCCATACGACGATAAGCTTTCTTAACTTCATCATTAGTAGCAGATGGCGAAATCTCCAAAGCAGTGTACGCCCAATTAACATCTTTATGACGTTGATATAATGCCAACAGCGAATGATAATCCGCTTGTTGCACAGCCATATTGGTGGCTATAATCTCTATGACATTTAACTCTTGGGGCGCAATATCGCCATCAGAGTTGGAAACCTCAAGCAGTAAGCGAACCAACTCTAATCGCGTGGAATAATTGATGTACTGCGCCATCTGACGTGAAACGGCTACAGGATCAATATGCTCGTTGAGCAACTGCTTGAGCAATGCAAGCGCTTGCTTGGCTTGCTCTTCACCAAAAGTACGCAAGAGAAATGGCTTGATAAAATTGATCTCTGATTTCAGCACACGTCCATCGGCTTTGATGACACATGCCAATAACACTATAATTGATACGCTGATATCACCCTGCGTAGCGCGGCGGCGACCATAATTAGTGGTGCGTGTAGATTCAGTGTTATTTAGAGTGTTTTTCGATTCATCTAACATCGAAGCAATAAAAACACCTATCAGAGCACCAATAGGACCTCCTACTACGAATCCTAAGCCACCCAATATCCATTTACCTAATGACATTACTTTTCTCTTTTTTTATCCTTATAAAATGGTAGTAACACAAAATAGTTGATTACACCCGCCAACATTATCGCCAAAATACCCGAATATTCTTCCGATATATGCAACCATATCAATACATTGAGCAATAGCATTTGAATCACATAATTCACCGCACGACCAAATAAAAATCCGCCTGCATTTTTCCAACTGGGGCGCATCTTGAAGGTGTAGAAACTGGTAAAGAAATAGTTGCATATCATCTCAATGATAAACCCTGCAGTAAAAGCCACAGATGTAAGCACCCCTAACTCTTGCCAATGGCGTTGGAAGATATCCAACAACAAATAGTATATACCATACTGCAAACCCGTACCGAATGCTCCTACAAGCACAAAACGGACAACTGAACGATATTTCATAGGCAAACGCCCCGTAAGAGTTTTCATTGATGTTAACAGTCTATGGTTGAGTTATCTCCTGACCTTGACAAAAGCGGTGTTGAATATGTCGGTCATCGCCAAGATAGACGAAGCGTTCTAGTCGCTCAATAGGCGATGAGGCGATGAAATGATGAGGCGATAGGCCATAATCATCAATGACAAGTGCATCGAATGCATATCCAGGCTCAAAACTCCCTACCCTTCCAAAGAAAGCACCACCTGCTTTTGTAGCCATATAAAATACTTCTGAAAGTGTTAAGAATGGATATTGACTATTGGATGAGACATATTGCAATTTGCTCATCTGTACTGCATACTGCATCACACGGAACATACTGAGATGATGTCCCCCTGCAATATCAGAACCGAGTACCACTTGAACTCCCTCTTGCAACATCTTTCGCACAGGAGCAATACCAGATGCCAAATTACAGTTGGATGTTGGACAATGCACAGCACACACATTTTGCTCGCGCATTAAATGCAATTCCTCGCCTTCGGTATAACAACAATGTGCCATCAACGTTGGCGTTTGTCCAAACAAACCGTAGCGATGATATGCATCGCCATAACACGTAGCTTCGGGTTCGAGTTCGTGCACCCATGCTATCTCTTGTTGATTCTCACTCAAATGCGATTGTACAGGCAACAATGTCTGCTTTGCCATTTCGCCCATGCATCGCAGCATTTCAGGTGTACACGAAGGAATGAAACGCGGCGTGATAATTGGTTTTACCAAAGGCATGGAAGCGAGTGATTCTATTAATGTTTGCATACCTGCCGTCCATTCAGCAGGTGTATTGCACAAGGTTGCTGGTGTATGTCGGTCCATGCCGACCAACCCTATTAATGCACCCATACCTGCCTCATTAAACGCACGAGCAAGAATATGAGTTGCAGGAGTATGGACAGTGGCAAACACCGCAGCACGCATGGTACCATGACGCCATAGTTCCGAAACAAAAGAATGGTAGATTGTTTCGGCATATGCTTCATCCGCAAACTTAATTTCCTCTGGAAATATATAGGTATTGAGCCAAGGTAGCAATTGCATATCCATAGCTATACCCATATTCCCCAACTGTGGCGCATGCACATGCATATCATTCATAGCAGGAATCAGAAGTTTATCCCCAAAATCCACCAATTGGTCATATGCCAAATCTTCAGGAAGTGTATGATACACTCCCTGAATGATTCCACATTCATCCACTGCTATATATCCTCGTTCGTACACATCAAAATGTGTCGATGAGGAGGTAAACAATATGTTTGCTTGATAAACTTTCACTAATTACATGATTGCATTGAGCATCTCCTCCATAGCAGCAGCAAGGCCATCTACATTGCGACCACCTGCAGTAGCCATCCATGGCTGACCGCCGCCACCACCTTGGATATTCTTAGCTGCAGACTTGATGATCTGTCCTGCGTTCTTGCCTGCCTCTACCATCGATGGAGAAAGCACCACAGCAATCATAGGTTTGCCTTCCCACTCGGTAGCAGCCACCAAAGCGAAGTGCTTGTGAGCAATCTTATTCTTGAGGATGAGTGGCATATTGCGTAGCAGGGTTGGATCTACATTGCCTGTGAGACGAACGAGTTCTACACCATTTTGCTCCTCTGCCTTGGCGATAAGCTCGTCGCAGTAGCGCTCCACTTTCTCCGCCATAAAGGTCTCGATTTGCTTTTTCAGCGCAGCATTCTCGTCGAGGGCTTTGCGGATAGCACCTTCGAGGTCTTGTGGGTTATTAAATAGGGCGCGCAAGTTGCTGAGCATATCCACTTGCTTGTAGTAGAGTTCGTCTGCCTTAGCCGCAGTCACTGCCTCTATACGACGCACACCTGCTGCTACGCTGGTCTCCATCACGATGCGCACTGCACCGATCTTACCTGTGCTACCTACGTGGCAACCACCGCACAACTCTGCTGATGGACCATACTTGATGACACGCACCTCATCGCCGTATTTCTCGCCGAAGAGCGCCATCGCACCCATTTCTTTGGCTTTGGCAATAGGAGTATTACGACTTTCCTCAAGTGGCAAGTCTTGGCGAATCATCTCGTTGGCGAGGATTTCCACTTGGCGGAGTTCTTCTGGAGTCACTTTTTGGAAGTGTGAGAAGTCGAAGCGCAAGCTATCGGCGTTGACGAAACTACCCTTTTGCTCCACATGCTCGCCCAACACTTGGCGGAGTGCGTAGTGTACGATGTGGGTAGCAGTGTGGTTGCAAGCAATGGCTTGACGACGAGATGTATCTACGGTAGCCACCAATGTACCTTCTATATTTGCTGGCAATTCAGCCAAGAGGTGAACTGCGAGGTTGTTCTCTTTCTTGGTGTCGAGTACGCGGACATTGCCCAGGGTACCAGTGTCGCCTACCTCACCACCCATCTCGGCGTAGAAAGGAGTTTTGCTGAGTACCACTTGGTACAAGCTCTTGCCTTTTTGCTCTACCTTGCGGTAGCGAAGTACCTTGGTCTCGCAGCATAGTGCATCATAACCCACAAACTCGCTATCGCCTTCTGCTAACACATTCCAGTCGCCTAGTTCTTGTTTGTTAGCTTGACGCCCCATCTCTTTTTGGCGCTCAAGTGCCTTGTTGTACTCCTCCTCGTTGGTGGTAAAACCGTTCTCGCTGAGAATCAACTGAGTAAGGTCAAGTGGGAAACCGTAAGTATCTTTCAATGTGAACACATCTACACCCGAGATCTCTTTGCCTTTGGCTTCTTTCATGAGTTTATCAAGCAAACTGATACCCTTGTCCAAAGTACGGAGGAAGCCGTCCTCCTCGCTCTTGATGACTGGAGTGATTTGTCCCTCTTGTTTTACAAGCTCTGGATATGCAGCACCCATGTCCGCAATGAGTTGTGGTACGAGTTTGTACATAAACGCCTCTCGTTGACCGAGGAAAGTATAGCCATAACGCACGGCACGGCGGAGGATTCGGCGAATCACATAACCTGCCTTCTCGTTGCTTGGCAACTGACCATCAGCAATAGCAAAAGCGATGGTACGGATATGGTCGGCAATCACGCGCATAGCCACATCCACTTTCTCCTCTTTGCCGTATTCCACGCCGCAGATCTCGCCGATTTTCTTCAGCATTGGTTGGAACACGTCGGTGTCATAGTTCGATTGTTTGCCTTGCATGGTGCGCACCAGACGTTCAAAGCCCATACCCGTGTCAATCACATTGTATGGCAGCGAGTCGAGCGAGCCATCGGCTTTGCGATTATATTGCATGAACACGAGGTTCCAAATCTCAATCACTTGTGGGTGATCTTTGTTGACGAGTTCACGACCAGAGATAGCGGCTTTCTCCTCTTCGCTACGGCTGTCCACATGGATCTCCGAACAAGGACCGCAAGGACCTGTATCGCCCATCTCCCAGAAGTTGTCGTGCTTGTTGCCATCGAGGATATGGTCAGCTGGCAAGTGCTTTGCCCAGATGCTGGCTGCCTCATTATCGCGCTCAATGCCTTCCTCTGGTGAACCTTCGAAGACGGTCACATAGAGGTTCTTTGGGTCGAGTTTGAGTACATCTACGAGGTACTCCCATGCCATGTCGATAGCGCCTTGTTTGAAGTAGTCGCCGAAGGACCAGTTGCCGAGCATCTCGAACATGGTGTGGTGGTAGGTGTCGTGACCTACTTCCTCGAGGTCGTTGTGCTTACCGCTCACGCGCAAACACTTCTGCGAGTCCGCTACGCGAGGGTATTGAATAGGATCGTTGCCAAGGATGATACCCTTCCAAGGGTTCATGCCGGCATTGGTAAACATGAGTGTTGGGTCATCTTTGATGACCATAGGTGCTGAAGGTACGATCTTGTGTCCCTTCTTCTCAAAATAATCCAAAAAGGATTGTCTAATTTCTTGACTTGTCATATCTTGTTATTATGTTAATCTACTGGAATAAATTTTTCCACATGGTATTCGCGCTTCACTTCTTTATGCTCCACCACCAATTGATTAGCAGTGAGTTCTGTGTTTTGTTTGCGTGCTTTCAACACATCTATTGCTGTATAAATAGCATGCAACATGCTCGTTTCCGATGCTTCATTCTTACCTGCTATTCCGTATGCCGTACCATGATCTGGGGAAGTACGTACCACACGCAGCCCTGCCGTAAAGTTCACTCCACTCATATCTAGCGCCTTGAATGGTGCTAAGCCTTGGTCGTGGTACATCGCCAAGACGGCATCAAAATGATTGTATTCTCCTGCTCCAAAGAAGCCGTCTGCGGAATATGGTCCAAACGCCCAAATACCTGCTTCTTGAGCTTGAGCGATGGCAGGGCGAATCACCTCTTGTTCCTCTTTGCCTATCAAGCCATTGTCGCCTGCATGGGGATTCAATGCCAAGACAGCAATACGAGGTTTGCGACAGGAGAAATCTGTTTGCAAGGTTTGGTTGAGCACCTGCAATTTAGCCATGATATTTTCCACGGTTACCTTTTCGCTCACTTGGGCAATAGGAGTATGGTTGCAAACCAATGCAACGCGCATGCGATCGCTCAACATCATCATCAAGCTCTCAGCACCATTGCCAAAGACATGTGTTAAATACTCCGTGTGTCCCGAATAGCGGAATTGGTCGCATTGGATATTATCCTTGTTGATTGGCGCCGTCACTAATGCATCCACTAGCCCTTGTTGCAGATCGGCTGTCGCACGTTGTAAACTCTTGAGCGCAGCTTGTCCTGCCTCTGGAGTAGAAACACCTATATTCACAGACATATCATCGCCGTAGCAGTTAATCATATTCAGGCGACCATCTTTTGCTTGTTTAGGCGACTCAATGATATTCCATTGGATATTATGCAGTTCCTCATTAAGGGTCTTGGCATGTTGGCGTGCTACCTTGGCATTGCCATATACAATGGGGCGACATATCTCGCAGATATGCGGATTGGTCAAGCTCTTGAGGATAATCTCATACCCTACTCCATTGACATCGCCCGCTGTGATTGCTATAATTGGTTTCATATACCTTGCCTTTAAACTTTTAACTCTAAACTTTAATCTATCTGCATTACCTTATCGTATTGCAGTTTCTCGAAATCAAACGGTTTTCTTTCTTCGTTCTTATAGCCCAGCGACATCACGCAGAGCACAGTGAAGTCCTCTGGCAGATTAGTCAACTTGCGCACTAAGTCTTCTGCTCCCTCTCTCTGATACACATGACACCAGCATGCACCCAAGCCTTGGTCAGCAGCGGCGAGCCATATGTTTTGTGCAGCAATAGCCGCATCGCATTGCCATGTATCTATCACGCTAGTATCCGCAGCCACCACAATGCCCGCCATAGCGGTGTCAAACATACCGCTACCATAGGTGCGACAGCCCGCTAACTGACGTAATATGTCTTGATTAGTAATCACCACGAAGCGCCAAGGGTTCATACGCTTGCCCGCTGGCGACATCAGGGCGCAACGAATGATATAGTCCAATTTCTCCTGCTCTACTGGTTGATTTGTATATTTCCTATACGAGCGCCTTTGCTGGCACAAACTTTGAAAATCACGCATAATTAGTCAAAATAATAAATTCGCTGCAAAGGTACTATTTTTTTTGCATTTATGCAAATGTATTTCATGAAAAATCACATTTGTAAAAAATAACTTGCATATTCTCTTTTTTTTTTGTAATTTTGCACGATTTTTGGGTAAATGTGAATTATTATGTCTGAAAATGTCAATAATAGTCATACTGCGTTCAATCGCAGTACCATCATTCGCGGTGCGATTACGCTAGGGGTGTTGGTGGCGCTATATGTACTCATCCGTCGTTTGAGCGGTGTATTGTTGCCCTTCTTGATTAGTTTTGTGGTGGCCTATATGTTGGCTCCGATAGTGCATTTCTTTCAGCATACGTGCCGATTGAAGCATCGCGTATTGTCGGTGGTGGTGACAATATTGTTAGTAATTGGTGTGCTGACGGGTGCCGTAGCTGCTTTGGTGCCAGCGATGAGCAAACAAGCCAGTGCGTTGTCGAATAGCGTCAAGGCTTATGTGGCTAATTGGGAAGGCAATGCGTACTTCTCGCCGCGTGTCAATGAGCAGATAGAGGAACTCATTGAGAGTATGGACATTCAAGCGCTACTTCATTCGCCCAAGTTGCAAGCGGGCATAGAGAAAGTGTTGCCCATTTTGGGAGATTGGATCAATAGCGGAGTGAATGCTGTGATGAGTTTGGCAATCGGCTTTGTATGCATCTTGTACATTATATTCTTGCTAATTGATTATGAGAAGATTAGCAAGAATTGGCATAAGTATATTCCTCAACGTTTCAGCGATGGCATACAGATGTTGCTGCGCGATTTAGACCGTAACATGAATGCGTATTTTCGCAGTCAAGCCCTGGTAGCGGGCATTGTAGGTATATTGTTTGCCATTGGTTTTCAGATTATTGGTTTGCCGATGGGTATTGGTATTGGTTTGATTATCGGTGTGCTAAACTTGGTGCCTTATATGCAAGCGTTGGGTATTCCTCCATGTATCTTGCTTGGCTTGATTCAGTCGGCAGAGACAGGTCGCCCCGTATGGGTAGTGATGCTCTGCATAGCTGCGGTATTCATTATTGTACAGACCATCCAAGATATGGTATTGGTGCCCAAAATCATGGGCGATGTCACGGGCATGGGGCCAGCGTGGATATTACTTAGCCTATCCGTATGGGGTTCGCTATTGGGTTTTGTGGGCATGATTATCGCTTTGCCTGTCACCACGCTGCTGGTGTCCTACTACAAGCGCTTCGTATTGCACATGACCGACGACATGACCAAACTCCTCCCGCGCTCATCGTGGAAGATTCCATTCCTCAAACGAAAAAGAAAATAACTCATAACTCATAGTTTATAACTCATAACTACAATGAAAGTTCGCGTTCGTTTTGCGCCTAGTCCTACTGGCGCGTTGCACATCGGTGGTGTTCGTACCGCCCTGTTTAATTATCTGTTTGCTCGCCAACACGGTGGCGACATGTTGCTTCGTATTGAAGACACCGACTCCACACGCTTCGTCCCTGGAGCCGAAGAATATATCACCGAGTCCCTCGCATGGCTCGGCATCGAGATTGACGAAGGTATCTGCCAAGATGCGCCTAACGGCAAGGGCGATCATGGTCCATACCGCCAAAGTGAGCGTCGCGAGATCTATCATAAGTATGTAGATCAGCTCCTCGCTTCGGGTAATGCCTATATCGCATTTGACACTCCGGAGCAATTGGAAGCCAAGCGCGCAGAGATTGCCAACTTCCAATACGACGCCCGCACTCGCGAGCAGATGGTAAACTCGCTGACACTCAGCAAGGAGGAGGTAGAGGCACGCATTGCTGCGGGCGAGAAGTATGTCGTTCGCTTCAAGGTAGAGCCAAACATCGATGTACATGTCCACGACCTTATCCGTGGCGAAGTAGTCATCAACTCCAATATCCTCGATGACAAGGTGCTCTACAAATCTGCTGACGATCTGCCAACCTACCACCTCGCCAATATCGTGGACGACCATTTGATGGAGATCAGCCATGTTATCCGTGGCGAAGAATGGTTGCCTTCTGCCCCACTCCACGTGCTGCTCTACCAGGCATTTGGTTGGGAAGATACCATGCCTGAGTTTGCGCACTTGCCACTCTTGCTCAAGCCTGACGGCAATGGCAAACTCTCCAAGCGCGATGGCGACCGTCTCGGTTTCCCTGTTTTCCCACTCGAGTTCCACAACCAAAAAGATGGCTCTGTATCATCGGGCTACCGCGAGGAGGGCTACTATCCAGAGGCAGTGATCAACTTCTTGGCTTTACTTGGCTGGCATGCTACAGGCGACCAAGAGATGTACACTATGCAGGAGTTGATTGAGCAGTTCTCGCTTGAGCGCGTGAGCAAGTCGGGCGCCAAGTTCGACTACGAGAAGGGCAAATGGTTCAACCACCAATACCTCCAACTCAAGTCTAACGAGGAATTGGCCGAGCAGTTTATGCCTATTCTGGACACTAAACTCTCAACACTAAACACTAAACCATCACTTGAGACAGTATCGAAAGTGATTGGTTTAACCAAAGACCGTGTGAACTTCGTTTCCGAACTCTGGGAGCAAGTCAATTTCTTCTTCGTAGCTCCAGAGGAGTATGATGAGAAGTCGCTCAAGAAGCGTTGGAAAGAGGACTCTCCAAAGCATATGACCGAAATGCTCGCCTTGCTGGAGGCACACGAGGATTGGTCAGCAGAGGGCTTGGATAACTTGATTATGCCTTGGATTGCTGAGAAAGAGTATGGCGTAGGTATTGTGATGAACGCTTTCCGTATCTGCCTCGTAGGTGCCGCTCGTGGTCCACATATCTGGAATATCACCGATGTACTGGGCAAAGAGGAGACACTCCGCCGCGTCCGCACAGCATTGGAGAAGTTAGGATAATACAACACTACACAATCCTATACAACTCTACACAACACAGAATCCCCTCAACTAGAATCTTTGTTGAGGGGATTTTCTGTGTGTAACTCTCTACCGACACATGTCATTTTCGCCTATTCCCGATTGTCGTATTTTTTTTGAAAAAAGTTTTCGTGTGCCGAAAGTTAGGCGAAGAATATCCGCTATTGGTAAGGGTGTAAGTAGGAGAGAACTATGCAATTTATTGCTTTAATAACCAGTCTATGACATGAACGTAATATCATAATATTCTTACTCTACTGACGAATTTTTATGAATTTCCTTATTTTCGTCATTACGACTGCAAAGGTAGTGCTTTTATTTGGTTTGTGCAAATGTTTTTTGTATTTTTGTCAGAAATCCCCGATTTTTGGGTTTTGCAAGATATATAAAGTTACCTGCAGATTAGACGACCACGATAGGAGATCTGTGGGAGATCTGTGGGCTTTCGGTGGCTTTTAGGTTGCTCTCTAGTTCCCTTCGGGCTACGCGAGCACTTCGCGACCACTGTAGCATATCTGTTGCCTAAATGTTCCCTATCTGTGGCTTTTGTGTTTTCAATTTTCTTTTTTCCGAAGGGATACCGAACCCTTGCCGAAGTTCCCTATTCACTTTTAGCTTTTGGGCTGATCCATAGCCATTTACTGTATTATTCTTGTCTTTTTTGTCCTCAATATAGAACACGCGGTCTGCACTAAAAAAGTCTACACCTTTATCCCTGCACACATCTCTCAAATCTTGAAGATACTGCATATACAAATCAATTTGATCTTCACCATTTGTTATGCTCACCACTTTAGATGAGCATGCGGATGCAAAAACTGTAACCACTAATAACCAAAGCAATGTTAGTAAACAATGACCTTGAATTGCGCAAGTACTTGCCTAATGTACTTGCCACCGTAGAGGGCGAATCCTCGCTCTTTGATAAGTTGGATTTTTTCCTGTCTGCTGCTGAGAGATGGCTTGCAGAGAATTTTACAGGCACACCTGTGCTTGTAAAAATTTCTGCTATGGAGGAAGCTGCACCTATGCGTACGCTTGCTTGCCAAATTGTTGTAGCTGACGCTTTCTCTCGCGCTATACCTTCTTTGGACCTTGTACTGACTCCCAACGGCTTTGGGATAGTTAGTAATAACAACATCGCACCAGCGAGTGCGGATCGTGTGAATCGCCTCATAAAGTCGCTCATCACGAACCGCGACTCGCTTTTAGACCAACTCCTATCACTACTCCCCGAAGCTGATGGTTGGTTAGAGTCAGCACAAAGTCAGTTCTTCGCTAATACGCTGTTCCCGCGCTTCAACTTGGTCACTCTCCTTGGCTTGAACCAGGAGGTATGGCGCAACTATCAATCGCTCCGTCTACAGCTCATTTCTATCGAAGATGAACTTGCAGAAAAGTACATCTCTCGTGAGTTGTACCGTCGCTTTCGTCAGCATGTTCTTCTTCGCAGCACGACTGCTGAAGAACTTACAATAATACAGTCACTCCAACAAGTTGAGATTGACCTTTTGGCAGGCAAGCCCCTCAACTATCGGCTACTAATTAGCCTCGTTGATTGCATACGGAAAAATACAGAAGATTTTCCCGAGTGGCAAACCTCCTCCACCGCTCAATACTTTCGGCAGCAATCGTTTCGAAGTGAGAAAAAATCCGGAGGTTATTGGTGGTAAATTGCTGCAATTTCAAGAAAATTACACTTTTTTTGCATTTTTTTTGTAGAGTGGACACCGATTGTCCGCTTGATGTATTATCTTTGCGCAAAAATTTGAGCAACTTATATTAACATAAAAATTTGGTATTATGAAAAATTTAATTTTAGCTTTTTTTGCTATTGCACTATTGGCAGCATGTAATCCTGTGCCTAACAAGTCAATTTTTGAAGAATTGACAACGGAAGAATTAGCGTCTATAATTAAGTCAGAACCTGAATTTGCTGAAGCTTATGAGAGAAGGCTTTCTATTATGATAAATAACCTTCATTCCGCTGGCGAGTGCTCTGCGTGCGAGTGATAGTCCTATGCGTCCCATGCCGATGATACCGAGTGTCTTGCCGTATAGCGAGTGGCTGAGGTTCTGCATGACTCCAAAGCGTAGTGGTTCTGTTTGCGGCCACTTTGCCTTTCGCCTTGTATATATTCAGTTGTCCTTGTTCGTTGATCAGTGCTACACCTGCACTGTCATACCCTCTGTACTCCAGGCGATGCAGTCCCTTAATCAAAATCGGATACTCCTTGCGCTTGCCGATATATCCTACTATTCCACACATAATGTCATTTACTATTTAGTCATTTACTATTTAATCATTTCCTTCATTCTGACAAGAGCAGCGATACAGTCTTCCCGTTTCGAGAAAGCAGAGAACCGCACAAATCCCTCGCCGCATCTGCCGAAACCGACACCGGGAGTGCAGACCACTTGACATTGCTGCAACAGGTGGTCGAAGAATGTCCAGGAGTCCCATCCATGCGGAGCTACGCAGAATATATACGGTGCGTTCGTTCCTCCGTACACTTCGTACCCCATATGTTTCAGACCATCCATGATAACAGCTGCTGTCTCTCTGTAATAGTTCAGATTGTCCGCTATACCTTTTTGCCCTTCCGGTGTTAAAGTGGCTTCTGCTGCACGCTGGGCTATGTATGCTGTGCCGTTATACTTGGTGCATTGCCGCCGCATCCACATCGCCTGCAATCCTGTCTCGTACGGTACTACGGTATAGCCGCATCGCACTGCCGTGAAACCGGCACTCTTGCTGAAACTGTGCACTTCTATTGCCACCTCCTTGGCGCCTTCTATCTCATAGATACTATGCGGAATGCCCGGTTCCGAGACAAAGGCTTCGTAGGCGGCATCGAAAATAATAATACTCTTGTGTTCACGGGCATACTCCACCCACAAGCGCAGCTGGTCATGCGTGAGCACGACACCTGTTGGGTTGTTGGGAAAGCAGAGGTAAATAATGTCCACCGGCTGCTTGGGCAGTTCCGGAACAAAAGCATTTTCTTTCATACACGGTATAAAAACTATCTCCCTGCCTGCCATGATATTCGCATCCACATAGGCAGGATAGGTAGGGTCAAGAATCGCCACTGTGTTCTTTTGGTCAAATAGTTCGCTGAGATTGCCTAAATCGCTTCCTGCGCCATCGCTGATAAACACCTCGTCGGGTTCAAAACAAATCCCGCGAGGGCAGTAAAAAGAGTCGATGATACGCTGCTGCAACCATTGGTAACCGTTTTCGGGACAATAACCACGGAATGTATCGGCGTGAGCCAACTCTTCTGCAGCGGTGTGCATGGCATCTACGATGACACGGGGCAGCGGACGCGTCACATCGCCCACGCCCATACGCAGCAGCCTCTCATTCGGATGATGTGCCAGATAAGCGTTCACCCGCAGTTCGATGTCACGAAACAGATAATTAGCCGGTAATTCGGCATAATAGGGATTGATTTGCATGATTATTCCTCCCAGCTATAGGTACCCCGGAACACTTCTGTTGCCGGACCTGTCATGGTAATTCTGTTTTCCAACGGGTCATAATGAATCAATAACTCACCTCCCTTGAGGTGCACGATAATCTCCTCTCCTGTCTCACCCATCCGGTACGCCGCTACGGCTGCTGCGCAGGCTCCTGTGCCGCATGCCATAGTCTCGCCGCTGCCGCGTTCCCACACGCGTACATCTAATTCGCGCGCATTGCGCACATGAGCGAACTCCACATTGGTGCCTTTCGGGAAATGCGGGTGCGTACCTATTCGTTCGCCCAAATCTGCCATTTCCGCATCGGAGATTACCTCGCTGTGGAAAAATACGGCGTGCGGATTACCCATATTGACGGAGGTGAAACCCAAGAGGTCACGACCTTTCAAGGCAAGCGAATCAGTGGCTGTCTTCGGGGTGCCCATATCTGCTGTCACTTCGTGTACCAAACCGTTTTGGATGTGAAGACATAACTTCCGGATACCCGCAATCGTCTTGATTCTCATCTTTGGCTGTGTACATAAACCGCTTTCGTACAGATATTTGCCTACGCAACGGATGGCATTGCCACACATCTCCGCCTCCGAACCATCGGCATTGAAGATACGCATCGACGCTTCGGCTTCTTTGCACGGAAGAATCAGCACTAACCCGTCTGAACCTATTCCGAAATGGCGGTCGCTGACAGTACGCGCCAAGGCGGATAAATCCGTACTTGCTATTATGGCGGCTGCGGTTGCAGGGAAACAGTCTATATACACATAGTCATTCCCTAAGCCGTGCATCTTGACAAATTTCAGCTCTTTTCTCATTTTCGCGCTTTTTCTTTCCCGGGTGACCGTTCATCTTGCGACCCGTTTGCCGGATTGTTAATTTTAAAATTCGGGCACAAAGATACAACAAAAACTGCACATACGCAAGTGTATGGGTGTTTTTTTTTGCCAAATAGAATATCATTCTATGTTTTTTTTCTGAGGGCGGTGATAGGCCGCATATGCTCGTATAAAGTACAACGAAAGGAGCACCAAGGTGCTCCCTTCTTTAGTACAGAGTAGTGAGTAGTGAGTAGGGAGTACAGCTCCTAACATACGCATAAGATACGCGTAACATACGCCGCTTTGCAATAGTTGTTCGAACACCATTCAAAGCCTTTTGATTAGTAAACATTTTTCGTACTCCAGTCAACCTTTTTAGGAAACGAGTCAAAAGTTTACGTTTTTTAAGATCACAACTCAGTAATCGAGTCAACCTTTTTCAGGTTTAGTCAAACCTTTTTAGGACTCCAGTCAACCTTTTCAGGAAACGAGTCAAAAAAGTACGTTTTTTAAGATTATATATCAGTAATCGAGTCAACCTTTTTCAGGTTTAGTCACGATTTTTCCATTTTTGATAAGTCGGTATTCTCTCGGTGTTCTCTCGGTCGTCGGTCGGTAGAATAAGGCAAGGAATAAGAGAGAGGAAATCTTAAGAAAGAGCATTTTACAGGTAAGCACACCCAACATCACACATTAGGCGGTCGTGCCTACCCTGTACGGCACTACCCTATAGCCATACGGCTGCGTACCCGCAAGGGGTACGCCATTCTATGTATTGCGCTTATTCCTCAAAGTAGGGACTTTTCGGGCGCAATACTCGGAGTGCGTTCCGTCGCACTCCTTCACGTGAATAGTACGTAATCAACAAGTAAAAAGCAGTATCATTTGGGTAGCATCAACCATAAGCACAAAAAAAGCGCATTGTGGAATGCGCTTTTTAAGTATGAACTATGAGTGATGAGTTACTCCAAAACCTTGAGGGCTTTGCCGACTTTGATGAAGGCCTCAATACCGCGGTCGAGTTGCTCGGTGGTATGCGCCGCAGAGAGTTGTACGCGGATACGCGCTTGACCTTGAGGCACAACTGGGTAGTAGAAGCCTGTCACATAAATACCCTCCTCTTGCAATGCAGCAGCAAACTCTTGGCTGAGGCGTGCATCGTACAACATCACGGCGCAGATAGCTGACTCGGTTGGCTTGATATCAAAGCCCGCCGCTTTCATCTTGATGATGAAGTACTCGGTATTGGCATGCAAGCGGTCTTGCAACTCGTTGCTACGAGTCAAAATCTCGAAGGTCTTCAATCCTGCCGCAGCAATCAGCGGAGGGATAGAGTTGGAGAACAAGTATGGACGGCTGCGTTGACGAAGCAAGTCGATGATCTCTTTCTTACCCGTAGTGAAACCGCCTACCGAACCACCGAACGCCTTGCCCAGTGTACCAGTAATGATCTCAATCTTACCGCGGAGGTCGTAGCGCTCGGTCACACCGTGGCCCGTCTTACCTACCACACCCGCAGAGTGGCTCTCGTCCACCATCACGAGGGCATCGTATTTCTGTGCCAGTTCGTAGATCTTATCCAATGGGCAGACATTACCGTCCATGGAGAACACGCCGTCGGTAGCAATGATACGGAAGCGTTGTGCTTGCGCCTTCTTGAGTTGCTCCTCGAGGTCCGCCATATCGCCATTGGCATAGCGATAACGCACTGCCTTGCACAGGCGTACGCCATCGATGATAGAGGCGTGGTTGAGGGCGTCGGAGATGATAGCGTCTTGGTCGGTCAAGAGTGGTTCAAACAAACCACCATTGGCATCAAAGCAAGCCGCATAGAGGATGGTGTCTTCGGTGCCGAAGAAGTCGGAGATGGCTTGCTCCAATTGCTTGTGGGTGTCCTGCGTACCGCAAATGAAACGCACAGATGCCATACCATAACCACGCGCATCCATACGGTCTTTGGCGGCTTGTATGAGCTCAGGATTGTCTGCAAGACCGAGGTAGTTGTTGGCGCAGAAGTTGATGACATCCTTGCCGCCTTCCACTTGGATAGCAGAGGACTGAGGGGTGATGATTACTCGTTCGTTTTTATACAATCCTGCCTCCTTGATATCGGTCAGGATGGTTTGTAAATGTTTCTGAAAATCTGAATACATATTTTATGTTTAGTGAACGGCGCAAAGCGCCTACTGTTTAGTGTCAAGTTATACAATACCTTGCTCGAGCATGGCTTGTGCCACCTTCATGAAGCCAGCGATATTCGCACCTTTCACATAGTCGATAGTGCCATCGGCTTGGCGACCGAACTTCACACATTGCTCGTGGATAGATTGCATGATATGGTGGAGGCGTGCATCTACCTCTTGTGCGGTCCAAGAGAGGTGTTCGCAGTTTTGTGTCATCTCGAGGCCAGAAGTAGCTACACCACCTGCGTTCACTGCCTTACCAGGAGCGAAGAGTACGCCGTTGTGTTGGAAGTAGTGGATAGCGCCTGGTTGGCAACCCATGTTACTTACCTCGCAGCAGCACCAGCAGCCGTTAGCCTTGAGTTCCTTAGCATCGTCCTCGCTGAGCTCGTTTTGGAATGCACATGGCAGAGCAATATCGCAAGGTACAGACCATGCTTTCTTGCCAGCAGTGAAGTGAGCCTGTGCAGGGAACTTATCTGCCATGTCTTGCACCTTGTTGCGGTTGCTAGAGCGCATAACGAGCATATAATCAATCATCTCAGCAGTGATACCCTCTGGGATAGCGCATACGCCGTCAGGACCAGAGATAGCCACTACCTTAGCGCCAAGTTCGGTAGCCTTCTGTGCAGCACCCCAAGCTACGTTGCCGAAGCCAGAGATAGCCACGGTCTTGCCCTCGATAGACTTGCCTGCCTCGTGGAGCAAGTGCTCGGTGAAATAGAGTGCACCATAACCCGTTGCCTCTGGACGGAGGATAGAGCCACCCCATGTCATGCCTTTGCCAGTGAGCACGCCAGTGTGGTATTGGCGAGCCAATTTTTGGTACATACCATTGAGGAAACCAATCTCGCGGCCACCTACGCCTACGTCACCTGCAGGAACGTCGGTATCTACGCCGATATTGTGCCAGAGTTCGAGCATGAAGGCTTGGCAGAAACGCATGATCTCTGCATCCGATTTGCCAACTGGATCGAAGTCAGAACCACCCTTTGCGCCACCCATTGGGAGGGTTGTAAGGGCATTCTTGAAGGTTTGCTCAAAGCCCAAGAACTTGAGCATAGATGGGTTAACTGCTTTATGGAAACGCAATCCGCCTTTGTAAGGGCCGATAGCTGAGTTGAATTGCACACGATAACCGAGGTTGGTTTGCACTTGGCCTTGGTCGTCCACCCATGTCACGCGGAAGGTGAAGATACGATCTGGCTCCACCATACGCTCCACGATCTTGGCTTTCTCATACTCAGGATGTTGGTTGTACACTTCCTCGATGGATACAAGGACTTCTTCTACGGCTTGCAGATACTCTGCCTCGCCTGGATGCTTTGCAGCAAGATGCTGCATGATGTCCGTTACTTTCATTGTAGTAGTATTTATTGGTTTGTTTTATAGTCAGTTATATGAATTTTGTAGTCTTATAACAACTTTTTACCCCGCAAAGGTACAAAAAAAATCGTATTTATGCAAAAAAAAGGAATGAAAATAATGAAATTTTATTTTCAAGCGAATCTTTCTTGCATATGTACTTTTTTTGTAGTACCTTTGTACCCGAATTTGATAGTTGTGCACATTATACTGCACCTCTTAAACTCAGCGAAACTATATTATACAAAATAAATTATGGCAGACGATAAGAAAATTATTTTCTCAATGGTGGGAGTGAGCAAGAGCTTCTCACCACAAAAACGCGTACTCAACAACATCTACCTCAGTTTCTTCTACGGAGCAAAGATCGGTATCATCGGTCTCAATGGTGCAGGTAAATCTACCCTACTCAAGATGATTGCAGGTATTGAAAAGAATTACGAAGGTGAGGTGGTATTCTCTCCTGGTTACAGCGTAGGCTATCTGGAGCAAGACCCACAATTGGACCCAGAGAAGACCGTACGCGAATGCGTGCAAGAGGGTGTGCAACCGATCATGGACATGTTGGCTGAATACGATGCTATTAACATGGCATTCGCCGAGCCAGATGCTGATTTTGATAAACTACTTGCTCGCCAAGCAGAGCTGCAAGATAAACTTGACAGCGTGGACGCATGGAATATTGACACACGTCTCGATCGTGCGATGGACGCATTGCGTTGTCCAGCAGATGATGCACTTGTAAAGCACCTCTCAGGAGGTGAGCGCCGCCGTGTGGCATTGTGCCGTCTATTGCTGCAACAACCTGATATTCTGCTCCTTGATGAGCCTACCAACCACCTCGATGCAGAGTCAATCGACTGGCTAGAGCAACACTTGCACCAATACGCAGGTACCGTAATCTGTATCACCCACGACCGTTACTTCCTTGATAATGTAGCAGGTTGGATTCTTGAATTGGATCGTGGCGAAGGTATTCCATGGAAGGGTAACTACTCTTCTTGGTTGGAGCAAAAGACTGCTCGTATGGCGATGGAGGAGAAGCAAGCCAGCAAACGCCGCAAGACCTTGGAGCGCGAGCTCGAATGGGTGCGCATGGCACCTAAAGCCCGTCAAGCCAAAGGAAAAGCTCGTCTCGCAGCCTACGACCGCATGCTTAACGAGGAGCAAAAAGAACGCGAAGAGAAGCTGGAAATCTTTATCCCTAACGGACCACGTTTGGGTAATAAGGTCATCAATGCAGAGGGCGTTAGCAAGGCATTTGGCGATAAACTCCTGTTTGAGGATTTGGACTTTATGTTGCCACCTAACGGCATCGTGGGTATCATTGGCCCTAACGGCGCGGGTAAGACTACCCTATTCCGTATGATCATGGGCATGGAGCAAGCCGACAAGGGCACATTCACCGTGGGCGAGACCGTGAAAGTGGGCTACGTGGACCAAGTGCACTCGAACATCGACCCAAACAAGAGCGTATATGAAACTATCGCTGAAGGCACTGAATATATTCGCGTGGGCGGACGCGAGGTGAACGCACGTGCATACCTCAGTCGCTTCAACTTCACAGGTGCGGACCAAGAGAAGAAGTGCGGTGTGCTCTCTGGTGGTGAGCGCAACCGTCTCCATTTGGCATTGACCCTCAAATCGGAAGCTAATGTATTGCTCCTCGATGAGCCTACCAACGATATTGACGTAAACACCTTGCGTGCATTGGAGGAAGGTTTGGAGAACTTTGCAGGTTGTGCAGTAGTTATCTCCCACGACCGTTGGTTCCTCGACCGTATTTGTACGCATATCCTTGCTTTTGAGGGCGACAGTAAGTTGTACTGGTACGAAGGTAGCTACTCTGAGTATGAGGCACACAAGAAAATGCGCCTTGGCGAAGATGCCAGCGAGCCTAAGCGTATTCGCTATCGCAAATTGGAATAAGTTGCGTTGGTTGCTATAGCCGAATCAGTCGCGAACATTGATGCAAGCTGAATGTGGCTTTAGCTGTTTTAATGAATAATACAATAAATGCACCCCGCAAGGTGCATTTATTGTGTTATCTATAGCGTAGCAATCTACTAACCAATCTGTTGCTCGTACTCCTTCATGCAATCTACGAGGGCTTGTACACCTTCGAGGGTCATAGCATTATAGGTACTTGCACGGAAGCCACCTACGAGGCGGTGTCCTTTGATACCTACCATACCTTTGGCAGTAGCGAACTTAAAGAAATCATCTTGCAAGTGTGCGTACTCTGGTTTCAGTACAAAGCAGATATTCATCATAGAGCGGTCCTCTTTGCGGGCTGTACCCTCGAAGATCTTGCTCTCGTCAATAGCCTTGTAGAGCAATTCTGCCTTAGCCACATTACGCTCCAAAGCAGCTTGCAAGCCGCCATTAGCTTTCAACCAACGCAGGGTGAGCATAGCGGTATAGATTGGCAATACAGGAGGAGTATTGAACATACTGCCATTCTCCACATGAGTGCGGTAATCCAACATCGTTGGAATATAGCGTGTCACCTTGCCGAGGAATGCCTCTTTCACAATCACAAAGGTCACACCCGCTGGCGCGAGGTTCTTTTGTGCGCCACCATAGATGATGTCGTATTTGCTTACATCAATAGGGCGAGCCAAGATGTCTGAAGACATATCGGCGATGAGAGGTACGTTGCCTTTCTTGTCGTAGATGGCTTGGAGTTTCTCATCAGAGATCTCAGTACCGTAAATGGTATTATTGGTCGTGATATGCAGATAATCCGCATCTTGTGGTACTTCGAAATCCACAGGGATATGGGTGAAGTTCTCCGCAGCAGAGGTAGCTACCTCTACCACCTCACCGAAAGCCTTTGCCTCTTTGATGGCTTTCTTCGACCATACGCCGGTATTGAGGTAAGCTGCTTTGTGCTCTAGGCAGTTGAAAGGCACCATGCAGAATTGCATGCTGGCACCACCGCCAAGGAAAATCACGCGGTAGCCCTCTGGGATACCAAGCAGCTCTTTCATCAGTGCTTCTGCCTCATCCACAACAGGTTGGAAATACTTAGCACGGTGAGAGATCTCCAGGATACTCAAACCCTCGCCTTGAAAATCGATTACAGCCTCTGCTGTTTGCTTGATGACTTCTTGTGGCAGGATACTTGGTCCTGCGTTGAAATTGTATTTCTTCATGGTTATTTATGGTTTTTCGTCATTTTCCAGTTACTCTTTGCGCCTTCGATAATCTCAGGGTCGGCTTTCTTGACAGCCTCTTTGATGGCAGTCTTTACTTTCTTAGCAGCACCTTTAACATCGGTGATAATTTCCTCAACGAGGTCAGCTTTCTCTACCCAGCATAGTGCATCACCTTTGACGGCTGTAGCGCCTTGCTCCTTCTCGATAGAAACGACACGGCAGTGCTCAAAGGCACGGATTGGTTCGATACCATGAGGTGTTTGCAAGTAGCAAACTACATCGCCTTGCTTGTAGAATGTACCCAATGCAGGTGCCTTGCTATCCTCGTTGAAGTCGAGTTCCCACATCACCTTACCCGAGAGAGTTGCCTCTACTGGTTCAGCATTAGGATGCAGAATGGCGCGTTTGTCTGCTGCAGAAAGGAACTTAACTGGTTGACCTGCTTGTGCGGCTTTCTCCATGCGCTCGAGCAAGTCTTTGTTGAATTGCTCTTTGGCTTGACCAGACTTATACTCGCGGTATTGCTTCTCGTGCATAGCGAACTCAAAGAGTTCCTCATCGTCTTGACCACGATCCCAACCGTTCTTCTCCATCTCAGCAATGAATTGTGGCAATACATCGGGATAGAGGGCTTGTGGATCGTCGGTATAGAACTCCATATTCTTCTCTTTGGCCAGTTCGATGATCTCTGGAGCCAAAGTACCAGGCAATTTACCCGACTTGCCGAGGATCATGCCCCACATAGCAGGGTCCATGCGTGTGAATGGTTTCTCACCCATAGATTTGCTATAGAGGTTCATCAGCGCAGCGTTCTTTACATATTGTGAGAATGGCGTTACGAGACATGGGGTACCGAGCATAGGCCAGATACGTTGTACTTCGTCGAAGAGTTCTACAAGGAGTTCGTCCTCGCTGAGCGCAGTTTGTCCGCGTTTCACAAGGTTGGCGTTGATGGCCGCATGCATACCCTTGAGGTCAGCCATGAGTGATCCCATCATACCGCCAGGCAAACCACAACCTACGAGCAATGATGTCATCTTAGAGTTACGAGGATCGATCCAGTAGCCGAGGAAGTCGTCGATAAACTCTTGGGTGAGTGAGCGAGCCTCCATGTATGCCTTCATGTTGATGTCCTTTACCAAGAAACCAGCATCTTTGAGCATGGATTGAATGGTAATCACGTCAGGATGCACCATACCCCAACTGAGTGGCTCCATAGCTACGTCGAGGACGTCACCACCTGCTTTCGCCACCTCCAGCATACTAGCTACGGAGAATCCAGGGCCTGAGTGACCGTGGTATTGGATAATGATATCAGGGTGTTTCTCCTTGATAGCTGCAACGATGGTACCAAGCATTGCTGGACGACCAATACCTGCCATATCCTTGAGGCAGATCTCTTGTGCGCCATTGGCGATGAGTTCCTCAGCGAGGTTGATATAATACTCAGCATTATGCACTTGCGAGTAGGTGATACACATGGTCGCTTGCGCGGTCATGCCAGCTTCTTTAGCCCATTTGATGGAAGGTATGATATTGCGAGGGTCGTTCAAGCCGCAGAAGATACGAGTGATATCCACGCCTTGGGCATGCTTCACTTTATACATCAGTTTGCGTACATCTGCAGGCACAGGATTCATACGCAATGCGTTGAGACCACGGTCGAGCATGTGGGTCTTAATACCTACCTCATTGAAAGGCTTGGTGAAGGTGCGTACTGCTATATTGGGATTCTCGCCATAGAGTAGATTTACTTGTTCGCTAGCACCGCCATTGGTTTCTACGCGGTCGAAACAGCCCATGTCAATAATCACAGGAGCAATCTTTGCCAACTGATCTTTACGTGGCACATACTTGCCACTACTCTGCCACATGTCGCGATAAACAAGGGAGAATTGAATTTCTTTTTTAGCCATATCGGTTCTTCGTTTTGTATGGTATTTAAGTTAATATTTTATCCATTGTGCTAACTGTATAATACACATAGTGTATCATTCAGCCCGCAAAGATACGACTTTTTTTGCATATATGCAATAGTAGTAATAAAAAAAACATAAAAATAGACCGATAAACGCAACGTAAAAGTAACAAATTAAGGGAATAAATTAAGGAAGTGCGCATATTTTTTAGAAAAAATTTGTGTATGTAAAAAAAAAGCAGTACTTTTGCAGCCGAATTAGGGTAAGTCCTACACGACCAGCTCCCTCTGAACTCCCCCAGGTCCTGACCGAAGCAAGGGTAAGAGGTTGTAGCGGTGCGATGTAGTCAGCTTACCCTTTTTTTGTAACATAGCGAGAAAAAGGATAAGAAGTTTTTAAAGTTTAAAAGTCTTAATAGGGATATTACGAAGTGCTGGAGCAGTTTATCAAAAATAGAATTATAGCGAGTCTTTCATTTATGCCCAATGAAGGACAAAATGCGTTGTTGGATAAATTGAGTCGCTTTATTATTTCTCCTGTTGAGCGTAAGGCATTTATCCTATTGGGCTATGCAGGAACAGGTAAGACGAGTATGATGGCAGCACTGGTGCAAGCATACAAGGAATTGCAACAAAAAGTAGTGCTTTTGGCTCCCACTGGACGTGCAGCAAAAGTACTTTCGCGCTACGCGCATGCGCCGGCGTACACTATACATAAGTTCATTTACCGTCAGAAAAAGTTGGGCGAGGAAGTATTTAGTCTGAACGACAACTTATACAAAAACACACTGTTTATAGTGGACGAATCCTCAATGATTAGTGGCATCCGCGATAATCAGACTTTTGGTTCTGGGATCTTATTGGATGATTTAGTGAAATATGTGTATAGCGGTGATGGTTGCAGTCTATTGCTGCTGGGAGATAATGCGCAGTTACCTCCTATAGGCACAGAATTGTCCCCTGCGCTACGCGAGGAATATATGGCGAAGTATAGTTTGAACATCACCACTCACACACTCACTGAGGTAGCTCGTCAGGCACTTGACAGTGGTATTCTGAGCAACGCAACCACCTTGCGTCATGTAGCATTGAATCCTCATAATTCAGCAGGAAAAGACATGTGGGGGTATTTGCAACAAAGCGCTGATTTAGAAATGATTAGCGGAAGCGATTTTATCGAAAAGATTGAAGAATCATATCGCGATATAGGGGCAGAGCAAACAATCATCTTGACCCTCACAAATAAGCGTACCAACATTTACAATCAAGGCATTCGCGCACGAATTCTTTGGCGTGAAGAAGAGATTGAGAATGGGGATAGATTAATGGTGAGCAAAAATAACTATTTTTGGACAGAGAAGTATGAAAATTTGCCTTTCTTAGCGAATGGTGATATGCTGGAAATCAGCCGTTTGCGCAATATACGCGAGATGTATGGTTTTCACTTTGCAGACGCCCAATTGCGCGCGTTGGATTACGATTGGGAGATAGATGCTGTGATTTGGCTTGACACGTTGCATAGCGACTCTCCAGAGATGAATAATGGCTTGCATCGAGAACTGTTTGGGCGAATCGCAGAGGATTATCCCGAGTTGGCTCACAACAGGAAGAAACTGATCGAAACCATCTATCAATCACCTTATTATAATGCCCTGCAAGTACGTTTTGCATATGCCGTAACGGGACATAAATCGCAAGGTGGGCAGTGGAAACATGTGTATATAGACCCTTACAAAGGCGGCGAATTGCATGCGGATGAAGAAGGTTTTTACCGTTGGCTGTACACTGCAGTCACACGTGCCAGCGAAAAAGTTTATTTCATAAAAAATGAACAAACACTTGCATAATTCAAAAAAAAGTTGTAACTTTGCAGGCATTTTTATGCGAAATAAGGCAGAATTAACAAAAAATAACAAAATATTATGAAACGTAACATTTTCAGAGTGTCATTGTGGTGCGGGATATGCATGGCTATGACATTAGTTGGTTGTAAAGCCGATGTGGATTTAGGTAACATCGATACGACAACCAAAGTGGAAGCAAATTTAGCATTGCCTATTGGATCAGTGACAGCTCGGATTGATGATTTTTTAGGTGATAGCACATTAGGAATTTGCATTGAAAATGGCGTATTGACCATGAAAGACACGATTACATGGGTTCGTTCGTTCCACAACGTGAATTTGAGTCAATACATCAGTCGCAAAACGCTTCGAATGAAAGTGTATGACAAATTGGAGGGGTTGCCATTGTTTTCGAATGGCAAGATTACGGGTAATGATAATTACATTATTCCTTTGGAGTTTCCATTAACCTTGCAACTGAAGGGTATTAACAACGATGAAGATTATCAGCGTTTGGATAGCGTTTTGATTGAAAATGCAAGTTTTACAAGCACAATTTCTCGTACTAATTTGCCATTGGAATGGGATTGGATAGAGGAAGTTACCATTAAATTGGGCACAGAATTCCATCGTCCAAAAGGTAATGTTGTAACTGTCTATAAGAAAGGACAACCTAATCCTTATGGTTATGATCAAGACATTCCAATCACAGTAGATGAGTTCTCAATGAACCTCATGAAGAATGACAAACTGAACCCAGACGACCCTAATGATGCAGATAAGTATGTTCAAAACAATGTAAAAGACACCTGCAACTTCCTGATCACTATGTACATTAAGATTCCGTCTTCTGCGGGACAAATAACAATTCCTAATGATGCAACATTCGAATATAATTTGGGTGTTCAGTTTATTGATTATTATGCCGTTTGGGGAATGTTCAAGGCAAGCCAAGATATGCGTGATGAAAACGAGATTGTATTGGCAGAAGAGTGGAATGGCTACAGCATGCTAAACAACATCCGTTTGCCATTAGCGGATCCAAGCATTGATGTAAGCATTACAACGAAGATTGCAGGTGCGCTGATGTTGGTTGGTGATTATTTGTATGTGACAGGTACTAATGGCGAAAGAGTGAATGCAACTTTTGATAGGGGTTCAACAACGCTGTATAAGGATTTTAATCCAAATGAGTATCTTCCTTTGAACAGTACAATCGGAGATTCTGCTACCATGTACTTATTATTTGATAAAGATCCCTCACGCGGACATATTGACCAATTCTTCACCGTACATCCTGAGAAAATTGGATATAAATATTCGTTGGACTTCAACCGTCAAAGAACTCCACAAATTCGTATTAGTAATGATGCAGATATTCGATTGGAGGCTGCATATCGGATTCCATTTATGTTCAACGAAGGCGTTTCTGTGGAATATACAGACACTCTTGAGAACATCGATCTGAGTCAAATAGTGTTGGATTCACTATTAGCAGATGTGGCGATTATTGATACGATTGAAGAGGCAAAATTGAAGTTGGCACTCGGATTAGAGAATACTATTCCTCTGCAATTTACCTGTGTGCTGACATGTTTGGATTCAATAGGCAATATAGTAATGGATCCTTATGATGGGACTAAGCCATTCCGCATCACAGGTGAAGATACCATCGTTATTCCTTCACCAACATTTGAACAAGATATTAATCTTAACTGGATTAGCAAGCCAAATAAATCAACTCAAATAATAACTGTAGATAAAGAGACTACAACCGTATTGTCTCAAATTAAACGTATGGAGTTGAAGTTGGCACTAAATGATAAGTCTTTGTCAGGTGCTTATGACAAAGGTTTGCCTAATATCAAATTGACAGACCAACAAGGCTTACGTATTAGCATTGGAATTGGTGCAGATGTCAAAGCGCTGTTGAGTTTAGAAGGGACTAATCAACCAACCGATTCAAACGAAGAACAACAATAATTATTTAGGAGGACAACAGTATGAAAACAACATTTCGTAATTTATTGGTAGCGGTTCTCCTAATGAGTGCCTCTACGCTTAGTGCTCAGCAAGTGAATACGTTGTATTTCTTGGAAAATGCACCAATGCGTCATATCATTAACCCTGCGTTTCAACCAGTAAGTAAAGTGTATGTAACCTTCCCTGTGATTGGTTATACCAGTTTGTGGGCGGGCAACAATGCCTTTACCATGCAGGATTTTATATTCAAAGATGCGATTACGGGCAATACGATTACCCCGCTCCACCCAAATGCCAATCCTGATTGGCTGAACAAGAAACCAAGTACAGCACTGTTTGATGCTGATGTATATCTCAATCTTTTGGGCTTTGGTTTCCGCATCAAAGACTTTGGATATGTACATGTGAATATATCCGAGCATATTATTGGAGGTATAGGGATTGGCAAATCATTGTTTGGTTTGAATAATTTGACATCTGGTACGATTGGTCCGCTCTCACTTGGAGCAAACATGACGGCATATACTGACTTTGCACTGGGTTATTCACACAAGATTAATGACCAATGGACAGTCGGTGGAAAATTCAAATTCTTGGTTGGACAAGCTTATGTAGGTGCAAACATCAATGATTTGACAATTCAAACAGGCTATGAAGAGCTTATAGCCACAGCCAAAGGTGAACTCATTGCAGCAGCTCCTTTGATGTGGGATCAATTGCCAGAAAATGTTGAGAATTTATCCGATATGGATATTTCCTCATTAGTAAGCAATAATATTACAGACTTTGTCAAACCTGCTGGTTTGGGTGCTGCATTGGATTTAGGTATGACATACAAGCCTATTGAGAACTTGCAAATCACTGCCTCTGTAACCGATCTTGGTTTTATTCGTTGGACTAATCTTGCACAAGGAGCACTCTCTGTAGATACTAGCTTTGTGGGAGTGAATTTACAACTAAAAGATTACCTATCAGATGGTGTACTGCAAATGGATAGCTTAGGCTCTGCTTTGACCAATGAGTTTGCGGGTTATACAGATGCACTGCAAATTGAAGGTTTTAAAACAGGCAAGCCAGCAGCACGCATGCTTACAGCTAACTTGAATATAGGTGTGGATGCTAATTTCTGGGAAAACCGCGTAGGTGTAGGTCTGTACTCACGTACACGTTTCTACAACAACGCTGTGACAGAAGAGCTGACCTTTGGTGCCGCTTTCCGTCCATTCAACTGGGTTAACCTGGCTGCATCCTATTCGTTTATCAATGGTCATTGGAGCAATATCGGTGCCGCATTGTCGCTTGCGCCATATGATGGTTTGATGCTGACATTGGCAACCGATTATATCCCAACAACTTATGCCAAAGCAGCAGCTGAAGATGTAAAACTATCTATTCCTTACAAGACTCCAGGTGTAAACTTATCCTTTGGTATTGCAATCGTAGTAGGTACTAATCCAAAGAAGAACAAAGATGCTGACCAAGATGGTATTTTTGATTTGTTTGATGCATGTCCAGGTACTCCTACTAACGTGCGCGTAGATGAGGTAGGCTGTCCACTGGATGCCGACGGCGATGGTATTCCAGATTACATGGACAAGTGTCCATTCACTCCATCTGCTGCCTTTGGTTTGCTTGATACAGTAGGTTGTCCGTTGGATACTGATGGCGATGATGTACCTGATTACATTGATGTCTGCGCGAACACTCCAGCTGCTGCATATGGCTATGTAGATTCTTTGGGTTGCCCTATTGACAGCGATGGTGACGGTGTATTCGATTATATGGACGAATGTCCTGATACTCCTGAGGAGGCATACGGATATATTGATTCTGTAGGTTGTCCATTGGACACCGATGGTGATGGTGTATTTGATTACATTGACCAATGTCCTAACACACCTGCTGCCGCATATGGCATGGTTGACTCGCTGGGTTGCCCTATCGATAGCGATCTTGATGGAGTGCCTGATTATTTGGACGAATGTCCTGATACTCCAGAGGAAGGACGTCATGCCATTGATGCAAAGGGTTGTCTCTTAGACACGGATGGTGATGGTGTATATGACTACCTTGATGAGTGTCCATTGGTAGTAGGTTTGAAAGAGAATAAAGGTTGCCCAGAGGTGAAACGTGAGATACGTAATTTACTCAAGAAAGCGATGTCAGGTATCCAATTCGAAAATGGCAAAGCTACCATCAAGAAGAGTTCGTACAAGATATTGAATGATATCGCTAAGATTTTTATTGATAATGCCAATTATCTCGTTGAGGTACAGGGTCACACCGACAACGTAGGTAAATATGAATATAATGTTGATCTTTCAGAGCGTCGTGCACAATCTGTACGTACTTACCTCATTGAGCAAGGCGTACCAGCAGAGCGCTTGACCGCACATGGCTATGGTCCAGATAAACCTATTGAAGACAACAAGACCAAGGCTGGTCGTGCTAAAAACCGTCGTGTAGAGTTCAACATCACATTCGAAGAAGTAAAAGTGGAAGTTATCTACGACCGCGTACAACAAGACACTACAACTGCACAACCTGCAGTTGATAGTATCCAAACACCAGTAGCAACCGTGCAGGGTGACTCTATCAAGGTTCAACAAACAACAGTAGCTGAATAATTTAACAAAAATATCAATAATCAATATGGGAAGAGCTTTTGAATATCGCAAAGCGACAAAAATGAAACGTTGGGGTCACATGGCCCGTGTATTTACTAAATTGGGAAAGGAAATCACCATGGCAGCGCGCGATGGTGGTCCAGATCCAGACAGCAACCCTCGTCTTCGTACACTGATGCAACAGTGTAAAAAGGAGAACATGCCAAAGGACAACATCGAGCGCGCTATCAAGAAAGCAACTGACAAGTCTTCAGAGGGTTACAAAGAGATTTGCTACGAAGGATATGGTCCTCACGGTATAGCTATCTTCGTAGAGACAGCTACCGACAACAATATGCGTACTGTAGCTAATATCCGCAGCTATTTCACCAAGCATGGCGGTAGCCTCGGTACACAAGGCTGTCTCCAATTCCTCTTCGATCGTAAAGCTTGCTTTACCGTATCAGCTAAAGAGGGTATTGACTTGGACGAACTCGAATTGGAGTTGATTGACTTTGGTGTAGAGGAGCTCGGTCATGACGAGGAAGAAGGTACCATCGTTATTTATGGCGACTTCAACCAATACTCACAAATGCAAAAGTATCTTGAGGACAACGGCTTTGAGATCCAATCATGTGAGTTCGTACGTATTCCTAACGACACCAAGACTCTCAGCGACGAGGAGATGGAGAGCGTACAAAAACTCATTGACCGCATAGAGGAAGATGAGGACGTACAAAACGTATTCACAAACTTGGGATAATCTAAGCACATGGCTGAAATGATTAATCAATTGGATATTGCTGGTGTAGAGTGCATCAGGGAGCATTTCTCCCTGACGCCTCTACAAGAGCAACAATTCACAGCATTGGGCGAACTCTATCGTGATTGGAATGCGAAGATCAATGTAATCTCACGCAAGGATATAGACAACCTCTATCCACACCATATCATCCACTCGCTTGCGATAGCCAAAGTGCTTAACTTTCAGCCAGGTACTACCCTACTCGATGTCGGTACTGGCGGAGGTTTTCCTGGTATTCCATTGGCGATTCTATTCCCAGAATGTCAATTCACATTGATTGACAGTATTGGCAAGAAGATTCGTGTAGCTACAGAGGTTGCCAATGCCATCGGACTAAAGAACGTTACCTGTATCCAAGAACGTGCAGAGATGGAGAAGGGGAAGTTCGATTTCGTGATTAGTCGTGCCGTGATGCCTCTAGGCGACTTGGTCAAACTTATCCGCAAGAATGTTAGCAGCAAGCATCAAAACGCCATGCCTAATGGTCTGATGGTGCTCAAAGGCGGTAACCTCGAAGGCGAGATTCATCCATATCGAAAATACGTAGAAACCACCGATATATCTAAAATCTTTGCAGGCGATTGGTATAAAGAGAAGTTTGTGCTTTACCTACCACTCTGATTGATCAAATGGTACATATCAAGACATTTTATTTCAACCCTTACCGCGAGTGCACCTATGTACTCACAGATGATGCCAAGCATGCCATCATCATTGATGCAGGTATGTACGAGGAGCGCGAGCAACAGCGATTTGCCGAGTATATTAAGCAAAATCAACTCACACCGATTGCTTTGCTCATCACTCATGCACACCCAGACCATGTTTGCGGTCAAGCATTTATTGAACAGACCTACAACCTAAACGCGATTATCCAACCATCTGAAGGTCAGTTGGATATCCCATACTTCAACATTCATGTCATTGCCTCTCCAGGACACAAGGAGGATGCCGTATGCTATCACCTACCAGATGAGAATATCCTGTTCACAGGCGACACGTTGTTTCAAGAATCAATTGGTCGTACCGACCTCCCAGGTGGGGACATGCACACATTGATTTGCTCACTCAAGAAACTGGTACTTCTCCCCGAGAACACCCAAGTGTATCCTGGGCATGGCTATCCAACTACCATCGCTCACGAGAAGCAATATAATCCTTATTTATAAATCATCGCAACCATTTTCTATCAGCAGGGAAGATGTCGGAAAGATTAATCACACCATCCTCAATAAATGGTTTGATATGCTTGATTACGGTTTTTAGCGTTATATCACGCATCTTAGCTATCTCATTAAGGCGATAACCTTGATGGAGAAGTGCCATAGACTGGAAGGCAGTACCTGTGGTTCGCACTTTACGTTGAGCCGTGTAGATTGTGATGTTAGGCTCTTGCAAGCGGAATGAATCGCGCGCTTTGAAATACCCTTCCACAGTAGGTACCCTCGACACTTGCGCTTGCAAGTATGCTATGCGAGCAATAGCAGCATAGACATCTATCAACGCTTGTTTTAGAGCAGAAGCATCGCTCTTGTCATTGCTACGAAGTGGGCAGTTAGAAATGGTTTTGAGCACCTCATGCAAACGAGGTGCAAAGTACGGAATAGAGGCTTTCAAACGCTCTTGCAAGCGCTCCATATCACCTATATAAACGATTTGGCGCACTTGTTGCTGAAAACGCTCCCCCACCCCTTGCAGTTCCTCTAATAGAGCAATGATATTAGGAAAATAGTCATCCGAAGTATTTTGCACCGAATTCATTTTCTTACTCATCTGCGCGAGCGCATAACAACGCCCCATCAGTTCTCGAAAATCGTACAGCGCACAAAGTAAGATAGTTAGATACTCACGTTGCGCAAGTGGGAGTTGCTGACGAATGGTGTCAATCTCCTGCTGCTGGTTGGTGAAGTCCAAGACTTCGCGAGCATTGGTCAGTGCACGACTAGGTATAGGAGTCAAGAGCACAATGCCCTCTAAACTGCGGCAACGCGACAGGGCAACATACACTTGCCCCGCAGCAAAAGCGTCCGCAGCATCAATCACCACACGATCAAAAGTCAAGCCCTGCGCCTTATGGATGGTGATTGCCCATGCGAGGCGTAAAGGATAGTGGCTAAAAGTGCCAATTACCTCTGGTTGCACCACTTCGCTAGCAGCCTCTGAAGTATAGCGGATATTCTCCCATGTCTCGCGATGAACATCTATCGGTTCCTCGCCCTCGCAAGTAACAGTGATGGTCTTGTCTGTAAGATGAGAAACGACGCCCAGTTTGCCGTTGTAATAGCGTTTCTCGGATGAGGAGTCATTCTTAGTGAACATCACGCGCGCGCCTAATTTTAGGGTTAGCGTTTCATCCATGGGGAACATCGATTCTGGGAATGTGTCCTTAATCGTGGCAGAATAATGATACACTTTACCCGGCAATGCATCCATTTCACGCTGGTTGATAGCATCTACTTTGCGATTATGCGTAGAGAGCACAATGTAATACTCCTTTTGTTCATCTGCTTTGAATTCAGGCAGATAGCGTGTGTTGAGCATTTGCAACGATTGAGGCGTGAGGGTATTATTGCGCACCTGATTGAGTATCTCCACGAAATCTATATTGCTTTGGCGGAAGACATGGTCTAGTTCGATATATACAGGATTCAACTGCTGAAACACATGCGCTTGGAAGAAATAAGGCCCTCGATAATAGTCTTGTAGCATGCGCCATTCCTCCTCACGTGCGACAGGCGAGAGTTGGAAAAGGTCGCCAATAACCAACACCTGTACGCCACCAAAAGGATGATTAGGCTGGTGCTTGATATGGCGTAATACCGCATCGATGGTATCTAGCAAATCGCTACGTACCATACTCACCTCATCAATAACTAGGAGTTCTAGGTTGCGCAGTACACGCTGTTTTTGTGCGCGCATCTGCATCTCAGAGAAGAGTTGCTTGCGTGCTTCTGGCGTAGGGAGAAATAGTTGTGGAGGCAACTGAAAAAGGGAGTGAATCGTCACTCCCTCTGCATTGATTGCAGCCACTCCAGTAGGAGCTACTACCGCCATTTGCTTTGGACATTCCTGTTTAAGGCGACGCAAGAAAGTTGTCTTACCAGTGCCTGCTTTGCCCGTCAAGAAGATACAGCGATTGGTATGCTGCACATATTCGTATGCCAATTCATAGGCGTTCATAGTTCGAGAGATGGTGTATGTTTACTTCCGCCACAATGCTCTAGTAAAGAGCAGCAACACGGTGAAGATCTCTAGACGACCTATCAACATCACAAAACTCATTACCCACTTTGCCACCATAGGGAACTCTGCATATGTGCCAGCAGGACCAAACTGACCAATACTGATACCTACATTACCAATTGCTGAAACAGCAGCACCGATGGACTCATCGAAGTTCACACCGCTGGCACAGAATATCACTACCGTCACAACAATGATAAAGATATAGAAGATCAGAAATGCCATGATATTATTGATAGTCTGCTGTGGCACATTCTTCTCATTGAGTTTCACAGGAATGATGGCATTAGGGTGAATGCGACGTTGGAACTCTGCCACACCGTTCTTCAAGATAATTGCCAATCGTACCCACTTGATACCACCAGCCGTACTACCAGCACAAGCACCTGTCAGCATCAGGAAGAAGATAACCACCCATGCTACCACAGGCCAGTACATATAGTCAGAAATGGTGTATCCTGTAGAGGTCATCGAACTAATGACTGTGAAGATACTATCGCGGAATGCACGCTCCATGTGCAAACCAGTCCAACCTGGACGAGCGATATACAAACCAATAGTAAGCATCACCGCGAATACCAATACCGCTACGCTATACCAACGCAATTCCTCATCTTGGAAGAAGTTGCGAGCTTTGCCTCGTAGCAAGTAAATGAGTAGCACAAAGTTGATACCCGAGATGAACATAAAGAACGTTACGGTATAATGAATAGCTGCTGAATCGTAGAACTCCAAGCTATTGTTGTGGGTAGAGAAGCCTCCCGTAGCAATCGTAGAAAACGAGTGGCACACTGCATCAAACACCTCCATGCCACATAGCCACAATGCAGCCACTTCGGTAACGGTGAGCAATACATAGATACTCCACATCATTTTCGCCGTGTCGGCGATGCGTGGTGACACTTTCTCGTAGGTCAAACCCGACACCTCCGCAGCATAGAGCTGCATGCCGTTGAGTCCGAAGATAGGCAGGATCGCAATGGATAATACGATGATTCCCATACCGCCGATCCATTGCGTCAACGACCGCCAGAAGAGCAATCCGTGGGTAATCACTTCCAAGTCGGGGATGATGGTCGCTCCCGTAGTGGTGAAGCCCGACATGCTCTCAAACCATGCATCTGTGAAACTGGGCACTTGTCCGCTGAGGTAATATGGTAATAGTCCAAAGGCAGAGAACACCACCCACACCATTGCCACAATCACATAGCCCTCGCGCTCGCCCATGCGTGACTCAGCACGACGACCTATCAGCAGACCCAATATACCTGCCAGTAGGGTGACGATGGTGGAGAGCAGAAAAACATCACTATCTGCTTCGCCATACCACAAGCTCACGCCCAATGCCAAGGTCATAAACACCGCCTCTATTAAAAGCAGTGCGCCCATGGTGCGGAAGACCATCCGTGTATTGAATGTGCGTGTCATAACAGTTGATAGTTGACAATTGAAAGTTGAAAGTTATTTGAAGAACTTCTCGAGTTGGCGGATGACTTGGCTCTTGCAGAATACCACAACTTGGTCGTTTGGTAAGATCTGTGTGTCACCATTCACCAATATACCTTCGCCAGCACGCACGATAGCACCGATATTCGCATCTTTAGGCAAACGCATATCACGAATCTTAGATTTGGTGATACGGCTTCCTTCTTCTGCCATCAATTCCACCACTTCGGCATCGGCACTGGTCAAGTTGCGCACATTCAGCACACTGGCATCCAGCAACATCTGGTAGATATATGAAGCAGCGATGGTTTTCTTGTTGAGTACCGTACCGATATCCAAGCCCTCAGCCATAGGTATATAGTCAATATTCTCGACTTCAGCAATGGTCTTTTTCACGCCAAAACGCTTGGCAGCCATGCAGGCAAAGATATTCGCCTCGCTACTATCGGTGACTGCTACAAAAGCATCCGCATCCTCTATACCCTCGTCTTTCAGCACGGCCATATCGCTACCATCGGCATTGATAATCAGTGCATTATTGATTTTCTCGCTAAGATGATAGCAATGTTCGCGGTCAGCCTCCAAGATTTTGATACTGAGGTCATCCGATAAGTTTTGTACGGTCTTCTGTGCAATCTTTGATCCGCCAAAGAAGATGATGTTTTTGATTTCTTGTTTCTGTTTGCCAAGTTGCTCACGCAGATGTTTCATATTCTCTCGCGTACAAACGGCGTACACCATATCGTCGGCTTGAATCTCATCTGCTCCTGTAGGGATGATGGTATCTTGTCCGCGTTTGATAGCCACTACTCGGTAAAGTCCATGATTGAAGAATCCTGACATAAACTGCTTGCCAATCACCTCTGCACCTTCACGCACTTTCACTACGCAGAGCTCCAATGCGCCTTCACAAAGCGTCAAGTGGTAGCGCATCCAGTTGGTTTTGAGCGAAGCGGTAATCTCATGCGCTGCAAGTAGTTCTGGGTAGATGAGGTGGTTGAGTCCCATCTGCTCAAAGATGCGTTTATTCTCTGGAATGAGATACTCGTAGTTGTCGATACGCGCTAATGTCTTCTTTGCTCCCAGTTGATTAGCGAGCAAACACGCAGTGATATTATCTGCCTCGGATGGTGTAACTGCGATGAAGAGGTCCACATCTTTTACGCCTATACTCTTGAGGTCGTTAATCGACATCGGACTTCCCACCTTGGTCAGTAGGTCATAGTTTGCATCGAGATCACCCAAGCGGTCTTGGCGGTCGTCAATGAGACTGATGTCCATATCTTCGCGCGACAGCAATTTCGCCAAATGGCGACCTACTGCTCCAGCGCCTGCAATAATGATTCGCATATACCTTCTTTATCTAATTTTAACAACTGATATAATTCCTTGGTGCTTCCATGCTCCACAAACTGGTCGTTTACACCCGATCGGATCACACGTGGTGTGTAGCCATTATCTGCCATAAACTCCAGCACAGCACTGCCCAGTCCGCCACTGATCATACCATCCTCCACCGTGATGATCGTGTCAAAGGTCTTACCTACTGTATGCAAGAGCTCTTCATCTATAGGCTTGAGCCAACGCATATCGTAGTGTGCTACTTGCGCAGCTTTCTCGCCAAGTGCCTCAATAGCATCCGCAACCGTATTACCCATTGCGCCAATACTTAGTACTGCTATTTGGCTACCCTCTTTTAGACAGGCACCTTTGCCTATCGTCAATTGCCCATTGCTGGTAGCGCTCATGCTGCGACCTCTTGGGTAACGTATCGCGATAGGTCCGTCATAGTCTTTGGCAAGGCACATCATGGTTTCGAGGTCCTCTTTGGTCATAGGAGCACCTATCACCATATTTGGAATAGGACGTAGGTATGCCAAGTCCAAGAGGCCATGGTGGGTTGCACCATCATTGCCCACGATACCAGCACGGTCAATACAGAAGACAACATGCAGCTTAGGCAATGCCACATCGTGAATGATATTATCGTAGGCACGTTGCAAGAAACTGGAGTAGATATTGCAATATGGGACAAGTCCCGCCTTTGCCATACCTGCTGAGAAAGTGACTGCGTGTCCCTCTGCGATACCGACATCGAATACGCGGTCAGGCAGTTGGCGTTGCATGATCGTCATGCTACAACCACTTGGCATTGCTGGTGTGACACCTACCACACGCTCATCTTCCTTCGCCAGTGTGAGCAGTTGCTCTCCAAACACTTCTTGCCATAATGACTCCTTCTTTGTACTTGGATCCTGGTTTCTTACTCCTGTCTCCACACAGAACTCTCCTGGTGCATGCCAAGTTGTTTGGTCATTTTCAGCAGGTTCATAGCCTTTGCCTTTCTTGGTGATGATATGCAGCACCTTAGGTCCCTCGTAGTCTTTTATCTCGTTGAAGATACGCACCAAACTCAACACATCGTGTCCGTCAGCAGGACCGAAATAGCGCAGGTTAAGTCCTTGGAAGATGTTAGTGCCTTGCTTGGTGAGTAGTGCTTTGAGGTTATTGGTAAAGCGTTGTACTCGCCCTTTGTTGTCATCGGTGATGAGGTGTAGCTTGCGTGCCACTCGATATCCCCACCAACGCCAACGATTGTATCGTTCGCTAGTGGTAATATCTACCAAATACTGCGTAAATCCGCCCTTGATAGGGTCAATCGCCATATTATTGTCGTTGAGTACGATGAGCAGATTATTCTTATTCATCGAGGTATTGTTGAGTCCCTCGAATGCCAATCCGCCCGTCATGGCGCCATCGCCAATGATAGCCACTACTCGTCTTTTCTGCTCGTCAGATGCTCGATATCCTATCTCAGCTCCAAGTGCCGCAGAGATGCTATTGCTAGCATGTCCGGCTATGAAAGCATCGTATTCGCTCTCCATAGGCGAAGGGAATGGTGCCAATCCTTTGAACTGTCGGTTAGTATGGAATCGCTCGCGTCTGCCCGTAAGAATCTTATGGGCATATGCCTGATGACCTACGTCCCACACCAGTTGGTCGTTGGGCGTATCAAACACATAGTGCAATGCCACCGTAAGTTCCACAGTACCGAGTGAAGAACCCAAGTGCCCAGGGTTTTGGCTTAACTGCTGAATAATGAAATCGCGCACCTCCTCGCATACTTGTGGCAGTGCATCCAAGGGCAATGCCTTCAAGTCGCTGGGGTAATAGAGCGTATTCAGATATTTATATTCCATAGCTTATTGTGTTGAAATATCCTCCATATTACTTCGCGCAAGCGCATACTCGCGCATAATAGCCTGCAAAGATACAATTTTTTTCTTATATCTGCAAATTTTACCCCCATTTTGCTACTTCCACTTATCAAAATCAACAAAAATACCTTCAATTTACACACATTTCAGTACTTTGTATTGCATAGTATTATAAATAATATTACCTTTGCATTGGATTTCCGAATCAAGTGTTCTTTGCTATGATTATATGCGATGATTTGTCCAATGGAAGAGAAATGGCATAGTTTTTGTATTTACTCATACAAAACCTGAATATAAACTTATTAAATTGACTGAATCATGAAAAAGATTTTAGCCGTATGGGCAATCCTAACCATTTCTTTGACGGCATGTGCCGATCATCATCAACTGGTAGAATATTCTGATCTTCCTGCTCAAGCGCAGGTGTTTATTCAAAAGTATTTCAACGTTACCGACGTTGCATACATTGAACGCGAGCGCGATGGCGTGCATCATGAATATCAAGTACATCTCAAGAATGATATTGAGATGGAGTTTGATTACCAAGGAAACTTCAAATCCATTGATTGTCAGGTGCTGAAAGTGCCTACAGGCATTGTTCCCGAACCGATTATCAACTTCGTGCAGACGCATTATCCCAATAGTTTTGTTGTGGAATATGTAGTTGGATATCGTCATTTGACGGTGGAATTGGGCACAGGCTTAGACTTGATTTTCGACCTTGAAGGACATTTTATTCGTATAGATGACTAATGACATTTGACAATTGGTACGAGTAATCAAGTAATATAAAAAATCATAAAAGACAATGAAAAAATTGTATCGTTCTTCTAACCGCATTGTGGCGGGTGTTTGTGGCGGTATCGCCGAGTATTTTGATGTAGATCCTACGGTGATTCGCGTGGTGTATCTCATCCTGAGTTTATTCTCTGCTGGATTCCCTGGTCTGCTGCTTTACATCATCTTGATGGTACTCATTCCCAATTACAATCAAATAGAAAACCAGTAAATGGTAGTTACAGCGATGCTATCCAATCTCAAAAGTCAAATGCGCAAAGGGTTATTGGAATACTGTATCCTTTCCATCATCAATCGTGATGAAGCCTATGCTTCAGACATCCTTGATACCCTCAAGGAGGCGCGATTGGTGGTGGTGGAGGGCACGGTCTATCCACTCCTGACCCGCATGAAGAACGAGGGGCTGCTCTCTTATCGTTGGCAAGAGTCCACGGGCGGGCCTCCGCGCAAGTATTATACCCTCACCGAAGAGGGAAAGCAACTGCTTACTCAACTCAATGAAGAATGGCAATCCATCTGCCAAGCTATTAACCAAATAACCCAATAGATCATGAACGAAACTCGTACAATCAACCTCAATGGTCTGGTGTATCACATCGATTACGATGCTTATCAACTGCTGCGTGATTATCTTCACGACATCGAACTGCGTCTGCCTCAAGATGACCGACAAGAAATCATGGCGGATATCGAAGCACGCATTGCCGAATTATTTCAAAAATCACTCTTTGCCAAGAATGTGCAAGTAGTTAATATTCAAATGGTTCAATCCATCAAAGGGCAGATTGGTGAGCCGTCGGAATTTGGTCCTAATCGTCGTCCGAAGGTCAAAGTAGATAAGTCGCAGAATAGTGGTTGTGGTCGTGTGTTTAGCATTGTGCTCAACGTCGTATTGGCCATCTTGGCTTTACCTGTGCTATTCACGGGTCTGGCTATCCTGTTCGCCATTGTCCTTTCGCTGTTTGGTGTGGCGGTAGCTGGAACCACCAGTTTGGCATCCATCATGCCTATCTTCCCTGTTCTTGCTGATCTTTTGGTGGACGGCGGCGTGGTGATCATTCCGCTGTTGATGGTCGCGCTGATCCTGATTATTGCCCTGCCTATCGTGATGCTTGTGCATACGATAGTTACCTACATGCGCACGCGCCGTGGTCCAAAAGCACGTTTCTGGTGGATCACTATCCTCTTTTGGCTGGCATCAATCATTTTCTGGGGTGTATCACTCGTGCGGTTGTACCAATCCTACGATATGGCTCCTGAGATTCTCAAAACCATGGTGTGGGACGGTTTGGATGTGGACGAACAACAAGGTACCATCACCTCCGAACTCCAATTGCCGCCATACCATAGTATCGAGATGCGAGGCGCTGCCCAATTGCATCTCAATAATGGCACACAACCAGCTACCCTATTGATCACCAACCAAATACAATCCCTGATGGATCAGGATGGTATCACGGCTGAAGTGCGGGATAGCGTACTCTATATCGAAACGTCCAATCAATTGCCTTTGGACGAGATCATGATTGATTTTGCCATCACTTCACCGCATTTACGCCAATTGACGGTGTATGGTGCGAGTAAGATAGAGACCGCTGAGAACCAAGTGCTTGCTCAGCCTACCCTAACACTTAATCTCAATGGTGCTGCCGAAGCGGACTTGCATCTGAATGTTCAGACATTGACGATTGACGCCAAGGGGGCGAGCAAGTTGGATTTAGAAGGTCAGGCAAACCAAGCCCATATCAACATTGCTGGTGCTGGCGAGGTAGAGGCAGAGGACCTGGTTGCGCAAGTCATGCACATCAACTGTGCTGGTGCCAGCAAGGCAGAACTGAATGTGGTGCGCGAACTCTGGGCGCAAGCGGCAGGAGCAAGCCATATCACCTACAAAGGTACACCACGTATCAAACAAAAGATGGCTGTAGGTGGCAGTATCATCCGCCAAGACTAATCCCCTACGCTTCCGAGTCTATCACAAACAAAAAGCGCACCATAGGATGCGCTTTTTTTGTATCGAAATGCAGTGCTTTACCACTCCAGCAACACTTTGCCACATTGTCCGCTTACCATCACATCGAAACCCTTTTGGAAGTCATCGAAGTGGAAGCGGTGCGTAATCACAGGACTCAAGTCCAAACCGCCCAACAGCATTTGCTCCATCTGGTACCATGTCTCCCACATGCGGCGACCAGTGATACCCTTGATGGTCAGTGCGTTGAAGATAATATCCGACCAATTGACTTGCGTGTTGCTTGGCAGAATACCCAACTGAGCAATGTTCGCGCCCTTGTACATATGTGCGATCATATCATTGAACGCCGCAGGTGCGCCCGACATCTCCAATCCAATATCGAAACCACGGATACCCAATTGCTTCATTGCACCCTCTACGGTCTCGCCTTTCGAACCATTCACGGTGATAGTTGCACCCATCTTCTTGGCTATCTCCAGGCGTTGCTCGTTGAGGTCGGTCACCACGATATTCTTCGCTCCCGCATAGCGACATATACCTGCCGCCATCGTGCCAATCAAACCAGCACCAGTAATCAATACATCCTCGCCCAAGAGGGGGAATGCCAGTGCGGTATGTGTCGCATTGCCAAATGGATCCATGATCGCTGCAAAGTCATCTGGTATCTCAGGACGGATATGTACGATATTGCTCTCTGGGATAGTCACATACTCCGCAAAGGCACCATCCTTGCCGAAGATACCTACGGAGAGGCTATTCTCACACACGTGCCCCATACCACGGCGGCAGTTGCGGCATGTTCCGCAGACGATATGTCCCTCAGCGGTCACGCGGTCGCCCACCTTCACATGAGTTACGCCAGGACCTACTTCCACAGCCACTCCCACAAACTCGTGACCCATGATATATGGCGGTGTACAGTGGCTTTGCGACCACTCGTCCCACTTGTACATATGCAAGTCTGTACCGCATATAGCGGCTTTCGTCACCTTGATGAGTACATCATTCACGCCCACTTTGGGCATCGGTACTTCTTCCATCCAGAGCCCTGGCTCTGCATAACGTTTTACTAGCGCCTTCATATTAGTTGATAGTTTACAATTTTCAGTTGATAATTTGCGCTGCAAAGGTACGGAAAAATTTGCAATTGTGCAAATAGTATGTGCATTTTTTTGTTATTCCCACGGATCTCACGGATGAACACGGATAATAAGGATAACAAAAAAGATCAGTGCAAATCAGTGAAATCCGTGGGAACACCGAAGCTACTGCCACTCCACGCAGCCCAAATACAAAGAAAACGAGCCTAAAAATAAACTTTTGCTCGTTTTTTTTGTATTTGTGCATTTTTTTTTGTACCTTTGCAGCCAAATTGGCAGTTTGTAGCCAGTCAATAGGAAACAGATACTTATTTTAGAATAAAATAAAGACATTATGAATATATCGTACAACTGGTTAAAACGCTACATCGCGCTCACAGACAGCGCTGAGCAAGTAGCACAAATCTTGACTTCCATCGGATTGGAAGTAGGCAAAGTAGAGCAAGTACAAACCATTAAAGGCGGATTGGAAGGCCTCGTGGTAGGCGAAGTCATCACCTGCGTGGATCACCCCAACTCCGACCACCTACATATCACTACCACACGCGTAGCGCCCGATGCAGAGCCATTGCAAATCATTTGCGGCGCACCCAACGTAGCTGCTGGACAGAAAGTTATCGTGGCAACCGTAGGCACCGTGCTCTACGACGGCGATGAGAAGTTCACCATCAAACGTGGCAAGATCCGTGGCGAGGAGTCACTCGGTATGATCTGTGCCGAAGATGAGATTGGCGTAGGTACCAGTCACGACGGTATCATGGTACTGCCAGCCGATACACCAGTAGGTATGCCTGCCAAGGAGTATTTCGGCGTAGAAGACGATACCCTCATTGAGGTGGACATCACCCCTAACCGTGCAGACGGCGCAAGTCACTATGGCGTAGCACGCGACCTATACGCATACTATCAAGCCAAAGGTGTGAATGTTGCATTGGTTAAGCCAAGCGTTGAGGATTTCAAAGTAAATAGCAATGCCTTGCCTATCGAGGTAGTGGTGGAGAACGCTGAGGCATGCCCACGCTACACGGGCGTGAGTATCAAAGGTGTGACCATCAAAGAGTCACCAGACTGGCTCAAGAAAGCCCTCAACACCATCGGTATTCGCCCAATCAACAACGTGGTGGACGTGACCAACTTCGTACTTCACGAGATGGGACAAGCACTCCACTCCTTCGACGCCGACAAGATCAAAGGCAATAAGGTTATCGTGAAGAACGCTACCGAAGGACAGAAATTCGTGACCCTCGATGGCGTAGAGCGCACCCTATCCGCAGCAGACCTGATGATCTGCAACGCGGAGGAGCCAATGTGTATCGCAGGTGTATTTGGCGGACAAGACTCAGGTATCTCTGAGAACACTACCAATGTCTTCTTGGAGAGTGCCTACTTCGACCCAGTGAGCATCCGCAAGACCGCACGTCGTCATCAACTCTCTACCGATGCCAGCTTCCGCTATGAGCGCGGTTGCGACCCAAACAACACCCTCTATGTGCTCAAACGCTGCGCACTGCTCATACAAGAGGTAGCAGGCGGTGAGATTGCGATGGAGATAGTAGATGAGGTTAAAGGTGAAAGGTTAGAGGTTAAAGACGAGAAATACTTTGCACCATTCCCAGTAGAGTTCAATATTGACCGTGCACATGCCTTGATTGGTAAAGAATTGGGCGAAGAACTCATCGAGCGTATCCTCCGTGCTATGGAAGTGGAGATTGTGAGCAAAGAGGGTAAGACCTGGCAACTGGGTGTACCTCGCTACCGCGTGGACGTACAACGCGAGTGCGACGTGGTGGAGGATATCCTGCGTATCTACGGCTACAACAACGTGGAGTTCCCAGAGAAATTGAACACCTCGCTCAGCTACAATCCAAAGCCTAACCCAGTGGCATTGCAGATCCGTATATCCGAGCAACTGACTGCTCAAGGATTCAATGAGATATTGAACAACTCACTGACCAAGGTATCGTACTACGAGCCATTAGAAGGATTGTCGTTAGCTACCTGCGTGAAGATCATGAACCCACTGAGCCAAGACCTGGGCGTGATGCGTCAGACCTTGCTGTTTGGTGGACTCGAGAGTATCCAACGCAATGCCAACCGCAAGAACGCCGACCTGAAGTTCTATGAGTTTGGCAACTGCTACCACTACAACGCACAGAAGATTGCTGACCGTCAAGCCAAAGACCCACACTGGGTGTATGACCCACTCTACGCCTACAGCGAAGAGCCACACTTGGCATTGTGGTTGACTGGTAACAAGACCGCACAATCATGGGTACAGAAAGAGGAGAAGACTAGCTTCTACACCCTGCACGCATACGTGAACAACGTGCTCCGTCGTCTGGGCGTAAACGTACAACTCCTGACCTCTGAACCCCTGAACTCTGAACTTTGTTCAGATGGCATGGTAATCAAAGCACCTAACGGCAAGCAGATCGGCTTCATGGGCATAGTCAATGGCAAGTTGCTCAAGGCGTTCGATATTGACAATCCTGTGTATTATGCCGATTTGGATTGGAACATGCTGCTCAAGCTCAACAAGCAATACAAGCCAGTCATCAACGACCTGCCTAAGTTCCCAGAGGTGAAACGCGACTTTGCATTGTTGGTGGACAAGTCGGTGAAGTTCACTGATTTGGCTAAAGCCGCATTGGCAGCCGAGAAGAAGCTCTTGAAGGCAGTCAACCTCTTCGACGTCTATGAAGGCAAGAACCTGGAAGCAGGCAAGAAGAGCTATGCGCTCTCATTCATCTTGCAAGATGCAGAGAACACCCTCAAGGATAAGCAGATCGAGGCCATCATGGCGAAACTGCTCAAGACCTTCGAGGAGAAATTCGGAGCAAAATTGCGATAAAGACCGCCCTGCGGGCTGTTAGAAGTTAGACCGTGCTGCGCACTGTTGGACCGCGCTAAAGTGCTGTTAGATGCCAAGAGACTAACCTCTAACAACGAAGTGATCTAACAACGAAGTGGTCTAAATATGACCTACGAGGAATACATACAAGAACAACAAACAGCATTCGCTGAAGAACATTCGGATGAGAAATGCTTTGTTGAGAATCAAGCCGAAGGCGTGTTTGTACGTGGACATTAGTGAAAACGCTTTTTAACATAGCAGTACTGGCTTCGGGCACAGGCACTACGCTGCAAGCCCTGATAGACAACCAAGCGCTACATGGCTACCATGTGGCGTTGGTCGTTGCCAATCGCGCATGCACAGCACTCGAGCGTGCAGAAGCAGCCGATATCCCTACCCTACAATCCAAAGACTGGGAAGCAATAGACCAAGCACTGACGGACAACCACGTGCAGCTCATCGTACTGGCAGGCTTCTTGGCCATCATACCCGAGTGGATATGCCAGAAATGGGCACAACGCATCATCAATATCCACCCCTCGCTATTGCCCAAACATGGCGGCAAAGGCATGTATGGCATCCATGTGCAAGAGGCTGTATTGGCGGCTGGTGATACAGAAGCGGGCTGTACGGTGCATTACGTGAGCGCCGAGGTGGACGGAGGTAATATCATCGCACAAGCCACCGTAGAGGTGCTGCCTGACGATACCCCCGAGACCCTATCACAACGCGTGCAAGCAGAAGAGAAAAAGCTGTTACCACGCATTATTGGAGAATTATCAATCAATCTATAAACAGAATACTATGCTAACTATCGGAGACAAAATGCCTGCGTTTAGCGTGGCAGACCACAACGGCAATACCGTGACCCATGAGCAACTCTTGGGCAAAAAGACAGTCATCTATTTCTATCCAAAAGACAGCACCCCAGGTTGCACCGCCGAGGCATGCAATCTGCGCGATAACTACGAGCGCATGTTGGCAGCAGGTTATCAAGTGTATGGCGTGAGCAAGGATAGCCAGAAGTCGCACCAGAACTTCATTGCAAAATACGAGTTGCCCTTCCCATTGCTCTCCGACCCAAGCACCGAGATGCTGCAAGCCTTCGGCGCATGGGGCGAGAAGAAGATGTGCGGCAAGACCTGTGTGGGCACCCTGCGCAAGACCTTCGTCTTTGACGAGCAAGGCATATTGGTGCAACTGATTGAGAAAGTAGATACTAAAAATCATGCAGAGCAGATTTTGGTTTAAGGTTTAAAGTTTAAGGATTAAAGGCAAAGAATTATGGATACAAAAGAATTGCAAAAACTGATTGCCATCTGGTTTGAGGAAGATATCCGCGATGGCGACCATACATCATTGAGTTGCATCCCAGAGACCGAGATGGGTTGCCAACAACTGATTGTGAAAGAAGAAGGTATCATCGCAGGTATCGAAGTGGCGAAACAAATCATCGCGTATTTTGACCCAGAGTGCCGCATGGAGCAACTCATCGAAGACGGTACCCATGTGAAGCCAGGCGATATTGCCTTTCGCGTATATGGCAAAGAGCTCAGCCTCTTGCAGATCGAGCGCACCATGCTCAACGTGATGCAACGTATGTCGGGTGTAGCTACCACAGCACACAAATATCAAAGTCTGATTGAAGGCACTGGTTGCCACGTCTTGGACACCCGCAAGACCACCCCAGGCTTGCGTTACTTGGAGAAAGAGGCAGTGCTCATTGGTGGCGGTATGAACCACCGTATTGGACTATTCGACATGATATTGCTCAAAGATAATCACGTGGATTTCTCAGGCGGTATCACAGCAGCACTCACACGCGCAAAGAACTATTGCGAGGAGAAAGGTAAAGCCCTCCGCATAGAGATTGAGACCCGCAACGAGGACGAGATTCGCGAGGCATTGGCAACCAATATCCCAGACCGTATCATGCTGGATAACTTCTCACCAGAGCGCACCAAAGGTGCTGTGGAGATTATCCGCACATGGGAGAAGGAGCATGGCAAACATATTGAGATTGAGTCAAGCGGCGGTATTACCATTGACACCATCCGCAGTTACGCTGAGACAGGCGTGGACTTTGTGAGCGTAGGAGCACTGACCCACTCGATCAAGAGTCTGGACATGTCGTTTAAGGCGGTGAAGTGAGTTTAGTGTTTAGTGTTTAGAGTTTAGAGTTTAGTGTTTAGAGACAATGATTAAAGAGAGATTAGCTGCGCTACGGGCGCTGATGAAAGAGCATGGCATATGGGCATGTATCGTACCTGGTACCGACCCACACGCCAGCGAATATATGGCAGAGCACTGGACCGAGATGTCGTGGATCACTGGTTTCCTGGGCGAGACTGGTACTGCGGTCATCACCTTGGAGCGAGCATTGCTTTGGACCGATAGCCGCTACTATCTGCAAGCAGAAGCCGAGTTGCAAGGCACTACGGTGGAACTGATGCGCGAGAGCGATATTGACTGCCCAAGCATACCAGAGTGGCTTGTAGCGACTCAGGAACAAGGAACCAAGAACCAAGACACCAAAGTGGCGGTGAATCCAGAGATGTATAGCGTGAATGGCTATCGCGAACTGAAAGCCACATTGGAAGAAGGCGGATTGGGATTAGTATCCATTGACCTCATCTCACCATTATGGACCGAAGGTCGCCCTGCTATACCTACATCACTGCTCTATGAGTATGAGGAGAAATACACAGGCGAGAGCGTGGCGAGTAAGTTGGCACGCGTGCGTCAAGCCCTGAGCGAGAAGCATTGCGATGCGCTAGTAGTATCTGCACTGGACGAGATTGGTTGGCTGCTGAATATCCGTGGCAAGGATGTGGATTATACGCCATGTTTGATTAGTTATGTGGTGGTAGAGATGGATAAATGCACCATCTTCGTAGCACCTAACAAACTGGATGATGCTGCGCGCGCATACCTCCAACGCATTGATGTATGCGTACAAGATTATGAGCAAGTATTTGATTATCTGAAAGCTATCAACGCCTCGGCAGTCATGTATGACGGCAACAAGGTGAACGAAGCCCTCTTTGAGAGTATCAATAGCCAACTATCAACTGTCAACTGTTCTCCAAGCCCCGTGCTGAAGATGCAGAGCGTGAAGAACGACACCGAACTCCAAGGAGAGCGCATTGCTATGCACAAAGATGCGGTGGCATTGACCCGCTTCCTCTCTTGGTTGGAGAACGAAGCACTGAAGACTCCCCAAACAGAGATTACCTTGGCAGAGCAACTTGGTAAGTTCCGCGCTATGGGCGAGAACTACACCGATGACAGCTTCTGCACCATCGCTGGCTGGAAAGGCAACGGCGCTATCGTACACTACCATGCTACGCCAGAAGAATGTGCTACCATCGCAGGCGAAGGCGTATTGCTATTGGATTCAGGCGGACAGTACCTCGACGGCACCACCGACATCACCCGCACCATTTGGGTGGGCAATCCAGCCAATATACCTGCGGCTGTGAAACGCGATTATACCCTCGTATTGAAAGGACATATCGCTTTGGCACGTGCACGTTTTCCAAAGGGTACACGCGGCAATCAGTTGGATGTATTGGCACGTCAGTTCCTCTGGGCAGAAGGTATGACGTATGGTCATGGTACAGGTCACGGCGTGGGTCACTTCATGGGCTGCCACGAGGGACCACAAAACATCCGCACGGATAACAACCCTAACCCATTGCAAGTGGGCAATATCTGCTCGGATGAGCCAGGTATCTATCGCGCCAATGCGTATGGTATTCGTATTGAGAACTTGATTGCGGTGCGCGAGAGCAACCAATTGGGTGCACACGCTACGGGGGAAACATTCTATGAGTTTGAGACCCTGACCTTGTGCCCATACGACACCCATATGATGGATCTCAGCCGCATGACCGCAGAGGAAATCCAATGGGTCAACGACTACCACGCATGGGTATATGCCGAAGTAGCGCCACTGCTCAATGCAGAGGAAGCGGCATGGTTGAAAGAGAAATGTAAGGCAATATAATCACTTCACATAAATAAAAGCAAGTAATGAAGAAAACAACAATCATTGATTTCGTAGAGAAATATACGCATGAGTATAGTGAACTGACCTTTCTTCGCGAAAAGGTGGATGGTGTGTGGACCGAAACTAGTTTCCGTGAGACACGTGAGGAGGCTCATCGCATCGGTGCAGGTCTGATACAATTGGGATTGAAGAAAGGCGACAAGGTGTCCCTACTCTCTCAAGGTAGGAATCTGTGGATCACCAGCGAGTTGGGTATCTTGTACGCAGGCGGCGTGAATGTGCCATTGAGCATCAAACTCACCGAGAGCACCGACCTGCTGTTCCGTATTCAGCACTCCGATTCACGCTTTGTGATTGTGAGCGAGCAGCAACTGGGCAAGATCCGTAGTATCATTGCCGATTGCCCTAAAGTGGAGAAGATCATCGTACTCGACCCTATCGCCGATTACCGCGAGAACGAGATGCCTATCAGCGAAGTGATTGCGATGGGTGAGGCGTACTTGAAGGAGCACAGCCAGGATTTTAAGGCGGTATATGAGTCAGTACAACCTGATGATTACGCCAATATCAGCTATACCTCAGGTACAACAGCAGACCCTAAGGGTATCCTATTGACCCACCGCAACTATACGGCGAATGTGGAGCAAGGTAGTAGCGTGATCTCATGCGACAAAGGCGATGTGATGCTCATCATCTTGCCTCTTGACCACTGCTTTGCACACGTGGCAGGATTCTATACGATGATGTATTATGGCGGCAGTATCGCCACAGTGCCAGTGGGCAAAACAGCTATTGCTACGCTGAAGAATATCCCTATCGCTATCAAGGAAGTGAAGCCAATGTTGATGTTATCCGTACCTGCTTTGGCTCGCAACTTCCGCAAGAATATTGAGACTGGAGTTAAAGCGAAGGGGGTTTTTGTTGAGCGTTTGTATGAGTTCGCGCTTCAAAACGCCATTAAATATAATAAGGAGTACTGGAACCGTGGTGGTTGGCAAGCATGGCGTTGGCCATTGGTGAAGCTGTTTGACAAGATCATTTTCAAGGCAGTACGCGAAGGAATGGGCGGTAGATTGAAATTCTTTGTGGGTGGCGGTGCGCTGTTGGATATCGAATTGCAACGCTATTTCTGTGCAGTAGGTATGCCTATGTTTCAGGGTTATGGTCTGAGCGAGGCAACCCCTATCATTTGTGCGAACTCGGATGGTCATGCCATTTTCGGTTCGAGTGGTAGAATCGTTTCTCCACTAGACCTCAAGATTTGCGACGAAGATGGCAACGAGGTGCCTCATGGTCAGAAAGGCGAGATTGTTATCAAAGGTGAGAACGTGATGGCGGGTTATTGGAAGAACCCCGAATCAACAGCCAAGACCATAGTAGATGGTTGGTTGCATACAGGCGACATGGGTTATGTCACCGACAAGCACCCTGGTTACTTGTGGGTAGTAGGACGATTCAAGTCATTGCTTATCAGTGCCGATGGCGAGAAATACAGCCCAGAGGGATTTGAAGATAGTCTGACCGATGGTAGCAAGTATATCGAGCAAGTCATTCTGCACAACAACCAAGACCCTTACACCATGGTGCTCATCGTGCCTAACAAAGATGCGCTCAAAGAGTATGTGAAAGCACAAGGCATGGATGCAACAACCGAACAAGGCAAGAAAGCTATGCTTCAGAAGATCCAAGACGAGGTGAACGAGTACCGTAATGGCAAATTCGCTGGTATGTTCCCCGAGCAATGGCTGCCAAAGGCGATAGCCGTATTGCCAGAGGCATTCACCGAGCAAAACCATATGGTGAACTCTACGATGAAGATTGTACGTGGCAAAGTGGAGGAATACTACGCCGACCGTATCGAGTACGCCTACACGGCTGAGGGTAAGGAGTTGATGAACGAGAAGAATATAGCTTCGCTATAGTTTAGTGTTTAGTGAACGCTTCGCTACTGTTTAGTGCTTAGAGCATGTTGTTGATATTTATCATAGTATCGATTGTGGCGATTCTCCTGTCAAGGGGAATGACGTTTCGTGAACGCATCACGGAGTTTAGCAAAGGTGCTGGTCAAAAAGACTTGCTGCTGATGGTGTGGATATTCGTATTGGCAGGTGCTTTTGCGGCTTCTGCCAAGGCGATGGGCGCAGTGGATGCAACGGTGAATCTGACCTTGCAACTGCTCCCGACGAACTTCCTATTGGCGGGATTGTTTATCTCGGCGTGCGTGGTGTCGCTATGTATGGGTACCAGCGTAGGCACCATCGTAGCATTCATGCCTATTGCCGCTTCGTTGGCTGATAAGACCGAGATGTCGCTACCACTGATGGCAGCAGCTATTGTGGGTGGTGCATTCTTTGGTGATAACCTCAGTTTCATATCCGATACCACCATCGTAGCCACGCAGTCGCAGGGGTGCAAACAGAGCGATAAGTTTAGATATAACTTCTTCCTCGTATTGCCCGTGGCCATTTTGGTATGTATCATCTACCTGCTGATGGGTAGTGGTGCAGACGAAGTGGCGGCAGGCAACGTGATGTGGTGGAAGATTATTCCTTACGCAGCCGTGTTGGTAAGTGCTGCGATGGGTATGAATGTGATGTTGGTATTGCTAATGGGCAATGTGCTGACAGGTATTGTGGGTATAGCAGATGGAAGTTACACGTTTATGGAATGGACAGCTAGTCTGACCGCAGGAATCATGGGTATGAGCGAATTGATACTGATTTCCATGATGGCAGGCGGTATCTTTGCGCTCATCACCAAACAAGGCGTTATGGAACGTTTTATGCGATTGGTATCCATCAAGATACATACTCAGCGCGGTGCAGAGCTGAGCATCTGTCTATTGGTTGGCGTAGTGAATGCACTGACTGCCAATAACACGGTAGCCATACTGAGTGTAGGCGATATAGCCAAACAAATCGCTACGCGTTTTGGCATTGACCCTCGCCGTAGTGCATCGCTGTTGGACACCACATCATGCGCAGTACAAGGATTGCTGCCCTATGGTGCACAACTGCTGATGGCAAGTTCGCTGGCGGGTATCTCAGCATTGAGTATCATTCCATACCTGTATTATCCGATGCTGATAGGACTTATCACGCTGCTCAGTATCATCGTATTAGGTAGGAAGTGATATTCTAGTTCTCTGTAGATTAGGCGACCACCATAGGAGATCTGTGGGACTTCTGTGGGCTTTCGGTGGCAAGTTTTAATCAAACTGCAAGTTCTCTTCGGGCTACGCGACCATTTCGCGACCACTGTAGCACATCTGTGGCTTCGTTGTGTCCTATCTGTGGGCTAAATGTGGTTGCTGTATGTATAATTACTCGAATAGATTCAAATAATTGATATGTCCATGCAGTGGGTCGCGATTATCGTTTTCACCTGTATTGATAACCTGTGTAACAACTGTTTCGTGTGGAAATAGCGTTCGGAAGTATTGCAAATTCTTATAGAAATCTGTATGGATATTAGCAGATAACTTTATCTCGTATGCTGAGAGGTTAATGCCATCTTCCTGAATCAAATCCACTTCGTGCTGACCTTTATCACGATAGAAATAGATATTACTATCCTGTCCTTGATTGCATTGCTGTTTCAAAAATTCACATACCACCATATTCTCAAATATCTGTCCTCGCAATGGGTGTGTTTCTACTTGTTGGGCAGTCTTTATACCTAACAAGAAACACACGAGCCCTACATCATAGAAGTATATTTTTGGAGTTTTAATGAGGCGTTTATTGATGTTTCGATAAAATGGTTGCAGCCTAAATGCGATATACGATGCTTCTAACACATTCATCCATTCCTGTATTGTGGGTATGGATACTCCGAGTTCGTTTGACATACTCTGTGCATTAAACTCCGTGCCGATGCGCGAAGCACACATGATGACAAAGCGGCGGAACTCTGAGAGATGGCGTATCTTCAGCACTTGCTGAATATCACGCTGAATATATGTAGAAAAATATTGGCGATAGAGATCTTGTGGTGGAATATTGTGCGCCCACACAGCTGGATAGAATCCGCGCAAAAGCATCTCGTATAAATCTACAGAACGGTCTTCTTTCATTAGCTCGTTGATAGCGAATGGCAGCAATGTGAGTACTGCTGTTCTTCCTGCTAATGATTGAGTAATCTTTTGCATGAGCAGAAAGTTGTTGCTACCAGTGAGTACAAAGTGTGCATCGCTGTATTCATCTACAATCACTTGCACCACAGAGAAAATCTCTGGCATATTTTGCACCTCATCTATAATCAGTCCTTTACGATATTTCTGTAGATACTCCTTGCGGTCTAATTCTAATTCGGCTCGCGTTGTTTCATCCTCAAGATTGATATAATGATATTCTGGAAAAACTTTTTTGCTTAGTGTTGTTTTTCCAGATTGGCGAGGTCCTGTAATAGTCAGTACTCTAAAAAATCCTGACAGGCGAATCAGTTCTGCTTCTAATGTTCTGCTGTACATAATTGGACAAATCTAAAGTAGCACTTAATTTTCGGACAAAGGTACAATAATTATCTGATATACACAAGTATATGCCACAAAAAAAGTGTATTTTTTGTATTTTTTTGTTCAAAAAGCATGAAATTTGGCGGAATAAGCGCTTTAGTCATAGACGAAATTTGGCTGACAGTAGCCTTCGAATCACTTCATTACCACTGCGAGGTTCATGGGTGGTAGTTCGGTGAAACTCAGTTTCCCGTTTTCACGTTTTTCAGGTTTCGTTTTTGCCGAAGGGATACCGAACCCTTGCCGAAGGAGCGCTTGAATACAAGTATTGGTACGAGCAAGAAGAATAACGACATATAAAAACTCACCCCGCAAATCCAATGACTTGCAGGGTGAGAAATAGTTGTTCATTATTCTATTTTGTCGTGGCTTCGCTTCGAACAAAATCGGGATGTTCTTATTACAAATCCTTGACAAGACGCACGGACCGACCTTCGTAGCGAGTGTAGTCGCCCATGCTCGCCCCGCCCGAGAGGAAGTAGAGGCAGTACGCGCTGTAGCTAAGGCTCTCAGTGGCAGACCAATAGTGGCCGTAGTTCTGCACGTTGAACACATTGGAGCCGATGCGGTAGCCTGCAGTTGGCAGGAAGACAGCACCTGCGGCTTCGAGCTTTGACCATTGATCAGCAGTGAAGGTTTGATAAGCTGCATAATAATCAACACCATAACCGCTATGGAAACCTGATTCGAATGTCACACCTTCGGGATATACCCAATTATCTGGCAACAATATCAAACCATTTACGCCATTGACCTGAGCAACACCCTTGAGGACTCTTGCGTTAGTACGAGTATTGCGAAGATAATTCCACTCATCCAAAGTCAATGTACGCCATGTATTAGGAGCGTCACTACCTATCTTATTTGCACCCCAATCAACGAAAGAACCTGAATAATCATTATCATCCCTAGAAGTACTTACACCAAAATTAGTAGTACTTGTACTCCAACCGAACAAATCTATCTTATCTGCCAATGCATCACCATATCTGTAATATCCATACTGACCTGAAGATACACTACCACCAATTACATTATCTGTACCTATCACTTCCCACTGATTCTCAGCAAAAGACCATGTATTGGTAGATTGCGTGTATTGCAAATTGCCTTTTGAGAAGGTCACTTGCTTGTCTGCGGAAACGGAGAACACACCAATACCTGCAGAGGGATTTGTTGGCTCCTCAGGTTCAGTTGGTGTATTTGGTTCCTCTGGCTCTACTGGTGTATCGGGCTCATCTTCTGGAGCTATCATACTAATACTATCCACTTTCGCTACGGTACCATCGCTGTAGTAAATATAAAACTGTGCAGAAGCACTAATTGTCATCATGAAGGCGATGACTACCATAAACATCTTTTTCATATTGTTGATTTTAATTATTTTTGATTAAGGAATAAGGAACAAGGAGCAAAGACTGATTACTTTCGTCTGGTTAGTCGTTACTGATTTGTCTTGGCTCTTAGCTCTTGGTTCTTGGTTCCATGTTCTACAACCTAATGCCCATTACATCGTACCAAACCTGCTTGCCATCAGGCATGGTGGCACGAATATACAAACGACCATTGAGCAACACTTTGTCTGTCGTGGCTTTGTCCAAAGAAGATACTTCCTCTAAAGCGGTCGTCGTACTTTCTTCAACCATCGCAAATGTGATACTACGAACACCTGTCACATCCGCCTCAAGCACACTCACAGCAAGACTTCCCTTGCTGCATAACACACTAAAGTCCGTCACTGAAGTATAGTCCAATTGCACCACCTGCTTGCTGCCGTCAGCCATTTGCACCAGCATAGCGGGTACAAGTTTGGCATCTTGGGCAAGAATCGGCACACCCATACTACATAAGTACAGACTTAGTAGAAATAAGGATAACTTTTTCATTTGTAAGTTTTTCTTTCTGGGACATTGGCTCCAAACGCCCCGTTGGTATAATTATAGAAAAAGCGTGGAACCTCTTTTTGCTTATTCTCAACTACGAGGTTCCGGAATGACCCTACATACAAGAATAAACAATGAATGCCCACGCCGATATGTTAATCGTCGTGAGCACACAACGGATTAAACACACCCAGGGGCATTTACCGCTCTCTTGTTTCGG
>JBGUSG010000020.1:0-2866 GCA_045132415.1 Paludibacteraceae bacterium | reverse complement strand
AATCTCGAAATTAACGGGCTATAGTACCTACTCTGCAGGTAATAGTACCCCGTCTCCTGATCCTGATAATACCCTCTGTACCGCAGTGGGTTCGCATTGGCGATAGCGAGTTGCGTGGTGTTGCCGGTTGTGGCCGGTGTCACGGTTAGTACTTCGCCCCAGGCACCGTAGGTGTAGGTGGCGATGAGTGATCCGGTGTTGTCTGTGATGCCGATGACGTCTCCCATCTGGTTCGTCAGATAGAAATACTGGGTGCCGTTGTAGATAAAGCCTGTTGGGTTACCGGAATTATCATACTGGAAGTACATGTTGTTCGTCCCGTCGGTCTGAGACAGGATGACGCCATCTTTTGTTGTGAAGCTCGTGGTCGTTCCATTGACCGTTTTGCTGGACCGGATGCCGTTTTCGTCATAGGTATAGCTGTAAACGTCCGCAGTACCGTTCGGGTCCGTCGGGTTTACAGTGATCTCGCTGAGCACTCTGCCGTTGGTCCACTCGAACTCCATGTTGCCATAGGTCAGGACGTTCCCGTTAGCATCATAGGTCAGACTTGTACCGTTGACTGAGGTCAGCTCATCCGGCCAGGCGGAGTTGCCGTAAGTGAAGGTCGTAGTTTCCGCAGGAAGTGATGTGTTTTCGTAAACTTTGGTCTTTGAGAGGATGTTGCCTCTCTGGTCGTAGCTGTAAGTTTCCGTAAACCCATTCGCAGCATCTACGGTCTGCGTCAACTGCCCATACTGGTCGTAAGTATAGGTCTGCTCCGCAGAACCATAGCCGGTACTCGTGATCCGGTTCTTGGAGTCGTAGGTATTGACTACATTTATGGTCGTATTGTCGGCCAGAGTGATCGCCTTGCTCGTGATGTTCTCTTTCGAGTCATAGCTGTAAGCTGTTGTGAACGCCGGGCTGTTATTATAGCTGACGGCTTCCGTGGCAATGTTGTTATTGTCATTGTTCGTGAAGGTGTAGTTCACCGAATTTGAGCCAGCCGTTCGGTCGCGATGCAAAAATCACAGGCCTTGTTTGTTATTACAAAGTAATACCACTTGATGCCAACACGTCAACGACCTCTTCACTAAGCGTATATACTTCTGCTGTGTTCACATCATAACAAGCAATACTTAGATGCCCGTCGATGTCTTTGACAAGTTTCCCATATGTATACCAAGCCCCACAGTCGCTGTATTTGATCTCAATGAGATAATCGCTCATGTCATCCGCGATTTCACTTGATACAACGTCATCATCGGCCGCGTTTTTTAAACAAGCGGCAAGCAAATCAACCTTTCCCTTCTCGTGGAACGTTATTTCCGTGTTGGTATTGTAAAATTTAATTGCCTCAACAGATGCCCCCTCCCTATAATCGGGAAAATCATACGATGATTTACAATACAATATTTTTTCCGATCCAGGGGCAGTATAAAGCAAAAACATATCTAGATCCTGGGCATCATATTGTTCGGCAGTTGTATTATTCTTCCTGTTTTCATTATCGCTTCCATAGTATACAGATACTTTATGTGTTTTGGATGTTTCCGGTATCGTCCACGCCGTCGATACATTTCTTCCATAGCTATCCGTTTCACGATAGACCGTTCCATCATATACCAAGACGTTTTTATCAACTGAATAATCCACATTTAATCTACAGCCGGAAAACAAAAGAATCATTGCTATTCCAACAAAACACATCATCTTATCGGGTCTAATTCTCATACAAATCCCCTTTCATTCTATGCCGTAGCATACTGATAACATATACGTGGTACTTGTTCGCTAATGACGGGAATAAGCGTAGAAACTATAGCCTTCACACTTATCGTCGGTGCCAATTCGACTACATACGCCCCTATCACACCCATTGCAGCGGATGCTACGTGCCCAAGAGATACACAGGCCGCGACAACAGCTGCTTTTGCCGCACTTTTTGTTAAATTGTTAATTTGAAGGCCTATGTAAAGTGTATGATACATCTCTGTGTATTTGCTTGAGGCGTATTTTTCTTGTATTGAGGATGTAAGAGCTTCAGACCACATACCTTTTAGGTAGCATGCTATAAATTTATTATTGCCAATTTTAAGAGTACCTTTAAGCATTGCACCCGCACTACTTACATTAACAATATATTTGCCTGCTATCCTTAAGTATTTCTTTTTCCCTTTTACTTTTCCGGATTGAAGATTGTTTTCCGATAAGTTTGCTTTTGCTGATAATTGGACCCCTACATACACAGAACATCCAGCCGCTTTTTTATACAGAACATCTATTATTTTATTTTTATGGTTTTTAGGCAAATGAGCAAGCACATATTTCACAAGCGCACTTGGTCCTTTTTTCTTTTTACTTGTAGCTTCCCCTGTTGCGTCAGAATAGGAAACTGCATTGTTTAAACAATACACGAATACGTTATTCCCTACATAGTCATTTTTTGAAGTCAGCGCACTTGGAATTGTATCGCTCTTTATAAAACGAGTCAAAGAAGAACTGTAATACCTGCTCTGCAAATAATAATATCCCGTCTCCTGATCCAGGTAATACCCTCTGTACCGTAGTGGGTTCGCATTGGCGATGGCGAGTTGTGTAGTACTGCCGGCTGTTGCCGGGGTTGTTGCCAGGACTTCGCCCCAGGCACCGTAAGTATAGGTGGCGATGAGCGCGCCCGTGTTATCGGTGATGCCGATGACGTCTCCCATCTGGTTGGTCAGGTAGAAGTACTGGGCTCCATTGTAGAGGAAGCCGGCCGGGTTGCCGGAGCTGTCATACTGGAAATACATGGTGTTCGTCCCGTCTGTCTGAGACAGGATGACACCATCTTTTGTTGTGAAGTAGGTGGTCACTCCGTTGACAGTCTTGCTGGACCGGATGC
>JBGUSG010000019.1:0-1604 GCA_045132415.1 Paludibacteraceae bacterium | reverse complement strand
CATTCATTTTCTGCTTTTGCTACCATAAAGCCCGTACTAGGATATTCACCACTAAGCACATTGAAAGTAGCCCCACCGTTTTGTTTAACATATTCACATAAAGCATTCATCATAACTATCACCTCATTTTAGTTTTTGTGGATAATACCCACATTAAAGGGACTAGAAATTCTAGTCCCTCTGTATCTAGGTATTAATGGTTTTTGTATGTTTGTTCCCACTCATCATACATTAGGTCACTAACCACATCTAGTTTATCGACTAGTTTATGGTAGCAAGAGCGTAGTACCTCATCAAAGTAAATGTCGTTAGGTTCGATTTTTAGGTTATCAAATACCCCGTTTTCGTAGTCCTCACACCAAGTATCAATGACCTCTGCCCACTCATCTAGCGAATTCCATCTTGTGCTATCTAATAGTTCTGCCACTCCATTTGTAATAAACTCCATCACGTCGTTATTTGTCATTTTTAACATACTTATCAATCCTTTCAGTTTTGGTTTTCGGACTAAGTAGTCCATGTATACCACTGACCTATTGGTCAGTAGCATGACATCGGCTACTTAATTGCAATAGTCGGTGCTATCAATCATTGTGGCATATGTCACGACTGGCATTTCCATAGCGTCGGGATATTCGATTCGCCATGTATAGGTAGGAGTAGCTACCCAAAACTCATTTGCCCAAATTGGGCGTTCTGGCATTTCATACCCGATTTCAGTAACGGTAGCACCTAGAGCGTGGAATACTGACATAATATCCTCCATTTCAATCATGTTTTGGTTAGTAGTCATTTCTAATGTTTTCATAAACATCATCCTTTCAGATTTGGTTTGGGCTTATGCATCCCATGCTAGATACGACTAGTCACCTCGCCTAGTCATATCTAGTTTAGTGCATAAGATTCGCCACGCAAATCTAAACTACATTGATAGGGCTCGTAACCTAGCGGGCAATTTAGTTCCCTTACTCGGTGGGTTTACGCACAAGGGACGTCTGGCATCATACGGGCTAGACCATGCTAATCCTCCTCAGTGTTGACCTTGGTAGGACGTTCTGCCCTCAATGACCTCTAATGTTAGGGGTCGGGGTTCTGCATAGTCCCGATAGCCTACTTAATCATCATATGTACGACCTCTGATGACCACTATCGTAGTTTTTATTCCGTACTATTCGCCACTTAGCGACTCATTAGAGCCTACTATCTACTCCATCCCCACTAACTATCCATGGTTATCGTATCCCACATCGAATAGCGTCATGGCAGAGACTTTTTGATAAAGGAATTTCCTATTCGCCAGTTTGGTTACTTTCCTTATGTTGTAAAAGAACTATTCCTATCCTCCTTTCAAGTTTTGTCGTTTGCTTTACACTAACATTGTAGCACATTACGTTTTAGCGTGATTTCTCTTGACCTCTTATATAAGAGGTTTTGTTGATATGTTTCGTTGATGTCGTTCACACTAACAATATAGCAGATGATGTTTTAGCGTGATGTGATTTATATCTACTATATATTGTGTGTTCGGTTTGTTCCGTCCGTTCACACTAACATCATAGCACGGTCTATTTTAGCGTGGATTTGGGTCTAATTAGAGAAATAAT
>JBGUSG010000018.1:0-1904 GCA_045132415.1 Paludibacteraceae bacterium | reverse complement strand
CATTCATTTTCTGCTTTTGCTACCATAAAGCCCGTACTAGGATATTCACCACTAAGCACATTGAAAGTAGCCCCACCGTTTTGTTTAACATATTCACATAAAGCATTCATCATAACTATCACCTCATTTTAGTTTTTGTGGTTAATACCCACATTAAAGGGACTGGAATCTCCAGTCCCTCTGTATCTAGGCATTAATGGTTTTTGTATGTTTGTTCCCACTCATCATACATTAAGTCACTAACCACATCTAATTTATCAATGAGTTTATGATAGCAAGAGCGTAGTACCTCATCAAAGTAAATGTCGTTAGGTTCGATTTTTAGGTTATCGAATACCCCGTTTTCGTAGTCCTCACACCAAGTATCCATGACTTCTGCCCACTCATCTAGCGAATCCCACTTTGTGCTATCTAATAGTTCTGCCACTCCATTCGTAATGAACTCCATCACGTCGTTATTTGTTATTTTTAGCATACTTATCAATCCTTTCAGTTTTGGTTTTCGGACTAAGTAGTCCATGTATACCACTGACCTATTGGTCAGTAGCATGACATCGGCTACTTAATTGCAATAGTCGGTACTATCAATCATTGTGGCATATGTCGTTACGGGTAGTTCCATAGCGTCGGGATATTCAATGAGCCATGTATAGCTAGGAGTAGCTACCCAAAACTCATCTGCCCAAATTGGGCGTTCGCTTTCATAGTACCCGATTTTTGTAACGGTAGCACCTAGAGCGTGGAATACGCTCATAATGTCCTCCATCTCAATCATGTTTTGGTTAGTAGTCATTTCTAAAGTTTTCATAAACATCATCCTTTCAGTTTTTTGTGGGCTTGTGTATCCCATGCTAGATACGACTAGTCACCTCACCTAGTCATATCTAGTTTGGTACGCAAGATTTGCCACGCAAACCTACCCGCCTTCATAGTCCGTTACCCATGCGGTACGCCTCCTCCCTTACATGGTGGGTTTACGCTATTTAGACGTCTGGCATTATACGGGCTAGACCATGCTAATCCTCCTTGGTGTTGACCTTGGTAGGACGTTCTGCCCTCAATGACCTCTAATGTTAGGGGTCGGGGTTCTGCATAGTCCCGATAGCCTACTTAATCGCCTAGCGACCACTCGGTATCTACGTTCGGGTTCGGTACTTTTCACCAATTGCCTAATCCTCAGAGCCTTTCCTACTCCTTACATTCCGTAACTACCAAGTCTAAAGGCGACGTGGGTCAACGTTAACGTCTATGCATTCGGGAGGTATTACACACTAGGTACTGTGGCTACTTTTCCCTAAATTCAATTGTTTGTTCGAATATTACGGAGGTTTACTGCTTTGTGACCTCGTTCACACTAACAGTATAGCTCGTCACGTTTTAGCGTGATTTGCTTTACTGCGTGACCTTTAATCTTTATAAGGATTAAAGGGATTATGTTTTGTCGTGATGTCGTTTACACTAACAGTATAGCACGTGATGTTTTAGCGTGATGTCTTATAACCTTATACTATATTGTGTGTTCGGTTTGTTCCGTCCGTTCACACTAACATCATAACATATTGGATTTTAGCGTGGATTTGGGTCTAATTAGAGAAATAATTGAACCCATATAAGGATAGAGGGAGGGGGAGGGTTTACGAAATAGGTCGCTGTGAAAATAAAAAAATCAGCTGCGACTCTTCCATTCCCACACCTACGGTATTTCTTCCCTACCACCCAATCCCCCTCCCCAATCCCTCCAAACCCTTGATACTACCACATTCTAACCCCATACGGGGGGCGTATTTAACGATTTACCCACCCCCTCTATAATTACACCCCCTATACCCTAAATCCCTATATAAGCCCTCTATTTCCCTCTGACGCTAAACATAAATTATTTATAAATCTACTTTTCATTGGTA
>JBGUSG010000017.1:0-2490 GCA_045132415.1 Paludibacteraceae bacterium | reverse complement strand
TGCACCCGGGAATACGAAACCACCATTGTAGTCTGTGTGTTCGCCGATGAGGTTGATACGACCTGGAGATGCATATACTGAGCCTGTAGTGCCATCAAAATGCTTGATGAAGCGACTTCTTACAAATTCTATATCCATGATTTTAAAGTATTAAAAGGTTAATATTTAAAAGTTATTATTTCTTTACTTTTGAGCCTACCAATGCGTAGAACAACAAGTATGCAGCACAGAACAATACTACCCAATAGCTAGTCATATAGTCTGTCATTTCAGCAACTTGAGCTTGGATGAAGAGCATTACTGCACAACCGAATACCATAGTCATAAAGATACCAGATGCAGCAGCTGTGTACTTACCCAAACCTTCTACAGCCATGTTGAAAATACCACCCCACATAACTGATGTGCAGAGACCTACCAACAAGAATGCAAAGATACCTACAGGAACATTAGCCCAAATCAAAGTCAATGTACCCCAGTCGATACCAGGAACGTTAACAGTGATGTCTGTTGGAGCAAACATACCGAAAGATACGAGGATTAATGTCAAGATAGAAACTGTAGTAATCATAACGCGGCTTGATACCTTGTTACCGATAGATGCACCTACGAAACGGCCAATCATCATCAAGAACCAATATACAGCTACAATCAAACCTGCAGTAGCAGCATTGATACCCAATTCCGGAGTATTTACCAAATACATATTAACGTATGTCGGTGTACCTACTTCGATACCCATATACAAGAAGATACCGAGGATACCCAATACAAAGTGACGATACTTCAAAGCACCCTTGATAAGGTTTACGTCAACTGGAGCTTGTTCTGGTTCGTTAATCTTAGTAAACATGATAGTAATGAATGCTACTACGAAGATACCTAAAGCAATCATCAAAGCAGGAGTTGCGTCAGCAATCTTTGTTTCAGCAGTTACTTCACCAATCAAAGCACCCATGATGATGTATACGGCAACAGCAGCCAATGAGTTGAATACACCACCTGTTTGGATAAGTTGGTTACCAGCGTTACCACCACCACCGAGGAGGTTCAACATCGGGTTAACCACACAGTTCAAGATACACATACAGAAACCTGTGATGAAAGCACCGATCAAATAAACACCGAATACCATACCCAAGTTTGCCTTAGCGTCCATGAAGCTGCTTGACCACTGAACGAGGATACCAACGATACCTACAGTAAGACCAATCAAAGCAGTTTTCTTGTAACCGAACTTAGCGATAAGCATACCTGCAGGGATACCCATCAATAAATAAGCTACGAAGTTACCATAGTTACCGATTTGAGCCAATGCTTCAGGAATATCACCTTGAGCCTTGATGATGTTTGCCATCGGAGAACACAAGTTTGTTACGAAGGCAATCATTGCGAAGAGGGCAATCATGACGATAATTGCTCCCCATGGTTTTGTTTGTTGATTCATGGTTTTTAATGTTTTTATTATTAATGATTATTATTTTTCTACACCAAATTTATAAATGGTCACTTGCTTGTATTCATTACCCGGTGTGAGGACACATGAAGGGAAATGTCCCTTGTTTGGAGTGTCTGGGAAATGTTGTGCTTCGAAGCAGATAGCACTTCTTTCTGGGAATGTAGCTCCCTTATATCCTTCGAAACCGCTCAACCAGTTAGCTGTGTAAAGTTGTACACCCGGTTCTGTTGTCCACATTTCCAAATAACGTCCGCTGATTGGCTCAACGCACTTCGCAGCATAACTCAATGAACCAGCTTCTCTCTTGTTCAATACGTAGCAATGGTCATAACCCTTACCGATTTCCAACTGACGGAAACTGTAATCGTTGATGCGTTCGCCTACGGTATGAGGAGTACGGAAATCCATTGGTGTACCTTCTACGGGTGCGATTTCGCCCAATGGAATGCAAGTTTCGTCTACTGGAGTATACCAATCTGCATTGATAGTAACGATGTTGTTTTCTACAGAAGCGGTAGGATTAGCCAAGCCTGACAAACTGAAGAATGCGTGGTGAGTGAGGTTGACGAGTGTCTTTTTGTCAGTTGTTGCTGAATAATCAATCTTGAGTTCGTTCTCGTTAGAGAAAGTATAAATGACAGTCAAGTCGAGATTGCCTGGGAAACCTTCTTCGCCGTCGGCAGAGAGGTAATGGAGTTTCAAAGTCTGGGCATCAGTTTGCTCAGCATCCCATACACGAGCGTGATAACCTGTAGGACCACCGTGCAAGTGGTTAGGACCATTGTTTACTGCCAATTGGTATTCTTGTCCGTCAAGCAAGAACTTACCCTTAGCGATACGGTTGCCATAACGGCCAATCAATGTGCTGAGGAAAGGTTCTGGACTGTTGATTACTTTGTCGATAGTGTCATGACCTTGGATGACGTTGGCATAGTTGCCTTCCTTGTCAGGAACCATGATGGCTACCACTGCACCGCCATAGTTGGTTATAGCAACTTCGGCTCCCGTTGCGTTCTTCAAGATGAAGAGGT
>JBGUSG010000016.1:0-1925 GCA_045132415.1 Paludibacteraceae bacterium | reverse complement strand
TATGGGTGTACTCACCGGTGTGCTCATTACTGCGCTCATTCAGTCTTCTTCGGCAACTACCGTTATGGTAGTAAGTTTTGTCAATGCCGGACTTCTTTCTCTCACACAATCTATAGCTGTTATCATGGGTGCCAATGTGGGTACTACCGTTACGGCTTGGATTATCTCTCTGTTTGGTTTTACTGTTAAGATTGCCGATGTGGTATTCCCCGTTATGGCTATCTCTATACCGCTTATCTTCTCTAAGAACAACCAACGTCGCTATTGGGGTGAGTTCCTCATTGGTTTCTCATTGCTATTCTTGGGTATGGAGTTTATGAAAGACTCGGTTCCCAACTTGCAAGAAAATCCCGCTGCATTGGAGTTCCTCAACCAATACACCAATATGGGTTATGGTTCTATATTGTTGTTCATGATCATTGGTTCTATTATGACCATCATCATGCAATCGTCCAGTGCAACAATGGCTATTACGCTCATTATGTGTAGTCAAGGTTGGATTTCGTTTGAGATTGCTGCTGCGATGGTGTTGGGCGAGAATATCGGTACTACCATTACAGCCAATATGGCTGCTCTATCGGCCAACGTATCGGCCAAGCGTGCCGCCTTTGCACACTTCTTGTTCAATATATTTGGCGTGTGCTGGATGCTTATATTGTTCTACCCCTTTACCCATATGATTATTGACCTTGTCGGAAAAATAAATGGTATGTCGGTAGATGAGGTAAACTATTTGTTGAACTCTTCGGCCGCACTTTTGCCTCCTGCCGAGGCTGCACGTGCTGCAACTACCGTATCGTTCTCTTTGGCATTGTTCCACTCGGTATTCAATGTGTGCAACGTACTCATTATGATATGGTTTGTTAAGTTGTACGAGAAGATTGTTACCACCGTTATCAAGCAAAAATCATCTACCGATGAGGAGTTCCAACTCAAATATATCAGCACCGGTATGATGGCTGCATCGGAGTTGAACCTGCCCCAAGCCCGTCAGGAGATTGTGGTTTATGCCGAGCGCGTACGCCGTATGTTTGGTATGGTACAAGACCTCTTGCACGAGAAAGAGGGTAGCGAGGCCTACTCTAAGTTGTATAGCCGCATTGAGAAGTATGAGCAAATATGCGACCGTATGGAGATTGAGATTGCTTCGTTCTTGAACAAAGTGGTAAGTGGTCGTTTGAGCTACGATGGTAAGTTGCAAGTAAATGCTATGCTCACAATGGTTACTGAGATAGAGAGCATAGGCGATAGTTGCTACAACCTGGCTCGCACATTGGTGCGCAAGCAAGAGGCCGGCGTGAAGTTCAACGATGAGATTATGTCTAATATCGATGCCCTTTTGGCGCTCGATGCCGATGCCCTCGATAGCCTTGTGGCTGTATTGTCAAAGGGCGAAAATGCCGATATCATTGCCACCTATAACAAGGAGAATGAGATAAACAACTTCCGCAATCAATTGCGTTCGGCCAATATGGAGAATATCAATACCCATATGTACAATTATCAAGAAGGTATATACTATATGGATATTGTTGCCGAGGCCGAGAGCTTGAGCGACTACATCGTTAACGTTGTAGATGCTGTAAAGCAACAATCGCACCATAAAATGAAAGTTTAATCTTTACAATGACAATACAATGAACGTTGAGGCTGCATCCACGAGGGTGCAGCCTCTTTCTATATATTATATATGTGGTGCTATATACCTCTTTGCATCTATTTGCTATCATCTATTTGTAATATAAGTTGTAACTTCTTGTATGAGCGTACAATTTGTATTACCTTTGCGCCATCGAAACGAAACATCTAAGTATATATTTTATATTGTATGAAAAAAATTACTGCTCTTTTACTCACAGCCATTCTTGCGATTGGTGGTGTGTCGGCTCAATCTACTTTGTTTGAGTATAACTTCAACGATGGTA
>JBGUSG010000015.1:0-5559 GCA_045132415.1 Paludibacteraceae bacterium | reverse complement strand
CTTGAGCGCAACGTTTTCAGAATCTTTGACGTTGATATATTTGATAGGTGTTGCCAACGCCTCTGGCACAAACGAACCCTCTGTAGATATAACACCAATCCCAACAATCCATTGATTGTTCAAATATGCACTCTTTGCGCTATTTAATTTCAATGTTAATGTATCTGTATTAATAGTTACAATACCATACTCATTTGGCTCATGCACCTTACCCAATACCTCGACATAATTCTTGACCTCTTCAAAATTCGTATCAAGCGTGTAGGATACATTTAACCTATCCCACATTTCTTGATTGACAAGTGGGATAGGTTCACCTTGTTCACCACTACTTGGGTCTGTAATGACCTTACCACTTGGAATCTGTTGAAAATGGAATATCCCATCTACATCAAAGAACATTTCCCAATTTGAATTGATGTCTCTGAGTTGACACAATAAATCGTAAGCAGTTCCACCAATATCTATGTTGATATCTTCTGGCACATAATCATATGGTGGTGAATAAACAATATAATTATCAAACCCTTGTTCGAGTAATATAGACTTTATAGCGCCACTAATATTACTGCCAGCTGGCACACTATATGTCATGCCCTCAAGATAGCCATTACGCAAGCCAGTCATTTTCGACATTAAATCTATTGCTTGAAATGATAATTGGTTACTTGTGGCATCATAAGTAATGGTGGGTGAATTCACCATATAAATGCCCTCGTTCACCCAAACAAATTCTTGAGTTTGTACGTCTTGTATTGCTACATAGATTTGCAGATATTTATCGAACCAATATGGATTGCCAACACGCCAATAAAAATCGCTCGTATTATTTTGCTTACTTGCATCCTTAACCACCATATTAATATTAGCTGTGCGCCTAATATCTGACTCTGCGTCCACGCTCAAGCTCACACTTTCTGTCTTGCCACTTATTTCGTCCAATACGCTATAGTCATAATCCAAAACGAATAATTTACAATCTATATTTCTAATTGATTGTAGGGTCGTATCAAATTGTTGTTGATTAGGCATGATTATACACCCCCTACATTAATCAGTCCTGCTTCATATAAATCTTGTTGCGTTGTTGGGTCACCAATCTCGACCCAATCCGCACTAAATTCAACCATACCCATTCCATAATTGTCATTGAATGTGCAAGATACATTGCTTAATATCATAACAAGCCACATTTTACCATTCCAATCCTTGATGATTTTCGCACGCTTATTGGTTAAAAATTGTTCCAACTCATCGCGCTTATTTACCATATCAATCCTTGACAAATTGCCATTGGAATAGAAATCATTAGGCACAATTGTTCCACGTATAGACCCATTATGATATTGATTTTGACTATTGGTAATGACTACAGGATATTTTGAACCAATAGGCGTAATCGAACCAACGCCTTGATTCATATCAATATTACCATACCCAACGCCTGCTTTTACTCTTTCCACATTAGTTTGGTCTGCAATATACACCCCATCAAATACAGAGTCTACATTACTTGATACAGTATATCCACCTTCAATTTCAACAATAACTCCGCTTTGATTTTGAGTTAATACGGGAACTAAAGCATATTGATATTTTTTCCCATATTGATTAAGAAAATCTATATAAGTAAAATTCATGTCGCTTGCTTGAGTTATTGTCTGTTCATATAAAGGCAACCAAGTTCCACTTGCGTCACCCAAATCCTTACGCTTAACCACAATCTTAGTAATATCCGATGTGTAAGACTCGCTTAATGTACTAATAACACTAATATATCCATCACACCCATTGTTTGAGACTGTTGCGCTACCCATTGTTGGAGTATCTATGCTAACAGTAAATGTATTGCTTTGTGCGTTTACACTCATGCCTTGTGTGGTGGTGACACCTAATGTAACGTAATATGTGCTCCCAATATCCAATCCACTAAAATTATAAGATAAATTCACCCCATCGCCATATAACACAACACCGCTTGTCTGCAATAATGCGCCAATTGCACTATAGAGATTGAATTGAAATTCTTGAACTTCATTGGTCGCACTACCAGATGTGTTAGGCGTATACGTTGCGCTTACATTATATGATGTGGTGGATATAGTTGTGGGTATGGTAGATAATGTAAGGGTTGGTGTTGGTAAGCACCAGAATAATTTTGCCACGCTTAATCCACTTGCTCCTTGTGTTCCGTTTGTATCTGTATATGTCTGGATTTGAGCGTAATATTGCGTATTATTTGTAAAATCTGCACTCGATTTTCCACTTGCATATACGATACTTGAACTCGTATTGGGTGGTAGTTCATGTATAGATTCTGTGGACACATATAAGTGCGTACATATCAAGCTATTGTCACTCAAATCGTATATGTATATTCTATTGCTCCTAATTACTTCTGTGCCACCTATAATATTGAAATCAATGGTCGTGCCTATGGTGGCATTAAAAGCATTGATTTGATTTAATGTTGGAGCTGGATTTGACATTGTGTATCAACTCCTTTCTATATCGTCGTTTTTGTCAGCAATTTTTTAATATCTAACATATCTTGCCTCATTATGCTGCACAAATGATATATTTTACTACTGCATATGGTTGTAGCGACGAGCCACTTCCTGTGTTTCCGTGATTATGTTTTCCACCACCACCACGATTTTGTGTTGTGCTTGCCTCGCCAACACCGTGCGTCCCATCTTGTGTGGCACAATAGTACACACCACTTGAATTGGTTCCTGCCAATCTTTTATCGTTTTGGCAATACATGTTTCCTTGCCCAGTTATAAATTTATATGTTGTATCTGCGGCGGCGGCATGATTATGTGCTGGAATCTCTGAAACCGTTAGCGTGTGGTCTCCAGTTGTATGAACATGAGTTTTGCTTCCGTGGCTTTCTCCAACAACATCAAAGTCAGCATCGCTTGTGTCTTGACCAACCATCACTTTCCCTTTGAGATTTGGTAGGTTAAATGTCGTGCTCCCATTTCCAGCACCCCATCGTGTTCCTATTGCTTGAAACAACTGTGGATATGTAGTTCTTGATACCGCTTGTCCATTGCATTCTAACCAACCAGTCGGCACTGTATTACCAGCGTATGCTTTTATCTCTCCAACAAGGTTAGAAGCAATTACATCATTGCACCTTACTTTACCATCCCAACCTACTGTTAGGGCGTTTGACCGTGCGCTGTCGGTCTTGCCGTTGCCGATAATAAAAATGCTGTTAGTAGTATTATATACGGCTTTTATTACATCCCCATTACTTGGAGCAGTGGGAAAACTAATCTGATTACCAAAATTAAAACTAACACCTGAGACAGGATTGCCGTTGACTGTTACGTCTGGACTACCTGTACGAATACCCCCATAGGCTGTATGCGTTAGATAAAAAACCGTTGTAACGCCATCACCTGTGAACGTATCTGTAAACTGGTCATCTAAATTATAGGAACCGATTACGGTGCGTAAACGACTCGAGGCGATTGTATAATATCCAGCAGAGTGTGAGTACCAACCACTGGCAGTAGTATGGTCGCCCTCTGCATGAGTCTGTATTCCAATAGCATTACATTTATTTCCCTCTGCATGAGAATCTTGACCGCTTGCCACAGTATCCCTCCCCTCTGAATGTGAGGAATAACCACTGGCAATTGTGTTGTACCCCGTTGCAAAGGAATAGTTACCTATGGTGCTACCCGTCGCCCTCATTCCAAACGTATAATACGGCGCAGTCGCTGTTCCGCTTTGCGCTTGTCCTTCGCCATAACCAATATTAGCAAGTTGTGTAGTGCCATTACTAGCATAAAACCTTTGCCCGTTTACATCTATAACAGAGTGTGCATTACTCGTTTGCCCAATTGTAGCTCCCGTCAACCCAAACGTAGCCATTGTGGTATACGTACCCAAACTCGTGTCTACCGCATTAAAATCCAACGAATCATTATCCAACACCATCATTGGTAACGCACCATTACGAATACTAAATCCGTCCGTATTCATAATGATGTTCTGACCCTTCATATAATTTGGGTTTGTTGAATCTGTAAATTGTGATTCTGGGTATAACGTAACATGCGCACCACTACCCCACGCAGAACTTGAATCTGATTCAAACCAAAAATATTGCGTTACATCATCACGCAAATTTTTTAATGATGCTAAATCAAAAGAGCCTATAGTTTTAGCCATTACATCACCCCTTTATAATTTCTAAACAAATGTTGACAACCAACACGAGGGTCAACATAGATTGGAATATTTTGTTCTTTACACCTTTCACAAAAGTTCAAGTCCTCGCCCAAAACATTACCATCTTGATAGTGAGTCCATGAAAAATATGGAAACGCTATACGATTAAATACGTCGGTTTTAATAAGGGCGCACCCTAATCCACCACCATGTATTTGTTCGCGCTTAACGCCTTGTTCACGTAATTGTCGTAAATCCTCAACCTTGTACATATCTGTATAGTTGAATTCGCCCAATCTACATACGTTTGTTCTTCCATCGTATACATTTCCCCATCTATGTGCATAAAATCCCAAACATACATCAACAGGTTGTTCAAGCAAATTACGTAGCGTATCGCCTTGTAAAATTACATCGTTATCAACCATCAAAACATAATCAGCATTTTCTGCCTTGGCTTGATTTGCAATATTGTTTCGCGCTGTTGCGACATCATAACCTCTTGAAAAATCGAATACAACCCAATGACCACATTTATCAAGACCATATATGCTCTTAAAAGTTTCTGGTTGAATGTTTTCGTATGTGGGAATTGCAATAAATATTTTACTCATTCCTTTTATCTCCTTTTATTACCATGTAACCTCGCAATTATATCTTGCGTTTAATCCTTGTCCACCAGCCGACAACGCACTTACATTATAAGTAGCACTTGTTGCCCCAGATATAATAGTCGGAGTTGAGCCATAACTCCATTGATAGGAAGATGGTGTAGTCACAACGCCATCAACAAATAATATTGCTCGTAAGGTTGCCGTATTATTTGGATAACTAATGGTGTCTACAGAAATTTCTACAATACCCTCTGGTCCTGTAGCCCCAATTTCCCCAGTCGCGCCAGTAGCACCAGTAGCACCAGTCGCGCCAGTAGCGCCAGTAGCACCAGTCGCGCCATCTTCGACTAAAACCACAGGTGTAGCCCACGCTCCAGAAGTAATTGTAACATTGTCTGTATAGCCAATGGCTATGGCTGTTGTTACATAACAAGGATTTCCGTCTGTCGCAGGAATAGTACGTGACCAACCAGATGGAGTGGGTGATAACACACCAGTAGAAAATGTATAGGTAACAGAAGAACTTGGTTTTGTTGATGTTGTTCGACTATATAAGAAAATAGTGGCTTGATTCAGACCAGTGGCTCCTGTTGCACCAGTTGCACCTTGAGCACCTTGAGCACCAGTATCTCCTGTTGCTCCTGTTGCACCAGTGGCTCCTGTTGCACCAGTAGCTCCCGTGGCGCCCTTGAAGGCCACGGCAAAGGTAAACTCCTTGCTGATGCTGACATCTTCCACAGTGACAGGGATGACCACC
>JBGUSG010000014.1:0-2103 GCA_045132415.1 Paludibacteraceae bacterium | reverse complement strand
TCCATCACCGGTTTTGTTATCAGCACCTTCAGCTCCTCGATGAGCCATATGTTCAAGAACCTGTAAGGCGTTTTCTACTACATCGTGATATTTCGCACCTTTAATATTTACAATCAGCCCCACGCCACAAGAATCGTGTTCATGCGAGGGGTCGTATAAAGAACCTCTTGTATCCATAATCTTCCTAAAAAAACTAACAAAACACTATTATATACCGCTTTCGCCAAATTCGGGTTTGCACTATTTAGCAATTGTGCTCTTTATAAATGCTATAAACAATGGATTGGGATGAAGCACAGTACCGGTATATTCCGGATGAAATTGAACTCCCACATACCAACGACATGAGGGCACTTCGACAATCTCGACCAAACCGCTATTGGGATTTATACCCGTACACAACATTCCTGCTCGCTCGAATTGTTGGCGATATGGACTACTGAATTCATAACGATGGCGATGACGCTCTTCTATATGGGACTTTCCATACGCCTCATAAGCCTTTGAGCCGCTTGATAGCTCACAAGAGTAGGCCCCCAATCTCATCGTGCCACCCATTTGAGTGATACTCTTTTGCTCCTCCATCAAATCTATTACATTGTAGGGCGTCGAGGGATCCATTTCGCGGGAGTTGGCATTCTCCAGACCTAATACATTACGAGCAAATTCAATGACCATCATCTGCATTCCAAGGCAGATTCCCAATGTTGGGATGTCGTGCGTACGGCAATATTCGGCAGCAGCAATCTTTCCCTCTGTCCCGCGTTGCCCGAATCCCGGACATATTACTACACCGTCCATCGAAGAAAGGTTATCCGCAATATTATCGCACGTCAGATTCTCACTCTGGATAAAGTGTGTCTTTACCTTGCAGTCATTGTAAGTCGCAGCTTGTGACAAACACTCCAATATCGATTTATAGGCATCCTGTAAATCATATTTCCCGACAAGGGCTATGTTGATTTCTCTGCTTGCCCGCAATCTAAGGTTGATAAATTCCTGCCAGTCGCCCAATTGGAGTGCCGTATCACACGTTATACCGAACTTACGAAGTATCACTGCATCCAGATGCTGCTCCGCCATCTTGACCGGCACTTCATAAATAGTCGGCAGGTCAACGCTTTGTACCACACAATCCTTTTCCACATTACAGAAATGTCCGACTTTATCAAGCACTCCGCGTCCAAGCTCACGGTCAGTTCTCAGCACAAGTACATCGGGTTGCAGGCCAAGTCCTTGCAACTCTTTTACGGAGTGTTGTGAGGGCTTGGTTTTCAACTCACCCGCCGCAGCTATATAAGGCACATAGGTCAGATGAACGCAAACGGCATCGCGTCCAAGTTCCCATTTAAGCTGTCGTATAGCCTCCAAAAACGGAAGCCCCTCAATATCTCCAACCGTACCTCCGATTTCGGTGATTATAAAGTCATAATCCCCCGTTGCCCCAAGTTGAAGCATCCGTCTTTTTATCTCGTCCGTAATATGAGGAACCACTTGTACGGTTCGACCCAGATATTCACCTTTGCGTTCACGTTCGATGACGGTTTGATAAATCTTGCCTGTCGTAACATTATTTGCTGAGGTCGTCCGAATATCGGTAAACCGTTCGTAATGTCCCAAATCCAAGTCTGTCTCACATCCATCAGTTGTTACATAGCATTCTCCGTGTTCGTATGGGTTGAGCGTACCCGGATCGATATTGATGTACGGGTCGAACTTTTGAATCGTGATTTTATAACCACGTGCCAGCAACAATCTGCCGATTGAGGCTGCAATGATACCTTTGCCGAGGGAGCTTACCACGCCGCCTGTTACGAATATATATTTTGGTTGATTCATATCCTTATTTTTATGTGTTACTTGATTTTGTTATGCTATCTTCTACTCCCATTCGATTGTTGCTGGTGGTTTTGACGAGATATCGTAACATACTCTGTTGATACCCTTTACACGATTGATTATTTCGTTGCTCACCTGAGATAGGAACTCATAAGGTAACTGTGCCCAATCTGCCGACATAGCATCTGTACTTGTTACAGCACGAAGCGCAACGGCCTGTTCGTATGTACGTTCGTCTCCCATAACGCCAACGCTTTGCACGGG
>JBGUSG010000013.1:0-130404 GCA_045132415.1 Paludibacteraceae bacterium | reverse complement strand
ATCCCTAAAATGCTGATTATGCTCCTCCAGCACCTCTATCTCGTCCAAGTCAAACCAGTAACTAAACAACGGATCCTGTGCCAATGCCCATGCTTGCGCATACATCCGCTCGTAAGGCAGGAGGGTGTAAAACGGATTCTGAATACTCTCCACCTCAAACGGCAACCAACGCCTATTGCCCGTAATATCAGTCAGAAAATCCCGCCTATTGCCACTCGCGCAGAAACTCGCCAACCGCACCCTGCGCTCCTTGGTGTAGGCATATGCAGCGCGCTCGTTCACATCGGTGGCGGTAATCACCGATTTCAGTTGATTGAGTTCGCGGTTATTCATGGAGTCAATCTCATCAAGGGAGATAAGCCCAAACTCCGCAATACGCAGCCGTTCATCTTTGTTCAGATCATTGCTATTCGCCAACTTACACGCATACGCACGCAGATGTGGCGGTATCAGATGTTCGAGCCAAGTAGTCTTAAAGATACCTTGCTTACCTATCAGTACGAGTACTTGATGATTCACTACTTCATCTTTCATCCAACTCGCCACCATCGCCACAAACCATTTTTTGAAGCACGCCCGCCATAGCGCGTCTGCTTTAGATCGCTCGCTTTGCGAGCTGTTAGAAGTTAGACCGTGCGCTTCGCTTACTGTTAGATCAGCTTCGCTTGTTAGATTCATTGGTCTATCAGCCCCATAGGGGCGGTCTAACAACATCGTGGTCTGACAGCACGCAGTGCGTTCTGACAGCCCTTTAGGGCGATCTGTCGCACTCTCAGGTGAGGTTTTTACCTTTACCTGAGAGGCGACCCAATCAATCCAATCTGGCTGCTCCTCCGTCCATTCTCCACACGACAACACATACTCTCTTAGCGGATGCACATCGGGTATTAAATCCGATTGCAGAGCAGTCATCACCTCGCGTGAGGTGATATTCGCATCGTACTCCTGCGCACAGTGACACACGATAGAGTTAATATCATGCTTCGTCATCTCTCGCCAATATTCTGAGCCTCTAAACTGTAGCCCCACTGGAGCGTTCTGTAGCGAAGCGTCCTCTGTGGGGTCCCCGATAACGCTCGTGGTGTTATGGGGTGCACTTAAACTATCCGCCATGCGGATTTGGAGTTTGTCGCTCACAATGTCATGCCTCAATCGCCTATAATCCAGGTAGTTCTCGGTGATATACTTGATCGCAGCTTCTTGTTTGGTCATCTTTCTATTTTCTGATTTGGGTTAAAAATTTGATTACTTGTTTGTATATATTGAATGATGGTATTCGTATGGAGATATGTATTGTGTTATTCGGGTCGTCTATACGGAAGATACTATCAGTTTCGGTCATTAATGTGATGCGGTCTATTTCGAAGAAAGCAGCAAAATCATCGATGAGATATGCGGGAAGAATAGCTTCTCCATGTAGAATTTTGTTGAGTTGTGAATGATCTCTATTGATGCCTGTTGCCAGTTGTCGGACGCTAATACAGCGTTCGTTGAGAAGTTGTTTGACATGTTTGCAGACGAGGTCGTCTAAGGGTGTTTTCTGTTGATGTTTCATAACTTTGTTTTTCGCTGCAAAATTACTGCTTTTGTGGCATATAAGTGTAGCGTATTTCTCCACATTTGCACCTCCGTGTGGTGAATTTCTCCACACGAAGCCAGTTTATCCTATCTATGTTTATTGTCCCGAATGCCATTCGGTGTGTCTTGTGTTCCCGCCATCTGTTTTGTTCTTGCGGTTCCGCCCGCGAGAAATCCCATCTATAAACAAAAATCGCCCCAAAAGCGATTTTTATTTGCATTTCTCCAAAAATTATTGTATCTTTGCACCCGTAATTAGCCCACGCCTTGGGATTATGTCTTTCGGGTGGGATGGTTGCAGACATAATAAGGCGTCATAAAGCGCTATGTTTTGGCTTAACGAATCTGGTAAATTCTTTTGGTTCCAAGACATTGCAGCATTTTGATGTCCTCGGGATATGTATATCCATATCCGTACACACTCCAAAATAGGTGTGTGCGCGTGCGTACATATCGGCGTGGGCTTCGGTGTTGCTTGTTCAGAACCAATGGCAATACCAGAGCCAGTTAAGCGGAACAGCAACAGTGCAAGTCCCGCTTTTTTTGTAATCTCTACGTAGATTCAGCGGTTTGATGTCCTTATACTAACAATATGGATTACAAAACACATCAAATCGCTATGATAAACAAATCGCTACTCGCACAAAAGATTAGAGAGCTGGAAGGGATTTCCTCTGATGAAAAAAGCCAATTGCTTGGTTTAATTAACGACCATAAGCGATATGGTCTTGTGTGGGAAGATAAGGTAGAAGAAGTAGAAGAACAACTTCAGGAGCAACTTCCTATTCTTAGTGAAGTTACTGATAAACGTATTTTATCTACAGAAGAAAACGCGCCCAATCATATTTTGATTGAGGGTGATAATCTTCATGCGCTTACTTGTTTAAGTTATACCCATGAGGGCAAAATAGATGTTATCTATATAGATCCTCCTTACAATACTGGAAACAAAGATTTTGTTTATAACGATAGTTATGTGGATTCTGAAGATGACTTCCGCCATTCAAAATGGTTGTCATTTATGAACAAGCGATTGCGTATTGCGCGTAGATTGCTCTCTGATAATGGTGTTATATTTATCTCTATCGATGATAATGAACAAGCGTCGCTTAAACTATTGTGTGATGAAATTTTTGGAGAGAAAAATTTTGTAGCGAATATAATTTGGCAGAAAAAGACAGGTGCAGCAGATGCAAGAGGTATTGCTGTTATAACTGAGTATATCATGATATATGTCAAGAACGAAACATATATCAACGATATATTCGCAAAAAATACTGAAGCATTTGATGAGAAACGTTATAGGTATTCGGATCAACACAAAGAAAGGGGTCCATTCTACTATGATTCTTTGGATAGAGGTAGTGTAAGATATAGTGATTCTTTGAATTATGCTATTATAGCTCCTGATGGCACAACTTTATATCCTAATGACAGAACTACATTTGTAAATGACGGATGGACTTGGAAATGGAGTAAAGAGAAAGTAAAATGGGGTATAGAGAATGGTTTTATAGATATTGCTAAGAATAATAAGAAAAAATCTGGTTGGTCGGTCCGATATAAAATATATCTTAATGTTGATAATGAGGGAAATTTGATTAAGAAAAATGTTCCTTTCAAAAACATGATTACAGATACACTTAATGCAGATGCTGCTAATGATATAAAGAATATTTTTGATAGCAAAGTGTTTAGTTTCCCAAAACCAGTAAAACTTTTACATCAGTTATTGAAATATATAGATAAATCTACATTAACAATCCTCGACTTCTTTGCAGGTAGTGGTACTACTATGCATGCAGTGATGCAATTAAATAATGAGGATGGAGGAAAACGTCAGTGTATCTTAGTAACCAATAATGAGAATGGCATTTGTGAGAATATTACCTATGAGCGCAATCGCCGTATTATACAAGGTTATACGAATGCCAAAGGAGAGCAAATAGAAGGATTGAGCAATAACAATCTTCGTTATTATCAAACAAATTATGTGCCTCGTGAGCGCACACAGCGAAACATGCGCGCGTTGGTCAATGCAGCAACTGATTTGCTCTGTATTCAGAATAATCTTTATGAGGAGCAAGATTTTCTTATAGACGGTAAGAAGGTAAGTAAATCTATTGCACGTTACTTTGGCGAAATGCTTGTTGTATATCGTGAAGAATATGCAGAAGAAATTGCAAGGGCAATAGAGGGTATGGAAATAAAGGGCAAGAAATTGAAAGTATATATCTTCTCTCCTGGCAGATATGCTTTTGATGACACCTTTATTGATGTGCAAGATAAAGTAGAGCTTGTGGCACTACCTGCTGCTATCTATGATGCATACAAACATGTGCTACCTAAACGCAGAGAAAAATTGTTAGAGGAACCTCAACCATCAGTACCAACCGATTTATTTAGCGAGTTATGAAATCTTTACAATATCAACAAGATGCAATAAAGGAATTAGTTGATAAAACTATCACTTTGCTTCGCCTTCAAGGCAATCGCAAACAGTTAGTTTTTAAGGCACCGACTGGTGCTGGTAAGACGGTCATGACACAGGAAATGTTGGCTCGTCTTACCGAGGAACTCCAACAAAGGGGAGATTTGCCAGTCCGTGAGGTTGCATACATTTGGATTGCACCGAACAAATTGCACCAACAAAGTTACTTGAAAATGCGAGAATACTTCTCGGGTACTCGTCTGCTTCGTGCTGTGATGTATGATGAATTAGATCATGCGGATGGCATGCTTCACGCAGGCGAGATTCTTTTTGTTAACTGGGAAAGTATTAACAAAGATAAGAATGTGATAGTTCGCGATACCGAACAGAACAATTCTCTCTTTGTAATGACACAGCGTACCCAAGAAGCAGGTATTCCTATCGTAGTAATTATTGATGAGGAACACCTATTCTGGTCGAAAACAGCTGATAAGTCAAAGGTGGTACTTGATCGAATCAATCCTAAAGTTGAAATCCGAGTAAGTGCTACTCCTAAAACACATGCGGATTATACTGTAACCATTCCTCGTGATTTAGTGGTTCGTGAGGAGATGATTAAGAAACAAGTAATCCTTAATCCAAATTTCAAAACAGATTACCATACGGATGAGGAACTGAATGAAAATCTTATTCGTGCAGCACTTGCGAAACGTAATGAGATTGCAAAGGCATATAAAGCGTTAGGCGTGAATATCAACCCTCTCTTGTTAATTCAATTGCCGAATGACACTTCTGAGTCTATGACTGCGGAGGATACAAAGATTGCAGATCATGTAAAGCAATACCTTAAAGTCATTCACAATATTGATGAGCAAAATGGAAAGTTAGCAATATGGTTATCCAATGAGAAAGCAAATCTGCCTAATCTAGAGAAGGATGATAATTTGGCGGAAGTATTGCTCTTTAAGCAAGCTATTGCACTTGGATGGGACTGTCCTCGCGCTGCTGTATTATTAATCTTCCGCAAACTGCAAAGCAATATATTTACCGTTCAAACAGTGGGACGTATATTGCGTATGCCAGAGCAAAAGTTCTATACGAATAATTTGCTTAATATTGGATATGTCTATACCGATATTAGTCGTGAGAAAATAGAGATTGTAGCAGATGATATGGAGTATCTGAATAAAGATACTATTCAAGCAACACGACGAGATAACCTGAATAATGTATCGCTGCTATCATATTATAGTGAAATCAAGAGCTCTGATCGTAATCGTCTCGGCCCTGATTTCAAAAAAGTTCTTATTGATACCTTTATCAACACTTGGTTGCTTGATTATCAACCTGCGCTTTTTGCTTTTGATGATGACAATGCAGATGATTTTCAATCAATGCCTGAATCTACTCAAAAAGCGAGTGCCCGCAATCGTGAACGTGTGAGCAATAAAATCCGTTTGGATGTAAGGAATATCAATGTGGAAATACCTACTGATATGGTATTTCAAAATGACTTAGGTGTGATTGAAGCCAGCGAACGCCATAAATTTGCCCGCAGTATGGGTGAGGTAAATTTAATTTTCTTGGATTATTGCCGTTCACTTCTTGGCGCTTTTGAGAAATCACACTCAACTGATGTGCTGGTGGGTTATCTATGCGATGCAATGGAAGAATTATTTGATATTTTTGAGACAGATGCAAAAAAGGTCATCCTTTTCCATGGCAATCGTCCCAAATTTACGGATATAATCAATAAAGCATTGGATAGGTATAAAGCACGTTTGCAACAGCGCCAGCAACAAGCACGTGCACGTGCGTTCCAACAATATACTTGGGAAGTGCCTGCTGATAGATTATACAAACAAAATACACATGAGATCCAGGAACGCATAGAAGACCATGCGCTTTTACCTTTTGTTGAACTCAAGACTGTTTCTTCTCCCGAGAAGAAGTTTACTGCTTTCCTTGAAGACAATAAACAGTATATTGATTGGTGGTACAAGAATGGTGATGAAGGAAAGCAACACTACTCAATACCTTACATCAATTCTCAAGGTGAAAAATCCTTATTCTATGTCGATTACATCATTCGTATGAATAATGGTAATATCTATTTATTCGACACTAAATCGGAAGCAAGCGACCCTGAAGCGCCAAACAAACATAATGCTTTGTTGAGCTACATAGAGAAGCAAGAAAGCAATATGAAAGGTGGGGTGATAATTGAGAATAATGGAGTATGGTATTATTCTCAATATCCTATTGAAAATACTACTGACCTTGGTGGATGGGATGCATATTTCCCTAATGAAGCGTAAAACCATTAAAACACAGCAATATGAAAAAGAGCATTGACCGCTGTTTCTTGCATTATGGAATTAGGCAAGAAGACATGAGTATCATAGAGCAAGTCAGTCAACAAGCTGACGTAGATGCTGAGTGGCTCAAAGAAAACATCTTAAAGCCCTACAATGAGGCGAGAAATGATGAGAATATCGATGACAAACGTCTTCGAAAATTGTTGAATAGTGCTATAAAGAAGATTTGATATGAAGATTACGCATATTCGTATAGAGAATTACAAGACCTATCGTAGGCTTGATCTCGACTTGAGTGCTACTCCAGAACGACCAATTATATTGATTGGTGGTGGTAATGGTTGTGGTAAAACTACTCTCTTTGATGCAATTTATAGCGCTCTTTATGGGTTGAATGTCAAAACAAAGAATCAGTTTGAGGAATTGCTAAATGCAGGAGTAAAACTTGAACAAGGTTCTGAGGGACGTTCCATTACCTTAGAGATTGCTTTCTCAGGAACTGTTCTCGGGCAAGAAATGCCATATATCTTAAAGCGTTCTTATCATTTGATCGACGGTCAAGTTCGATGGAATGTTGAGCTGAATATGAATGGTAGCCGTTACAGTTATGGCATCCATACTCCAGCTTCGGTGCGTTCGCAAAATGAGGAGATTGTTAATAAAATAATTGCTGCTAACTTGCCATCTGAATTGAGCAATTACTTCTTGTTTGATGCTATGAAGACGAGTGATTTGGTCAAAGAAGAGCAAATCAATCGCCTCATAATTAATAATATCAATTCTGTGATGGGCTTCAATAAGTATCAGCAATTGCACGAAACTGCTGTCAATTTGCTTGCTGAAAAGAAAGCGGCTAAATTGGAGAATGAGAAGCAACGTCAAGAATTTGAGAAATTGGGACATGACAAACAATTGGCAGAGGCTCAATTGAAACAACTTCGTGATGATTATGCTAAAGCTTTAGATTATTCTAACGATAACCGCGAACGCTACGAACAATTAAAACAAGGTCGTAATGCGGACGAAATGACTAGAGATCGCATCTCAAAACAAAAAGAGAATATCCGCCAAGTTGAGAAAAAAGCTGCTGATTATCATGAGTCTTTAGAGAAGGTTATGCGTGAGTTGGAGGTGAATGTTTTATTCCCGGCGCTTGCAGACCGCATACGTCCTGAGATAGAGTTGATTGTAAATGAGCGTCATCGTTTGGCTGAAGAAAGAGGGGATGAGATTACAGACGAAGCATTAGCAAAACTTGTGCGTGATGTTGTTGGATATTTGTCAGAACAATATCAACATCTATCTGGTGTACAAGTGGATGATGTTGTTCGTTATATCCAAGTAAGTCGCAAGCATGGTGATATCTTAACGGATAAACACCCTTATTTGTCAGATGCCAATGTTGATACACTTAACAAGCTCGTTTCCGATGCGTATGTTAATCAGTTCCTCATGTTGGACAATGATCGTGATACTATCAATTTGGAGATTTCTGAATTACCTAATAAGCGTGAAATGCTTACTAATCTTGAAAGGGATTTGAGTGGTTTAGATTACAATCTAATAACCACTTATGAGGATAACGAAAAGAGTCTGAAAGACCTCAAGCAGAATATTGACGATACGATTAAGGAGATTGATGCACTGGGTAAAAAAATCGCCACTTTTGATTACGATATTCCTCAAGTGCCAGACCCTCAATATGACATGCTCTGCAAGTTGCCTAATCTATTCAATTCTATTGCTTCTCGTTTGCTTGCATCCAAACGCAAGAATATCGAACAAATGATGAAGGAGCAATTGAATCTCAATTTGGTTGTCTATGCAGGTGTGATTGGCAAGGTTGACTTATCAAGTGATAGCAATAATGAGATCAACTTCAAGATATATCACAAAGATGGTAACGAGATATATCTAAGTCAATTAAATGCAGGAGCAAAACAGACAGTTATGCAAGTTCTTCTCAAAGTACTTTATGAACTCGGAGATTATAATCCACCTGTAATGATTGATACCGTAATGGGTGTTCTTGATAAGGAAAGTCGTGAAGTGATTCTTGAGCACTATTTCCCAGATTTAGCACACCAAACAATTCTTCTTTCTACGGATACTGAGATTACAACAGAGCGCGATTTGAAGAAGATTGAAGCTTTTGTGGCAAAAACTTATACATTGCACCGTGATAAAGAGGCACAATGTACCACTATCACGAATGATTATTTTGTTGGTATAACGCTTAATGACTAACGAGTATGACAGTAGATAATTTAGTTGTAAATAATGCCATAAGTTCTTTCAAAGGAATGAATGATATGACCGCAGATGTCAAATCTGCTCTAGAGCAACGTATCAATCTTCATGAGTATCCAAATGATCGTCCAGTTGTCATATCTCAAAGTGTCGTCATGCGTATGTGTTTATTAGCTGGTTTAGCAGATAAATCACCACGCACAGCAGATGAAGTGGCCAATCTTAATATCCAATTAACCAATACGCCTTATGCTACAACATTCTTCACGAAGCAGAATATTGGTCAGTTGGTAGAAGCGCTACTTAGAATGCGATATCACGATGTAGATGCAGATTGGAAGTCCCCTGCTGTAGTTAGTCGTGTGATTGCTCACGAGATTTTACGTGGTAGCAGAATCTTATTAGAAGAGGGTGGCTTGGATGACTGGTTGCGTTTTAGCCCACTTAAAGGCGGTGCAAGTGCAAATGATATTCCTGAACTCAATCTTTGCCTTGGTCAATATGATGAGAATATGTTAGCACATATTGACATCAATAGTCGCGCTATTCAAAATACGCAAATCCTCGTAGCAGGTACCACTGGTAGTGGTAAAAGTAATCTTTTGGCTGTTTTGCTTCACGAAATGCGTTCTGCATCATCAGATACACATTATCCTGTTAACTTCCTTTTGTTTGACTACAAAGGTGAGTTCTCTGACCCACAAAATGCGTCATGGCTTACCCTCTTTGATGTAGATCAATCATCTATACTCAATCCGATGGAGCATCCATTACCATTCACTCCATTCAAAGATTTCACAGGTAAACCTATCAACGAGTTGAATCTATATTCTACAACTCTTGCAACAGCCTTGCTCGCTATTAGTTCTGGAGCAAAGATTAGTGCTAATATGGACAATCGCCTAAGTGATGCTATAGTGAATGCATATAAGGAGAATAAGATGAAGCCTGTCACTTTCCAAATGATTTATGATCATTATAATCTTTTGTTAACAGAAAAGAAACAGGCTGAGATGGATAGCGTAAAATCAGTTCTTAACCAGTTGATTAAGAATAATGTATTCGCTGATGAGGATAAAATAGATTTGGTACACTCGTGCAACATTATCAACTTAGGTCGTTTTGAGAAAAATGGTATTATTGCGAAAGCAATTGTATATTTTGTAATATCCAAGTTGAATAATATCTACGAAACTCTGCCAAAGCAGGCAGTCAATGATGAGCGTGTTGAGATTCGTCATTTCACTATCATTGACGAAGCCCATTATATGCTTGACTTTGAGAATAAGCCTTTGCAGAACTTAATAGCAGTAGGTCGTAATAAAGGTATGAGTATTATTTTAGCTACTCAAAATATGACCGATTTCAAGAGTAAAAGTATTGATTTCTTCCAAAATGCTCAATATCCTCTCATTATGAAACAGCAACAACAAAATGATGCTGTTCTCAAAGACCTATTTGGAGTTAGTGGAAATCAATTACAAGAACTTAAAACTGCCATTACTGGTTTGCAGAAAGGTGAGTTGATTACTCGTGATAATGCAATGGCAGCACTTGGACTTGGCTCAAGTTGGAAGAAGATAAAAGTTACACACCTCATATAACACTATCATGGAAGACCTGAAGAAAATGTATCAAGCTATTGAAATGCTTGAAGAATTAGGATTGCCAGTTTCATTAGAACAGCAATTTGCACTTCGCCGTTTAGAAACAGATTATCTGGAGCAAAATATTATACCATCCATCGTAGATTTAATGCAAACAGAGGTGGAAGTATTAAAGAATAAATTTTGTCTGATTGTAAAATATGATCCAGAAGAGGGATTGTCGGTAAAGCAAGCAGAAACGAAATCGGTCGTAAAACAACCGACTATAATGCGTACTGATGGCGAACCATACAAAGCGAAAGCGGGTTTTCTGCGTATCACATTCCCTGATGGTAACATAGTTCAAGATCAAATAGTAGTTAAGACTTACCTTAAAGCAATTGAATTTGCTGGTGCGGAGAGAGTTCAAAAATTGGGAATCTTCTGTGGAGGTGATAATCTTATCCGAGATGCCATCGCTCCTGATGAGAAGCGCCCCGTATCTATCAAGCGTTTGTCTTGTGGTAAATATATCCAAACTAATTCAAATACTCGTGTAAAAAAAGAACACCTTGATTACATCAACGAGCAATTGAATTTGGGCTTACAAATAGAAATTATTGAGATATAATAACTATAATTTATTAGCAGAATAATATGATTGGATTCTATACAAAGTAGAACTTTTATCATAAGACTAAAAAATGCAGAAAAATCCATTTTCTGCATTTTTTTTGCATTTTCTCCGACATATTGACAAGTTTTAGCAGTTTGGTATAGTAATTTTGCAGCGTAATTAAAAAATCAAGCAAAATTATGGACACTTACAATCTAACTACAGCAACCGAATTACAACAAGCGGTTCACACTATTAAAACTGCAATATTAAAAAGCCAGAGTCGTGCAGCTCGATTGATTAGCGGGACCCAACTTTCACTCTATTTTGGGGTGGGGCTTTATGTTTCATCCAACTCAAGAAAAGGAACATGGGGAACTGGAGCTATAGAAGATATTAGCAATCAGTTGAGAAGAGAACTTCCTGGACTGAAGGGATTTTCGGCTCAAAATATAAGAAATATGCGCCAATTTGCTGAATTTTGGCAAACATATTTAATTTACTCGCCAATGGCGAGCAAAATGGAAGTTGCTGATTTACAACATGAAATAGAGTATGATAGATTCTCCTAACCATTCCTTCCTCACATCAATTCTATAAAAAAGGAGCAAGCTAAACATACTTCATCCCCCATTAAGCAAAAAAAAATAAAAAACTGCATTTTTTTGCATTTTTTTCGAGATACTGACAAGTTTTAGCAGTTTGGTATAGTAATTTTGCAGCGAAATTCTTATTTCGTATTAAAAATACTCAAACGATAATTTCAAAAAAAATGCAAAATTATGGACAACAACAATCAAATCATTATCTATCAAACTGACGATGACCAAACACAAATTGATGTGCGTTTAGAGAACGAGACCGTGTGGCTAACCCAAGCACAGATGGCGGATCTTTTCCAAAAAGACAGAACAGTTATCTCAAGGCACATCCGCAATGTATTCAAGGAAGGAGAATTGGACGAATCCTTGGTATGTGCAAAATTTGCACTACCCAAGAAATATGGTCGTAGAAAGGGGTATATGCAAGAGGCAGAAGCAACAATTTATAACCTTGACGTCATCATCTCCGTAGGCTATCGCGTGAAAAGCCAACGCGGTGTGCAATTCCGCCAATGGGCAAACCGTGTATTGAAGCAGTATCTCATCAAAGGATATGCTATCAACGAACGCTTGCGCCATGAGCAAATCAGCGAGCTACGCCAATTGGTGCAAGTGGTTGGTCGCACGCTACAACACCGAGAACAGGAAAACACTATCGAGACACAAGATCTTCTTGACGTAGTAGTCGATTATACCTATGCACTTGATACGCTCGATAACTACGATTACGAACGCTTGACCATTGACCAAACTACTAAAGTAGCCGCGTTTCATGCCACTTATGAAAATGCTATGGAGCAAATTCAGCGCTTACGCGATAAGTTTGGTGCATCAGTATTGTTTGGGAATGAGAAAGATGATTCTTTCAAAAGTAGTATCGGGCAGATTTACCAAACTTTCGATGGCGATGAGTTATATCCCAGCGTAGAGGAAAAAGCTGCCATGCTGCTGTATCTGGTAACGAAGAACCACTCTTTCAGCGATGGCAACAAACGCATTGCTGCAACATTGTTCTTGTGGTTTTTAAATAACAACAAAATACTTTACAACTCCGATGGTAGCAAACGCATTGCAGATAGCACGTTAGTTGCTTTGACGCTGATGATTGCGGAAAGCAAAACAGAAGAGAAAGATGTGATGGTAAAGGTAGTTGTCAACTTAATTAATCAACGCAATTAACTAATTCTATCGAATTCGACAGAATTACTAACTCAAAATTCATAATTCTTAATTCTTATCTCGCATTCGCTCGAACGATTATTCGCAAGCGAATTTTCAAAATTACTACTATGGGACTATTTGATTTTCTTTGTGGCTCTGATGAGAGCTCAACCTAGCAATGGGGCCCCCGAAAATTTTTAATTTTTGGGGAGAGGAGAAATGGCGGCAAGCTAAACTCGCACGCGAGTTTCTTCTTGCAAGCCCATTTCGACGAGGGACTGTGGCGATTATGACGACGATGGCATGTCAGGCTTTGACTCGTATGAGGATAATGATTTCTAATGCTTCCAACCACCGCCACGCAGTTTCTCATCTCTTTCTTTTCTAGGATTTCTCCCCAATTTTCAAAGGACATAAAATTTTTTGCAAAAAATGTCATTTAGAGTTTGTATTATTAGTTTTTTTTATTACTTTTGCAGTGTCAATAACAATATCATGAAGCAGGCGAACGCTTCTAACTAAGTCAATACACTAACACAATACACGCAACACCATGAAAAAAATCCTTCCTATCCTTGCATTGCTGACGCTGATAGCATGCCAGACTAAAGACCCAGTAGAGCAAAAGATTGATCAACTCATCTCGCAGATGACGCTTGACGAAAAAGTGGCTCAGATGACCCAATTAGCAGGTGGACAGATCACTGAAGATTATGAAAATCTCGTTCGTGCAGGACTTGGTTCGATGCTCAATAACGTGGGCAATGAGATCAATCATTATCAGCGCATTGCGGTGGAGGAGAGCCGATTGGGTATCCCTATGGTTTTTGCGCGTGATGTCATCCATGGCTATCGAACTATTTATCCTATTCCATTGGGGCAAGCTGCCACTTTTGATCTTGCTTTAGTGGAAGAGGCTGCCCGTCTCACTGCTAATGAAGCCATCCAAGCAGGTATCCGTTGGACTTTTTCTCCTATGGTGGACATAGCTCGTGATCCGCGCTGGGGACGCATTGCGGAGGGGTATGGCGAAGATACCTATCTCGCATCTCAAATGGGTGCTGCTACGGTACGCGGCTACCAAGGACAAGATTCGATTATCCGACTCGCAGCTTGTGTCAAGCATTTTGTCGGATATGGCGCCTCCGAAGGTGGACGTGACTACAATACGACTTGGATTCCTGAGGTGCACCTCCGCGAAACTTATCTTCCTCCTTTCAAGGCGGCTATTGATGCGGGTGCCCTTTCTCTTATGTGTGCTTTCAACGACCTCAATGGTGTGCCGATGTCTGCTAATAAGCATCTTATGAAAGATATTCTCCGCGATGAGTGGCACTATACCGGATTGCTGGTTTCTGATTATGCATCTTCGGAGAATATGATCAATCACGGCAATTGTGCCAACCTCAAAGAGGCCACCTTGCTCAGTATCAATGCCCAGATGGAGATGGATATGGAGAATCGTAGTTATATACCCCACTTGAAGGAATTGGTCAACGAGGGCTTGGTAAAAGAAGAATTGATAGACCAATGTGTGCGCGACATTTTGCGCATGAAATTCCGTTTGGGCTTGTTTGATAACCCATATTGTTCGGTAGAGCATCCAGAGTACTACAATGCCGAGTCTTTACAGGCAGCACAACGCGCTGCGGAGGAGTCTGCGGTATTGCTCAAGAACAATGGTATCCTACCTCTAAACGCCCAACCAACGGTTTTGGTATGCGGTCCCCTTGCTCATAACCAACATGATCAGAATGGTACTTGGTGTTTTGACAAATTGGACTCTGCTACCATAACGCCACTCATGGCATTCCGCCAATGGGCTAAAGAGGGCAAAATCCGTCTGATTGAGCAACCAGGTAAACACTGGTCACGCGAAGTCAATGAGCAGAATACCGTACAGCTCACGCGCCTTGCTAAGCAAGCGGATGTGGTACTCTATTTTGGCGGAGAGGAGAGTATCTTGTCGGGAGAAGCACGCTGCCGTGCACATCTGGATTTGCCTGGTGATCAATCTGAGCAGATTCGTGCAATCAAGGCTACGGGTAAACCGGTGGTGTTGACCGTCATGGCGGGACGACCTTTGTGCATAGGGGCAGATATTGATTGCGTGGACGCAACGATTTATGCTTTCCATGGTGGTACGATGCAAGGGCCTGCTTTGGCTAATTTGATTATGGGTAAGGTGGCACCTTCTGGACGCCTCCCAGTGACCTTCCCTCAAACTGTGGGACAAATCCCGATGTACTACAACAAAAAGAACACTGGCCGTCCTACGTCTAATCCTGTCCTCTACGACGACATTCCAGTGGGCGTAGCTCAATTCTCTATAGGTGCCGATAGCTATTGGTTGGAGTATGGCGACAAGCCGTTGTATCCGTTCGGCTATGGCCTTACTTATACTACTTTTGAGTATGGACCTGTCACCCTCTCCGACACCATCCTGCCTTTCGATTCATCACCTCATCACCTCGTTGCCGCTTGTACGATTACCAATACTGGCAACCGAGAAGCTGTAGCCGTTCCGCAACTTTATATCCGTGATTTGGTGGGTTCGCTCACGCGCCCTATTCGCGAACTAAAAGGGTTCCAGCGCATCGCTATCCCAGCAGGAGAGGCGCGCACTGTCCGTTTCGAGTTGACAGCAGATGACCTGGCATATTGGCATTTAGCGGAAGGGGTAACTCTTCGGGCTGATGGAGCATATACTTGCTCTGCGGAGCCAGGCGAATTCCATGTCTGGATTGCTCCAAATGCTGCCGAAGGAACACCTGCTAAGTTTATACTGCAAGATTAAAAGCCTCGATCCAACGATAAAAGAGTGAAAATGGATATATTCTTAATAAAAAGGTGGATTTTTACGCAAAAATCCACCTTTTTATTTTGTTTGTCCAAAAAAAATGTGTACCTTTGCAGCGTAAAATCATTCCTACTATGCAAAACGAAATACCTTTGATTGATTGCCCGATTGATTACATCTTTGGCGAGGCAAGCGGTAAAGTGCTCAACGAGTACATGCGCTTCCCATGTAAGATTAAGTGCGGCGTATATGCATTCATGGCGGCTGGTACAGCGCGTGCAACGGTGAATATCACGCAGTATAACTTCAAGGAAAACGATGTGCTATATCTCGCCCCAAATAGCTTCTTCCTCGTGCATGAGTTTAGCGAAGATGCACGCGTGATGTACATTGTGCTCTCATCTTCCTTCCTGGAGAAGAATGCCTACAGCATTCGTCGCCCTCGCTTGACGGGAATGGAGGCCTGTCAGATCGTGCAAGTGACGGAGGAGCAAAAGCAAATCATCCTGCATTTCTCGGCTGTATTGGAGGAGGCAGTGAACTGCACACCTAGCATGGTGGACACCGAACGCATGGTGCATGTGTACAACCTCATCCACTTGGTGTTCCACGACTATTTCGTGGCAAATAGTGAGACCAAAGCACAACCAATGGACCGCAAATCGGAGATCTATCAGGAATACAGCGAATTGGTGATGAAGCACTATCACGAATGGCATCACGTGGCGGAATATGCTTCAGCCATGCATATCACGGTGCCTCACCTCTGCTCCACCATCAAGCAAGCCAGTTCTCGTACGGCTGGCGACTTGATCGTTGAGGCAATCATCACCGATGCCAAAGCCCAACTCAAACTATCCATTGCTCCAGTCAAGGAGATAGCCAGCAACCTTGGATTTGAGAATGTGGCGTTTTTCAACCGCTTCTTCAAAACCCACACGGGCATTACACCAAAGAACTACCGAAACGGGGAAGACTAAAGAATTATTATCATTTTTTTTCATACCATTCCGCTATCCTTCTTAAGGGTAGCGGATTTTATTTGAACTACATGCTCAAATACAGGCGGAAACGCACTGCCCACCATGGTGCGCAAGGGTCTTGTAGTTGGGTGAGGCGGAAAACGCCATACACCTCGCCAATGCGCAGGATATTGCCAATACCAACACCCATCTCCACGTAAGGCGTACTGAGTGCACTCAGTGTGCTATGGTGTGTATGGTTGTGAGGAAATGGAAGCACGGTCTGGTGCTCCTTGCTGAGACCTCCATACGCCACTTTCAGCTCCACCAACTCGCGCAAACGTGCATAGCGCAGCCCAGGAATCAAATTGAATAAGATACCCTTGCCATTCCAATGAGCGTGCAACGCGATGTACTTGTCAGCTGCATATTGGTAGTTGTTCATGAGTGAGAAGCGATGGGTGTCGAAGACATGTGTTTGGTTGCCTTCAAAATGGTGCAGCAATGGATAAGGCACTTTGCCCAAGACCAATCCCGCTTGCAGCAGATAATTCAATTCGCCCGCCATACCTAGATCCACATTGTGGCGCAACATCACTTGTAAGTTGCCATACATGCGATACGATGGCATATTATCCAAGCGGTAGCTGCCCAATTCTGCGCCCACGTATATCACGGGCAAATGATTGTAGATATGTCGGCGGTGGAAATAGGTGTCCACTTTGCGCTCGTTGAAACTGATACGTGCAGAAGCGCCGAGGGTGGAGTAGAACATCGTAGGTTGGCTATGGTAGTCGCGGGTGGCTTCGCCGTATCCCGTTTGACCGACCTTGACATAGGCTTTAGTTTCTAAGTATTGATTCCACTCGTCAGCGAATTGCACACGTCCTTCTTGACGGCGTGTCATGGTGTTGTAGTAGTATTCCGTATTGAATATGGCTCCACGTAGCAGTTCGGTGACAAGGTTCAACTGAGGGTTGAATACGTTGTTCTCACGTCTATACTCTTCAAAATCGTCCACCTCGGAATACACGTATGTGTCGCTATATTTGAGTTGCACAGTATGCCTTTTCTCGCTTGGCATAGCGATGTTGATTACTCCAAATCCTTTGAACGCTCTATCTCCAATACCATAAGCCACCAATGCTTCAAGGCTAACACGCTTCCATAGGGCTTCAGTCGTTCGCAAAGGAATACCTACGCGCAAACCTTCTTGCGGATTGTATTTGATAAGATGGTGTATCTTGCCGACTTCCACATATTTGTTGGTAGGAATATAACCCGTGTTGAATACATACGCTAAGAACTTAGCCGTCTTAAAGAGTGGCGTGTTGTTGAGGCTATCCAATGCTGGCAGGATAACATCATGGTTGATGGTGTCAAGGGCGGTAAGGGTATTAGGGTCATTAGGCGTGTTAGGGGTGTTGCCCCACGTCGTTTGACGATTGAGTAGTAGGGTGGGGAAGATATGTATCGAATCGCTCAGCGATGGTGTCTTGATGGCGAAGTCCATGAGCAGACTCATCTGCTCAGATAGCAACTGATTGTTCGGTGCAAAGGTCTGATGGATGGTGAGCTCCTTGAGATAGTTGATACTCGTTTGTACGGGCATCTGGACATCAATGCTGCGCAATGCACAGCTGGCAGAGTCGATGGTCATCTCGCCATTGAAGGTGGCGTAGAACGGATTCTTGGTTTTGAAATGCAATACGTAATGCTTCTCATTGCCCACTTGCACGCTATCGGCCAAGTAATACTTATAATAGGTATTGCCCGATGCCGCCAACGGACTCAGCAGCGATGTGCTGAGAAAGGGTAAACTATTGTTGTAGAAATTAAATGCAGTAGGAATTTGTCCGAGTAGCAACTGGTAGTCGGTCAATGTCAACAGTGTGGCCTCCTCGCGCACGCTATCCGCCAATTGTAGTCGCCAATATAGCGGAATCAGATACGTGCTATCCTCCTGCTGGATCATACCACTTTGCAGGCTCTTCCATAGTGCCCGCTTTAGATGTTTGGACTGAATGTCCGATACGTATAGTGCCGTCTTGCTTGCTTGGCTGGGGGCTACGGTTGGCTTGTTGGTAGCACGTCGTGCACGTACTTTATCCATCAACGTTAAGGCAGGGTTGTCCCCAGGCACGACAAATACCTCCTGCAAACTGCCTACCTTCTCGCGTAGCGCAATATCAATGCCCGATTGGGTATGTGGCTCAATCTTGAATCGTTCGGTATGATAGCCCACCGCACTCACCACCATCGTACGCGCTTTCTCCATATCCTCGCGCAGAAGGAAGAGCCCCTCTGCGTTGGTCGTTGTGCCCAACTGTGTTCCTTGTAAATACACATGCACATTCGGCAGAGGCTCACCCGTGTTGGCGTCATATACTTCGCCCACCACGATGGTCTCCTGTCCCCATAGCCCATAGCCTATAGCCCATAAACCGAATAATATGATAATCAGCCGTTTCATCTATTCTCTGGATGGAATTTTAATACCGCCTCGCGCAGGTCATGGATATCCACATGCGTGTATATCTCGGTGGTGCTAATGCTTTCGTGCCCAAGCAGTTGTTGGATGATTCGTAGGTCGGCTCCGTTCTGCAATAGGTGTGTGGCAAACGAGTGGCGCAAGGTGTGTGGCGAGATGGTCTTCTGTATTCCCGCTTCCCGTGCTAAGGTCTTGATGATGGTGAAGATCATGGCACGTGTAAGCTGCCTACCATACCGATTAACAAATGCAATATCGATGGCTTCTGGTTTGATGTCCAAGGCACTGCGGTCTTGCATCCAATATGCGAACCACTCTACCGCTACGGGCGATACTGGAACAAGGCGCTGTTTGCTGCCTTTGCCCGTGATGCGCATGTATCCCTCCTGAAGGTACATGTCGCTCAATCGCAGATTCACCAACTCGCTCACGCGCAATCCACTGCCATACAGCATCTCAATGATAGCGCGATTGCGATGACTCTCGCTCTTTGACATATCTATCTGCGCAATCATTCGATCGATCTCTTCTACCGATAGCACATCGGGGAGGTGCATTTCTTTTTTGGGAGTCTCAATAAGCTCCGAAGGATCTTGCTCAATGTAGTTGTGATAGAGCAAGAAGCGGTAAAACGAATGTATCCCTGCCACCAACCGAGCTTGTGTACGCACCGAGGCGATTTCCTTGAAGGTATCAAACACGAATGCTTGCAAATCGTCGAAACTGGCATGTACCACATCTATCCCATGCTTATCAGCATACTCCTTTAGTCGCTGATAATCCATTAGATAAGCATCTACCGAATTAGGGCTTAGTCCTTTCTCTAACTTCAGATATGTGCGGTACTCTTTTTCTAACATAGGTACATTATCGATAGATGGCAGGACCAGTGTAGGTGGCGTGATAATGTGTGGAGTCTTCGGTGTAGAGGTTGAAATCCAACACCACATCATCCGCCTCGTATGCTATGGTCATGTTGCCGCCAGTCATCAGCAGGATACGCTGTATTTGGTCTTCTGTTATCAGCAGCAAATAGGTGCCTGTCACATTTCCCTCAAAACTCATGCCACGCAAGAAAGTCATCTCCTTGGCTACACTATCCATCTCATAGTATCCCGCAGGCAGACGATTAGTACTATCTTTTGCTACAAACACATCCGACAGATAGAGGTTGCAGCCTGTACCAGAGATATGCCAAGCGGAGTCATACTCCAATCCGTCGGAGAGTAGGTCTATGGCATACACCTGATGACCACTATTGTAAAAGTCTGCGTATGCCCTGAAATCAGCGGTGGTATATACGCTATCTACTTGCTGTGTAGCAGGGCGAGTGGGATTGTTGTGCGGCGTACATGCCACGGCCATCACCAATATGATGATATATAGATATGCTTTCATGTCGAAATATGTAAATCTAAACTTTCACTTTTCTTGCTGGTATCCACGACGATATCGCGCCTAATGCCAACACCACTATGCACACCATGACGATGTCCCAGGCTTGCACTGCTACAGGATAGGCATTGAGTACATATTCTGTACCATTGCCCAACTTGAGCAATCCAAAATGCTCTTGCAGCAGGCATACACCAAGTCCTATCGCCAATCCGCCAATGGCGCCCAAGGAGTTCACCATCCAGCCTTCGAGCATAAACACCCTGCGAATCATCTGATTGCTTGCGCCGAGGTGTGATAAGGTGCGGATGTCTTGCTGTTTATCAATGATGAGCATGGACAGCGAACCGATGCCATTGAAGGTGGCAATCAGCAGTATGAATATCAGTAGCAACGCCGTCAATAGTTTCTCCACGCGTAGGATGCGGAAGAAGTCTTCTTGCTGCTCATAGCGGTCTTGCAGCACATACCCTACGCCCAATACCGTTGCTATCTCGCGCTTGGCATGTTTGATGCTATACCCTTCAGCGATAGCTACTTGCAACGCACTCACTTCTTGCTCTCCATAGTCTAGCAAACGGCGTGTGAGTCCAATATCTACTAGCATCAAGTTATCATCATACTTCTGTTGATTCACAGCAAAAGTGCCAGCAATGAAACATGCTTCTTGGTTGAAGTTCGCATCAGGACGTAGCATATTCACTTTTCCTTCTCGCTTAGGGGCGTATACCTGCAATGCATGGATAAAGCGTGCTCCAATGCCCAATTTCCATGCCAATCCTTGTCCTAGCACGGCGCGATCGAAGGCGCCATCGTACACCTCATAATGACCATCAGTAATGATATTCTCAATACCAGTCATCTTCCCAAACACCGAATCCACACCCAGCAACTGTACGGGCATTTGCTTATCCTCGAAATATACCAATGCGGTCTCTTGAATGCTCTCGCTCAGCATATCTACACATGGCAGGCCGAGTAGGGCATCCTTCTGCTTATCGTCGATAATGAAGGTTTTACCCGCTTTGGCGGTGATACGCAAATCGGGGTCGAACTGCGAAAACAGCTGCTCTACCATTACGCCGAAGCCATTCATCACGCTTAGCACGCAGATCATGGCTGCAGTAACCACACCTACCGCCACCGACGATATGGCTGTAATGATATGGATGGCATTAAACTGCTTTTTAGCAAACAAATACCGCCAAGCTATTTTGAGCTCCGTCTTCACCTAAACTCTAAATTCCCTTGTCCAACAAACTGTCAATTGTCAACTGTAACCTATCACCTGTCAACTGTCAATTCTTCCCCTTCAGCAACTCATCAATGCGGGCCATCTTGTCAATGGTTTCATCGAGGTGGAAGTGCAACTCGGGAATGATACGCAGCTGATGGCGTTGCATATGTCCCATCTCGCCGCGAATCTTCGCGGTGTCTTCTTGCACTTGTGCGATGGTGCTTGCCACTTTGTCTTGTGGGAACACACTCAGATAGACATGTGCGATGCTCAAGTCAGATGATATTCTTACTTCACTCACCGAGATGAGTGTTCCGCGCATTGCGCGCGCGTATTTCAATAAAATATCGCTCAAATCCTTCTGGATCAAGCGCTCAATCTTTTGTTGTCTTGTTGATTCCATATATATCTTATCTCTAAACTACTAAACTTCTAAAATCCAGAACCTAATCAACGCAATAAGGGAAAGGAGTATATACTCTTTTCCCTATGCTGATGCCTTAGGAAAAAGCCCTAAGGTTGTCTAATCGTTGATTAGCGTTTGTGACGACCTTCGTCAGCTACAGTCAATTTCTTGCGACCGTGTGCGCGGCGAGCTGCCAATACGCGACGACCATTTGCGGTAGCCATACGAGCACGGAAACCGTGTTTGTTACGACGACGACGTTGACTTGGTTGGAATGTACGTTTCATTGTTTTATGTTATTTTATGCCCCATCTCGTGGGCTGGTTAATAATTTCGTGCGAAAAAGCGTGCAAAGGTACTACAAAAAAAGCAAATACGCAAGAAAAATTGCAAAAAAGTTTTATTTTAATGCGTTTTATTGCATGTTTGCCACATAAAAAATAATAAAATCAGTCAAAAAAGGAATTGAAAAACTATCTCAGTATAAAATTTTAGGGTACGTGTGCTCGCGTGCGCGCGAGAAATCAAGCAAGTAAAATGTAAATTTATTCGCAAAATTGAGCAAAAAATCATTGACTTTACCTCTTGTTTTCTTGCTTAATTGAAAAAAATGTACTACCTTTGCAGGCTGAAAATAACGTAAACAACGCACAGATGAAAATAGACTGGAAGAAAATTCTGCCCTATGCTGTAGCAATCGTAGCATTTGTGGTGGTAGCAATGATTTATTGTGCACCTCTGCTGGAAGGCAAAGTACTGGTGCAAGGTGATGTCAATAACTGGAAGGGTGCCGCACAAGAGGCACGTGCTTTTTACGATGAGCATGGTACACGCACATGGTGGACCAACTCTATGTTTGGCGGCATGCCCACCTACCAGATCACTGGTAGCCTGCCTTCAGGTGAAATGCGTAATGGTATAGCGAAGGTTGCTCACCTTGGCATGGAAGGCGGATGGGAAGCTATAGGTATTATCTTTGCCTATTTCTTTGGATTCTTCCTCATGCTTCGTTGTTTCAAGGTAAATCCTTGGCTAAGTATCATTGGGGGGCTAGCCGTAGGGTTCTCCACATACTTCTTTTTGATTATCCCTGCAGGACACGTTACCAAAGCAGTAGCGTTGGGGTTCTTAGCACCTGTGATAGGTGGTTTTTATGCTATTTTCCGCAAACAATATTGGCTAGGAGCACCGCTCGTAATGCTTTATGGTATTATGAGCATTAACCTCCACCCACAGATGACTTACTATATCTTTATGCTGATAGGGGTATTGGCATGTGCCGAACTCTATATTCATATTAAGGATAAAGCATGGAAAGATTTAGGCATATCGCTTGGCGTATTGGCGTTGAGTTTGCTACTGGTTGTGGGAACAAAGGCCAGTTGGTTAGAGATGAACCAATCCTATCTCAAAGAAACCATGCGTGGTGGACATTCGGAACTAACTTCTAATAGCGACAGCGATCCAACCTCTAACAGCAATAGCGGTCTTAGTCTTGACTATGCCACTGCTTGGAGCTATGGCGTGGATGAGACGATGACTTTCCTTATTCCGAATTGGGAAGGTGGCGCGAGTGGCTATAATGTGGGCGCTAAATCAGATTTGTGCGAGACAATGGTCAAGAATCGAGTGCCTAAACGTTCAGCTGAGCAGTTCTGCCAGCAGGTGCCTACCTATCGCGGAGAGAAGGCCTTTACTAGCGGTCCAGTATATATAGGGGCGATTATCTGCTTCCTCTTTGTATTAGGCTTATTGATCGTACCTGGACCATATAAGTGGGCATTGCTCATAGCAACACTCTTCTCTGTGGCATTGGCATGGGGTAGAAATATGATGTGGTTGACGGAGTTATTCTTTAACTATTTCCCGATGTACAACAAGTTCCGTGCGGTGGAGAGTATCTTGGTTGTGGCAGAAATCACAATGCCATTGCTCGGAATCCTCGCATTGCAACAGATAGTGGATAAGAAGATTGCATGGGAGAAACTGCGTGTGAATATGTTTATAGCAGGCGGTGTCACTGCTGGATTGTGCCTTATTTTTGCTCTCTTTACTGGCATGGTGGATGTGACGAGCAGTTATGATGCACAATGGGTGAACCAAGTGCCTGCGTGGCTCAGAGATGCAATCTACGATGAGCGTGTAGCCATGATCAAAGCCGATGCTTGGCGTTCGTTTATCTTTATCGCATTGGGCTTTGCGGTGGTATATTTGTATGCTTGGAAATCTAATTCCGAGTCTCTAAACACTAAATACTCAACTCTAAACTATGTACTATATGCGGCCCTGGCAGCATTAGTACTAGCAGACATGCTACCTGTGAATAAGCGTTTCTTTGGTAGTGACCATTTTGTGAAGGCTAAAGATGCTGATGCGTATTTTGCGATGCAACCATACGAGCAACAGATTTTGGAGGACGAATCGTATTATCGCGTATTGAATTTGGCGACGAATACCTTTAATGACGCGCGCACGAGTTACAGATTGAAGTCTATTGGTGGTTATTCAGCAGCCAAACTGCGTCGTTATCAAGATTTGATAGACGAGCATATCTCAAAGGAGATGAACCCATTGATGCAAACGATTATGCAAACACAAGGATTCTTGCAGCCCGATGAGAACGAGGGTAAGGATTTTCCTGTGCTGAATATGCTCAATATGAAGTATGCAGTAGTGCCATTGCAAGGTGGTAAACAGGCACCAGTATATAATCCATATGCAATGGGTAATTGCTGGTTCGTAGATGAGGTGATTCTAGTGGATACGCCAGACGAGGAGTGCGCAGCATTAAGAATATTGGACTTGCGTAAGCAAGCAGTAGCCGATAAGAAATTCGCTGAGGCATTGAATATTACCAAACCCGAAGTAACGCCTTTGATGGCTTTTGATGAGAGTAGTATAGAACTGACAAGTTATGCGCCAAATTGTTTGCAATATGAATCCATGAACGAGCGCAATCAAGTGGCGGTATTCTCAGAGATTTACTATCCATATGATTGGCACTTGTATATCGTAAATGCGAATGGTGAGAGAGTAGAGTTGCCTTTGGCACGTGTAAACTACACTTTGCGTGCGGCGGTAATTCCTGCAGGTCATCATCAACTCGTGATGGAATTCCGTCCACATGCTCTGCAAACAGATAAATGGTGTATGGCTATCTTGATTTTGGCATTGCTGCTTAGTGTAGGTGGTTTGACCTATCCTTTGTGGAAGAAAGCATCGCCTAAGTCCGAAGAATAATGATAACACTGATCATTTGCACATATAATCGCGAGAAGTATATCCGTCCATTGTTGGAGAGTATAGCTAATAACGACTATCCAAATACGGATTATGAGATTGTGTTAGTGGACAATAACTGCACCGACAATACGTGTGGGGTGTGCAAACTGTTTGCCGCTGCACATCCTAATGTGACACTACGCTATGTCGTAGAGCCCGAACAAGGATTATCTGCAGCTCGTAATAAGGGTATCAAAGAGGCAAAGGGGGATATTATCATCTATGTAGATGACGATGCATTGGTGGATAGTGATTATATTCGTATCTATGCCGAGCATTTTGCTGCTCATCCGGATACAATGGCGGCAGGTGGACCTATAGAACCATTGTACGAGACTCAAGAACCTTCATGGATGTCGCCTTATACCAAAGCCCTGCTAACGGCATGGATGAACTATGGCGATAAAGTGCGCGAGTACCCCCAAGGTCGTTATCCTGGTGGAGGCAACGCTGCATATAGAAAAGTGGTATTTGATAAGGTAGGGCTATTCAATACGGAATTAGGTAGAAAGGGCAATTTACTTTTAGCGTCGGAGGAGAAAGATATCTTTGATAAGATGAAGGCATTAGGGATGAAAGTCTTGTATCTTCCAACTCCTGTACTCCACCATAGCATTCCACAATCGAAATTAGAGGAGGACTATTTCAATCGCCTAACCCTACAAATCGGTCGCAGTGAACGCATGCGCACGCGCGCTATATCTAAAGGTAAATATATCAAACGCCTTTTGTCCGAAGGCGTGAAGTGGTGCGGAACATTGATATTGCTCTGTCTTTATACGCTGCAAGGCACACCAAAAAAAGGTTGGAAACTAGTTCTCTTCCGCAAGAATGTGACCACAGGGTTACTGATCAAGTAATAAGAAATTCAGGTAGCAATCTCACCTAGCAATGTGAGCACAGCCTTGTATATGCGCTCACAATTGTTATTATCATGATATGTAAAGAAAGTATCTACTCTCTGCCTATATTTGAGTGGCATCATGCATTGATGTTCAACAATACTTTGTAGTTCTTGCAGAAGCACATCCTCGTCATATACCACACCACCTAAACCATCGTTTTCCAATGAGTATTCTGCATCACGTTGATAATGTCCTTCATAATATTCCTCTTGATCAAACTGATAATATAATACCGGTTTATACATATATGCAAAATCAAATCCAACACCTGAATAATCCGTAATGAGTACTTTACTTTCCTTCATTAATGTAGGGATGTTATAGTGTTGCTTATCTGCAAAAATGATATGCTGACTTTTTGTTGACCACAAGTGTAATGCTGATTGCATTTCGTAGTGTGGATAGAATATAAGTTGCAAGTTGTTTTTTACTAATAATTCATCCATCTTCACGCTATTTAATACACTTTGAATGGCTTTGTAATAACTAGATTGCACAAAATCAGGTAAGACTTCTGGCTTATTTCTATTTTGTATTGTTTTTTTTACTAGATATGCTCTCCAGGTGGGCATAAATAGTATCTGCTGTTTCTCTGTACCTATTTTCCATCCATCATATCTTGCATATCCCGTAAGTGCCACGTCTTGTGGCTTATACCCATAACGTTTATCGTGTACCAAAGCATTATAATCTTGTTGATTGGCTGCAATAAATAAATCTACTCCCGTTACAAATTTGTTTAGTTTAGCAGACATATCTTCTTTGGTTATGCCATGATTGAGTAAAACGAATTTGGGACAATTTAACCAAGAGAAGAATGTTTTATGGCATACATAACTCCACGGCGTGATAAAACCGATATGAGTTGACAAGAGACATTTTGCATAGAATAATGCCATATAATGCTCTTTGCTATTATAAGCAATGGTATTTCCTAATGGCGCAACATTTTGAAAATCATTTTCTTGTGTTGGGTCAATGAGATAAAATACTTTTTTCTCAGGATATTGTTGGCGAATGTATTTGAAGAACGCATACCCATTATCTCTTGCTTCAATTCCTCTTTCGCAGATAAGCCATGCACCACGATATATTTCCTTTTTAGTAAAGAAAAAACTACGTATTCTCCAATATACAATCCTTAGCGAGTCGTATAGGTAACGTGGGATTTTAGAGATTATCTTGCGTAACTTGGTTAGCATACTTCGCTATATATCTTCTTTGAATGTTATTTTCTTATTTTGCTCTTCGCCTTCAACAATGTAGATTGGCACCTGAGGCATATGCTCATGCACTATACCACAATCGTCTGTCGCTGGTATATGAGCCTCTGCGCATGCTTCTGCACTTAGATTATCCACGCCCAAGGCTTTGGTATATGCTTCTGCTATTAACTCTAAGCGGAAAGCTTGTGGTGTTTGGGCACGCATAATGGTGGAGCGTTGTGGGATACGGGCAACCTTGCCGTCTGCCATCTCATAAACCGTGTCGGTGCTTGGGATAGCTACCGTTACTGCCTCATGTTCCTCAAGCGCTTCGCATACACGAGCAATAATGTCTTGACTGACAAATGGACGCGCAGCATCGTGCAAAAGGAGATTTACCTCCTCGCCTCTTTCCTTATCGCCTAATTGCCTAATTGCCTGTACACTAGACTCCCAGCGCTCTTTGCCGCCAGGAATGATATAGCGCACTTTCTGCCATGCGTTAGCGAGAAGCATCTGTTCGGCATGCATGATATAATCAGGGTGCATAACAATGCAAATCTCATGAATATGAGGCGATTGCTCAAAGGCATTGACTGCATGCTCCAAGACAGAATGTCCATCAGAGAGTGGGAGCAATTGCTTTGGACTATTTCCTCCAACGCGGGCACCTATGCCTCCTGCTAATATGACTGCAATATTTCTCATTGTCTCTAACCTATTCGCTTTTAGCCTCAAGAATCATTTCACAGAGTTCGCGGATAGCGCCATCGCCGCCGTTTTTGGTGAGATGGATAATACCAGGAACGGCTTTGACTACGGCTACAGCATTAGCTGGACAAGCAGCTATGCCTGCGTGTTGCAAGAGGTCAAGGTCGTTGACATCGTCACCCACAAAGCAGACATTCTCCAAAGTGATGCCTAACTCCTTGCAAATTTCGTTGGCAGCATCGAGTTTGGTCATCTTCACGCCGTCCACTACACGGCCGACACTTGTATATATATATTCCAAACCGAGTTTCTGTCCGCGTTTCAAGCCAATGGCTGTGTTCTCGCTGGTAAGAATACCACAAGGGATACCCGCTTTGCGCAGAAGAACAATACCCATACCGTCATACACGCAGAAGCGCTTAAACTCGTCACCACTCTCGGTGTAATACATACCGCCGTCGGTCATACAACCATCCACATCGGTAAGAAAAAGTTTTACATCTTTCATAGAATTTCCAATATATTGACTGCAAAGGTAGTGATTTTTAGTGAAATACGCAAATAATCGTGTAAAATAGACAAATAATTTGTACATTTACAAAAAAAAGCGTACCTTTGCAAAAAGAATAAGTCAAACAAAAAGTAGCAGCATATGCGGATTGTTATTTTGGGTACAGCATGGCCTTATAGAGGTGGATTGGCAGCGTTTAACGAGCGACTGGCAAAGCAGTTTGTTGTGGAAGGACATGAGGTGGAGGTGGTGACATTTAGTTTGCAATACCCCAATTTCCTATTCCCTGGAAAGACGCAATACAGCAACGAGGTGGCGCCTGAAGGCTTGAAAATAACTCGCGAAATAAATTCGTGCAACCCATTGAGTTGGATCAAAGTGGGCAAAAGATTGAAAAAAGAAGCACCCGATTTATTAATCAGTTGCTATTGGATGGCGTTTTTTGCCCCATGCTATGGTGTGATTCAAAATATCGTCAAACGCAATGGAAAAACAAAGTGTATCGCATTGGTACACAATATGATACCGCATGAGCCGAGTATATTAGATAAATTATTGGCACCATTTTACGTAAAGCAAAATGATGGTTTTGTAGCGTTGTCAGATAGCGTAGTGAAGGATATTGCTTCGTTGGACAAATACAACAAACCCAAAACGTTCTCTCCTCACCCTGTATATGACCATTATGGCGAAAAAATGGACAAAAATACAGCATGCGAAGCGTTAGGGTTGAATCCTCATAAAAATTACATGCTATTTTTCGGTTTGGTTAGAGCATACAAGGGACTGGACTGGTTGTTAGATGCATTTGCAAAAGTAAAGGAAGAATTGACCGATTTGCAGTTAATTGTAGCGGGAGAGTTTTATGAGGATGAAGATAAATATCGTGCTCAAATAGAGACTAATGGTTTGAAAGATAGGGTAATAGTGAAGAATGAATTTGTGGCGGATGCGGACCTGAGAAAGTATTTTGGCGCGGCTGACCTGATTGTTCAACCCTACAAAACAGCCACCCAAAGCGGCGTGACGCAAGTGGCATTCCATTTTGAAAAGCCTTGTTTGGTGACCAATGTGGGCGGTTTAGGTGAGATCATTCATCATGGAAAGATGGGCTATGCAGTGGTGCCTAAGGTGGATACCATAGCTGATGCACTGATTGATTATTATGAGAATGATAGGCAGGAAGCCTTTACAGACTACTTAATAAAGGAAAAAGAATTATACGGATGGAATATCATGGCGCAAGCGTTCTACCGTATTTTGTTACATCTGGAAAAATAACAATTTTATAATAATGCGAGCAATTTCTCCTTCTCTTTTAGCTGCCGATTTTGGCAATTTGCAGCGCGAATGCGAAATGATCAACGCCAGCAGTGCGGAGTACCTACACATTGACGTAATGGACGGTGTATTTGTTCCCAATATTTCGTTTGGTTTTCCCATTATGGAGGCATGTAAGAAACACTGTACCAAGCCATTGGACGTGCACTTGATGATTACCCACCCCGAAAAATATGTAGAGCGTTTTTGCGATGCAGGTGCATGGAGCGTTGGATTTCACATTGAAGCAGTAGAAGATCCCATGCCTGCGATAGAGCTGATAAGGAAAAAAGGTGTACGTACTTGCTTGACAATCAATCCTAAAACAGATATTCATAGTCTTGATCCATATTTGGGTGAAGTGGATATGGTGTTGCTCATGTCAGTGCAGGCGGGCTACGGAGGTCAGGGATTCATTCCTGAGTCATTGGAGCGTTTGCGCTACCTTCGCCAAACAATAGATGAGCGAGGATTCAAGACCTTAATCGAAGTGGATGGCGGAGTAAATGCCAAATGGGCACCTGAACTTTGGAAGGCGGGAGCAGATATTTTAGTAGCAGGAAGCGCTGTATTCAACGCCCCAAATCCAATTGCTACAATCGAACAACTGAAACAAGTATGAGATGGCTTGCGGCACATACGTGGTTGATAGCGTTGGTGCCGTTGGTAGCAATAATATGGTTGAGCGGCTACATGGGTAAGCCGCTTAACTTGTTAAAGGACACCGATGTAGATTATTTGGATAGAGATACCATATTAGCAATGCGCTTGCTTAGCAACGCACAAGAGCGAACAAAGACTTTCCGATATGAAGCAGAGGTGGAAGGTGGTGGCAAAGTGTTGCTATATCTGCAGAAAGACAGCATGCCAATGCCCGTGATGGGAGATGTCTTGCTGGTGGAAACACAGGTGCGTAGAGGTGGAAAATCAGGGAAATTTGATTATGGACTCTATCTGCGGAGACAAGGGATAGTCGGCACTTGTTGGGCGCTTAGAAGAAATTGGCAACTGATTGGTCATGAGGATGATATGGGCCTGAAAGGCCTAGCCAAGCGGAGCCAGTACTTCTTGTACCAACAATATCGAAAGATGGGAATCGAAGGACAAGAATTGGGGATTATTTCGGCACTAACTTTGGGTTATCGTGAGGACTTGGACAAAGATGTACAACGCGCCTTCTCTGCTTCGGGGGCAATGCACGTCTTGGCAGTTAGTGGTTTGCATACGGGAATCGTGTGGGGGATTGTCATGTGGATATTAACATTAGGTGTGCTGTACAAACCTCTTTGGGAAGATAAGTTCAGGCGTTGGTTGCTGAATATCAGTACAATAGTATTGATCTGGGCATACGCTTTTCTCACAGGACTTAGCCCCTCTGTAATGCGAAGCGCTTTGATGCTCACGTTTTGGGCATTGAGCAGTTTGCTCGAACAGCAAACTTCAAGGTGGAATCCGTTGTTGGCTGCTGCAGTGGTGATCTTGATAGTCAATCCATTGGCGTTGTGGAGTGTGAGTTTTCAACTGAGTTTTGCTGCCGTGGCAGGTATTATGTTATTTGGAAGCAGCATGCAGCAAGCAGTCGTGTCGAAGGGACGAGTGTGGCAATCTGTTAGTGGATTGTTGATTGTTTCATTGGCTGCACAATTAGGTACAATGCCCTTGACCTTGCACTATTTTGGACAAACTAGCAACTATTTTGCTTTAACTAACTTGATAGTAGTCCCTATGGCTGGAATACTCTTGTCTTTGGGATTCTCTACGCTTGCAATGTCGTGGTGCGCAGTTGGTGAGTGGCTAGGTTGGGCTACCAAGTGGTGTACATGGCTCCTCAATCAAGCTGTGCAATGGATCGAAAGTCTGCCATATTCCACCACCCATATGCATTTGTCAGAGTGGGGGGTAATAGGGCTCTATGGAGCAATTATCTGTGGATTATTAATGATGAGAGGCGGAAAAGTACATTGGTGGTGGATAATAGGGGTAATCATCTGCTTAATAGTAGTTTTGAGAGTTGAACTAATCGTTTGAATAACAGCAAAAATAGCATAAAAACTGATGGAAAAGTATAGTTTGAAGGAGTTGTGCGATTGGATTCAGGAGATCCTAGAGAACGATTTACCTAATCGCTATTGGGTGTGCGCGGAAATCGCCTCTATGAGTGTGCGTGGGCATTGTTATATGGAATTGGTTGAAAAAGCAGAGAATGGTATTCTTGCGGCTAAGGTGCGAGCTACTTGTTGGAGCAATGTGTATCATTTATTATCAGCATATTTTCTGCAAGAGACGGGGCAATCATTGCATACTGGATTGCAGGTTATGTTAGAGGTCAGTGTGGAATATCATGCGGTGTATGGATTGAGTTTGAATGTATGGAATATTGATCCCACCTATACGTTGGGCGACCTTGCCAAGCAACGCCAAGCAACTATCCAACAACTCACAGAAGATGGCGTGATGGATCTACAAAAAGCATTACAAATTCCTTCTCTGCCTCGGCGAGTGGCTGTAATCTCTTCAGCAGATGCTGCGGGGTATGGTGACTTCTGCGATCAGTTGAAGCATAATCGTTTTGGATTTAAATTCCATGTACAGCTGTATCCTGCTGTAGTCCAGGGAGATACTGCTGCTCGAACTGTTGTTCAAGCGCTTAACTCGATTGCCGCACTAGAAGAGGAATGGGATGTAGTGGTCATTATTCGTGGTGGCGGTGCCAGCACAGATATGAGTTGCTTTGATGATTATAATTTGGCTAGCCACTGTGCGCAGTTTCCACTGCCGATTATTGCGGGAATAGGTCATACACGCGATGTGAGTGTGGTAGATATGGTGGTGCATACGAGTGTTAAGACTCCTACTGCTGCAGCAGAATGGTTGATAGAACGCGTGGCGGAACAAGTTGATAGAGTAGGGGGCTTGATGTTACGTTTGCAACGTGCCACACAGAATGCTGTCTCTCGAGAGAAAAATCGCTTGTTATTATACGAGCAACAAATCTTCAATGCTGTGCGCGGAAAGGCTGTTCGTGAACGAGGTAAGTTAGACTTGTGGATGAAAACCATAGAGCTGCATTCGCCAGAGCGGATATTCAAAATGGGATATAGTTTGACTATGGTAAATGGCAAAATGGTTCGTTCTCAGAGCGAGGTGAACGAGGGTGATGTGTTGGAAACGCATTTGCATGATGGTGTCATTCAGTCGGTGGTAAAATGAAAAAAGAGCAGAAAATATATTTCCTCTTGACAGGTGAGCAATGGCTGGGTGTTGCGCTATTGGTGATGTTGGTATTAGGGACACTAATCGCCGTCAAGCATTTTCAGCCTAAGCAAGAGGTAGAGGTGAGTTGGCTAAATGACTCTACAAGAACGGATTTTGCTGATTATCAGGCTAAGCAAGATAGTATTCGTAAAGCGCAATGGAAAAAGAAATACTCTCATGATACCATTACAATTCATATGCAGCCATTTGATCCGAATACGGCAGATAGTACCACACTGGTGCATCTCGGTTTCAAGCCGTGGCAGGCAAAAAACATGTTGAAATACCGCGCAAAGGGTGGGAGGTATCGCAAAGCGGAGGATTTGAAGCGTTTGTATGGAATGACGGATAGTATGTTTCAGGTTTTGAAACCTTATATATGTATCGCGCGCGTAGAAGTTGATAGCATGAGGAAGGATACCGTCCGTGAGGACTCGTTACCCAAGTGGCCTGTGAAGAAGGATACGGTATTGAACCTCCGTACAGCGGACACCACCGAACTAAAGATGATTCGTGGCATTGGCTCCTATCGAGCTCATCAGATTGTACGGTATCGTGAAGAACTGGGAGGCTTTACGAGTGTGGAACAGGTAATGGAAGCAAAAGGGATGGGACAATTGGATGCTGATAGTGTGATGAAATATTTCTGGATAGATAGTGTTGTGGTTGAGCAGATGAATGTTAATCTAGTAGGAGTCAAACGGTTATCACGGCATCCATATTTGCGTTTTGAACAAGCTAAAGCGATTTATGAACTTCGACGTAAGAAAATACATTTGGATTCGATACAGCAGCTACAAGAAATAGATGGTCTATCTCGCGAAACGCTTGGGAAAATAGCACCATATCTTAATTTTGATAGAAAATGATTTGATTTGGCACGGTATTTGTAGTAATGCTCATGTCTATATTTATTATGTGATGAAAACAACGCAGACCAACATATTGTTAGTAGAAGATGATGCTAGTTTGAGCACTGTACTTGCAGATTATTTGCGTAGTAAGGATTATACGGTAGAGACTGCGAATAATGGTAAGGAGGCATGGGAGTTAATTATGATTAAGCATTATGACTTGATCATTAGTGATATCATGATGCCTCGTATGAATGGTTTTGAGTTGCTTAAGTTGGTGCGCGCTCAATATCCTGATATGCCAATGATTATGCTGACTGCCAAGGTTGATCGTGATGATATTATGCATGCCTATGAATTAGGGTGTGATGATTATGTGACGAAGCCTTTCTCAATGGATATATTGATTTGTAAGATGGAGGCGGTGTTGCGCAGATGTCGTGTGCGTTTGGAGACGGAGCAGACGGAGTGGCAATTGGGTGATTTGCTGTTTGATTCGGTTCGTCAGCAAATAGGTGACCAACATCTTAGTTCGCGCGAGAATGATCTGTTGAAGATGTTGTGTCAGAGTATGAATAATTTGGTGGATCGCAATCGTATATTGATGAGCATATGGGGAGCTGATACGTATTTTAATGCACGTTCTTTGAGCGTATATATCAATCACTTGCGCAAATATTTGGGCGATAATTCTCCTGTGAGAATTATGAGTGTACATGGCAAAGGATATAAAATGGTGATAATGGACTGATAGTCCAAGACGAGAAACACGATAATGAGAAGAGGTCGTGTTTTTGTAAATAGTGTTTTTCATAATATGTGGGGAGAGTTCGATGTGAATCGCGCTCTCTTTTTTTGGAGGAAATTTGCATAAACCAAAAAAAAAGTGTACCTTTGCAAACGAATTAATTCAATGTAGCATATGAAAGTGTTGCTTCTTTTCACAGGTGGTACCATTTCCATGGTACGCGATGCAGAGACAGGCGCGTTGCATCCAGCTGACATGCAAACATTCAAAGCTTTTGTTCCAGAATTGTTTGCTGGTGATATTCAGGTAGATATGATTCCTTTCGAGCCTCTATTAGACTCTTCGGATTTAAATCCTGATAACTGGCGACAGATGGCGCACGTGGTGCAAGACAACTATGATGCGTACGATGGCTTTGTGATTCTGCATGGTACAGACACGATGGCATACTCCGCGTCGGCATTGAGTTTTATGTTCGACAATTTGTGCAAACCAGTAGTGTTTACGGGTAGTCAGTTGCCTGTGGGCGTTTTGCGTTCGGATGCTAAAGAGAATCTGTTGACTGCCATTGAGATAGCGGCTGCATATGACACGGATGGTAAAGCGATTGTACCTGAGGTAACGTTGTTTATGGATGGAGAGCTTTATCGTGGCAATCGTGCTACCAAACGCAATGCGGAGCACTTCTCAGCATTCAACTCCTATAACTATCCTGCGCTCGCGCGTGCGGGTGTACATATTACCTATAACCGCCAACTCATTCAACCGATAGGCAACACGGCACGTCCGCTGCATGTGTTTGAGCGGTTTGATACGCGCGTGGCCATTCTGAAGCTCTTTCCAGGTATCACAGAGGAGGTGGTGGCTGCGGTGTTGAATACACCAAATTTGCGTGGTGTAGTGTTGGAGACTTTCGGTTCAGGCAACGCTCCTTCACATGAATGGCTATACCAACGTTTGCGCGATGCCGTAGATCGCGGTGTGGTGATTGTAAATAAAACACAATGTAATACAGGCTCTGTCAGCATGGGGCAGTATGCAGTGAGTCTTAATTTGTTGAAGGCGGGAGTGATTTCAGGATATGACATCACCACTGAAGCCCTGCTTACTAAGATGATGCACGTGCTGGGCGAACATGGGGAAGATCTTGCAAAGGTCAAGAAAATGCTATCTGTGTCACTCTGCGGAGAATTAACCAACGTATAACCCCAAAATAACAATCATATGAAGAACTTACAACCTCAAGGTCTTTGGAATAATTTCTATGACCTTACTCAAATTCCTCGTCCTTCAGGAAAAAAAGAGGAAATCAGTGCATTTCTTGCAAACTACGGTCGCTCGTTAGGCTTGGAAACAATTGTGGATGGAATAGGCAATGTGATTATCCGTAAACCTGCTAGTCCTGGCTACGAGAACCACCCTGGAGTTATACTCCAAGGTCATATGGATATGGTGCCACAGAAGAATAACGACACTGTATTTGACTTTGAGAAAGACCCTATTGAAGCGTATGTTGATGGCGAATGGGTAACCGCCAAAGGTACTACCCTTGGTGCAGACAATGGCATAGGTGTTGCTGCTGCAATGGCTATTTTGGCAGACAAATCTGTGGTGCATCCACCATTAGAGGTACTTGTAACAGTGGATGAGGAAACTGGCATGTATGGCGCTTTCGCTTTGGAAGGTGGTCTGCTGCAAGGCAAGACGTTGCTCAACCTTGACTCGGAGGCAGAGGGCGAGTTATATGTTGGTTGTGCAGGCGGCGTGGATACTACGGCCAAATTTGCTTACACTCCAGTAGAAGTGGAGGAAGGTGACGTAGCTGTTAAGGTTAGCATTACGGGCTGCAAAGGTGGCCACTCTGGTTGTGATATCCACTTGCAACGCGCGAATGCCAACAAGTTGCTTTTCCGTTTCCTTAAGGAGGCAGTGGTTAATTACGAAGCTCGCTTGGCAAGTGTGGAAGGTGGTAGTTTGCGCAATGCGATTCCACGCGAAGCATCGGCTATTATTACCGTACCTGCAGAGGGCGTAGAGGATATTATGGATCTTGTAGCAGAGTGCGAAGACCTCTTTATCGCAGAGTATGACGGTGTAGAGGATAACATCCATTTGACAGCCGAGGAAGTCTCATGCCCTACTACCGAGTTGCCAGAAGATGTACAAGACTTCTTGATTCATGCTATCGCTGCTTGCCCTCATGGTGTATATCGCGTGATTCCAGAAATGCCTGACGTGGTAGAGACTAGCAACAACCTGGCTATGCTCACTACCGCTGATAATTGCGTGACTGTATATTGCTTGACACGCTCGTCTGTGGAATCTCGCAAAGAGGAGTTGCAGGAGATTATTCACTCCGTATTTGCGATGGCAGGCGCTGAGGTGGAGTTCTCTGGTTCCTATCCTGGCTGGAAGCCAAATCTCAAAAGCCATATTCTTGATGTCATGAAGACGACCTACCAAGCTAATTATGGTGTAGAACCACGCGTGATTATTATCCACGCTGGTTTGGAGTGTGGTATCATTGGTCGCAACTATCCACACATGGATATGATTTCCTTTGGTCCAACTATCAAATATCCACACTCACCAGATGAGCGCGTGAATATTGCTACGGTGGCAAAATTCTACGAATACTTGCTTGCTACATTGAGAGCATTGTAAGCAAAATCAACGATACGAAAATGGAGGGTATGAGCAGATATCCTCCATTTTTTTTGTAGTTTCGTACTTGAAAATGAGCTTTTTGTGAAAAAAATCATGTGAAATTGCACTTTTTTTTCAAAAAATTTGGTCATATCAAAAAAAAGCAGTACCTTTGCACCCGCTTTCGAAAAGAAAGTGCGACATAACAATTGGTGTGGTAGTTCAGTTGGTTAGAATACATGCCTGTCACGCATGGGGTCGCGGGTTCGAGTCCCGTCCGCACCGCGAAGAAGATGCAGACGCATCTTCTTTTGTTTTTATGCATTTGTAGTGTTGAATCATCAATAAAGCGGACAAAGCCATATTCCCTCCTGTTTTGTCCAATTTTGGGTGTGTTTTGCTAAATTGACTTTGCAAAAATGCGAAAAAGATGTTGTAAAACATATTTTTAAGGAGAAATATTTGGTAGATATACAAAAAAGCAGTACCTTTGCACCGTGTTTTTCATGGTATTAGATTTAAGGTTAAGTAAGAGATTGGGTTGTCGAGAGGACAATCCTTCTTTTTTTTTATATAGTTCCGATGTCTTTTCTCGCGTCGTATTTGCATATATGCTTTTTTTTTTGTAATTTTGCACGCTTTTTATGAAATAACGAATAGATGTATCGTTAAATATCCTAAAATAACTATGAGATTCAATTGAGATTATGGCTAGACGAGTAACAAGACCTACAGCGCCCACTACTTCAGGCGCACGACAAAAACCAATTACAGTAGAGAAAACTGGATTCAAAGATTTTATCCTTTCTACCCGCGACATGGTGATGAGCCATCGCTTCCGTTTGGCAGTGGGTATCATCCTAATCAGTATTACCTTGATGTTGGTGATTGCCTATATTAGTTTTTTCTTTACAGGAGCAAATGATTTCTCAATCATCGAGCAAGCAGAAGCACGTCGCGACATGCGTGTGGAAATACAAAATGCACTAGGATTACCTGGTGCGGTGATTTCGCGTTGGTTGATTGATGGTACATTTGGCATAGTTTCACTGGCGGCTTTGGTGGCATTGGCATTATATGCTGTGCGTATGGTGACGGAGTTTCCTCTCAAGCGCCTGCGCCTATTGTTTATCACCCTTTTTGCTTTGGTATGGGGATCGGTTGTATTAGGCTTTGCACAGCAGATGATAGGTGTTGGTACATTCTTCCGCTGGGGCGGAGCATTCGGACAAATGGTAGCCGCATGGGCAACATCCTACGTACAATGGCTCGGATTACTGCTGATACTTATCGCGGTATTGGTGGTGTTCCTTATTGTTGTGGACAAACATTTCGTAGAACACTGCCAGCAATTCGCTCAATGGGTTGTAGGTTTATTCAAGAAAACTGAATCATCCGAATCATCCGACTCGTCCGATTTGTCAACTTTGTCGGACGAACCCGAGAATGCCGATAATGTCATTGATATCGTTATTGATCCCCAGCCAGAAGAAGACATCGAAGAGATTGACGATAGCGATATCCCTACGCTCGATTTCGCTCCGATTGAGATAGAAGAGTCAACTTCAGAGCCCATCTCCGAAAAGCCAACCGAATCAGAGGAGGATATTGAAATATCTGTGGAAGAAGTCAAAGAGGTAGAGCTGTCCGAGGATGATCCAGAGTATTTGCTCAAGAAACTTGGTCCTTACGACCCACGTAAGGATCTAGAACTATACAAATTCCCTTCCCTCAACTTGCTCAAGGTCTATGACAACGAGACGGCTCCTGTCATCAACCAGGAGGAGCAGCAAGCCAATGCCAACCGTATTGTCACTACCTTGCGCAATTACGGTATTGAGATTGAGTCCATCAAGGCTACTGTTGGTCCTACTGTAACGCTTTATGAAATTGTGCCTCAGGCTGGTGTGCGCATCTCCAAGATTCAAAATCTGGAGAGCGATATCATGCTTTCGCTTTCTGCGATGGGTATCCGTATCATCGCGCCTATCCCAGGCAAAGGTACTATCGGTATTGAGGTTCCAAACGAGAAACCACAAGTAGTATCAATGCACTCTGTGATTGCCAGCAAACGCTTCCAAGAGGAGCAAAAGATGAAATTGCCTATCTCCATCGGACGTACCATCACCAACGAGGTCTTTATGTTCGACCTCGCTAAGACTCCTCACCTCCTTGTTGCAGGTGCTACAGGTCAAGGTAAGTCTGTGGCAATCAACGCGATTATCACCTCTTTGCTCTATAAGAAACACCCTGCCGAACTAAAATTCGTGATGGTGGATCCTAAAATGGTCGAGTTTGCCCCCTACAAACCACTGCTTCGTCACTATTTGGCTGCCACACCTGATACAGAAGATGAGAATATCGTCATTGTGGATTGCGATAAGGTGGTTAATACCCTCAACTCGCTGGTGATCGAGATGGAGAATCGCTACAAACTGCTCATGGATGCAGGTGTGCGTAACCTCGAGGATTATAATGAGAAGTTTGTCTCCCGACGCCTGAATCCTGAGAAATTGGTTGCGGATTCACTCCACCATCAATACCTGCCATATATCGTGATAATCATCGATGAGTATGGCGACTTTATCATGCAAGCGGGCAAGCAGGTGGAGACACCTATCGCACGTATCACACAGAAGGCGCGTGCCGTGGGTATGCACATGATTCTTGCCACCCAACGCCCATCGGTGAATATCGTCACAGGTGTGATCAAAGCGAATATCCCAACGCGTATCGCCTTGCGCACACAATCTGTAGTGGATTCGCGTACCGTGCTGGATACTAAGGGTGCTGACCAACTCATTGGTCGCGGTGATATGCTCTATTCGGGCAATGGTAATATCATCCGTCTACAATGTGCGTTCGTCGATACCCCAGAGGTGGATGCGATCGTAGAGCATATCGAGAAACAACAGCATTACTTCGAGCCATATCAATTGCCTGAATATATCCCAGAGGGCGGCGAAGGCGAAGCTTTGGCACCTGGCGCCGTGGATCTCAAGCGTCTTGATCCTATGTTTGCAGATGTAGCACGCTATGTAGTGTCTAAGCAAGAGGGCTCTACCTCGCGCTTGCAACGTGCCTTTGAGATTGGCTACAACCGGGCAGGTAAACTCTCTGACCAACTCGAAGCAGCGGGTATTGTGGGACCAAACAAAGGTCCTAAGGGACGCGATGTACTCATCCAAAGCCTCGATGAATTGGACAAGAAACTACAAGAATTAGGTTGCTAAGATGAAACTATTGCTAATAACGTTCACAATACTCCAGTCGCTCTTTGCGACTTTGGAGCAAAAGACATTGGTGTCAGATTTCACGTTAACAACTGTTAATTCTCAATTGTCAACTGCCCCAATGACCTACACAGGCAATCTGGCTATGCACGGCAAGCAATTTGCCTTGACTATGTTTTCGATGGAAGCGGCATATGATGGCAACACCTTATATATATATAGTGATGATACAGAGGAATTGACTCTTTCCATTCCTACAGAAGAGGAGCTTACCCAAACCAATCCTTTCCTATATGCGCAAGCCTTATTGCCTGTTTGCCAGTACGCTGAGAAAGTCGTAGGCGACAAGACGCAAATTACGCTAACTCCGCATGATCATTCGGCTGGTATTCAGAAATTTGTGTTGCGCATCGCAACTGCCACTTTGCTGCCTACTGCTATAGAGATACATGAGGACGAAGGCAAACTTACCACGCTTCGTCTTGATAATGCTCGTTATACAGATGAAGCTCCTTCTTTTGCTATTGAAAAGGAAGATGCCTTTGTCAATGACTTGAGGTGATGGGTAATTCCGCTTTATTTCTCGAAACCACTCCGAAAGCATTCCGATACCACTCAGTTACCATCTAATACTTTCCTAGTATGTTGTTTGTGGTCTGCCGCATCGTTTTTGGCTGATAGGCTGACGGATAAAGGGAGTGTATAGACTCTTTTGAAGTGCTTTTTGTAAAAAAATAAAAAAAATATTTGGTCAGTTCAAAAAAAAGTAGTACCTTTGCACGCTTTTTCGGCTTTTGGGCTTCCAAGTAGCGCTGCCGAGGGGACGGATGATACCATTGTTAACTGTCAATTGTCAACTGTTAACTGCCAATTGCGTTTGGTATGCCAACGTCGAAGACTCTGCATCTCGCCTGACCGATGTAACTAATTAAAAAACATTTGATTAAATGTACGCAATTGTAGAAATGCAAGGCCTCCAATACCGTGTTGAGGCTGGCAAGAAACTCTTTGTTAACCGCATGGCTGCTGAGAAGGGCGCTGAGGTAACATTCGAGAAAGTGCTTCTCGTTGATAATGACGGAGAAGTGAAAGTAGGTGCTCCTGTTGTAGAGGGTGCTAAAGTTGTTTGCGAAGTACTCGACAACGAGTGCCGTGGCGAGAAAGTTCTCGTTTTCCACAAAAAACGTCGCAAAGGCTATCGTAAATTGAACGGCCATCGTCAAGATTTGACCAATCTCATCGTTAAGGAGATCGTTTTGGCTTAATTGTTTAACCTTTTTAAAAGCAAAGTTTAAGAGATATGGCACATAAGAAAGGTGTCGGTAGTTCCAAGAACGGCCGTGAATCAGAAAGCAAACGACTTGGTGTGAAAATCTTTGGTGGTCAATTCGCTAAAGCAGGTAACATCATCGTGCGTCAACGTGGTACTGTACACAACCCAGGCGAGAACATCGGTATGGGTTCTGACCACACTCTTTTCGCTCTTACAGATGGTATCGTATGCTTTCAAAAGAAGCGTAACAACAAATCTTACGTATCTATCCAACCTATTGCTGAGGCATAATCGGATAGAGAAATAAACTAAAATTTCTCCTACCGATTGCATACGCAATTCGGCAGGAGAAATTTGTTTTTATTTACAACTCTGAACAATCCAGAACAGCGGCTTGGCCGCGCTGAACAGCCCGTTTACGGGCACTGAACAAGACTTTTGTATGCTAACACTCAAACAAATATACGACAATAAGGTAGCTATTATTGCGGGCTTGGAAAAGAAGCATTTTGCCAATGCTGCTGAGACTATTGAGCAAGTGATTGTTCTTGATACCGAGCGCAAAGCAGCACAACAAAAGAAGGATACTGCCTCAGCGGAGATGAATCGCATCTCCAAGTCTATTGGTGCACTCATGGCGCAAGGCAAAAAAGAAGAGGCAGAGGCTGCCAAAGCACAAACAGGCGCACTCAAACAAGCTATCCCTGGCTACGAACAAGAGATGGCAAAGGCAGAAGAGGCATTGACTTCCCTTCTCCTTACTATCCCTAACGTACCTTATGACCTCGTACCAGAGGGCGGGAGTGCTGAGGATAACCTCGTGGTCAAGATAGGCAACTGGCCAAACCAACCTATGCTTGATAAACTCGCAGCAGAAGGTACCATCGCTCTCCGCGATTGGGATACCGCTACCGACGAACAACTGTCAATTGTTAATTGTCAACTATCAACTGCAAAACTCCCTCACTGGGAATTAGCGAAAAAATACAACCTCATCGATTTTGACCTCGGTGTCAAAATCTCTGGTGCAGGCTTTCCTGTATATATAGGTATGGGCGCGCGCCTGCAACGCGCGTTGATTAACTTCTTCTTGGCTGAGGCGAACAAGGCAGGATATACCGAGATTATGCCTCCTACCGTGGTCAATGAAGCCAGTGGTTATGGTACAGGTCAATTGCCTGATAAAGAGGGGCAAATGTACTATTGCCAATTGGATAATCTCTATCTCATTCCTACAGCAGAAGTACCTGTAACCAATATCTATCGTGATGTAATTCTTGAGGAGGCACAACTCCCTATCAAGAACTGCGCTTACACTCAGTGCTTCCGCCGCGAGGCAGGTTCATATGGCAAGGATGTACGTGGTTTGAACCGTCTTCACGAGTTTAGCAAGGTGGAGATTGTGCGTATTGACACTCCAGAACATTCTGATGCTAGTCACAAGGAAATGTTGGAGCACGTAGAGGGATTGCTTCAAAAACTCGAACTCCCTTATCGTGTACTTCGATTAAGTGGTGGTGATATGTCATTCACAGCTGCACTCTGCTATGACTTTGAAGTGTATTCAGAGGCACAACATCGTTGGTTGGAAGTGTCTTCAACTTCTAATTTTGATACCTATCAAGCCAACCGTTTGCACTGCCGTTACCGACGATCTGAGGATAAGAAGGTAACGCTCTGCCATACACTCAATGGTTCAGCATTGGCATTGCCTCGTATTGTGGCGGCGTTGTTGGAGAACAATCAAACACCAGAGGGTATTCGTATTCCTGCTGCGCTCCAACCATATATGGGTTGCGAAATGATAAAGTAATATTTTTTTTGATAGAACAATAGAATAAGATCAGACTGAAAGATTCAAAAAAAAATACTACCAAATACCAATCAAAATCGCCTACCCAAGTTAGATTGAGTAGGCGATTTTTGTGTTATAAAACATATAAATAATGTGATAAATATGTTAAAAAACACATTTTTCTTGGTAAATATTTGGTTGTTTCAAAAAAAAGTAGTAACTTTGCGCGATTTTTATCGTTTTTATAAAGGTGCTTTGTAGAAAACGATAGCAATGTATGGTGTGAATTTAGGATAAAATTAATTATAAATAACATTATAATGAAACGTATTTACTGTTTAATGGTTACCTTGTTGCTGGTGGTTTGTGCTTCGGCTCAGACTAAAGTAACTGGTACAGTTTATGAAGAAGCAGGTGTTGGCGCGATTGGTGCTAACGTTGTGGCTGAAGGAACTACTGTCGGTACAGTGACTGACTTTGATGGTTTCTTTGAGTTGACAGTGCCTGCTGGAGTTAAAAATTTGGTGATTTCCTACATGGGTTACAAGACTGTAACTGTGGCAGTGAAACCAAACATTAGTGTTACTCTTGAGAGCGATACCGAGCAGCTGGAAGAAGTGGTTGTTACTGGTATGGTAAAGCAAGATAAGCGCTTGTTTACTGGTGCTACGACCAAGTTGGAGGCGGATGAGACCATGCTTTCGGGTGTGGCTGATGTGAGCCGTAGCTTGGAAGGTCGTGCGGCCGGTGTGAGCGTGCAAAACGTGAGTGGTACTTTTGGTACTGCGCCTAAAATTCGTGTGCGTGGTGCTACCTCTATTTATGGCGCGAGCAAGCCTTTGTGGGTTGTGGATGGTGTCGTGTTGGAGGATGCTGTTGAGATGGATGCTGATGACCTCTCTTCTGGTGATGCTACCACGCTGATTGCGAGTGCAATCTCTGGTATCAACTCGGAGGATATTGAGAGCTTCCAAATCTTGAAGGATGGTTCTGCTACCTCTATCTATGGTGCGCGCGCAATGGCGGGTGTCATCGTCGTGACTACCAAGAAAGGTAAATCGGGTCAGTCACGCCTCAACTATACCGGTGAGTTGACCTACCGTATGGTGCCATCTTATGATGACTACAACATTTGTAACTCACAAGAGCAAATGGGTATCTATCAAGAGTTTGAACGCAAAGGTTGGTTGGAGTACTCATCTCTTTATGCAGCTAAGAACTCAGGTGTGTATGGTCGTATGTATGCCTTGATTGATGCGGCTAAAGGTGGTGGAACAGGTTTGGCTAATACCCCAGAGGCTAAGAACGCATATTTGCGTGCTGCGGAGTTCCGTAACACCGACTGGTTTGCAGAGCTCTTCAACCAAACAGTGATGCACAACCACTCTGTGTCTTTCTCTACGGGTAGCGAGCGTGCGCGTATCTATGCGTCACTTTCTGCTATGCAAGACCCAGGTTGGTACAAAGCCAGCGAGGTAAGTCGTTTTACAGGTAACATGAATGCTAGCTACGACCTCCTTCCATCTACCAGCAAGCAGAAACTGACTGCAAGTATCACTACTATGGGTAGTTATCGTAAGCAACAAGCTCCTGGTACTATTTCTGCTAGTACAGACCCAATTAATGGTACAGTGAGTCGTGAGTTTGATATCAACCCATTCTCTTACGCGATGAATACTTCTCGCGCGATGGATCCAACCGAGACTTATCGTCGTAACTACTGCGACTTCAATATATATGACGAGTTGGCTAACAACTATATTGATATCAAGGTAACTGACCTCAAGTTCCAAGGTGATATCAACTGGAAGCCTGTGCGTGGTCTTGAAATCTCTGCATTGGCAGCGATTCGTCATCAACAAAGTCGCCAAGAACACCATATCAAGGATGAGAGCAACCAAGCGCGTGCATATCGTGCGGGTATCGATCCAGAGGATGCTACAATTCGCGACTCCAACCCATATCTCTATTCTGATCCAGATGATCCATTGGCTTTGCCTGAGACGGTGTTACCAAAGGGTGGTATATATGATTTGACCGAATATACATTGACCTCTATGGACTTCCGTGGTACGATTAGTTACAATGCAGATTTGGGTAAGAATGGTGATCATATTCTCAGCCTCTTTGGTGGTGCGGAGTTGAACTCTACCGACCGTCAATACACAATGTTCCGTGGCTGGGGTTATCAATACGATAATGGTGGTGAACCTTATTTGGACTACCGCCTCTTCAAGCAAAGTCAAGAGGAGAACTCCATGTATTTTGCTAATACCTTCTCTTTCTATCGCAACCTCGCATTCTTCGGAATGGCAACCTACTCATACAAAGGTCGTTATACCATCAACGGTACTATCCGTTACGAGGGTTCTAACACTTTGGGTAAAAGTCGCAATGCACGTTGGTTGCCTACATGGAACGTATCTGGTGCATGGAATGCACACGAAGAGCGTTGGTGGGCTCCTACATTCGGCAAGGCATGGACATACGCAAGTTTGAAGGGTTCTTACTCTTTGACTGCTGACCGTGGTCCTGCGACTAACTCACTCGCAGTGTTCACCTCATTCACACCATGGCGTCCAAGTACACCTGCGTTTGAGTCGGGTATCACATTGGAGGCTCTGGAGAACTCTGAGTTGACCTACGAGAAGAAGCACGAGCTCAATATCGGTGTTGCTTTCGGTTTTGTGGATAACCGCATCAACGTTGAGTTTGACTGGTATCGCCGTAACAACTTTGACTTGATTGGTTTTACACAAACCATGGGTGTGGGTGGTGTAACTACCAAGTTGGCAAACGATGCTACCATGCAATCTACTGGTTGTGAGTTCACTATCTCAACTACCAACATTAAGACTAAGGACTTCAAATGGACCACTGACTGGATTTTCGGTTGGGCAGAGAATACAATTACTAAGTTGGATTCTCGTTCACAAGTATATGAGCTCGTAAATGGTTTTGGTCGTACAGAAGGACGTCCAATCGGTGCGCTCTACAGCATCCCATTCGCGGGCCTGACAGAGGAAGGTCTTCCTACCTTCTATATCGATGCAGAGCATACGCAAATCGCTGGTCCTGATAACTATGATGCAATCTATTTCCAAGAGTATGAGAATGTGGATTATTTGAAGTATGAAGGTAGTATTGATCCTACTATCACAGGTTCTTTCGGTAATACTTTCTCTTGGAAAGGCTTGAAACTCAACGTATTCTTTACCTATAGCTTCGGTAATGTGCTCCGTTTGGATGATCTTTGTCCAGTATATAGCAGCGACTATAGCGACCTTACTGCCAGCATGAAGGAGATGAAGAACCGTTGGATGGTACCTGGTGACGAGCAATTGACTACTATCCCATCTATTCCTACTGTTCGTCAAATGCGTGAGATCAATGCACTCAACAATGCATATTCTGCATACAACTACTCTACCGAGCGTGTAGCGAAGGGTGACTTCATCCGCTTGAAAGAGTTGTCACTTACATATGACTTGCCTAAGAAAGTATTTGAGGGACAAAAGGCGGTATCCAGTTTCGGTGTGAAGCTCAGTGCTACCAACATTTGGTTGGCATACGCTGATAAGAAGCTCAACGGTCGTGACCCAGAGTACTACAACTCAGGTGGTGTATCTTCACCTGTTCCTCGCCAATTTACTTTGACAGTTAAATTAGGATTCTAATCAAATAGGTGGAACGTAATATATATAGAAAGGAATATGAACATGAAAAAGAATATATTTATCATTGTAGCTTTGGTGGCAGTGGCACTGACTGGTTGTGATTTCTTGGATCAAGAGCCAGATATGCGTGCCTCTATTGATACCAAAAAGAAAGTACAACTCTTGTTGGTGAGTGCATATACCCAAGCGAATAGTGCGCCTATCTGTGAGTATTCATCCGATCAGGTGATTGACAACAACGTACCAGATCCTAAGACGGGTCAAGCCAATGCAGTAAACCCATTGGACGAAATGTACAATGAGATTTTTGCTTGGAAACCTGTTAAGAGTAGTGGTGCCCAAGACTCTCCTAAATTCATTTGGGATGGTCATTATACCGCTATTGCGACTGCTAACCAAGCCCTTGAAGCCATCAAGAAATTGGAGGCACAAGGCATCAATATGAATGCAGAGAAAGCTGAGGCACTGCTTTCGCGTGCATACCACCACTTCTTGCTCGCTGGTGTATTCTGCCAAGCGTGGAAGAACGAGGAGGATAGTAAGAAAGATTTGGGTCTTACCTATATGATGCAACCTGAGACCAAGGTGGCTCCTGAATATAGCCGTGGACCAGAATTGGAGGTTAATACTAACGAGAGTGGTGATACCGCTTGGATTGGTGGTTCGTTGTATCACACCTTTATGAATATCGAGCGTGACTTGGAGGCAGGTTTGAAATTGGTTTCTGATGAGTACTACACCATTCCACGTTATCACTTCAATGTGAAAGCTGCTCATGCGTTCGCTGCTCGTTTCTATCTCTACAAACGAGACTGGGCAAAAGTAATTGAGCATGCAGATCATGTGCTGACCACTACAGATGCAACCACATTGGCTATGCTGTTTGATGCACCAACCAACCGTGATCAAAGCAATATCAAGTTGGCGTTCAAGCACTTTATTGATGTGCAAGCACCGTCTAACCTATTACTTATTGCTACGTATTCATCTTCAGCTTATGCACACTTCCCTGACTTTGGTCGCTACCAATATAATGGTGATGCACAGAACTTCACTACTTATGGTGCAGGTCCTTGCTGGAGTGGACAATTCCCAGGTATAGGTACTTGGTCTGCTGACCAAAAGTTGGGCGGTTTCGTGGCAAAAGATTACTACGACTTTGAGTACACCGACAAGGTGGCTGGTTATGGTTTCATTCGTATGGTGAGTCGTGCGTTCACAACCAACGAGACGCTGCTCTGCCGTGCTGAAGCTAAGGCACATCTGAATGACTTGGTCGGTGCGACTAATGATTTCCGCTTGTGGGCACAAAGTTACAATGTAGGTGGTCGTATGAACATGAATGCTGACAGTACAGTAAAATTGACTCCTGAGATCATCAGCAAGTTCTATACAGAGAAAGCTGGTACTAAGTTTGCACCAGAATTGCACAACCAAGATATGGCTGCGGACTGGGTAATCTCTGCAGAGCAAATGCCATTTGTACATTGCGCCATCCACTTCCGCCGTATTGAGGGCTTGCACGATGGTCTGCGTTGGCAAGATATCAAGCGCTACGGTATTGAGATTGAGCACGTACAAGGCAAAGACGCTCCTCGCAAACTAGTTTGGAACGATGACCGCCGTGCTATCCAATTGCCACAAGAGGTTATCGTAGCAGGTATAACCGCTAATCCTCGCGAGGTGTTGGGTGACAATCTTGATAGCAACCAAGCTCCATCCCACAGCTTGCAACCTAATGATGTTTACACTCCATCCGAACCTACAGCGAGCAGCGCGTTGGCACGTCCAACTGCTCAATTCGAACTGGTAGATGATGAGGAGTAATAGAGGTGATTATAAGTGATTAACTACTTTAATATATAATAGTTATGAAGACAATACATAAGATATTTGCATTAGCAATGTTGGTAGTAGGATTGGCTGCTTGCGAGCAACAATATCAATTCTCAGAGTCTATCTTTGTGGACCCTGTATTGGATACTACCACTTATACCTATCAGTTTGATAAATGGTTGGATAAGTATTATACCGAGCCATACAATGTAGAGTTCCTTTATAAGTTGGACGATAACGCCACAGATCCTAACTACAACGTAGTACCAGTAAGTATCGGTATGGCAGATACCTTGGCACACTTGGCATTGTATTTGTGGTATGATGTATATGATACAGTAGTGGGGCCTGAGTTCTTGCCAACCTATGGTCCAAAGATGATTCAGCTTATTGGTTCATCTATGTTGGATCCAGTACAGGGTACTGAGAAATTGGGTTATGCTGAAGGTGGTATCAAGATTACGCTCTTGAAGATTAATGAGATGCAACTCAATAATATCGATAACCTCAATGAGTATATCTTCAAGACGATGCACCACGAGTTTGCACATATCTTGCACCAACAAAAGAACTATCCAACTGAGTTCGCGCAAATCACTCCAGCTAACTACGACCCTATCAAATGGCAAGAGCGTACAAATAAAGAGGCTTGGCAATTGGGTTGCGTAAGTAACTACGGCAGTAGTGAGGCCCGCGAGGACTTTGTAGAGGTGATTGCTAACTACATCGTGAAGCCAGATGCTTGGTGGGCAAATATGCTCAAGGAAGCAGGTACCGAAGGTGCTGCGCAGATCAATCAAAAATGGGAGATCTGCAACAATTGGCTTGCTGAGAAGTGGGAGATCGACCTTAATGAACTCCGTGCAGAGGTACAAGAACGTCAAAAGAACTTGGATTGGAATATGATTATGAACTTAGAGTTCTTGAATGGTAAATAAGTTTTTCACAACGCATAAATTAGAATAAGAATATGAAAACAAAATATTTAGTAATAATTGGCTTGTTGGCTGCAACTTTTGCAGCTTGTAGCCGCGATGAGGAAAGCTTGTTTGAAAAGCCTGCTGCTATCCGTGCACAAGAGGCTATTGAAAATGCTTTCGATGTGTTTACCTCAGCAGAGAATGGTTGGGAAATGGCCTATTTCCCTAACCTTGAGGCTTCTGCTAAGGGATACAATATGGTGGTTAAGTTCAACAAGAACGGCAATGTGAGTGTATCCGCTAAGAATAATACTACTACTGGTAATAAGATTCAGACCGATACTGCCAGTACATGGGCTGTGAAGAGTGACTACGGACCAATCTTGACCTTCGATACCTATAACGATGTGTTCCATGCTTTTTCTGATCCTAAGGGTGATGGTGCAGGTCTATTGGGTGACTATGAATTCTTGATTTTGAAGGCGACTCCAGAGTTGGTACTTTTGAAAGGTAAAAAGCATAGCGCATACACCGTATTGCGCCCAATGAAGACTACTGATTTGGCTGCTTATTTTGCCGCTTGCGAGAAGATGCAAACTGACCTCTTTGGTAACAATAATGTTGTTACCTTGCATCAAGGTGATAAGAAAATGTATCTTTATAAAGGTTCAGAAGGTCAGTTCCAAAGTGCTGCGTATGGTTCTAAACTCGTAGCTGAGGCTGCCACCTATCACCCAGTATGCGCTACCGAAGATGGTATCATCGTTTCTACTGGATTTGGTGAGGATGTACATGACCATGTTTTCTACTACGATAGCATCAAGGGTGAACTTAAGAGCGAGCAAGGCACTGTGATGAATGCAGGTAACTTAAATCTACTTTACCGTTCTTATTTTACCGATAATTTGAATGGTTGGACAGTTGACCCAACAGCTGTAGATTCTGTAGCATCATTCTTGGAGCAAGTAAATACATTGGTTAAAGACACCAAGAATAATACGAATATTAAGGTGTTGGGCTATGGCTACAAGCAATCATTGAATATGTATGAAGGTGGTCACTTTATCGTTCTTCAATTTGGTTACAAGAATGGTGGCAAAGGTAAAGAGCAAGTGATTAAACTCGTTTGGACAGTAGATATCACTGCCGATGAGAATGGTATTACTGTTGCAAATCCTACACCATACGATGATAATACCAATCGTTGGATTACTAACCTTCCTATTGTAACGAATATAATGGAGTCTCTACTGGGCACCTTCAAGGCTACGCCTGCTGAAGGACACCTGTTCAATGCTGTAAGTGGTATGATTCTCGCAGGAGATGCCAACTTGCCAATCATGGGCTCTTCTAAAGTATCTATGTAATAAATATAGTAGGGCAATGCTTTTGCCCTACTTATCAAAATAAGAAATGAGTTAATACTCAATAATGTTTAACAATTAAATTTTTTAAGGTATGAAAAAATTTACTTTATTTGCTGCGTTGTTGGTAGTTGGTATGGCTACTGCGCAAGTTCAATCAGTAATGACTGACATCAATGTAAAGGACATGCAACTCAAGTCTATTGATGTTGAGAAGACTATTGATCGTGAGAAGTTCACCGCTGAGTCTTATGCAAATCGCTTTGCAAAGAAGGCTAATGCAGCTAACGCTAACTACAATGGTATTGACTACTACTCTGTAGATGGTATGATGCATGCTGGTATTACTCTTGCTGGTCAACTGTACATTCCAATTATTTTGTTGCCTTACCAAGATGTTACAGTATGGGAGAACCGTGTAATGCCATTTGCTACTGAGTCATGGAAGATTACAGAGGCACCTACTACATGGAATGTAGATGGTCAAGTTACAGAAAATAGCCAAACTTGCGAGGCTATGTATGAACCTCTACTTTTCTCTGATCTCTACTTGCTTCCAGTGACAAATGATCACACTGTTCTTTTGAATGACGCAAGTCTTGAGATCAAGGGTTATCAATACGGTGCAGGCGAAGCTAATAAGTTTCTAGCTTGCGCTCCAGTCGCAGGTCAATTCGTTGAGGATGCTAACATGCCTATGACTCTTTGTGGTATGTATTGCGATCCTAGCCTTGATGATACAGGTGCAGGTGATACTCGTGACTGGTGGGTAGTAGGTGCTGGTGCTTATGGCGACTACTCTATCGGTACTGGTCTGAACATCGAGGGCAAGAGTATAGATACCATCGGTTCTATCGTTCGCAACGTTAGCCCAATGAAGATTGAGCAACTCGACATCATGGTTTGCGACAAGACCAACCAAGGTGGTGCTTACATGTTCCCAGAAGGTGCTTCTATCAAAGTTGAGATTTTCCCAGCGGATCTTACAGCAGGTTTAATCAACACTACAGAGCCTCTCTACACCACTACTATGACTATTGATGATTATACTGAGTTCAACGTACAATTGGGTATGATTTCTGCTAAGTTCTACAAGGAGGATATCTTCGGTGGTTTGACTCAAGAGCCAATCGTTCTTGATGGTGACTTCTATGTTCAATTCACCAACTTCAACGAGTCTGGTTGCCGTTTCGGTTTCATGTCTGACTACGCAACTCCTGGTGGTACAACCCTTTACACATGGGATGGCGAGTTCACTACTTTGTGGTCTGACGGTGGTTCCAACATGTTGATCAACTTCGATGCTTACTGGCCAGCTATCATGTATGGTGGTGCTTCTGATGTTTTGGTAGCTCCAATTGAGGGCGGTTATGCTATGGATGTAACTGAGGATGGTGAGTTTTCAGCAGTTGCTCTTTTCTCTACCGTACTTGACTTCGAGAATTGGGGTGAAGTAGAGGCTCCAGATTGGATTGAAGTTGTTCTTGATGAGTCAGCTTTGTCTACCAATGGTTATGTAGTTGCTCAATTTACAGCAGCTGCTCTTCCAGCAGGTGAGACAGGTCGTACAGGTATCGTAACTGTTGACGCTGATGGTGGTAAATTGGATATCGTTATCAAGCAAGGTGATGGTGGTACAACATCTGTTGAGGGTGTAGTTGCTCCTTCTTTCAACGGTAAGACTTACAACCTCCTCGGTGTAGAGGTAGATGAGAACTACAAGGGTATCGTTATCAAGAACGGTCAAAAGTATATCCAATAATCTCCCAATGAGATAAAAAATGAATCAAAAAGTAAGGGCTTGCCGTTTGGCAAGCTCTTATCTTTTTCGTATTCTCCAAAACTAGTCGGTAGGTTACAATTCCCATGGGAATAGATGTTCTACACCGTTATTGTTAGGGAAACGTACTTCGTCTAATGTTACAACCACTTTGCGGAATTGATCTTTGATATTCAAAAGTGGCGCATATTCACGCAGAGCGGTCTGTTCGTCACCAGCCATTTGCCATGATACTTGTACGTATAACTTATTTTCTCCACGCATAGCTACAAAGTCAACTTCTAATTGACCTTGAACACCTACATATACCTGCCAACCATGACGGCGTAGTTCAAGATAAACGGCATTCTCTAATAATCCACCTAGACCATAAGAAAAACCACGATATAAATAATTATAGTATGCAAGGTCATTGCTATAGTACTTGCAATTTCCAGATAGAAGTTCTTTACCTGCAATGCTATAGCGCTCAACACGGTGTATTAAGAATGCTTTGCACAAATAAGACAAGTATGATGAGACTGTTTCATAATTCGTCTTTCTCCCTTGCGACTTGAAGTAGTTAACTATATTCGATACTGAAAATAATCTGCCAGAGTTGTTAACCACATAACGAAATAATTCGTCAAGTAATAATGCATCTTTAACCTTATATCTCTGCACAATATCGCGCAGCATTACTGTATCCTTGATTGCAGATACGTAGTGGTGGCATACTTCTTCAGTCTGCAAATGAAACAATTCTGGCAACATGCCCTTTTGCAAGAATTGAAGATAATTCTCACGATTGACTTCTAAATTTTGTTGCTGCGTATATTCATGAAAACTATAGGGGAGTATCTCAAACTCAACATAGCGTCCTGACAATAACGAAGCTAATTCACCTGATAACAAGTCAGAGTTGGAACCTGTGATGAATATTTCTTTAGGCTCTACGAAATCTTGTGAATGTGAGTTAACAAACTGCTCCCAACCCTTGATTTGCTGTATTTCATCTAAGAATAAATATGTTTTACCAGTAGGTTGCAATGTATCTTGATATTCTTGATACAATGTTTGCAAATCATTAGCCGTTTTTAAGTTGGCATATTCCAAATATTCAGTGTTTACATATAAGATGTTTTGGGCTGGAACTCCATCATCAAGCAGCTGTTTGGCTAATTGTCTTAATACGAAACTCTTGCCCGCACGGCGTTGACCTACCAATACTTTGACGAGATTATTACCCGTTGCAGCATGTATCTTTTCTGTGTATTTAGTACGCAGAAAACCTAATTCAGGGATGTTATTATCCCAAAAATTGTATTTACGAACTTGATCTATCATATCCTTTTCTCCGTTTTACGGTGCAAAGGTAATGCTTTTTTTTCAAATAGACAAGAAAATTACGAATAAATATGTTGATTTTTCAAATCCACTTGAAAATCGTGTGTTTTTCTTTTGAATTTTCAAGTATATTTGAAAAAATGCAGGCTGTCATCCACTCGACAAAAGTGCGTATATACGCAAAAAAAGCTAATAGAATAATGAAAAATTGCTAATTTGTTTCCCAATATTTGGTCAATTCATAAAATATAGTACCTTTGTGGTCGAAAAAAGTGTGTATATACACAAATAATGCGAATAGATATGAATATTGAACGTCCCACCAAAAAGTGGTTATAGCAGGAGGTATGCAACCTACATATCGCAATAATGATGGAATATTGATACTAAATATATATGATTTCTTGTTAAACAAAGTGACTATATAAATCGAAGATGAAAGGATAAATCAAACAAAACGCGACTCCATCGGGGTCGCGGTTTTTGTTTGCATATGGTTTTCATCTATGGGTGTTCTGTATAGGTAACGAATAGTGCGGTTATTGTCCGGTTATTGTGCGGTGCGAGTGGGGAATTTTGTGTGTTTAGTCGTAGAGTAGTGTGTAGATCTTTTCTGGGGCGAAGACTTCGTTGGCGACGTCTTGCAGTTGGGTAGGAGTGATCTGCTGCACCTTGGCAAAAGTCTCCTGCCATGCAGGGGCATGGTGGTGATAAAGCATCTGCTTGGCCATAGCCAGCGCATTATTTTCTTGGTTCTCTGCCGATATAGCCATTTGTCCCTCCAACTGGCGCAGGGCTCGTTGGAGTTGCGCTGATGTGAGCGTCGTGTCGCGCAGTTGCTTGAGCTCCTTGTGGCAGAGCTCCAGGCATTGCTCCTTGTGTTGAGGCTCGCATGCGAGGTAGATATTCCAATAGCCCGTATCACTCAGGGGCACTGCCTGCGAGTCGATGTTATAGACTAGACCGTGTTTTTCGCGAAGGCTCAGATACAGTCGGCTGGACATGCTGCCACCGCCCAAGATATTGTTCAGCAGGTACATGGTCAACTGCTTAGGATGCCCGATAGGGTAGGCATGCGACCCCAGCATGATGTGTGTTTGATGGGTGTGGCGTTTGTATGTTCGGGAAAAGGAGCTTGGAGAACTACTCTGGCTAGTACTACTAGTGCGGCTAGTGCTACTAGCACTGCTATAGAGCTCTCCTAGTTCTCTCTCTGCGCTGGCAATAACCTGCTTAGTACTTACGTTGCCCAGTACGAAGAGCACCATGCGCTCAGGGCGATAGTGCTGTTGCATCCAATCCAAAGCAATATCGGGCGACTTAGATATACGGCGGAGGGTCTTCTTGGTTCCTAAAATAGGCATCGCCAATGAACTGCCTTCAAAAATCATATTCTCAAAGTCATCATAGATGAGCTCGCTGGGCGAATCATTATAACTCTCTATCTCGTCGAGGATGACGGTGACTTCTTTGTCAGTTTCCTTCTTATTGAATGTGGGGCGCAACACCATTTCTGCGAGCAGGTGGAGGGTGGTGCGAAAGTGATTGCGCAGGGTGGCTGCGTAGAAGGTGGTCTCCTCTTTGGTAGTATAGGCGTTGATCTCGCCGCCAATGCCCTCGATATGATTGATGATTTGGCGGGCTGTGTAGTGCTCAGTGCCTTTGAAGACGCAGTGCTCGATGTAATGCGCCATACCGTTCTCATTGGGGAGTTCGTGGCGAGTACCCGCGCCAACCATGATGCCTACATAAACGACGGGAGAAGTGGTCTTGCGGTGGACAATTTGCACACCGTTGGGTAAATTATGATAAAAAGTATCGCTCATTTGTTAATAAAAGCAAAGTTTTTGCTATTTTTCTTGCGTATGTGTAATTTTTTTACTACTTTTGCACCCGATTTCTGCGGCATTGGCGGAATTGGTAGACGCGCTAGACTTAGGATCTAGTTTCGAGAGGAGTGAAGGTTCGAGTCCTTTATGCCGCACAACGGGTTGCAAGACCCGTTTTTTGTATCAAAATACAAATCGATAACAAATATTAATTATTAACTGGTAATTGTTAAATATATTATGCGTAAGTTATTTATATTTTTGGTCTTAGTGGTTGTTGCAGGTGCAATGACCAGTTGCTTGGAGTATAAAGAGCCTCAATACAGTCCTCAAATTTATAGTTCATTATTTTATGTGAATCCTCAGTTTAAGGGTGATTCTGTGGTTGGTGCTAAAGATACATTGGGTATTATCTATGATGCAGAAGATGATTCGTATGAACTGGATACTGTGTATTTGGGTGATACTGTGATGTTTGCTAGTACATACTATACTGTGGCCAATAATCTTGTGGCTGTGGAAATGAAATGGGATACTACGGAAATGAACTTGTGGTATGTAACAACGGCTGATATTGATAAAGCACTATTGAAAACGGATACTGTGGGTCACTATACATGCACGATGCGTTTCAAACCAGGTTATAACCGCGTGACTTTCCCAGTCTATTTCACACCTAAGGAGCGAGGCGGTATGAAACTGAAGTTATCGGTTGAGAGTGATTCGGATTTCCCGATGCATTCCGTGTTGATCTATATCCCCGCTATAGAGGCAACCCAAGAGGATTAATCATTCCAATGTCTTGGCTTCTTGCCAAAGTGCTTCCATCTCATTTAGGGTCATGTCTTTGAGAGATAGACCCTTTTCTTTTGCCTTCTGCTCAACGTAGTTGAAACGGCGGATGAACTTGGCATTGGTTTTCTCCAGTGCGTTGTCAGGGCGAACATTATATAGGCGAGCCGCGTTGACGAGCGCAAAGAATAGGTCACCCATCTCCTCGGTGGCTTTCTCCTCGTCCATATTCTCAACTTCTGCCTCAAACTCAGCGATCTCCTCTTTGACCTTCGCCCATACATCTTCGCGCTTCTCCCAATCGAAGCCTACATTGGCTACTTTGTCTTGTATGCGATATGCTTTGACGAGAGTAGGAAGCGCCTCTGGAATGCCTGCGAGGACGGTTTTGTTGCCGCCTTTCTCTTTGAGTTTGACTTGCTCCCACATCTCGCATACCTCTTTCGCATTGTTGGCTGCAAACTCGCCATATACATGTGGGTGGCGGAAAATGAGTTTGTCGCAGATCTTGTTGCATACATCTGCCATATCAAAAGCACCCAATTCGCTGCCGATCTTGGCGTAGAAAACTACATGGAGCAGGACATCGCCGAGTTCCTTGCTGATTTCATTCATATCATTTTGGAGTAGGGCAGTGGCTAACTCGTAGGTTTCTTCGATGGTGTTCTGACGGAGGGATTCGAACGTTTGTTTTCTATCCCAAGGACATTTCTCTCGGAGTTCATCCATCACCGTCAAGAGACGGTCAAAAGCTGCAAGTTGTTGTTGTCTATTGTTCATAGGTTGTTTAAAATTGTTCAAAGTAATTTAAAGTTGTATTTCCAAGATCGTCCATTTGAGCGTAGGTAAACTGCTGCCAGCAGTCGCCGAGAATCATGATTCGGCTGTCGCGGCTGAGCATTAAGTCGAGTTCAATGTGGCGATGACCGAAAATGTAATAATCGTGGTGATTGCCCAACTGCTCTTGTTCTTTGGCAAAGAGTACCAATTCCTCCTTGTCTTCGCCTTTGTAGGGACATGGGCGGGCTAACTCTTTTAGGCGACTATTTTTTGCCCACTCATAGCCAAACTCATTGGCCCATGCGGGCGGCAGTAGCCGAAAGAGGAATTGCAAAATGGGATTGTGGAAGACACGGCGTAGGAAAATGAATTGCTTGATTTTCTTTTGAATGGCTTTGGGCATTTGGCGCAAGTAGTTGCTGGGTACCAATCCGTCGCCGTGGGCAAGGAAAAGGCGTTTGCCGTTGATGGTCAGTTCTTCGGGACGGCGGTGCACCGTAATGCCCGTCTCCTTGGCGAGCCAACCGAACGTCCAAATGTCGTGGTTGCCAATAAAGAAGTGTATGTCAATACCCTTGTCTGTGATCTCTTTGAGCGTTTGCAGGAAGGGACGGTACTGCTCCTTGCTCTTATCGCGCCAGAAGTACTCGCACCAGAAGTCAAATATATCTCCAAGCAGGTAGATAGCTGTAGCATCCTTAGCCATGCTCTGCAGCATGTCAATCAAGGTTTGCTGATGGGCTAGTGGGTTATCAATCGCCCTCGAACCAAGATGTGCGTCGGAGAGGAAGTAAATCATTCGTTTAGTGTTTAGTGAACGCGCCTATGGGCTACTGTTTGGTGGCTAAGCTAAGGACTAAAGGAAGCCGAGTTCCAATTTTGCTTCTTCAGACATCATGTCTTTAGTCCATTCAGGTTCGAAGACGATATTCACGTTAACCGTGCTGATGCCGTCCACAGAACCAACTTTCTGCTTAATATCCTCAACGAGGAAATCAGCCGCTGGGCAGTTGGGCGCGGTGAGGGTCATGTCGATGTTGCAAATGCCGTCCCCCGGTAGATCGATCTTGTAGATCAATCCTAATTCATATACGTTGACAGGTATCTCAGGGTCGTAAACTGTTTTGATCATGCGGAGTACCTGCTCTTCGAGTTCTAAAAATTCGTTCATTTATCCAAATGCTTCATAAAACAAGCCGCAAAGGTACTACTTTTTTTTGAATTGCGCAAGATACATTGTAAAATCTCATCAACTTCGTGGGCTTCTCTGTGGCCTAATGTTAGTGAATATAGGATAAATGTATGAAAAAAAACAAAATATTTGGCTATATGAAAAAAAAGTAGTACCTTTGCAGGCTTAAAATTTTGTAAAATAAAAAACGTGAGATATATGCTTAAGAAACAATTTTTGTATGTGTTGCCTTTGGTTGCACTGATGTGTTCTTGTGTAGCCCGCAAAGAGTTGACTGCTTTTCGCACAGTAACTGCTGAAACTGCTGAAGAAGTAAATAAAACCTTAAAACCTCAGCCAGAGCCTCGTGTGAAGATTAATGATGCATTGATTATCACCGTGTCAGGTTTGGATCCAGAAGCAGTTGTACCATATAATTTGCCAACGGTCTCTTATGAGTCGCCTGCAAGTAGTACAGTGCCTACGACTTCGTCGTTCCAATATTATACAGTGGATGAACAGGGGTATATCGATTTTCCTGTTTTGGGAAAATTGTATGTGGTAGGTCTGCGGCAATCAGAAGTGATAAGCTTGATAGAAGGAAAGTTGCAAGGTCAGGTTGTGAATCCGATAGTGACAATGCGTTTTCTGAATGCTCGTGTGACGGTGCTAGGTGAGGTGAAGAATCCTGGTACCTATACGTTGAATAATGGTCGTATGACATTGTTAGAGGCCTTGGGTATAGCAGGTGATTTGACGCAATATGCATCTCGTCGCAATGTACTGGTGACTCGTGAAAATAATGGTAAGGTGGAATTTGCTCGTTTGGACTTGCGTTCGGATGAGATATTTACATCGCCATACTTTTATTTGCAGCAAAACGATGTGGTATATGTAGAGCCAAACTCAGCAAGAACGACAAGCAATCAGTCGATTAGTTTGTGGCTGAGTATGGTGGGAACAGTAGCGAGTGCAGCGACGGTAGTAGTATCGGTGTTGTCGATTACTAAATAAAATTAATAATTCGGTAAGTAAAGATAGAATTAAATTTAGTAGAGTATTATATATTTAGGATATGGCACAAGAAAATCAAAATCAAGAAATAGATATCCGTGCATGGGTAATGCGCATTTTGAAAAACTGGTATTGGTTTGCGCTGAGTTGTATGGTTTTTGGAGGATTAGGCGTTTTTACCTATTTGTCCAAAACCTATAAATATACCGTAGATTCTCAAATTATGTTGCGAAGCAATGAAAATGAGAATAGTTTTATGCCACAGTCGGATTTGATGGGTATGATGGGTGTAAGTGGCATGAAAAATACAGAAGATGAGATTGAAGTATTGACATCTCGCGATAAAATTGCAGAGATTATTAGAACGTTAGACTTGCAGACGGAGTATCGTAAGAAAGATAAACTGCGTTGGGTGGGACAATATCCTCGTCGAGATATGTCTATTAATTATGCTCCAATGTTGTTAGATACCACTAACAGAGGTATTAAAGTCACAGTGAAGGTGCGTAAGAAAGATTATCATGTTCAGGTGAAATTTGGTAAGTATCTCAAGAGTAAGCATGTTGTAACGGATTTGACTATGCCTTTTAACACTTGCATCGGTCCGATGTCGTTTACAATTCATCGCCCCGAAGAGGTGGAGGTTGGTGATAAGTTTGTAATTAGTACGTTGCCGATGTTGTTGAGGGTTAACGAGTATAAAAAAGAAATTGCTGCTGCGTTAATTAAGAAAGAGTCTAACGTAATCAGTATTTCTACGGTCACCGATATGCCAGGAAGGGCTAAAGATTTTATTTTGATGGAAATAGATCTCTACAACCAAGATGCGGCTGACGATAAAAATATGATGGCAAGTAGTACTGCAATATTCTTGGACGAACGTATCGCATTGCTGAAGAAAGATTTGTTGGATTCGGAGACGGAGATTGCGCGTTATCAAGAGGAACAAGATATTGTAGATTTTGGTATGGAATCGGAACTTTCTATTCAAGAAGGTACTGAATATCGCAAGCGTTTAGCAGAAGTAGAAACCCAGTTGCACTTGGTGCAATTTGTTGAAGAGTTTTTAGCGGATACCTCTAAGACCTCTAATATTATACCAGCCAATTTAGGCTTGTATGATGAGTCGCTTGTGAAGACGATAGAAGAGTATAATGTTCTTGTAATGAAGAGGTTGCGCGTTGTTCGTTCTGCTGGTCTGGAGAACCCTATGCTGAAACAGATAGATATGGAATTAGCTATGGTTTGCGGGAATTTGGAAGTTACTTTGAATAATGTTCGCCAAACATTGTCTATCAAGAAGGCTGACTTGCAAGAACGTTATGATATAGCTAAATTAGGCTTGGGTAGTACACCAGGAGTACGAATGAAGTATGTGGAGATGGTGCGCGAGAAAAGAATAAAGGAGCAGTTGTATCTGTTTTTGTCTCGTCAGCGTGAAGAAAACTCATTGACATTAGCTTCTGCAATTGTACCCGTAAAGGTAATTGCTGCACCACAAGTAAACCCTATACCTGTGTCTCCAAAGTTGAAGATATATGGATTGTTTTTCCTTGTTTTAGGATTGGGCTTCCCTTTGGGAATAATGATTCTATATGATATGATGAATAATCGTATATCGAACGATTACAAAGAACTTGAAAAGAAACTGAAAATCTCTTTTGGTGGTATGTTGGTTAAGAACCATCGCGGTGAGCATATCGCAGTGCGCGAAGGTGAGAATTCTGTATCTGCTGAGTTGTTCCGTACATTGCGAACAAATATTAGTTTTATGCAACCAGTATCTAAGGAATGTCCTGTAATGTTGGTAACATCAAGTGTCAATGGCGAAGGAAAGTCATATGTGGCAACCAACTTGGCTATATCTATGGCATTGCTTGGAAAAAAAGTGGCCTTGGTGGGATTAGATATTCGTAAACCAATGTTGGCGAATTATTTGAATCTGCCAAGTCAGGGTTGCTTAACTAGTTATTTGTCGGATGACTCCTATACACTAGAAGATACCATTGTTACTTCCTCTATAAAGAATTTGGATGTTTTACCAGCAGGTGTGATTCCTCCAAATCCAAGTGAGTTATTACAGAGTGAGAGACTGGATGTGCTATTTACGGAATTGCGCAAACGATATGATTGCGTGGTGATAGACTCTGCTCCTGTGGCCTTGGTAAGTGATACTTTCTTGCTTAATCGTGTGGCAGATATGACAATCTATGTAACTCGTGCAAATTATACCACATTCGATTTGATCGATTTCTTGAACCAAACACATGAGCAACAACGCTTGCCAAAGATGGTTGCTGTATTGAATGGTGTAGATGCGAAGAAGATAGGCTATGGTTACGGTTATGGCTATGGTCATCAAACAACAAAGAAGAAATGGTGGCAGCTAAAGAAAGCCTAATTTGATTCAACAGAATGATTGTTTGTGTTGCAGAGAAACCGTCCGTAGGACGAGATATAGCGCGCGTGCTGGGAGCTAATACCCAGCACGACGGTTTTATGGAGGGCAATGGTTACTGTGTGACTTGGACCTTTGGTCATCTCTGCGCATTGCTTGATCCGCACGAATACAACGAACAATGGAAGGGGTGGAACCTTTCCTCCCTGCCGATGGTGCCTCTGCGTTTTGGTATTAAAGTGAGTGAGGATAAGGGTGTGCAGAAACAATTTAATACCATTAAGAATCTTATTGCAAGGGCCGATGAGGTGATTAACTGTGGTGATGCTGGGCAAGAGGGAGAGTTAATACAACGATGGGTGTATCAGAAGGCAGGGTGTAAAGTGCCTGTGAAGCGACTATGGATCTCTTCGCTGACGGAAGAGGCAATACGAGAGGGCTTTCAGAAATTGAAAGATCAAAGTGAGTATCAACGCCTCTATGAGGCAGGCATGATGCGTGCTATTGGCGATTGGCTATTGGGAATGAACGCTACGCGCGCGTACACGCTACGTTTTGCAAAAGGTGTGGGTAAGGATAGGCAGGTGCTGAGTATTGGGCGTGTGCAGACACCTACACTAGCATTGATTGTCAAACGACAACACGAGATAGAGAACTTCGTTCCTCGCACTTATTGGGAACTCAAAACCATTTATCGCGACACTACTTTGTCTGCGCTGTTGCCAGTAGAAGAGGATGATTATGCAATTACATCGTTGGAGAAGGGGCAGGCATTGGTAGATTCAATCAAAGATCTGCCATTGGAGATTACTTCTGTGGAGAAGAAAAAAGGCGTAGAATATGCACCTCGACTCTTTGACCTTACTTCCTTACAAGTGGAATGCAATAAGAAGTTTGGTCTTTCGGCAGATGATACACTGAAGATTATTCAAAGTCTCTACGAGAAGCATGTGACTACCTATCCACGTGTGGACACCACCTATTTGAGTGATGATATCTATCCCAAAGTCCCCGCTACATTGCAGGGAATTAAGGATTATTTTCCACAAGTAACGCCGTTGTTGCCATTGCAGGCAGATGGTAAGAAGGGTGCGGGTAGTTTGCCTAAATCAAAGAAAGTATTCGACAATAAGAAGGTTACCGACCACCATGCCATCATCCCTACTGGACAGCGACCAGACAATCTGTCAGAATTGGAGCGCAAGGTGTATAACCTAGTAGCATTGCGTTTTATAGCGGCTTTCTATCCTGATTGCGAGGTATCGAATACAACTGTACTTGCTAAAGCAGGTGATGTTGATTTCAAAGTGACTGGTCGTCAAATTCTTAAGATGGGTTGGCGTGAGGTATTTGCCAAAGAAAAACAAGAAGATGAATCACAAGAGGAGCAAAAGAGTTTGCCAGCATTTGTAAAAGGAGAATCAGGACCTCATGAACCACAGTTGCAAGAGAAAACTACCACCCCGCCTAAATACTACACCGAGGCTACTTTATTGCGTGCTATGGAAACAGCGGGCAAGACGGTGGAAGATGAGGAGTTGCGCGATGCAATGAAGGAGAATGGTATAGGTCGCCCAAGTACGCGGGCTGCTATCATTGAGAAGCTTTTCCAACGTAAGTATATCGTGCGCGAGAAAAAGAATATCCACGCTACTCCATTGGGTATTAATTTGATACAAACAATCATTTCGCCATTGCTGAAGTCGGCAGAACTCACAGGATTATGGGAGAAGAAATTGCGTGAAATAGAACGCGGCACGTTTACTGCGCAACAATTTTTAGATGAACTCAAGCAGATGACTTCAGAGGTTGTTCGTGATGTTAAAGCTGATAAGGCGGGCATGCGTTGCCCTGTTTGTGGAAAAGGCACAATTATTCGTGGAAAAACACGCTATGGGTGCTCTCGTTGGCGTGAGGGGTGTACCTATGCTGAGCAATTCTAATGTCTTTTTAATGGCGCCCGAATGTTTGCCGAATGGACTGATTTATGGGAAATAGTCTGTGTGGCTGTCATTTTGTCATGTTGAAAACTAATGTTTTGTGTGCATCATTCCAACTGTATTAAAGTGAATTGCTAGTAGAAGTGTTTGTTTGATAGTGAGTTAGGCGGTTCAATACGTGATTTTGAATTATTGTAGTCTATAGGGTATGGCACGGAGATTGTAAGAAGAGTATTACAAAGTAATAAATTTTGATTATGACAAAGAATAAAGATAAAAAACAAGTGGAGCAACCTATTGAAAATCAGGTTGAAAAGGAAACTGTAGAAACAGGAAACAACGGTGAGGCAGTTAATGACGGTGAAGCGACTGCTGTTGAGGAAGTGTCAGAGACTGACCCATTGCAAGCCAAAGTGGCAGAACTAGAGGCACGTGTGGCAGAGTTGGAAGACCTCAAACTCCGTCAAATGGCAGAGTTTGACAATTTCCGTCGTCGTACCAACAAAGAGAAACTGGAACTTATGACTACCGCAGGCGAGCGTATCTTCAAAGATATGTTGCCATTGGTGGACGATTTTGAGCGTGCTAAAGTGGCGATGGAGAAAACAGATGACATCGAGGCAGTGCGTCAAGGTATTGAACTCATCTACAGCAAGTTTGTGGGTTTCTTGGCTGCCAATGATGTAAAAGCAATCGACACAACGGACGCAGATTTCAATACCGATTTGCACGAGGCAATCACTACTTTTGCAGTTGGTGAAGACAAGAAAGGCAAGGTAATCGACTGTACACAAAAAGGTTACACTTTGGGTGAGAAAGTCATTCGCTTTTCTAAAGTCGTTGTAGGCGAATAAATTAGACCGTCCTGCGGACTATTGGAAGTTATACCGTGCATAGCACTGTTAGAAGTTAGACTCTTGAATCTAGCAACAACGTGGTCTAACGGCAAAGCGGTCAAACAACGGAGTGGTCTAACAATGAAATGATCAAATATAATTATGGCAGAGAAAAGAGATTATTACGAGGTGCTGGGCGTGGGTAAGACCGCGACAGCAGACGAGATAAAGAAGGCTTACCGCAAGATGGCGGTAAAGTATCACCCAGACAAGAACCCAGGTGACAAAGCAGCTGAGGAGAAGTTCAAAGAGGCTGCGGAGGCATACGAGGTACTGTCTGACCCACAGAAACGCCAACGCTATGACCAATTTGGTCATGCAGGTATGGGTGGCGCAAGCGGCTTCGGTGGCGGCGGCATGAATATGGAAGATATCTTCTCGCAGTTTGGTGACCTATTCTCTGAATGGGGCATGGGCGGTGGAGGATTCTCCAGTTTCTTTGGCGGCGGCAGTCGCGGCGGCGGTCAGAGAGTACGTCGCGGTAGCGACTTGCGCGTGCGTGTGCGCGTTACCTTAGAAGAAATAGCCACTGGCGTGGACAAGAAGATCAAGGTGAAGAAGCTCGTGAACTGCTCGCATTGTAACGGTTCGGGTAGCGAGGACGGCAATGTGGAGACATGTCCAAACTGTCATGGTACGGGAAGAGTAGTGAGTGCGCAACGTGGTATCTTCGGAATGATGCAGGTGCAGAGTGAATGTCCTAACTGCCACGGCGAGGGCAAGATCATTAAGAATAAATGTACACACTGTCATGGAGAAGGGGTGGTGCGTGAGGAAGAGATCATCGAGATTCATATCCCTGCGGGTGTGGCTGGTGGCATGCAGATACCTGTGCAAGGCAAGGGTAATGCGGCGCCTCATGGCGGCGTAAACGGCGATTTGCTCGTGCTGATTGAGGAGGAAGAGCACAAGGACTTCTTGCGTGACGGTAGCGACTTGGTGTATAACCTGCTGCTGGATATGCCTACGGCTATCTTGGGCGGACAGGTGCAGATACCTACCTTGCAAGGCGAAGCAAAGATTACAATTGCTCCGGGTACACAACCAGGCAAAGTGCTGAGAATGAGGGGTAAAGGTCTGCCTATGATTGACCAATATGCTCGTCAGTATGGCACAGGTGATATGCTTATCAACGTGGGAGTCTATATTCCAGAGGCACTCAACAAAGAGGAGAAGAAAATGATCGAGAAACTCAAGGAGAGCGAAAACGTACGTCCTGGAGCTAGTGACAAGAAGAATTTCTTTAAGAATCTGTTTGGATGAGTAAAAAGAGCTTGTAACATGAATGTTGCAAGCTCTTTTTCTATAGAATATAATTTAAGGTTTAGATTATTTGTGTATTTGATAAAAAAGTAGTATCTTTGTGGCCTAATTAAAAGAACGTTACGAAGAATATGAAGCAATTAGCATCGATAATCAAGAGTAATAGGTTTATTCTTCTGCTTTTGGTATGGGGAATGATAGACCTATTGTGTGCCATGTTGTGCGATATTCATGCGGATGAGGCATATTATCGTTTGTATGGACAATATCTGGATTGGGGGTATTTTGACCATCCGCCAATGATTGCTTTGATGACTTTTGTCAGTGATGTTCTTGTGCCTGGTACATCCATCGTAGCAAAGAATTTGAGTGTTCGTTTGATGACCGTATTGCTCCATATGGCTACGGTGTTTCTTGTATGGAAAACATTGGATATCAAGGACAGAGCAGATAAACGAGCGCAAAATGTCTTTTTCTTGATAGCTGGTTCGATGGTAATGTTTAATGCATATGGTTTCATTACCGCCCCTGATGCACCCTTATTGTTTTTTGGAGCGTTGTTCTACTATGCATATCGCAGTTATCTTTGCGAATCGTCTTGGAAATATGCCATCTTGTTGAGCGTGGCTATCGCAGGAATGTGCTATAGCAAATATATGGCAGTTTTGGCAGTAGGATTTATCGTGCTGAGCAATTGGCGATTAGTTTGTGATAAACGATTGTGGGCTGCGATAGGGCTTGCGGTAATAATGTTGATACCGCACTTGTATTGGCAATATGCTAATAATTTCCCTTCGTTTACTTATCATTTGGTAGATCGATCAATGAGTTACAATTGGTTATACACATTGGACTATTTGCCTAATCAATTAGTGGTGTTTAATCCGTTGTCTTTCTGTTTGATGATATGGTTGTCGGTGCGTGCTTTCTGTTCAACGGATATGTGGCGTCGGGGAATGAGTTGGTCTATCTTAGGCTTTCAAGTATTTTTCTTTGCGATGACTATCAGAGGGCATGTAGAACCTCATTGGACAATGCTAACGACTATTCCTGCGATTGTGCTGCTGGTAGAGGATTGGATGTATTCCCCAACCAATGAATGTTCGCTATTCGCTAGACGTTGGGTGCGAACAACGATGATGGTGATGTTCGGACTAGTGCTTGTGGCGAGGGTAGTATTGATGCTGAATGTGTTACCAGCTCGAACGGGTTTGGCAAACCTCAGACCATACTATGCCGCCATTCACGAAGCTTCAGAAGGATTACCTGTGGTTTTTGATGGCTCATTCCAGCGTCCTTCCTTATATCGATTCTATTATGATGATAATGCCGTATTGGTTCGACAAGATTATGACCGCTATACACAGTATGACTTGTTGCATCTGGAAAAAGAGTTGCTGGGAAAGAAAGTGTGTCTTATTCGTGCCCACGAAGATAATGAACAGATTACGGTAGGTGATCATGTGATTTCACGAAGATTAGTGGAAGAATTAACCATGGAGGACTTGCGATGAAAGAAATCTTATTGCCACTTTTGGGACGCTTGATAAAATTCTGCGTGGTGGGTTTTTCGGGAATGCTAGTAGATTTCTTCTTTACATGGTTATGTAAAGAAAAATTCAAGTGGAATAAATATATTAGTAATTCCATCGGTTTTGTATTGGCAGCAACGAATAACTATATTTGGAATCGAATTTGGACTTTTCAGAGTCAAGGCACTGAAATTGTTCGTGAATATAGCAGTTTCCTTATCATCTCATTGGTGGGATTGGGCATAAACAACGCGGTGATTTATCTCTTGCATGACCGATTGAAATTGAATTTCTATTTGGCAAAAATATTGGCAATAGGTGTGGTAACTTTGTGGAATTTTGGAATGAATTATCTCTTTACCTTTGATGTATAACCGCCGATTGATATTATTGTTGGGTTGCGTATGCAGTACCCTTGTTAGTTTGGGTATGGTTCCGATTGTATCTCCCTATTTGGGAGAACCAACGGGCATTGCGCCAGCGTATTTCGGTCCCAATGCCTTTCCTGTGCCAGACATGCTGGATGGACGCGTGCAAAAACATCTCCGTGCGGAGATTGCGGTAGATGGTTATTTTGGTTTTCAAGGGGACAAGACAGCGGATGCGTTTGCTCGCGTATTTATTCCGTTGTTTACCGATCGAGTTAATTTGACAATATGGATGCCAGTGATGGAGTGGTATGAGATGACGCCAGAGCGTCAGCGTGTATGCCGTTTGCAGGACTCTGTATCCATTATGGGACATGGAGCAGGCGATGCATATTTCTCGACTGACATACAGATTTTACGCGATAAGAGATGGGCTCCTGATATTGCTTTGCGTGCTGCATGCAAGAGTGCCAGTGGAGGGCAATATGAATTGGCTCGACATTATGATTGTCCAGGATACTTCTTTGACTTGTCGTTGGGTAAGTCGTGGTACATAGGCGATGAGGCGATGAGGCAAAAAGGCGATGAGGCGAGAGGTTTGGAGTTGCGTTTGGCTGGCTCGGCGGGATTTTTGTGCTGGCAAACGGACAATGGCAGACAGAATGATGCGGTGATGTATGGCTTGCAAATGTTGGTAAAGTCGCAGTATGTCTCACTTCGCACAACATGGAGCGGTTATGTAGGTTGGGAGAAGATGGGTGACCGTCCGATGATTATCAAAGGGCGATTGTGCGGACACGCCAAGGGTTTTGAACCTTATGTGGAGTACCAATATGGCATAAAAGATTATCCATTTCACATGGTGCGTGTAGGATTGGCGTACGACATAGCTGTTTTGAAAAAGAAAGGTGAATAAGATGAGGAAATATTTTTGTATTATTGGTTTGTTGAGTTTGGCAAATGGTTTGTTTGCAGAAGGCGAAGCGTTGAATTTTTGGAATCGCTACTCTCAGCAGCGTGATAGTCGTTTGGATAATTGGTGGACTAATCATTTTGCGAAGGATACCATCAAACCCGTATCATTTATCTATGATGTAGATTTTTCTGCCTATTTTGATAATCGCGAGTATAAGAAACCGTATCAACAACCTCAAACTTTTTTGAATTTCCGCCTTTCGCCAGAGGTTGGAGTTCGTATTTATGATCGGGTAGGAGGTAAACATGAATTGATAGCAGGTGTGCGCTATACGCAGGCATTAGGAGGCGATTGGACAAATGTGCAGTTTGCTCCAACAGCCTATTATCATTTCCAATACAAGGGCTTTCATGTGGGAATGGGTGCCATTCCATATGAGAACCGTTTATCGGTGTTGCCAGACTGGTTGATGTATGACTCCTTGGTGTATATGCATCCGAATATTCAAGGCGCCTTGATGTCATATCAAAGTAAGCATGGATTTGTGGAGTTGATGTGCGATTGGCGAGGTCGTCAGACTACCTATCGTAGAGAAATGTTTCGTATCATAGCGAATGGAGAATATCGATATAAGTGGTTGCGACTGGGGGGATTAGCGCATTTGAATCACAAAGCGGGATTTGCTGCTCCAAATTATGAAGCGGTAATGGATGATATTAATGCAAGTGCTCATATTGGCTGTGATTTGACACCATACACACCATTAGATTCGTTAGCAATACGTGCTGGATATATCTTTGGTTGGCAACGCGATAGAGGATTAGATGAAAGTGTTTTTTCGCATGGGGCTTTGGTGGAGGTGTATGCAAATTGGTGGTTCTTGGGTATTAAGAACACATTGTATTTTGGCGATAATCTGCAACCTATGCGTCCGCGTAGTGAAGTGTTGTGTTTAGGTGATCCTTTCTATCAATCTCGTTTATACAATAGAACAGATTTGTTTGTATATTTGTATCGCAGTAGTTTTGTAAATATGTATTTCTCTTGGAATATGCACTATGATCTTCATCGTCTGCAACATCAGCAGCAATTGATTGTTCGATTCAATTTGGATGGCATGAAAAACAGGAATACTTATTTGCGTGGATTGTTTGACAAATAAAAGCCTAAAATATTAATGAATTGAAAAACGAAATGAAGGTCTATTGGCTTAATCTAATAAGAAGCATAGTTTCATATATACCAGTATTAGGTATATTATTGATTATTATGTCATTCCCTTTTGGGTATAATGTATTCGAGAGAATAGGGCATTACATGTTGGGTACAGGTTTTGTTTTAGATTATGTGCTAAATAAAAGGTGGTTAGATTGGTATTGGTCGCGCAGTAAGTTGGCTTATATTGCAATGTTGCTGATTTACATTTTAATGCCATTGTGGCAAATTTGGGATCCAACACCTCCGACAAGCTATTTTATTCGTCTCATGGAACGCTATATGATGTTTTTGGCTATTGGTATAATAGGAATACTTGGATTTAGTGATAAATTAAGACTCAAGTATATTGGTTATGCAATGTTGCTAACGAGTTGTGTGATGTTCTTTGTGAACTTATATTTATACTTATCAAAATACGGAATAGCCAATTTCAATGTCGAAGTATTTAATCATATACGAGCAATTCATATTAATTCACATATGGTGGTTAATTTATATGTGAATACTGCTTTAATTATAGGTGCTTACTTGTTCAAAAACAATACTAATATATGGGCGCGTGTACTATTGGCAATAACAATGTTAATAGCTGCGGGATATGTGCTCCTATCGGTAGGTCGAGTAGGATATGTAACTTTACTTTTAATAGTTTTTATTTATGCCATTTATATCATTTGGCAATATCGTAGATTTCGTTGGGTGATAGTTTCGTTTTTAATTGTGGTACTTCCAGCATTGTTTTTGAGGCATAATCGTTTAGGAGTAGAAGAGGTATTGCGAGATCCTCGATTTGCAGTATGGGATTATTCTGTTAGAATGATAAAAAAGCATCCTATTTTAGGATATGGTTTGTCAACATTGAGCGTAGAGTATGTAGATGGAATGTACGAGGATGAAAAAGCATATAATTATTTCGTGAAGCCAGTTATGTCGCAACCTTCTTTCGCCGCAGTAAAAAAAACAATGATAACCCATCATCCGCATAACGCATTGTTGATGATGTATTTATCATTTGGTATAATAGGTTTGATGTTATTGCTTTTCTTATGTACTGCAATAGCCCTTATTCCCACCCCTAATTTAAAAATATATGTGTGGTTGTTCTTGTTAGCTTTGTTTGTGCAAATGCAATTTGAACCTTTAGGGGATCATATTCAACCACAGTTTATAGCAATCCTGCTGCTTTGCTTCCAAAAGGAATCCTCGCATTATAAAAGCGAGGATTCGTATTTTAACGATACTCCTATATCTTTCTTCGGTATTTTTGGGAACTCTCAATGCAGTAATTCTCAATACAATAAAGAGTGAGCATCTTTCCACCCTCGATAGAATTGCTGTAATTTGGCTAATTTGTAATCTCTATGGTACAGACATATTCTTTTAATGTATTTAAAAACTTGACCACGGTAATACTTCTTTCTATCAGGATATAAAGAAATCATCATATGTATATTTCGTGCGATATAATAATATCTCCAAACAGGGTGCGATGTGTGTGATCGGCGTAGCCATTTAGAATGCTGAATACCATTGCCTAATTTATGGGTCAATAGTATATTATTGAGTACTATAACTTGTAATCCTATCTGTCTGATGTGACAACAAATTTCATCATCTACCAAGTCTATAAAAAAGTCTTCGCGAAAACCGTTAGTCAGTTTCCAAGCATTGACAGTCAGTAGATTCCCAGAACACATTGTATTCATTTTGAGCTCATATCGACCATTCCTGTGATGTGTTTCTGGTTTACCGTCACAATCATGATAGGGCGAAAATATCCCCACATGTTCTATTTGAGGATAGGTATTCGCTTCGGCTATATATTCACGGAGAGTGTGTTGATTCCACTTGGAATCTTGATCCATCGTTAAAATCCAATGCGCTCCGTGTCTTATGGCCTCTTTACAACCGATGTTGAGTGCTGCTGCAATTCCTAAATTCTTATATTGTGGTAGATATATAATAGATGAATCATCAAGTAATTTGCTATTATCTGATTCGCTATTATCAACAACAATTACACCTTCAACATCTTTTTGGTATAGCTGAATATTATTCCTATTATCAATCAAAGGGTTATACCATATAACCACCGCCCAAACTTGAGATTTATTTATATATTCCATTCTTACAAACAATTTGATTTTCAGCTTGTTTCTTGCGGCAATAAATCATGTTTTCGACATGATTATTCCAATTTTCTTTATGGTATAAATGGTATTGAACAGCAAGATGACGCAGACTGATAATTTTACACCCCTTTGCTTGCAATCTCCATTCGATATCGTAATCTTCTCCAGTTGCAGGTAATGTGTAATTCTCATCAAATCCATTGATCTCAAGAAGGTCAGCACGAGACATGGACATATTACTGCCTAATAAATGCTTCACAGGAATGCGTATCCAATGTGCCAAAGGGAAGAAAAAAGCCTCCTCTACATACCTGCATTTTTTATGATTGAATAGGTATGGGAATAAGTGTATCGATTGATTGTTTAATACTTTTTGTGTTAATTGCTTATTGAGTTTAATGCGTTTTCCTGCTAAAATCACCCCTCGTTGTTGATATTTTATATGCATTTCAATAAACTTAGGATGCAATACACAATCACCATCAATAAATATCAACCAATCCGTTTTTGCTGCCAATACTGCTCTATTGAGTGCTTTCTCCTTATTCCAACCATTATCAGGCTGAGTGAGATGAAGAATGGGCCAATAACGGGGATATGAATCTATAAATTCTTTCATTTCAGCATCCTCCCCATCTTCAGAGATAATCACTTCAATATCTTGTTCGGTTTGTTGCTTCAAACTTTTCAATATTGCATTCAAAAATTCGACATGTTTATATACCGAAATAATGAGTGTTGCTTTCATAATTATTGTGTAATACCATATTGCGTTGTTGTATATTTATTTCTCTTTGTCTCTTTCCAGATACGAATATTATTATCCCAATCTGGACGATTACGATAGGGTCTTTTGTGATATAAGTGTATCAATGGTATTCCATAGCGTAGTTGAATCCCTCGGTATCCCATATTTTCTAACCTTTGTCCAAATTCTCTATCTTCAGCACCATAACGCATGCGCGTATCAAATCCATTTACTTGTAAAATGTATTTTCTCCAAGTGGATGCATTACCTCCATTCCAACTCGCTTTCGTGGGAGTCAAGGTGTTTAGAAGTTTACATAAAAATTTGTTTTTCCATAACTTGCTTAACTTCCAATTCCATTTTACGCCATGTGATATTAACCATTTGATAGAAAAAATATGACCTGATTTAATATCGGATTCAGTAATTTCTTCACTTAATTGTTCTGGAATGGATATTGCACCTCCTGAAATAAACCTATTCTCTTTTGCATGATGATAATGCATGCTAACAAAATCAGAACGAGGTATCAAATCTTGATCCATGAATATGATATAATCTGATTCGGCGATCTTTATTGCTTCGTTGAGTATCATGGTTTTACGGAAACCATGATCAGGATGCCACACATGTTTAATAGGTAATATGGCAGAATATCGTTGGATTAAAATTTCAGTTTCTTTATTAGAACCATCATCTGCAATGATAATTTCGTCGGGTAAATGAGTCTGGTACTTCACCCCCATCAATACCTTTTCCAACCAACGAGGATTATTGTATGTAGAGATAATGACACCAATGGAAAATGTTTCATCGTGAACGAAATGCTCGCGAGAACGATTTTGCCAAAATCTTCTTCTGGCGGACAACATCCACCTCAACGCATGTTCGCTTGAGATGTGTCGGTATTGAGCATAAGAGGTAGCAAGATGTTCAAAAAAATCAACCTTCCCCCAAAGACGACAAAAATTAGTACATCCACGCTTTTTAGAGATATGTTGAAAACTAACGCGGTTGATATCTACCATTTCGAATTTCCATACATTATCAACTTTGTCATATAGGATATTCCCAGGAGAGAAATCCTTATGTAGGATACCCGCAGCATGTAAATTGGCAGCCCATTTAGCAAAGGAAGCTATCAAATCTTCTTTCCCCGATATATTGCCATCTCTAAACTCATAAAATGTATGTTGCAGGTTACTCTTCTTTGTGATTAAGTAACTATCTGTTATAAGCCCTCTATGGGTTTCGACAATGCAGGCAATTGGTTCTGGGGTAAAAGGTCCAAGCTCGTTGATCCTTATTGCATTCGTGTACGCTCGAATAGCTTTTGGCAATCGAAAAAAACTATATAGTATTTGCTTGATGAAAGAGCAGCGCTGAAATCTTTTTACACAAATGTCTAAATTTGGAGCAATAGACATACAACGAATTTCATTCCGATCTTTATATATGACATCCCCATCTATATTGAAAGTTGCGGGAATATCATATATTTTTTTGCGTAAAAAATCATATTTGGGATTAATGATAACCATACTCTACAAGGGTTCTAATCTAAAATTTGTTTTAATATTGTTGTTGGCAAAATATTCAAACATCTATAATCACCAAATTTACATTTTTTATTACCATATATAGAACATGGGCGACACGGTAGGTCATTGCGTTGAATACAATCGCATTCATGTTGTCCATATCCTAAAAAACCAGCATTCGGATGTGTGGCTCCCCAGATGGACAAAACGCGCGTACCTGCAATGGAAGCCAGGTGCATATTTGCAGAGTCCATGGTTAGCATCAAACGAAGCGTACGCATAAAAGCAATCTCTTCGTCCATAGAATATTTGCCTACCAAAGAATAAACATTATCGTATTTCTCGTCCCAAGCATCTAAGATTTCTTTTTCCTTTTTGCCTGCCCCAAACAAGTAAATAGGTTCTCCACTCTTAGTTAATTCTCTTACCACTACTTCCATTTTGTCAAGCGGATAGATTTTCCCTTTATGTGCCGCAAAAGGTGCTATTCCATATCCTCTGCGTGATGCTTGTGAAAGAGAGGGACAAGAAAGCGAGAACGAAACCCCTAACTGTTGTAATACACGCATATAGCGTTGTGTGGTAGGAAGTAAGGGCTTGTTAGAAGCAGTATGTGTTAGAAGCCATTTTTGCCAACGCCCCTTATGCAAAGTTGCCACGCGCTTCCCCATCAGACGCATTCGCCAACATAACCACTTGCTCCGTAACACATTGTGCATGTCGGCTATAGCATCGAATTGCTGGTAATGAATATCGTGTAAAAGCAGATTTAACCCTTTTAAACCTTTATGCTTACCTTTCAAATCTGCTCCAACAAAATGCACATTCTCAGGCATATCCTTAAATAATGGTGCCGTTTGTTGACGCGAGAGCATAGTAATATGCCAATTGGGATAAGCAAGAGCAAGTTGCTTAACAATAGGCACAAGCATTGCTACATCACCCAAAGCGGAGAATCGTATGATGAGTAGGCGTTTCACGCTATTACTTTTGTCCGTATAGAACAGGATTTAGTGTTGGGTCGTTGTACATCTTCATTTGGCGATATACCTTCATTACTCGTTCTCCTGAAGCATAATCTTCCAGCAATTGAGTAATAGAAGAGGTCATGTCGTCCAATTGCTCAAGAAGAACGGCTAATTTTTGTGCGCATTTTTCATGTTGCTCTGCACTAACATCTGTGCGATCTACTTGTTCTTGCATGTGGTAAATTTTGATGTGTAGGATACTTAATCTATCCACAGCCCAAGCTGGACTCTCTGTGTTGATTTTTGCATTGGCTTGTGCAGGAACATTGTGGAACATATTCCAAAAATAGGTATCAACACGCTCCACCAAGTCGGTGCGATCTTGATTACTCTTATCTATTCTGCGTTTCAAAGCCAATGCATCCACGGGATTAATTTGTGGGTCACGAATAATATCCTCCAAATGCCATTGTACGACATCAATCCAATTCTTAAGGTACAAATCATGTTCTATACTACCTGCTGGATATGGGTTTGCAACAGGTGTGTCAACATTGTTCGTTTTGTGATAATCAAGAGTAGCTGTCTTGAAAATCTCATTGCTTAAAGCTATAAAATTCATATGTATTATTTATAAGTGGTTAATATTCCTTGTTTTTTTATGGTGAGCATTGCACCAAATGTATTACCAAATTGGTTGCCAAAATCACCTGCAAATGCAAATCCAAAATCTAATCCCCATGCTTTTTCGACATGTTTGGAACACTCAATCAAAATAGCCGTATTGGTGGAGCGAAGAGGTCGGTTGTATGTGCCATAATTATCCGCATACGAACACATAACGCGGTATTTATAGCCATAGATGTCTCCTTTGATGCCGATAAAATGTGCTTTTACGCGATTGTTAAGTGTGGAAATAGTACCATCTGCATTATAAATGGGAGATGTGATAAAGGGGTTTCCTATTGTTCGATACCAATAATTCCATCCGTTTTGATAGATACCATTCTTGTAATAACTATCATTACCGCCAAAAATAAATCCGTCTTTATCATGAAATGGTCCTGATTGATCCGTGGTTTGAAGAAACTCATAGGTTAAACCGCTGATAAAGGGCCAATGTTGTTGTGTGATATTGATTCCCCATAATCCATCGAGGGAATTCATTCCAAAGCCAATAAATTTGCTGGGACCGTCTTCAAAAATATTTTGCCAATAGGCACTCACTTTCCATTTATTTCCTTTGATATCTAATGTTAGTATTTGGCTGCCAATGTGGTTGCCTTGGGCATTGATTTGGTCTGTCGCCATAGAGCCTCCTGAACGAACGAGTAGTGCATTCATGAAAGCATTCCAATTATTGCCTAAATCCCCATATACAGGCGAGAAGCCTCCCCATTGAGCTACATGATGAAACTCATAACTAAGATTTACGGGGAATTTTCCTCCAATTTTTCCTCCAATCCATTTGTGGTGTATCATCGCCTTTTCTACATATACATTATCCGTCATCCACATATTGCTGATACCTCCACGAATTTCAACATATCCGTATAACCCAGGAAAAGCAGTCCAGCGATCAATTCCAATACAAACTTTGGGCATAGGGTGGGTATTGCTGGAAAATAGCACCCCACCACTTGTTAGTTCGCAGTCGGGACTTCCCCATTGGACGGGTTGAATACCTGCCGAAATATCAAAGATGAATAACCGAACATGTGCGTATGCAAGATTGCTGTAGGCAGACAATGTGCGATTGACTTTTGGGAAGGCTATTTGATTGGGACTTTGGAGTTGTCCTGTAATTGAAAGAGCAAAGTCATAATCAAACCAGCGTTGGTGACAAGTTGCTGGTTTATAAATACCAATAGTCAGGTTGCCACTATGTGGCGCGACCGAAATACTTCCATTCCGATTAGAGTGTAGCCAAAACGGACTATAGCATCCAGAAGATGTGAGTGCTTGAATATTCGCATTGTACGACAAAGTATCTAGCGAACTATACGACTGCTGAATTGGCAGTGGCCACCAATCCCAAGCAAATGTCATGGTCGTGGAGAACAAGCAACCTATAGTCAATATGATAAAGTTAATCTTCAATGCGGTAAAAACTATTTAAAACACCTGTATCATCGTTTTCGCCTCCTCCGACAAAGGCAACACCATCAATGGTGAATGCGAATCGATTTTCTCCTGTTTCGAAGGTGGTTCCTGCCAATGTCCATTGGTCCGTATCAATATCGTATCGCAGAATGTCATCATACAATTTGCCATCTGTCAGTGAACCGCCAAAATGTCGTCCTCCAATCAAATAAATATATTGGTCTGTACTTGTACAAATTGCCATTTCTCGTTTAGATGGTACATCAACTTTGGTTATCCACTCATTCTCCCATTGTATCTCATACCAAGAATCAAGACTACGAGTGTTATATCCTGTTCCGTAAAAGTGTCTTCCTTGCAACGATGTTCCCGCCCCCGCCATTGATGCTTCTTCTTTGTGACGGAGTTGCTTTTTTACATGCCAACATTCTGTTTCAATATCGAAACAAATAACATCCGTGGTGAAACCTACTCCGAATCCGTGAACACAATAAATGTTGTTATTATCTACATATACAATGGCTCCTACAGTATTTTTATTGGGAAAATCATTCAGTCGTCGCCATGTGTTTTTAGCGGGAGTATATTCCCACCAATCTCTTAGATAGGAACTATCTTGATAAACAGCATTGCGAAATCCTAATCCCATATACACTTTGTCGCCGACACAGCATGCACATCCATTGACACGGTTAACTAAGGGTGTGTTTCCAAGTGCTGTCCAAGTGTCTTGTAGCGGATTGTATTTCCAAAGGTCGTTATGTATTTCTCCTTTTTCATCCCTTCCCCCGAATAGGTATCCCTCTCCTTCATGGCTCCACGCTATGGCACTGGTTCGATGCACAGGAATATCACAACATTGTGTGACATGACTTGGCGTGTTTGTCAAACTTGTTTGGCAACCACACAACACCATACATATTCCTATCCACCAATTTAACTTCATTCTTCAACTCTCGTTTTCTTCTTCAACTCAAAATCTCTACCCAAGTAATTCTTTCTCACCACTGGGTTAGCTGCCAACTCTTCTGGCGTTCCGTGGAAAAGTATTTTTCCCTCAAACAACAAGTACGCACGGTCAGTAATCATCAGGGTCTCATCCACGTTGTGGTCGGTAATGAGAATACCAATGTTCTTATCTTTCAATCGCCATACCACGTCCTGAATCTCTTGCACTGCAATAGGGTCCACACCAGCAAAAGGCTCATCAAGCATTACGAACTTAGGCTCGATAGCCAAGCAACGAGCGATCTCTGTACGGCGACGTTCACCACCCGAAAGGCGATCACCTATGTTCTTGCGCACATGTCCTAGGTTAAATTCCTTGATAAGTTGTTCCAACTTTTCCGCTTGGTACTCCTTACTAAAATTGGTCATTTCCAATACGGACAAAATATTGTCCTCCACACTCATCTTACGGAATACGCTTGCCTCTTGTGGTAAATAGCCAATTCCCATTTTCGCACGTGCATACATCGGCATACTGGTAATATCCATGTCATTAAGAAATATCTTGCCATTATTGGCTGTTACCAAACCCGTAGTCATGTAGAAAGTAGTTGTCTTACCCGCACCATTAGGACCCAATAAACCTACAATCTCACCTTGCTCGAGATAGATACTCACATCATTCACCACAGTACGTTTGCCGTACTTCTTATACAAATGTTCTGTTCTTAGTTTATCCATATTCTTGCCTTTTGCCTCTAACCTTTAACCTCTAAACTAACAGGACAATGGTCTGAATGTACCACTTTGTTTAATATTTTCGCATCGCTCACGCGCTCTCTCATCGGCTCACTCACCCAATGATAATCAATTCTCCATCCTACATTTCTTGCTCTGGATGCCGCTCTGAAACTCCACCAACTATACTTCTCGCCGCTCTGGTCAAACATACGGAAGGTGTCCACCATACCGCTTGCTTCCCATTGGTCCAACCACGCACGCTCTTCAGGCAAGAAACCACTCACGCCCACTTGACGTTCAGGGTGATTGATATCAATTGGTTTGTGGGCAATATTATAGTCCCCACATACCACGATATTTGGTCTTTCTTTGCGCAGTTCATTAATCCACACCAAGAAATCTTCCAGAAAATCCATCTTGTATTCATACTTTGGACCTTCTGCTTCACCCGATGGAATATATACGCACACCACGGTCACATCGCCATAATCCGCACGAATCACACGCCCTTGGCAGTCGTATTTGGGATTACCCATGCCGACAACTACGCGGTCGGGCTGAATGCGAGTAAAGATCGCTACACCCGAATAACCTTTTTTCTCTGCCGAGTGGATATAGCTTTGATAACCCAATTCTTGCATGGTCATCACATCTATCTGCTCAGGCTGTGCTTTGCTTTCTTGTATGCAAAACACATCGGGTTGCTCCTCTGCCAGCCAATCAAACAGCCCTTTGCTGATTGCGCTGCGGATACCATTTAAATTATAAGAGATAATCTTCATCTTAACGTACAATTTTCTTGCTACCTGCCGTAGTTACCACCACGTAAGTCCCGCGTGGCAATGATTCAAGATCTACAGCCGCTTGTTTTTGCCCTAAAATGTTGTAAATGGCAACAATGGTTTCTTCTGTTTGCACTTGCTCTGCGGAAGTCGCTATGCCACCTCTATATTTGAAGTATATTATGCCATCTTGCTCACTCACATCTTCGATACTGTGATTCGTGATTCCTAGATATTCTGTCGCACCTGCAGGAAATAGGTCGCCTGCTTTGCCAGTGTATCCATTGCTACTGCTGCTTGGTTTCTTTCCATCTGCTTCTATCAAATCTACTCCCATGCGACTGGATGAATTGTTTACCGTGTTTTGTTCCCATTTGTCTTGACTATACTGCACTTTAGTTAACATCAGTCCATGTCCAGGTAGATACTCATCCCAACCTACTTGTTGGCGATTCTCCAACAGATAGAAGGTCGTTGGCTTAGGGTCGTTACCAATCAAGTTGTGTTGATCCGAACTCGAAATCAGCAAGGCATTATTGCTCGCCTGCAACTCTTCCAATTCCACATTCTCTGCATCTACGATTAATCTTGGCATCAGCCATCCCATAAAGAACTGTTCGTATGCTGAATATGCTGGAGGGGTGTTGCCATCATTGTTGTACGGACCATAATCCAAGATGGACCACGCACCGATAGTTTTGTGGGTGCCATATCCTGTGGTTTCGTACAAGTCTGGCAGTCCTAATACATGGCTAAATTCATGGCAGAAGGTGCCAATACCTGTGTGATAATTGGTGCGAGAGTCCATTTCGTTGCCACATGCGTATAAATCAACATACTTACCATCCAATTTACAGGTGATGCCAGCTTCTAACAGCCAATACGAATGAGGCCAGATGGTATTTTTATCTCCACCATCAGCTTCGCCATAGCCAGCGTAGATTACATACACGAAATCTACGTATCCATCATTATTGTTGTCGTACTGTTTGAAGTCCACACTGTCGTCCACCAATTGACATGCCTCTTTCACCATTGTCCATGGTTCGGCATCAAAGTTATTCACGTTCTTGCCGTAGTATGCCATATTCTTGCTCACCGTTACAGGACCTATGACGTCAAATTGTGGATCATAATGCCCATTCGACGAATCGTAGAAATACTGCCAAGCTGATCCTTTTGATGTGATAGACTGCTTTTTGCCTCTGTAGAAATACGAATAATCTCTCGTATAGTTTTTGCCTGTCAGCATGCTATCCATCTCTGCCTTGTCCGTTTCAAACGCCACATCAGTAAAGTTTACCAATATCACCAATCCGCGAGGGGCAATGTTCAGCGGTGTCGCAGCTTGTGCTGCGCGACTAGGTGCAGCCATTCGCTTTGCCTCTATTTGCTCTGCACTCAATGCCTCTGTCACGCGGTAGAAGCCGTCAACATCCATCTTCAGCCACTCGCCCTTCTCGTTGGTCATCCAATGAAAATGTTCATCACCATATTGATACACAACAATCTGAGTACCATCAGGTTGTGTTTTTACGATTTCTCCTCTGCGTGCAGGTACTGCCCATGCCGAGCATACCAATGCGCTAAATGCGATTATTAATCCAATTTTTTTCATATTCATCTTTTTCTTTAATCTCTAAACACTAAACTCTAAACACTAAACTACAATCGCTTTTGCGATTGTTTCACCTTCTTACAAGTTGCTACGATTTGTCCATTTTTTTTCTTCTTCGCGTAGCAGATATATCCTTTTTTATTTTCTTTTACCAACGTCTTGCCATCCTCCAGTGTCATCCAATGCCTTCTCTCGTCGCCATGCAATCGCACATACACCGTATCGCCATTGGGCTGAACCCGCTCAATCACTCCCTGATACGCAGGCACTCGCGCTGGCTTCTGCTGCGCCCAAACGCACAATGCACTACCAATCGTCAATATCAATAATAGTCGTTTCATTTCTCTTGCCTCTAAACTCTAAACTGTAGCCCGAAGGGCGTCCTCTAAACGGAGCGCGCAGCGCTCTTTACCTTCTTAAACAACTCACTCGCAAACACAAAATCATTCAGCGCCTCATTCTCCGCATGGAAAATCTCGTGCCTACTTCCCTGCCACTCTTTCACACCATTGCGCAAGAATACGATATTATCACCAATCTCCATAATCGAGTTCATGTCGTGACTATTCACAATCGTACATATATTGTACTCTCGCGTAATATCCTGGATCAATTGGTCTATCACCAAACTGGTTCTTGGGTCCAATCCTGAGTTCGGTTCGTCGCAGAATAAATACTTCGGATTCAACGCAATCGCTCTGGCAATCGCCACGCGCTTTTGCATTCCACCACTAATCTCGCTTGGCATCAACCCAAACGCTCGCTCGGGCATATTCACGCGCTCCAAACAGAAACGTGCTCTTGCCACTTTCTCCTCATCCGTCATATCCGAAAACATCTCCAGCGGATACATCACATTCTCCTGCACGGTCATGCTATCAAATAATGCCGCACCTTGAAACAACATTCCCACTTCCCTGTGCAACATCCTTACCTCTTTTTCCGTCATCCCCGCCAAGTTCTGTTGCCCAGCGCGAGTATCAAACACGATCTCCCCACCATCTATCTGATGCAAACCAATCATCGATTTCATCAACACGGTCTTACCGCTTCCCGACTGACCGATAATCATATTTACCTTGCCATCTTCAAAGTTCGCAGAAACATGGTTCAGCACCACATTCCCATCAAAACTCTTCACTACATCCTTTACCTGAATCATAATCTCTCGCCTCTAAACACTAAACTCTAAACACTAAACTAATTAAGCATAAGGTTCGTCAGCACCACATCCATCAGCAGCACCACAATACTACTATTCACCACCGCTTTCGTGCTCGCCTTACCTACCTCCAGCGCGCCACCTTTCGCGTAATAGCCGTAATACGATGCCATGCTCGCGATGATAAACGCAAAGATGATCGTCTTGATAAACGAATACCACACATAGAACGGTATAAACGCATACTGAATACCCAGCAGATACTCCGACACAGGCAACACATTCGTAATCGCACTAATGCCATAACCGCCCAGCAAACCCGTGAACATAGACAGTGTCACCAACAATGGCATCATCACCATAAACGCCACTATCTTGGGCAATATCAGGTAGTTAGCCGAGTTCACACCCATAATCTCCATCGCATCAATCTGCTCCGTGATACGCATCGTACCGATCTCCGAAGCCATGTTACTGCCCACCTTACCTGCGAGCAGCAGACACAAGATCGTGCTCGAGAACTCCAGCAAAATACAGTCACGCGTCACCAAACCCGTCGAATACGCTGGCAACAGCGGATTCTCCGTATTCAACTTTGTCTGCAAGGTCATGATCGCACCCATAAACACGCTCACAATCAGCGTGATCAGTATCGACTCCAATCCTTGCTTACCCATTTCCTTGCTCATCTGACGCCAAAACATACGCCCTTTGTCGGGCATGCGAAACACCTTACCCATCAGAAGGCAGTATTCGCCAATATGATAAAAAAACTTCAACATCTTTCTTTTTCTCTTTTTTTGTTGTGCACTTTATACAAAGTATAAATCGTGCAAAGGTACGCTTTTTTTTTTACATATGCAAATCACGATGTTTTTTTGTGCATAAATTTCAAATATTTAACATTTTTTCTCTCCTATAATTCTTAATTCAAAATTCATAATTACTACCTATCAATCCCTTATCTTTCCGCTGTCAATTACGTACCATATACGTAGGATATACGTAGGATATACGTAACATATACGTAAGATAAACGTATGATTACCCTGTCTTTATCGAAGGAATAAGCGCACACCACCGCTTCTCTATAAACTGTAATCTCAATATTGCAGATTCCATTTTCCGCTTGCTTAAGTCGCGATTATTTATTACCTTTGCACGCAAATTGGCGAAGTGTGCGCACTTGGCATAGATTATATCATTCATGGATTGGTTAAATAGTTTGTTATTTGGTACAGGAGTGCCTCACTCCATTTTCATTCTTACACTGGCAATCGCTGGTGGTATTTCGTTGAGCCACCACCTCAAATTCAAGGGTATTACATTGGGTATTACATGGATACTCTTCTGTGCGATTGCCATGTCGCATTTTGGCATGCATCTCGACCCGATGGTCGAAACATTTGCCAAGGATTTCGGACTGATATTATTCGTCTATTCCATTGGTTTACAGGTTGGTCCAAGTTTCTTTTCGTCCTTCGGAAAAGGTGGTGTCAAGCTCAATATGCTTGCCTTGTCCATCGTCCTGCTTGGCTGTGTCACAGCCTATGTTATTTCGCTACTCTCGGGCGTGGATATTGCTACCATGACGGGCGTACTTTTTGGTGCCGTAACCAACACGCCTGGCTTGGGTGCTGCGCAGCAGGCTTTTGCTGACATCACGGGCAATGCCAACCCGAACATCGCCAGCGGATATGCCATGGCATACCCATTGGGTGTAGTAGGTATTATCACGGTGATATTGGCAATGCGATGGTTCTTCCGAATCAAATTGGATAAGGAAGAAGCGCGCGTAGCGGCTGAAAGCGAAGTGCAAAAAGAAGTTCAGTATATGGACGTTCTGCTCACCAATCCACAAGTGGAGGGTGCACATATCCGCGACTTGAGCCAACTCGTGCACATGAATCTCATCGTATCACGTCTTCTTCGCCCTGATGGTGAGGACGAGTTGCCAGATGTGGACACTGTTTTGCATGTAGGCGATCGCATTCGTGTGGTAGTGGACAAGGAAAACGAAAAATCCGTACTGTTGTTAGGTATGGAAACTTCGTTGCCAACCGACCATAAAGCCCATGCACACTTGGTTTCGCGCCATGTTATAGTGACCAAAAACGAACTCAACGGCAAGCGTATTGGCGACCTCAACGTTCGCGCAACCTACCATGTGTCCATCACGCGTATTCGCCGTGCGGGCGTCGAACTGCTGGCAACGCGCGACCTCTATCTGCAATTAGGCGACCGTATCACAGTCGTGGGCGAAGAACGTGCTGTGGACAAGGTAGAGCAACTCTTTGGCAATTCCACCAAACGCTTGGATATCCCAAACCTAGCATCCATATTCTTGGGTATTGCCTTGGGCGTACTTGCTGGAGTAGTGCCAATCATGTTACCTGGTCTTGCACAACCATTCAAACTCGGTATTGCTGGTGGCTCGCTCATCATAGCTATTCTCATGAGCTGCTTCGGACCAAAACTGCACATCATCACTTATACTACCAGTAGTGCCAACCTCATGATCCGCGAGATTGGTATTGCCATGTTCTTGGCTGCGGTTGGTTTTGGCGCAGGCAAAACCTTCATCCCTACCTTGCTGGATGGTGGATATATGTGGATTGGTTATGGCGTGATTATCACCCTATTACCGCTGTTGATTGTCGGTACGATTGCTCGTTTATGGCTCAAACTAGACTACTTCACCCTCATGGGATTGATTGCTGGTAGCACCACCGACCCACCTGCTTTGGCATATGCCACTACCGTTTCCTCGGCCAACGACCGCGCTGCGGTGGCTTACTCCACGGTCTATCCATTGACCATGTTCCTACGTGTATTAACAGGACAATTGATGATACTGCTATTCCTATAATATATAGTGATAATGAAACGATTATTCTTATTCATATTGGTTGCATATTCGCTCCTTGCTTCGGCAGAAGTGATTACAATGGATTTGACTACGGCTACAGACTTGCTTGCTAATCCTGTCACCTATAGCACATCGTATGGCGATGGTTATTATGATTGCACCGACGTATGGGACAGCACGTACAACGATAGCGGTTTTTGTCAGTTCATCTATACCAACGATGCACGCTTTATGCTCTCGCATATGCCAAGTATGATGTCGTATGGCGGTATGAGTTGGGAGGGCTTTACGCTATCCAAAGTCTCACAAGACACCGCCAATGTCTTTGGTTGTGTAGCCAATGGCGGCTTGGCTGGAGTAGCCACACCTTATATTATAGGCTACTACTCCGAATGGGTGACAGAGTCGCAAGGTTTCTCTTCCAACATCATTCTATTTGATCAAGAGTATTATCCCGAGTATGTGTATATTTGCCAAAATAGCAACACGATGGAGGCCATCGCTAACGGCAATGTCTTCAACGCACGTCCATTTGCTGAGAATGACACACTTGCTTTGATTATCAGTGCATTAAATGCTAGCTTGGAAGAGACGCAATCCCTCACCTACTACCTTGCTGTAGATGGTAAAAAGAATAATGGATGGGTAAAAGTGCCTTTGACAGCTTTGGGTAAAACATCGGGTTTAAGTTTCCGTATGACGACTACGGATACGGGTGATTTTGGTTCCAACACCCCGCTATACTTCGCCCTCGATGCCCTTACCATCAACACCGCCCAACCCACCGCATTACCCAATATCCCAACACCCTCGACTTCTTACCAAAAGATCATTGTTGATGGGCAAATATTGATACTATGTGGTGAAGATAAATATACTATCGTGGGACAAATAGTGCATTAAAATAATCTAATCATATGAAACGAATTGTAATTATTCTTGGCATTTTTGCCTGTGTAGGTAGTGCAATGGCAGTACCTAGTCTGGTAGTTAAACCTTTGGTTGGTACAGAGTGTATCTCGGCATTGAGTACAGTGGGTAAATTAGTTTATTCTGGCGACTCGCTCTATGTGTATGATAAGTCACAAACAATCGTCTTCAAGGACTTGCTATTGAATGTAAAGCATATCCGCTTTTCAGACGAGCAACCATCTAATCCTACTGACGTGGAGAACAGTCCAAGTGACAACACCCTGAAAGTGAAAGCATATCCTAACCCTACGCAAGATATCTTGATGGTGGAAAATGCCCAAGGTGATATGCTTCGCCTTTACACAATGGATGGTCGCTTGCTGGAAACACAACCATTGACAAACGGCTCTGCACAAGTGAATATGGCCAATTTACCAACAGGTAACTACTTGCTGCTCAGCGGTAATCAATCTTTCCAGGTAATCAAACAATAACGCCTGCTACCTTTAGAACTTTTAGAACCCTTAAAACTTTTTCAACCAAAAATTTGCAAATGCGCAAATTTTGTCGTAACTTTGCACCCGATAAATTATGCAAACTTTAAAAATACAAGCAATATGAAAAACGAAGAACTCGAAAAAGTATTAGCCATTGCCGAGCAATGGACTAAAGCGCCTTACGATGCTGAGACACAAGCTGCTGTCAAAGCCATGATCGAGGCGGAAGACAAAACCGAACTCATCGATAGTTTCTATCGCACCCTCGAATTTGGTACGGGTGGTCTCCGTGGCCTCATGGGGCCTGGTACCAACCGCATGAACCAATACATCGTAGCACAAGCCACCCAAGGCTATGCTAACTACCTCCTCAAAGTACAACGCGAAGGCGGTTTCACCACCCTCAAGGGCGACACCGTTAGCGTCGTAGTAGGTCACGACTGCCGCAACAATGGCCGTCTCTTTGCCGAGACCGTAGCTGCGGTATTTGCAGCCAACGGCATCAAGGTATATCTCTTCGAGAGCCTACGCCCAACACCAGAGGTGAGCTTTGCTATCCGTCATCTTTCTGCACAAGGTGGTGTCAACGTAACTGCCAGCCACAACCCTAAAGAGTACAACGGCTACAAGGCATACTGGGAGGACGGTAGCCAAGTGCTCCAACCACACGACCAAGGTATCATCGACGAGGTGAACAAAGTGACCCTCGCTGATGTAAAAATGACTGGCAATGAGCATCTTATCGAGATTATTGGTGGCGAAATGGACTACGACTATATGCAAGCCGTTAAGACCGTTATGATTGACCAAGAGACCATCCTCCGTCAAAAAGATCTCAACATCGTTTATACCCCTCTCCACGGCGCAGGACGCCAAATCATCCCAATGTGCCTTCGCTCTTGGGGCTTCGAGAATATCCATGTCGTACCTGAGCAAATGGTCATCGATGGCAATTTCTCTACCGTGCAAAGTCCTAACCCAGAGAACGCAGAGGCAATGACTATGGGTATGAACCTCGGCACCCAACTTAACGCCGACCTCGTCATCGCTTCTGATCCAGATGCTGACCGTATCGCGATTGTTTGCCGCAACGACAAAGGCGAGTGGACCATCATCAACGGCAACCAAACCTGCATGATGTATTGCTACTACATCATCAACAACATGAAGAAACTTGGCAAACTCCGCCCAGAGCACTACCTCGTTAAGACCATCGTTACCAGCGAGTTAATCCGTAAGATGGCAGACGCACAAGGTGTGACCTTGACCGACGAATATACAGGCTTCAAGTGGATTGCTAACCGTATCCGCGAGTGGGAAGGTACCCACAAATACATCGGCGGTGGCGAAGAGAGCTTTGGCTTCTTGGCTTTCGACGGCGTACGCGATAAATGTTCGCCTTCTGCTATCTGCTTGATTTGCGAGATTGCAGCCTATGCGAAGGACAACGGCATGACCCTCTACGATTATCTCCTTAATATGTATATGGAGTACGGCTTCCAACGCGAGACCACTATCAATGTCGTTCGCCCTGGTAAGTCTGGTGCAGAGGAAATTCAAGCCATGATGGTCAACTACCGTCAAAATCCTCCTGTAGAGATCGCTGGCGAGAAAGTAGTTAAGTCTAAAGACTTCAAGACCCTCGTTCAACGTGAACTCGTGAATGGCGAATGGGTAGAGACTCCTATCGTGATGGCACTCAATGCAACCAGCAATGTGCTCCAATACTTCACCGAAGGTGGCATGAAGATTTCTGTTCGCCCAAGTGGTACCGAACCGAAGATCAAGTTCTACTTCGAGATTCCTGCTCAGATGCCAACTCCAGCCGACTACGACAAAGCCGTAGCCGAAGCCGAAGCCAAAGTACCTGCTATCAAAGCAAGTATGGGTATTTGATAGGATTGGAAATAATGCAATAGAAGAAAAATCCGCAGGCTTTGCCCGCGGATTTTTTATAACTCAATATGCTCCGCCTCAATTGGCTCCGATAAGAAAAACGAAGCAGAATCAGAGAACTTGGTGGCTGATTCGGTAGTAAGGAAGCCCCCTCCTGACCTCCCCCTCAAAGGGGAGGAGATACGTTCGACAATTTCAGGATGGCGGCGCAGATAATCCGCTAGACTATGCGCGACGATCTCGCCTTGCGATATGACTCTTCTTTCAAACCCGTCAACCATCATCGCTCCACCATCCCCTCCCTTGAAGGGAGGGTTAGGGAGGGTCCGAAGATATTGCTCAATCTTATCTTGAATAAGTGGATAGTGGGTGCAACCCAAAATGATTGTATCTATCTCATGGTCGCGCGCAAGCAATTCGTTTAAGTACTTCTCTACGAAATAGTCAGCACCTTCGCTCAAATGCTCGCCTGCCTCAATCAACGGCACCCACATGGGACATGCTTGTTGGGTGACAACTAGGGTAGGGTCTTGCTTGATCAACTCGATGACGTAACTCTCAGAAGCCACGGTGCCAGGAGTAGCAAGCACACCTATATGTTTTGTGCGCGTACGCGCGGGCACGACTTCCACGGTAGGGCGAATCACACCCAACACGCGAACTTCATCGGGATTAATATCACGCTGCTGAATCGTTCTGAGTGCCTTCGCACTGGCAGTATTACATGCCAAAATAATGAGGTTGCATCCCTGCTCGTGCAGGTAGTTGACAGCTTGCAGTGTGTACTCGTAAATCACATCAAATGAACGAGTTCCGTATGGCGCACGAGCATTATCACCCAAGTAGAGATAGTCGTACTCGGGAAGCAATTGGCGAATCTTATTTAAGATCGTCAGACCGCCATAACCGCTGTCAAAAATACCAATCATTTTTTTGTTTAGTGTTTAGAGTTTCGTGTTTAGGGCACATATTTTGGGTGCAAAGGTAAGAAAAATAAATAATTTATGCAAATTATTTGTATAATTCGTTATTTTTTTGTAACTTTGCCGGCTGAAAAGATTGATAACAAATTAAAATTAAACGAATATGAAATTTAATGTATCCAGCAAGGAATTGTTTGCACAATTGCAAGCTGCAAGTCGCGTGATTGCGGCTAAGAATAGTTTACAGATTTTGGAGTGCGTGTTATTTGACTTGAAAGGTGATGAGTTGACTTTGACCGCATCTGATGGTGAGACCACTTTGCGTACTACCATGCCAGTAGATGGCGCACAGGGTGAAGGAAAGGTGGCTGTGGCTGCGAAGATTTTGTTGGAAACCCTCAAGGAGTTCTCAGAGCAACCATTGACATTCCATATTGATGACCAGAACTTTGGCTTGAATATCACCAGTGCGAATGGTACGTATAGTTTCGTTGGTGCGAATGGTAATGAGTATCCAGAGATGCCAGTAGAGGCGGGTGAGAATAGCTTTGAGATTGCGGCTGATGTGCTATTGGATGCTGTGAATAAGACAATCTTCTGTACAGCTGATGACGAGTTGCGTCCTGTGATGAATGGTATTTATTTTGACCTCGCAGAGGACAAGATTACCATGGTGGCTACAGATGCCCATCGCTTGGTACGTTACACCAACTCTACTGTTGCAAGTGCACAACCTGTTAGTTTTATCCTGCCAAAGAAACCTGCTCAGTTGCTTCGTCAAGTGCTGAAGGGTAATGATACTGTGTCAGTTAACTTTGGTGCGAAGAATGCTACCTTTGCATTTGGTAAGACAGTGGTTGTTTGCCGTCAAATAGAGGGTCGTTTCCCTAACTACAATGCGGTGATCCCACAAAACAATACCAACAAAGTGATTGTGGATCGTCAAACAATCGTGAATGCTTGTAAGCGTGTGGCTGTGTTTGCTAACACGGGTACCAGCTTGATTAAGTTGGCATTGACCGAGAACCAAATCAAGATTTCTGCTCAAGATATCGACTTTTCTACTTCAGCAGAAGAGACTATCGCATGCGATTACGCTGGTATGCCAATGGCAATCGGCTTTAAGGCGCCTTTCTTGATTGAGATCTTGTCTTCAATCGCTTCTCAAGATGTAATCTTGGCTTTGGCAGATCCTGCACGCGCAGGTTTGATTTTGCCTTCTGAGAACGAGGCAAACCAAGAGTTGCTCATATTGTTGATGCCAATGCTTTTGAACGACTAATGAAGTTGAAATTGACACGCCCGCTGGTTTTCTTTGACTTGGAGACTACGGGTTTGAATATAGCTCAAGATAGAATCGTAGAATTGAGTTACTACAAGGTCTTCCCTAATGGCTGTGCCGAGGGGAAGACTTTCCGCGTTAAACCTACGCAGGTGATGCTTGGGCAAGAAATACAAATGCATATCTCGGATGAGGCTACTGCTGTGCACGGCATACATGATGAGGATTTGGTGGATTGTCCTACCTTCAAAGAGATTGCGCCTGAATTGGTTAAGGTGCTAGAAGATAGCGACTTGGCAGGTTATAACTCCAATCATTTTGATGTTCCATTGCTGGCGGAAGAGCTGTTGCGTGTAGGACAAAATGTGGATCTGAAACGCATGCGCATGGTGGATGTGTTTACCATTTTCCAACGTCAAGAGCCACGTAACTTGGTAGCTGCGTATAAGTTCTATTGCGGCAAGGATCTGACCAATGCCCATGCTGCGGATGCAGATACCATGGCGACTTACGAGGTGCTGAAGGCACAGTTGGAGAAATACGAATTGCCTGATACTGTAGAGGAATTGGCAGATTATACCACGGGTGCAGTGCGCTTTGCGGACTTTGCAGGACGTGTGGCATATGACGCAGAGGGTAAAGAGATATTCAATTTTGGTAAGTATAAGGGGCAACGTGTGGCGGATGTCTTCCGTCGTGATCCTGGTTACCATGGTTGGATTCAGCAAGGCGACTTCCCTCAATACACCAAAGCGGTGTTTATGCGAGTGTATTTGAGTCTTCGTGGCTAAACCTTTAGAACGCTTAAAACTTTTAGAACGCTTTTGAATAACGAAGTAACCATATTAGGTTGTGGCAGCGCAATGCCGACGTTCCAAAATTCGCCTACAGGGCAGATTGTGGAGTTGTGCGACAAGTCGTTTCTTGTGGACTGCGGAGAAGGAACTCAGCTGAAAATGAGGCAGTTGGGTGTGAAAACTGCACGGCTATATACGGTGCTGATTTCGCATTTGCATGGCGATCATTGCTTTGGATTGATAGGATTAATCTCTACTTTAGGAATGATGGGGCGGACGCAACCCTTGCATATCTATGCGCATGCTGACTTGGAGAAACTGCTTCGTCCGTTGCTAGATTATCATTGCCAAGACTTGCCATATGAGGTGGAGTTTCATGCCATCAATCCGCGCAAGAAAGAAGTGATTTTTGAGGATCGTACATTGACGATTGAAACGATTCCGCTGAAACACAAAGTACCTACTTGTGGTTTTTTGTTTACCGAACATCATCGCGACAAAGAACCCCGCAAACGGTATGCCTACTGTTCGGATACGGCGTATCGCGAGCAGATAGTTGAGCAGATTGCTGGAGTAGAGGTGCTCTTCCATGAGGCAACGTACACCGAAAAGGATGCTGACAAATGTAAAAAACATACCCATTCTACTGCTAAACAAGCAGCGCAGATTGCTAAATTAGCAGGGGCAGGAAAATTGATAATTGGGCATTTTAGTGCTCGCGAAGACGATCATACGGTATTTTTGAACGAAGCGAAAGAGGTTTTTGAGAATACCGTATTAGCAGTAGAAAAAGAGAAAATCGAACTATAATGGCGAAGACTTCCACGAAATATGTGTGCTCCAATTGTGGCGCCCAATCTCCTCAAATGATTGGTCGCTGCCCTGTTTGTGGTGAATGGGGAACATACGAAGAAGAGGTTGCTGCTACCATTTCCACCAAGAAAGGCGGAGCTTCTTTGCGCCGTGGTGCACAAGCGCAGCGCTTGCACGAGGTGGAGGCAAAAGAGGAAATGCGATTAGATATGCAATCCTCGGAGTTAAATCGTGTGTTGGGAGGTGGATTAGTGCCTGGCAGTTTGGTGCTCTTGGGCGGTGAGCCAGGTATCGGAAAATCAACGCTTGCCCTGCAAGTGCTGATGAAAATGGGGAATAGGAAAACACTGTATGCTAGTGGCGAGGAAAGTGCTAAGCAGCTGAAACTCAGAGCAGAGCGTTTATCTGGCAATGCAGAGAATCTGTATATCCTAGCAGAGACTTCATTGGAGCGAATCTTGGATAGCGTAACCGAAATTCAGCCCGATATAGTGGTAGTGGATAGTATTCAAACGATAGGTACAGAGTCCATTGAGGCGAGTATCGGAAGTTTGAGTCAAGTGAAGGAATGTGCAGCACGAATCTTGCAGTATGCGAAAGAAAAAAATGTGCCATTTATCATTGTGGGGCATATCAATAAAGAGGGTTCGCTGGCTGGACCAAAAGTGCTGGAGCATATAGTAGATACCGTGCTTCAATTTGAAGGTGACCAACACTATGTCTATCGTATTCTGCGAGCACAAAAGAATCGTTTTGGTAGTACGAGCGAATTAGGAATCTTCGAAATGCAACAGGATGGCTTGCGCGAGGTGCTGAATCCGAGCGAACTACTATTATCTAGTAATCGTGATGGCTTATCAGGTGTGGCTATTGCTGCTGCGGTGGAGGGTGTGCGCCCATTACTAATTGAAGTTCAAGCCCTTGTTGCGAGTGCAGCCTATGGCACGCCGCAGCGTAGTAGCACGGGCTTTGACGGCAGACGATTGAATATGCTCTTGGCTGTTCTGGAGAAAAGGGTAGGATTCAAACTTCTCCAAAAGGACGTATTCGTGAATATTGCAGGTGGTATCAAGGTGAATGACCCTGCTATCGATTTGCCAGTATTAGCAGCGGTATTATCGTCCAATATGGATATTGCTTTGGATGCTAAAATTTGTTTAACAGGCGAAGTGGGATTGGCGGGAGAAATACGTCCTGTAAACCGTATTGATCAACGCATTCGAGAGGCGGAAAAGCTTGGTTTTGAGCAGATTATAATCCCTTCAGGACAGAAGTATAACGCATTGGGATTGAAGATAAAAGTGGTAGAGGTAAGTCGTGTTGTAGATGCTTTTCGTATTTTAATTCAAAAATAATTTGCATATATCAAAAAAAAGTAGTACCTTTGCGGGCTAATTATGGTATAGTAACAAAAAAGACGAGATATCGCTTTATGAACAAAGTTAAAGTATTGATGGTATTTTTGCTTGTGGCTATTTGCGCACAAGGTTTGTTTGCAGCACCAAGACGGTCTGCTGCTGTTGGAAAAGGTGTGTCAGCAGCGCGCGGTGAGCACTTTGAGCTAGGTCTCCAAGTGGGAATTGGCTTGCACTATGGTATGACGGAGCCTGCGGATGGAATTACGCGCGTTTATCAAAATGCAGTAACACCGTTGGCGGATAAGTTTCCTGTGATGGAGACCTTTGGTGCAGTAGCGAGATATAGTCTTGACTATCATTGGGCTTTTCAAGCACAAGCGATGCGCCAGCGTATTTATTTCAAAGATGGCGGTTCGCATTTCTACAATGCGATGTGGAATGTTGATGTTACTGCGGAATACAATATCTTGAACTATGGTACACGTTATCACCGTCCAAAAAGTTCTCGTTGGCTACGTTCGCGTGCTTATCCTATAACACCATATGTCTTCTTTGGTGTGGGTGTGGCTATTTCAAACAAGTACGCACCAGTTCGTGGAAAGGGTGTTCCAGTACATGAGTGGACTCCAGAGGATCTTGATAAGATGTATACGATGATAGGTCCTTCTAATCTTGCTGCGAATTTTTATTTGCCAGTGGGTGTTGGTGTGAAGTGGCGTATGGCATACAATTGGCAGTTGAAGGCAGCTTGTCAATATAATTTAGGTATCGGTAAAGACCCTTCAGGAGGTACTGTTGCAACTAAAGCAGGGGATGAGATCTGGACAAGTTACGACGATTTACGTATAGGTGTTTGGAATAATGTGGTGTTGAACTTAGGTGTGATTTATAGTTTTGGTGAGCGTAAACGCATGCTTGTAAATTATTAAATCGTAGGTGCTCCTAAAAAGAATGTCAAATCGTTTAAGCCAATTAGGAATCCTTACTTTAATTGCTTGGTGCTATACTGGTGTTAGTTTTGCGGACAATCGCATGTATCATTGCGAGATAGGCGTGCAAGGAGGTATGGGGTATTACGTTGGTGAGTCGGCTCCGCATGTGTTTCAAAGCGTGAGTGGAGCTTATGGCGCGCAATTCCGATATAAGTTTGACCAGCGTTGGGCTTTACAAGCAAAAATTCAACACCAGCGTGCGTGTGGAAATCCGCTATGGGCTTTGGATGTGAATGCAGAGTACAATTTCTTTCGTTTTGGCAGTCAATCACATGACTATCGCGTAAAGCAGATCACACCATATATATCAATAGGTGTAGGAGTGGGCGCGTATAATGATTGGAAGGTCGGTGTTTATTTGCCAGTCGGTGTCGGCTTGAAGTGGAAATTTGCTGATAGATGGCAGTTGCAAGCTGCGTGGCAACACAATGTGTACGTGTACAATGGTGATGGCTTGGAGGGGCTTCCTGAATATAATAACACGCACGACCTAAACGGTGGCAATATAATGAATAATGATGTAACCTCTACGATAATGTTGGGCATTGTCTTTGAATTTGGAAAAGGAGCAAAGATATGTTCGTTTTGTAGAAATGATTAAGAATTTGATGGGATACAAAGAGCAAATACAACAAGATAGAATACCTCGCCACATTGCCATTATCATGGACGGCAATGGTCGTTGGGCAAAACGCCAAGGTATGGCACGTATGTTCGGACACCGTCAAGGTGTAGAGACTGTGCATCGTATCACAGAGGCTGCGGCAGAACTGGGGATTGAGTATTTGACATTGTATGCCTTTTCTACTGAGAATTGGAATCGACCAAAGGAGGAGGTGGATGCTTTGATGGCGTTGCTGGTAGATACCATTGCCAAGGAAACGCCTACTTTGATGAAGAATAATATTCGTCTTCAAACAATTGGTGATATAAGTCGTTTGCCGAAGGCTACGCATGACAAATTTGTTGCGTGTATAGAGCAAACGAGTCAAAATACAGGTCTAACGCTGGTAATAGCCCTCAGCTACAGCGCACGTTGGGAGATTATTCAATCAGTGCGCCAAATTGCTCGGGCGGTAAAAGATAACTCGATGCTGCTTGAGGATATCAATGAGGAGACTATTTCTGCAAATCTCACGACCTGTGATATGCCCGATCCAGACTTATTAATTCGTACTAGTGGCGAACTCCGCATTAGTAATTTCTTATTGTGGCAGTTGGCTTACGCTGAGCTATATTTCACGGATTGTCTGTGGCCAGAGTTTACCAATGAAGAATTTTATCGTGCGATAGTGGATTATCAACATCGTGAACGTAGATTTGGAAAAACCAGTGAGCAGATTTGTTAACATATTGTTCGCTTTGTTGCTGGCGCTGCCTATGGCAGCTCAAGTAGATTCGTTGTCTGTATCTGCGGATACGGTCGTTGCTTCATCTCCTGTTCCTACGATTGAGTACACCATGCAACGCAAAACCTATGAGATTGCAGATATTGCAGTTACAGGTGCTGATAGCTATGAGGATTTTGTGTTGATTGGATTCTCAGGTTTGGCGGTAGGAGATAAAATTGAGATACCTGGTGACCAAATCACCAAGTCGCTCAAACGTTTCTGGAAGCAAGGCTTGTTTTCTGATGTTAAATTCAAGGCAACTAAAATCGAAGGCGATAAGATTTGGATTGAAATAGCGCTTACTCAACGTCCACGTGTTTCGGATATTGTGTATAACGGATTGCGTAAGAGCGAACAAGAAGACGTAGAGGTCAAGGTGGGTATTAAAAAGGGAGGTCAGATGACACCTGACTTGGCGGATAGGGCAAAGAAAGTAGTCAAGAAATACTTGGATGAAAAGGGCTTCTATAACGCGGAAATAACTGTTCATCAGTTCAACGACCACGACCATCCTGGCTATGTAAAGGTAGCTGTAAATATTGATAAGAAAGATAAAATTCGTGTAGGACATATCTATATCACTGGTAATGAGGCATTAAATCATAACCAGATTAACCGTGCAATGAAAAAGACTAATGACAACCATATTGTTAATCTTTTTCAGACTAAAAAGTTTGTCGCAGACGAATTTGAGAATGACAAAAAGTTGATCATTGAGAAGTATAATGAGATAGGTTATCGCGATGCTATGATTGTTGCAGATAGCGTCGTTCGCTCTAAGGAGGATTCTACGCGTGTAGATGTATATATGACTGTAGATGAAGGTAATAAGTATTTCTTCCGTGACATTACGTGGGTCGGAAATACGGTGTATCCTTATGACTATCTCAATGCCATCTTAGGAATCAAACATGGTGATACCTACAACCTCAAAGAACTCAACAAGCGCCTCAATGAGGATGATGATGCAGTGGCGAAACTCTATACGGATCAGGGATATCTCTTCTTTAGTGTTGACCCTGTGGAGGTTCGAATCGAGAATGATTCGATTGACTTCGAGATGCGTATGTATGAGGGTAAGCCTGCTACCATCAACGAGATTAATATAGTAGGTAATACGCGCGTGTACGAGCACGTAGTGCGTCGCGAACTTTATACTAAGCCAGGTCAACTCTACAGTCAATCCGACATCATGCGCTCACTTCGTGAGTTGGCGCAAATGGGTCACTTCGATCAAGAGAAATTGGTGCCAGATATTCAGCCTAATCCAGAAGATGGTACGGTAGATATTACCTATCAACTGGAGACCAAGTCGAGCGACCAAATCGAGTTCTCACTCGGTTGGGGTGCTACTGGTCTTGTTGGTTCGTTGGGTTTGAAATTTACCAACTTCGCCATTCAGAACCTCTTTAATCCAAAGAGCTATCGCATCGTGCCACAAGGTGAAGGCCAAACTTTCAGCATCAACGCACGCACCAATGGTGTGTACTATACCTCAGCATCCATCAGCTTCTTAGAGCCATGGCTCGGCGGAAAACGACCTAACTCGCTGAGTGCGAGCATCTTCTTTGCTTCGCAAACGGGTTATTCCGACCGTTATTACAAGGCTTACGAGAATCTCTATAACAACTACTACTACAACTACAACTACTACGGTCAATCCGATTATTACCAACAGTTACAGGAGTCTGAGGCCGATCCCGATAAGTATCTCCGTACGTTTGGTGTGAGTTTGGGTTATGGTAAACGTTTGAGTTGGCCTGATGACTATTTCTCTTTCTACGGAGAGTTGAGTTATCAGCTGTATATGCTCAAAGATTGGCCATATATGATTCTTACCGATGGTAATAGCCATAACTTTGCGCTCAACTTGCAACTTTCACGCTCTAGTATCGACAACCCAATCTATACTCGTCGTGGTTCGCAATTCACTTTAGGACTGAAGATTACGCCACCATATTCACTCATCAAGGGTACTACCGATGCGCAATATGCTCAAATGACGCCTTCGGAGAAGTACCACCTGCTTGAGTACCACAAATGGCGTTTCTCTGGTAAAGTGTTTACACCACTTACGCCCGATTCCAAACTTATTCTCATGACTCGTGCAGAGTTTGGTTATTTGGGACATTATAATAAGAATGCTAAATCCCCATTCGAAACCTTCTATATGGGTGGCGATGGTATGTCTAGCTATTCCAGCTACTCTACAGAGTATATTTCTATGCGTGGTTACCAATCGGGTTCACTCACGCCTTACGATCCAGCGGTTGGACGTAACATGGGATATGTGTACAACAAGTTCACAATGGAGCTCCGTTATCCAATTTCTCTTGAACAGAATGCCACTATTTGGGCATTGGCATTTGTGGAGGCGGGTAACTGCTTCGCAGATATCAAAGATTATAACCCATTCAACCTCAAGCGTTCTGCTGGTGTAGGTGTACGCCTCTTCTTGCCTATGTTCGGACTCATGGGTATTGACTGGGGATGGGGCTTTGACCCAATCAATGGATCTAATCAATATGGTGGCTCACAATTCCACTTCGTACTTGGACAAGAATTATAATATATATAAGGTGTAACATGAAACGATATATTTTAATCGCCATTATGGCATTCGCCGCTTGGAGCGCAACCACTCCGATGCTCGCACAAAAGTTCTCTGTAGCATATGTTGATATGCAATACATATTGAAGAATCTTCCTATGTATGAAACGGCTAATGAGCAACTTAATATGATTTCAAAACGTTGGCAGAAGGAGATTGATGCCTTACAACAAGAGGTGCAAATTCTTACTACCAATTACCAAACAGAGCAAATTTTCCTCTCTGCGGAGATGAAACAACGTCGTGAAGACGAGATTCTTCAAAAAGAGCAACAGTTGCTTGAACTCAAACGTACTTATTTCGGACAGGAAGGTGAGTGGTACAAGAAACGTGAATCGCTACTCAAACCTATCCAAGACGAAATCTATACAGCAATCCAAGATATTGCCAACGAGAAACATTATGATGTGGTTAAAGATCGTTCTGCGGAACCAAGTCTTATCTATATGTCTAGCAAATTGGATATCTCAGACCAAGTGCTGACAAAATTAGGCGCAAAATAACTATCCGCACCGCACAATAACCGCACAATAACCACACAATAACCGCACAATTCGTATACCCTTGGTATACTTGTCGTATGAAATAATAACATTAAAAAGATAAAAGAACAATGAAAAAAATGATTCTTATGCTTGCTTTGGCATTGCCTATCCTTGCAAGCGCACAAAAGATTGGACACGTTAACTCGCAAGAAATCATGGCTATTATGCCAGAGACCAAGCAAATGGGTGAGAAATTAGACTCTTTGCAATCATCTTATGAGACTCAACTGGCCAATATGCAAGAGGAGTTCAATAAAAAACTCACTGAGTTCCAACAACAACAAGCTACCATGACTGCTGGTGTACGTGAGTTCCGTCAACAAGAGTTGGCTGAGATGGAGCAACGCATGCAAATGTTCTATCAAACCGTACAAAAGGAGTTGCAAGCTAAGCAAGTAGAGTATCTCCAACCTGTACAAACCAAATTGCTTGAGGCTATCAATAAAGTGGGTGCTGCACAAGGTTGCACCTATGTGATGGATAAAGCAGGTATGCTCTACATCGCTCCTGATGCATTGGATTTGACCGCTGCTGTAAAAGCAGAACTCGGCATCAAGTAACTCTTAACAGTCAACTGTAAATTGTCAACGGTCAACTGTAATGGCTGACGGCTATTTAGAATCCCACTATGCTGAATACGAACAACGTAAAGCAGCATGGTTAAAAAAGAAAAAGAAACAAGCTCGTCCTCTGATCGAAAAACCAGAGGACGAAGCCTTATAAATACTCATAATTATGACAAAAGCTTTGCAATCTACTCTCCGCGACTCTGCTCTCGCGCGTTGGACTGTCCTCGTGCTCGTGGCATCAATGATGTTCTTTGCCTACATGTTCGTGGACATCCTTTCTCCTTTGGCATCTGTGCTCAATGATACCCTTGGTTGGGATCAAGGTGTGTTTGGTACTTACGCATCTGCGGAATATATCCTTTGTGTCTTCGGATTCCTCATCTTTGCTGGAATCATCTTGGATAAGATGGGCGTTCGTTTTACTGGCTTGCTCTCTGCGGGCTTGATGGTGTTGGGCGCTTCTATCAAATATATCGGTATCTCCGACTGGTTTGATGCCAATAATATCGTATGGCTCAACTCTTGGTGGACGGCTATGCCTGGCTCTGCTAAGATGGCTGCTTTCGGCTTTATGATCTTCGGTTGCGGCTGCGAGATGGCTGGTACTACTGTTAGTAAGATTCTTGCTAAGTGGTTCAAAGGCAAAGAGATGGCACTTGCTATGGGTCTTGAGATGGCTATCGCACGTATTGGTGTGTTTGCTGCTATGGCATTCTCACCTGCTATTAGCGAGCATTTCGCTATCAATGGTAATCCATCTGTTGTGGCTTCATTGCTTTTCGCTGCGCTTTTGCTCGTGGTTGGCTTGCTCAACTTCTTCGTATTCACCATCATGGATACCAAGTTCGACAAGCAACTTGTGGCTATTGGCGAGGCTACCGATATGCACGACCCAGAGGATGAGTTCCATGTATCTGACCTTGGTAAGATCTTCTCTAGCAAGATGTTCTGGATTATTGCCCTTTTGTGCGTACTCTATTATTCAGCTATTTTCCCATTCCAACGCTTTGCAACCAACTTCCTTGAGGAGACATTGATGATTAGCAATGCGGAGGCATCTGGTCTATTCAAATGGTTCCCAATCTTGGCAATGGTATTGACTCCATTTCTCGGTATGTTTATTGACTATAAGGGTAAAGGTGCTTCGATGATGATGGTAGGTGCAATTATCATGGTTATCTGCCATAGTATCTTCGCTTTTGTTTTGCCTGCATATCCAAGCAAAACCTTGGCGTTAGTTACCATCTTGGTGTTGGGCGTAAGTTTCTCTTTGGTACCAGCATCTATGTGGCCATCTGTTCCAAAGATTATTGATGAGAAGATCTTGGGTTCGGCTTATTGTTTGATTTTCTGGGTACAGAATATCGGTTTGTGCTTAGTGCCAATGTTAATTGGTACGCTTCGCGTTTCTACCAACGGTTATGTAGTTCCAATGATCGTCTTCGCTTCCTTTGGAGTCTTGGCATTCTTGCTCAGCCTCGCTTTGAAAGTAGAAGATAAGAAGAAAGGCTACGGCTTAGAGTTGCCAAACAAGAAGTAAGAACTTGTGCACCAAGTTGGTGCAGAATTAGCAATTACCTATTAATCACCATTTATGTTTTCGGACATAAATGGTGATTTGTTTATAGCATTTCAGTTATAAATTTTAGGTGAGGTATTACTCCCATCCGATGGTAGCTATCACAGGATAGTGGTCGGAGTAGCGCTTCTCGCCTACGCGGCAAGTGAGCGGATGAAGGCTACGGGAGCAGAAGATATAATCAATGCGGATGCCTATGCCATGGCGCTGATACGTGGCACCATAACGCCCCAAACTACTCTCGGCAAAGCAGTCGCGCATACCTAGATTCATCGTCCAATAGACCAGTGACACGGGCAGCGCATTAAAATCACCTACCGCTATCACTGGATAAGGCGATTGGCGGATAGTACGGCGCACCTTCTGCACTTGTTTGCGGCGCAGTTGGCTGGTCTGCGTAAGTTTGCGATTGAGTGAACTTTCTTTGAAATGTCCTGCGGTGAGTGAGTCGAGGCGGAAGTCAGTGTCTTCGAGTTTGAAACTCTCCAAATGGTTGACAATCAGGCGCAACGTATCCTTACCCACCACCACATCGCACTGACTGCTGATGTTGGACATGGACTCGTAGCGCACCGTTTGCTTGTGGATGAGCGGATAGCGCGAGAAGACCACATTGCCGAATTGACGGTGGCTATTGTAGTGCTTGAAGTCGTAATAGGTATAGGGATATTGGCGCATCACCTCGCGCAGCATGGGCAGGGTGAGGCGTTGTCCGCTCTTATAGACTAAGACCTCTTGCAAGCAGACAATATCAGCATCCATGCGGTTGATGTATTGTAGCATGGCTAACTTGGAGTCGAGGCTCTCGCCAATCATCATGGCGCGGGTGTTATAGGTCAATACCTTGAGCTGTTGAGCAGATTTGGTATGGTGCTGCCAAGGCATACGGTGGGAGAATAGCGACCACGCACACCAGAATATGAGGAGCGCGACGATAGACCAAAATATGCGTCGGATAATGCGAAACATGATGCGTTATTTTGGTTCGAGGGTGATGAGTGGAATGAGCATCTCCTCCATCGAAATACCTCCATGTTGGAAGGTGTTGCGGTAGAATTGTGCGTAGTAGTTGAAATTGTTTGGATATGCAAAGAAGTCGTTGCTTGTGCAGAACATATAACTACTGCTGACATTCGGACAAGGCAATCCTACTTGCTTTGGACGGGCAATCTCGAAGCAGTTTTTGGCACTGCAATTGAGGGCTTTGCCCACCTTGTATCGGAGGTTGGTATTGGTGTTCTTGTCGCCAATGATTTGCACGGCATTGTCCACGCGTGTGGTGCCATGGTCGGTGGTGAGCACTACCTTATAGCCGAGTGCAGCAATTCGGCGGAACATCTCCGCCGTAGGCGAGTGCTTAAACCAACTGAGGGTGAGGCTGCGGTAAGCGGCCTCATCGTTGGCGAGCTCACGCATCATCTTACTATCGGTGCGTGAGTGGGATAGCATGTCGATGAAGTTGATTATCACCACGTTAAGCGGTGTTTTGAGTCCCTTGAACTGGCGGGTAATCTTCTCGCAAAAGTCGCTCTCATTGACCTTGTAATAGGTGTAGCCATAGCGTTTGCGGAAGCGGTCGAGTTGAGTTTGGATCAGGGCTTCCTCGTTGTTGTTTTTGCTCTCTTCTTCGTCTTCGTCGATCCACAGGTTGGGGTACATCTCCTGAATTTGCTGCGGCATCAGTCCCGCGAAAATGGCATTGCGGGCATACTGTGTGGCAGTAGGTAGGATGGAGGTGTACATCTGTTCCTCTTTGATGGTGAACCACTCCGAGAGAAGGGGTTGGATGATCTTCCATTGGTCGTAGCGGAAATTGTCGATGACCACGAAGAATACTTTCTCGCCAGCATCGAGCATAGGGAAGATGGTTTGCTTCATGAGGTCGGGCGACATGAGTGGGCGTTTGGCTCCTTGCGCAAACCATGACTCGTAGTTCTTGGCGATGAACTTGGCAAACTTAGTATTGGCTTGCTCACGCTGCATATGCAACATCTCATGCATGGCAGAGTCCACATTCTCCAACTCAAGCTCCCAACGCGTGAGGGTGCGCTCAACGGCCATCCACTCCTCGATGGTAGTGGCGGTATCGATCATATAGGTGATGTCGGAGAACTCTTGGCGGTAGGTGGTGTTGGTATGTTCCTCCACAATCTCGCGCTGGTGGATATGCTTCTTGAGGCAGAGTAGTATTTGGCTTGGATTGACTGGTTTGATGAGGTAATCGGCTATTTTCTGTCCGATGGCTTGCTCCATGATATGCTCCTCCTCAGACTTGGTAATCATCACCACAGGCAGGGTGGGGTGCAGGTCCTTAATCTCTTGCAGGGTCTCTAGTCCAGACAAACCTGGCATGTTCTCATCCAAGAAAACAATATCAAATCGCTGCTCTTGGCAAGCTTCGATGGCATCTTGACCACTGTTGACAGGGGTAACTTCGTAGCCTTTTTCTTGCAAATAAATGATGTAGGGTTTTAGCAAATGAATCTCATCATCTGCCCAAAGTATTCGGTTCATAGTTTTTCCATTTGTTTATTAGGTTTTGCATATCTTCGGGCCATTGGCTTGTAAAATTCATCTCCTCGCCCGTTCGAGGATGACGAAAGCCTAAGGTTTTGGCATGTAGTACTTGTCGTGGACAGAGTGCAAAGCAGTTTTGGATGTATTGTTTGTATTTCTGCGTAGGCAGTCCCTTGAGTATCTCCATGCCGCCATATTTCTCGTCGGCAAAGAGTGGGTGCCCGATGCTCTTCATGTGAACGCGAATCTGGTGGGTGCGTCCCGTCTCGAGGCGACATTCCACGAGTGTGACATAGGGGTAACGCTCCAGTACGCGCCAGTGGGTGATAGCCTCTTTGGCATTGGGGTTCTCCTCAAGGTCCCATATCCTATATATTGTGCGATCGCGTGTATCGCGCGCGAGTGCGCCCGTGATGGTGCCTTCATCTTCGGTAAAGGTTCCCCAAACAAGGGCATTGTAGGTGCGGCGAGTGGTATGCTCAAAAAACTGTTGCCCCAAGTTGGTCTTCGCCTCGGGTGTCTTGGCTATGAGTAATAGGCCGCTGGTGTCTTTGTCAATGCGATGGACAAGACCGATATTAGGATCGTTGATGTCCAGTTTGTCGCGGAAGTAGTATGCCAAAGCATTGAGCAACGTATGCTCGTAGTTACCATGTCCAGGATGCACCACCATACCTGCGGGCTTGTTGATGACTAGTACGTCATCATCTTCGTACACTACCTCCAGCGGAATCTCTTCGGGTTGGATGGTATAGTCATGCGGCTCGTGGTCGAGTAGCACTTGTATGACGTCGAAGGGCTTGATCTTGTAGTTGCTGCTCACGGGCTTGCCATTGACCCATACGTTACCTGCATCTGCAGCACTTTGGATACGACTACGCGAAGTGCCTGCCATATGCTCTGCTAGGTACTTATCAATGCGCTGAAGGGCTTGACCCTTGTCCACCTCACTTCGCCAACGCTCCCATACTTCGTCTTGCTCTATGTTCTGTATTTCTTCTGTCATAATAATAAATAGATCGGCTATGCCTGTTAGACAACTGCGTTGTTAGACCAGGCTAATGCCCTGAGAGATATTAGATCATTGCGTATAACAGCGACGTAGTCGCGATCTAACAGTGTAACGGTCTAATCTCTAACAGCGAAGCGGTCTAACCTCTAGAAAAACTCCTCCTCATCCACTTCGTTGTCCGCGGTAATGGTCTTTTCGATGTCGGTGGATAGTTTGAGATTCACATTGGTTCCTTCTACAACAACTGTGCCACTCTCTGGCGATTGGCTATAGACAATGTATTGCTCTTGTGTCTCCTCGGTAGGTGGGATGTCGTATTCCACCACGCCGACACTCAGTTTGCTACCCAATAGCCACGAACGAGCATCTGTCAGCGACTTTCCTACCACTGAAGGTACTGTCACTTCAGAGGTTCCTTGCCCTTTGCCTACAACCAAAATGATGGGGGTGCCTTCTGCCAAACTGCTACCCGCCAAGATAGGTGTTTGGTCTTCAGTTTGTATGTCAAGGATGATATCTTTGTATGCTGAAGGTTCGTAGGTAATCTCTTTCACTAGCAATCCTAATGCTTGGATGGTTACCGATGCTTGGCGCAAGCTCAAGTCGCGCAACTCAGGCATTATGACTGGACGGCGGAACTGGGCATTGCGAATCACGTAGATGGTGCGGTCGTGCTTCACCGCCGAACCTGCCACTGGGTTCTGCTCCACGATGGTGCCAAGGGGGGTCTTGTTGGAATAAGTAGAGTCGATGACTTGCAAGCGCAATCCTTCCGACTCAACTATGATATTGGCTTCTTCAAGATACAAGCCAGTGATATTAGGCACAGTAACCTCCACACCATGTTCGGTGGCACGGCGCAGGCACAAAGTCACAATCAAAACCACTACGATACCTACTACCACAGCGGCAGCCAAATTGATGAGAACAAAATACCAGTTGCTCTGTTTCCAATCGTTTTTAGTTTTCATTTTACTCCAAAGTATGAAAAAATCATTAAATTGTCCGCAAAAGTACAATTTTTTTTGCACATATGCAATTTTTAATGTAAATTTGCACGGATTTTGTAAATCAGTAATTAAAACTTGTAGAATTTTATAACTTTTAGAATTCTAAAACCGTTGAAACTTTTAAAATTTTTAAGCGTTATGAAGAAGATTTTATTAATCGCTGCTGTTGCATTTTGCGCAATGAGTTGCTGCTGCAAGAAGGCAGACAAGGGCGAGTGCACTAAGGAGTGCTGCCCAAAGACCGAGTGTGTAGAGAAGAAGTGCTGCAAGGCTGATAGCTGCGCTGCTAAGGCTGCTTGCGCTACTCCATGCGAGAAAGCTGATAGCTGCTGCGCTGCTAAGGCAGAGTGCCAAAAGGCTTGCTGCGAGAAGCAAGCAGAGTGCCCAGCTCAAGCAGCTGAGTAATGCGAGTGTTTTACATCATTTTAGGATGTATCTCTGTCGTGCTTGGCACGATGGGAATATTTGTACCAGGATTGCCAACAACACCTTTTGTGCTGTTGGCATCTTGGTGTTTTTATCGCTCCTCGCCTCGCTTGCAGGCGTGGTTGTTGCAGTCCTTTTTGGGCAAGTATATCCGCGAGTATCGCGATAAGGGTGGTCTTACCATGCGCAAGCGTATATCTATTATTCTTCTGATGGCTACGATGGTGGCTATCTCTACTATTTTCTTTATAAAAACGCTACCCATCCGAATCATCGTCTGGGCAGCGGGTGCCATAGGTTGTGTTGTCGTGGGCTTTGTTGTGCCGAAAGCAAATGAGTAGGTTACGGGTTCATAGGGGGAAGTTATTCAAACATTATCAACGCGAGCAAGGTACTAATGTCTGTTTTGTTTAAAATTTTCTTTATTTGTTTTGTAATATCCATACTGCAGACCACACATTAATTCTTAGTATGTTATGTTTATTACGCAAAAAACATAACAATTCTGCTGCAAAGGTAGTGATTTTTATTTGGTTTGTGCAAATGTTTTTTGTATTTTTGTCAGAAAATCCCCAATTTTTGTGTTTTACAAGATATATAAAGTCACCTGCGGATTAGGCGACCACGATAGCACATCTGTGGGAGATCTATGGGCTTTCGGTGGCTTTTAGGTCGATTTCAGACTGCTTTCAAGTTGACTGCGGGCTACGCGACCACTTCGCGACCTGAAGGAGTGCGACGGAACGCACTCCGAGCGATGTGTCCGAAGAGTCCCCACTCTGAGGATGAAACACGAGCATAGAACAAAAAAGCATATCTATGGGCTAGTTGTCTCTTATCTGTGGCTGTTATGTGTTCACTTTTCACCTTCCAGTTTTCCGAAGGGATACCGAACCCTTGCCGAAAGAGGAGTATTAGACATTAATAATGAAAAAAGAGAGTATGTTGCAATAACATACTCTCTAAAATCTACCTTAATATGATTGTAGATTTTATTTTGCTAATGCTTGATTGGCAATCGCTTTAGCTTCTTTTATCGCAGAAATAAGTTTTGGCATTACTACAGAAGTAATAGTAATCCAACCTTCTGAATATTTAGTTGTTTGTATACCATAATCATCAAGGGAATACCATTTTTTACGCATTGTACAAATCTCTGATCCATTCTCATATCTTACGAAACATACGTCAATACCACCAGGAGCAGAGTATGTTATGGTAAATTCATCCTTTTTATCAGCATTAGAAGCATGTTCTAACATTTTTTCTAATGCTAGTACAAGGTCGTTAACCTCTTCTAAATCTAGATATCCTAACGGAGCTGAGTATTGACCTATCATCAAATTTTGCATTTGCTGCCCAGCAGAAGGATAAAATTCTAACGCAGCTAATTGTTCTCCAGTTTTTAAATCAGTGAATAATTTTGCAAACATTTGAACACCTTGCCCCTTATGTGTGTAGATTTTATCTTCTTTAATAAAACTATTTTTAGTTTTAAACTGTTCTGCTTTGGTTAATTGAGTTGTAGCCTCTACTTCAGAACTTTGTGCTTGTACGGTAGCAAATGCGAAAAAGCATGCTACGATCAAAAGAAATGTTTTTTTCATTGTTGTAAGTTTTTAAGAGTTAATATTTTAGTAGATTTTAATAGATCAATATCATAGCCACATAGGGCGCGAACTCTTTAATAAGTTCAGTAAAATTACTTTGCTTAGGAGATTTATCTGTTATATCTTTAATATCGATTGGAGCAGCATCCATCAATTGGTATAAATAACTACTCTTTATTGCATAACCCACATTATCTGCGCCAATAATCCCCGCCGAAGTTATTCCCACTAAGTTACCCTCTTTATCGAACATTGGTCCTCCACTATTTCCTGGTTGTATTGGGGCGGAAATTTGATAGGCAGATATTTGCCCCTCATATCCTGTTTTAGAACTAATGATTCCGTCTGTTACTTTGATTTCTGCTCCCATAGTTTGAGCCATTGGGTAGCCCATAGTAAATATGGAAGAGCCTACATCAATTGTTCTTTGGTAGATATTATAAGGAAGAGTGGATATGGGCTGAAACTCCTTGTCATCAATCATCAAAAGTGCAAGGTCATTTATCTTATCAACACACAAAACTTTAGTGGAGTACGTCTTTATATCTAAAGCCGTTTGGATTTGTACCCTTATCTCGTTCGCTCCATCCACTACATGATTATTAGTTGCAATGATATTTTTGCCAATAAAGAATCCGCTACCATTTCCTTTGAGTTCTTTTGGCAGCTTCTCCTCTTTGTTTTTCTCTTGTTCTACCATAGAAAAGTCAATATCATTTTCTGGGTATAGTTTCATAAATATTGTTTCGACATAGTTTTTAGTGTCATATAGCGTTATTTTCTTCTCATGATACTCCAAGTAAAAGTCCGCTTTAGATTGCATCTTGTTTTCTAAGTACCAAGAATTAACTTTATACAATCCCGCAGTTGTGGTAGCTGTAAATGTACCCTTTAATTCACCCTCTTTCCATACTTCATTGTTTGATCCCTCTAAATAAATTACTTTGTATGTTTCTTTTTCTTTAACAACTGCCAATCGGTGGCGGTTGCTCCCCCAGTGTTGTGGGTTAGATGTACTAATAAAATTGTAAATGCCCTCAATAGGAGCAGCAGGCGAATTATCCCAGATATTTCGCAATTTTTCCTCTGTGTAGGACGTCTGTGGAGTAGTATTTTTATTTTGTGGAACATCCAGTGTATTTACAACAAACGATGGGCATTGATAGTTACGCTTTTTAAAATTCGAATTACCAGTACCACCATGAAAATGCCATTTAATTGTACTAACGCCAGCAGGTACACGAGGAAAATAGAATGTGGCATGCGCCACTTTTCCCTTATTCTTATTCATAAAATAATTCCAATAAGTAACCTTGTAGTATCTATTCCATGGCTTGTAATAGCCTTCATATTCAGAAGCCACTAATTTGTATTTTCCAAATGAGCCAGAAATATAGATAGACGCATTTTCGTCTAATTCGTGAGAATCAAAGCATCCTGGTTTATTGCTGAGGATTGTTATGTCACAGAAGATTGCAGTATAATCATCATTCGATGCTACACCTGTAATATTCCATCTTTGGTCTTTATTCTCAAAAACCATTTGTGCGTTAGCATAACATACGCACAACAAACACATTGTAAAAAATAATAGTCTTTTCATATTATTGATTTTTATAAATACACAACAAAAAAGCGTAGACCTCGTGCTGTTTACTTACAGTTCGAGGTCTTAGCATAACCTTAATAGTCAAATAAACAACAGGAAACCTACGCTGGTATGAAAACATACTACACCTTTCGTAGATGTAGTATGGGTATAATCATACCCATAGGCATTTACTGTTACTTTGATTTTGACTATTAATCTGAAAGTTGCTAAGTTTCGAACTGTCAAACGCAAAGCGCAATAAACGCTATTTCAATATGTCAGAAACCTACCCAAAAAAAGAACCTTCGCGAAACACTTTTCGCAGGACATATTTCCCTCCAGCGTAGGATTCGGTTGCAAAGGTACAACAAAATTTGCGGATTTGCAAATTTTGAGTGGAAAAAGTGACTGCGATAAATATTTGAACAAAAATACGGGCTCGGTGAGCCCTATAAAAATAAATAAAAATCAAGGTGTAATGGGAAAGGTGAAAGGTTAGAGGTTAAAGGTTAGAGGCGAGGGCTAGACAGGTGGCATAGTACGGGGAAAGTATTAGATGGTAATACAGTGGTAACGGAATGGTATCGAGGTGGTAACGAGAAAGAAAGCGGAAAAATGTATGAGAAGGAAGAGGAAGAGAGGGCAGTCCTATAGTGAAAGTTGCTGAATAACCAAAGAATAACCTATAAATCACCTAAGAATCACTAAAGAATCACCAAAGAATCACTAAAGATTTATAAGGGAATTTATATGAAAAAACGAGGTCGTGTGACCTCGTTTGTTTGGGCTATAGGCTATGGGGTATAGGCTATAGGTTATGGGCTATAGGATATTGGTTATCCGAGGCGCTCTAGCTCGACGGTGAAGTGGCGCATGAGAGGTGCCTCCTTAGTGATAGCCAAACCACGGGTAATCGTCTCACGGCAGTCATAGACGTTCTTGAGCGCAGCAGCGATGACCTTCATGTGGTTGTCGGTATAAACGCGGCGAGGAATACAGAGGCGTACCAGATCCAAACCAGAGAAGCGGTTCTCGCGGGTATCAGGGTCGCGGTCAGCCAAGATATAACCAATCTCGCACGCACGGATACCTGCCTCAAGATAGAGCTCGCAAGTGAGCGTTTGCGCAGGGAACTCCTCGATAGGCACATGGGTGAGCACCTTGTCTGCATCCACGAAGATGGCGTGACCACCCGCAGGGCGTTGGTAAGGGATGCCGTACTCGTCGAGCAACTGAGCCAAATATTCCACTTGGTGGATGCGGGTATGGAGCATGTCGAACTGGGTGTTCTCTTCGAGTCCGACAGCCAAAGCAGCCATATCGCGACCGTTCATACCACCATAGGTGATGAAGCCCTCGTATGGGATACAGTAGCGTTTGCAGCCCTCGTACCAGTCCTCGCGGTTGGTAGCGATAAAGCCACCCATATTCACGATACCGTCTTTCTTGGCGGACATGGTCATGGAGTCGGCATAGGAGAACATCTCGCGAGCAATCTCCTGGATAGACTTGTCGGCATAGCCCTCCTCGCGGGTCTTGATGAAGTAGGCGTTCTCGGCGAAGCGAGCAGAGTCCATGTTGACAGGTACGCCATAGCGGTGGCAGAGTTCGCATGTCTCGCGGATATTCTTCATGGAAACAGGTTGTCCACCTACGGTGTTGTTGGTGACAGTGAGTACCATGAATGGGATATTGCCTGGGTTGTCCTTGAGGAGTTGCTCGAGGTGAACGAGGTCCACATTACCCTTGAATGGGATCTCGAGTTGAGTGTCCTTCGCCTCCTTGATGGTCACATCGATAGCGTGTGCACGGCGTGCTTCGATATGACCCTTGGTGGTGTCGAAGTGGGCATTGCCAGGGATGATTTGACCCTCTTTCACGAGGTGAGAGAAGAGTACGTTCTCCGCTGCACGACCTTGGTGGGTAGGGATGACGTAGTTGAAACCTGTGATGCGGGTGATGGTGTCTTTGAGTTCGAAGAAAGACTTGCTACCCGAATAACTCTCGTCGCCGAGCATGAGGGCCGCCCATTGGCGGTCGGACATAGCACCTGTACCCGAGTCGGTGAGGAGGTCGATGTATACTTGCTCGCTGCGGAGCATAAAGATGTTGTTCTTGGCTTCACGGAGCCATTGTTCGCGCTCTGCGCGTGTGGATTTGCGGATGGGCTCTACCATCTTGATTTTCCACGATTCAGCAAAAGGTAATTCCATGGTGATTATAAAGTTAAAAAAGTTTTAAGGGTGTGCAAAGGTACGATTTTTTTTGTATTCTTGCAAATTCTTTCATCAAAATTCACAAATTCTTGCAAATGTGCGTTTTTTTTTGTACCTTTGCACGATTTTTGTGTTAATGTGCGCAGGTATGCCATTTTGGCAGGTGAAAACTGAAAAGTAAAAATATATAATGAAAAAAGAAGTATCAACAAAGAAATTAGTAGAGACGATTGTAGAAGGAATTCAAAATCGTAAGGGACAACGTATTGTAACAGTAGATTTGCGTAAGCTGAAGGATGCTCCAGCAGAGTATTTTATTATTGCAGAAGGTGGCTCGAACGTACAAGTGGTAGCCATCGCAGATGAAGTGGATAGCTATGTGCGCACACAAACTCATGTGCACCCATTGGGCATTGACGGACGCGATAATGCAGAGTGGATAGCGCTGGATTATGGAACCATCTTTGTACATATTATGCAACGTGAGCCACGTGCCTACTACGACATTGAGCACCTATGGGCTGATGGAAAAATTACGGAGATCCCTGAAGTGTAATTATGAACCAAGAGCAAAGAACAAGGAACCAAGACTTATTAGTAACGATAGAAAATGGTATTTGGTCTTGACTCCTTATTCCTTACTCCTTACTCTTTTTAAAATTTATGGCAGAACAAAAACCTAAACAACCCAAACAAACTAACAAACAGAACAACAAGCCAAAGCGTTCGCCGCTGACGTGGCTGTATTATGCTATTATGGTAGGTCTATTGATCTTTTTCTTCTTCCCTATGGGGGGCGAGAAAGGTGCTAATAAGGACCTGAGTTATACCAAATTTACGGCCTACATCGATAATGATGCCGTGGCATCGGTAAAGGTGTATGATGATAATAGTGCCGAAGCGAAGATTCGCCCAGAGAGCTATGCCCTGGTGTTTGGCAATCAAGAGGCTGGCGAAGATGTGAAGGGCAAATTGAATGCCCAAGTGCCTTCCGTAGAGGAATTTGCAAAATACATTGATAATGTGAATATTACTCGCAAGGAAGCGGGTAAGGCAGCTATTGATGTCAGCTATGCCAAGTCGAAAGACTATTGGTATATGATATTGGTGAATATCTTGCCTTTTGCGCTGATAGTCTTGTTCTTTGTGTGGATGAGCCGCGGAATGGCGAATGCTGCAGGCGGCGGTCCTGGTGGTATATTCAATGTGGGTAAAGCCAAAGCTGAGGTGTTTGACAAAGATAAGAAGAACAAAGTCACCTTCAAAGATGTGGCAGGTTTGGCAGGTGCTAAACAAGAGGTGGAGGAGATTGTGTCCTTCCTCAAGAACCCTACCAAATATACCAACTTGGGTGGTAAGATTCCAAAGGGCGTGCTGCTCGTAGGCCCTCCGGGAACGGGTAAGACCCTGCTCGCTAAGGCTGTAGCAGGCGAAGCGAATGTGCCATTCTTCTCGATGTCGGGTAGCGACTTCGTGGAGATGTTCGTGGGTGTAGGTGCTAGCCGTGTGCGCGACCTCTTCCGTCAGGCTAAGGAGAAAGCTCCTGCTATCGTGTTTATTGATGAGATTGATGCCGTGGGCCGTGCTCGTGGCAAAAATAATATGATGGGTGGTGGCAACGATGAGCGCGAATCGACGCTGAATCAGTTGCTTACTGAGATGGATGGTTTTGGTAGCAATTCAGGTGTGATCATCTTGGCGGCTACCAACCGCGCCGATGTGCTGGATGCTGCGCTGCTGCGTGCAGGACGTTTCGACCGTCAGATACATGTAGAATTGCCCGACTTGCAAGAGCGCAAGGAGATATTTGGCGTACATATAGCAAGCATCAAGATAGACAAGGACTTGGATATTAATTTCTTGGCTAAGCAAACACCAGGTTTCTCGGGTGCGGATATTGCCAATGTCTGCAACGAGGCTGCATTGATAGCAGCGCGTAATGACCATAAGTCAGTTACGCGACAAGACTTCATGGACGCCGTGGATCGTATCATCGGTGGCTTGGAGCGAAAGAATAAGATTATGACCGAAGAGGAGAAACGTTCGGTGGCTTATCACGAAGCAGGTCACGCGACAATCTCTTGGCTGCTGCGTTGGGGCAATCCGTTGGTAAAAGTGACCATCGTGCCACGCGGTATGGCGTTGGGTGCAGCGTGGTACTTGCCAGAGGAGCGACAGCTGACCAACAAAGACCATATCATGGATAATCTCTGTTCACTGTTGGGCGGTCGTGCTGCGGAGGAAGTGTTCTTGCAGCAGACTTCTACAGGCGCATTGAATGACTTGGAGCGTGCTACCAAACAGGCATACGCTATGGTGGCGTACTATGGTATGTCCGACAAACTGAAGAACCTCAGCTACTACGATTCGACAGGCAGATACGATATGGGATTTGCTAAACCTTATTCGGAGAAGACGGCTGAAGTGATTGATAGTGAGACGAGTGCGATTATCGCTGAGCAGATGGCGCGTGCGAAGAAGATCCTTGAGGAGAACGCCGAAGGGCACAACAAGTTGGCGCAAATGTTGATCGAGAAAGAGGTAATCACCTCCGACGATGTGGAGGCAATCCTTGGTCCTCGCCCTTGGGTGAGTCGTACAGATGAGATCATTGAGGCGAATGAGGCGATGAGGCGAGAAGGTGATGAGGAAAAGCCCAAGAAGAAACGCGCTCCCCGCAAGAAGAAAGAGGAAGAGGTGGTGGTGAATCAGGAGCAAGGAACCAAGAGCCAAGACGAAATGGCAGAGAATAGTGTGGAAGAAAACAAAAATTAGAGTAAATTATAGCAATTAACCAAAATTTGTTGAAATGAAAAAGTTGATTTTAAGCTTTTTAGTGCTGGCGTTGTCGCTCGTAGCGGTAGCGCAACAACCACAACCACTGCCTATTGATTCGGCAGTACGCGTGGGTAAGTTGGAGAATGGTCTGACTTATTACATTCGTCACAATGAATATCCTAAACAACGTGCTGAGTTCCATATCGCGCAAGCGGTAGGTGCTATCCTCGAAGAAGACCACCAAAATGGTTTGGCGCACTTCCTTGAGCACATGGCATTCAATGGCACCGAGCACTTCGCAGGCAAAGGTATCATTGAATACTTCGAGTCTATTGGTGTGAACTTCGGTGGAAATATCAATGCATACACTTCATTGGATGAGACTGTTTATCGCCTCAGCGAAGTGCCAACCGTTCGCGAGGGTATCATTGACTCGGCTTTGCTTGTGATGCACGACTGGGCTTGCGGTCTGCTGCTGTTGGAGGATGAGATTGATAACGAGCGTGGTGTAATCCGTGAGGAGTGGCGTACTGGCGCACAAGCTAATCGCCGCATGTGGAAAGCCATTAACCCACTCAAATACCCAGGCAGCCAATATGCTAAACGCGATGTGATTGGTGATACGGCAGTGATTAACAACTTCGCATACGATGCGCTTCGTGACTACTATAAGAAATGGTACGGTCCAGACAACCAGGCGATTATCGTAGTTGGTGATATTGATGTGGATCAAATTGAGCAAAAGATTAAAGCCCTTTGGGCAGACGTGCCTGCACGCGAGAACCGCGGTGAGCGTCCATTGTACTCGGTGAACGACAACGAGCAACCTATCGTGGCTATCGTGCGCGATAAGGAGGCACAATACACACGTATTGAGTTGGAGTTCAAGAAAGACCAATTACCTAAGGAGTTACGCGGAACCAATGTGGATTACTTGCAGACCATTGCAATTGAGCTCGTTTGCGATATGTTCAACAACCGTCTATCTGAACTCAGCATGAAGCCAGAAGCAAGTTTTGTAGGCGCAGGTTCATACTATGGCGAGTTGGTAAAGGAGAAAGATGCATTTGTGGCGGTGTATTTGGCTAAACAAGGTCAAGAGGTAGCGGCCTACAAAGACCTCCTCACCCAATTGGAGAAGATGCGCCGCTATGGTTTCACCCATGCAGAACTTGACCGTGTGAAGAAGGAGACCCTTGCTGCATACGAGGAGTACTATAACGAGCGCAATACCGTTCGTAATATTGCGCATGCGCAAGAGTATATCCGCCACTACTTGGACGGAACACCTATCCCAGGTATCAAGTGGGAGTATGAGATGATTCAGCAAATATTGCCAGCTTTGTCTCTTGATATGCTCAACCAAATCGCTGGACAGTTGGTGACAGACCACAACCTCATCATCTCTTTCCAAGCGCCAGAGGATGAGAATGTGGTTCTTCCTACTGAGGCAGAGGCTGTAGAGATGTTAGCAGCAGTCAAGAACGAGGAGATAGAGGCTCCAGTAGAGGAGGCTATTCGTGAGAATCTTGTAGAGACTGCTCCTAAGGCAGGTAAAATCAAAAAGACTACATACAACGAGACCTTGGGTGTAACCGAGTGGACACTCTCCAATGGTGTGCGCGTGATAGTGAAGCCCACTACCTTCAAACAAGATGAGATCTTGTTCCAAGGTGTGTCGAAGGGTGGAGCATCGTTGGTAGCTACAGAGGATTTGCCATCGTCTATGTTGGCTAGTACTATTGTTGACTTTAGTGGTTTGGCAGACATGTCGTTGACTGATTTGCAAAAGGCATTGACGGGTAAAAATGTATCACATTCTGTTTCTATCAACAATAATACTGAGGTCGTTAGTGGTTCTTCTACCGTGAAGGATTTGGAGACATTGCTCCAAATCAACTATTTGTCTTTTACCGCTCCACGCCGCGATGAAGAGGCATATCAAACATTGATGAGTGTGTTGAATAGCCAATTGGCAAACCGTGATAAGAACCCTAAAGTGGCTTTCTCTGACTCGATTCAGATGATGGCAAATGACCATTCATCTCGTATCGTTTTGCAAGATTTGGCTTGGTTGGAAAAGGTGAATTTGGATAAGGCGTTGGAGGTTTACAAAGCGCGTTTTGCTAACCCAGCAGACTTCGTGTTTACTTTCGTAGGTAATGTAGATCCTGCGGATAAGGTATTCCAAAAAATGGTTTGCACATGGTTAGGCGGTTTGAAGACATCAAAGAAGAAAGAGAGCGTTCGCGACAATGGCGTGCGTGCTCCTGAGGGCATCAATAAGAACTATTTCACTCGCCCAATGGAGACTAAGACAGCTAGCAACCGTATTCAATATACTTCATACGATATGCCATATACTTTGGCAAATGACCTTAATATGGAGATGATTGGTCGCATTCTTTCTACCCGCTACTTGGAGTCTATTCGCGAGCGTGAAGGTGGTTCATATGGTGTAGGTTGCAGTGGTACGATGGAGATTGTGCCTGTGCCATGTGCACGTCTGATAATGCAGTTTGATACCGACCCTGAGAAGCAAGAGAGACTCATGAGTATTATCCATGAGGAGGTGAAGACAATCGTGGAGAATGGTCCTTTGGCAAAAGACTTGCAAAAGGAGAAAGAGTCTATGCTCAAAGACTTCCAAGAGGACTTGGAGAAGAATGGCTACTGGCGTCAAGTGTTGGATATATATTATAGGTTTGGTATCAACTACATCACCGATTACAAGGCTGCTGTAGAAGCTATCACCGCAGAAACTGTACAAGCCACATTGAAACAGTTGGTAGCGAGTGGCAACGTGTTTGAGGTGGTAATGCTACCATAATCTACTGTACACGCATAAAAAATCCTGCTCTTTATGGGCAGGATTTTTTTTGTGCTTTAATCTTGCATGGCTGTGAGCAATGCACTGCATCCTTCTATCAGATCGCGGTAGGTGGCTTCGAAGTCGCCCGTATACCACGGATCGGCTACATCGCGGTTCAATAGGCGGCGAATCTTAGGCTGGGGTAGGGCTGCATCACGCTGCATAATCTCCTCACCCAACACACGCCTGAGGTTGCGGATATTATAATCTTCCATGCAGAGAATCGCATCAAACGCTTCATAATCCGCGCGGGTAATCTGACGTGCTGCATGGCGGTTGAATGGGACACCATGTGCCGACAGACAACGTTTGGCTGGCGGATATATATCATTGCCAATCTCCTCGCGCGAAGTAGCGCATGAGTCGATGATAGTTGATAGTTGACAGTTAGCAGTTGATGTTTTTTGCGCCACAAGATGGCGCATAATCATCTCTGCCATCACGCTGCGGCAGATGTTGCCATGACAAACAAATAATATTTTCTTCATATCACTTAAATCCAAACACGAAATACACCGCAGCAATCAAGCATGCTGCCGCTGCGATATGATTCCATTTTACTTGCATGTGAAATGCGACCACGGAAAACACAACAAATACCACCAAGGTGATGACCTCTTGCAAAATCTTGAGTTGCATCAATGAGAAGGGCCCGCCGTTACCCTCAAAACCAATACGGTTGGCGGGTACTTGCAGGCAGTATTCGAAGAATGCAATACCCCACGATAGCGCAATCACACCAATCAATGGTAGTGCCTTAAACCAACTAAACTCGGCCATCTTCAAGTGGCCATACCATGCCAGCGTCATAAATACATTCGACGCAATCAAAAGTAATATGGTATAAAAACTATTCATAACTATAACCTTTCAGTTTTCCGTTTTCACCTTCCCCCTTTCACGCGAGTGGGTAAATAATCCGTTTTGATATTCTCCATCGCTCCCCATATGGAATCGCGTACATTAGGGTTGAGCTGCTCCAGTTGCTGGATGAGTTGCTTAATCTCGGCGCGATTACTCAATTTCTCCAGAGGACAGAGCTTTACTTGTTGCTCGTATTCGCTGAGTTGGGCATAATGCGCAAGGTCTTTCTCTTCGATAAGGCACAGCGGGCGGATCATCTGTATGGGCATCTTATCCATCTGCAAAAGTGGAGGAATAGTGCCGATACTACCTTGAAAAATCAGGTTCATTAGCAGTGTCTCTACCAAGTCATCTTTGTGATGCCCAAGCGCAATCTTATTGCAACCCAACTCTTGTGCCACATCAAACAATACTTTTCGCCTATACCACGAACACAAAAAACACGGATCTTTTGCCTTCCCCCCTTCACCTTTCACCTCATCACCTATTTCGGTATCCCGTACAATAAATGGTACGCCTACGCGCGCACAGAAATTCTCTAGATAGCTCAAATCAGAATGATAATCACGCTCCTTGACGCGCACGTGCACAGCGGTGACCGTAAAACGAGGAACATGAATCTGTGCACGTCTGCCTAGTAATTCCACCAAAGCAAGCGAATCTTTTCCTCCGCTCAGCCCAATCAAAATGTGATCACCATCGGCAATCAGTCCATAATCAGCACAAGCCTTGTGGAAACGTTTCGTCAGACGGCTGCGTAATTTGATCAAAGCTATTTCTTGAGGGGTTTTTTCCATATCCGACTGCAAAGGTAATGAAAAAATGGGATATAATAGGCAAAAAATCAAAGAAAATACATTTTTTTTGCATTTTTTCGCTAAAATATTTGGTCATATCAAAAAAAAGCAGTACCTTTGCACCCGCTTTCGAGAAGGAAGCAGTGTTCTTACAAAAAATGCGGCAATAGCTCAGTTGGTAGAGCACAACCTTGCCAAGGTTGGGGTCGCGAGTTCGAGTCTCGTTTGCCGCTCTATAGAGATGAGCAGGACACAGTTCCTGCTTTCATTTTCTAAAAAGTTCTTTGAATACAGAATAGAATCGGCAGTCGATTCAAGAGTCGCTGACGCAACGCCCAAATGGCGGAATTGGTAGACGCGCTCGTTTCAGGTGCGAGTGTTGAGAGACGTGCAGGTTCGAGTCCTGTTTTGGGCACAATGCGCAGGTGGTGAAATTGGTATACACGCTACTTTGAGGGGGTAGTGGTCGCAAGACCGTGTGAGTTCGAGTCTCATCCTGCGCACCAAGAAAAAGAGGAAATCCATTCGGGTTTCCTCTTTTTGTTTGTATTGCTATTCTTTTATCCTTGTCCTTGCGATGGATAGGTCAACGCGCCTTCAGAAGGTATATGACCTACAGCGTTCATCCTGCGAACAAATAGACGTTCGCCACATAGTACATACAAGTAATGTCCACTAAATGCCAATCCTTGCACTTCACCCGCAGGCAGCGACAAGATCGCTCGTACACGTCCATTATGATCTGCCACTTGCACGCCCATCGCTGTAGCCACATATAGATTGCCTTGCGTGTCAAATGCCATAGCTCCTGATGGCTGCAATGTACCGTTGCTCAAGTCGTGCAGATAATAGAATGGCTCACTATAGCGCATATTGCCTGCCGTATCAATGATTGTACTAATCAAATGATGGGTATGCGCCTCCCCTGTCACACAATAGCGATAATCGGGTGCTATCGCCAATGCTCGGCAACCTGCGTTCACTACCCATACCTTGTCCGATGAGTGGGCATTCGATGCGCATAAAGTTATATATCGGTTGTCGGATAATGCGTATGCTGCTTGCAGTCCATGAAGTCCTTCTGCTATTTTTTGTCCGTGGCGGTATAGCGTACTACCACGTGTGGTCAATCCCTCGCCTAGTAGTCGTTCGCCTGCTTTGAGTTTACCACTCTCTGTGATATCTCCGGTGGATGACACCTTATATATATCATTACCTACAGCAAATACCGCCGCACTATCACTACAAGCAAACAGCTCCTTCGGCGCATGTGCTAAAGCTATTTCTTGCCAGTCTTGTCCTTCTGCCAATATGGTTTGCAGCATACCATTGTTGGATATCCCCTTTTCTACCTTAGCGGGATAGCCTCTCCACAACCATCGCATCGCATCTGGAAATGCCAAGGTACCATATTTGATACTATGATTACCTCGATCCCATTGGTGTGCTACTTCATAGCCTGCGAAGTTGAATGCCGACTCCATCAGTAGGTTATACTCAAACCATTCGCCGAAGATAGGATTCCATACATCGTACCATCCATCTTGCATGTATATACGCAGTGGTTTAGGCTCTGTCTTACGCACAATTGCAGGATAGTTGTTGCCTCCGCGCATGGCTACAAACGTGCCTACGCTGGTATAAACTCGGCTAAAGAGGTCGGGGCGATGCCACGCTACGCTGAAAGCAGCAATACCGCCACTACTAGCGCCTGTGATACAACGATCATTGGGGTCTTGCGATAGGCTGATGGTCTTTCCTTGCTCAGTCTGCATGCCCTCTATACGTGGCAATACTTCTGTTTCTAAAAAACGAGCAAATGTATCATCCGTAGAGTCAAACTCCTTGCAACGGTTGTAGCGCACCACTTCTTGGCTTTGGTCGTACACGATTCCAGGGTTAACAAACACACCAATCGTCACAGGCATCTCACCAGTAGCAATCAGATTATCCATCACGGTAGTAGCATCGTACAAGATGCCATCCATACAAACTAGCAAACATGCGGGTTGGCTACCGTCGTATTGCTGTGGCACATACACCAACACTTCGCGTTGGGTGCCAGGATAGATGGCTGAATTGTCTAATGTGAATTGCAATACCTCACCGCGCAACGCTGCCTCCAGTTTTTGAGTGGCAGGGTCATACGGACTACGTACATTATAGGCTTGCTGTGCATAGCAGACGCAGCAAAAGAAGATGTTGATTAGTAGGTAAAAGATTTTAGGTTTCATGACGCAATGTCATTTTTTCTTTTTCTTTTGGTTGTTGTTGCGTTCTCCCAATAGCATGGGGCGTTGTGCCAGTTTCTCCAATGTCTCATCAAAACTTGGAAAGTCGCATGTCAATACGCCATTCGATAGTGTGGTGATATCTTCTTTCAGGCGCTCAATACCTGATTCTTGTTCTTTGTTCCATTGAGCATTCTTTTGTCGCATGCATTGCGCGATATAAATCACCATCGCTTGTTGTTTCTCCACATCCTGTTCGTTAGCAGCCAATGTCACCATATCTTCAATGATGCGTCCGTAGTTGCGCATGCGTACAGGCGCAACATTGCGTTTGAGGGTATCTGTCATATGCTTATTTTTTCTTAAGTAAATAGATCATGGTAGGGTAGTGGTCGGCATATCCATCTTGCCATACACCACTCTTCACTGTACGTAGTGGAGTACCTTTGTCCTTGCCTTCTTGCACGGTCAAGAATGGTTTGTTGAAAATCTGCGATTTCCAATAAATCCATTTCCCATCTTCTTTCTTAGCATTCATCAGTGGCTCAGAGATAAAGATTTGGTCAAAGAGGTTCCAACTGCCTTGGTATGCCAAACTGCCGATACCACGGTCCAATTTCTGCCACATGGTGTTGAAGAAGCCCTGAGCTTCCACCTCTTCGCGTGTCTTCTTTGCACCCATCACTACGGCACAACTGTGGTTGTATGGATCGTCGTTTAAGTCACCCATCACAATGATCTTAGCATTAGGCTCGCGCATATAAATGCTGTCACATACTTGTTTGCAGAGCATGGCTGCGGTATCGCGGGTAGCACGACTACTCTCCTCACCACCGTAGCGACTAGGCCAGTGGTTCACGCTGATATGAATCTTATCCATCACAATCTTGCGGTTGTCGTCCAGCAAATACCCCGACACCCAGAGTTGCAAACGGCTTCTCACTACACCTCCATCTGCATAATGTGCCTTCAACTCATAGCCCTTGGGTTGTCCCACAGGCTTGAACATATCGGGGTTGTATAGGAAACCCACATCCACACCGCGGCGGTCTGGACCTTCCAATAGGATGGGTACATAGTTGCGATTATGTTTCTCTTTCAACTCTTTGCATAGGTCGTACAAACAACCGATGTTCTCCACCTCCGATACGCCTACGCACGCCGCACCACGAGGATCTTCATCGGTGCCGAGTTGAGCAATAGCATATGCCATGTTGTGGAGTTTGTGTTGATACTTCATGCTTGTCCACTTCATACCGCCGTCTGGTAGGTATTCGTAGTCATTCTTGCCTTCGTCATGAATGGTGTCGAACAAGTTTTCGAGGTTGTAAAACGCGATGCATCGCACCATCATGTCATTGTCTGCCAATGCGGTGTTGTATGCCATCAATATTGCAATGGCAACTACCATCAATCGAGAAAAAATGTGCTTCATATTGATTTTTTGATTAATTCCGCGCAAAGGTAGTATTTTTTTTTTATATATGCAATCTTTTTTGATTCTTTATTTGTCACTATCTCAATAAATTTACTAAATATATATCGTAAATTTGGTTAATTGCAAATTTTATTGTACCTTTGCACCAAATTGTAAACTGTCAATTATACACGATTAACTATCAATTGTCAATTGTAATCAATTATGGTATATAAAATCACCTTTTCTTGCGACGATGCGGATGATTTTCGTCGCGTGTTTGAAGCCGATAGTGAAGCTACTTTCCTTGAGTTGCATCAAGCCATCTTGAAGAGCGCAGGTTATCCTGATGACCAAATGACGTCGTTCTTCATGTGCAACGACCGTTGGGAGAAAGAACAAGAAGTGACGCTCGTAGAGATGGGTAGCAACTTCGAGTATGATAATATGATTATGGAATCTACTCGTCTTAGCGACCTTATGGAGGAGCGTGGTCAACGTCTCATCTACGTGTTTGACCCAATGTACGAGCGCTATTTCTTTGGTAGTCTCACTGAGATTATGCCAGGCTATTGCAATGGTGTGGAATGTACTGAATCACGCGGAGATGCGCCTAAGCAATTGCAAACCGAAGATATGGCTGAAGCGGCACGCGCAAAAGATGCTAAAGATTGGGGCTTGGACGATGATCTCTTTGGCGATAGTCAGTTTGACATTGAAGATTTAGATGCCGACGGATTCCAAGATTTGAGCTTCGACGATGGCTCTATGTTCTAATGCCCACGCTCGTAGTCATATTGGGACCTACTGGAGTAGGAAAGACTGAATTAAGTTTGCAACTGGCTCAGGAGTATGGTTGCCCGATTGTGAGCGCAGATTCGCGCCAGATATATCGTGACCTTCCCATAGGCACAGCTGCGCCAACAGCAGAGGAACAAGCTAAGGTAGAGCATTATTTCATTGCATGTAAATCACTTACCGAGACTTACAATGCGGGGCAGTACGCGCGCGATTGCAAGGCATTGCTGAGCAATCTATTCACGAAGCACGAACGTGTGGTGATGGTGGGGGGCAGTATGATGTACATTGATGCAGTATGCAATGGACTAGATGAAATGCCCGATGTGCCAGCTGCTATTCGTCAGGAGGTGCGCGAAGCGTATAATCAACGCGGATTGGAGTGGTTGCAAACCGAAGTACAGCACTTAGACCCTGCGTATTGGGCGGAGGTGGATCAACAAAATCCGCAACGATTGATGCATTGCGTGGAGATATGTCGAGCGACAGGCCAACCCTATTCCAGTTTCAGAAAGCGTGGTGCAACCGCTATGGAACGAGGATTTGACGTCGAATATCGTGTAGTAACTCGTCCACGAGAAGAATTATACGAACGAATTAACTTGCGCGTGCACAAGATGATAGAGGCAGGTTTGCTGGATGAAGCGCGTCGCGCATTTGAGCAGTTGGGCATCTCGCTGCAACCAATGGCAGATGGCGAACAAGCGATGCTCCCCAATAGCCTAAACACAGTGGGCTACAAGGAGCTGCTCCCCTATTTCAAAGGCGAATATACACTCGAAAGAGCCATTGAATTGATACAACAGAATAGCCGTCACTACGCCAAGCGACAAATGACATGGTGGCGATCAAAAGGATTTAATTTTTGAGCAATCAATACAATATGAAGAAGATAATAACAATGTGTTTGGTACTTACGTTAATCGTAGGTTGCAAAAAGATAGATGTAGATTTTTCCTATTCACCAACCGATCCTAAAGCGGGTGAAATGATTAAATTTACCAACAATAGTTCTGCTGGTGAATCGGGGCATGGACATTTGGTGATAACAGTACAAGTATGAGTAAAAATCCAAGCAAGGTGTATAAAAAGCCAGGTGAATACATGGTAACCTTGATGGTGGATAGTACAAAGCACTTTACGCATAGCAAACTAATTACAGTTTACGATACGATTCCTACTTTCGTTGCTTCATCTGATTCTATTTTGTACTTCCATGATGTCACACTAAAGGCGAATATCTACAACCCATTTAAGTACGATTTAGTTTATCAATGGACTATGCCCGATAATTGTGTCATCATTGCTGGTGATCTGAATAGCGCTTCCGTGACATTATATTTTACCACTCCAGGACAAACAGATATACAATTAACCATCATTCAAAATGGCAAGGAGTATAATATCTCACGCCAATTCACCATTCATCCTGCCCAAGCGCCAGCGATAGTTATACGTACTGCGGATAACAAGGTGTTCCGTCAGCGAATGATTAACGACCGTTTAGATCAACCTAGTATGGCCAATAGTGAGGACGTGTACCTCATTGAGCAAACATGTGATACCATGCTTACTTTCAATGGCACTGTTTTTACTGCTAGCCAAATCGCGAACCAGATTGCTGGTTTTCAAGGGTTAAACATCCAGCATTTGCAAATTGATGCTATGCAAATGAAATGGTATATCACCACGCCTGATGGTTTGTTTGTGGCTTCTTTCGATGGCAGTAATCTTACTGCTATTGATACCAATGCCACCGGAGCAATCTATGTAGATGATTTGCGCAATCGTATCTATTGGGCTACCAAGCAGGGCGTCATGGCAATGCCATTGGTAAAGAGCAAAAATAATCAATTTTCTACTACTCCTATATCGTACAACGATTTTAGCAATGTTGACTTGATTACTGTCAACAACAAATTTCAATAATTATATATGCAACCTGAATATATTTTCGAAACGAGTTGGGAGGTTTGCAATCGTGTAGGCGGTATTTATGCCGTGCTCTCTACGCGTGCAGCTTCCATGCAAAAAGAACATAAAGACAAAGTCGTATTCTTCGGTCCTGATTTTGGAGACCATTCCAACCTCACTTTCAAAGAGAGCAAGACTTTATTGAAAGGTTGGCGCCCTAAAGGTGTACGCGTAGGTCGTTGGCAAGTACCTGGCAAGCCTATTGCTGTGCTGCTGAAGTGGGATGAACTCTGGGCAGAGAAAGACCAAATCTTCGGCCACATGTGGGAGAAATTTGGTATCCAGAGCCATGCTGCCTATGGCGATTACGACGAGAGTTGCCTCTTTGCCTATGCTGTTGGTCAAGTAGCAGAGAGCCTGTACAAGCACCTTGATATGCCTACCACCGTGATGCATTGCAACGAGTGGCAAACGGCTTTCACCATCCTCTACCTCCGCGAACATTGTCCAGCTATTGGTACACTCTTCACCACCCATGCTACCAGCATCGGGCGCAGTATCGCAGGCAATGGAAAACCATTGTATGATTGCTTCGATGCTTTCCAAGGCGACCAAATGGCACAGGAACTCAACATGGTCAGCAAACATTCAGCTGAGAAAAAAGCAGCACACCTATGCGACTGTTTTACCACGGTGAGTGACCTCACCGCACGTGAGTGCAAGCAACTCCTTGATAAACCTGTGGATATAGTCACCCCTAACGGCTTTGAGCAAGGCTTTGTGCCACAAGGTGAAGACTTTGATGCAGCACGCAAACGTGCACGCAATGCCTTAATATCGCTTGCACGCGCAAAGGGCATTGATGCCAAAGCTACCGATATGCTCATCGGCACAGCAGGTCGCTTTGAGTGGAAGAACAAAGGCATCGATGTCTTTTTAGAGGCGATGCCCCGTTTAGGTGAGAATTTCCAACAGCGCAGCGGTCTAACAGCCAAAGGCGGTCCGACTTCTGGCAGCGCAAGCGGTCTAAAAAAAGTGATTGCTTTTGTCATGATCCCTTACCTCGACCGCCAAGACTTCACCGTGGGTAATGTACATGTCATCTTCGTGCCCACCTATCTTAATGGCAACGATGGTGTACTCAACTTGCCTTATTATGATTTGTTGATTGGTTTGGACTTGACCGTTTTCCCAAGTTACTACGAACCATGGGGTTATACGCCATTGGAGAGTATGGCATTCCATGTGCCTACCATCACTACCAGTTTGAGTGGCTATGGCGTTTGGTGCGAGGAACAAGGTTGTACTACCATTGATAAGGGTGTAGCGGTCATCTACCGCAACGATAGCAATACCCATGATGTGATTACGCATATTGTCAATACAATTGAGTATTACCTCTCGCTTTCCCCACAGAAGACGGCAGCTATTCGCAAGGCAGCAGTCCGATTGGCACTACAAGCCGAGTGGAAGAACTTCTTTACCTTCTATCGCGAAGCCTATGCTATCGCCCTCAAGAAAGCTGCAGCTCGTCAATAAAGATACAAAAAGTATATTAAGAATATATCAACAATCGCTTGCCTGAGGGTAAGCGATTGTTGTTTTTCTTTTTTCAAGTTCTCTTCGGGCTTGGCGACCACTTCGCGACCACTGTATCCTATCTATCGCCAATCTATATCACAGCGGTGGCTCTCACTCTCTCATTCATAAAACACGTGCGGGCAGAAATGTCCGCACGTGTTTTATGTAGCTTTTAATTGTTATATCTCTTGTCCCGTAATGGTGTAGGTTTTACCGTTTTGCAGGATGTACACTTGACCATCGCGGAGGATTTTTTGAGCTGGATTCGCAAAGTTTGTATAGATCTCAGGAGTAGCAGATACAATGTCGTAACTAGGTACGATATTTAAGAACTGTCCCCAGTAATTATGGCGAAGATACTCATTGTATGCGGAATGAGGAACAATCAGTGTGCATTTGGATGTATTCACTTCAAGATAACTTGCTTCAGGTGGTGTAGTACCTAAGCAAGTGATGGAGATAAGCCATTCGCATTTGTCAAAAGCTGCAATCCCAATATTTGTAACACTATTGCCGATAGTAACATCGCTAAGATGAGAACAATACATAAAAGCATGTTCTCCAATAGTCGTTACGCTATTGGGGATGGTGATAGAGTGTAAATTGCAACCATAGAAAGCATAATCCCCAATACTCGTTACGCTATTTGGAATGGTAATGTCGGTGAGAGAGTTGCAGGTAGAGAAAGCCCAATCACCAATGCTCGTTACACTATTAGAGATAGCGATACCAGTGAGAGATCCGCAGCTTGAGAAAGCCCCATATTCAATACTCGTTACGCTATTAGGAATGGTAATGGATGTGAGGAGAGAGCAATCACAAAAAGCATATTTCCCAATGCTAGTAAGATATTCTGGAAGAAGGACCTTTAGTAAATTCTCCTTGCCTGTTAAATACACACCTGTAGTGTTTGTGATGCCAGATAAATCAATATCAACTAAAGAAGTCATCGTATCGCGTATACAAGCAAAATCGTCCTCATTAAGAGTACCTGTTAGGGTTAGTTTAGCGACTGATACTGGGCGTGCGCCAGCATCTAAAATCAAATCTACTAATGTACCAGGAACCTCTACATGAAGAGTCAAGGAATTTTCGCTATAGATATATACGTAGTCGCGCCCCCATGCGACTTCATAGGCTTCTTTCGTATTATCTGGGATATAAATAATGGTGTTTTTGCTGATAGCATTACGATCTAATACAGGAGGTGTTTTTGCTAAACAAGTAATGGAGTTGAGGAATTGGCACTGAGAGAAAGTCATCTCTTCAATGCTCGTTACACTGTTGCCGATAGTAACTGAGTTGAGGGAGGAGCAATTATAGAAAGCATAACCACCAATGCGTGTTACACTATTAGGGATAGTAACAGAGGTGATGGAGGTACAAGATCGGAAAGCAGCATATCCAATGCTCGTTACATTATTGCTGATAGTAACTGAATTGAGGGAGGAGCAAGCCTCAAAAGCATAATCCCCAATGCTCGTTACGCTACTAGGGATGGTGGTAGTTGGGCAACCTGCAATAAGGGTATTAGTAGCAGTTGCGATAACAGCATTGCAGTTATCGCGACTATCGTAAGTAGTATTACCTTCTTCTACCAATATAGAGGTGAGAGATGAGCAACTAAGGAAAATCCTATCTCCGATGTTCATTACGCTATTGGGAATGGTAATGGAGGTAAGGGAGGAGCAATCGTAGAAAGCACTACCTGCAATCTGTTTGATACCATCTGGAATCATATAAGCACCCTCAAATGAAGTAGGCATGTATGCAAAACAATTTGCATTGTAAACAGGAGAGATCAAGGATGAACAGCCTGAGAAAGCCCCAGATCCAATATTTATGATGCTATTGGGGAGGGTGATAGAGGGGAGGGAGGAGCAATTACAGAAAGCTCCATCTCCAATGCTCATGACGCTGTTAGGGATACTAAGATGGGTAAGGGAGGAACAATATGCAAAAGCATCATTTCCAATACTAGTTACGCTGTAGGTAGTACCATTGTAGGTGACAGTTTCGGGAATAGTAGCGGTTGCAAGATTAGAGTAGCCACCAGGATAATAACCATGAGTCACTTCGACAGTTGTGCTACTGGTGATGTTATAGCAGAGATCACCAAATTGGAAATCTTGCGCCAAAAGATAGGTTGTTGCCAATAGGGCAAATAAAAAGGTAAAAATCTTTTTCATTATTGTTTCTTTTTTGTGGGAAGTTGGCTCCAAACGACCCGTGAATATATAAAAAAAGCGTGGAACCTTACCTTTGCTTATTCTCAACTACGAGGTTCCGGAATGACCCTACATACAAGAATAAACAATGAATGCCCACGCCGATATGTTAATCGTCGTGAGCACACAACGGATTAAACACACCCAGGGGCATTTACCGCTCTCTTGTTTCGG
>JBGUSG010000012.1:0-307724 GCA_045132415.1 Paludibacteraceae bacterium | reverse complement strand
ACTATAATAATGATCGCATCAAACTGCGTCTTAATATGAGTCCTATCCAGTATAGACAAAATTACATGAACCACATGTCAACCAACATGCATACAATTAACAATATTTACTAACCCTGTCCAACAAAACGGGGTCACCTCAAGCCTTAAACACTAAACAGTAGCGGCTTTGCCGCGTTCACTAAACAGAAGGCGCATTGCGCCGTACACCCTTAAAACTTTTAGAACTCTTAAAACCTTTTAACTTTCCAAAACCATGGCACAAATTACCCTTAACCATCCCATTGCGGAGATTCATGGCGCGCTCAGCAAGCGTAGCAACATTGTCAATCGTCAAAAGAAATACCGTATCAACGGCCGTGTTATTCACGAAGGCAAACAGGAATCCTATGCTATCCAAAACCCTCGTGATTGGAAGAAAACCCCTGCCCAAGGAGCCGAACTCGCCAATCAAACTGCTTGGCAAGAGGCATGCCGCCGCACAGCCCAGATCCTGCAAGCAGCTCAACCCGACGGACCAACCGAGCAACAACTCTTCGAACGCCGTATTAGTCAAATCCCCGACTATTATACTTTAGACGAAGCCCGCACTTTGCTAGAGGAATTCCGCCGTCGCTATGAGGCTCAATTGCCTAATACCCGTGGCAAACACCCAGACGCCCAAGCGCCCATTGATCCAAAGACTGGCAAAGGCAAACAATATGCCCAATTTCCAGCCTTCATCCGCGCCATGCTCTACCACCAACTACGAGTTCAATAACCAACTACGACCACTTTTCTTTGAAAGTGTTTGTTCATTTTCCCAAATAACATTTGGGTATTTCTCGTATTATCCCGCCACCAGTCTAATGCTCGTGGATTTCCCGCCGAGTAATCCCAGACTTTACACCTTACACTAGAAATGGTTAATTTTTTGCATTTATTTGCATATATGCAAAAAATGTTGTACCTTTGCAGAGTGAAAATTCTTTATTCCTACATAAAAATGTGAGTCAAGAGAGTAGGTTCAAAAGGGTGGTTATATAGGGAATAAACAACGAAATTATTAACCCCTGAAATACAACGATTATGAAGAAAATTTTATTAGTATTAGTGTTCTCGTTGCTAACATTCACCTTTGTTGGTTGCGAAGGATTTAATCAACCAAGTAATGGTAATTCTACTCAACAACAAGATGAGTACTATGTAAAATATACGATTTCATCCTCATTTTATTATTTTGGTTCCATAACATACGCAGATGTTAATGGAACTAAAAATGATCGTACAGGAGATTACAATCGTACTAGTTTAAAATGGGAGGTCATTGTGGGACCTGTAAAGAAAGGTTTTAATTCACATGTTTCCTATAGCCGTGGAAGCGCGAACATAGTTAAAATAGAAGTATCCAAGAATAATGGACCGTTTGTTTTAAAAGCGAGCGGAGACGATAGTGCGAATTACATAATTGACTTTTAATTTATGCTTCTTTCCACAATGTCATATGAAGAAATATATCGCGAAATCCTAAAAGATATTCGTGATGTTAAAGAGTATTATGATGTTGCTATAAAAGAAAAAGTCTGTAAAAGTGCGCAGAAATCTCGCATATATCCATGGCGACATTTTGATTTATATACACATCCAAAAAGCCAAAACAAATATACATATCTAACAATAATAAAGAAGCGTGCATGGTGGAACAATCCTGAAGTAACAGTCTTTTGTGAATACGAGGGAGAAAGAGGAAAAGAGATTATTACAATGGCACCAAAAAAAGACATTATGACATCTAAATATAAATTAGTCATCAGTGTTTTTCAAGCGCATTTCTTCAAACGCTATTACGAGCGATTTATCAAAGATGAACAAGCTGAACAATACAAAATAGCTTTGTTTCTATCTCGAAATGCAGGTGCACTTCAATTAGGTAGTAAAATTGTAAGTGAGAACGAACAAATCAAAGAAGATTCCGAATGTCATAATTCTGGTATGCTCAATCTTGATGGTCTTTGTCTAGGAAAAATAAGTAAGGAGAATCCCAATATCTTCATATATAAGACATTTATTCCTTTAGACAGATTGTATCAAAAACAATTTGAACGAGTGATGCATGAATATCTTAGAATGATTGCTTTAAGAGGAGGAGAAGATAATCCACATTGTAGAAAAACAATTGAGGATATATACAACAATGCAGCAAGAAGATTCCACGACATACTTTTGGGAAATAATCAAATGACAGATAAAGAACGAGTACATACTTATTTAGAAGAATACAACACAACATGTGACATTCTGCGCAAATATATTATCATCTAAATGTTTATAGCGGCACGCAAAAGCGTGTCGTTCTTTATATAATCTTTCACCCTTCCCTCAAAATTCGAGTATTCCTTGCCTTCCCGCCACCTGTCTAGTTCTCGGCGTTAATTCGCCGAGCTAAGTTCCCACTCATCAGTTTAGCCTTACACTTCCGCCCGCAAGAAAATACCTTACTTTTATACCTCCTAAAACTTTTTCTACACAAAATTTGCAAATCCGCAAATTTTGTTGTATCTTTGCACGCATTTTGTACTTTTATATACAATATAATGTAGTACAAAATACAACCTATAAATACGATGTTACCATTAGACTTCATAGAAAATCTTCACGAACAGATGACTCCCGAGGAGGTGCAAGCACTATGCCAAGCACTTGAATCAGAACAAGTTACATCTATTCGTCTAAACGACAAACTGGATTGTCTCACCTTCGATTGCGACACCGAAGAGGTGCCTTGGCACGAAGATGGATACTATCTTAGCCGTCGTCCACAATTCACTCTTGACCCGCTCTTCCATGCGGGTTGCTACTATGTGCAAGAAGCCAGCAGTATGTTTGTTGGCGAAGTGCTTAATCAGTACCTCAAGTACGATAGCATCGTGCTCGATCTCTGTGCTGCACCTGGTGGTAAGTCCACGCTTATCAGCCAGTTTCTTGGCAACGAGGGTCTACTCGTCAGCAACGAGGTAGTGCGCCAACGCGTCTTTGTTCTCTCAGAGAATATCCAAAAATGGGGTAACGGCAATACCGTAGTTACCCACAATCCTGCGGCTGATTTTGGCAACAAACTGCCCGAACTCTTCGATTGTATCCTCGTAGATGCTCCATGCTCAGGCGAAGGTATGTTCCGTAAAGACGAAGGCGCGATTGCCGAGTGGAGCATGAAGAATGTGCAGGAATGTGCTGAGCGTCAGTGCGATATCCTTGATGATGTGTGGGATGCACTCAAACCTGGAGGTATATTGATCTATTCTACTTGCACCTTCAACCGCGAAGAGAATGAGAAAAACGCACAGTGGATTGCTGAAGAACTAGGAGCAGAAATATTGCCTATTGCACATGATCCTCAGTGGGGAATTACCGAAGGTAAACCTGGTTATCATTTCTATCCACACAAGACCAAAGGTGAGGGATTTTACCTTTGCGCTTTCCGCAAATCAGGAGTAGCAAAAGGTGCTTTCCGTATTCCAAAGCAAAAGAACCCAGTATCTGAAACCGTTGAGTTTAAGGATATTATGCAGAGTTGGCTCCTACATCCAGACCAATGGACCATCCGTCAACAAGACCGCTTTGTGGTAGCATATCCTGCTAAATACAAACAACTCATTGAGTTCCTCAATTCGCAATTTATCTGCATTAGCACGGGCTTCGGCATCGGCGAACTGCGCGGCAAGACTGTCGTACCTCAACATGCAATGGCAATGCTTAAGGACTTGAATACCAAAGCATTTAATAAGGTTGAACTCACCCTTGAGCAAGCCCTCAGTTACCTCCGTTGTGAAGCGCTGTCGCTACCTAATGCGGCTGCGGGTGTGCTGTTGCTCACCTATGAGAATGTACCTCTTGGCTTCGTGAAGAATGTAGGCAACCATTGCAACAACCTCTACCCAAAAGAGTGGCGTATACGCAAACTCTAAAACCATTTTGAGCAATGAAAAAGGAACAAAGAGCAAAGACTAAACGCCTTAGTCTATCAAAGTCGCGAGTAATTTGTCTTGCGTCCTTGCTCTTGGTTCTTTATTCCCTCCCTCTTTCTGCCCAACAGCAGTGGTATTTCTCTGTGGATGAGCGTTATCCTGCGGAGCGTCAGCAGTTGCAAGGCAAGCAGCGTATATTGGTGGTCAACAACGCTTTAACCCAACCACAAGACTTTGGTCATACTACCATGATCGATGGCGAGAACCAAAACCATGCTGAGATCGACCTCTCACGCAGTATACTCTACTGCCTCTTTTCCGTCACACAAACCATGGAATCTACAGGTGAGTTTGATGCCGTCGAACTGATGGATATATCGCAAAACCACTCCACCAACTACTATACCCGCATACCGCTCACTTTCTCACAAGCAGAGCGCTTGTGTACGGATTATCAAGCAGATGCGCTCTTGACGCTCAACCAATTGGTATTATACGATATCGTAGAGAGTTTCCCTACCGATGAAGGTACCTATTACGCCTACTTGCAGGCGTATGCCCAATCCCATTGGACCATTCACTATGCAGGTCAAACACGCGAAGCTACTTTCACACAAGCAGATACACTCCTCTGGGAAAGCCAACTTCACTACACTCGCGCACAAAGCCTTAGCGACTTGCCTTCTCGCCAAGAAGCATTGCTCTATCTCGCACGCGAATTGGGCAACCGCATGGGAAGCAGTTTCGCCCCCTCTTGGCAAACTACCCGCCGTTATATCTACGAATTGCCCGACCTACAAGCAGGCTTAGATGCCTTTCGCCTACAACGATGGAATAGTGCTATCAATCAGTGGATTACTATTGTAGATAGCAAGGACAAAAAAGCCGCAGCATGTGCTGCGGCCAATATCGCTATTGCTTATGAGATGCTTGGCGATTATGCTTCGGCTTGCGATTACGCCCAGCGTGCCAGCCGCCTTTTCGGCGCTTGGAAGACGGCTTACGGTCGTCAGCAGCAAGTGAACATACGCTACTATCTGGCGCAGCTCCAAGCTCGGCAGGCAAGGGAATCCGATCTATAACCTTCTGCAAGAATAGCTCAATCTTATTAAAGAATCGTTTATCTTCAGGACTCACTAATGTGATGGCCTCGCCTTTGTTTTCCGCACGTGCTGTGCGACCAATGCGGTGTACATAGTCTTCTGCATCGCGTGGCACATCGTAGTTGATTACCAATGGCACATCGTCCACATCAATACCTCGGGAAACGATATCTGTAGCCACCAGCACATCCACTTTGCCGTTGCGGAAGTCCAACATCACTTCGTCCCGCTCTTTCTGTTCCAAATCAGAGTGCATTGCGCGCGCATCTATATGCATTGATCGCAACGCACGCGCGAGTTCCTTCACACGTTGTTTCTTACCAACAAACACGATGACTTTCTTAAGATTACAATTTTTGAGCAGCAACTTAAGGAATTCATCTTTCTGAGGTTCATAAATATCCACCGCCATCTGTCGAATACTTTCTGGTGGACGTGAGATAGCTATCTGTACCTCCACAGGGTTGTGCATAATAGCCTTCGCCATTTTGCGGATATTCGCTGGCATAGTCGCCGAAAACATAATCGTTTGGCGCTCTTTAGGTAGCTTATTAACGATTGTCATAATATCGTCATAGAAGCCCATATCCAACATGCGGTCCGCCTCGTCAAGAATAAAATACTTCACACCCGAGAAGTCAATATCATAGATATTCATTTGGCTGAGCAGTCGCCCTGGCGTAGCGATGACGATATCTGCACCCTTCTGCAAACCAGTCACTTGTGTGCCCCACGCCCCACTATCATTGCCTCCGTAGATAGCCACAGAGGAGAAGGGTACATAGAATCCAAAACCCTCCATCTGTTGGTCAATCTGCTGTGCTAACTCGCGTGTAGGTGCCATAATAATGGCATTGAGTTTATTTGGGTCGTGATTGTCGTATTCTAAGTTGGTGAGCAAGGGCAGGATATATGCAGCAGTCTTTCCTGTGCCCGTCTGTGCACAAGAAATCACATCATGTCCGTCTAATATCACAGGTATAGTCTGCTCTTGCACAGGTGTGCAAGTATCAAAATGCATATCCCACAATGCATCCAACACCTGATCTGATAATGCTAATTCGTCAAAGTACATATTATATTCGAGTGAGTTTGGCGTAAGTAAGGAGCAAGGTCTTCTTGCCTACTGCATCAAACTGAATATCTATCTTGTCGTTATCGTTCTCACGGTATACATCCAGTACCAATCCATCGCCAAATACCTTGTGGTTCACTCGGTCGTTCTTCTTCCATTCAGAGCGTACCTCTTTGCGTGTTTTAGTGGTAGAAGTGCCCGCCTTGCGTGAGATACTCACCAGTTTAGAGTTGCCTTCTGTAACAGAAGAAGATGGTGTGCTTGACTTCGTAGTAGGTTTGACAAATGACCTATCTGCATGCAGTGGCGCTTGCATGGATTGCATTTGCTGGATATAGCATGTGTCAATGTCTTTAATAAAACGCGAAGGTGAAGAAAATTGGGTTTGTCCGTTGCGGAAACGCTGACGAGCATTGGTTAAGTAGCAACGCTCCATTGAGCGAGTGATAGCCACATACAGCAATCGACGTTCTTCCTCGATATCTTTAGGCGATTGGCAGAATTGTGAAGGGAAAAGGTTCTCCTCCAAACCCACGATAAACGTAGTTTTGAATTCCAATCCCTTGGCTGAGTGTACAGTCAGTAGGGTTACACGTGATTGCGTATCCTCTTGATTCTCATCTTGATCCGTTAGCAGGCTGACCTCCGACAAGAAATCTGCCATAGGCGTAAAGGCGATATCCTCGCGCATACGTTGCTCCACAAACTCATGAATACCCGACAGCATCTCTTGCAAGTTCTCCAAACGAGCAACACCCTCTTGCGATGTATCTGCTTTAGCATCGCGCATCACACCCGATTCGCGCAATACTCGGTCTGCAAATTCATAAGCATCCAAGTTGTCTGCTACCGCAGCAAAACCAGCAATCATCTCTGCAAAGGTGGTCAATTTCTTTTGCGTAGCAGCAGATACGTCCAGCTTTGTAGCCACAGGATCGTTCACCACCTCCATCATCGAACATGCCGCATTGCGAGATGCCTCACGAATCTTCATTACGGTGGTGTCACCTATGCCGCGCAAAGGATAATTGATCACACGCGCAAAAGCTTCGTTATCATGTGGGTTAATTGCCAAACGGAAATAAGCAATAGCATCCTTGATTTCTTTGCGTTGGTAGAAACTCATGCCACCATATATGCGATAAGGAATGCTCAAGCGGCGCAATTCGTCTTCTATCACACGTGATTGTGCATTCGTACGATATAGCACTGCAATGTCGTTGTAATCCGTTCCCTGACGAGCAATCAGTTTGATTTGTCCTGCTACCGCAGTTGCTTCGTCACGATCCGACATATAGGTACTCAAGACCAGTTTGTCGCCCAAAGCTAATTCTGAATACACCGACTTAGGTATTTGTCCGCGATTATGACGAATGAGCGAGTTGGCAGCATTTACGATTGTTTGAGTAGAGCGATAGTTGCGCTCTAATTTAAACAGCTGTGCATCGGCATATCCCTTTTGGAAAGTGAGAATGTTCTCAATATTGGCTCCACGGAAGGAATAGATAGATTGCGCATCATCTCCTACCACACAAATTCGATTGTGTGGCTCAGCCAAGCGCTTAACAATCAAGTACTGCGAATAGTTGGTGTCTTGATACTCATCTACCAAAAGGTATTGGAAAATATCTTGATACTTGTGTAGGATATCTTCGTTTTTCTTGAATAGCGTGTTCGTATGGAACAACAAATCGTCAAAGTCCATCGCATTGCATGCTTTCAAGCGGCGGTTGTATTCCATATAAATACGCGACACCTCAGGGATACGCTCAAAGCGATCTTGCATGGTAAACTCACGGTTGGAACTATATGCTGTAGGACTTTGCAAGCGGTTCTTAGCCAATGAGATACGTGATAATACCACATTGGGCTTGTATTGCTTCTCATCCAACTGCATATCCTTGACGATATGCTTGATGACAGACTTGGAGTCTGTAGTGTCATAAATAGTAAAGTCTTTGGTATAACCTATTGCTTCGGCTTCTTGGCGAAGAATCTTTGAACAAATGCTATGGAAGGTACCCATCCATAAATAGCGCGCCACACTTTCTCCTACCAAGTTAGCAATACGCGATTTCATTTCACGAGCAGCTTTGTTGGTAAATGTGAGTGCTAAGATATTGCCCGCATTTACACCATGTTCTAGCAGATAAGCGATCTTGTAGGTCAATACACGTGTTTTTCCTGATCCTGCACCAGCAATCACTAGTTGAGGACCATCATTGTATTCCACAGCAGCACGCTGCGAAGGGTTAAGTTCGTTAAGGTAATTCATTGGTTATATATGTTATTTATTAATAATCTTCTCTGCAATTTGTACGGCATTGAGGGCAGCACCTTTACGGATTTGGTCGCCTACACACCAGAATGTGATACCATTCTCATTTGCCAAGTCGCGGCGAATGCGGCCTACATATACATCATCCGTGCCGCTGAGGTATAGTGGCATGGGATAAGGGAAGGTACCATTGGATTTGGTAGGATCATCCATCACTTGTACGCCTTCGGCGTGAGAGAGGGCTTCGCGTACTTGCGCAGGAGAAAGTGGTTCGGCGGTCTCTACCCAAATAGCCTCTGAGTGAGCACGCAAGGATGGAACACGGACACAGGTAGCGGATACTGCAATGTCTGAGTGCATAATCTTGCGGGTCTCGTGGTACATCTTGAGCTCTTCTTTGGTGTAGTCATCATCACCAAAGACGTCAATCTGAGGAATGAGGTTGTATGCGAGTTGGTAAGCAAACTTTTGGTGCTTTACTTCCTCGCCGTTGAGGGCTTGGCGGTATTGCTCTTCGAGTTCTGCCATAGCACTAGCACCTGCGCCCGAAGCCGATTGGTAAGAAGATACATGTACGCGGCGGATATGAGAGAGTTCCTCGATTGCCTTCAAGCATACTGCCATGATAATAGTGGTACAGTTTGGATTGGCGATGATGCGTTTACCACCCTCTTGGAGCGCTTGTGCGATATCACTAGCGTTGAGTTCAGGTACAACCAAAGGTACGTTCTCATCCATGCGGAAAGCAGAAGAGTTATCAATCATGATTGCTCCGTGGCGGGTGATATCCTCTGCATATTCCTTGGATACAGAGCCGCCTGCAGAAACGAAAGCAATATCAATACCCTTGAATAGGTCGCCATGTTGGAGTAGTTCTACGGTGTATTCCTTACCGCAGAAAGTATATGTTGTGCCCGCAGAGCGTGCGGAGCCGAAAAGTCGAAGGGAAGTAATAGGGAATTGGCGCTCAGCCAAAATGCGGAGTAGTTCTTGTCCTACGGCGCCTGATGCGCCCACGATAGCTATATTCATAGTAGTCGAATTGTGTGGTTATTGTGCGTAATTGACAGGTAAAATAAAGCTGTCTAACAAAGTAAACAGCCTTATCGTAGTAAAATTAAAGGAGAGTAATTGTCAATTCCTCTGCCTCCTCGAAAGCAACTTTACCTTCGCGAGCCAACCAGCCCAAAGCGAGGTTCAAGTCGTCGTTTTTCAATTTTGTAGCTTTCTTCAAAGCTTTGAGTGTGAGAGCACCACCTTGTAATGCATTCCAGATCAAACCTGCGTTCTCACCAATCTTAGTTGTAATCATAATACCTTAAAAAATAAAACAGTAAATATATAGGCGGCAAAGCCGCGTTTAATATGTTCAATATTGTTCAGTGTTGTTCAAATTCGTTTGAATAGCAAGCATGCGTTGTGTCCGCCGAAGCCGAAATTATTGCTCATGGCATAGTGGATATCTCGCTGCTGCGCTTGATTGAAAGTGAAATTGAGTTTGTAATCAATATTTGGGTCCTCATCCCCTTCCTCGTGGTTGATGGTTGGAGTGACTACTCCGTGTTGCATAGAGAGAATCGATATGATTGCCTCTACTGCACCTGTACCACCAAGGATATGTCCCGTCATGGATTTGGAAGATGTGAGGCTGATATGATAAGCATGTTCGCCAAACACATCTTGGATGGCTTTTACTTCTGCCACATCACCAATCGGCGTGGATGTGCCGTGGGTGTTGATATAATCCACTTGTTCGAGCGCTATACCTGCTTCGTTGATAGCCAACTGCATGGCATTTTTTGCTCCTGTACCTTCTGGGTCTGAAGCCGTAAGATGGTATGCATCGGCTGTGAGTCCAATACCAACCAGCTCGGCATAGATATGTGCCCCGCGTGCTTTGGCATGTTCGTATTCCTCCAGAATCAAAGCACCTGCTCCCTCACCCAATACGAATCCATCGCGCGAAGCGGAGAAAGGACGGCAAGCCGTTTGAGGTGAATCATTGCGAGTAGAGAGAGCGTGCAAGGCATTGAAACCACCAACACCAGAACACTCAACCGCAGCTTCGCTTCCTCCAGTTAGGATAATATCTGCTAAGCCCATACGAATTTGGTAACAAGCACTAGCAATGGCATGAGAAGAAGAAGCGCAGGCAGAAGTTGTGGAAAAATTCACACCTTTGAAACCATGGCGGATAGCCAACATACCAGCAGCCATATTGGTGATAGTCATTGGAATATAAAAAGGACTATATCGAGGTGTGCCATCACCAGCACCAAATCCACCAGCATTACAATCAAGGGTATAAATACCTCCCATACCACTACCGAAAATCACACCACAACGCAGCGCATCTTCTTGATCAATACTGACTTTAGCATCAAGCAAGGCTTCTTCGGCAGACTTGAGTGCATAATGAATATAGCGATCATAACGGCGCAACTCTTTGGCATCAAGAAGTGAGGACATGTCTAATCCTTTGACTTCGCATGCAAATTGCGTCTTAAACTTTGACGCATCAAAATGAGTTATATTATCTGCCCCACTCTTTCCTTGGATGAGGTTTTGCCAAGTGCTTGCCACATCATTTCCCAATGGTGTGACCAATCCTAATCCTGTGATTACTACTCGCTTTTGCTGCATATCCTTATATACATCCAACGAGTTTGCGGATTATTCCACAAACTCGTCCATGGTAAAAGTCAAAATACTTGAGAACTTACGCTTGAAGTTTCTCAATATATTCAATAACGTCGTTAACAGTGTTGATGTTTTGAGTATCCTCGTCTGGAATAGAAATACCAAACTCTTTCTCAAACTCCATGATCAACTCTACAGTGTCAAGAGAATCTGCGTTGAGATCTGCTGTGAAGCTTGCATCTGGAGTAACTTGTGACTCTTCTACGCCCAATTTATCAACGATAATTGCTTTTACTTTTGATTCAATTGCTGACATAATTACAATTTTTTTAGTTGTTAATTATATTAATTTTTATTATTTTCTTATTTATTCTTGCGAAATCGAGTGCAAAGTAACTACTTTTTTTTGGAATATGCAAATTTTTCGAAAGAAATGTGCATTTATTCTAATATTTCGACCTGAATTTTACCAATTCTAGCACCAGATTTGCCCATTTGCGCCAAAAATACGCTATCCCCATCTAAGTTAGGAATATAGACATTTGTGAGTGTTTTGTGTGTATGTGCGCCAATGATAATATCTATATTTCGAGTTGCTTGAGCCAATTCCACATCCGATAGTTTGCCTTCGGCACTTGGGTGTGTTCCCTGATGACTTAAACACACTATTACATCGCATTTCTCCTTATTTTTTAAGGTATTTGCTACATCTTGTGCTGTAGCAATAGGATCTAAGTACTGCAATGGTGCGAAATTACGTTCTGCTATCAAACCAGCGGGATCAATACCAATACCAAACACACCGATTCGCACGTTTTGACGACGAATAACTGTGTATGGCAATACTAATCCCTCCAATACAGAGCCTTTGACATCGTAGTTGGTACATACCACAGGAAATTGTGCTCCTTGTAAAATAGCCGCTAAAGTATCAACGCCGTTATCAAATTCATGATTACCTAACATCACGGCATCATACCCCATTCTATTCATTGCATCGATTTCTATACGGCCATGATAGAAGTTGAAATAAGGTGTGCCCTGGCAAAAATCACCTGCATCAAACACCAATAGATTAGGATCAGCTTTGCGTTCTTGTGCAATCAACCCCATACGGCGAGTATAGCCGCCGCAGAACTCATCACGTTTGCCTTCTTCCAACGCTTCCACCTGAGAGTGTGTATCATTGGTGTGTAAGATGGTCAAAGTATGCAACTTGGGCTGTGTGCATGCTGCACAACAGCAAGTTAGTAATACTACAATAAATTTAGAAACGCTTTTGTATATCTTCATGGGTTAATACGATGCTAATAGTTTGACCATTAGGTAGATGGCGTACGGAAGATGACTGCTGAAGTCGATCAACCAAGTCGCGCATCTCCAATTCTGTTAACGATTTTCCCTGTGGAATAGCCATCTGTTCTGCTAATCCAAGTGCAATCATCTCTTGCCATTGTTGTGTAACTGAAGCTTCGGTGTCTTGCACGCTATGAATCACTTGCAAGATTGCATCTGAAGCATTCTTTTGCCCCAATAGCGCAGGCACTGCATTGATAGCATATGCCATAGGAGAAAATTGTTCTAACTCAAATCCAACACTTTGTAACTCAGGTAAGAGTTGCTCTAAGGTGCTCAAATCATCTGCGGAAAGCTCTAACACTTCAGGGAAAAGAAGTGGTTGAGTAGCAGCCTGCTTATTTTTAAGTTGCTCAAGCAATACCTTATACAATACGCACGTGTGTGCGCGATGTTGGTGTATCAGAAGCAATCCAGCAACAGTAGTCGCCAAGATATAGCGGTTGTCCCATTGGATCAATGGCGTATTGTCTATAACAAGAGAAGGTTCGAATAATGGTTCTGCAACAGCAGTTTCTATATTCTTAGGGCGCTCATAGAGTTGGTCCCAGCCTGTAGGTGCTGTACGTGTATTTTGTGCCTTGAACGGGTTGTAATGTGGGTCCAATTGCATGCGTGGAGCTGCCACTGGGGTATCCAAAGTACGCTGCGGTATATCTAAATGCGATTCTGTAGTGAAGTCAAGCGAAGGAGCTACATTGAATTTGCCCAATGCCTCTTTAGCAGCTGCCAATAGAATCTGGAATATCGCTTGCTCATCAGCAAACTTAATCTCCGTTTTGGTAGGGTGGATATTCACATCTATTGCATCAGGATGGATATCAAAATACAAGAAATACGATGGCGAATGGTCGGGCAATAACATTCCAGAATAAGCGGTCATCAATGCCTTGTGGAAATATGGATGACGCATATAGCGCCCGTTCACAAACATGTACTGCTGGCTATTTTTGCCTGCTGTTTCGGGCTTACCAATAAAACCTGAGATATGTACCAATTCGGTTTCGGTAGCAATATCTACCAGTTGCCCTGTATAAGGTTTAGAGGAATGTCCAAAAACCGCTTCGATGCGTTGTTTTTGAGTGCAAGGAGGCAGTTCGGAGATGATCTCATCATTGCTTACAAAAGTAAACTGTACGTGCGGATTGACCAATACAATACGCTGGTACTCAGTGATAAGATTGCGCAATTCTGTTTGGTCTGTTTTGAGGAATTTGCGTCGCGCAGGCACATTGTAGAATAAGTTTTTCACACGCATATTTGTGCCCACAGGACATTGCACCATCTCCTGAGAAATCACCTCGGAGCCTGCAATCTCAATGCGCGTACCGACTTCATCTTCCGCGCGACGTGTTTGTACCTCTACATGTGCTACTGCACAGATACTTGCCAGCGCTTCACCACGAAAACCCATCGTGCGCAATTGGAACAGGTCGCTGGCTTGGCTTATCTTTGAAGTAGCATGACGCTCAAATGCCATGCGTGCATCGGTAGGGCTCATGCCCTTGCCATCATCCACCACCTGCAACAGCGTGCGTCCCGCATCACGTACAATCACACGAATATGCGTAGCTCCTGCATCCAACGAATTCTCCACCAGCTCTTTTAGACAAGAGGCGGGACGCTGAATCACTTCGCCAGCCGCAATTTGGTTGGCAACGCTATCGGGCAGAAGATGAATGATATCACTCATAGCAAATAGTAAAACGCAAATAGTAATAGTCCGAGCAACGCTATCCACAATAGCAGTTTCGAAGCGCGCTTGGTTTGGTCTTTGCGATTATAGGTATTCGCCTCGTGAGCTTCACGGAACGAACCACGATGAAGACGCGCAAGTTTATCCTTGCGCGCCTCCTTTTCTTTATCATAGTAAATGGGGCGATAATCCCACTTACGTGGTTTGGGTACTTTTGGGAATAATACCGACATTATTTAACGATTGCTTGGAACTTCTCGTCTGCTGTGTATTTTGCAAACTCGATATCTTGAGCAGCTTTAGCCTTGAGGTTAGCATCACGCTCAACAGCCACAGCCAAGTTTGCATATACAGCTTCGCGATCGTTGGTGCGAGCACCTACCACAGCAGCCAAGTAAGCAGTTGTAGCGTTAGGTTTCTCTACCTTAGCCAATGTTTGGCGAGCAGCAGCATAATCCTCGTTCAAGATTTGTTGAACAGCAGCGTTGTTGCTTGCAGAATTGCCATAAGCATTCTTAGCAGCAGCATAGTCACCCTTCATGGTGTAGAGTGTACCCATAGCAGCTTTCAAGTCACCTTGTGTGCCAGCAGCCTTACCAAGATGCTCCTCAGCTTTAGCCAAGTCGTTCTCAGCCATAGCAGCCAAACCAGCGTTGTAGTTTACATCAGCGTTGTTAGGAGCAATTTGCAAAGCTTTAGCGTAGCAACGGCGTGCCTCAGCTACATTGCCTTGAGCAAAGTAAACCATACCGAGGTTGTTGTGTGAACGATAGTCATTACCAAATTGAGCAACTGCTTTCTTGTAGATAGCAGCTTTCTCATCCAAGTTGCAAGTCAAAGTAGCCGCATAAAGCAACTCCTCAACGTTCAATGCAGCAGCATCATTCTTAGCCAAAGCAGCGATTTCATCATCAGACTTGCCAATCAAGTCGGTAGTCAAGATGAGGCGGCTACGACGCAATGCTGGAAGAACTTCCTCTGCGATAGTCTTGAACACTGCGCTCAAGTTCTTGATTTGTGCCTCGCGCTCCTCTGGGTCAGAGTACATGCTCAACACGCGCAATACCAACTCTTTGTCTTGGATATTGCTAGCTTCCATAGCAGCTTGGAAACCAGCCCAGTCCTCAGCTGTTACATTAGACTCAATAGCAGCATCCACTTTGGCTTTCTTCAATTGTTTTTGCAAGTATTTTTGTGATTTAGCTTGACGAGCATCAGCCAACTTTGCATTCAAGCCTTCCTCACCATCTGGAGAAGCATAACCAGCAACTTCCAATTTGTTGATAGCCTTGTTAGCAGTAGTGTCAGCATCCTTGATAGCAGCGTGCAAATCTTTCAAGGCTTGAGATTTCAACTCAGAGTTGCGCAATGTAGATTGTTGAATCAAGAACTTGATATCAGCCTCTTGAACCTCTTGGATGATACGTTGGAACTTGTCAGCAGTTACTTGTGGCTTCACGTCTTGTGCTTGCACTAACTTAGCGGTAGAAACTACACCATCAGCCAATTTCATTTCAGGAATCTCAACTACCTTGTTGCCATTCTTAGCAGTAAAGCGGAAATACAACTCAGATTTTGCCATTGCAGGAACATACTCGAATGAAGCCTTCATTGCAAAGCGACCACCTGCCTTATAAGGGATAGTTGTACCGTTCTCTTTAGCTTTCTCACCTACAAAGGTCACAGGCTCGCCTACAACTTCACCACCCTCATATTTCAATACAGGAGTGATAGTCAATACAGCTTTAGCACCAAATTTCTTTACAGGGAAAGTACCTGTAATGTCAGCCTCAACCAAGTTGCCAACTACAGTTAATGGACTTGGGTTCACGGTAACTTGCTCTGGTTGAATAGCAGTTCCGCAAGATGTCAGAATAGCAAACACCATTACTGACGCAAAAACTTTCAAAGATTTTTTCATACTTGTTTATTTTTATTTGTTTTAATTAGTTTCTTGGGTGTGATTTAGTTGTTTCTGTCATTTATCCTACAAAAACTGTGCAATAAGCACACTATATCGGCTGCAAAGGTACAAAAATATTTACAAACACACAAGTATTTTCTAAAAAAGTTTGTTTTTTATGTATTTTTTATCGTACATACTTGGTATAGCCCTCACTTTTATTGACCAATATGCCATCCAGGTAGTCTTCTGAATGATAGGTGTTGTTCAGTGCATCTTGCCATGTATATTCCATAGTATAACTACGATTAGTTACCACTTCACCTTTTGTATTTAGGTATATAACTGTGCCGTCCTTCTTCGAAAGTCCCTCTGCTACATATTCATTTTTTTCGGAAGTGAAATAATAGGTGTACGTGTCATCAAAATAGTTAATCTGTTTTGATTTCCATGATAGTGGTTGAGAAAATGAATTATCAACGAACACGGTAGTATCATATTGAACACTCATTAATTCATCGTTGTGTTGCGCATAGTTTTTGTATTCTCCATATCGTGTAAGGTGGGAATATGTATAGGTGTATTCGTGTGTTAATTTTCCCCACCAATAAATCTTAGATGAAATTTCTCGATGGTTGTTATCATACTGACTATACCTTACTGATTGCTTAGATCTTTCCTCCAGTACTTTAGTCCTTTCCAGATCATACCAAATGATTGTGTCACGAGTACGTACCTCGTTACCTGCTGGATATTCTTGCCATCTTATATCCATATTATTTATGTTTTCACGGGTAGATTTATGTACCAATTTATCTCCGCTGTATTGAGATTCAGATTTGATATATTTAACATCCTCTCCTCGCTCTATTACCGTCTTATATACCATATTCAACGGTGCTGATAGATAGTCTGGATGTGAATAAGTACACCAATTAGCACTTTCAATTTCGTATTTTGTGCTCATTTTAGTGGTTTCTTCTGGATTGTTACTTGGGCTTTGCTCACAAGAAAACATCAGCAAGGATGTTAAGATTAAAATTAAATGATTTTTCATGTTGAGGGAGTTTTTTATTATTGGTCAAATAGGTCAAATTAGTCGGATTGGTTGAATATCGGTGCAAAGATAGTGAAAAATTTGCAGGTATGCAAGAATAATCGCATTTTTTGGTGATACAGATGGTAGCATGACTGTGGCTATGTTCGGTGTTCTCTGCTTATTAACCCGATTATCTTACGTATATCCTACGTATATCTTACGTATATGTTACGTATATCATACGTAATTGACAAGGAAATAATAATGAAAAATCAAGGAATACTTTACTTTAATCTCCATAAATTTTGTTAATTTGTAAATAATTTATACTTTTGTATCACATTTTTGCAAAAAAAATGAATTTTCTTGTAGCAAATCATGTCATTGCTGCGTCTAATGGGCAGATGTAGTTAAAAACTCGCGGCAAGCTAGCATAAAAAAACAACGAAAGATATGAAACAAACCGAAAAAGAATTTGCGGCCCTGGTCAAGGAGCAGAAAAGCACGATATATAGTATCTGCTATATGTTCTCCAAAGACAAGGAGGAAATAGATGATCTCTTTCAAGAGACATTGATTCATCTGTGGCAGGGCTTTGAGAAATTTCGTAACGAGAGTAAGATTGAGACATGGGTATATCGCGTGACGATGAACACCTGTATCTCGATGGACAGAAAAGAGAAACGCCGTGGCGAGCGTATTCCGTTGGCGGTGGACATTGACTTGTTCGATGAGAACGACAAAGACATGGAGCAAGTGCAGATGCTCTACAAGCGGATTCAGAAGTTAGGGTTGTTCGACAGAGCGATTATTATGCTTTGGCTGGAGAACTTAAGTTACGATGAAATCGGGGAAATTGTAGGAATTAGCGCGAAAAATGTGTCGGTACGACTAGTGCGTATTCGTGAACAATTGAAGAAACAATAACCATTAACCTTTAACGAATAAAATAGTATGGATGAATTGCAAGAAATGCGCGAGCAAATGGCTGCGCTGAAAGAGAAATTGAATAAGCAGGAGATTGTCAATGAGAAGAATTTGCGGAAATTGATGTTTCGGAAGGCATTGCGCTTTAAAGTCTTCATGTGGGTAGGTATCTCACTCATAGCAACGCCAATGGTTGTATTATGGATAATGAACTTTGCGTGGTTTGATGGTACGCATATAGACTTGGAACTAATATTGGTTACATTAACAACAACGATAATGCTAACCATGTTAATTATAGGGACTTCAATCGTAAAGTTAAAAGATATTCGCTCTGGAAATTTGCGAACGGTAAAAGAGCAAATATGTAAAATGAGCACCCCTATTAATGCAGGAAAGAAAGAAAGAATCCTGTATAGAGTGTTCCTTATCTTAGTTATAGCTCAATTTATGGTGAATAGGTATGACAATGGTATGTTTGAGTTCACTATGTTGGATAAAGTTCTTTTTGCTTGTTTAATTTTAGTAGCGTTATTGGATTTATGTTTTCCAGAATGGCGAGTGAAATTTGGTGAATGGATAAATAAAAAAACAGGAAGAAAAAAACGCACAACAGAATGGGAAGAGTATATTAACCAAATTGAAGAAATGTCCGAATTAGACGAGGAAAAAGAGGAAACAGAAAAGTGAAAACTGAAAACGGAAAGGTGAAAACAATAGAAAAAACGCATTTCTCTTGCAGAAGTGCGTTTTTTTTTGTACTTTTGCACGCTAATAAATAGGTAAACACATATGAAAAAGCAACACATTTTTATTTGCGTGCTCTGCGCAACTACCCTCGTCGCTTGCCAACCTTCGGAAGAACAACGTGCAGCAATCCTAGTTTCTGATGCACAAACACTCGTAGATAGTGGGCAATGGCGTCAAGCGCGTATTGTGCTGGATTCTTTGCATGTCACTTATCCTAAACAAGTTGCACAACGCCGTCTTGCTAAGGCACTGGAAGATAGTATAACTTACCTCGAAGCACAACGCACATTGGCATATACCGACACCCTCTTGCCTCCATTATTGGAGCAAGTGGATGGACTTATCAAACGCTTTAAATATGAGAAGAATGCCAAATATGAAGATCACGGCAAGTATGTCCATCGCCTACTCAGCACAGGTAGCAATACCTCCCGTAATTTTCTCCAAGCTTACGTCCAAGATGATCGTCAAACGTTCGTGAAGAGTTATTACTACGGCAATACGCAAATGAATCAGCAATCTGTTGTTCTTAGTGCTGGTGGCGAAGAATCTGTTTATCAAGGACATAATCACCATTTTCAAGACGGCGCTCATCACGAAGTTATGACTCTAGAAGATGAAAGTGCACTCTCTTTGCTCAATTTTATTAGTGCTCATCATGATGCTCGTATCCGAGTGGAAGGTAAAGGCGATAAACCTACGCATAATTGGGTGTATTATCTCAACGAACAAGAAAAAGAGGCGCTTTCGGATACTTACCAACTGGGCTGGCTGATGAAAGATATCAATCGTTTGGAACAAATGCAACGCGTTGCTACAGCTCAAATTGCCCGCTATGAACAAAAATAACGCATGCCTTTGATTTGGGCATGCGCATGTACTTTAATATTTAAGTTGTCTTTATACCGTTATAATTGGTATGAGAACGTGCACATCCATCCCCATTCATGCATTTTTTGTTTAGGGAGAATAGGTGTGCGAAGAATATTGTTTAATCCGAAATCATAACCAGCTTGCAAACGATATCTATCCCATTCAATACCACCACCTAATCCAAATTGGATATTGGTACGATAGAGTTCATGGGCCATATAACGCTCGTATGATTTTACAGGAAATCCCTGTTGTTCAAGCCATTGTGAAGTCTGCTCAGAGGTCTTGTTGGTAATCGCATCGTAGGTGGTCAAGCCTATTTGTAACTGCGGACCTGCGTAGAAAAACATGCGTAGTTGTTTCCATAATGTAATATTATAATACGCGCGCACGGGGATGGAAAGTTGGAGTTGAAGCACATCGTGCTGCATGATGTTATATTGCGCACTCTCTTCAGTCATTGAAGGCCAATGTTGGTTGTTTCTGCCGTAAGTGAATGTGGCCAATGCACCTGTTTGCAAACTAAAATTGTATGGAAGAACAAAATCTACCGTCGCACCAATGCGCAAGCCATGTAAATAGATAGCAGAGGTATCTTGCGTACGATGATTCAGTTGGGCATAGCCGACTTCAAATCGCCATGGAGCAGAGAACTTGTACACTTGTTCTGGTTTGTCTTTGCGAGTTGGATCAAAAAAATCTGCATTTGCAGTCTGCAAATCAGGTAAAGAATTTCTGTCCTCTTGAGCTATAGCAATAGTGGGTATTATTGCAAATAGTAAAAATATGTAAAAAATGCGTTTTTTCATATTCTTTGTTATCTTTTTCGGCTACAAAGGTACTGCTTTCTGCGGAAATATGCAATTTTTTTTGAAAAAATATGCTTTTTCTTGCAAAATATTTGCACAATTCAAAAAAAGGTAGTACCTTTGCAGCCGATTTTCGCCCATAAAGGAGAAAATGGTGCCATCGTCTATCGGTTAGGACAAGAGATTTTCATTCTCTAAAGCGGGGTTCGATTCCCCGTGGCACTACAGATAACGACAAGTATAACAAACTAAATTACATTACATTTAAGAGATGGCAAATCATAAATCATCTTTGAAGCGCATTCGCCAAACGGCTACCCGTAAGGCTCACAACCATTATTATGCAAAGACAACTCGCAACGCAGTTCGCGTTTTGCGTGCTACAACTGACAAGGCTGCAGCAGAGGCTCTCCTTCCAAAGGTAAGCTCAATGTTGGATAAGTTGGCTAAACGCAACATCATCCACCGCAACAAAGCTGCAAACTTGAAATCAAGCTTGGCTTTGCACACTAACGCTCTTTAAGCGCATTTGATTAACCACAATATAGTGGGGCTACCAAGTGGTAGCCCCTTTTGTGCGTAGTATATTGTTACCAAACGACGATTAACTAATAGTATGTTTTCTATTGGTCTAATTTAGGAGTTATAAATATTCCTTGATGGCAGTTTCGTTAAACAAATCGCGCTCTTTATCGCAGAACCAGCCCCATTTGTTGAAATATTTACACATGTTCACTGCGTGTATCCATAACATCTTCAGCGACTTATAAGATGCTTTCTCATGGTTGTGAATGATTGTTGCGTGCGGGAAATAGATGGTAAGATAATTTCTGTGTATACGACGAGTAAGATCCATATCCTCTGGGTACATGAAGAAGCGCTCATCAAAAAGTTTTGCTTGTTGCACGGCCTTTGTGCGTAATAGCATAAAACAACCGCTGAGATACGGAACATTCATTAGTTTGTCATAGCCAGAAGCACGCATTTCGTATGTTTGATTGCGACGATTGATCAACCTTTTCGGCAGAAAACGTCTTCCAAACACATCAATAGGAGTGGGTAATAACTTGCATAGATATTGTAATTGGCCATTTGGATAAACAACTTTAGGCATTAAACTGCCTACTTCAGAATGTTGAATCATGAAGGTTAACATTGTTTCTAATGCTTCAGCAGTCAAAGCTATATCCGAATTAACAACCAAATGATATGGGACATCATCATAAATTGATTCTCGTATTGCAATATTATGGGCTGCACCATAACCCAGGTTATCAGCATTATGGTGGTATGTGATTTTGTTAGATTGAAGTGGCAAATGGCTTGTTTCAAGAGGAGAATTGTCTATCCAATATATATGATTTACCTTATCAAGTTGCAATATAACTTCTGTTAAATCAGCGACTTGTTTCCAATTCGGTTGATATAGAACCAATGATACGTTCAGCATGATTTGTAATTAAAACAAAATTGTTTGCAAAGGTACTACATTTTTTTGAGATAAACAAAATATAGATTTTATAAAAATATAAAAAAAAACAAAAAATTTGGTCATATCAAAAAAATGTAGTACCTTTGCAAAAAGTATTGTAGGATTATGAATTCCTAATTTAGAGCATTTTAAAAACACAAAACAATAAAGTTATGAAAAAGATCGAATTTTTAGTTACAACTATGCTAATGGCCATTGTGCCAATGTTGTTTACTTCTTGTGAGGAGAAGCCAGAACCAACTCCAGAAGTTTCTATTATTGGCTCTTGGGAATGTGTGAATGCTGTTTTAAAACAAGATACTGATCCTTCTGGAGGAGAAAGCGCTTCGGAGAAGGGACAAGTATGGAAGTTTGATGAAACAAAATTGACAATAGATAATAAAACATATGACTATACACTATCTAATAACACGTTAACTACCTCTTATGCTGCATTGTACGAAACAGATCACTTCCAGGTCGATACTCTTACATCGGAGAATTTGATACTTTCTGCAAGTTATGTTGAAGAAACCAAGGTAGGTGATATTGATATTATGGTGATTTTAACTTTCAAACGTCTCAGCGAATAACAAAACAATATATTCTTAGCAAGAAAGTATTTTTATATTAGATTGCTTTATTGTTAATAAAATAGGGGTTTTATCCCCTATTTTTTATTGACTTCTTCCGCACTCCTCAAAAATATCACAATAAATTTATATATAGTAACAACTTTACACCACTATCCAAGCCGAAATAGCCGTTAGAATCGCCTCTAAATGGCTAAAAACCGTATATCCAACAGCCACACTTCCTGTTCCACCAACCAGCAACCAACGAATTGCATCCATCCGCACGGCCAACCGCTCCATCATCGTGTACCTACGAAAACTCTCTTGCAACTCGCTACTGGGCGATGGCATGAGATTAATCTGGCGAATCGTATCCGCCATAAACGCCTCATTATCTTTTACTTGTGGAGCACTCGCACGCAATCGTTGTTTAATTTTTCTATTGGTAATCATAATTCAAAATTCTTAATTCAAAATTCAGACTTCAGCATGGCTTTCAGCTTCTTCCTTGCTCGAAACAACATCACCGCAAGATTGCTTTCCGTTATCTCTGTTATCTTGCTAATCTCTCGAATACTTTTTTCTTCTAAATAATATAGTATTACCATCGCTTTCTCTTGCTTCGGCAACTTGTCAATTGCCTGATACAGTGGCTCATAACGAAAAGCAGAATCAGTCTGTTCACTCGCTACTTCCGTATCAACACTCTCGTAGTTTTCTACTGCCACGCGATGGGTATTCCAGTAGCAATTCTGTTCGTTAAGGTATTCATGATAGGCAATACGAAACACCCATGTCTGCAAAGCCGACTTCTGCTCAAAAGTAGCACAATGCAAATAAGCCTTCAATATCGCTTCTTGCGCCAGATCATTAGCCAGTTCTTCATCGCCATGAGTCAGCACAAGCAGGAATCTCCGAAGGGACTCCTGCATGCCGCCAATGGCGGAAATAAACTGCTGCTTATCCATAAAATGATGAAAAACAAGTGATTTTGAAAAATAAGTCAGACAGACAAACGCAGTTTACTCTTTTTCAGTAAGCTCTTTTTCTTCTTTCTCAATCTCCTTCTTGAGATAATTCTTTGACACAAAGAACATCACCAAGAATGCCACACCAATAGTCAGGAGCAAACCTCCGATGATTACAGCCTTGTTAATTGGGTTGATGAACAAGCCATAAAGGAGTACAAACAATCCTACCAACGAGCAAAGTGCACCATACTCCAAATGTTTCAACACTGCCATTTTGGTAGTCTTCTTTTTGCTGTCCGTCTCATTCAACATCTCAGCCATTGCTTTGAAGTCAATGTTTGAACTCTCACTCTTCTCAATCATTTGAGAGATGAGTTTACTATGCTCTTCCACTTTGTGACGACGATTTTTGAGATACATAATTACACCCGTCAAAATAATTGCTGGTATTCCACCAAAAAGTAACAACATTCCAAATAGGGGCACTAATTCATCAATAATAGCTGCGTACATAATACTAAAAATTTAATAAGTTTAACAAATCGTTCTCCATCGCTTTTCTTTGCGACTACACCCATTAGACAAATGAGAAAAAGAAAATATTACAAACGACTGTTATTTTTTTCTTCAAAACACATCATTTTGCCTGTGTCTTGTTCCACGCTCCTAAAAAATATTCAATTCTCAGGGCGTTATTTTGCCATTAAAATACTCGTAAAGCTTTGTCCCTGAGCGAGTTCCGAGCAAATCAATCCACTCTTCCAATTTGGCGCTTTTAGCACGCGCCACGGAGCCAAATCGCTGTAGTATCTTTTGCTTAGTAACCGCCCCAACTCCCTGAATATCATCGAGTTCGCTCTTTATTTGTGCCTTGCTACGCTTCTTTTTGTGGTAGCTGATGGCAAATCTGTGCACCTCATCCTGTATCTCGACCATTAGTCGGAAGATCTCGTCCGTCACTTTCATGCCAAACTCCTGAACTGGGTCGCCATAGAGTAGGGTATTTGTTCTATGCTTGTTGTCTTTCTTTAATCCCGCGATCGGAATCTGCAAACCCAATTCACCTTCCACTACCTCACGAATAGCACTCATCTGTCCTAGTCCACCATCGGCAATAATCAAGTCGGGTAGAGGACTACCTTCTTCCATTAACCTTGTATATCTTCTCCTCACTACCTCCCTCATACTTGCGTAATCATCGGGACCTTCCACTGTCTTGATCTCAAACTTCTTATACTCGCTCTTGCACGCTTTTCCCTTCTTAAACACCACACAACCTGCGACCGCATTGCTTCCCTGCGTATTCGAGTTATCAAAACTATCTATCCACATGGGTAGGGTAGGCAGACCCAATAAACTTTGCAATCCACCCAAGATACGCGCTGCCCGCTGGTCTGGATTCAGCTTATCATCCTGTTTAATTCGGTCTTTCTTATACTGCTGCACATTCTGCATCGCCAGATCCAGCAGTTTCTTTTTATCGCCTCCCAAAGCGATATTCACATGCAAATTTTCATCAATTATCTCTGGAATAAACGGAACAATCACTTCCTTCGTAGTACTTCTCAATTGCCCTCGCAATTCGTAAATACCCATCGCCAAGACCTCCTCTCGGCTCTCATCCAACTGCTTCTTATACTCAATCGTCTGCCCCTGCACAATACTTCCCCTATGCACATGCAGCATACTGATATACACATTCTGCCCCATTTCATCATAACCAAACACATCCACATCCCCCGCATGTGAGTTCGTGATAATAGTCTTACTGGTAAATTGTTCGATGAATTCGAGCTTTTCTTTCAATCTTCCTGCCTCCTCATAGCGCATCTCCATAGCAGCTTGCATCATCTCTGCCTCTATCTGCTTAGCAATTTCTTGCGCATCACCTCGGATGATCTTTCTTGCAGCATCTATATACTCCAGATATTTCTCCCGACTTACTTTTCCTTCACATACTCCGCAGCAATTACCCAAATGATACTTCAAGCACACGCGATATTTCCCCATTTCAACGCTACTTTTATTCATTTGCATAGCGCATGTGCGAATAGGGTAGAGCTTGTGAATTAGCTCCAAAACCAAGTCCAATGTATATCCAAAAGTATAAGGACCATAGTAATCTCCTATGCCCTTAATAATCTTCCTTGTCTTAAATATCCTCGGATATTCCTCCCTTGTAATACAAATACTCGGATAGCTCTTTCCGTCTTTTAGCAATATATTGTAGTGAGGCTGATACTGCTTAATAAGGTTATTTTCGAGCAAAAACGCATCCTGCTCGCTATTTACCACCACATATTTAATATCAGCCACGCTCTGAACCAGCAGTTTGGTCTTATATCTATCTTGCTCTTTATGAAAATAACTACTTACCCTACGCTTCAGATTCTTTGCCTTACCCACATATATTACTTCCCCTACTTCATTGAAGTATTGGTACACCCCCGGCTCTTCAGGCAACCGCCGAAGAATCTCTTGTATATGTGGATTTTTAGCCAAAACTTGTAATTCTTTACGATTTTATCGGTAAATTACGCTAAAATACGAGAACTTTATAATATATATCCTTGCCGCGGCAGGGTGTTGATTGCCGCGGAATGTTGTCTATGTTGTCGTTAATTAAAAACAAATCAGGCATGCAGATTCTTAGCAACTTAGCAAGCTACTAATCTCCACATCTTCACCAATGGCTTTTCTGCCATTCAAGAAGTCCAACTCTATAATAAAGTTGATATACACCTTCTTCACATTGAATTTTCTCACCAATTCCAATGCTGCAGCCATTGAGCCACCAGTAGCCAACAAATCATCATGCAAAAGCACTACATCATCCTCGCACAACGCGTCAGCGTGAATTTGAATGGTATCTACGCCATATTCTTTTGCATAACTCACTTCAATGGTCTCTGCTGGCAATTTACCGGGCTTGCGCACAGGCACAAATCCAGCGCCCAAATCCATTGCTACAGCAGGACCCAATATAAATCCTCTTGACTCAATACCCACTACTTTGGTAATACCGTATGCACGATACAAATTAACAATCTCATCTTTCATCCATTTCAAATACTCTGGATTACTCAATACAGTGGTAATGTCCTTAAAAACGATTCCCTCTACAGGAAAATCCTTTACATCGCGAATAGCCGCGAGCACTTCTTCGTGTTTCATATCTTATATTTGTTATTAATTATCTGATTAATGTACTCTATTTGTTGGTATTTTTAATCAATGTTCCACGTGAAACATTGTTGTATTACCTCTATGTTATCACAGCTCTCACTCGGTGAAGTCTTCTCTCGTTGTCGTGTCGTTGCCGTCTCGTTGCCGTGTTTGTCTCGTAGTTAGTAGGTAATGTACATGTAATTATCTCCCCATCAACACCAGCAATACACTCACATCATTTGGATTAACTCCGGGTATTCTGCTTGCTTCTCCAATCGTATTGGGCTGAATACGAATCAGTTTTTGTCTCGCTTCTGTACTGAGCGATTGCACGCTATTGTAATCAAAATCCTTTGGCAAACGGATATTATCCAACCTGCGCAGTTTATCTGCTGCTAACTTCTCACGCTCAATATATCCTTTGTATTTGATATTGATTTCTGTGCTTTCTACAATCTCCTCTTGTCTTGCACCCAGTGTTTCTATCTTCTCTTTTAGTTCAGGCAATGCTTCTGCCAATCCCATAATCGTTACATTAGGACGAGCTACTATATCTATCAATTTACAAGTCTGCTGCAAGTCGCCATAGCCCATTTGGTTCAAATAGGCATTGATATCTTTGGCTTTTACGGAAGTAGTGCGCAACATCTCTGTCAATGCTTGCTCTCCCTCCTGCTTGCTCTTGAGCAAAGACAAACGATAATCATCTGCCAATCCCAATTCATAACTTCTCTCTGTCAGTCGAGCATCGGCATTATCTTGGCGAAGCAGAATACGATACTCCGCTCTTGAGGTAAACATTCGGTATGGCTCATCCACACCCTTATTTACCAAATCATCAATCAACACACCTATATAACTCTCGTCTCTTGCTAATGTAAATGGCGCTCCACCTGTGATATTCTGATGTGCATTGATACCCGCTACTAATCCTTGACCTGCAGCCTCTTCATAGCCCGTTGTGCCATTTATCTGACCAGCAAAGAAGAGGTTCTTGATCTTCTTTGTTTCCAATGTGTGAAGCAGTTGAGTGGGGTCAAAGAAATCATATTCTATGGCATATCCTGGTCGATAGAGAACTATGTTCTCTAAACCCTTCACAGTCTTCAGTGCTTGCCACTGAATTTGCCAGGGTAGGGAAGAGGAGAAACCATTGATATAATACTCGTTCGAATCCACACCCTCTGGCTCCAAGAACAGCTGGTGCATGTCCTTATCGGCAAAAGTCACAATCTTTGTCTCAATACTTGGGCAGTATCGTGGACCTATACTTTGAATCTGTCCATTGTATAATGGCGAATCTGCCAATCCACTGCGTAATACCTCATGTGTCTGCTCGTTGGTATAGGTAATCCAGCAACTCATCTGTTTCAGTTGTCGTTGTACTGTATCCAAATACGAGAATTGGTGATTATCTTCATCACCCAACTGCTCTGTCAATTGCGAAAAATCAATACTTCTCTTATCCACACGAGCCGGTGTTCCTGTCTTCATACGATCCGTAGCAAAGCCCAGTTGACGCAATTGCTCTGTAATACCAAAACTACTAGGTTCGGATATACGCCCACCTTCTATCTGTGTCTTTCCAAAATGCAGCAAACCATTTAAAAATGTACCATTGGTTAAAATAACTGCCTTGGCTTGCATCTCCACACCCAACAATGTCTTCACTCCACACACTTGACCATCTTTGACCACTAACTCCATGACGGTATCTTGCCAGATGTCTAAGTTTGGAGTCGTAGTCAATATCTTTACCCACTCCTCAATAAAGCATTTTCTGTCGCTTTGGCTACGAGGACTCCACATAGCAGGACCCTTGCTGCGATTGAGCATACGGAACTGAATAGCACTCTTATCAGTCACAATACCCATCTGTCCGCCCATTGCATCTATCTCTCTGACTATCTGACCTTTAGCTATTCCTCCAACCGCAGGATTACAACTCATCTGACCAATTTTATTCATGTCCATCGTGATGAGCAATGTCCTACTACCCATGCGCGCAGCTGCACTAGCTGCTTCGCAGCCAGCATGCCCTGCACCCACTACAATAATATCGTACTTAAATTCCATATAATCAATCACTTATATTCTATCCATTGCTTATCCGTAATATATCCTATATATCTTCATTTACCTATTACTCTTCCATGATGCTTCCATCTTCCTTGTCCACTAAAACTGCTTTTTCCAATCGTTCGTTGTGGAGGCAAAAAAGCATCCTCCAAATGGGTAAGTTCCTTCACATCATAGGTATTAGGATCCATGGTTATACCAATAATATCAAATCGCGGCGTTAATTCAATTTGGTGAAATTTAATATAAGCATTTGCTGCTGCAGCCATACGACGGCGCTTCAATTCATCCACATACTCCTCTGGGCGTTTCCCTCCAAACGAAGTAGTGCGTGTCTTTACCTCCACAAAAGCAATCTCTTTCTTATTCACAGCAATCACGTCCATCTCCAGATGGCCGAATTTCCAGTTGGTATCTACCACACGAAATCCCTTCTTGCGCATCGTTTCGCAAGCAATCTCCTCGCCCTTTTGTCCTATGATATTATGCTCTGCCATTATCCTTGCATCTTATTCACACGCGCAGCGTCTAATCTTAGCATAATCGCCAGCAATATCGTGAAGCCCCACAACGACGAACCACCATAACTAAAGAATGGTAATGGAATACCAATCACAGGTAGCAATCCCAATACCATACCTATGTTAATAGTCACATGGAACAACAAGATACCCGCCACACAATACGCATATATCATACTAAACTTATCTCGCTGTCTTTCAGAAAGATATATAACTCGTAATATCAATGCTAAATACAGCAGCAATAATCCTGCCGAACCAATAAATCCCCATTCTTCACCCACCGTACAGAAGATAAAGTCGGTATCCTGCTCAGGCACGAACTTCAACTTGGTTTGTGTTCCTTGCAAAAATCCTTTACCCGTAGTTTGACCCGAACCTATCGCAATCAACGATTGATTCACGTTATATCCCGCTCCATGAGGGTCATCTTTCATACCCAATAATACCTCTATACGAATACGCTGGTGTGGCTGCAATATCTTGTGGAATGCAAAATCACAACCTTGGCAGAGTAGGGTAGAAATTATCACAAATCCTACTATCCAACCCATACTGCTTTTGCGCTGCTTCACCGCTTGTATCAACAAATAAATAGCCACATATGCCAAACTTGCTATTGCCACATAATTAAAATTAACCGATACCCAGATATTTATCAACAATCCTATTCCATAGCATACTGATACGCCCAAAGCTATGATAATAGCCGAGCGCATGTCTTTCTCCTTACCAATTAACAATCCCAGCACAATCGTATGGATAAGTGTTGTACTGATCAATATGCCTAAATTACCAATTCCAAAGGGTAATGCCATCTCGCCAAAACGAATCACTAATATAAAGAGCAATATACTCGCTACTCCCCAACTCAGTATATATCCCGTCATACCTTGGCGATAAAATGCCAACAAAAAAGAGATAAATACCAGTGCCGAACCGGTCTCACGCTGTGCTACCATAATGATCAACATCGGTACTCCCATCAGTAAAAAAGGTACGGTCAAATCGCGCAAATCTCGCACTTTATATCCATACCTACTCATATATTTGGCTATTGCTATCGCTGTGAAACATTTGGCGAACTCAGCGGGTTGCAAACTAATCGGACCTATCGTCAACCAGGACAACGAACCCTTGATATCCCTTGCAAAAATAGGTGTAGCGATCAATAGCAAAATCATCACTCCATAGAAGATATATCCCAACACATCGTATGCCTTCTCCTCTATCATCAGTATGATTCCGCCCATTACAACGGCCGTTGCCAGCCAAACCAACTGCTTTCCTGCACGGTTAGAGAAGTCCCAGATACTCGTTTGGTCAAACGAATAACTCGAACCATAGATGTTCAGCCAACCAAACAGCGCAATCACGAGGAACAATCCTATTGTCCACCAGTCAATACCCGATATGATACTTCTGTTATTCCTCATCTGCTTTATCTATCAAATTCGCATTTACCATGCGGTTATATAGCCAATTTCGCTTGATTTCACCGGTCAAATACTGTTCCATCAATAGTGTAGCTATCGGGCATGCCCACGTGGAACCAAAACCTGCATTCTCTACAGCAACCGCTATCGCTATCTGCGGATTATCCTGTGGAGCAAAACCGATAAACAATGCGTGATCTTCTCCATGAGGGTTCTGCACCGTACCAGTCTTTCCACAAATCTGCAATTCTGGCACGTTATACCACTTACCCGTACCTTCGGTCATCACACGCGCCATACCGCGATGCACAACATCAAAATGTTTTGCGTCAATCGAAGTATAATGAATCCTCGATTTCATCGAGTCATTCTTATTCAAGTGAGGAGTAATATAGTATCCCTTATTTGCTATAGCAGCTGTCTGATTGGCCAATTGAAGCGGTGTTACCAAGATCTCTCCTTGTCCAATCGAAAGAGAACGAATCGTGATCGCTTTCCACCCCTTCTTTCCATACAATTTATCATACAACGCAATCGATGGAACAGCTCCCTTCGCTTGTTCGCTGATATCGGTATCATCAAACTTCTTACCTAGTCCAAAGCTCATCACATGATCACGCCATGTTTGATAATGCCCCTTAAATTCGGCGTTATCATCGCTATACCCATCTTGCTGAAGCAAGTCTTTATACATGGCCCAAAAATAAGGATTGCAACTTTGTTCTATACCTTCCTCCAAATCCACTGGACTCCCATGATCGTGCGTACATTTGATAGGATATGACGTTTGCCCATTGCATGTATATTGCGTTCTAGTAGTAATAATCCCTTCCTGCAACCCCACCAATGCTTGCAATATCTTAAAGGTCGAACCAGGCGCATATTGCGCTTGAGTAGCTCTATTCATCAGCGGTTTGTGTGCGTCTCTCAATAGCGCTTGGTAGTTCTTCGAACGCTCTTGACCTACCAATGTACGAGGATCCCAATTTGGAGAACTTACTAACGCCAATACTTCGCCTGTTTGTGGTTCAATAGCTACTACGCTACCTATTTTTCCCTGCATTAACTTTTCTGCCAACAACTGCGTTTGGATATCTAGACCCAAATGCAAATTGTTGCCAGTTACGGCATCTCTATCCAATTTCCCCTCTTGATAGGATCCTTGAATACGACCGCGCGAGTCACGCATCAATATCTTCACTCCTTTTTCTCCGCGAAGTTTTTTTTCGTAAGTTCGTTCGATTCCATCTCGTCCTGAATAGTCTCCTGCGCTATAATAGGAGTCCCTTTCCAAATCCCGCTGGTTCACTTCTCCCACACTTCCCAGTACATGAGAAGCAATCGGATACATATAATCGCGCAAAGTCCTACAACGTATATCTACACCTGCGTACTTATACAACTCTTGTTGTAATGCAGCCACTTCCTCTTGACGTAGCTGATCCATAAAGACTTGTGGAGAATAACGTGAGAATCCGCGATTCTTACGAGAATTCATCATGTTCTGCATGCGCTCTTCAAACTCAATAGGGGTAATTCTCAACTTCTCGCAAAAACTCAGCGTATCAAAAGCGCTATTTTGCATCTCTCTGACAATCATGGTCACCTCGTAGATAGGCTGATTTGCCACCAGCAACTCGCCATTTCTGTCGTAGATAAGTCCGCGTGAAGGATAAATAGTCTGTCGCAACTGCGCGTTGGTTTCGGCCTTTCCTTGAGTAGATTTGTCAATGACCTGCAAGACGAACAATCGTATAATATATGTGAGCACTACCAATACTGCAATGCCCGCTATCACATACCGCCGATTATAATTAGGGTCATTAATCATTGCTTAAAGATATCATATCCCATGATAATCAAAATAGTCAGCACGCTGCTAAGCAACGTTTGTAGTAGAACTATCCACCAGTTATGCCAGCTCCATGCCTCTAAAGCAAACACCATTAGGTGATGTATCACTACTAGGAATACCAAGCATTTTACATAGTCAATTCTGCCGATAGTTAAGCTGCAAACTTCACCTTTTACCCGTTCCACATCCTGCAACACATATCCCAGTAATATTGGGCGTAAGAAGCTAAATGCTATACATGCAGCCATATTCACGCCTAATGAGCTGCTCCATATATCAAATATCAAGCCCACTGCTGCACCTATGAACATTTCTAACCAGCGTGGTATTTGTACGGGCAGATTCATCAGTATCAATACATATACCATTGGAAATCCCCAGCCAGCAATCTGTAGGTGATCAAACAATAGTACTTGCAGCAGCACTATCACCAACGCTTGTACTATTTGCTTAATCCATTCCATTCTTTTTTCCGATTTTATCGGTCATATTATCGTTTTTATTGCGTAGTACTTGTACGTATTTTAGAGCCTTGTAATCGGTACTCAATTCTACTGTCGTTTGGTGGTAATTATCTCCTGCACCCAATTCTGTTTCTGCGACGATACCTACCATCACGCCTTCTGGAAAGACGGTTGTCAAGCCACTTGTTACTACTGTATCTCCTTTATTCACTACCACGTGCCGCGCCATCTCGGTCAAGTTAACAAACCTATAATTTCGACCATTCCATGCTGTTCCGCCTATTTGACCATTGCTTTTTAAGCGACTACTAATGCTGATTTTTGTGTGGATAACTGGTACTACTAATGCATATTTTTCACCTACAGCACTCACTATTCCTACTACACCATTAGCGCCTATTACACCCATATCTACCTTTATGCTATCGCGCAATCCTTTGTTGATTGTCAAATAGTTATGCTGTTTGTTTATGCTTGTCCCAATTACTTTGGCGGGTATATATTCCCAGTCTAGATGACTATACACATACCCACTATCACGTTCGGTTGCAACCTCTACATTATTAGCTAGCAACATTAACTCAGCTTTTAGACGAGCATTCTCTTCTGCTAATTCTGTATTAATAGCACGTAGACCAAAATACTCCGCTACATTAGTCTTGATATTGTTTATTCCTGCCACCATTCGATTTGCGCCTGACCATGCAGCACTCTGCTGATATTCATTACAGGTGCATATCAGTATAAACGCAACAACTTCCAATATCAAGAATATTAGGAAGTTGCTATAGCGTAGTAAAAACTGTATCAAGTTTCGCATTTATCGAATCAAGAAGCCAAAATTGTTCACATTCTTCAGTGCCACTCCTGTTCCACGAGCCACAGCGTGCAATGGATCCTCTGCAACGTGGAAAGGAATAGTAATCTTATCTGTCAAGCGCTTGCTCAGTCCGTGCAACTGTGCACCACCACCAGTCAAGTAGATTCCGCGTTTTACGATATCAGCATATAACTCTGGTGGGGTAGCTTCTAGTGCTTGAAGAATAGCATTTTCTATCTTTGCGATGCTCTTCTCCAAGCAGTGTGCAATCTCTTGATAGCTTACAGGCACTTGCATTGGCAATGCAGTCACTTTATTTGGACCAATTACCATATAATCCTCTGGAGCGTCCTCTAATTCAGGCAAAGCACTACCAACTTTCATCTTGATGCGCTCTGCAGTAGGCTCGTCAATACGCAAGTTGTGCATACGCCCCATATACTCCACAATATCCGCATTTAAGTCATCACCAGCCACCTTAATAGATTTGTTTGCTACGATTCCGCCGAGTGAAATCACAGCAATCTCAGTGGTACCACCACCTATATCTACGACCATGCAACCCTCTGGACTTTCCACATCAATACCCATACCTATTGCTGCTGCCATTGGCTCATAGATCATATAAACATCGCGTCCGCCTGCGTGTTCACTACTATCGCGTACCGCACGAATTTCAACTTCAGTACTACCCGAAGGGATGCATACTACCATGCGAATGTTAGGAGTAAATAACTTGTTTTGCTTTGGAATCATCTTAATCATTCCGCGAATCATCATCTCGCAGGCATAGAAGTCTGCAATCACACCATCACGGAGTGGGCGAACGGTATTAATCAGCGTACCACCCTTACCAATCATTTGTTGTGCCTTACGACCTACTGCCACCATCTTACGATCAGCAGCGCTGATAGCTACTACAGATGGCTCATCTACCACCACTTTGTCATCACAAATGATGATGGTGTTAGCTGTTCCGAGATCGATAGCAATCTCTTGCGTAAACGAAAATAGTCCCATGTTTCTTTATTAATATATTTAGGTGTTATAATTTTCGAACTTTTTGCTCAAAATCTCCAAAATCGTGCAAAGGTACAAAAAAAAATGTGAAAATGCAAGAAAAACTTGTTTTTCTTTACCATTTTTCACAAAATACTTGAATAGTCTTATTTTCTTACCTTATCACTAGCCATCTAGGATTTGGATCTTTGTCTTGATTGGTATAGATTTGTAGTGTTGGATCATCTATAGTTTTTATCTTAACTCCAACCAAGTCTGCCCATTTTTGTGCTTTTCCTGCTCTTCGGCGGTGACGCTGAATGCTTCGAGTGTCTTTTTCCCAACGCTTTTGTCTTTTCGCGTTCAATTTAGGTTCCTGTGTCACACCCATCATTATTGCTTGATTCACTTCTGCTTCTTTTGCAAAACAAACTTCATTGCCACTCATTCTACAGCATCGTTCTAAAAACTCATTCCATTCGTTATTCGTCTTATCTACCACAACTTTCGACCATGCTTCATCTAATGGCAAGCCGTTAACTTTTTGCCAAACACGCTGATTGATTGGTTCTTCCGAAATATAAAAAGGTATTTCTCCTGCAACAAGACGAAAACGAATACGCAAATTGTTGATTTTCAGTTTTTTCGTAATTGTTGGCTCTTTGGCTACTTGTTTAGATTGCTCATTTGGTAACGTTAATGCCAATCGAAAACCACAATAGTTCATGGCTTCGTTTGGATTGTAATATTCTCTGCGAGAGAGGTAGCTATTATCTTTGCAATTATCAAAACTTCCGCCCCGAACTACTTTCAGTTCGCCTTCCTTTACTCCTTGTGGGTTGGGCTCTGTACCGAGATAGTACATCCCATACCAGTCTGAACACCATTCACTTACATTGCCGGTCATATCGTACAATCCTAGTTCATTTGGCTTTCTTTCGCCCACATTATGTTTCCTAAAACCAGCATTGCTCAATCCCCAACTTACATCTTCTATTTTGTTTCCACCCGCAAAACGATAGCCCCTACTAATATTTCCCCCGCGTGCTGCAAATTCCCATTCTGCTTCTGTCGGCAAACGGAAAGGCAAGCCCGTGATATTATTCAATCGACGTATAAACTCTTGGCAATCATACCAAGTGATATCTGTAATAGGCTGATTAGGAATATTCCACTCATCGCTAATGTACCACTCTGGCATGATAGCTTGCCATAGGCATTGTGTTACTTCTGTAGTGCCAATATAGTATGTGTGCAAGGAAACAGTATGAGTAGGTAAATCGGTAGAAATCACTTCGTTATGTTGTTCCGGAGTGCCACCCATAATAAATAAACCACCCTCTATTTTTTGCATATCAAAAGCCAATTCACCTACTTGAATACGAAGAACTTGCAGTGAGTCAGGAATGTTGTTTTTAGGTTTTGCATACAAATGTAGGGGGCTAAGTCCAAACCAAGCTCCTAAAAATATAATAAATGAGTTGTGTGTTTTTATCATTGCAATAATAGGTACTGCAAAAAATATGCCATTTTTTTTGCGATTAAGAAAAATACGTTCTATTTACCTGTTATGAGTGAATGGTTGAAATCTTACGATACAAAAAAAGCGTGATAGTCTTTTGAACTATCACACTCGCGCTCCCTCAAGGACTTGAACCTTGGACCCCCTGATTAACAGTCAGATGCTCTAACCGACTGAGCTAAGGAAGCAGTATTTTTGACCTCGCAAATCGTTTCATTTCCGAAATCGGGTGCAAAAGTACTACTTTTTTTTTATATGAGCAAGTTTTTTTCAAAAAAAATTACTATCTTTGCAGAAAATTTTGATTTTGACTCAAAAATAGCCATGTTTAGGCTTAAAAATAGCAAATTTTAACCCCAAAATACAAAATGAAACGAGTTTTAGGTTTAGGAAATGCTTTGACAGATATTCTTCTACAAGTATCAGAAGGAGATCTTCGCGAAATTGGTTTCCCAAAAGGGAGCATGAATCTTATCAATGCTGAGCAACTGGAACAAATTCAAAAACGATTTATTTCTGTGCGTAAGCACCTTGTAGCAGGAGGTAGTGCTTCTAATACGGTAGCTACTATCGCCCAATTGGGAGGAAAAGCTGCTTTTATTGGCAAAATAGGTTGTGATGAAGTTGGTAGTTTTTATCGTGAAGACTTGATTAAAAACAATGTTAAACCACTCCTCCTTACTTCTTCTCTTATGTCAGGATGTTGTATCGTATTGATTACTCCTGATGGCGAACGAACTTTCTGTACCTACCTCGGAGCTGCTGCGGATCTCCACGCAGAGGATATCCGAAAAGAAGCATTTGTGGGATATGATATCTGTTATGTGGAGGGATATCTTGTTCAGGATCATGAACTGATAGAAACCGCTTTACGAACTGCTAAAGAGCAAGGTTGCACTGTTTCGCTTGATCTTGCGAGTTACAATGTAGTAAACGATAACCACCAATTTCTAAAAGACCTTATATATAAATATGTGGATATTGTCTTTGCCAACGAAGATGAATCGTTCGCTTATACGCATCTCAACCCAGAAGAATCGGTTGAAAATATTGCCGGGCAATGCGATATAGCGATTGTAAAGGTGGGTAAACGTGGTTCGTATGTACGCCAGGGAGGGCAACTCTATCATATTGGTGCTATTACTTCCAATTGCCTTGATTCTACTGGTGCTGGCGATCTTTATGCAGGTGGTTTTCTGCATGCTTTATCCGATGGATTTGACTTGCGTCGCTGCGGTGAAATAGGTACCATTGCAGCAGGACGTGTGGTTGAGATTGTAGGTACGAAACTTCCCGATGAGACATGGGATGAGATTCGTCGTATTTGTGCTCTTTATCGCGGATTTATGCATAAACTAAAATTCTAAACTCGTTTTTATATTCTTAATACAATACTAATATGAAATTCCTTTACATCCTTTACCAATATCTAATTGGTTTTCCATTGGTAATAATTGCTACATTATTTACTGCCATCTTTACTATTATTTGCTTTCCTTGGAAGAATGGTAAAGCGCCTCGTATGGTACAGGTATTGTGGTCGCGCAGCGTACTTTGGTTTTTGCTTGTGCCAATCAAAGTGACTGGTAAGGAGCACGTCAATCCTAAGCAATCGTATGTGTTTGTAGCTAATCACCAATCTTTTTTAGATGTGTTTGCTGTGTATGGTTGGCTGCCAAATAACTTTAAGTGGTTGATGAAAAAAGAGTTGCGCAAGGTTCCATTTGTAGGAACTGCTTGTGCAGTGGCTGGTCATATTTTTGTAGATCGTAGCAATCCACGTGCAGCATTACAAAGTGTGGAACTTGTAAAAAAAGAATTAGTAGATGGTATATCTACTGTAATCTTCCCAGAGGGAACTCGTACAAAGACAGGTGAAATGGGGCGCTTTAAGCAGGGAGCGTTTAAGATTGCAATGGATTTGAACCTTCCAGTAGTTCCACTTTCATTAACAGGATTTTACGATGCTATGCCAAGTGGACAAGCATTTGTTAATCCTCGCGCGCGCGTGCGTTTACATATAGGTGAACCGATTGATATTTCTCAATTCGCTGATATCAATGAAGCTATGGCGCATCTTCGTACGAAGGTAGAGTCTGGAATTCATAACGCGTAATCCAACACCATCATCAGTACAAACCCTGCGGTGAATCCCAGCGTAGGGAGGTTGCTGTGCGGTTCGGCTTGCGCTTCAGGGATAAGTTCCTCAATCACTACATATATCATCGCTCCCGCAGCGAAAGCCAATAGGTAAGGTAGGGCGGGAGATATGAATCCGATAAGTAGCATAGTCAATATGCTCGCTATCGGTTCGACTATTCCAGATAATGCACCTATTGCAAATGCTTTGCCCTTGCCCATACCTTCTGAATGGAGAGGCATGGAGAGGATTGCTCCTTCGGGGAAGTTCTGTATAGCAATACCTATCGCTAATGCCCATGCTGCGGACATAGGTATCATACTTCCTTCTGCCATGGCACTGGCGAGTATTACCCCCACAGCCATACCTTCAGGGATATTGTGTAGGGTGACTGCTACCGAAAGCATGGTGGTGCGCTTCCATTGGCAGTTGCGGGTTAATCCTTCGGGCTGATCTGCTCCGATATGCAAGTGAGGGATAAGGGTGTCGAGCAATAATAGAAAGAGTATGCCTAACACGAATCCTACCGCTGCGGGTAACCAAGTGGTGCCCCCTGCTTCGGCACTCATCTCCAAACTAGGGATGAGCAATGACCATACCGATGCAGCGACCATCACACCCGATGCAAAGCCCAAGAGCAACTTACGCAGCAGGTCGCTCATCTTGCCTCGTAGCAAGAAGACCATGGCTGCGCCTAGGGCGGTGCCGAGGAAGGGAAGGGTTAGTATGAGGTGCATGTTGTTTAGTGTTTAGTGAACGCTTCGCTACTGTTTAGTGGTTAGAGGGTTATGATTCGGTAGGCGAGGTAGGCAGCGTAGGTGAGGAGGAGGATAGCTCCGTGCCAACGCTTAATCTCGCGTTTCTTATTGGTATATACGAATAGCATCACCAGCAAACTTGCTAATGCAGCCATCAAGGCATCTATTTCCAAACCGTGGTAGCCTGGTAATGGCATGACGCATGCGCTTGTACCGAGGATGAAGAAGATGTTGAAGATATTGCTACCGATGACATTGCCGAGTGCAATATCGCAGTTCTTCTTGAAAGCCGCCATGCAGGAGGTTGCCAATTCGGGCAGAGATGTACCCAATGCTACTACTGTTAGACCGATAATCGCATCGCTCACGCCAAGCGATTGGGCGATACTGGTGGCACTCTTGACTATCACCTCGCCACCAACGACCAAGCCTACCAAACCGCCTATAATCAGCGACAAAGCACGGCGTGCAGACATGGGTTTATAGTCTTCATTGCTCTCCGTTTGCGGAGCAGAGCCGATTCCCTTGAAATTGTGCCAAAGGAAAATCAAGAAGAAGATTAAGAGGATGCTGCCGCCAATACCTGAGATGAAAGCACTCGTGCCTGCTCCCATTTGAATGGAGCCTAAGTCTTGAAGCGATGGGGTATCAATGTGCATATTGAATAGGTGCTCTACTTGCAGCCATGAGGGACTGTTGTAGATAACGAACAATAGCACAAGAAGAGCGGCTAATAGACTGAATGGTATATCAAAACGGCGAGTGGATTTTTGCGATGAAATCGGGAATATCAGTGCAGTACAACCTAAGATAACGAAGGTGTTGATAGTATTACTACCAAGGACATTGGTGATAGCAATCTCCGTACTTCCTTGGCCTACTGCCACCATGTTCACCACAAATTCGGGCATACTAGTGCCGAAGGCCACCACGGTGAGGCCGATGACGATATCGCTCACACCATATTTCTTTGCCAAACCCGATGCTCCCTCTACGAGCCAGTCTGCACCCTTGATGAGTGCGGCACAGCCCGCTATAATCAACGGAATAGCGACCCAGAAGCCGCCATTGGCAAGCCAAGTATTTATAAAATCAAGCATTGTTATTTCTACTTGTAAGGTCCTTAAAGTCTTTAAAGTCCTTAAGGTCTTTAATTACACATTGAACAGGAAGTGCATGATGTCGCCATCTTGCACGATGTATTCTTTGCCTTCGATGCCGAGTTTACCTGCTTGGCGGCAAGCGGACTCGCCACCGAGTGCGATATAATCTTCGTACTTAATCACCTCTGCACGGATGAAACCACGCTCAAAATCAGAGTGGATGACACCTGCACATTGAGGCGCTTTGCTACCTGCCTTGAAAGTCCATGCACGTACCTCGTCGCTACCCGCGGTGAGGAAGGTACGGAGCTCAAGCAATGCGTATGCAGCCTTGATAAGACGACTTACGCCTGACTCAGTAAGTCCGATTTCATCGAGGAACATCTGACGCTCTTCGTAGGTCTCGAGTTCGGCTATCTCGCTCTCAATCTTAGCTGCTACGATAAGCACTTGTGCATTCTCGTCCTTGACAGCCTCGCGCACTTGCTCTACATATTTGTTGCCATTGACAGCAGAGTTCTCGTCCACATTGCAGACATAGAGCACAGGTTTGCTGGTGAGGAGCATCGTCTCCTTAGCCACTTGCTCTTCGTCCTTATTGATAAGTTCTACGGTACGAGCAGATTTGCCTTGTGAGAGCGCTTCGCGGTACTTAAGGAGTACATCGAGTGCCACTTTGGCTTGTTTGTCGCCACCAACGCGCACTTGTTTCTCGATCTTTTGGATGCGTGACTCCACGGTCTCAAGGTCCTTGAGTTGGAGTTCCGCATCAATGATATCTTTGTCGCGGATAGGATCCACAGAGCCGTCCACGTGTACCACGTTATCGTCGTCGAAGCAACGGAGTACATGGATGATTGCATCTGTCTCACGGATATTCGCGAGGAACTTGTTGCCAAGTCCTTCGCCTTTGCTTGCGCCCTTGACCAATCCTGCAATATCTACGATTTCAACGGTAGTTGGGATGACACCGCGCTCTGGTTTGCAGAGTTCGCCAAGTTTAATAAGACGCTCGTCGGGTACGGTGATCACACCCACGTTAGGTTCAATCGTACAGAAAGGGAAGTTCGCCGATTGTGCCTTGGCATTGCTAAGGCAATTGAAGAGGGTCGATTTGCCGACATTAGGAAGTCCTACTATACCACACTGAAGTGCCATATGCTTAATTCTTAATGAGGTTATGTCCTGTCATTTCTGCTGGTTGCTCGATGCCGAGGATGTGGCAGAGGGATGGAGCTACGTCAGCGAGGATACCATCTTCGAGTTGCGCATCGGTGTGCTCTTTGCTCACGTACACGAATGGCACTGGGTTGAGTGAGTGCGCTGTGTTTGGTGAACCGTCGGCGTTGATAGCGTTGTCGCAGTTACCGTGATCCGCAATGATGATGATCTCGTAGTCGTTCTTGAGAGCGGTCTCTACTACTTGGTTAACGCAGTTGTCGATGGTAGTAACAGCTTTCTCGATAGCCGCATACACGCCTGTGTGACCCACCATGTCGCCGTTGGCGAAGTTGAGGGTGATATAGTCGTACTTTTGTGTGTCGAGTGCCTCGCAGAGCGCCTCTGTCACTTCAGGAGCAGACATCTCTGGTTGGAGGTCATAGGTAGCTACCTTTGGTGAAGGAATGAGGATACGCTCTTCGCCTGCGTACTCTGCCTCGCGGCCGCCGTTGAAGAAGAAGGTCACGTGTGCGAACTTCTCGGTCTCAGCGATACGGAGTTGCTTCAATCCTGCATTGCTTACGATCTCACCCATAGTGTTTTGTACGTTCTCTTTTGGGAAGAGGATGTGCAAGCCTTGGAAAGAAGAATCGTATGGGGTCATGCAGTAGTACTGCAAGTTAGGAATAGTGGTCATTCCATTCTCAGGCATGTCTTGTTGGGTGAGCACGATGGTGAGCTCTTTCGCACGGTCGTTGCGGTAGTTGAAGAAAATCACTACATCGCCTTCCTCGATGGTGGCCACTGGCTTGCCGTCACGTACGTGCACGATTGGTTTAATAAACTCGTCGGTTACGCCTTCTGCGTAGCTCTCTTCTACGGCCTTGAGCATATCTTCAGATGCTTTGCCTTCGCCCTTAACGATACAGTCGTAAGCCACTTTCACACGCTCCCAACGTTTGTCGCGGTCCATGGCATAGAAGCGACCTTGGATAGAAGCGATCTCACCGCAGCTGGTAGCGAGGTGTTGTTGCAATTGGTCAATAAAACCAAGACCAGACTTAGGGTCGGTATCACGACCGTCCATGAAGCAGTGGATGAAGGTTTTGCCGTCTAATCCGTAAGTTTTGGCAATATCGCAGAGGTAGAACAGGTGGTCGAAAGAAGAGTGTACACCACCGTTAGAGGTCAATCCCATGAGGTGGAGCTTCTTGCCTGTCTCTTTGGCATAACCGAAGGCAGATTTGATTTCTGGATTTTCGAGGATGCTACCGTCTTTGCAAGCGCGGTTGATCTTCACGAGGTCTTGGTACACCACGCGACCTGCGCCGATGTTGAGGTGACCTACTTCGGAGTTACCCATTTGTCCATCAGGCAAACCCACGTTTTCGCCACTGGCTTGGAGTTGGCTGTGAGGATACTTCTCCAACAAAGCGTCCCAATGTGGGGTTGGAGTGCAAGAGATAGCGTCGGCTTGTGATTTGTTTCCGATTCCCCAGCCGTCGAGAATCATAAGTAATGCTTTTGACATAGTTGTATATTTTGATAGTTATTTTCTTACGTTTTGCCGCAAAATGCGATAGCATATCAATCAACTTGCAAAGGTACTGCTTTTTTTTGAAAAAACCAAATATATCCTATATTTGCCACTTTAACTATACAAAATGCGACTAAAATTTGCGTATTTACAAAAATTATACTACCTTTGTGCGTTGTTTGCAAAATTGTGTAATTAAAAATAATACTAATTTATCAAAATTATGTCAAAAGTAACCGTTGTAGGCGCAGGTAATGTAGGTGCTACATGCGCAAATGTGTTGGCAGTAAAGAAAGTAGCCAGCGAAGTCGTATTGATCGACATTAAGGAAGGCGTTGCAGAAGGCAAGGCAATGGACATCATGCAAACTGCTCAATTGTTGGGCTTTGACACCGTAGTAAAAGGTGTAACCAACGACTATAGCGCAACCGCAGGTAGTGATGTAGTGGTAATCACATCAGGTCTTCCACGTAAACCAGGTATGACCCGTGAGGAGTTGATTGGTGTGAACGCAGGTATCGTGAAAAGCGTTGCTAACCAAATCCTTACTTACTCTCCAAACGCAATTCTCGTAGTGGTATCTAACCCTATGGATACCATGGCTTATTTGACCTACAAAGCACTTGGCTTGCCACGCAATCGCGTGATTGGTATGGGTGGTGCTTTGGATAGCAGCCGTTTCAAATATTTCTTGAGCCAAAAGTTAGGTTGCAACGCTAACGAGGTAGAGGGCTTTGTAATTGGTGGTCACGGTGATACCACTATGATTCCTATGACTCGCTACGCTACCTACAAGGGTATGCCAGTGAGCAGTATGTTGAGTGCAGAGGAGTTAGAAGAGGTAGCAAAAGCTACTATGGTAGGTGGTGCAACCTTGACTGGTTTGCTCGGTACTAGCGCATGGATGGCTCCAGGTGCAGCAGCTGCTGCAGTAGCTGATAGCGTAATCAACGACCAAAAGAAGATGATTCCTTGCTCCGCTTACCTTGAGGGTGAGTATGGTTACAACGATATTACCATCGGTGTTCCATGTATCATCGGTAAGAATGGTATCGAAAAGATCGTTGAAATCGAGTTGAACGAAGCTGAGAAAGCATTGTTCGCTGCAAGCGAGGAGGCAGTAGCTAAGACTACCGCTATCTTGAAAGAGATTAACGTACTCTAATCGTATATGGCTGATTTATTTCAAAAGTGCCACCACGACCTTTTGGAAGAGGTAAAACGCCGCAATATCTATCCTTATTTCCATACATTGGAGTCACGTCAGGCTCCAGTGGTGGAAATGGAGGGTAAGCGTCGTATCATGCTGGGAAGCAATAATTACCTCGGTTTCACCGAAGATCCTATTGTGATTGAGGCGGGTCATAAGGCGTTGGATAAGTATGGCACAGGTGTGTCAGGAAGTCGTTTCTTGAATGGAACACTTGACCTACACATCGAATTAGAAGAGGCATTAGCTCGCTTCACAGGCTATGAGGCGGCCATGACTTGTAGCACTGGTTTTCAGACTAATCTTGCAATTATCTCTACTATTTGCGGTCGGAATGATTATATTTTGAATGACCGTGAGAATCACGCAAGTATTTATGATGCATGTCGTTTGTCTCCTGCTCAAGTGTTGCGTTATAAACACTCGGATATGGAGGATTTGGAAAAGAAACTCCAACAAATTCCAGATTCAGCAGGCAAGCTCATTGTCACAGATGGTGTATTCTCGATGCGTGGCGACATTTGTAAATTGCCAGAAATAGTAGCATTAGCCGAGAAATATGGTGCACGTGTGATGGTAGATGATGCCCACGGTTTTGGTGTATTGGGTCCTGGCGGACGTGGTACAGCTGCACATTTTGGTTTGCAAGACAAGGTGGATTTGACTATGCTCACATTCTCCAAATCATTAGCAAGTATAGGTGGTTGTATGTTGTCAAGTAAAAGGATTTATGATTATGTGGCCCACTCTTCTCGTCCATTCATCTTTTCAGCAGCAGTTGCTCCTTGTAGTGCTGCTACTGCTTTGGCTGCCTTACAACAATTGGAGAAGGACCCTGAACGTCCTACTCGCTTGATGAATATAGCGCAATATTTCCGTACTAAGCTTATTGATGCTGGTGTGAAGATCATAGAGGCTCCTACGCCGATTGTACCAATTTTTACATATGATACTCTCAATACCCTATGGTATGGTAAAGCACTATTTGATGCAGGAGTTTATGTCAATCCTGTGATTGCACCTGCTTGTGTGGAGGGAGAATGTTTGTTGCGTACAACTCTCATGGCAACTCATACAGAACCTGTGATAGATGAGGCTGTAGGTATTATAGCACAAGTGTTAAAACAGACACCACAACATTAATGAAAACTTTATTGCTTACTGGTGGCTCTTCGGGCATCGGTTTGACTACCGTCCAACTCTTCGCACAGAAGGGTTGGCGTGTTTTTGAATTAAGTCGTAGTGGAAAAACTACAGCAGCGATTACTCATATTGATTGTGATGTAACTGATGATATGTCTGTGCAGCATGCAGTAGATCAAGTGATGCACTTGACTGATCATCTGGATGTGGTGATTAGCAATGCGGGATTTGGAATATCGGGTCCTATAGAATTTACTTCTGTAGAGGAAGCGAAAAAGCAGTTTGATGTAAATTTTTTTGGTGCATTTCGTTTGGCACAATCTGTTTTGCCTATCATGCGTCAACAAGGATACGGTCGCATTATCTTCACCTCATCTGTGGCAGCAGATTTAAGTATTCCATATCAAAGTTTTTATAGTGCTAGCAAATCAGCAATAAATGCATTGGCGTTAGCTTTGGCTAATGAAGTTCGTAGTTTTGGAATACGTGTAAGTGTGTTGATGCCAGGCGATGTGGCTACAGGTTTCACGGATGCGCGCGAGAAAAATATAGAAGGAGCGAACATTTACAAAGGATTGCATTCCGCAGTAGAGGCTATGGAGAAAGACGAACGTAGTGGTATGACTACAGCGTTTATAGCACGTACTTTTTATCGGATAGCTACAGCCAAATACCCCAAACCCATTTATGTTGGTGGTATGATTTATAAGGTGTTTTGCCTGCTGAATAGGCTACTGCCTAAGAGGTTGGTAAATTGGATTGTAGGGAAGCTTTATTCTTGAAATGCTGTTATTTCAATATTGCGAATAGATTGTAATAGTTGTTCGCTTTGAATACGTAATTGACTCTGGTTGTTTTCTAATTGTAGAATAACTGGAGTCAATTCTTTTTTTGTAGCCTCATCGGCTGCGGCATATTGTTTGCGGAGTTGGGCTAATGATTGTTGTTCGGTATGGATTTGTTTGTCCAACTTGCTCCATTCATTGTATTTATCTCGAGCAGTTTGTTGTTGGAATTCGTCTAATGAATAATAAATGGTGGAGTCGTTTATGATGAAGCAGAAATCGCCGATTTCATCGGTATTTTTCTCTAAGATGTCGCCCGTTGAACTATCATTTGTTGTCATGATATTTGCTTTTTCAAACTGCTCAAGGCGGGCATAAGCTACGAGCGAGTCTGTGGGGATATTTCGCCAATATTGTTTTTGCTCAGGGATGAGGAAAGAATACACATGTACTCGTCCAGTATCGGCGAAACGATCGGTGGCAAGGTAGCCAATATGATGTATTTCATCTAATACGAAGAAATATTCGTTAGCAGGTGAGTTGTATGGCATGCCTAAGTTTTCGGGAGTGGTATAACTTTCGGTAGCCATATTGTAGCGTGAAATATAGATGTCTAATCCGCCTAATCCGTTGGTGTCATTTGCTGCGAAGTAGAGCGTTATTCCGTCGTTTAGGAGGTATGGTGAGCGTTGTTCAGGAGTGAAATTGATGGTCTCTGGCAAGGTGTCAGGTGTGGTCCATTCGTCAAGCAAACGATGGGTTGTTACTAATAGGTAAGTGGAATCTACCTGTGTGCTGTGGAGTTGTCGATCACCTCGTTGGTTGGTATAAATAATATTGTGTGTAGCATCCATTGTAAGATTTCCAGCATCTGCTGAGAGTGCGCAGATCTGTAGCATACTGTCTAATGCAACTTCTACAGAGTCAATGACTTGTAGTTGTTCTACCCTTCGGAGATAGCGTTGGATTTTTTCAGCGGTTGCTATTTGCAAGTGCACATGTGCCTCTCTTTCATTAGGTTCTTTTAGGCTATTGAGGTAGGTAGAATACGCTTCGATTGCTTCGTCCATATACCAAAGTCGCATGTAACTTTCTCCCATATAGAAATACTTGAGCATATATCTATCGCCTGCTTTTTTGAAATATTGTATGGCGGTAGTGTCGTCGCCTTGCTCTTGCGCGCACCGCGCGTAGCGGTAAAGGTAGAGTGCGTTGGTAGGGTATGATTTAAGAAGCGCTCGATATGATTCTTGAGCCGAGGCATAGTCGCCAGCCTGAAATAATTTGTCTGCACTATGGTGCGTTTGTCCCCATAGCGTACATGTCCCTATAATGAATACTATAACAAGTAGAATTTTTCGCATATCAACTGCAAAGGTACAACAAAATTTGCGGATATGCAAGAAAATAGCGATTTTTTTGCTATTTCAGTTTTTTGAACGTACCTTTTGGCTGCGGTTAGATTTGGTATTCTCTGCTTATTAACTGCTATATCTTACGTGTATCCTACGTATATCCTACGTATATGTTACGTATATCCTACGTAATTGGAAAGGAAAGAACCGCAAGAAGTCGGGGACAAGGTAGTCGGATAAAAGAGAATTATATAATGGTTGATAATGTGGGAATGATGGTTGATAATGTGGAGAATAATGGTCGATAACATGGAGAGTAAGACTCGAATAATCATAGAATTTGTAGAATGTATGGAAAGGACTTTGTCAATTCGGAAATTTTTACTACCTTTGCAGCATAAAGCATATTAGCATGAAACATATACGTATAATATCACCTTCTGGTGCGATAGAGAGGAAGTATATTGAACAAGCGCGTGAACGTTTGGAGGGTTGGGGTTTTCAAGTGTCGATAGGGAAGCATGCCTTCGGAGCGTGTGGTCGTTTTGCTGGAACGCCAGAAGAACGTTTGGCTGATTTGAACGAGGCATTTGCAGATGCTTCGGTGGATGTTATATTATGTTCTCGCGGAGGGTATGGATTGCAGCAAATAGTGGATAAGATCGTGCTACCAACTCGCCCAAAATCGGAATGGCCTTTGGTGGTTGGTTTCTCGGATATTACTGCTTTACACGCAGTTATGAGTTTGCATGGTGTTCCGTCGTTGCATGCTTCGATGTGTAAGGCACTGGCAACTCTGCCTGAAGATGCCCCACAAGTGCTGCTTATGCGTGAAGCCTTAGAAAAAGGGAAGGAATTTCAACATTTCGGCACGTCTCATTTCGATGGAAAGAAGATTATTGGAGGCAACTTGAGTGTGCTATATGGCTTGCAAGGAACACCATACTCCTTAAACGCCGTAATAGATAAACTAGAAGAAGCACCAGTATTGTTGATAGAAGATATTTGTGAGCGTCATTATCATATTGATCGGATGTTGAATAACTTGCGTATAAGTGGTGTATTCGGTCGTTTGAGTGGTGTGATAGTGGGGCAATTTACGGACTGCGATGATGATTCGTTGATGGGATGTACGGTGCAAGATTCTATCAATCAAGTGTTTGCTGGTTATGACTATCCAATAGTTTTCGATGCTCCATATGGTCATGTGGATGAGAATGAGCCTATACTATTTTGTGGCAATCAAGCAGAATAAAGCAAATAATTGTTAAAAGATTTGTATATTTGGCAAATTTTTTGTACTTTTGCGGGTTAAAATTGTATTATGCGTAAATTCGTAGTATTGTTGGTATTGCTGCCTTTGTTGGTAGGGTGTACGTTGTTTGAACAGCAGCGTAAGAGTGGTGTTGTTGTGGAGTATAATGGTCAGACGTTGACAGAGGTGGAGCTTGATAGATTGACTAATGGTTTGAGTGCGGAAGATAGTGCTCGTGTGGCAGAGGCGTATATTCGTCAATGGGCAGAGGATTTGTTGGAGTATGATGCGGCAAAAAGCAGTTCGGACAAGGCGATAGAGCGTAGGGTGGAGGACTATCGTCGTTCGTTGTATGTCCATGAGTATGAGGAGTATTTGATTGCTCAACGCATGCCAAAACATGTGGAAGATAGTTTGGTAAGGGCATTCTATGCAACTCATTCATCACGATTTGTGCTGGATGAAACTATTGTGAAAGGCATGTTGTTGATAGTGCCACTAGGTGCGCCCAATATGGATGAGTTGAAAAGGCAGATGGCTAAGCCTTTTGATGATGAGAACTTGGAGCAGATTGAAAAATATGCATATAATTATGCTACGGGTTATGAGTTGTTTTTGGAGGAATGGAAGAATTCTCGTCAGATATTGCTGCGTATGCCCATATCAGATGCCAACTTGCAAAAGCAGTTGAATCAGAAGCGCCAATTGGTGGTGGAAGATTCGATAAATACGTATTTACTTCAGGTGACGGATGTTCATATGAAAGGTGCTGAGATGCCTTTGGATTATGCGCGTGGGGCAATCGAGCAGCTATTATTGAATGAGCGTAGGGTGGAGTTTTTGGAGCAAGAGCGCGAAAAATTATATGAAAAAGCTATTCAACAAGGAAAATTGAAACGATATGAGAAATAAATTATTGATTGCATGTTTGTTCTGCTCTATCTTGGCGATGGCTCAAGATAATATCATTGATGAAGTGATATGGGTGGTAGGCGAAGAAGCTATTTTGCGAAGCGAAGTGGAGGAAGAACGTCTTCGTGCACAGTATGAAGGACAGCCGATAGCCGGTGATCCTTATTGTGTGATTCCAGAGCAATTGGCTATTCAAAAATTGTTTTTGCACCAAGCTGAATTGGATTCTATTGAGGTGAGTGAATCCACAGTAAGCAGTCAGGTGGATATGCGTATGAACTATTATATCTCTCAAATTGGTAGTAAAGAGAAAATGGAGGAGTACTTCCGTAAGACAAGTACAGAAATACGCGAAGAGATGATGACGATGGTTCGTAATCAGATGATTATTCAGCAGATGCAAAGCAAACTGACGGAGAAAATCAATCCAACTCCAGCTGAGGTACGTAGGTATTATAACTCATTGAGTGCGGATTCTTTGCCGATGGTTCCTGCTCAAGTAGAAGTGCAGATTTTGAGTATAGAGCCAGCTGTTTCGTTGGAAGAAACAGAGCGTATAAAGGGACGTTTGCGTGAGTTTACGGAACGTGTGAATAGCGGAAGTGCTGATTTTAGTATGTTGGCTCGTTTGTATTCGGAGGATGTGGAATCGGCTAAACGAGGTGGAGAATTGGGCTTCGTAGGTAAAGGTCAATTGGTAAGTGAGTTTGCCGATGTAGCCTTTAATTTGACAGACCCTAAGCGTGTGTCACGAGTAGTGCAAACGGAATATGGTTATCATATTATTCAATTGATAGAGCGCAAGGGTGAGCGCATTAATTGTCGTCATATCTTGCTGAAACCTCGTGTTTCGGCAGAAGATAAGGTGACTGCTCTTGGGCGTTTGGACTCTATTCGTGCGTTGGTAGTGGATAGTGGAATGCCTTTTGAGGTGGCAGTAGCACGTTTTTCTGAAGACAAGAATACGTTGATGAGTGGTGGTTTGATGACTAATCCTCAGACTGGTGCAAGCAAGTTTGAGTATCAAGATTTGCCATCTGAGGTGGCTCGTCAGATTTATTCTTTGAACGAGGGCGAGGTAAGTATTCCATTTGTAATGATGGATAAAACTAAGAATAAGGAGGTGTGCGTGATAGCTCGCCTGAAGACTAAACGCGATGCACATAAAGCGAATATGGTGGATGATTTTCAGGTAATCCGGGGCATGTTGGAACAGAAATTGAGTGCGGAAACAATAGATACTTGGATTCGAAGCAAGCAGAAAGAGATTTATGTGCAAATCGATCCAGCATGGAAGGGATGTGATTTTCAATATCCAGGTTGGGTGCATTAATTTGTGAAAAGCAGGATAGTTTACATATTATTGCTATTGGCGGTGTCGCTAGGTATGGTGGCACAAGGCGAATCAAAGGTTTCGTTGGTGTTTTTGGAACATTCTGAAACGTTGTCTTTTGATGAGCAACGTTTGCCTGATGTACAGATATTGAAGGGAGACGTGCGTTTTCGTCATGATTCAGCGTTGATGTATTGTGATTCGGCATATTTCTTTGAAAAGCAAAATTCGTTGCATGCGTTTGGGCATGTGCATTTGTTGCAAGGAGATAGTATTGAGGGTTTTGGAGATGTGTTGTATTATAATGGAAATACCAAGATGGCACGTTTTCGTAAGCGTGTGAAATTGATACATAATGCAGCAACGACCTTGACAACAGATAGCTTGAACTATGACCGTGCACGCAACATAGCGTATTATTTTTCTGGTGGAATGATTGAAGATAGCTTGAATACTTTGACTTCACGTTGGGGACAATATACGCCAGATAATAATCAAGCCATATTTCGTAACAATGTGAAGTTGGTCAATCCAAATTTTGTGTTAACAGCAGATACATTATGCTATAATACAGAGAGTTATCAGGCAGATTTGGTGGGTCCTACGAAGATTGTGTATGACAAAGAAACTACAATCTTGTCCAAAAACGGATGGTATAATACATCCACGGAGAAGTCGATGTTGCTTGATCGTTCGCAGATTATTCATACGGATGGAATGACCTTGACTGGTGACACAATTTATTACGATAAATTTATCGGTTTTGGTAGGGTACTGGGAAATATGCAGAGTGTGGATTCTACCAATCAGATGACGCTTTATGGGGATAAAGGCGAGATATGGGAAGATGACAATCATGGCTATGTGACGGATAGTGCGATGTTGGTGGATTGGTCGGATTCAACGATGTATTCCTATATGCATGCTGATACGTTGTTTACAGAAGAAATACCCTATCAAACATACCAATTACTACCGAGGGATAGCATCCTTGTGGACTCTGTTTGGCAAGCACAAAAACCCGATACGATGTGGATAGATACTACTTATCAACGAATAAGGGCATACTATCATGTTCGTATTTACCGCGAAGATATGCAGTCGGTTTGTGATTCCGTGCGTTATCATGGTAAAGATTCTATCATGTCATTGTATGGAGATCCTGTTTGTTGGAATGGTGATAATCAAATATCAGCAGACTCAATCCATATTTACATAAAAAATGGTACAATCGACTATTTGCACGGAATAGGTAATACGATCGCCATCAAGCGTGAAGGGATAGAAGAATTTAATCAGTTGGCGGGTAAAGAGATGATTGCCTATGTGAAAGATGGTGATGTATATTTGGTTGATGTTCAGGGCAATGCTGAAACAATTTTCTATCCGAGAGAAGACGATGGAAGTTATTTGGGAGTGAATAAGACACAAAGCAGTTTTGTGAAGTTGTATTTAGAAAATCGACAAGTGGACCATGTGGTGTTCACAACTGCTACAACTGGTGTGATGATCCCGTTGGATCAAACAGAGGAGGGTGAAACACGATTGGCAACATTCTTCTGGGCGGAGCAAGAGCGTCCACTTCGACCAGGTGATATTTTCTTGCATCCACAGCGAACTCCTCGTCCAGATGCTACGGCGATTTCCGCATCGGCAGAAGATGAAGAAGAGGAAGACGAAGAATAAAAAAGTAAAAATAATATAGGAAATGAAAAGGATTGTTTTTTTAATGTTGGCAATTATTGTAGCTACCATGTTGGTATCTGCTCAACAGTTTATAGGTGTGAACTTGGGGTATGCACGTCCAATCACACAATTGAATCAACCTGTAGAAGGTAAGGAAAAGACATTAACCCCAACACCATATAATGGCTTTAAGGTGGGGTTTGTGTATGATGCAACGATTGTGAAGGGTTTTGGATTTTCCATGGGGTTGAACTATACATTTGCTGCGAATTCAACGGACTGGAAATCGGAGTTTGCTTCGGTTTATCCACAAGTTAGTTCGCGTGGTTATTATCATCAAATTGAACTTCCTGTGGATTGGCAATATAAATTTGAGATAGCTCAACGCACATGGTTGATTCTATACACGGGTCCAACATTACAATATGGATTGAGTCTAAACGAAAAAGGTTTACGTAAAGATGATAAGGGTAATATGACTGAATATCGTGATGTCAATCGATATAGCTTGGATAAAAATGACCATCTTGCTCTCAAACCATTGAATGTTACTTGGGGAATAGGTGCAGGTTTTCAATATGAACGTTATTTCCTGCGTGGTGGATATGATTTTGGTTTGGTAAATCCGTATAAATCAATCAGTTTCGCGGGTAAAGATATAAACACTCGTGGTCGATTTGACCAATGGCAAATTAAATTAGGAATATATTTCTGGGAAAGATAATTCTGAAACTTATTAAAATCATTAAACTATAACCTTCTCTAAACTATAAGAAAATGATTCCACGCGAAACCATAGATCGAATCTTCGACGCAGCCAAAGTAGAAGATGTTGTCGGCAGTTATGTCACCTTAAAAAAACGAGGTGCCAATTTGCTGGGTTTATGCCCATTTCATCACGAAAAAACGGGATCTTTTACAGTATCGCCATCCAAAGGAATCTATAAATGTTTTGGTTGTGGCAAGGCGGGCAATGCTGTGGGCTTTATCATGGAGATTGAGCAATGTTCGTATATTGAAGCGATCAAGCAATTGGCGCAGCGCTACCATATTACCATTGAGGAGCGTGAATTGACACAAGAAGAGAAGCAACGTCAAGATGATCGTGAGTCAATGTTCGTAGTCAATGAGTTTGCCAACAAATGGTTTCAGAGACAGTTGTTTGATACACAAGAAGGAACAGCTGTTGGTATGGCATACTTGCGTCAACGAGGAATACGCGAGGATATTATCAAGAAATTTCAATTAGGATACTCCCCAGAAAAGGCCAAATTGTGGGAAGAGGCAAAGAAGGCAGGTTATCAAGATACTTATCTAGTCAATAATCCAGATACGCAAATAGGAACGGGTGTATGTTTGAAGGATGAACAAGGTCGATTGTTCGATCGTTTCCGTGGGCGTGTGATCTTTCCATTCTTTTCTGTGAGCGGGAAGGTGACTGGCTTTGCAGGACGATTAATCAAGCAGAGTGATAAGGCAGGAAAATATGTCAATTCGCCCACTTCTATTCTATATGAAAAGAAACACGAACTGTATGGTTTCTATCAAGCAAAACAGTCAATTAAGCGTGAAGATTGTTGCTATCTGGTTGAAGGTCAATTAGATGTGATTCAATTGGTGCAATCGGGCATTGAGAACGTAGTAGCATCTGGGGGTACTGCTTTGACTTATCCACAGGTGCGATTGATTCATCGTTTTACTGAGAATGTAACGATTCTATATGATGGTGATAATGCAGGTATCAAGGCAGCATTGCGTGGACTTGATATGATGCTAGAAGAGGGTATTAATGTTCAGGTCGTTCTATTGCCCGAAGGCGAAGATCCTGATAGTTTCGCGCGCAAACACAATGCTACCGAGGTGCTATCATATATCCAACAAAACCAAACGGATTTTATTCGCTTCAAGACACAACTGCTCAATGCAGAAGTTGGCAACGACCCTATGAAGCGAGCGGATATGATAGCACAGATAGTGATTTCTATCGCTACGATTCCAGATATAGTTAAGCGACAAATATACACCAAAGATTGTGCAACATTTCTACATATCCAAGAAGATGTATTGAAGAACAAAATAGATGAGGTTCGTCGAAACTATATTGAGGAACAAAAGAAAAAAAGACTGAATGAAGAACGTATTAATGATGCTTCTAAAACTACAGAAACCATCGAAGATACAGAAAGGAATATTGCCCAAAGTATCTCAAATGTTGTCTCTCCCACAATATCTCTAAGAGAGCTCAATATTCGAAATTTGTTGCAGGTCATCATTCGTCATGGCGAAAAACCTATCTTCCAAAACGACAATACTATCATTCAAGCAGGTGAGTATATCATCCAAGAATTACGCAATGATAACATTGAGATAGGGAATCCACTCTATCAACTCATTTTAGATGAATATATGGCACACTATAAGGAGGATAATTGGATTGCAGCAAACTACTTTCAATACCATCCTAATGGTGAGGTTAATCTATTCTCTATGGAAATGCTTATTGACAAATACCAGTTGAGTCGAATGTATGGTAAACAAGTGGTATCCGAGAACGTTATCAAAGAGATGGAGATTCCAACCGAAGCTGATAATCTCCCAGAACTGATACAACGTCTGCTTTTGGAATTGAAATATACAATTGTCAATGAACGTATAGATTCAATGCAGACCATGTTAAAAGAAGCGCAAAAACGAAATGATTGGGAACTGATTCGTACAATATTAGAACAGCAACCTATGTTGATGGATATTCGTCAGCAATTATGCAAGGTTTTAGGTAATCGAGTGATATTAAAATAGTTATGCTTTTTGGTTCAATAGTATATGGCCCTATTCGTTCGCGTCGTCTGGGTGTGTCACTCGGCATCAATCTAATGCCAACTACGGCTAAATTGTGTACGTTTGATTGCGTTTATTGTGAGTGTGGTTGGAATCAACCCGTATTGCATCCTAATTTGCCGACACGAGAGGAAGTGCGTATTGCTCTTGAAAGTCAACTATCTATAGCCGTTGAGCCGATAGATGTAATCACTTTCAGCGGTAATGGAGAACCCACATTGCACCCCGATTTTTTAGGAATCATTCAAGATACTTGTGCATTACGCGAACAATATTGCCCAAAAGCTAAAGTGTCTGTTTTAAGTAATTCTACACAACTCGGGCGAACAGATGTGATTGAAGCATTGCGATTGTGTGATAATCGTATATTGAAGTTGGATTCAGCTATTGATGCTACTATGCGTTTGATAGACAAGCCTGTTAATGCACAATTGACTGTGAAGCAGATTGCTCAGTGGCTTTCAATATTTGATGGTGATTTTACACTGCAAACATGTTTCTTGCGCGGTGAATATAAGGGTCAAACAATAGATAATACTACTCCAGAAGAATTAACAGCATGGTATAAAATGGTGGATTATTTGCACCCTAAGCAAGTAATGATTTATGTGATAGATCGCGTTACTCCGCTGGAAACATTGGAAAAGATACCTGCAGAAACGATGGAGAAAATTGCTATTCCATTGCGTGAAAAAGGAATAGATGTGATAGTAAGCGTATGAAAATACTCATCGCACCACTCAATTGGGGGCTTGGTCATGCCACTCGTTGTATTCCTATTATTCGCCAATATCTTGATCAAGGTGATGAAGTTGTTTTAGGCGGTGATGGCGATAGCCTTTTGCTACTACATCGCGCTTTTCCAGAGTTGCGCATAATCAATCTGCCATCACTTAAATTGTGTTATGACAAGGATGCTAAGCAACGTAAGTTTTATTGGCGTTCTATTCCTATCTTATTACGCTCTGCGATAGCTGATCATTATTATTTGCGTCAAACTCTTGCAATAGAGCAATTTGACTTGGTTATTTCGGATAATCGTTTTGGTTTCTTTTCAAAGGATGTACGTTGCGTATATATTACCCACCAGTTATATCCTATCTTACCGAAACGTTTGTTTTTATTTCAACCATTAGTACGTTGGCTCCACGCGCGCGTATATAATAGGTATGATGAAGTTTGGGTGCCAGATTATGAAGATACCAAAGATAATTTATCAGGGGATTTGAGTCATGGTGGACATTTTGACAAGCGTGCTAAATACATTGGTCCACTTTCACGATTTAGTCTATGTACCTCTGAAAAGATACAGGCGGGATGCCGAATCAATCATTATTCAACAGTGGCAATTCTTTCTGGTCTTGAACCACAACGTACTATTTTTGAACAACAAATCCTACATCGTTTTTCCATCTCAACCGATTCTCTTTTATTAGTAAGAGGCAAGGTTTCTGAACCCCAAACAACAATCCAAAAGAACAACATTACCATAGTTCCAAGTCTCAATGATTCAGAAATGGTAATAGCTATGACGAACGCACAAAAAATCATTGCACGTAGTGGTTATAGCACAATCATGGATTTAGAGGCACTTGGTTTGCTCTCTAAAGCGGAGCTTCATCCTACGCCGGGGCAAAGCGAACAAGAATATCTAGCGCAACGATTAGTGCGTGTGTGAATGATGATGTCCTTCGTGATGATGGTGATCATCGCATTTGTGTTCGCACTCAGGAGCTGTAGTAGCAGGTTTGCCAATTTTAGCAAATGCTTTTTGTAGTGCAGTAACATCTGTCTTGTTGGCATCGTAAGTCACGGTCACCGTTTTGGCATCTAAGTCAAAAACAAGATCCTTCACACCATTCTTCAAGTCCTTATCAAATGGAATATTCTTCAAAATCTTATTGCAGCAGTCTTCACAATGAAGATCTACATACAACACTACTTTTTGTTTGTTTGGCTTTGCTTCTGCAGTAGAAAGCATAAATGCCATTGGCACAATCGCCATTAAAAATAAAATAATTCGTTTCATATGAATAAAGTTCAATGCGGCTTTACCGCGTTCAAAATAGTTCAGTGTAGTTCAACATGGTTTTCACTCTTCTCGTTCGAGTGACCAACGGAAACCGAGGTAGAGTTTCCAACCGTGGATAGGTGCCCAAATCATAGACGCATCGTAGTTCGCTGAATGTGGATTCACAAATCCGCCATGCTTTTCACCTTTCGCCTCTAATCTTTCGCCTACAATCGGATTATCCTGCGTGAAGTTGGTCATATTCTCCGCACCCAAATATATTGACCACGTGCGGAAGAACTTGGTAACCTGACCTAAGAGTTGAGGATACCACTTGTGATGAACTTGCCCATTTTCATCGGTAAAATATTGCTTGCTTCCTTCTGGTATCGCAAAGCCATCTGGCATACGACCTTCGCCATTGAACTGGGCAGTAAGGTCAAACTGCCATGTCTTGAGTGGTGTCTGATAGCTTGTTGTGATGATACCTTTGAACTTGTTTTGCAAAGGTTTTTCGCGAAGTTGGTACTCGTTAGTAGCCGTATTGAAAGTGGTCTGCTTCACATCCGTATAACGGAAGGCTGCTGTCATAGTCCATCCGCGTAGAATCTCCATGCTAGCCTCTACTTGCCAATTGTGAGAAAAGTACTTTGCTCCCTCTACATCATGCATATTGTATAAGGTAATCCCTTGCAAACTGCGATCCATATCCGCTATCACACCGTCTAGGAATTTGGTATAGTAGTATTCACCCGACAATTGCAATTCGCGCTTACCCATTGGGATATAAAATACTGTGGAAAGTCCCGTATTCATCGAGCGTTCTTGTGCCAATTGCCCATCGTCTATCGCCAATTGCCCATTGCCAAAATAATATATTCGGTTACTTGCTAAGTACGCAGCGTTGTCGGCAATAGCATTAGGTGTGCGATATCCCAATCCTATTGAACCACGCAAAGTCCACCACTCGAATGGCGCATAGCGGAGATTCATGCGAGGCGTTGTGAAGAAGCCGTAGCGCGTAGAATAATCCTCACGAATACCAGCAAGCAAAGTCAGTTTGTCTTTGTATGTATAGGTGTATTCTGCAAACACGCCTGGTGTTAGTTCCATTTGAGAGGCGATAAGGCTATTAGGCGATAAGGTTATAGGCAAAAGAGATTCGTCATACTTATCATAATTGACACTAAGACCCGCGGATAGTTTGTGTTGATGATCATCCCAAGGGTCAGCAGCCGAGTCATCAAACGATGTCTGGAAGATGGCATTCAGATAGGCATTGGTCTGTGCGGCATTCCATTGGCGAAAGCCGTAGGTATTGTGCTGATTGTGATAAGAAGCAGAAGCGATAATACCAATAGAGGTACCCAAATCGTGATTAAATACATACCCATTTTTCATAAACCCATCGACACGCCAAGTCTGGAGGTCGATATGGTAGGGCGATAAGGCGAAAGGCGATAAACTGAGAGCCTCTCGGGTTTGTCCACCTTGACGGCGATCATAGAGACCGCGCACGAGGAATTGTCCCGTATAATCGTCGGTTTTGACATACCAACGATTGAGCAAATTGATATTAGTATTCTTAGGCATATCCAAGAACCCATCGTGGTTATGATCTAGTTCGAGGGACATGTTTTGGGCGTGGAATAATATACCCGTAGACACAATATCATTGATATCCCAGCCACCTGTAGCATTGACCTCGGCATGAGTCTCGGTGCTGATCATCGCATTGAGCGAGATAGGATCTTGGGTTTGTGGTTTGAGATACTCCACATTGATTTGTCCTGCAATAGCCTCATAGCCATTCAGCACAGAGGATGTGCCTTTGCTAACCTGAATAGCTTCCATCCAAGGGCCAGGGATATACTCCATACCAAAAGCCTGTGCCAATCCACGGATATTAGGGGTATTTTCCGTAAGCATCTGCACATATGTTCCACTCAGACCTAAGAGGCGAATTTGCTTTGCCCCCGTAGCAGCATCGGAGTACGCCACATCCACGCTGGCGCTGGTTTCGAAACTCTCCGAAAGGTTGCAGCATGCTGCCATACAGAGTGCTTCGCCTGTGATGGTTTCGGTTTGCAAAGCAGACACACGTGAACGTAAAACAGCCATCTTTCGTTCAACGATATCTACTTCTTCCAACAACAAATCGCTCACCAACACGATGGTTAGTTCGCTGTGTGCAGTCACTTCAGTCGTGTCGTTGTGAAAGCCCATAAAGCTGGTAACCAAGAGGTTCGTACTCTTGACAGGCTCTAACTGAAATCTACCATCTAGGTCGGTGGCTACGCCCACACTAGTTCCTGCCCAATACACATTCGCTCCTACTAGTGGCTCGCCTTTGTCATCTAGTACGGTTCCCCATGCGTGAGCTTCCGCCCAGACAAAGGGCAAGACAACGAATAATACTGCTAATATAATCTTTTTCATAACCTCTTCCGTTAAACACTAAACACTAAACCAACCTGGTATATCACAAAACTCACCACCCATGCCAGCAGCATCGACTGCACCAAACTATACCATGCCCATTTTCTCCCCAACTCCTTGCGCAATGTGGTGATTGTTGCCACACAAGGGAAATACAACAGCACAAAAGCCATAAACGCATATGCCGTCAAGGGCGTGAATGCCGACAATGCTGCATCCGAAGGGTAGAGAATACCCATTGTAGATACAATCGCTTCTTTCGCAGGTAAGCCCGTCAGTAGGCAGACGGACATCTTCCAGTCGAAACCTAATGGGCGTACCACAGGCTCTATCCAATGACCAATCATGGCCAAATAACTATGCTCCATATCCGACATGTTACCCGTAGGGAAATACGTCAATGCCCAGATAATCACGCTCGCCCAGATAATCACTGCAGGTATCTTCTGCAAGTAATCGGCAATACGCTCCCAGATATGCAAGCCCGTATTGCGCAAGGTCGGACGGCGATAGGGTGGCAACTCGCTCACATAGTCGTGCTTAGGCTGGCGAAACGCTTTGGTATGTTGCATAATCCAAGCAAACAATATACTCAACACCACGCCTAATACATATAGCGACATCATCACCAACGCTTTTTGCTCTACAAAGAATGCTCCCACAAACAGCATATATACTGGCAGACGAGCCGAACAACTCATGAATGGAACCATCAGCATCGTCAGTGCGCGGTCTTTCTTGTTGGTGATATCCTTCGCTGCCATGATGGCGGGCACATTACATCCAAAACCCATTAGCATTGGGATAAACGAACTGCCGTGCAAACCAATTCGGTGCATCCATTTATCCATCGTATATGCCACACGCGCCATGTAGCCAGAGTCCTCCATCAAACTCAAAAAGAAGAACATGATGATGATATTCGGCAGGAATGCCAATACCGCACCTATACCCAATAGCACGCCGTCTAGAAGCAAACTGCTCCACCATACTACGGGCATCATTCCGCGCAACCATTCCGCCAATGCCTCCACGCCCGTGGTAATCCACTCCTGTGGATAAGCACCCAACGTGAAAGTACATTCAAACACGCCATACAGCACCATGAGCAACACGGGCAATCCCACCCATCTGTTGGTCAGCACTTTATCTATCTTGTCTGCCACAGAGTGTCCCGAGTCATGCTTCGCGTGGGTCAATGTTTCCTCCAATGCACCATGCACAAAGCCTCGACGTGCTTGCGCAATCACTTCTTTGGCGGTTTTACCATATTCGTATAACAGTCGTGCTCTCTGTTCGGCTGCCACGCGAATCAGTTCTTCGCTATGTGGCAACAATGCCAACATCTCATCGGGGCGCTCCAACATACGCACTGCCATATAGCGTTTGGAGTATTTCTCGCGCACATTCGGCAAGGTGACGATTACGTCTATCACACGGGCTATCGCCTCCTCTACGTCCTTTCCATAACTCACATGCACATGGCGAAAGCTATCTTCCTCTGCCAAAATCGCAGCTTTTTCTTCCACCAAACCAATGCGTACACCCAGCAGTCGGCTCAGCAAATGATAATCCAACGCGTGCTCGGTCTGCACCAACTCATCGTAATGCGTCAGCAATACCACGAACGGCTGATGCCTATCCATCAGCGCTGCGGTACGCACTAGTTGCACCTCCAATTCACGAGCATCTACCTCCTGAATTTGGATGCCATTCTCAATATATTCCGATGTGTTTTGATTCACAATGCAAAGGTACTGCGATTTTCTTTTGTGCGCAATACCTAAAAATTGGGATTTAAAAATTAACGATTTTTGTACATGTCATCGTAGTATTTCTCGTACTCACCCGAAGTGATGTTGTCCATCCACTCTTGGTGCTCGAGATACCAACGAACAGTCTTCTCAATACCCTCTTCAAATTGCAAAGATGGTTCCCAACCCAATTCAGCTTGCAACTTGCGTGAGTCAATAGCATAGCGCATATCGTGTCCTGCACGGTCGGTTACGTAGGTGATTAAATCCATATCCTCACCTTCTTTTCGACCGAGCAAACGATCCACCGTATTGATAACGACCTTGATGATATCAATATTCTTCCACTCGTTGAAACCGCCGATATTATAGGTCTCTGCCACAGTACCTTGATGGAAAATCAAGTCAATAGCACGTGCGTGGTCTTCCACATACAACCAGTCGCGTACATTCTCACCTTTACCATACACTGGCAATGGTTTGCGATGACGAATATTATTGATAAACAATGGGATTAACTTCTCTGGGAATTGGTATGGGCCATAGTTATTGGAGCAGTTAGTTACAATGGTAGGCATGCCATAAGTGTCGTGGAACGCACGTACAAAGTGGTCGCTACTTGCCTTAGATGCCGAATATGGGCTGTGTGGATTGTACTTAGTAGTTTCCAAGAAGAAATCCTCACCATATGCCTCATGGTGTTCAGAAGATGCTTGGGTAGAGAATGGAGGTTCAATGCCCTCTGGATGAGTCATCTCCAATGCGCCATATACCTCGTCGGTAGAGATATGGTAGAAGCGCTTGCCCTCGTACTTCTCTGGTTGTGCTTCCCAGTAGAGCTTTGCTGCTTGCAAGAGTGAGAGCGTACCCATCACATTGGTGCGTGCAAAGGTAAATGGGTCCTTGATCGAGCGATCCACATGGCTTTCAGCTGCGAGGTGGATGATACCAGTCACATGCTCCTCTTGCATCAAGGCATACATGGTATCAAAATCGCAAATATCTGCTTTCACAAAACGATAATTTGGCTTGTCCTCAATGTCTTTGAGATTGGCCAAGTTGCCCGCATAAGTCAATTTATCCACATTGATAATGCGATATTCAGGATACTTGTTTACAAACAAACGTACAACGTGGCTGCCAATAAAGCCTGCGCCACCAGTAATGATAATAGATTTCATAATATTTGTATGGTTTTAATTAGTTTCAATGTTTATATTACAAAGCGTATTTGCTTAAAATGATATGCTTGCTTTTCGTTGTTTTCTTTTCGCAATATCAACTCCCCTTGTTCCGAAATTTCCACCAATTCAGCCCTAAAAACGCCATCTATTCCTTGTTTTGCGATGGATGTAGGCTGCAAACTCACTTCTCTTTCCACATAATTATGCCACCCCGTCCCTCTATAGATATGTTGCATATACATCGCTTTAATCGCTTCAGTTGTGCACTTTTCCCACGATTTCATCGCAGTAATCCACTCCTCCATCACTTCCTCCACATCATAGTCCTTACCTGTTATTTGTTTCATGGATATGGGATTAGGTGCATTGCTTAGCCATCTTGTTTGATTCACATTCACTCCTATCCCTGCTATACTGTATCCCACATATTGTCCTGCCAAACTATTCTCAATCAGTATGCCTACCAATTTTTTATCTCCAAAATAAATATCATTTGGCCACTTAATACGCAATTGCTCTTGTGGCAAATACTTCGCCAATGTTTCCCAAAGCGCTACTGCTACCAACATAGACAATCGCCATTGTTTTGTCGCAAGTATCCCCTCATAGCGCAGCAATGTAGAAAATAGCAAATTCTTTCCTTCTTCGCTCTCCCAACTATTACCTGCTTGTCCACGCCCTGCCGTCTGAAAATCCGTGCGGATAGTGTAGAGATGGGGCAGAGCATCAGCATACTGCTCACGCAACAAGGTCGAGGTGCTATGTGTTTGCTTTATATACATCCAATAAATATTGTTCTATCACGCGCTGTATTTTTCTTGTTTTGCAGTTGGCGCTATTCACCATCACCGCGAACACCCATATCCGGCCGTCGGGCAAGAAGATATATCCTGCGTAGTTCTTCGTTCCTCCGATGGTGCCGCTCTTCGCGCATACCTTGCCATGCAACGGAGTGTCGCGCAAAAACGAACTCAATGTCCCACTTTCGCCGCTACATGGCAATGATTCGATGAATACATCTTTGTTCCTCGAACCATACATATACCGCAATAGTTGCACGTACATCGCAGGCGATATGGTATTTTGAGGAGCTAATCCACAACCATCCAATATCTTAGCACTTCTAAAACTCACACCGCGATTCTTCCAGTATTCACGTACAAAATCCGATGCATTGTGTATGGTACATGGTACTGAATATTTCGAACCAAATATGCGGAATAGCATCTCCGCATACAGGTTATCCGACTCATGATTCGTATGACGAATAATCTCCGACAATGGCTCACTTTCATATACAAACAACTCCGTTCTTGCCGCGCCATGCTGTGGCTTTTCACTCAGATATGTCGCTTCCCCATCCACCTGTATGCCTCCGCTAACAAGTACATTCGTAAAATCCCTTGCTAAAATCAATGGTGGGTTGGGCAAATCGCCTTTCACACCAAAAGTCTGCCGATTCGATGGTACACTTCCCACCAAATACCTGCGATTACTATAGGGCACTCCATGCACAAACGCCCCATCATAAGAGATATGCGTACAGCGAATATGATTCTCAAACTCCACCTCTGGCACCTGCGGCGTAGTGTTCAACACCGTAGCAATACTGCCCACAGGACCACTTTGCAGCACAATATTCATCGTGTTATCCAAATACGACAGCGCAAATATACCTGGTGCATAATAGTTACCCGCATCTTCCCACAACCACGATGGATTCAGCGCATTGCCATCAAAATAACTCGCATCGCCTACCACCGAACCCGTAATATGCTTGATACCCGCATTGCGTACCTCACGCAGCCAACGGTACATCAACGAGTGACTACCTACATACCGCGAACCAAACGTCGGGTCACCGCGTCCCTCAATATACAGATTCCCATGCAACGTACCATCCTGAATATACCCTGAATAGGTAATCGGCGTCTTGATGCAATAATCTCCTCCCCACATCTCCAAAGCTGTCGCTGTTGTGAGCAGTTTCATCGTCGAAGCGGGTGGTATGACGGAGTTCGCACGGAAGGCATCAATGGTGTCTCCCGAATGATAATCGCAAATCAGCACACCCATATTGGCATCTCGCGTATCGGGATGGCTCGTAAGTATGGATAATATTAGTAAAAGTTTGAACATCCGTTATTGCCTTGCTTTATTCTAAACCATCCAGATTAATCAACTTATTTACGATCGCATAAATTGTCAATCCTGCGGTAGAATGTATATTCAACTTACGTGTGATATTCTTGCGATGAGTGATTACCGTATGTGTAGAAATGCATAGCACATCGGCTATCTCCTTGTTACTCAGTCCTTTCACCACTTGAATCAATACCTCCAATTCACGCTCACTCAATGCCTCTACCTCTTGTTTCGCTGTTTGCAACGGCTGATTTTCTGGCAAACTACTCAGGGCTGGGCGCAATATATCATCCTCTATCGCACAATGATCCGCAAAATCTTGCTCCGTATGCCACAAATCACTCATCACACTAATCAACGTATAAGTCACAGAACCATTCTGCATCGTCTGATCGGACGGATAATACTTGATTATCAGGTTCTTAATCTCACTCAGTTTATCCGTAATGCGTTGATCATCATGCGTATGTTCCTCAAACATACCTGCATTTTCATGCTCAATATGCGTGCGAATTTCCTCCGCAAACTCATCATAACACCGCAATATCAACATCGGTATCTTCGAACTTGGATCGGCTGGAATAATCGCTTCTATCAGCGAACGGCGCAAATAGGGCAAGCGGAAATCCAAAAAATAAGTATGTGCATTGCGCAAATAGCGTTGCAACGTAGCAATATCAATATCCGCAGGCAAAGCACGTTGCTTGTACACCTTGTAATTGATCACCGCCAAAAAAGTAGGTGTATGCACGTCATTGCTTGCGCATGCCTCTGCAATAGTCTGCTCGCCAACGCCCATCGTCAAGCCAAACCGACTAATCACATGTATCGCATCTTCCTCACGCGACATCAAATCACATATTTTATCCGTAGCTTTATACATCACATGCAACCACAATAATTTTTCCCCCATACATAAGAGGGAAGACCTTTACATTAAAAACGCTGCAAAGTTACTGAAAAATATTCATATATGCAAATCAAATTTCCAAAATAACCATTTCTGGGGACAACTAATGCCAAATTCATTCCGCACTTGTCTATCCGCCAATCCCAAATAATGGGGAAACTATCTCAAAAATTTGTCTAATCCACACAAAACCAATACCTTTGCACTCGATTTCTTCGGACTAACCATTTATCTCTATACCTTGTGTGTTATCGTTGTATTATCTTTACGCTATCAATTACGTAGGATATACGTAGGATATACGTAAGATACACGTAAGATATACGTAGGATAATCGGGTTATTAATATAGGAGTACCGAAGGAATACCGTCATAATTCCGATACATTGTTATAAAATAAACCAACTATATGAACAAAAAAACACTCATTTTCCTTTCCTTCATGGCTTGCCTCTTGGTGAGCAGTATGCCTATTTTGGCGCAAGATCATCACCATCACCACCACCATCACAACCACGAGAAGAAGTCCGACGCCCATATTGCGGGGCACGTCTTAGATGCGCACACCAAGGAGCATCTTTCTTTCGTGAATGTGCAAGTGGAAGGTACTGCCCTGGGGTGTCTGACCGATGAATCTGGTCACTTCTACCTCAAGAACCTCCCCGAAGGTGAACTCACCATCGTCTTCTCAATGATGGGATACGAGACTGAGAAACGTACCGTTACCCTTCGCCGAGATACCCTTATCGAAATGAATGTGGCAATCGCCGAGACATCCTTTATGATTGATAATGTGGTGGTTACTGCTAATAAGTACGAAACCAAACAACGCGAAGTAGCTACCATCGTCAATGTCATTCCGCCGCTTATCATTGAGTCAACTACCTCCAATTCTATGGCAGATGTGCTTAATTTCCAAACGGGCTTGCGTGTGGAAGAGACTTGTTCTAACTGCGGTGTACCACAGATTCGTATCAACGGTCTGGAAGGACAATACACCCAAATTCTCATGGACTCCCGCCCTATCTTCTCTTCCCTCGCTTCTGTCTATGGCTTGGAGCAACTGCCCGCAGGTATGGTGGATCGTATCGAAGTGATTCGTGGTGGCGGTAGCGCACTCTATGGTGCCAATGCCATCGCAGGTGTAGTGAATATTATCACCAAAGAACCTAGCCGTAACTCACTCAATATCAGCAATACAAGTGCTTTCACTCAGCAAGGCACCTACGATATCAATACCAACATGAATGCCAGTGTCGTTTCGGAAAATCAAAAAGCAGGACTCTTCCTCTTTGGCGTACAACGCAACCGCCAGCAATACGACCGAGACAACGATGGCTATTCCGACATCCCACATCTCAACTCTACAACGGTTGGCTTCCGCTCTTATTTCAAGACATCCGACTACTCCAAGATTACAGCGGAATACCACCACACTACCGAGTTTCGCCGTGGCGGTTATGGCATTGATAGCCTCCAACCACACGAGTCGCCACTTACCGAGCAACTCAAGCATAACATCGACGCGGCTACAGCAAAATGGGATATGTACACCGCTGATAATAAGCACTTTGTAAGCGTCTATACCAGTTTCCAACATATCGCTCGTGATAGCTATTTCGGCACCAACTACAATCCCAATGCCTATGGCAAATCTACCGATATCGTGTCTGTGACTGGTGCACAATACCGTTTCTCTTATCCTTGTGGTATCATGAATGCCGACCTTAGCGCAGGTGCGGAATACTCCTACAACCAACTCCGCGATCAGATTCTTGGCTACGACCGCAACACCCTCCAACGCGTACATCTCGGAGGTGGATACGTTCAAAACGAGTGGAAAAACAAACAATGGTCTATCCTCGTAGGTGGTCGTTTGGAGCAGCATTCTCTCTTGGACAAACCCGTCTTCTCACCTCGTGCCAATATCCGCTACACACCTATTGAGCCAATTATTCTGCGCCTGAGCTATGCCAGTGGCTACCGCGCACCACAAATCTACGAAGAAGACTTGCACGTAGGTGCAGTAGGTGGCGAAGTATCACTCATTACCTTGGACGAAAACCTAAAACCCGAATACAGCCACTCCATCAGCGGAAGCATTGACATGTATAAGCGCTTCGGCAAGTGGGATCTCAACCTTACGCTTGAGGGCTTCTTTACCCAACTCAACGATGTCTTTACCCTCGTTGAAAACGGACACGATGCACAGGGCAACCTATTATTAACGCGTACCAACGCGAGCGGCGCGCGCGTAGCAGGTATGAATATCGAAGCCAAGGTGGGCTTTGGTCACTTACTCACTTTCCAAGCGGGTTACACCTACAACCATAGCCGCTATATCGAACCATTGCAATGGAGCGAGAATCCAAACATTGCACCTCAACGCCGCATGTTCCGTACCCCAGACCACTATGGCTATTTCCTCTGTAATATCGAACCAGTTAAGCATTTCCACATTGTCACCAACGGCAAGGTAACAGGCAATATGCTGGTGCAACACTTTGCAGGATATGTGCCAGAAGATGAAGAAGTTACTACTCCTACATTCTTCGAATGGGACATCAAACTTTGCTACGATATCCCTCTCTACAAACATTACACGTTGGAGATTAACGCTGGTGTAAAGAATATCCTTGACCAATTCCAATCCGACCTTGATAAGGGCATGGATCGCGATGCAGGATTCATCTACGGTCCCGCTACTCCACGTACTTTCTTTGCAGGAATCAACTTGAAGATATAATAACAAAAATAGCACCTCGACGAGGTGCTATTTTTATATACCTATTGTAGCATAATGGCTCAAATGCTGCGGTTATTCCACCTGTAGTACCAATCCCTTCAGGTATTCACCTTCTGGGTGATAGATATTGATAGGGTGGTCTGCTGGCTGGTGCAATTGGTGCAAGATACGCACTTTGCGACCCACCTGTGCTGCGGCAGAGAACACGGCCAAACGGAACATATCCTTATCAATCGCCTGCGAACAAGAGAAGGTGAACAAGATACCCCCAGGACGAATACTTTGTATACCTTTGGCGTTCAAGCGTTGATAGCCACGCAGCGCATTCTTAACCGCATCTCTGTGTTTGGCAAAGGCAGGAGGATCCAACACAATCAAATCGTATTTACTTTGATTCTTTGCCAAAAACTCGAAAGCCTCCTCGGCAAATGCTTCGTGAGGCGCATGCTCGCCAAAGTTGTGTGCCACGTTGCTGCGTACCAAGTCAATTGCTTTTTGGCTCACATCCACCGAGTGCACCAATTTTGCTCCACCACGTAGTGCATACACGGAGAATCCACCCGTGTAGCAAAACATATTCAGCACCTCTTTGCCTTGTGCATAATGCTCCAGCAAAGCGCGGTTGTCACGTTGGTCAATAAAGAAGCCCGTTTTTTGTCCACGAAGCCAGTCAATGCGGAAGTCTAATCCATTCTCCTTTGCCCAAAAATCTCCGTTGAAATCGGCTTTTTCTGCACCAATCAAGTAGCCTACTCGCTCTCCATGAATAGGGGCTTTGTGAGGTAAGGTGTCATCCGACTTGTAATACACCTTATCTACTTGAGGTACCGATTGGATAATCGCCTCTGCAATCTCCATGCGATGGCAGTGCATGCCGATGGAATGGGCTTGAATCACGGCCGTATCTGCATATACATCCACAATCAATCCAGGCAAGAAGTCGCCTTCGCCATGTACCAAGCGGTAAGTGTTGTTGCCGTTTTCAGTTTTCAGTTGACAGTTTTCAGTTTCTGTAGTAATCAGCCCCAACGAGCGGCGCACTTCATATGCTGCACGAATACGCTCTTGCCAAAAATCTGCAGGCAGTTCCCCTACTCCAAATGCCAAGATACGTACTGCGATGGAGCCTATCTGATAGTGTCCAACGCCCAATATTTTGCCGTTGGAATCGAGCACTTGTACCACTTCACCCTCTTGTGGCTGAGCATATGGATAATCCGCATCCAACTGAATACTGCGGATAGCACCCGAGAATACCCAAGGGTGGAAACGAAGAAGCGATTCTTCTTTATGAGGTTTCAAATATACCGTTGTCATAATCTCTAATCACTAAACTCTAAACTCTAAACACTAAACACTAAACAACACCCGCCTTAGCGGCATCCTCTAAACTCCTTTTCGCCATAGCCTCTTGTTGGCGTTGGATTTGCTTTTCTTTCTCAGCACGCTTGAGGGCTTCTACTGCACGTTTGGACAGGGGCTTCACTTGTTGCAACGCAAGATAGATGCTCAACGTAGCCCATGCATCGGTGGAGGCGTAGCGCGCTTGTTCGGGAGTGAGATGCGAGTTCTCCCAATTGGTGAGTTGCTGGGATTTGCTAATCTTCTTGCCAAAGATAATCGCGAAGATCTTTTGCAAACCGAGTTCCATAATACCATATTTGCATACCATCGATTGCAAATCTACACAATTGGCAGGCTTGAAGTCGCGTCTTCTGCGAAGACCAGTAATGTCATCCTTGAAAGCCAGCCCCACTTTGCATATGTCGGGATTGGCGAATATCTCTGCAATTTCAACGGGCATACCTACATGCGTGAGACGAAATAGATAGCAACGCTCCAAGGTGGCTATTTGCACCAAAGCAGTAGGGTAGTGCACACCTCTTTTGAAAGAAGGACGGGCCTCGGTATCCACTCCGAGTACGGTGTGCTGGCGCAAGTACGCCGCAGCATCAGCCACCATTTCGGGCTTATCTACCACAATCACTTCGCCTTCGAAAAAGGTAACGGGCAGCGTTTGAATAGCTGCTTTATCAATGTGTTGAGCAAACGTATTGGGCAAAAAACTACTCATCTACATGTAATGATAAGGTGTGTAAAGGGCGGAGTACATTCAGCAACTTTTGTCCCCAATGCTGTTCAAATGCCTCCAAGCAACTAACCAACGCATCATTCATCACCGCCTCTTCACGTGTTTGGTAATTGCAAGCCAAATCCTTGACCTCTTGATAGATATCTGCAATATTTTCCGAGATAAATGCTGTAATAGGCTCATCAGAGTAGCGCATATCTTCCACGAATACTTCCAGATAAGCATCGTCCGAACCGAGCTTTTGAGCGATTGCCTGACGCATGTTTTCGTACTCATATTCGGTAACAAAGCGTTCTGGATAACCATCCATCTCTTCGGTAGCTTTTGGTAAAAGACGTGCTTTGAGATATAGCAATGGCAAAAGGCAGAGCATTTTCTCGATGAAATCGGCTCTTTCTTGTTCTTCCTCCTGCTCAAGATATAGGCAGAGCTGCACTGCTACTGTCACAAATTCTATAGCAGGCTCCTGATAAACATAATGTGTAGAGGTCGTGGACATCGTATGATTCTGTATAATTTGTTTGCAAAGGTACGCTTTTTTTTTGATATATGAAAAAAAAATAGTAATTTTGCACGAAATTTTAATACCATATACAGAAATGAAAGTAATTAATCTATCGGAGCAACCTTCGTTGCTGAATCAGTATCTGAAAGAAATGCGCAGTATAGATGTGCAAAAGGACAGCATGCGTTTTCGCCGAAACATCGAGCGCATAGGCGAGATAATGGCAGTAGAGATTAGCAAACATCTGACATATGCTACGGAGCAAGTGCAGACTCCTTTGGCGGTTGCTGAGATGCAAGTGCCTCAAGATCAAGTGGTATTGGGTACTTTGTTGCGTGCGGGATTGCCAATGCACCAAGGATTTTTGAATATGTTTGACAAGGCAGAGAATGCCTTTATCAGCGCATATCGCAAAGAAACGATTGGCAGACGAGGCGAGATGCAGATAGAGATTGTGTCAGAATATCTAGCAGCTCCATCTGTTGAAGGCAAGACCCTGATATTGGTAGATCCAATGCTTGCTACAGGTTTGTCTATGGAAGTGGGATACAAGGCTTTGCTGAGTCACGGTACGCCTAAGAGTGTGCATGTGGCTTGTTTGTTTGGTACGCCTCAAGCGATAGACTACCTGTCAAAGACAATGCCAGAGCATGTTACGCTATGGTGTGCCGTAATCGACCCCGTATTGAACGAGAAGAAGTATATTGTTCCTGGATTGGGTGATGCGGGCGACTTATGCTTTGGCGAAAAATTATAGGATTTTGGAAGAGTATAGCAGTCGCTGGCGTGATTGCGTATGGCTGCCTGCTACGCAAACCATTGTACACACTGCCTCCCATCGAAGGCGGGGATAAATGGGTACATTGGTTGGCATTCTTGGTCTTGACTTTAGCGCTATTGTGGGATACTAAAACCGCAGGGTTAAAGTCGTGGAAGATGTGGCTTGTAGCCGTAGCAATTCCTGTAGTTTATGGCGGAGTCATCGAGCTATTACAGGAGCAATTCTTTTATCCTCGTACAGGTGAATGGCTGGATTGGCTGGCAGATGGTGTGGGAGTGTGCATGGGATTGGTATGTTGGTGTATAGGCACATGGTGGCATGAGAGAAGAGTGGGTAAATAGAATTGCGTTGACTTGGTCCAACAAGACACGCTTGCGTGGTATCCGCCATGCATTGGAGGTGTGCGGTTCGGCTACTGAGGCCATCAAGCAGCATGGCGATTTGGTGAGTCACGAAGCATTGGCTTTTGCTCGCAAGGAGCTCGAATTCATCGAGAAGCACAATATCCAGATGTATTATTTTAGGGATGAGAATTATCCCTATCGCTTGGCGCATTGTGTGGATGCGCCTTTGCTGTTGTACGCCAAGGGGCATGTAGATGTCAATCCTAAGCATATAGTGAGTGTGGTGGGTACCCGTATGCCAAGTGAGCGCGGAAAAGATTGGTGCAGACAGTTGGTGTTGGATTTAGCAGCGCAGGTACCCGATTTGACTATCGTGAGTGGATTGGCATACGGAATAGATGTAGTAGCCCATCGGGCAGCATTGGAAGCGGGGATTCCTACGATTATTATCCCTGCTCATGGCTTAGACCGAATCTATCCTGCGGTACATCGCAATGTGGCTGTTCAAGCATTGGACAAGGGTGGAATATTGACGGAATATACTTGTGGTACAGAGCCAGAGCGATTTAATTTTGTAGCCCGCAACCGTATTGTAGCTGGTATGGCAGATGCCGTAGTAGTGGTGGAGTCGAAGCAAAAAGGCGGCTCGTTGATAACCGCGGATATGGCTGTGGATTATGGACGCGATGTATTTGCGTTGCCTGGGCGTGTAGGTGATGTATGCAGTGCGGGATGCAATGATTTGATCAAGCGGAATAAGGCGCAACTGATTGAATGTGCAGAGGATTTGATTGCTGCGATGCAGTGGGAGATAAAACCTAATAAGCCCGTGCAAACAAGTATGCTGGAATTAGTGTGTGAGTTGACGGACCAACAATTGCAATTGGTCAATTTGCTGCGTGAGGCAGAAGATGGACTGCATATCAATCAGTTGGTAATGGAAACGCAGTTGGCGTATAATCTGGTATCGTCAGAATTGGTGATGTTGGAGTTGCAAGATGTGGTAAAATCAATGCCAGGAGGTATGTGGCGAGTGAAAAAATGAAATAATGTTTGCATATTTCAAAAAAAAGCAGTACCTTTGTAGCGTTTTCGAAAAAATGGATACTAAAAATCATTAATGATATGGATACTTTATTGAAAAATTTAGGTGCTATTTTAGTCCTTCTTGGTGTTATTTGCTTGGCAATCTATTATTTTGGTGTTCAAGAAAATGCACTTTTGGTAGTTAGCATGGTATTGGAGGTAGCAGGTTTGTTTGCTCACGTATTGCTTAACAAACGCTATCAATAATCCATCTTTAGATTATTTCCGTCAATTGGGATAATGGCTGACAACAACGACGCAATCAAACAGCATTTGACGGGCATGTACCAAGACTGGTTCTTGGACTATGCTTCGTATGTGATACTCGAGCGTGCCGTCCCCTCTATGGAGGACGGTCTAAAGCCCGTGCAGCGTCGTATTCTGCATGCGATGAAGTGTGTGGATGATGGCAAGTTCAACAAAGTTGCTAATATCGTAGGTCAAACCATGCAGTATCACCCACACGGTGATGCCAGTATTGGTGATGCATTGGTGCAGCTTGGTCAGAAGGATTTGCTGATTGATTGTCAGGGTAACTGGGGAAATATCCTTACGGGTGATGGTGCAGCCGCACCGCGTTATATCGAAGCGCGACTGAGCAAATTTGCGTTGGAAACGGTGTTTAACGCTAAGACCACGCATTGGATGATGTCGTATGACGGTCGTAAGAAAGAGCCTATTCATTTGCCAATCAAATTCCCATTGCTTTTGGCACAAGGTGTAGAAGGTATTGCGGTGGGCTTGAATTCCAAGATACTTCCTCATAACTTCTGCGAGATTTGTGATGCGGCATTAGCACATCTGCGTGGCGAAACATTCCAGTTGTATCCTGATTTCCCTACCGGCGGTGAAATCGACGTGAGCCGTTATAATGACGGTGAGCGAGGTGGTATGATTCGCATTCGTGCGAAGATACAAAAGGCGGATGATAATAAGACGCTAATCATTAGCGAGATACCTTATAGTACGACTACTGGTAAGATTATTGAGACGATCTTGCGTGCGAATCAAAAGGGTAAAATCAAGGTGCGCAAGGTGGATGATTTTACGGCAGAGGAAGCTAAGATAGTTGTGCAATTGGCTCCAGGCAGTTCGTCAGATAAGGCGATAGATGCGTTGTATGCATTTACTGATTGCGAGGTGAATGTATCGCCTAACTGCTGTGTGGTACAGGACAAAAAACCGATCTTCACCACAGTGAGCGAGTTGCTGCGTATGTCTGTAGAGCATACGAAGGCATTGCTCAAGTGGGAGTTAGAGATTCAGAAGGCAGAGTTAGAGGAGCAATATTTCTATACTTCTTTGGAGAAAATCTTCATCGAAAATCGTATCTATAAGGAGGAAGGATACGAGAACGCTCCTGACAAAGAGAAATTGATTGCTTTTGTGGACAAGGCACTTGAGCCTTGGAAAGAGAAATTGATTCGCGAGGTGCGCCGTGAGGATATTGAGCGCTTGTTTGAGATTCGCATGATTCGCATCACGCGTTTCGACTCGAAGAAGGCAGATGAATTGATGCGTGACTTGGATAAGAAGATCAAAGCCACCATCAAGAATCTCAAGAATCTGAATGACTATACCATTGCATGGTTTGAGTCGCTCAAGCAGAAGTACGGAGCGAAATATCCACGTCGTACAGAGGTGCGCAATTTTGCTAATATCAATATCAAGACTGTAGTAGAAGCCAACGAGAAATTATATATCAATCGTGCAGAGGGCTTTATTGGTACGGGCTTGAAGAAAGATGAATTCCTCTTCAACTGTTCGGATATCGACGAGGTGATTATCTTCCATCGCGATGGAAAATACAAGATTGTGAAGGTGGCGGACAAAGTGTTCGTAGGTGCAGACATTATCCATATTGATATTTTCCGCAAGAACGACCATCGTACCATCTACAATGCTATTTACCGCGATGGTAAGAAGGGTATCTGTTTCATGAAGCGCTTTGCTGTGACGGGTGTTGCTCGTGATAAAGAATACGATTTGACTCAGGGTAAAGCGGGTTCGCGCGTGATGTATTTCACAGCCAATCCGAATGGCGAGGCCGAGGTGATTAAGGTGCAGCTCAAACCAGCATTGCATCTCAAGAAGTTGGAAGTGATCAAGGACTTAAGCGAATTGGCAATCAAGAGCCGTACTGCAAGAGGCAATGTGCTAACAAAATACGAGGTAAAAGCCATCACTTTGAAGCAAAAAGGTCGCTCCACATTGGGTGGGCGTAAGGTATGGTTTGATCCAGATATTTTGCGCTTGAACTATGACGGTCAAGGTATCTACTTGGGCGAGTTTGTGGAAGAAGATCGTATCTTGGTCATCACTAAAAATGGAGATTATTATTTGACTACGTTCGAGCTTACAGCCCATTTTGACCAAAACATATTGCGTATAGAGAAGTTTGATAGCGATAAGGTCTGGTCATTGGCAATGTGGAATGCCGATTTGGGATACTACTATGGCAAGCGTTTCCAATTGGATGCTCAACTGAAGTCGCAGAATATGTTGGGCGAGAATAGCGATAGCAAGATAGCCTTGCTTTCTGACCGCGAAGAAGCCATCTTCCGCATCACGTTTGTGGATGAGACCAAGCCAGAGATGGAGGTGCTGATGGCTGAGTTTATCGAGGCTAAGTCACCTAAAGCCAAAGGAAAACGTTTCTCTACGTTGGATGTGGCAAAGATCGAAGATATTACTCCCGAACCAGAAGTGGTAGAAGAGGAGATGGACGAAGAAAACGATGACAGCAATGGTCAAGAGGGAGAGAGTGAGAACGTAGAGGATAAAGTTCAGGAGGTGCAACCTATAGTAGATGTGCCATTCACGATTACCAACGAAGTGCCTGAAGATAGCAAACCTATAGAAGAACAACTGAGTTTGTTTTAAGGAATAACCCCATCAGTTCTAGTTAATCGTCATTTATGTTTTGGGACATAAATGACGATTTTTGTATGCATATATTTGCAGGTTTCATAAAAATGTTGTACCTTTGCAGCGTGAAGTCGCTTGGAAAAGTGTTGTGATTGTGTAAAAAGTCGCTTGGAAAAGTGCGAAGATTATACAAAAAGTCGCTTGGAAAAGTGTAATAATATGATGTAAATTATAAATAATCAACCATTTATGTACAAACGCAAGATTGAGTCTTTTTTGTCAGACTGGAAGAACACTCCTAATCACAAGCCTTTGGTCATCAAAGGTTGTCGTCAATGCGGTAAGACTAGTTCGGTCGTGGCTTTTGCAAAAAAGCACTACAAGCATGTGATTTATATAGATTTTCACGAGCAAGAACAGTTATGTGCCCTGTTTGCAGGTTCTCTGTCGGTTGATTATTTGACAATGGCGATTTCTGCGTCCGTGCCAGGTGCGCAATTTGTGCAAAAACAGACTTGTCTTGTCTTGGATGAGATACAAAATTGTCCTCGCGCGCGTTCCTCTTTGAAATTCTTTATGCAAGACGGGCGATATGATGTGATTTGCACGGGTTCGTTGTTAGGAGTCAGCGGATATAAGAGTGCTGACCAAATCAAAGCAGAAGACCAAGCGACTATTCCCGTCGGAGCAGAAACAATTGTGGAGATGTATCCTATGGATTTTGAGGAGTGGTTGTGGGCAAATGGAATCAATCAGCAGGTATTGGATTTTCTGCGCAAATCATTGCAAGAAGAGACCTCTATCACAGGGGATATTCATCAGCGCTTGCGTCAATTATTGTTGGAATATGTAGTAGTAGGTGGTATGCCCGAAGCGGTGAAAACATTCTTTGCTACGCATGATATGAATCAAGTATGTCAAGTGCAACGACATATTTTGAATGGCTATCGCGATGATATGATCAAGTATGCTCGTGCGGAAGATAAACCTCGTATCCGCGAGTGCTTTGATTCTATTCCTCGCCAATTGAGTAAAGATAATAAGAAGTTTACCTATTCATTGGTGCGCAAAGGTGGTCGCAGCAAGGAATATATCAGTTGTCTGCAATGGATTGAAGATGCAGGTATTATACGCCGTTGTTATAATCTGCAAATGCCAGAGTTGCCGTTGAGTGGTAACTCTATACAAGATTGTTTTAAAGTGTATATGGCAGACACTGGATTGTTGGTCAGCATGTTAGACGATGGAACGCAAGGGGATATTTTGCAAGGCAATTTATGGACATACAAAGGGGCTGTATATGAAAATCTAGTAGCAGATATCTTGGGTAAGATGGGACGAAAATTGTATTACTACCAAAAAGAAAGTGGTTTGGAGATTGATTTTGTAATGCGCTATAAGGGCGAATGTACACTGTTGGAGTGTAAAGCCAATACAGGTAACGCTAAGTCGGTAAAAACCATACTTAGTCACCCTGACAAATATCATGTGAATGCAGCTGTGAAGTTAGGAGATTATAATATTGGTCGATCAGAGCAATTACTGACTCTCCCCCTATATATGGCTTTCTTATTGTCCGATTTATAGTTTTGGAATACAGTATTCATGTTTTCTTATCGTCAGTTATGTTTTGGGACATAAATGACGATTTTTGTATGTATATGCTTGCAGGTTTCAAAAAAATGTTGTAACTTTGCACCGTGAACCTGCGCCGAGGGATGTCTGACATCATAGGCGGAGGGTAGCAGACATATTAAAAAGGCGTTTATTAGCGCTCTGTTCTGACGAATCGAAATGTCGCAAGTTTCGGATAAAGAATCAGGACTTAGCAACGATAGATGTCCTACGGGATATAAAACATCCTTAGTGCACCTTATGGGGTGTCGCGTGTGCGTACATACGTATGCGTGTACATTATTAAGTAAGGACATATTAACTATTAATTGTTAATTATTAACTAACTTGAGTTTTATATTCGGCGTGGGCTTCGCGTTGTCGGTTCTATTCTTTAGGCAATGCGACAGCCTCGATTCGTGGAACTGGCAAATGCAAGTTTCACGCTTTTTTTGTTATATGCCTCTAAAGTGATTAAACTATCAACTAAATAACAAACGGAGATTGCCGAAAATCCGATGAAGAGTAGGCATGTATAAAAAAACAAATTATGAAAAAGAATTATTTATTTGTGGCATTAGCACTGTGTACAAGTGTATGTCTATCCAGTTGTGATGAAACAAAAGATCCAGATGGAGGTCTTATAGAAGAGCCAAAAGGTGAAATGGAATTACTCTCTCCTGATGCACAAAAGGATCTTTTGGTGGATGTAGGTGAGGAATTACTCAATACTTTTAACCCAGAAGATCAAAGAGCAGCTGTTGAATTAGCCGATGAACTCTATTATAAATATAAAAGGTATGATTGGGATCAAATTTATGAAGATTTTGAAGAAGAATTTGAGGATATCTATTCTCGTGAATTTGAGTCTTTCTTTAGCTTGCCTCGCCGTTTAGCAGGTGCTATAACGGATAAACAAAGTGTATCTCTTGAGAATATGGAGATATTGTTGACTCTTTCTAAATTCGGGTATGTAATCGAATTTGATGATAAAACTGAGAGCGTAAAAATGACTGAAACAGACGATGCTTCTATTACAGTAAAATTCTCTGATGCTGACGGAACAAAGTGCGAGGCTAAAGTATGGGGCGAAGGTAAAGAAATAGAAGGTTCATACACTTACGAAGATGGTCATTGGGAATATCCTGAAGTTTGGGATGAATATTGGGGATGGGTTACTGATTGGGAAAACGGTGAGTACATTTCTGAAGGTAAACGTACTATTCGCGTAAAGGTGCCAACAACCATCAAGATGCATCTAAAACATGGAAATGAAGCATTGATTTCATTTACGTTCAATTGGGATTCTAATCTAGAGGATTATGTGAATACTTCAATGAATCTGCAAGTTATCAATTTGAATTTCGCAGAAGAAACAAAGGTAAGTACCACAGCTGCATCTGCTGTATGTTCCTTTAGTTATGGAGATAAGCCCCTCATAGCGGCTGCTGCAAATCTGCCTAAATATAAATTGATTTCATGGGAAGGAGGCAAAGATATTACAGTGGAAGAAGGCGAAGAATGGTTAGAGGAATATGATGACAAATATGCATCATTGTTAGGCAAAGTGGGCGCAGGTGAAGCCAAAGTGGATGTTTTGGGTAAAGTTCAAATAAAAGGTGGCATAACTGATGGTGCAGCACTGGTAGATGCTTATTACAATTGGGACGACACACGCTATAGTGATCGCTTAAAAGAGTGTGAAGCATTCTGTGATTTTATGAACAAATATATCTACCTATCAATCTATTACAATAATACTACTACAGAGCAAGCAAAACTGTTGATGGACACATACGAAGATTATGGCTGGTATGGTGTAGAGCCTATTATGTACTTCCCACAAGAAGAAACAAGTATCGCTATTACGACCTACTTTAATTCTTCGAAGTTCCTTGGGCTCATTGATTTAGTTGAAGATTTGGCTAATAGTTACATTGCACTGGATAAGCACAATCTTATTTTTGGTGATGATTTCGAAGTTGAAATCTATTACTAATTTCACTCTGTGAAAAGGCTGATAATTCCAATCGCTTTGTTATTAGGTCACTTGTCCTTATTTGGGCAAGTGACCTATGATACTGTCACTATTAATAAGCAATTGGAAGAAGTGGTTGTCGTGCAACAAAAAACACAGCCCATTGTAGAACAGCGCGGCAATAAGTTGCTTGTTGATATGTCAGCCATTAGCCAAATGCCTAAGTTTTTAGGTGTTAGCGATCCGATTCGTTATCTCCAATCGTTAGCAGGAATCTCTACTAACAATGAAACCTCTGCTGGTATACATATCCAAGGTTGTGATGATTATCAAACTTTGACCAGTATAAATGGAGCCCCCATTTATTACCCTAATCACTTATTAGGTTTATACTCCACTTTCATTGCACCTCACTTTTCCACCATGACGGTAGAACAAGCAGAACACAGAGGTACTATGGAAAATCGTGTTGGAGGATTGGTGAATGTGGAAACACAACACTTACAACCTCTGCGATTAGGTGTAGAAGGCAATATTGGTTTAATAAGTAGTGATGCCACATTAACGATTCCTTGTGGTAAAAAATCTGCGTTGTGGTTATCAGGACGAGCTTCTTATATAAATATGCTATATGGCAAGTGGTTACAAGTACAAGGAGTTGGTCTAGGTTACAATTTTTGGGATACGAACCTCACATATGCAATCCATCCTACTGAAAATGATGAGATTGTAATTACTGGATTCTTTAGTCGTGACAATATAAATGTAGCAGATTCATTAACGTTCGGTGTAGGTATTCATTGGCATAATATCGTGGGTTCTGCCTACTGGAATCATCGCCTTAATGGAGGCAATTGGCGAACCTCTATTAGTTATTCAGGATTTGATAATCATATTTCTGTAAACGCACTTGCCGCCAATGTTTATACAGATGCTGGCTGGTCCTCTTTGGATGTAAAAAATAGATTAAGTAAGCGTTTGCGCCATGATATTATGCTAAACGTAAGCGCAGATTATACACATTATTTCTATCAACCATTACAATTCTCCTCTACAGGAGGTATAGGTGTAATGGAATTGCCGCAACCTAAACCTCAACGACATGGAGATGAAGCATCAGTGGGAGTAGATTTAAGACATGGGGTTAACGAATGGTTTGCATACAATGTGGGGTTACACGGGAGTATCTTTCATAGTAATCAACTCTTTTTTGGATGTGATCCACGTATTACGTTTCAATTTACTCCTGCTGAAAATCACGAAATTAGTTTGCATGCGGGCAGCTACACACAATTTTTCCACAAAGCAGGATTAACTGGTGGTGGATTACCTACCGACTTTTTTATGTTAGCTGATTCTACTTTACAAGCGGAACGTGCTATAGGAACAAGTGTACGTTACTCTGCTTCTTTCTTTAACAAGAAATGGACTTTACAAGCAGAAGGGTATTTTAAGCAATTATATGGTGTCGTAGAATCATTGGGAAATATCGTTCAACTGATAAATCAAGGATTTGATTACGAAAAATATTTAATTACTGGTGCGGGGCGCAATTATGGATTAAATTTAATGCTACAACGCAATAAAGGCATCATTACAGGATATATATCCTACTCGCTGGGCTGGGCAAAACGTAAATTGCCCGAATTGGATGGGAGCCAAGAATATATCTATTCTGCAAGCCATGAAAGACGACATGATTTGAATATTGTATTGAACGCGCGCTTTGCCAAGCGATGGACAGTGGGAGGACAATTTGTTTTGGCAAGTGGATTACCCTACACACAAGCAGAAGAGGCGTATATATTAAATGGCAACATGATTTGTCGGTATTCCACATTCAATGGTGCACATATGCCATTATATAATCGATTGGATTTAAGTTGTTCGTGCGATATTATCAAAACGCAAGAACATGAGTTGGGAGTAAACTTATCATTGTACAATGTGTATTGCCATAAGAATGCACAATTTGTAGTCTATAGAGAGAATCTCAGACCGATATTGGGTACATCACTTAGTATTATAATACCATCTATTAGTATATATGGAAAATTCTAAACTTAAACATATCTTTGGTATTCTAATACTTTCTTTCTTATTGTATAGTTGTGTGCGAGAAGAGGTAGATCACACAAAAATGGTAGTTGAAGGATGGATAGATGCTGGGAAACATCCGATTGTGATGTTACATACGAGCTATTCATTATCCTTGTCCGAACCAGATAGTACTACATTATTAGATGTATTAGAACAGCATATGGTGTTGTTTGGCAAGGTGGTCATATTCGACGGAGAAGATTCAGTAATTTTGACAGGCAGAGTGGATACAAATTATTTACCTCCCTATATATACACTACAACCAAAATGCGAGGAGAAGTAGGAAAATCATACAGTTTACATGCAACTTATAAAAGTTTCTCTGCTAAATCAAAAACTATTATTCCAGAAAAAGCCATATTCGATTCTATTCGAACAGATATAAATAATCAGAAAGTACATGTAATCGGATATGCTAATCAATTGGAAATAGGCGAACCATATATTATAATGGCACGTACAACAAAAGATAAGCAATATAAAATTTGTCCAATGGGTGCATTCAGAGCCTCTCAAAAACAATTGAAAATGACCATTAACAATCCAATCAATTTTACAGGAGAGGGTATGATACTTCAAACCTTATTTCCGCAAACTGATAGCGTTGATATTGCTATCAAGTTCGCTAAGGTTGGTGAAGCAGAATATCAGTTTTGGGATAGTTATATTGCTCAGAACCTTACTCAAGGGTTGTTTTTTGTGGAAACGCATAGTAATATCATCAGTAATATCCAAGATGGAAATGGATATTGGTGTGGCATGGGTGCGTCAGAATATACAATTTCTTTAGAAAGAGATAGTTTGTATGTTTATTCTAAATAATACAGGTATCATACGCAATTATTTAGAAAAAAGTGCATTCTATCTACATGAGAGTCACATCTATGATACAGATAGGCTACAGATGTGCTACAGTGGTCGCCTAACTTGCAGGGGATTTCTGGTTGATAACTTCATTAGAAACGAATAGCCTACATTTGGCAACTTGCTACCAATTACCATACTTGGTAGCGAAATTAATCAAAAAAACACCATTTTCGCCACCTATTTATATAAACAACAAGCGAAATTAAACAAAAAAACATACATTTCGCTACTTATTTCTTGCGTGATTAAAAAAAAGTACTAACTTTCTTTGCATTAGAGCAGACATTAACGCCTAAATTGAATCCAAATAAGCGTCAAGTAATCTTCATTGATGAGTTGCCTTGTTTAGATGTACATCGAACTAATTTTGTAACCTCGTTAGGACACTTTTGGAATAGTTGGGTTTCAAAGCACGATAATCTAATGCTTGTAGTTTGCGGTTCTGCCACCTCGTGGATGGTGGATAACATTGTCAATAATCATGGTGGGTTACATAATCGAATTACTCATTCGATGCATCTTCATCCATTCAACTTGGCACAATGCGAGCAGTATTTTCAAGCTCGTGGTATGGCTTGGGATAGGCAAGCCATTATGCAAGCTTATATGGTCTTTGGAGGAGTACCATACTACATGAGTCTTATTCAACCCTCTGAAAGCGTGACAGAAGCTATTGATAGACTGCTCTTTTCTGCTCAAGGTGAACTTCGTGAAGAATACCATCGATTATTTTCTTCGCTCTTTACCAATCCAGAACCATACATGATGATTGTTCGAGCATTGGCAAATCATCGATATGGTTTAACTCGTGATGAATTGGCGGAATATTTGGGAAAATCAGACGGGGGAGGACTGACTAAACTATTAGACAATCTTGTCAAATGCGATTTTATTCACTACCATAGAGTTCGCACAAAAAAAATAAACAAAACAGGTGGATATTATGTATTGTCTGATTCGTTTGTACAATTCTATCATACGTATTTGGATGCAAAAACAAATGATGAACACTATTGGAGTCATAATTTACTTTCGCCCAAGACAAACACATTTTATGGGTTAGCCTTTGAGCGCGTTTGCATGGCACATATCCCTCAGATAAAGAAAGCAATAGGTATTGATCAGATAGGCACGGAGTATTATTCATGGCGTAGTACGGACAAAGAACAAAAAGCACAAATAGACTTGCTCATTGAACGTGCAGATAGAATCATCAATCTTTGTGAAATCAAATATAGTTATTTACCATATACGATTAATAAAGAAGAGGACCTTAAGTTCCGTACTCGTCAAGCGGTTTTTGTGAATCAAACAGGTATAAAATTAGGGATTCAACCTACATATATTAGTCCGTATGGATTAACAAAAAATGCTTATTCAAGTTCTATCCCCAAAGTAATAACCATGGATGATTTGTTTGCGCATTAGTTTATGAGCACTTCGTAGAGTGAGAGCCAACTCTGTGCCACAAATAGGTAATAGATGTGCAACAGTGGTCGCGAAGTGATCGCGTAGCCTACAGAAAAGTTGAAAGCCACCGAAAGTCCACAGATCTGTCGCACTCCTTTAGGTTCTGAAACTCGCATAGAACATCTTGCAAGCTATGGAGAAACACCTGGATGTTAACCAAATGGTAATGGATTGGTATTGGAGTGGTTTCGAGAAAGAATTATACCTGATGTGTAGAAAAATGTAAAAACAGATGATGATTGATACATAAAAAGTCACCTCGTGCGAGGTGACTTTTTATGTATATAATAGGTAATGGATTATCCTACTTGGCTGCCGTTGCGGACTGGGGCTGTGACTGTGGTCACCACTAACTTGCCGTCTGCATCTACAGCCGAGAGAATCATACCCTGCGACTCGATACCCATCATCTTGCGAGGTGGGAAATTGGCAATAAACAGCACTTGCTTGCCCACAAGAACAGATGGGTCAGGATAGCTTTGTGCGATACCAGAAAGGATTGTTCTGCCACCCATACCATCATCCAAACGGAACTGGAGGAGTCGGTCGGACTTCTTCACTGGTTGGCAGTCAAGGACAGTAGCCACGCGGATATCCATCTTACCAAACTCATCGATATTGGTGTTCTCCTTGATGTCAGCAGGACGCCAGTTGCGGAGTGCCTCTTGCTTCTCTGCTTCCTCGTTGGCAGCCTTGATGTTAGCCAAACGGTCGAGTTGGGCTTGGATAGTAGCGTCCTCAATCTTCTCGAAGAGGAGAGATACTTCGCCCAATTCTTGACCCTCTTTCAGCAGGTTGATATTGCCGAGTTCTTCCCATGTGAGAGTTGACAGTTGACAATTAGCAGTTGACAGTTGGAGGTTCAACATCTCACGGAGTTTAGCAGAAGAGAATGGCAAGAATGGTTCGAACGCAATGCTCAGGTTAGCCGCTATTTGGAGAGCAAGGTGCAGGATAGTAGCGGTGCGCTCCATGTCGGTCTTAGCCACTTTCCAAGGCTCGGTGTCTGCGAGGTATTTATTACCAATGCGGGCGAGGTTCATTGCCTCTTTTTGTGCATCGCGGAAGCGGAAGTCACCAAGGAGTTTCTCTACCTCAGCCTTCACATTTTGGAACTCAGCGATAGTGGCTTGGTCGTACTCGTTGAAGGTACCCGCAGCAGGCACTTTGCCGTCGAAGTACTTCTTGGTAAGCACGAGTGCGCGGTTGACGAAGTTGCCGTAGATAGCTACGAGCTCGTTGTTATTGCGGGCTTGGAAATCTGCCCAAGTGAAGTCGTTGTCCTTGGTCTCAGGTGCGTTGGCTGTCAACACATAACGCAAGACATCTTGCTTGCCTGGGAAGTCCACAAGGTACTCGTTGAGCCAAACCGCCCAGTTGCGAGAGGTAGAGATCTTGTCGCCCTCGAGGTTGAGGAACTCGTTGGAAGGCACATTATCAGGCACGATATAGCTGCCCTCTGCTTTGAGCATAGTAGGGAAGACGATGCAGTGGAAGACGATGTTGTCCTTGCCAATGAAGTGAATGAGGCGGGTAGAAGGGTCTTTCCACCATGTCTCCCAAGAGCCAAACTGCTCAGGTTTAGCATCGCAGAGCTCTTTGGTGTTGGAGATATAACCGATAGGCGCATCGAACCATACATACAGCACTTTGCCTTCTGCACCCTCCACAGGCACAGGGATACCCCAGTCGAGGTCGCGGGTCACGGCGCGTGGGCGAAGACCGCCGTCGAGCCATGACTTGCATTGGCCATAGACATTAGGACGCCACTCTTTGTGCTCTTGGAGGATCCACTCCTCAAGCCATTGTTGGTATTGGTCGAGTGGGAGGTACCAGTGCTTGGTCTCCTTCTTGGTAAGAGGGTTGCCATTGATGGCGTTGTATGGGTTGATGAGTTCGTCTGGCGAAAGGGTGGCACCACACTTCTCGCATTGGTCGCCATAGGCACCCGCAGCGTGGCAGCGTGGACATTCACCACGGATATTACGGTCGGTGAGGAACTCCTGTGTTTCAGGGTCATAGAACTGCTCGGAGGTCTGCTCAACAAACTTGCCGTCGTCGTAGAGTTTACGGAAAAAATCCGATGCCAGTTGGTGGTGGATCTTGCTGGTGGTACGAGAATACACATCAAACGAGATACCGAAACCCTCGAAGGAGTCTTTGATGATGTTGTGGTAGCGGTCCACCACTTCTTGGGTGGTGATGCCCTCTTTGCGTGCGCGGATAGTAACAGGTACACCGTGCTCATCGCTACCGCCTACGAAAAGGACATTCTCGCCTTTGAGGCGAAGGTAGCGGACATAGATGTCGGCTGGTACGTACACGCCCGCCAAGTGTCCGATGTGTACAGGACCATTGGCATAAGGCAGGGCTGTGGTTACAAGTGTTCGTTGGAATGAGTTCATATTGTTTGTTATTTATCTATTTACGAGTGAGTAATAGGCTTATTTTTTCTCATTGGTCTCCATGCCAAATGCTAAGGCAAGTTCTTGCTCCAATTCTTTTGGAGTAACAGGTCGTATTGTTTCGCCTTTGGCTATGGATATTGTACCTGTTTCTTCGGATACGACAATGGCAGTAGCATCGGTTTTTTCAGTTAATCCTAATGCAGCACGGTGGCGCAATCCGTAACGTTTGGGCAGGTCTGTTCGTTTTGAAACAGGTAGGATGCAGGCAGCTGCCCATACACGTCCATTGCGGATGATGAGTGCTCCATCGTGAAGAGGCGTGTTTTTGAAGAAAATGTTTTCCACTAGACGCATCGAGAGTGTCGCATCAATGATTTCGCCCGTATCGGCAAAAGTCTTCAACTCTTGTTGATTGGTAATGACAATCAACGCTCCCGTTTTGCTTGCTGACATATGCTCGCAAGCGTTAGCAACTGCATCTATTTGCTTTTGCACATTTTGTTCGTGCTTGATCTTAGACCAGCGTTCCTTGAAGTGCTCCACATTGAATCGTGCACCTATTCGGTAGAAGAAACTACGGATTTCCTCTTGAAAGATTACAATCAACGCAATTGCTCCCACACTAACAAATCGGTCGAACAAAGCACTGGTAAGTTCCAGGTGGAATACATAACTGACTAATAGCCATGTGAATATAAATGCCAAGATGCCCCAAAATAGGTTGCTTGCTCCAGAACGGCGTAAGATACGATAGATTGCAAAGAGGATGAAGGCAACCAATAATATGTCAATAATATCTTTTATTCCCAATAACATGATTTATTCGTTTTTATGTGTTAATGAATAAATAGCAATGGCTTGTTTTGCTGCGGCAACATCGTGTACTCGTAGGATATTCGCACCTCGTTCTAAAGCCATGGTGTTGGCAGCAATGGTGGCAGGCAATACATCTGTTGGAGTAAGTCCTAATGGCTTGTAAAGCATTGATTTACGCGATATACCAGCCAAAACGGGAGTGTTGAGAACTGCAAAAATATCCATGTTGTGGAGTATGGTATAATTTTGTTGTTCTGTTTTCGCAAAACCAAATCCGGGGTCAATAATCACATCCGCTATGCCCATGCGGTGAAGCGCATCTAATCGAGATTGAAAGAAGTCCAACATACGGCTCATGGTATAGTCATAATCTTTGACTTCTCCCGCAGTAGCTACCTCCTGCGCATGGGTAAGGATATAAGGTACGCGATACTTAGCAATGATATTCCACATCTGTTGGTCGGCATCACCTCCATAGACATCATTGATAATGTCGGCTCCTGCAAGTATAGCTCGCTCGGCTATTTCAGCACGGAAAGTGTCCACCGAAATAATTGCTTGTGGGAAGTGTGCACGAATGGCTTGCAGAGCAGGCGCTAAGCGATTCCATTCTTCTTGAACATCCACAGGGGTGGAGTTGGGGCGAGTGGAGCACGCTCCAATGTCAAGAATGTCCGCGCCTTGATTAAGCAATTCTTGTACGTGATTGAGTAGATCGCTAGAGGATTCAGTGCCGAATGATGTGTAAAAACTATCAGGGGTAATATTAACAATGGCCATCACTTTGGGTGATGACAAATCCAATAAGCGATTATGAACTTTAATGCTCAACTGCATTCGACTGCAAAGTTACAAAAAATATCGGGATTCTACTATATTTTTACGGAAAAGAACGTAAAAAAATGCTTGTTTTTGAAAAAAAACACGTGTTCTGACGTTTTTTTTGCAAAAAAGTTAGTATAATTGACTTTTTTTTTGTAATTTTGCCGGCTGAAATGGAATAGTATAAAAATAATTCAAAAAATTATGAATATCAAATCAAACGTATCAAGAGTTCTTGTTATTGTGATGGTGCTTGCTTTGAGTGCCTGCCAATCCTTTAACAAACGTGATCTGAACACGAAAACTTCATTTTTGACTGGTTGGAAAGCTTTTGACCCAGGTACTACCAATTTTGAGGCTTATGAGGGAATTTATTCGATTGTTCCTACTGGTATGCTTCCTATCGAAGGCGGTTCTTTTACCATTGGTCAACAAGATGAATTTCTTACTGCTTCTCGCAATAGTAGTCGTCGTTCGATGACGGTTAGTTCATTCTTTATGGATAAATATGAGGTGACCAATATTGGTTGGAGAGAGTATGTAGAGTGGATGAACTATGTATTTGGCCGCTATAATCCAGAATTGGTGAAAGCCACATTGCCAGATACTACCGTTTGGCGCGATGAGTTGGCATATAATGAGCCTTATGTGGATAACTATTTCCGTCACCCTGCTTATAGTTTTTACCCTGTAGTAGGTGTTAATTGGGATCAAGCTATGGCATTTTGTCAATGGCGTACGGACCGTGTCAATGAGTTGATATTGTCTTCAAATAACATTATTGAGCATCCTGATTACACAAAGGTGAATCCTCATACATATATGTCAAAAGAGGAAGTTGAGGCGTTTTTGAAAGAGAATCCTGAGCATCCTGAATATGCAAAGTATGAGGCTGTTGAGGTGCAAGTGAAATTGTCTGTGGCTCAAGAATTTGGTTATACGGGTAAGGAAACAGTGAAGAAGGACGAGAAGGGTCGCTTGGTGGATCCTTTGGTAACGATGTACCAAGTACCATATGAGTGGGTTCGCGATCAATTTGTATTCAATACTGAGAAATATTTGAATGACGATAACTATGTTCCTACCTATGGTAAAGGAGCTCGCACAGATGCATACGGATCGCTCCGCAAGATTACTCGTGCAGATGGTCTGTTGCTCATCGGTTATCGTTTGCCTACAGAGATGGAGTGGGAGTATGCCGCTTTTGCTCCTGTGGCAGGTGCAGACGATGGTATGCCTGTTGAAGGTCGTATTTATCCATGGTCTGGTTATCACCCTCGTGATATCAGCCAAGAGAATATGGGTCTGATGTTAGCAAACTTTGTTCGTGGTCGAGGTGATATGATGGGTGTCGCTGGTGCTACTAATGATGGATTTGTGTTAACCGCTCCTGTGGATGCGTATGCACCAAATGATTTTGGTTTGTATAACATGGCGGGCAATGTGAACGAATGGGTACTTGATGTATATCGTGAGACAAGTTTCGAGGATTTGACTGAGTACAATGCATTCCGTGGTAATGTGTATGCATCATTGCAACGAGATACTTTGGGTGATTTAGTTCTTACTCCTACAGGTTGTTTGGCAATTGAGTGGAATGCAAGTGATGATAAGCGTAGTTATAAGGATGGAGATGCTAATTCTATCTTTATCACCGATTTCCCTCTAGATACAGTGGTCTTGACCGCGGAGCAACGTCAAAATGCTAAGGTTGATCCATCAGATATTCTCGCTCCTCGTATTGACAAGTGTTCGCGCGTATATAAAGGTGGATCATGGAATGATCGTATTTATTGGTTGAATCCTACCACTCGTAGATACTTGGATCAAAGTAAATCATCTAGCACAATTGGTTTCCGCTGTGCAATGACTATGCTTGGTGAGCAATAAAAATTGAAGAAGAGACACCGCAGTGTGTCTCTTTTTTTATATGATACGAAAACTTTTTAATACACAAACTATTTATGAATACACCATCTAACTTGCGTTACACCAAAGAACACGAATGGATTCGTGTTGAAGGTGATGTGGCATATGTAGGTATTACCGATTATGCACAATCAGAATTAGGAGAAATCGTATTTCTTGACATTAATACAGAAGGCGAGACATTAGCTCAAAACGAAGTGTTTGGCTCTGTAGAAGCTGTTAAAACAGTTAGTGATCTCAACATGCCAGTTGCTGGAGAAGTGTTGGAGATAAATGAGGCTATCAACGACCAACCAGAATTGGTAAACAATGATCCATATGGTGAAGGCTGGATGATTAAAATTAGTGTAGCTGATCCTGCAGAGTTGGAGACACTGTTGGATGCAGAGGGTTATCAAGCATTCGTAGGATAATACACCTTATTATATTATATATAGCAACGGCTGCCATCGGCAGCCGTTGTTTTGTTGCATATTGTGTCGAAGTATAATATACTACCTTGTGCGGTTGAAGCCAGAATATACCATCTCTAAGTCAATTGGTTGTAATGCGTTCTGTGCTGATCGAATACGTGTTGCTGAAATGGTTTGCATTTGTTTTACTGACGTGATGACGGTAGAAGAAGATGAGTTGGTGCTTGTTACGGATACAGGTACAAGCATAAACTTGAGTTCGTCTATCGGTTGATTACTGCGTAATTGCTGTGTGAGTAAGCTCGATAAGTCGTAAGAGTATGAATAGGACTCTTTTCCGAGTGTGTCAGCTGTTACTGTCAGTGTCGCCAATATGGCAGATGTGTCAGATGGGAGCTCGTTCTTAGCAAAGAAGGTGTTGAAATTCTCTGCTTTGATTAATAGCATATTATTGGCAGGCACATCCCATTGGTCGCGCGGACGGTCGCTGGTTGTTTCAGTGTCATATAGCACATCCAATGTCAATAAAGCTTGGTTAACATATACACGGTAGTCGCTAGTATCATCTCCCAGTTGCTCTTTAATGCGCTGATAGATTGAGTCCATGCGCAAGGACAATTGAGTGTAAATGTTTGCAGGCGATACGATATAACTGGTGTCCGTGTTTTGCGCGTAAAGCGTCAATACTTCTCGGCGATTGGGGTAGGTGTAACGATTGATCTGGCGCACTTCGCTATTGGCATAAAAAGATTTTATGTCATGTAGTATAGTATCTTTACCATTCGACATTGGACGGCTGAAATGATAATATACCGCCATGCTAATATTGGTGATGTACAACACGTTGCTTCCACCAAAATCAGACGTTATATACAATCCCTTAAATGCCTCATTAAACACCTCTTGTGAAGAAAAATCTTGTTTCGCAAAGAATCGCTTAGCAAACTCATCGGTCAGTTTGATGCGAATGAATGGCTGATAACTATCGCTGGAGGATTGATATAGCGAATCAGTAGGTTCTGATGGGATAATAATACGTGATGCCTTGGCGATATGTGTAGAGTCTTCTAAACTGCAATAGTCTTCCAATTGCAAGTTGCTAGGATATATGCCAGTTTCCGTTAGCGAAGAGCGATCCATTTCATATACGGTAATGCCTAATGGTGCTTTACCATCGCCGTACCAGCTATTATAATGTATATATAGGAATATCGAATCCACTTCCGCTGTTTCTGCATACGGATATTGAAATCCTTCTGGACATGCCAATTGCGTCAAGATATCTGCTTGTATGGTGCCAAAGTGTGTGTCGCATTCACCAAGCAAAAAAGAATCAGGAGTCAAGGTCAACGCTGCGCAAGAATCCAAAGCAGATGCCAACGAAAAAGTATCTGCCTTTACCTGAATATCGTCCGATTCTGACAGCGTAGATGAGCCAGCATTCATGGCATCATCTTGACACCCAAGTAGGGCAAAAGGGATTACCAAACAAATTATCAGCTTATACAGTCTCATCATCCGACAATAGATTATTGCAGAAATCCAAATATGCTTCGTTGTTATTCTCGGCGTATGGTAAAATAGGTTTGCCACTATTCTGAGCATAGTTCAACAAGCGTTGATTTACATTAGGCGATGACAATACAATCGCATCTGAGAAGTCAATAGCTAAACGCATTAAATCTTCATAACCCACAGGCAGACCTGCTATGCCACGAAGATCGCTATTGGTGACACCATTTACAAGCAACTTTTCTGCCAACTTAGTACTGAAAGGTGTAGCGTATTCCTCGTTATCCAATGACAATACCACTTTGGTTTTCTCAAAGAATGGTGTGTCTGAATAGGCTTTCTTTACGAACAATGGAGTCAATGCAGACATCCAACCTGAACAGAAAACGACATTAGGAGTCCAACGCAACTTCTTTACAGTTTCCAACGTACCGCGAGTAAAGAAGATACTACGCTCGTCATTATCTTTGTATTCTACACCTTCAGCATTAGCCAAACCCTTACGACGATGGAAATACACATCATTATCGATAAAATAGATTTGTATTCTTGCAGATTGAATACTTGCAACTTTAATCAGCAATGGATGGTCCGAACCCGCAATGATAATGTTCATACCAGAAAGTCGAATGACCTCATGCAATTGATTGCGGCGTTCGTTGATATCGCCAAACTTAGGCATGAAAGTACGTGTCTCATATCCATGAGATTGAAACAATTCTGGCAACTGACGATTGAGCAATCGAATTGGTGTCTCTTGATCCAAATAAGGGTATATCTCTTGTGAGATAAATAGAATGCGTTTTTGCTCTTTCATACTATTCGTTTTTAATTGGGATACTATTTCCCGCTACAAAGGTACAAAAAAAATTTGACATTACATAATTTTTTGGCGAAAAATTTTCGTTTTTCCCATAATTGTTGTACCTTTGCACACTTTTTTGATATTATTATGCAAGTTATTACAACAAAACAAGAACTCGTTCGCCAAATAAAGGCCTGTCTTCGTCAAAACAAAACGATTGGTCTCGTTCCTACTATGGGAGCGTTGCACGAGGGACATGCTGCCCTGGTTCGTCAAGCGGTAGCAGAAAACGATGTATGTGTAGTTAGCGTTTTTGTCAATCCTACACAGTTTAATAACCCTGAGGATTTGTTAAAATATCCACGTACATTAACCAAGGATGTTGAGCTGTTAACCGACTTGGGCGTACATTTTGTGTTTGCACCTTCACCTGAAGAAATGTACACACCAGAGGAAATGCAACAACCATTTTCATTCGATTTCAACGGATTAGACGCAGTCATGGAGGGTAAAATGCGACCAGGACACTTCAACGGCGTAGTACAAGTAGTGAGTCGATTGTTTGACCTAGTACAACCAACCCGCGCCTATTTCGGAGAAAAAGATTTCCAACAATTGGCAATTATTCACCATATGGTTGAATCCTCCGAAATGAAGGAACGCTTCTCTGGTCTTCAAATCATAGACTGTCCTATCGTTCGTGAGGAAAGTGGATTAGCACTAAGCAGTCGCAACCAACGCCTTTCTGACGAAGAGAAACAGATAGCTGTGAACATTTCCCAAACGCTATTTGCTTCGATGAATTGGGCGAAAACTGCATCTGTCGCAGAAGTTCAACAGCGAGTAATTGACACCATCAACGCTGTGGACGGACTAGAGGTGGAGTATTACGAGATCGTAGATAAGGACACCCTTCAACCCACAGACTGCTGGGACAATGCTGTCGGTTGTGTCACCGTCTACTGCGGTCCTGTGCGACTGATTGACAACATACGCTATTGATCACTCGCAAAGAACCTATATTTCCCCTATAAATCTTTAGTGATTCTTTAGTTATTCTTTAGTGATTCATTAGTGATTCATTAGTTATTCGTTAGTTATTCAGCAATGGTTAAGCAAGTCGTAATAGACAAAGGCATTCCTTTTCTCGAAGGTGTTTTCCCTCCTGAGATAGAGGTGCTGCATCTTTCTCCAGAGGACATTACTCCCGAGGCGGTTCGCTATGCGGACGCGTTGTTCGTTCGCACGCGTACGCGAATAAACAAGGAGTTGCTTCACGGCTCAAATATCCGCTTTGTCGCTACTGCCACCATTGGTTTTGACCATATTGACCAAGACTATTGCCGCGAAGCAGGCATTCATTGGGTCTCTTGCCCTGGCTGCAATGCCCAAGCAGTCTGCGATTATGTAGAAGAGGCCATCGCCTCATCGCCTCATCGCCTCATCGCCTATTACCGTAGGCATTGTCGGTTATGGTCATGTCGGCAAACTCGTTGCTCAAATGGCTGAAAGAAAAGGGTATAACGTTCTGCTTTCTGACCCGCCACTCGGTATAGGTTTGCCACTAGAGCAACTCGCACCACTTTGCGATGTCCTCACTTTCCATACCCCACTCACCCGTGAGGGCGAATACCCAACCTTCCACCTTTGTGATGCGAATATTCTTCGCCTTTGCCAACCGGGTACCCTCATCATCAACGCTGCTCGTGGCGGTATCATCGACGAACAAGCCCTCCTATCCACACTAAATACTAAACATTCAACACTAAACTATAAAACCGCCATCGACTGTTGGGAGAACGAACCAAACCTAAATCAAGATCTGCTCAAGCATGTTGATTTAGCGTCATTTCATATTGCGGGATACTCTATTCAAGGTAAAATGAACGCTAGTGAGATGTGTTTGCGTGCTTTTTGCGAATTTTTCTCGCTCCCAATTTTGTCAATCAACAAAAAAGTAGTACCTTTGCAGGGTGATTCGGAACCAGGCTGGCTAAAACGCATTTCTGCCCAACTCAAAGCCGCCCCCGAACACTTTGAACAATTACGTAAACAATATAAATTAAGATAATGGCAAGTTTTCAAAAACTAACCCCTCGAGCTACAGACTACTCGAAGTGGTACAACGAACTAGTAGTAAAAGCAGACCTCGCTGAGCAATCAGCAGTCCGTGGATGTATGGTCATCAAACCTTATGGCTATGCCATTTGGGAGACTATCCAAGCCGAATTGGATCGTCGTTTCAAAGAGAACGGCGTAAAGAACGCATATTTCCCACTTCTCATCCCTAAATCCTTCCTCAGTCGTGAGGCAGAGCACGTAGAGGGTTTTGCCAAGGAGTGCGCTGTGGTTACTCACCACCGTTTGATGAACGACCCAGAAGGCAAGGGCGTAGTGGTTGATCCAAAGGCTCGCCTTGAGGAGGAGCTTATCATCCGTCCTACTTCTGAGACCATTATCTGGTCCACCTATAAGAACTGGATCTCATCTTACCGCGACCTGCCTATCCTTTGCAACCAATGGTGCAACGTAATGCGTTGGGAGATGCGTACTCGTCTTTTCTTGCGTACTGCTGAGTTCCTCTGGCAAGAGGGTCACACCGCTCACGCTACTGAGGAGGAGGCTGAGAACTACGCAGCTACTATGCTTGATGTATATGCTGACTTCGCAGAGAAAGTGATGGCTATCCCTGTTGTGAAGGGTGTAAAATCACCTAACGAGCGTTTCGCGGGTGCACTCAATACCTATTCAATCGAGGCAATGATGCAAGACGGTAAGGCGCTTCAAGCAGGTACTAGCCACTTCTTGGGTCAAAACTTCGCTAAGTCATTCGACGTGACATTCCTCAACAAAGAGAATAAGTTTGAGTATGTTTGGGCTACTTCTTGGGGTGTTTCTACTCGCCTCATGGGTGCACTCATCATGACTCATTCCGATGATAATGGTCTTGTTCTTCCTCCAAACCTTGCTCCTACTCAAGTGGTTATCGTACCTATCTTCAAGAAACAAGAGCAATTGGATGAATTGCTAGCGAAACTCAACCCATTGGCAGACGAGTTGAAGAAATTGGGTATCCGTGTACAAGTGGATGCAAGCGACAAGGCTACTCCTGGCTTCAAGTTTGCTGAGTACGAGCTCAAGGGTGTACCTTTGCGTATTGCTATGGGTGGACGTGACTTGGAGAATGGTACTGTAGAGCTCGCTCGTCGTGATACCTTGACCAAGGAGACTGTTGCGTTTGACGGCATTGTAGAGACAATCCAAAACTTGCTCAAGGAGATCCAAGATAACATCTACCAAAAGGCGCTTAACTTCCGTATTGAGAACACCCGCGAGGTGGATACTTGGGAGGATTTCAAAGAGGAGATCAAGAAACCTGGCTTCTTGCTTTGCCACTGGGACGGAACTCCTGAAACAGAGGAGAGGATCAAGGCAGAGACCAAAGCCACTATTCGCTGTATTCCTTTGGAGGGCGACAAAACTCCTGGTAAGTGTATCTATACTGGCAAACCAAGTGCACAGCGCGTGATTTTCGCAATAGCATATTAATTTGCATCTATTGTAACAGCCGCATGTGTTCAGAACACTGCGGCTGTTTTTTACTTATAATTACACCAATATGGAAACTATCCTATCTCTCAACGAAGCTTTGGACACCGCTACTTTTTATGGTGTGAACAATCTCAATATCATGTGCTTGAAAAATCAGCACCCTGATGTGCGTGTGGTGGCACGCGGATATCAAGTAAAAGTGATAGGTTCGCAACCTGCTATTACGCGCTTCGAACAAAATTTACGAAAATGTGAAGCATTTTGCATTAAGAATAACACCTTAAATGAGGATCAAATACTCCAATTGTTGCATGGTGAACAACCAACTGAGTTTTTACAAGATAATCTTATACTCCATGGTGTAAATGGTAAATCCATTGTTGCGCGTAGTGCTAATCAGCAACGCTTAGTGGATGCTTATGACGAAAATGACTTATTATTTGCTATTGGTCCTGCGGGTAGTGGAAAGACCTATACAGCCATCGCATTAGCAGTTCGTGCACTCAAAAACCGCGAGGTAAAGCGTATCATTCTTTCTCGCCCAGCTGTGGAAGCAGGTGAGAAATTAGGTTTCTTGCCAGGTGATATGAAGGAGAAGATTGATCCATATTTGCAACCCCTTTATGATGCGTTACAAGATATGATACCTGGTGCAAAACTCAACGAATATATGGAGCGTGGTGTGATACAAATAGCGCCATTAGCATTTATGCGTGGTCGCACTTTGGCGGATGCAATCGTAATCCTTGATGAAGCACAAAACACCACTACAGCCCAACTAAAGATGTTCCTTACTCGATTGGGAATACATGGCAAAATGATTATCACAGGTGATTTAACACAGATTGACTTACCTGCAAGCCAAAAATCAGGTCTAAAAGATGCAATAGAACGTTTACAAGATATTCGTGGTATTGCTATCGTGGAGTTTAATCAGAAGGATATTGTTCGCCATCATTTGGTAAAGCATATCGTGGCTGCATACAACGCAACAAATCACAAAGAACATAATGCTAACGGAGAATAAGAATAAGTTGCCTCAACTATGGTTGTGCATACTGCTTGATATAGTGGGTGTAGCATCATATTTCATTCCTGCTTGGGGCGAATGGATTGATACAATATGGGCACCATTATCGGCATTCTTATTTTATTTGCTCTTTGGTGGGAAAACAGGTACTATAGGTGCAGCGATTACTTTTGCTGAAGAGGCTTTGCCATTCACGGATGCTATACCAATGTTCACGATTGGCTATTTTGCTAGAAAAGCAGAAATCAAACAGTAAACCACTTAATTATGTCCTCTGCTATTGTCTTAAATACCACACGCTATTCAGATACAGGGAGTATTGTACATCTTTATACGGCAGAGTATGGACGTATGCAATATGTGGTGTATGGTAATAAATACAAAGGTGTACTTCGTCCGCTCTCTATCATAGAGTTTACCATTACTCGTCGCAAGAATGCTCCTGCTCAGTTGGGTGCATTGTCTTCCGCTTCTTTACTCTACACGCCACAACAACTCAGCATGGACATACAACGCCAATGCGTGGCAATGTTCATTGCTGAAGTATTGGCTAATACGTTGCGCCATCCAATGAGTGACAGGCCGCTGTATGAGTGGTTGTGCGAAATCATCCAACACTTAGATCAAGATGCGGAGATAGGTAATTTACATTTGCATTTTCTTTTAGAATATGCTTCTTATATGGGAATTGGTGTTGATGACACAGAGCATCCAGAGTGGTTTCTTGTGCCAACTTCCCGCATCGAACGCCAACAACGCCTGCGTGACCTAACTACTTATTACGAAGAGCATATTGAGGACTTCCGTTCACCTAAATCATTAGATGTGCTGATGGAGGTCTTTGATTGATGGTTACAGATAACGCTTGATTTGCACCAAATGATGGGTTAGTTCGCCATCAGGTAAGTGAATGCCCATCTCATCTATATCGTCCACATGCACGCATCCTGAGCAGTGGATGATTTTTTTGTTATCCAATAGCAAACCTACATGTGATATATTAGTGGCTTTCGGATCGCGATCAGCATGGTCAAAGAAAGCCAAGTCGCCTGGCTGTGCATCTTCCAAAGAAACTACCAGTGTACCTTGCGTCATCTGTTCGCGGGCATTGCGCAAGAGATTTACTCCAAACACGCTATACACTACTTGTGTAAAGCCCGAGCAATCCATACCCATAGCATTCTTTCCTCCCCAAAGATATGGCGCATTCAATAATGTTTGCGCAACAGCACAAACATCCTCGCCTTTTGCCTTACCGCCTAATAGCCCAGTCGCTTCCATACTAGAAACACAAGCGGGATCAATTATATATTGTCTGCCAAGCACTTCGAAAGTACCATGGGCATAGTTGGGCAGGCGTGTACCGAGGGTAAGCATGAGTTCCTCGCCTGTTTCCATCGCAGTGGCAATTGCCAATGGTGTTGCCACAACTCCCTCACCTCTCACCTCTAACCTTTCACCTCTCACCTCTTGCAAGGATACAGGGGCAGGAGAGAGCATCTTGAAATCTACCCAGCCTTCTTGTCCGTCTAGAGTGGAGCGGATTTTGGTCCAGCGTGGCAGACGGTCTAGGACTTCACATACTTCACTAAAGAGCAATTGGGTTAATTGCTCGCTGCCTTCCGATGGCTCTTGTCGCACAGGAGTGACTGTACAATGATTGACGACAAACATATATTCAATGAGTTGGTTGTTAATAGTTATTTCACTTTGTCCTATAAGGGTATTATTGGTATCATCATAGGGAGTGTGGAATTAATAATTACAATTTTTGCACATCGTTGGTAAATGATTTTTATCTGTCAATACCTTATTTCGAAGCATATTTGCTTTCTCTGACTGAAAGATATTCGCTATCGATTGATTCATTACATTACCTAACGGATATTGATGTTCTTTGTCATAACAACAAGGCAACACCTCTCCTATTGTGCTAATCACGCACCCTGACCACAATCGAAAACATGGATTTACTTGCCATTTTTTTCGCATCCAAGAGCGGTACAATCGGTATGTACCATCTACTCCTTTCTTGTACCTCGAATAACGCTCATCATGTGGCATAAGCGAATGCCCGTGTTCATAATTATACAATTGCGCAGTTTTAAATACAAGATGTGTTGCCCCTAACTGTTTGTAATTGCATTGTATCCAATGCCATTCATGCTCATTGCTGCGAAGCCGTAATACTTGTAGTTCAATGCGAATAGGGGAGTGCCAATTATCTTTTGCTTGCCGTAAAAATAGTAGTCCCTCTAATGCTTTGTGCAAGCTGCCTCCAACACGGTATGCAGTATATGACTCTTCCGAAAAACCATCAATTGATACGATGATTTGGCTTAATCCACTCTTCACCAACGCATCTGCCATTTTCTTATCCAAGGCTTGTGCATTGGTTGATACGATGGTATAAAGTCCAGCATGGTGAGCACGAGCAATCATTTCGGGTAACTGCTTGTTGAGCAAAGGCTCGCCTTGAAAATAGAATTGCATGGTATGTGCCGTTGTTTGCACTTGTTTCAAAACCCTTTCAAAGACCTCCATGTGCATTGTCCGTTCTGTTGTTGGATTAGTAGATGATGATAATTTACTGCTCTTGGTTCTTGATTCGTTATTCCACATCCCCACTGGACATTCTGGGCAACGCAATTGACATATATTCGCGGGTTCTACGCTCACGAAGGTAGGTAAATGATGCACACGCACTACCCCGAATAAGGATAGCGCATAACTCCACCAACAATGCAGTTGGTTGGTGATTCTACTTGCAAGAAATCTTGTTGACACGACGCTCGTGACGGCCGCCTTCAAACTCAGTGGTGAGGAATATCTTTATCAATTCGATTGCTTTCTCCTCAGAAATATAGTTAGCTGGCAGCCCGATGATGTTGGCGTTATTGTGTTGGCGAGCGAGGCGAGCCAAAGGTTCGTCCCAACAGAGTGCAGCGCGGATGCCCTGATGATGGTTGCATGTCATAGTGATACCGTTGCCTGTAGAGCAGATGGCGATACCCATATCGTTGGTACCATCTTCTACGGAAGTAGCCATAGGATGAGCAAAGTCTGGGTAGTCGCAGCTGTCGGTAGAGGGACAACCATAGTCGGTGACTTGAATGCCTTGCTCTTGGAGCCAAGCAATAACACTTTGTTTGAGAGCAAAGCCTGCATGATCAGAGGCAATGCCGAGTTTGAGATTATTCATATCCTAATTGTTTATTATGCGGACAAACGTTTTGACATTCTAAGCAGTGGTGTGTGGTATATGCAATACATTCACGTGCATCCCACACGTTATTTCTCAGCGCTCCCGTCGGACAGGCATGTAAGCAGAGATGGCAATCGGTGCATTGTTGTCCAATATCTGATTCTCGACTGTCGATTCCCGATTCCCGATTTCCGATAACCGCCTTATTCAGTACAATCTCACCAGGGTGTACCAAACTTCCCAGCATGGGGTGTATCAATTGATGGTTCTTACCTATCCATCCCAATCCTGCTTCCACGCACCAACGTCGTTCGAGCATCGGAGCCGAGTCGCAAAAGATATGTTGATGTGTTGCTGATACAATATCTTCACCAAATGTCTCTTTTAGTTTTGCCTCCAGTGCGTACAGCATTGATTTTACCTTGCGATGATAATCTCTGCCAGAATGTTCAAAACTCAATAGACATACCACCACTGTTTGTGCGCCTGGTACTAACGCTGTCGGATCATATCGTTTATCGCAGTTGCGTGCCAGGTATCCCATCTTGCCATGCAACCCCTGCGCAATCCAATTATCCATAAACTGCGCATCGTCATCCAACCGACGAACAGGTGCCACACCGCAGGCATCAAAGCCCACTTCTTGGGCAAGCTTACAGATATTTCCTAATGTCAGCTTCAAGTCTTTCGAAATCGGTATATCGACCTTGTACATTACCCTTTCGGTCAAGCAGGAAGAGAGTTGGTAGGGATTGTACATTGTAGCGAGTAAGTACCTCTATTGCTTGTTCGCCTGCATACACATTGGTCCATGGCAAATTTACTACGCCATCTTCCCACAGCAGCTTATTACGGTCGAGTGATACGGAATAGATAGCCACTCCACGTTTATGATATTGGTTATAGAGTTCGCGAAGCTCAAAGATATATCCCTTGCTTTGCTCCATTTCAATCGCAGAGAAGTCGAGTACAATCACTTTGCCACGCAAGTCGGAGAGCGATTGGGTAATGCCATTGTCGTCTGTGAGTGTAATATCCAAAAATGCGTTCTCTGCATTATCAATCATCTTACGTACAGCTGCTTGGTGGGTGGCATTGCGCTCAACCTGCATCACTTCCTTAACCTGTGTGTAGAGCGCTTTAGTACGTTCATAGTTGGGCATCCATGTGTGGAAAGAGGTTGCTACGGCTTGGAACATACGACGATCGGATGGGTCAAAAATGTTCCAAATATATTCGCCATTTTGCTTCATAAATACCGCATAATAGGCTGCTAACGAACGTGGGTTAGCTACAATCATCTTCTTGGCCTCTTCACGCAAATCTTCACGTGATGAAGCGTGAGCCATTGCACGTAATTGGGCAATCATCAAGGTGTTATCACTATTTTCTATCGCCAACGTATTTGCCAAACTATCGCGAGTGGCAGTGATGGTGATAACTTCTGTAGAGTCTATCGCCAATATCAGCGAATTTCTACCTATACGAAGTCTATAAAAATCAGGATATTGAGGTGCGGAAGCTTTCAATAAAAAGTCACCCTTAGCGGTCAATACACACGAATCAACCACACTTGTTTGCATCAACGCGGTATGCTCTAAATAGAGTGTTTCACCTTCAGCATGGGATACAATACCCTCAATCGTAAATTGGGATGTACGTTGGCAGCTAACAAGGAGGCCTGCTACCAATGAGAGATATACTAGAATATGTTTCATTGTCCTAAAAATACGGTTGCTAAATTACCAAACATCAACTTACAAGCAATCGCTAATACGATGATACCAAAGAACTTACGCAAGATATATAATGATGTCTGTCCCAAATATTTGTTGAGCCAATTGGTTCCTTTTAGCACAGCGAAGAGCATCAAGGTGTTTAATGTTACTGCGAGAACTAGATTAATAATGTCGTACTCTGCAGTAATGGATAGCAATGCCGTGAAGGCACCAGGACCAGCATACATTGGGAATGCCAATGGAACGATACTTCCCGAACCATCCAAACCTTCATTCTTGAAGATAGTCACATCCAACACCATCTCCAATGCCATCAGCAGGATCACAAATCCACCCGCAATCGCAAAATATTCAATCTTTACACCAAATAATTTAAGCACCCATTCACCTGCAAACAAAAATGCTAGCAGAATGACGATAGTAGCAAGGCAAACCTGAAAGGCATTAATTTTCACACCTTTACGCTGCATATTGAGCGTTATAGGAATATTGCCGAGTGGATCAATGATTGCAAATAAGAAGATGAATGATGATAATACTTGCCAAATGTCAATTGTTCCAAAAAACTCTCTCATAACAACAAATGTTTACTGATTTTACAATTATGCCGCAAAATTACTGCTTTTTTTGCATTTATGCAAGTTTTACTTGCGTATTTGCATTTTTTTCTGTACCTTTGCACCCGATTTCGATTATGGCAAATTGTGCCACCTCTAGAACTCTTAAAACTTTTAAAACTTTTTTAACTCAAAATAATTATGATTAACTCTCAAGACGTAAAGAACGGTGTATGTATCCGCATGGACGGCCGTTTGTATTTTGTAATTGACTTCCTGCACGTTAAGCCAGGAAAGGGTAACACCATTATGCGTGTGAAATTCAAAGATGTAGTTGATGGTCGCGTATTGGAGCGCCGCTTCAACATCGGTGAGAAACTCGAGGATGTTCGCGTAGAGCGCCGTCCTTACCAATACCTCTACAAAGAGGGTGAGGATTATATCTTCATGAACCAAGAGACTTTCGAGCAAGTACCTATCACTCATGACCTTATCACAGGTGTTGACTTCTTGAAAGAAGGTTTTATCTGCGAAGTTGTATCTGACGCTTCTACCGACACTATCCTCTTCGCGGAGTTACCAACTAAGGTTGAGTTGGTTATCTCTTACACCGAGCCAGGTCTCAAGGGAGATACCGCTACCAACACCCTCAAACCTGCTACTCTCGAGACTGGTGCTGAGATCCGCGTACCTCTCTTCTGCAACGAAGGTGAGACTATCCGCGTAGATACCCGCGATGGTAGCTACTGCGAGCGCGTTCGCTAATCGTTAAACGAAGAATTTCAAGATAAAAAGTTTCAAAGGTTTCAATCATCAAGCACTGGAACCCTTGAAACTTTTTTCGCTAAAATCGCACCTTTAGAACTATTAGAACTCTTAAAACTTTTTGAACGCCACAAATGCTTGCCTCTCATCCCAAAATAGACCTTCCTATCCTCCACCTCGTGGGCGAAGAAGCCGATCGTCTCGGCCTGGAGTGCTATGTCATTGGCGGTTATGTGCGCGATATCTTCTTGCATCGTGATAGTACCGACATTGATGTGGTGGTGGTTGGCAGTGGCATTGACCTCGCACAAGCCGTCGCCAAACGCCTCGGCAAAGGGGCGCACCTCAGCGTCTTCAAGACCTATGGTACTGCCCAAGTCAAACGTAAGAATATTGAATTGGAGTTTGTGGGTGCTCGCCGCGAGAGTTACCAACACGATTCCCGCAACCCTATCGTAGAAGACGGCACCTTGGAGGACGACCAAAATCGTCGCGACTTCACCATCAACGCCATGGCGGTGTGCCTCAACAAAGACCGCTACGGCGAACTGCTTGACCCCTTCGGCGGCATTGCCGACATGAACGAGTGCACCATACGCACGCCGCTCGACCCTGATATTACCTACAGCGACGACCCGCTGCGCATGATGCGTGCCATCCGTTTTGCGACTCAATTAGGCTTCTATTTAGATAGAGAAACCTTCGAATCCATCGAGAGAAATCGCGAACGAATCAAGATTATCACCAAGGAGCGCATCGTTGAGGAACTCAACAAGATCATGCTCTCGCGTAAACCTTCTGTGGGATGGATTTTGCTCGATAAAACGGGGCTTCTTCCGCTTATTTTCCCCGAACTCTCTGCCCTCAAAGGGGTAGAAACCAAAGACGGCAAAGGACACAAAGATGTGTTCTTCCATACCTTGCAGGTATTGGATAACCTCGCCCAAAAGTCCGACAACCTCTGGCTTCGTTGGGCGGCATTGCTCCATGATATCGGCAAACCTAAATCCAAAGCATGGGACGAACATGCGGGCTGGACATTCCGCAACCATAACTACCTCGGCGCCAAAATGATTCCCCGTATCTTCAAGACCATGAAGATGCCGCAGAACGAGAAGATGCAGTATGTCATCAAGATGGTGGATCTGCATATGCGCCCAATCAACCTTATCGAAGATACAGTCACCGATTCCGCTGTTCGCCGTCTATTGTTTGAGGCGGGCGATGACATCGATGACTTGATGTTGCTTTGCGATGCAGACATCACTTCCAAGAACGAAGAGAAAGTGCGTCGCTTCCATAAGAATTACGAACTGGTACGGCAGAAGATGATCGAACTGGAGGAGAAAGACCGTATCCGCAATTTCCAACCGCCTGTGCGTGGCGAAGAGATCATGCAGTTATTGAATCTCGAACCTTGTGCCCGCGTCGGTGAACTCAAAAACGCAATCAAAGACGCCATACTCGACGGCATTATCCCCAACGAGTACGAGGCTGCCAAAGCATATTTACTAAAAATAGCCAACGAGAAGAGTTAACAGTTATCTGCGATGTTCGTTTCCTTCGGCATCTAAGATTCAGCGGTTGCGTTTTGGATGTTCCCAAAATGCAGAGCGGTGGCAATAAAATCAGAGGCGAGGATTAAAAGATTTATTAGATTTCTCGAGCCGTAGGCGAGTAGGAGATATTTACTTCAAGTAGGAGGTTTAGAATTATAATATATGAAAAAGTATGATTTTCTCATCATCGGTGGTGGTGTAGCGGGCATGAGTTTCGCGCTCAAAGTGGCTCGCACACAGAAGTATCGCATTGCACTCTGCTGCAAGACGACCCTTGAAGAAACCAACACCAGCCGTGCGCAAGGCGGTATCGCCAGTGTAACCAACATGCTCGTAGATGACTTCGAGAAGCACATCCACGACACCATGGTAGCGGGAGACTGGCTCAGCGACCCTGCTGCGGTAGAGCAAGTAGTGCGTCAAGCACCTAAGCAAATAGAGGAACTTGTCAACTGGGGCGTTAACTTCGACAAGCAAGCGGACGGCTCCTTCGACCTCCACCGCGAAGGTGGACACTCCGAGTTCCGTATCCTCCACCACGCCGACGACACAGGCGCAGAGATCCAACGTGGACTCATGGCTGCGGTACGCAACAACCCCTATATCGATGTACTCGAAAATCACTTCGCCGTAGAGATCATTACTCAGCACCACCTCGGCGTGCGTGTCACTCGCCGTACACCTGATATCGAGTGCTATGGTGCGTATATCCTCAACCCTGAGACGGGCAAGATCGACACCTACCTCAGCCGCATCACCCTCATGGCTACAGGCGGCACAGGCGCAGTCTATGCTACCACGACCAACCCTAATGTGGCTACGGGCGACGGCATTGCTATGGTCTATCGTGCCAAGGGACTGGTCAAAGATATGGAGTTTGTGCAGTTCCACCCCACAGCCCTCTATAACCCAACCGAGACACACCCAGCATACCTCATCACCGAGGCGATGCGTGGTTACGGCGGTATCCTCCGCCTGCCTAATGGCGAGGAGTTTATGCAGAAATACGATGCTCGTCTCTCGCTAGCGCCACGCGACATCGTGGCACGCGCTATCGATAACGAGATGAAGATCCACGGTTTGGACCATGTCTGCCTCGATGTCACACACAAAGACCCCGAGGAGACCAAACACCACTTCCCCAATATCTACGCCAAGTGCCTTAGTATCGGCATTGATATCACCAAGGAATATATCCCTGTCACCCCTTGTGCGCACTATATGTGTGGCGGTATCAAGGTGGACTTGGATGCCCAATCCTCTATCCGCCGCTTGTATGCGGTAGGTGAGTGCAGTTGCACGGGCTTGCATGGTGGCAATCGCTTGGCAAGTAACTCGCTTATTGAGGCAGTAGTGTATGCAGATGCGGCAGCCAAACACTCGCTCAGTGTGATTGAAAACTACGATTTCAACGAGAATATCCCCGAATGGAACGACGAAGGTACCATGACCAACGAGGAGCATGTGCTTATCTCGCAAGATATGCGTGAGGTAGGTCAAGTGATGTCCACTTATGTGGGTATTGTTCGTAGCGATTTACGCTTGCGCCGCGCTTGGGAGCGTCTCGACTTGCTCTACGAAGAGACCGAAGACCTCTTCAAACGCGTGAAAGCCACCAAGGATATCTGCGAACTACGCAATATGATCAATGTGGGTTATTTGATTACCCGCCAAGCTCTGGAACGCAAAGAATCCCGTGGCTTGCACTACACCATCGACTACCCAAAAAGCCCCGACACCAACACCAACGAAGTGTGGTAAACTTCCCTCATATTTCGGGAGCACCATAAGACATCTATAGGACATCGGTAGGACATCACTATCCTATCGATGTCTTTTTTATAAATAGTACTTTTATTAAGTGAAGAAGTGCCTTGAATGGCACTTCGAGTATTGCGCCCGAAAAGTCCCCACTTTGAGGATTAAGCGCAATACATAGAATGGCGCGACCCTACGGGGTCCCCGACCAATTTCGTGAATTGGTGGGGTGTTGAATTGCGGTCACGCAGCCGTATGGCTACAGGGTAGTGCCGTACAGGGTAGGCACGACCGCCTAATATGTGAGTATAGGCAAAAGTACTTTTCTTAAGATTCCTCTCCGTTTTATCCTCTCTATATACTCCTTGCTAAAGACCAAGGAGAAACCAAGGAAGAACCAAGGAACGACCAAAGAACTCCGAAACAGAAAAAAGTACATTTATTAAGATTGCGTCTCTTTTCCCTCTCTTGTACCTTGCCTAATTCCACCGAGAGAACTCCGAAAGATGACCGAGAAAACTCCGACAGAATACCTTAGGATAAAAAAAGCACTTTTCTTAAGATTGCTTCTGAATCAAGTTGTCTTGATTCCTAAAAAAGTTGACTCTATTACTGAAAAGGTTGACTAAATTCCTAAAAATGTTTCCTTTCTTTGTCTATTAGCCAGCGGGGGTCCCGATACCGCTCGCTTGCGGCGTTATGGGGTGCTTGACAAATCAGATTCGGGTACTCTATGACTCCAAAAATAGCAAAAAAGCAATTTTTATTTGCTCAATTCAAAATAATTCACTACCTTTGCACCGTGAACCTGCGCCGAGGGGTGTCTGACATCACTGGCGGAGGGTAGCAGACATATTAAAAAGGCGTTTATTAGCGCTCTGTTCTGACCTTTTGGAATGTCGCAACTTTCAATAGATATTCAGGACTTAGCAACGATAGATGCCCTACGGGATATGAAGTATCCTTCTTGTGCCTATCTGGTACAGCTTTTGCGTATCTGCGTATGCGCACACGCGTACCTTAACTATAGTATGGCACGAGAGTATTTTATATTCGGCGTGGGCTTCGCGTTGTCGGTTCTAATATCTAAGGCAATGCGACAGCCTCAAAAGGTGGAACTGGCAAATGCAAGTTTCACGCTTTTTTTGTATGCCTCTATAATTGTTAAACAACCAACTAAATGACAAACGGAGGCAGCCGAAAATCCGATGAAGAGTAGGCATGACAATTAAATTTATTATGAAAAAAAGTTTTATTTTTGTAATTATTACATGTGCTGTTTTCTTTACAGCATGTAGTACACCCTCTGCCATTGTTCCAACGGCTATCAACACAGTTAATTCAGTTCGTTTGAGTGAATTAAATTTAGAACGCGAGGATTATAAGATCCTTAATACCATTACGGCTGAAGCTTCTGTTATATATCGTCATAATGTCGGAACTATTGTAATAAAAGAGGCTGATGGAGATTTTTCCGTTACATTCAAAAAAGAGAAGGTAGATGGAAAAACTCAATGGATATACACTGGTTGCACAGGTGTTGCTCGTTATGGTTTTTTAACAAATGATTATGCTAATGCAGGTGGTAGTGATGATATTCATCCAGAACAAATGGCCCGTAATCTTGCTGTTTATCGTTTGATTAATGCTTGCAAAGTAGCTGGTGGTGATGGGGTGATTGAACCTGTTGTATCAACCAATGTGGGACAAGAAGGACATGATATTATTTTCAAAACAACCGTTTCTGCTAAAGTTATTAAAATCAATGTAAATAAATAATTCTAAAAACATTTCGTATGAAAAAATTATTCAATGTTATGGCAATTATGGTTGTAGCAACCATGATGGCTTCATGTGGTTTTGGTAAGAGTGTTACTACAACTCCAACTCTTCCAAGTGGTATGCTTAATTTGACTATTACCGAAAATCCAACTCCTGATAAATATGCGAATATGGATTATGGTATTCGCTTGAATGTAGCTGACGCGCGCGCAAAAATGGCATTGGTTCATGTGTATGATGCAAGTACAATTTCGCTACCACAATTTAGTGCTAATCCATCCGTTGGTTCATTTGTATCTGAAAGTATGCGTCGTTATATGCGTACTATGGGCTTCAATTTGGACGCAGATCCTGCTACTGACTATTGGATGGAAGTATCACTTACTGAGTTCCATGTGGATTATTTATCTGGTATTGGTTGGAATGCAACTGTGATGATGAGCGTAAAAGTGTTGGATCACAATCGTACTTTGGTTTATCCTACAGTAGAGGTAGCAGGTCGCTATAGTTTAGCAGGTAGTGCATATTCTAAAGATATTGCAAACCAAGTTCTCAATCAAGCCTATACCGAGGCTTTGAAAGATATTGATTGGGATCGTATCGCATTCTTCTTGCACCGTGCAAGCTCTCCTAAACAAGAAGCAAACAAACAAGTCACAGGCGAAGGAAATACCGCATTAGAGCATTTGACTATTCACTGGGATGTAAATTCTCGTCCACAAGGTGCAGATATTTTCTGGCGAGTTATTTCTTCTACTCCAGAGGTAAAGAATCAAAACTATAGATACTTACAAACTACTCCATATGAAACAACGGAAGTGTTTGATATCAAGGGTTTGACATATAATAATGCTGGTAATGTACAAATTGAAATCAAATGCGAAAAGACTGGCTATTATACTCAATCTAAGAAATTCAATGTAAGCTCAATTATTGAGGAAAAAGAGATTAGCGCTTTCTTCCGTTTAGTGGCAGAGGAGGAGTAATATGAGACGCTTTTTGCTTATGTTGATGCTTGCAGTATTTTCTGCGCTTTCGTTTGCAAGCGTTATTGTGACTACTAATGGCGAAAGAATAGAAAATGTGAGTATTCAAAACGAAACGAACTCTGCAATAGTTTACTTGCTTAATGGCATAGAAAAATCTATCGCCATTGAGCAAGTATTTGCTATCTTGTATGATGATGGGCAATACAAAGAACTTAATCAATCAATCGTTGCAGAGAATTCTCTTATCAAGGATTCTATTCGCAATATTGACTCTTTGAGACTTCCTAATATGTCCAAATTGAGAGTTGATCCAGCTTACTTCCCTTGCGAAAGAAATGTAATTAAGAATGCGCAAAAAGAGTATCGAATAGCATTTCAACATGCAATATCAAAAGGACAACCAAAACAAACAGCTCAACAAATTGCTAAAAGGGCGAAAGATAGTGTGATGTTAGCAGGAAGATTGGATTGTATTGAAATGTATGCTGATCCTACGACAATAAAATATGATTAAATTATGAAAAAAATATTTGTACTTTTATTGGGATTTATACCAATGTTTTTGTTTGCTGGAGTCATCATGACCACTAATGATGAGAGGATAGCAGATGTTAGTATTCAAAGTGAAAATGATTCTACAATTATTTATTTGCAAAATGGCGTAAAGAGATCTATTTCTATTGAACAAGTGTCAGGAATTTTGTACGATAACGGGAAATACAGAGAATTTGTAAGCAAGTTTATTGCACCTGATAATCTCATAGAAGATGAAAATGAGAAGTCTGCCGCTGTTTCAGCAACTCAACATGCAAAATCTGAGCAACAAAGAAAAGAAGAGATACAATATAAAGAATGCCAAAAAAACGCAAAAAAAATATTCAATAAAAAATTTCAAGAAGTATATTCCCAATGCATAAAAGAAGGAAAAACACAAGAAGATGCAAAAATAAAAGCACGTGAAGAAGCAAATTTTGTAAAAAATCAGTCTTTAAAAGAATGCATGGGAGTAGCTGAATAATAAACACACAAACTCAATTAGTCATTTGACTCCTCTTGTACATGGTGCAAGGGGAGTTTTATTTTTTATAGAGGCATGTTAAATCGTGATAAAAAAGCTTTCAAAGAAAAATACTAGCCAAGCGATGCTAAACACACAACAGCCACCGAAAGCCCACAAATCTCCTATAGATCTCCTACAGTGGTCGCCTAACTTGTAGGGGATTTCTGGTTAAAATGCAGCATAAACAACACTTTTTTATACAAAAACTTGCCGATAATGAGTGATATATCCGTTTCACAATATGCAAGTTCTGAAGATACAAAAAAGACTGCTTTGGAGCAGTCTTTTTTGTATTATAGTACTAACGCTTAGCGTTTATAGTTCTCCCACTTGGTATTACGCATGTCGCCAGACTTTAGGAACTCCTCGTGCATAGCGAGTGCGCAGCTCAAAGTATGAGGGGTATGCGCTTTCTTAGACATCTCCAAGTACTCGTTCAACATTGGGCGGTATTGTGGATCCACACAGTTGTTGATGATCTCGTGCGCGCGTTGGATAGGGCTCTTACCACGCAAGTCAGCAATACCGTGCTCGGTGATGATGATCTTCACAGAGTGCTCGCTATGGTCGTGGTGGCTAACCATTGGCACGAAAGCCGAGATAGCACCACCCTTAGCGGTAGATGGAGTAGTATAGATGCTGATGTATGCGTTGCGAGTAAAGTCACCTGAACCACCGATACCGTTCATCATCTTGGTACCGCAAACGTGAGTAGAGTTGATGTTACCGAAGATATCTGCCTCGAGAGCTGTGTTGATGGTGATAAGACCCAAACGACGAGCTACCTCAGGGTTGTTAGAGATCTCTTGTGGACGGAGCACCAATTTATCACGGAAGAAATCGAGGTTGTCAAGAATCTCTTGGAGCTTATCCGAACCAATAGTCAATGAGCAACCAGAAGCGAACTTCACGCGACCCTCTTTCATCAAACCTACTACAGAGTCTTGGATCACCTCGGTGTACATCTCAAAAGCTGGGATGTTCTTGTTGTCACCTAATGCACCAAGCACTGCGTTAGCGATATTACCCACACCCGATTGGATTGGCAAGAAAGATGCAGGAATACGGCCCTCTTTCATCTCGTTCTCGAGGAAAGAAGCTACATTCGCACCAATCTTAGCAGTAGTCTCGTCTAGCGGAGTAAAACCACCCACCTCGTTAGGACGGTTGGTTTTTACTACCGCTACGAGTTTCTCTGCAGGGATAGTCACGCAGTCTGCACCGATGCGGTCAGCAACGGTATATACAGGGATCTCGCGGCGTACAGGTGGGTCAGCAGGCTCATAGATATCGTGCATACCACGCATAGCGGCAGGCATAGCCTCGTTGAGCTCTACGATTACCTTGTCAGCCAAGCGGCAGAAAGTAGGTACGTTACCTACACCTGCGGTCAATACGATCTCTACTTGGTCACCTTTCTCTACTACTTGACATGCCTCCACGATAGCGAAGTCAGGCTTTGGCATAAAGCCGTAGCGGAGATCTTGCGCCAACTCAGAGAGGTGCATATCGTAGTAGTGTGCACCTTGTGCATTGAGCTCGGTGCGTAGGTCTTTGTTACCTTGGTATGGGGTACGGAACTCGATAGCGTGAGCGCGAGCGAGTGCACCATCGCAGCTGTCGCCAGTAGAAGCGCCAGTGTACATACCGATCTTATATGGTTTGCCCTCAGCGTGGAGTTGCTCCGCCATCGCAGCGATAGCAGAAGGAACATCCTTTGGAGCACCGGCAGGGGTAAAACCACCCATGCCGCATATTGCTCCGTGAGGTACTAATTGAGCAGCCTCAGCGGCTGTCATAAATGGAAGAGCCATGATTACTCAGCTTTACCGTTTGAACCCAACACGTTAACGATTTTGTGCTTGTAGAGCTCGGTCATGAGGTCACGAGCTGGGCCGCAATATTTACGTGGGTCGAACTCACCTGGGTTGGTAGCGAACACTTTGCGAACAGCTGCGGTGAAAGCCAAACGGCTGTCAGAGTCGATGTTGATCTTGCAAACTGCGCTCTCAGATGCCTTGCGGAGTTGCTCCTCTGGAATACCTACTGCGTCTGGCAATTTACCACCGTATTGGTTGATGATGTCAACATACTCTTGTGGAACAGAAGAAGAACCGTGGAGTACGATTGGGAAGCCTGGGAGTTGCTCCATGATAGCGTCGAGGATATCGAATGCCAATGGAGGAGGAACGAGCTTACCAGTTTGTGGGTCAACAGTACATTGCTCGCGGGTGAACTTGTAAGCACCGTGGCTAGTACCGATAGAGATAGCGAGTGAGTCGCAACCTGTGCGAGTAGCGAAATCTACTACCTCTTCTGGTTTGGTATAGTGGCTCTCAGCAGCAGATACCTCATCCTCAACACCTGCCAACACGCCGAGCTCTGCTTCAACGGTTACATCGTGTGCGTGAGCGTACTCAACAACCTTCTTGGTGAGGGCGATATTCTCCTCGTATGGGAGGTGACTACCGTCGATCATCACGCTTGAGAAACCGAAGTCAACGCAACTCTTGCAAGTCTCGAAGCTATCTCCGTGGTCGAGGTGCAAGCAGATTTGTGGCTTCTCCCAACCCAACTCTTTTGCATACTCTACAGCACCTTGTGCCATGTATTGGAGAAGAGTTTGGTTTGCGTAGTTACGCGCACCTTTAGATACTTGGAGGATCACTGGGCTCTTGGTCTCAGCAGCTGCTTTGATGATAGCTTGGAGTTGCTCCATGTTGTTGAAGTTGAAGGCTGGGATAGCGTATCCGCCTTTGATTGCTTTAGCAAACATCTCTTTGGTGTTCACCAAGCCAAGTTCTTTGTAACTTACCATAGTTGTAAATAATTTTATTAGTTTAATTTATTATATTGATTTTCTGTGTTTCTACCTTTAAAACAGCACCAAAGGTGCGCCTAAAACTTTTAGAACTCTTTCAACTCGTTTACTGACGTCGCCTTTCGGCGACAAAGGTACTATTTTTTTTTGACATTACAAAATATTTTCATCTAAACTACACGAATTGCAAAATATAGGTGGCAAAAATATCTAAAAGAGCAGCTACCGATTAGGGTAGCTGCTGATGGGTTGATAGGGTAAATACAGTTATTTTAGCTCTTACTGCAATTACGAATAATTTGCTACATTAGAACCCGAGTATGTTGTAAGTTTTTCCACGATGTAGGATATAGATATGTCCGTTGCGAATGAACTTGGTTGGAGCGGAAGTATTTGAGGATATTGGTGTGTAGGATATGTCCGTGCCACTACGAAGTATGTATTGCGATGTGCGAGCTGGAACAACTATGGTATTGTTGTTTGTAGGGGTGGAGTAGGTTACAAGACGTAAGTCGTCTTTACTGCCACCGAAATTGTTACCCGATGTTGTGATGAGGTTGCCTGCATAGTCGAAATGCATGCTACCAATGGCATTGAATGGCGTTGGATAGGTGGCATGCAAAGAGAGTGTGGGGCAATCACCTTTCCATGCTATATCGAAGAGCAAGATGTTGCCATCAGCGTTAACCATCGCCAATAGGTTTTCTTCGCGATTGAGTGCAATGCCAGCACCATTTGAACCATTGATGAGCGTAGCATCGGTAGATGCAAATTGGCGTGTGCCTTGATGGTCGTAGAACATTAGGGCATAGCTACCTGCTTTGTTAGTAAGTGTGTGCTGACAGAGCCAAGCACCATGGCTACAAGCTACGATGGCGAAATTGCCATTGGTATTGTTATCTCCTACAGCCACAACCTGAGAGGGAGCAGTCTTCCATTGGCGGGAGATAGTGCCATCTTCATTGCCTAGTTGATAGATAACAAAACCTTTTTTGGGGAGTTGCTGGTACTCGCCAACATCTTCGTTCATGGCGTATAGTTTGGTGTCTTTGCCAGACCCATAGATAGCAACGCCAGAGCATGATGAACCCAGATCGGTGTGAGTAAAGGAGTTGTACCATGCGCCGTTGTCATCGTTTTGTATGCCACTAAAGAATTGTTTTTCGCTATAATCAACAGGATCCATGATAGTGATGCCACTCTTGAGGTCTCCCCAATCGGGCCAATAGATATAGCCTTCGCTGTCAATAGCAGGACGGCCTGTAGAGTTGAACGTGATGTACGCGTTGTCTGTAGCGAATGTGGACTGGTATGCATAATCAAAGGCTTGGATTTGACATAGCCCTACTCCCTTGCGATTGGCGAGGTATATATGTCCGAAATAGTCCGACTCTGGATGGTTATTAATCGTGGCATAAGCGCGGGTGCATACTTCTCCCTCGTAGATGATACCAAATTGCGGATTGCTCGCAGCAGATAATTGTAAGCTCCAAGCAATGGTTGAGTGGGATGATGGTAGTGCAGAAGTGGGAATAGTAATGCTATTATTTCTAGATTGGAGCGGCTGGGTAATCGTATATTCGCCGAGCAGGTCGCCACTGATGGTGTGGAAAAGCAGTTTGCCCGAGACCGGTTGAGTGTTAGCAAAGAAGGTGAATGTATAATCATTTCCGCTTTGTGCTACACATAGATCATATGCCATGATATGTGGGACAATAGTAGCAGGTATGGCGATATTACCCCATAGACATGCTACAATGAGGCTGAATAAGAGTCGTTTCATACGTGTGTGTTAGAACTTAAATTTAACACCTGCAAGGAAGTGGATACCTTGCGAATGATAGCCATAGAAGTATTCGCTTCTGCGATGGAGGTAGTCGTTGAGTTGCAAGTAAGCAACCAGCCAACGATTGACAGCATATTGACCACCGATATTGAGCGAGATAATGGGGGCAATGCTTTGGTCACCTTGGGTGGTGTGTGCTAAACGGCTGCCCGCAAAATAATTGTCGGAGTAGATACTCCATTTGGAGTCAATATGCACATCCAGTCGCGCTTTAATATCCCAATTAGGGCGATCATATATAGGCTGTTCTGCAGTCCAGAAATAGTAGTTTCCAGCTACGTTAAGTTCGAGTATGTCGCGGTAGTGATAGTGTAGAGAGGCACCCACTTTCCAGCGCTGGTAGTTGGTGAACCACAAGTGGTAGTTGGTCACCACATTCGCATCGTTTAACACAGCCTCCATATTGCATGCATTCATCATATAGGCATATCCGCCATAGATGTCAATGAGCATGGTGGCGATAGGGCGAATCTTAAAGCCGAGTTGTGCATCTACCGGGGTGTAGTTGCGCGGATATTGGATAGTGACTCCTTGATGCAGGTCCAAATAGCGATTGTAACGTGTGAACTCTTGTAGCGAACCATTGCCAAAATGGCCATAGGCATTGGTGTAGAGATGGAAGATATTGTCCATCATGTGCCATTCAAATTCTACATTTGGTGAAGGTGCAAAACTGATGTTTTCTGCATCGCTGATGAGTTGACCATTACCGATATTGAGGTCTAAATTAACACCCGCATGTAGGCGAATATTCTTGCTCTTAAACTCATAGAATGGCTCAAGGTGAATGGCATGACGAGGAGCGATCGAAGCGGTAACGGTGGTGTCGGTGATGGTGTAGAACGCATTGAGCACCGATGCATGGATACCTGCCTTGTGGTAGTCGGCTTTCCATGCAAAATCAAGATAGGAACGTACTTGATGTTCGATAGCGTGGTTAGTAGCAAAGAATGCATTATAGCCCGTTTGTATGCGGTAGATAATACCATCTTTCTTGGTGGATTGTACACCTATCTTGGCTTGTGCATTCCAGAACGTGCGCCAAGGGAAAACTGCCTTGTATGCCATGCTATCAAGTTGATAAGCAAAGGCTTCGTTTTGTCCCTCCAGTCCGAAATAGAAGTCTGCTCCCGAGAAATGTCGTGTAGCCAACATGCCCAATCTGGCTTGTGATAGAGCATCTTTCCCCCAATATGCATCGTGGTTGGCATAGAGGTCGAGCGACATCGTCTTTTTGTGTTTGATTTGGTAGGCAAATAGCATGTGCGTATTGCGGTAGCCAAGTGCTCCCTCTATCACGCCGTTGAGTGGAGTAGGCGTGGAGAACTTGGTAGTAGATGCAGGTAGCGCGTGGAGGTTATAGCCAATAGAGAGTGGGTTGGAGTAGGTGGAATACACTACAGGATTGAGTTGTGGTGTGTATTGGATGAAAGTAGGCGTGGTAGTGATAGCTTGTGTTTGCTCAATCTCAGGCTGATAATCGCGCTCCACAGTCACCACGCGATTGAAGACTGTATCTTGCGCTTGGGTGGCGCAAGGAATGCTCATTATCAGCACACACGCAAGGGCTATTGGATATAATCGTATCATAATGTTTCCTCCTCTATTTCGGTAGTTGGTTGTTCGGTTTGCTGCTCTAATTGTGCAATCGCTTGCAGTTTGGTTTCAATGAGCGCAGGGATATCATCTTGCAGTTTGTAGTTGGATTGCAATGCCAAGAGGTATTGTTTAGCTTGGAAGATTTCATTGCGTTCCACGTTGATATCTGAGAGTAGAATCAGGCTCTTTGCCAACCAATACTGGTGCGAGGTCTGGAGTTGGGTAAAGGACATGATCTCGTGTTCTGCCATGTCAATAGCACCCAGCTGGAAGTAGCAATCGGCCAATTGATATTTCGCTTCTGCTCCCCATGCGGTGCGCACCTCTTTAGCTAGTGGCGTGAGATCCACCACAGCTAGTCCATATTGCTTGTCATGCAAATGACCTTTGGCACGGCAGTAGAGTGCTTCATTGCGTATGTCAGTAGCTAGATTGTCTTGCTCAAGCAGTTGTGTAGCCGCTTGGATGGTGGCAGTTTGGTCACCGATATTGTGGTTGCATCGCAAGATACCAATCATGGCAGTGAGGCGGTTGGAAGATGATGATGCCACCTCTTGCATACGTTGGAAGTAGTAGAGGGCAGTGCGGTACTCTTGCTTGTCGTAACTCAATTCTGCTACGCGCATGCACGCGTCTTCCATATATGGATTGCCTTGTATATCAGCTAATGCGCTATATTGCTCAATGGCTTGGTCATATTGCTTGAGTTGGTAATAGCTGTTGGCTGCATAGTATGTGGCATTGGTGCAATGGCGTCCGCCAGGACAGAAACGTGTAAGGTACGTAGTCAGTCCAGCTGCAGCTTGCGCATAATTGCCAAGCATGTATTGTAGTTCGGCTGTCACATACACGAGTGAGTCTTCGCTGGTAGCAGATTGCATCTTCATGCGATTGAGTGTCTTAGTATAAGCTATATACTCATCAATCTTGTTGGTCTCTACATAGACTTGCTCCAGTCCTTCGAGGGCTGCATATGCTTCTTCTGTGCCAGCATAATGCTCAATGGTGGACTTGAATGACTCAATAGCAGCATCGTATTGTTTGGTCGTTCGGTAGGCCATACCTAACTCCAACGATGACTTAGGTGCTTGGTTGCTATTAGGGTATTTCTTTAGCAATTGTTGATAGGTATGAATCGCATCTTCGTTTTTATCTTGTTGCAGTTGTGCACGTGCGATCTCATACATGGCATCATCGGCGTAATCCGAACGAGGATATTGTTCAATGAGCGATGTCAGCACTTCTGCTTTCTCTGCATAATGGTGCAGCAAACCTTGTGCATAACCTTGTTGTAAGATAGCATAGTCAGCACCATTGCTCTTGAGTGCCGCTACTTGGTGGTACACGTCGCTTGCCTGTTGGAAATCGCGTGCTTGGAATAGGCAATCTCCAATGCGATTCAATGCATCGGCATACGTGGTATTGGCGGTGTTATTAGACATTGCTGCTGTGTATTGGCGGAAGATTGGCTCTGCTGCGGCAAAGTCTTTTTGGTTGAACAAGGCATAGGCATGCAGGTATAGCGCCATTGTCTTGTTGGTCGATTCCGCAATATTAGATTGTTCTAGATAGAGTTGCAACTGGGCAATCGTCTGTGGATATTGATGCAGACGGTAATGTGCCTGTGCGGCTAGGTAGTATGCTTCGGTCTCATAGGTAGATGGTTGAGTGGCATTCTCAATCACGAGGTTCGCCCATTTGATCACATCAGTCATTTTGCCTTGTACAAACGCATCTACTGCCAACTGATAGCGCAAGTATTGCATAGTCTCCTGCATCTTGTCGTCAGGAGTAGGAATGGTCAGCAATGCTTCTAATGCAGCCTGGTAGTTTTTGCTGGTGAGGTACATATCTGCCATCAGTGTATATACCTTATTGATGTATTGCGAGTTGGGATACTCATGAATAAAGTCTTGGAAGGCTGTCACACTCTCGCCCAAAGCAGAGTTGTGCAGGTAGGTAGCTTGTACATAGTTGTACATGGCCTCCTCGCGCAATTTAGGATCGATATTGTAGCGAATAGCAGTAGCATAAGCTAATTTGGCTTTCTCCAAATCATCCAATCGCAGATATGCATGTCCCAAATGTAAGCAGGTATTTTCGGAGATGGAGTCCTCTTGCAGTTTAATCAACTTGAGGTTGTCAATAGCCTTTTGCCAGTCGCGAGTCATGTAGTGGGACATACCGAGCAAGTACATATCATTGCGTACAATCTCCTTCTTTGCCTCTTGTCGCAATGTGCGGTATGCTTCCAAATGGCGCACGGCATCGTCATAGGCAGAGTCTTGATAGTACATCTCTCCTAACATGCGATGGAGCTCATCATTGTATTGGTTGTCGGGGTAGTTCTTCAGCAACTCCTCTGCACGTTGATACACCTTATCATACTCTTGTTGTGCGTAATAGATTTGTACGATGTAATAAGGTGCAATTTGTTTGTAACCACCAAGTTGCTCAATGGAGAGAAATTCAGCCAATGCTTGTGGGTAATTCTTTTGGCTATAATAAGCGTAACCCGTGTAATAGGTAGCTTGCAACGAATAGGCGGATTGTTTGTTCTTAACACGCAACATGCATGGCAACGCTTTCTCATAATCTTTTTGCTGCAAGTGAGCATAACCCAAGTAGAAATAGTACATGGGCTCGGATTTGCGTGTGAGATTGTTTACCTTCACCTTGCCGAAGGTCTTGATGGCGTTTTTATACTTCTCTTTCTCGGTATAAAGCACACCTTGCATTGTTCGTACCTCATCGGCGTAAGTGGTATAAGGATAGTCATCAAGATACTCTTTGAGGTTAGATTGGGTAATAGGCAAGCGTTGTTCAAACTGCTGCTGAACATCACTAAAAGCTTGCTCATAGTCTTGGGCTATCATATAGGACAACCCCAAGACTATGGTTGCTATGATACAAACAATTCGTTTCATTTGTTATATAATTATCTTCTTCTACGATTACGTTTTTTGCGTTGTAACTCGCGTTGGCGTTTACGGTTGATGGCTTGAATGACAAATACAACCACGATAAGTGCGAGTACGACAAGAATGAAAATCACCAATCCCATGCTTAGGTTATCGCCCTTCACGCGCGACCACATCGCCAACATGTCTTCGGTCTTATCGCCGCAGTCGTGCATCAATGCGCAACGCTCAATGACTGTTTGGTCTGGATAGAATACGTAATTAGCATGCACCGCCTCTGCTCCTTCGCCAAAGAAATAAGTGAGATTAGATGTCGTCTCTATCTCCTCGTCGTTGGCCCACGCAAGAATATTAGAGTCTGCCACCACGCTCACATAGCCTATCTCCTCCATGTTCAAGATGGCGTTCTCAGGCATACACATATAGTTGATAAAGTAGCTTGCAGCCTTGGTGTTTTTCGCATATACTGGAATACACCAACCGTCGAACCATACATTGCTGCCTTCTTGTGGCACGAAATATTCAAGGTTTACTCCCACTTCAGCCGCTTCATCAATTGCCCATTGTGCATCGCCTGACCAGCTGAGGTTGAGCCATGCTTTGCCTTTGGTCATTTCTTCTTTGCCGAAGTCCACTTCCCATCCAGCGATGTTGTTCTTCATGCTAGTGAGGAACTCCTCCACGCGTTGGATACGCTCTTCGGTCACATTAGCAACCAACTCGTCACGGGTGACTTCGCCACGAGCAATCTCCTCGCGGTAAGCATACAACACGACAACCGAGTAAATATCGCGGAAAGCATCTTTCATAAAGACTTTGCCCGCGAACTTAGGGTTTTGCAAGCCGCCCAAAGAGAGAATCTCCTCCTTATTCACCAATGCAGTGTTGTACAAGATACCCGTCGTACCCCACATATAGCCTACCGTGTAGTCTGCCACGCACACGCTGCTGTCTGTTGCCATTTGTTGGAACTTATCCACCGCAAAAGGTGATACCAGTTTCGTGTAGTCAGGCGTATTGCCAAAATCCTTGTTGATAGGTTGCAGCAACTTGTTGCGCAACATACGCTCAATGATATATTCCGAAGGACAAATCACATCATAGTCTTCGTGACCCACCTCAATCTCGGTAAGCATCGACTCATTAATATCAAAGGTCTGATACAACACCTCCACTTGTTCGCCGGTTTGCTCATAGTACCATGCAGGGAAACCATTGAGCACATTCATGTCGATATAGTCTGCCCAGTTATACACCTTCAGCGTGTGCTCGCGGTCAGCAGCAAAAGCGTTAGATACCAATACACAAGGTAGCACCAAAGCGGCTACAGCAAAAAAGAACTTTTTCATTTCGTTTTGTTTTGTTGTTTATGGGTTCGTATATTCATTATTATCAGCAAGACCAAAATGGTCAAGAAAATCAAGGAGAACAATGGTCGCAACTCAGGTGTCAAACCGCCCTTACGCGCGTCAGCATAGATAAAAGTGGACAATGTCTCCAATCCGCTACTGCCTTTTGTAAAGTAGGTTACACCGAAGTCATCAATACTCAATGTCAAACTCAAGATAAATCCACTAATCATTCCTGGCCACAACTCTGGCATCATCACTTTGCGAAGCGCTTGGAATGGTGTCGCGCCTAAGTCCAACGCCGCTTCGTAGATATTCGGATTCATCTTCGTCAATCGTGGCATCACGCTCAGCACCACATAAGGAGTACAAAATACCACATGTGCCGCAATCACAGTACCCAAGCCGCGACTAATTCCCAAGAATACGAATAGCAAGAACAAACTGATACCCGTCAGAATATCGGGGTTAATCATCGGGATACTATTCATAAAGGTGAGTATCTTCCTATCGCGGTTGCGCATATGGTAGATACCTATCGCAGCCAATGTGCCCAATACGGTAGAGATCAACGCGGACGACAATGCAATCACCACCGTAAAGAATATCGCACGATACAAGTTAGGATCTACCTTCACTTGTGCCACCGCATCATAACCAGTAAACAGGTTCTCGTACAAACCAAAGGTGAACCCAGTCCAGTTACCAAATACCTTGCTCTGTGTAAACGAGAATATGATAATCAGCAGGATAGGGGCATACAATACCACCAATAGCAACCACAAATACGCTTGTGCTGCTATGCGCGATCCTAATCCTCGCTGCTCAATCTTCGATTTCTTATAATTTTCAAACATGTCTCTAAACACTAAACACTCAACGATTTATATCCTCCTTATCTCCACCAAAGAAACTGGTCAATCCGATGATTATCAGCATGATCAACGACAATGCTGCACCATAGTTCCACATCGCTATACCGCCTTCGCCGAAGCAGCGTTGGATGAGTGAGCCGAACAAAGTCACCTTGTTATGGGTCAGCAACTCCGCGATAGCGAAAGTCGAAACCGTTGGCATAAACACCATCACAATACCCGAATAGATGCCCGGCACCGATAGTGGCAACGTCACTTTCATAAACACTTGATGACGTTTCGCGCCCAAATCATGAGCCGCTTCAATCAAACTGGTGTCCATCTTCTGCAGGGTATTGTAGATAGGATAAATCATAAACGGCAAGAAGTCATACACCATACCAAACAGCAACGCTCCTTCGCCCAACGGCAAACCGAACATGCGGAATAACTCCACTGTCGCAATCGTGCGCAATAGGAAGTTAATCCACATTGGCAGAATAAACAACATCGCCATCACTTGCGGTGTCTTAAAGTCTGCCATCGCCATGATATACGCTGCGGGATAACCCAATACCAAGCATATGATGGTAGTAATCAGCGCAATAGCCAACGAATAGATAAAAGTGTTTATCGCCTCCGACTTGGTGAAGAAACTCACAAAGTTCTGTATCGTAAAGCTACCATCAGCATCCGTAAAGGCATACACGCCAATCAGCACCAATGGCAAAATCACCAAGCACAGCATAAACAGCGCATAGGGCCATGCCCATGTACTACGCGACTGAAACACCATTCTTAATTTATTATTTTTCATCTCTAAACTCTAAACAGTAGCCCATAGGGCGTTCACTAAACAAATCAGTCTTGGTTCTTTGTTCCTTGTTCTTGGCTCTTCTTGTACAATCGAATATAACTTGGTGCCACGCGAATACCCACGCGGTCGCCATCGTCCCACACATCGTTGGTATCCACAAAGATATCATCGCCATCGTCCGTGCGAACGGTCAAATGATAGTGATCGCCCTTGTACAAGATGAAATATACCTCGCCGCACAACACACCATCTTCCTCGTCGTCTTGCAGATTCACGCGGTTGAAGTCCACTTCTACTTCCACCTCTTCGCCTACCTCAAATCGCTCTGCCACACGCTCTGGGATATCCCATTCCTCGTCCAAGAAACGCACACGATTATCCTCCAGCACCTCGCCATCGAAAGTGTTGCACAATCGCTCTTTCTTCATTACCTGAATATCTTCTGGCTTTACCAGCAGTCCCACTTTCGTGCCTGGCTCAAAGGCGTGATAATCTTGAATCATCAACTCATACCCCTCATCAGTCAGCACGGTCATCTCATAGTGCACACCCTTAAAGATACAGCTATGTACTTCGCCATGCAGTTGCCATGGGCTCTCCTTGCCTTTCGCCTCTTTGCCTTTCGCCTCATCGCCTAATCGCCCGATATAAATGTCCTCTGGTCTCACCACCACATCCACTTCAGTATCTTCGCCAAAACCTTTGTCCACGCACTCGAAATCATGCTCGCAGAAGTTCACCATCTTATCTTTTACCATAGTGGCATCCAAGATGTTACTCTCTCCGATGAAATCGGCTACAAAGCAGTTTTGTGGCTCGTTATACACATCGGTTGGCGTACCGATCTGTTGGATTCTGCCTTCGCTCATCACCACCACGCGGTCGCTCAGCGTCAATGCCTCTTCCTGGTCGTGTGTCACATAAATAAAGGTGATACCCAACTTCTTGTGCATCGCACGAAGCTCCATCTGCATGTCCTTACGCATCTTCAAGTCAAGCGCAGCCAATGGCTCATCCAGTAGCAGCACCTCTGGCTCATTGATGATGGCACGCGCAATAGCCACACGCTGTTGCTGACCGCCACTCAAGCTATCCACATCACGGTACTCGTAGTCCGTCATGCCCACAGTCTTCAGCGCCTGCTTCACCTTCTTCTCTATGACTTTCTTATCCTCCTTCTTTAGTTTCAATCCGAAAGCCACATTGTCAAATACATTCAAGTGTGGGAACAACGCGTATTTCTGGAATACCGTATTCACATCGCGCAAGTGCGGAGGCATCGTGGTCACATCTTCGCCGTTCAGCAAGATATCACCCTCTGTTGCCACTTGAAAACCCGCTATACAACGCAGCAAGGTGGTCTTTCCGCAACCCGATGGCCCCAAGATAGTTACGAACTCGCCTTTCTTGATTTGAAGGCTCACATCGTCCAAGGCAAATTTACCGTCCTCAAACTGTTTGGACACATGATTCACCTCAATGATAAAATCCGATTTCTGCATTTGGTTTCTTCCTAAATGTTGAATTTATAAAAGTGACCATCTTTTTCGCTATGGTACACTATAAGTGTAATACATAAAAGTTCGTTTTAGCCAATTTGGGTGCAAAGGTACAAAAAAAAACGCATAAACACAAAAAAAAGAGCAAAAAGTTTACTTTTATGCGATTTTTATGATATTTACTCTGCATTTGGCGAATGTGCTTTTGGAGAAATTGCAATAGCAAGGCGGCGTTCAAGGTACAAGAAAATGCATATCCCCTCTCTTTTTCCTAGTCCAATGAGTCCTCGTGTTTTTCACTATCTTTCTGCTATAAATCTTTAGTGATTCTTTAGTTATTCTTTAGTGATTTATTAGTTATTCATTAGTGATTAACTTGTCTTTTCTGTAGGTTTACTATTTCATTGCTTGTTGTTTAAAATGTCTCCTTACATCCCTCTTGATAAGTGTGGTGACAGTGTTATTCGACAGTCCTGTTTTTTTGTAGTTTTGAGCATGATTTTTGGTGATGTTGAAAAGCTGTATAAGTGACTGAATTTTCTCAAATTAGAGACGTTTTGAAGAAGTGATATTTTGTACAAAACAGGGTGAATTTTGCAAAGTCGAAGTAGCAAAATGAAAAATTAACCATTTTTGAGCAAGAAAAATGCACTTTTTCTGCTGATTATTTGGTGGTTTCGAGAAAAAGTAGTACCTTTGCGTGCTTTTTCGCGGCGCGTGGATATGCGTGTGTGTATATGGGACGCGAGAATGTTATGAAGAAAAGCAAAACAAAACGTTTAAATTAACATAAATTATTAACCAAAATTAAAAGTTAAAATGCCTACAATTCAACAATTAGTTAGAAAAGGAAGAGCAGAACTTATCGACAAGAGCAAGTCTCCAGCATTGGACAGCTGCCCACAACGTCGTGGCGTATGTGTACGCGTTTACACAACAACTCCTAAGAAGCCAAACTCTGCTATGCGTAAAGTAGCACGTGTTCGCTTGACAAATCAAAAGGAGGTGAACGCTTACATTCCAGGTGAGGGTCACAACTTGCAAGAGCACAGCATCGTAATGGTGCGTGGTGGTCGTGTAAAAGATCTCCCAGGTGTACGTTATCACATCGTTCGTGGTACATTGGATACCGCTGGTGTGGCTAACCGCTTGCAACGTCGTAGCAAATATGGCGCTAAGCGTCCTAAAGCTAAAAAGTAATTTCTGACGAATTAAAAACTAACTAAAAGTTCCATACGTTGGGACAGATTATTAATGGGTTGATCGGTTGAGTAAGCAGATGGAGTAAGGGTGAAAAACTGAAATCTGAAAACTGAAAAGTAAAAACTTGAAACTGAAGGGTGAAAACTGAAACCTGAAAACTGAAGAAATCTGCTGAAGTTAAGACAATCAACAAAAAAAACAAAACAAAACAATGAGAAAAGCAAAACCAAAAAAACGAGTTATCCTCCCAGATCCAGTATACGGAGAGGTAATGGTGGCTAAATTTGTAAACCACCTCATGCTCGATGGTAAGAAGAATACTGCATATGGCGTATTCTACACCGCTTTGGAGACTGTTGGTAATAAGATGAAGGGCGAGCAAACTCCTCTTGAGATCTGGAAACAAGCTCTAAGCAACATCACTCCTTTGGTAGAGGTGAAATCAAAACGTATTGGTGGTGCAACATTCCAAGTGCCAACTGAGATCCGTGCTGACCGCAAGGAGTCTATTTCAATGAAGAATATGATTCTCTTCGCTCGCAAGCGTGGTGGCCACTCTATGGCTGAGAAGCTCGCAGCAGAGATCATGGATGCATTTAACAACCAAGGTGGTGCGTTCAAGCGTAAAGAGGATATGCACCGCATGGCAGAGGCAAACCGTGCATTTGCACACTTCCGTTTTTAATCGCTAATTAGACGAAACAATGGCTAAACACGATTTGAAATTAAACAGAAATATCGGTATCATGGCTCACATTGATGCTGGTAAAACAACTACCTCTGAGCGTATTTTGTTCTACACCGGTTTGACTCACAAGATTGGTGAGGTGCACGATGGTGCAGCAACTATGGACTGGATGGAGCAAGAGCAAGAGCGTGGTATTACAATTACCTCTGCTGCTACCACTACCTACTGGAACTACAAGGGTGATAAATACAAAATTAACTTGATTGACACTCCGGGCCACGTGGACTTTACTGTAGAGGTAGAGCGTTCACTTCGTATCTTGGATGGTGCTGTGGCTACGTTCTGTGCAGTAGGTGGTGTGCAACCACAATCAGAGACTGTATGGCGTCAAGCTGATAAATACAATGTACCTCGTATTTGCTACGTAAACAAGATGGACCGTAGCGGTGCAAACTTCTTTGACGTAGTAACTCAAATCAAAGAGGTGCTTGGTGCAAACCCATGTCCAATCCAAATTCCTATCGGTGCAGAGGAGACCTTTAAAGGTGTAGTTGACCTCGTAACCATGAAGGCTTGCGTTTGGAACGACGAGACTATGGGCTCTGCATACTCTGTAGAGGAGATTCCTGCTGACCTCGTAGCTGAGGCAGAGGAGTGGCGCGACAAAATGTTGGAGACTATCTCTGAGTTCGATGATGCATTGATGGAGAAGTATTTTGATGATCCATCTACCATCACCGAGGACGAGATTCGTGCTGCAATCCGCAAAGGTTGCTTGAGCATGCAAATGTTCCCAATGGTTTGTGGTTCTTCATTCAAAAATAAAGGTGTACAAACCATGTTGGACGCTGTATGTGCATACTTGCCAAGTCCAATGGATACCCCTATTATAGATGGTACGGACCCACGCACGGGTGACGCGATCACGCGCGAGCCAAAAGAGGATGATGACCTCTGTGCTTTGGCGTTCAAGATTGCTACCGACCCATATGTAGGTCGTTTGTGCTTCTTCCGTGTGTATAGTGGTAAGTTGGATGCAGGTTCTTATGTGTTCAACCCACGTTCTGGAAAGCGTGAGCGTATCTCTCGTATCTTCCAAATGCACTCTAACCACCAAAATCCAGTAGAGACTATCGCAGCTGGTGATATCGGTGCAGGTGTAGGTTTCAAGGATATTCGTACAGGTGATACCTTGTGCGCTGAGGACAAACCAATCGTACTCGAGTCTATCGAGTTCCCAGCACCAGTGATCGGTATCTCTGTAGAGCCTAAGAGTCAAGCTGACCTCGACAAACTTGGTGTAGGTTTGGCTAAGTTGGCTGAGGAGGATCCTACCTTTACAGTTAAGACTGACGAGCAAACAGGTCAAACTGTCATCTCTGGTATGGGTGAGCTTCACCTTGAGATCATCATCGACCGTCTGAAACGTGAGTTTAAGGTAGAGTGTAACCAAGGTCGTCCTCAAGTAGCATATCGCGAGGCAATCTCTGCTCCAGTAGAGTTGCGCGAGACCTACAAGAAGCAATCTGGTGGTCGTGGTAAATATGCGGATATTATTGTTCGCGTTGAGCCAGCAGACGAGGGCTTCGAAGGTGGCTTGCAATTCGTTGACGTTGTTAAGGGTGGTAACGTGCCTAAAGAGTATATCCCAGCAGTAGAGAAAGGTTTTACAACCGCTATGAAGACTGGTATCTTGGCTGGCTATCCACTCGATACATTGAAGGTTACTTTGGTGGACGGTAGCTTCCACCCAGTTGACTCTGACCAACTCTCATTCGACATCTGCGCACAAATGGCGTTCAAGAGCGCTTGCGCTAAGGCAAAACCAGTATTGATGGAGCCTATCATGAAGGTTGAGGTGGTTACTCCAGAGGAGAGCATGGGTGATGTTATCGGTGACTTGAACAAACGTCGTGGTCAAGTAGAGGGTATGGATACCGCTCGTACTGGCGCACGCGTGATCAAGGCTAAGGTACCATTGAGCGAAATGTTCGGCTATGTAACCGCATTGCGTACCATCACTTCTGGTCGTGCTACCAGCAGCATGGAGTTCTCTCACTATGACGCAGTATCTTCAACCATCGCTAAGGCTGTTTTGACAGAGTGCGGCGGTCGTGTAGATCTCGTATAATCAAGCTAGTAAGGTCAAGGACCAATCTTCCAATGTGTTGGTCCTTGGCTTGACAAATAAAAACCGAGTTCGAAAGTTCGAAAAGGTTGAGCAAAGGGCCGCTCTATACTTCAAACCTCTTCACTCACGCGTGCAAGTGCGCACGCACCCGCGTACCTTAATTAATATTAGACTAATTAGACCAATTGGGCTAATTGGTATTGTTGGGGGCGCAAACATAAGTAAAATCCGAAGCGCGAGTCATCTGAGCAAATGACTCTTTGGATGTGCGAGCGCTAGGAGTAAAGTAAAACAACATTAAAAAACAACAAAACAATGAGTCAAAAGATTCGTATTAAACTGAAATCATTCGATCACAACTTGGTTGACAAGTCAGCTGAGAAAATTGTGAAGACAGTTAAAGCAACAGGTGCAGTAGTAAGTGGTCCAATTCCATTGCCAACTCACAAGCGCATCTTCACAGTAAACCGCTCTACCTTCGTTAACAAGAAGAGCCGTGAGCAATTTGAGTTGTCAAGCTACAAGCGTCTCATCGACATCTATGAGTCTAACCAAAAGACCGTAGAGGCATTGATGAAACTCGAACTCGCAAGTGGTGTAGAAGTAGAAATCAAAGTTTGATAAACAAAACGACCACTTCCCGCGGATAGACAAGGTCGCAAGACACGGAATCCCGAGGGCGAGAGTGGAGAACAATAATTATTAACAATTTTAATCACAGCTAAAATGCCAGGATTATTAGGTAAAAAAATCGGAATGACATCCGTTTTCGGTGCTGATGGCAAAAATATCCCATGCACCGTGATTGAGGCTGGTCCTTGCGTTGTTACCCAACTCAAGACAGTTGAGAAGGATGGCTATGCTGCTGTACAAGTTGGTTTCATGCCTAAGAGCGAGAAACACACCAACAAGGCAGAGGCAGGTCACTTCGCTGCTGCGGGCGTACAACCAATGCGTCACCTCGCTGAGTTCGATGGATTCGAACAAGAAGTCAAACTGGGAGATACCTTGACTGTTGACATGTTTGAGGAGAACTCTTACGTGGACGTAGTAGGTACTTCCAAAGGTAAAGGTTTCCAAGGTGTAGTTAAGCGTCACGGCTTCGGTGGTGTAGGTCAATCTACACACGGTCAAGATGACCGCCTCCGTGCTCCAGGTTCTATCGGTGCATGTGCTTACCCAGCACGCGTATTCCCAGGAACTCGCATGGCAGGTCACATGGGTACTGACCGCGTAACTGTACAAAACCTTGTAGTGTTAAAAGTTATTCCTGAGTACAACTTGATCATGGTCAAGGGTAGTATCCCAGGTGCTAAAAATTCAATCGTTGTTATTAACAAATAAGAGGTATGGAACTTAGTATTTTGAATATGGCCGGTAAAGAGACCGGCAAGAAGGTAGTTCTCAATGACGCTATCTTCGGTATCGAGCCTAACGACCACGCCATTTATTTGGATGTAAAGCAATATTTGGCTAACAATCGTCAAGGTACAGCGAAATCAAAAGAGCGTAGCGAGAATGCTCACTCTACACGTAAGCTCGGTCGCCAAAAAGGTGGTGGCGGTGCTCGTCCAGGTGATTTGAAATCTCCAGTTCGCGTTGGTGGTGGTACAATCTTTGGCCCAGTTCCACGTGACTATGGTTTCAAACTCAACAAGAAAGTGAAACAATTGGCTCGTCGCAGCGCACTCTCTTTGCGTGCTCAAAACGGTCAAATCGTCGTAGTTGACGCTTTGCAATTTGAGGCTCCAAAGACCAAGGCTATGATCGAGGTAATGAACAACTTGCAAGTTGCTGGTAAGAAGGTATTGTTCGTGTTGCCAGAGAATAACTACAACGTTCTCAAGTCAGCTAGCAATATCGAGCGCACCAACGTGGTGACTGTTAATGAACTGAATACATACGCAATCATGAACTCAAGCGCTGTAGTGCTCGTTGAGAGCGCTTTGGCAGCTATTGAGGCAACTTTAGCATAAGGAGGTTACAACTATGGCAATTATTTTAAAACCAATCGTCACTGAGAAGATGACCGCCGCAGGCGAAAAGTTCAACCGTTATGGTTTTCAGGTAGTTCGTACTGCCAACAAGGTAGAAATCAAGAAGGCAGTAGAAGAATTGTACAATGTACAAGTGCTTGATGTAAACACACTCATCCAAGCTCCAAAGACCAAACAACGCTACACCAAGAGTGGTTTGATCCGTGGCGCTAAGCAAGCTTACAAGAAAGCAATCGTTACATTGAAAGAAGGTGAAACAATTGATTTTTATAGCAATATCTAAAAATGGCTGTACGTAAATTAAAACCCTCTACACCGGGGCAAAGACACAAAATTATTGGCGCATTTGACACAATTACCGCAAGTGCACCAGAGAAATCTCTTGTGTTCGGTAAAACCAAAACTGGTGGTCGCAACCATCAAGGTAAGATGACCATGCGTTACATCGGTGGTGGACACAAGCAGAAATACCGCGTAATTGACTTCAAACGTAACAAAGATGGTGTACCTGCTACAGTAAAAACTATTGAGTACGATCCAAACCGTAGTGCTCGTATCGCACTCTTGTTCTATGCTGATGGCGAAAAACGTTACATTCTTGCACCTAATGGCTTGCAAGTAGGTCAAACAGTAATCTCAGGTCCAGATGTGGCTCCTGAAGTAGGAAATGCTCTCCCAATGGCTAACATGCCTCTTGGTACGCTCATTCACAACATTGAGCTCCGTCCAGGTCAAGGTGCATGCATGGTTCGTTCGGCTGGTGTGTTTGCACAATTGTCTTCTCGCGAAGATAAATATGCAATCATCAAATTGCCTTCAGGCGAATTGCGCAAGGTACTTGCAGCATGTAAGGCTACCGTTGGTGTGGTTGGCAATAGCGACCACGCTTTGGAGAAAAGTGGTAAGGCTGGTCGTAGCCGTTGGTTAGGACGTCGTCCACGCAACCGTGGTGTGGCAATGAACCCAGTAGATCACCCAATGGGTGGTGGTGAAGGCCGCGCATCTGGTGGACACCCACGTTCACGCAAGGGCTTGTTAGCTAAGGGCTACAAGACACGCGCTCCAAAGAACTTGAGCAACCAATACATTATTGAAAGAAGAAAGAAATAACCTATTAAATTAAGAGAAATTATGAGTCGTTCATTGAAAAAAGGACCATTTATCAACGTTAAGTTGGAGAAGAAGGTGTTGGCTATGAATGAGTCTGGCAAGAAAGATGTTGTTAAGACTTGGAGCCGTGCATCTATGATTTCTCCTGATTTCGTAGGTCATACTATCGCAGTTCATAATGGTAACAAGTTCATCCCTGTGTATGTAACCGAGAATATGGTGGGTCACAAGTTGGGCGAGTTCGCTCCTACCCGCACATTCCGTGGTCACTCGGGTAACCGTTAATCCAAGAATCAAATCAAACAACAATTAAATTTTAGAATTCAAAATGGGTGCTAGAAAACATAATGCAGCTGAAGCAATGAAAGAAGCTCGCAAGAGCCAATACTTTGCTAAGCTTAATAACGTTCCTACATCTCCACGCAAAATGCGCCTTGTTGCCGATATGATTCGTGGAATGGAAGTGAACCGTGCACTGGGTGCGTTGCATTTCTCTACCAAAGAGGCATCGCGTGCCCTCGAGAAACTTTTGAAATCTGCTATCGCTAACTGGGAAGTTAAGACTGGTAAGAAAGCAGACCAAGAGACTCTGTATGTAAGTAATATCATGGTAGATGGCGGTATGATGCTCAAACGTCTGTTGACCGCTCCTCAAGGTCGCGGTTATCGTATCCGCAAACGCTCTAACCATGTTACTATTTTTGTAGATACTAAGAATACTAACGAAGCTAAGTAATTAACAAAATGGGACAGAAAATTAATCCAATAGCAAACCGCCTTGGTATTGTACGTGGTTGGGATTCCAACTGGTTTGGCGGCAAGAACTACGGAGATACAATTCTTGAGGATACCAAAATCCGCAAGTACCTGAATGCCCGTTTGGCTGAGGCTAGTATTTCTCGTATCGTTATCGAGCGTACTCTTAAACTTGTGACTGTAACTGTGTGCACCGCTCGCCCTGGTTTTATCATCGGTAAAGGTGGACAAGAGGTTGACAAATTGAAAGAGGAGTTGAAGAAAATCACCAAGCAAGATGTGCAAATCAACATCTTCGAGGTTAAGCGTCCTGAACTTGATGCTACTATCGTGGCTAACAAGATCGCTCGCCAACTCGAGGGTAAGATCGCATACCGCCGTGCTGTGAAGATGGCTATCGCTTCTACCATGCGTATGGGCGCTGAGGGTATCAAAATCCAACTCAGTGGTCGTCTTAACGGTGCTGAAATGGCACGTAGCGAGATGTACAAAGAGGGCCGTACCCCATTGCACACTCTCCGTGCTGACATCGACTACTGCCACGCAGGTGCACTCACCAAGGTGGGTATGATCGGTGTAAAGGTTTGGATCTGCCGTGGTGAAGTGTATGGCAAGAAAGATCTTGCTCCTAACTTCACACAAAAGCAAGAGAATGGTCGTGGTGGCGATCGCCGTCGTGATGACCGTCGTGGTGGTTTCCGCAGAAACAAAAAACAATAATGTTTAACCGATTTGTAGATTAAAAACAGTTATGTTACAACCAAAGAAAACTAAATTCCGCCGCTGCCAAAAAGGCCGCATCAAAGGCAATGCACAGCGTGGTACTGAGCTCGCATTTGGCTCATTCGGTATCAAGTCACTTGGTACCATCTGGTTGACAGGTCGTCAAATCGAGGCAGCCCGTATCGCAGTAACTCGCTATATGCAACGTCAAGGACAAGTATGGATCCGCGTTTTCCCTGATAAACCAATTACCAAAAAACCATTGGATGTTCGTATGGGTAAAGGTAAAGGTGCTCCAGAAGGATTCGTAGTTCCATTGGCTCCAGGACGCATCATCTTCGAGATCGACGGCGTATCATACGAGGTAGCTAAAGAGGCACTCCGCCTGGCAGCTCAAAAACTTCCTATTACAACCAAATTTGTCGTAAGACGTGATTACGACCCAACCCAAAATGTATAATTAGGATTATGAAAACAGCTGAAATTAAAGAATTAACAACTGCTGAGATCCAAGAGCGTCTCGCTTCTGAGAAAGAGGCACTCGTTCGCATGAAACTGAATCACAGCATTTCTCCGCTTGACAATCCGTTGCAGATTAAGGTGGCTCGTAAGACTATTGCTCGCCTTGCAACCGAACTTCGTCAAAGAGAATTAACTAAGTAAAAAACGAATTGACATGGAAACAAGAAATCTAAGAAAAGAGCGTCAGGGTATTGTCGTTTCCAACAAGATGGACAAGACTATCACAGTTGCTGTTCACTGGAAAGAGAAACACCCTATTTATGGCAAGTTTGTCAATAAAACTCGCAAGTTCCATGCTCATGACGAGAACAATGAGTGCGGTATCGGCGATACTGTACGTATCATGGAAACTCGTCCATTGAGCAAGACTGTTCGTTGGCGTTTAACTCAAATTGTAGAAAGGGCTAAGTAATATGGTACAACAAGAATCAAGACTCGTAGTTGCGGACAACTCAGGTGCTAAAGAGGCATTGTGCATCCGCGTTCTTGGCGGAACCAAAAAGCGTTACGCCAGCTTGGGTGACACCATCGTAGTAGCAGTTAAAGGTGTAATCCCTTCTTCTGATATCAAAGACGGTACTGTAACACGTGCCATCGTTGTTCGCGTGAAGAAAGAGGTACGCCGCCCAGATGGTAGCTACATCCGCTTTGATGACAACGCATGCGTACTCGTAAACAACGCAGGTGAGATCCGTGGTTCACGTATCTTCGGCCCTGTGGCTCGCGAGTTGCGTCAAACGAACATGAAAATTATCTCATTAGCACCTGAAGTGCTCTAATCATCTAAATTCTACAAATATGGCAAAATTACATATTAAGAAAGGTGATACCGTATACGTGAATGCAGGTGCTTCTAAGGGCAAAACGGGCCGCGTGCTCGAAGTGCTCGTTGAGAAACAACGTGCTATCGTAGAAGGTGTTAACATGGTATCTAAGAGTACCAAACCTAATGCAAAGAATCCTCAAGGAGGTATTGTTAAACAGGAGGCTCCTATCCACATCTCTAACCTCAACCCAGTTGAGAACGGTAAACCAGTTCGCGTTGGCCGCGTAGAGAAGGATGGAAAGCTCGTCCGCGTAAGTAAAAAATCTGGTAAGGAGATCTAACAATGAATACAGCAAGTTTAAAACAAGATTATCTAGAGCGCATTGTGCCTGCTCTGATGAAGGAGTTTAACTACACTACAGTAATGCAGTGCCCTAAACTCGAGAAGATCGTTCTCAACCAAGGTCTTGGAGATGCTGTGGCTGACAAGAAGCTCATTGATGTGGCTCAACAAGAGATGACCCTCATCACTGGTCAAAAAGCCGTTGCTACACTCTCCAAAAAGGATATCGCAGGTTTCAAGGTGCGTAAGAAAATGCCTATCGGCGTGCGCGTAACTCTCCGTGGTGAGCGTATGTACGAGTTCTTGGAGCGTCTCGTGCGCGTGGCTTTGCCTCGTATCCGTGACTTCAAAGGTATCCACAACAAGATGGATGGTCATGGCAACTATACACTTGGTATCCAAGAGCAAATCATCTTCCCTGAAATTAACATTGATAACATCACCAAACTTCTTGGTATGAACATCACCTTCGTGACTACTGCTAAGACCGATGAGGAAGGCTTTGCACTCCTCCGCGAGTTTGGTTTACCATTCAAAAAGTAATTAGACTATGGCAAAAGAATCAATGAAAGCTCGCGAGGTGAAACGCGCTAAACTCGTAGCAAAATATGCTGCTAAGCGTGCACAACTCCTCAAGGATGGTGACTACGAAGGTCTCCAAGCATTGCCTAAGAACGCTAGTCCAGTACGTTTGCACAATCGCTGCAAAATCACTGGTCGTCCAAAAGGTTATATGCGTGCATTCGGCTTGAGTCGTATTCAATTCCGTGAGATGGCGTCTGCTGGACTCATCCCAGGTGTGAAGAAAGCTAGCTGGTAAACAACTTTGAAATTCGCCCAGAGGACATAGGTGCCTCTGGGGAATAAATAAAATTAATTTATTAAATATTGTCCCGAAAGGCGGGATTAATTTAACAAAACATTATGACAGATCCAATCGCAGATTATCTGACTCGACTCAGAAATGCAATCAAAGCTGGTCACCGCGTAGTTGAGGTGCCTGCTTCGAATCTGAAGAAAGAGATCACACGCATCTTGTTCGAGAAGGGTTACATCCTTTCTTACAAGTTCGTGGAAGATGGCCCTCAAGGTACTATCAAGATTGCCTTGAAGTATGATCCAGTTAACAAAGTTAACGCCATCAAGAGTTTGAAACGTGTATCAACACCAGGTCTTCGTCAATACGTTGGCTATCGCGAGATGCCACGCGTCTTGAACGGTCTCGGTATTGCCATCCTCTCTACTTCTAAGGGTGTGATGACCAACAAAGAGGCGCTCGGCATGAAGCTCGGTGGTGAGGTTATTTGTTACATCTATTAATTAAGGAGGAACTGCTATGTCAAGAATTGGTAAATTGCCTATCGCTATTCCTGCAGGTGTAACTGTAACAGTTAGCCCTGAGAACCTCGTGACTGTTAAAGGTCCTAAAGGTGAATTGAAACAACAAGTTAACCCAAATATCACTGTAACCGTTGAGGAAGGTGTTCTCACCGTAACTCGTCCAAATGATGAGAAGCAAAACCGCGCTATGCACGGTCTTTATCGCGCACTCATCAACAACATGGTTGTAGGTGTTAGCGAGGGTTACAAGAAAGTGCTCGAACTCGTCGGTGTTGGTTACCGTGTTGAAATGGCTGCTGGTATGCAAAATACCCTCAACTTTGCACTCGGTTATACACACCCAATCTACCTCCAACTCCCTGCTGAGCTTAAGGTAGAAACCAAGTCAGAGCGTAACCAAAACCCTCTCGTTATCCTCGAGTCTGCTGACAAGCAACTCATTGGCCAAGTATGCGCTAAGATTCGTTCATTCCGCAAACCAGAGCCATATAAGGGTAAGGGTATTAAGTTCCAAGGTGAAGTTGTTCGTCGTAAAGCTGGTAAATCGGCTGGTAAATAATTAGAAAGGAATAAGTTATGAATCAGAAAATTGCAAGAAGACTTAAAATTAAAGCATCTATCCGTACACGCGTTTCGGGTACAGCTGAGCGTCCTCGTCTGACAGTATTCCGTAGCAACAGCCAAATCTACGCGCAAGTTATCGACGATCTGCAAGGCAAAACACTTGCAGCTGCTTCTTCGCTCGCTATTAAAGATAAAATGACCAAAACAGAGAAAGCTGCTCAAGTAGGCAAGCTCATCGCAGAGGCTGCTAAGGCTGCTGGCGTTGAGGCTGTTGTATTTGACCGCAACGGCTACCTCTATCACGGTCGAGTTAAATCATTGGCAGACGCTGCTCGCGAGGCAGGTCTCAAATTCTAAAACAAAGTGACTGTTATGAATCGAGTAAAATCAACACAAGACTTGGAGCTCAAGGAGCGCCTCGTTGCTGTCAACCGTGTAACCAAAGTTACAAAGGGTGGACGTACTTTCACATTTGCAGCCATCGTTGTTGTAGGAAATGAGGCTGGTATCGTAGGTTGGGGTCTTGGTAAGGCTGGCGAAGTTACCGCTGCTATCTCTAAGGCTACTGAATCTGCTAAGAAGAATCTTATCCAAGTACCAGTACTCAAGGGTACTGTACCTCATGAGCAATACGCTAAGTTCGGCGGCGCTCGCGTTTACCTCCAACCTGCATCTCACGGTACCGGAGTTAAAGCCGGTGGTGCTATGCGTGCCGTATTGGAGTCTGCTGGTGTAACCGACATCTTGGCTAAATCTAAAGGTTCTTCTAACCCTCACAACCTCGTTAAGGCTACTATCGCAGCACTCGGCGAAATGCGCGATGCTCGCACTGTAGCTCAAAACCGTGGCGTGAGTCTTTCAACAGTGTTTAACGGATAATAATTTGTGAAAATCATGGCAACAATCAAAATTCAAAAAGTACGCAGCACAATCGGCTGCCCACAAGTGCAAAAGGATACTATGTTGGCTCTTGGTCTTCGCAAGATGAATGCTGTAGTTGAGCACGAGGCTACTCCTGCTATCCTCGGCATGGTAAACAAAATTAAACACTTGGTTAAAGTAATTGATTAATCTTTAAATTTTAGCAAGCATTATGGAATTAAATAATTTAACGCCAGCTGCTGGTTCAGTAAAGACCGCTAAACGTATCGGTCGTGGTCCTGGTTCAGGACTCGGTGGTACTTCTACTCGCGGTCACAAGGGGGCTAAGTCACGCTCTGGTTACTCTAAGAAAATTGGTTTCGAGGGTGGTCAGATGCCTATGCAACGCCGTTTGCCTAAGTTTGGTTTCCAAAACATCAATCGTGTTGAGTACAAAGCTATCAACCTTTCTACTCTCCAAGCACTTGCTGAAGCTAAAAACCTCGAGAAAATCGGCTTGATCGAACTCCACGAGGCTGGCTTCATCAACAAAACTCAATTGGTGAAGATTCTTGGTAACGGTACCCTTACTGCAAAACTCACTGTAGAAGCTAACGCTTTCAGCAAAACTGCTGAAGCTGCTATCACAGCTGCTGGTGGTACTATCAACAAAATCTAATTAGTATGCGTAAGTTTATTCAAACAATCCAAAATATCTGGAAGATCGAAGATCTCCGCGCTCGATTGCTGACCACAATCCTTTTTGTGCTCATCTATCGTTTCGGTTCCTTCGTTGTTCTTCCTGGTATTGACCCTACAGCCCTCTCTGCTCTGCATGCGCAGACAGCGGGTGGCTTGATGGCACTTTTGGATATGTTCTCAGGTGGCGCCTTCTCCAATGCTTCTATCTTTGCATTGGGTATCATGCCTTACATCTCTGCATCTATCGTAATCCAACTGCTCACTATCGCAGTGCCTTACTTCCAAAAGATGCAAAAGGAGGGTGAGTCGGGCCGCCAAAAGATGAACCAAATCACACGTTACCTCACCGTGGCTATCCTCCTTTTCCAAGGACCTAGCTACCTCGTTAACCTCTCTGTGCAAATGGCACAAGCTGGTCAAGCGCTTGCGGTAGGTTTCAACTGGTTCACCATCTCATCTACCATCCTCCTCTGCGCGGGCTCTATGTTCGTGATGTGGTTGGGTGAGCGTATCACCGATCGCGGTATTGGTAATGGTATCTCCTTTATCATTCTCATCGGTATCATCGCTCGTTTCCCTGCCGCTATCATCCAAGAGTTCTCTTCACGCTTGAACGAAGGTGGTGGTTTGATGGTATTCCTCCTCGAGATCATTATCCTCTTGGCTGTGTTTGCATTTGCTATCCTCCTCGTACAAGGTACACGTCGTATCCCTGTACAATACGCTAAGCGTATGGTGGGTAACAAGCAATATGGTGGCGTACGTCAGTATATTCCTCTTAAGGTAAATGCTGCGAATGTGATGCCTATCATCTTCGCACAAGCTATCATGTTCATTCCTATTGCATTGGCTGGCTTCTCTTCTTCTGAAGCAAATGCCTTTACACGTGCATTCATGAACAACGACGGCTTCTGGTACAACGCTGTATTCGCACTCTTGATCATCGTTTTCACCTATTTCTACACCGCGATTATCATCAATCCTGTACAAATGGCTGAAAACCTCAAGCTCAACAACGGCTTCATCCCTGGCGTTAAACCAGGCAAGAAGACTGCTGAGTATATCGACTCTATCATGACACGCTTGACTTTGCCTGGCTCTTGCCTCTTGGCTATCATCGCTATTTTGCCAGCTTTTGCACGCCTCTTCGGCGTTAGCATGGGCTTCGCACAATTCTTCGGTGGTACATCATTGCTCATCATGGTAGGTGTAGTCTTGGATACGCTACAACAAATCGAGAGCAAACTCCTCGAGCGTCACTACGATGGCTTCTATGAGTCTGGTATGCGCATCAAGGGTCGCTCCGCTATGGCTTATTAAGAAGAATGATATACCTAAAGACTGACGAAGAAGTCGAACTGATGCGTCGCAGTAATGACCTGCTCGGACGGACCTTGGCGGAAATCGCCAAGGTCATCCGACCAGGAGTTACTACTGCGGAGTTGGACAAAGTGGCATATGAGTTTATCTGCGACAACGGAGGTATCCCTTCTTGCCTCGGATACGAAGGCTATCCTGCCACCTTGTGCACATCAGTCAACGAGCAAGTCGTACATGGTATCCCTTCCGACAAGGTAATACTCAAAGATGGTGATATCGTGTCGGTGGATACAGTGGTCAAACTGGGTGGCTTTTGCGCAGACTCTGCATACACCTTCCCTGTGGGCGAAGTCGCACCAGAGGTGTTGCAACTCATGCGCACAACCAAGGAGGCACTTTATCTCGGCATCGAGCAAGCAGTCACAGGTCGCCGTCTTGGCGATATCGGTGCTGTCATACAAAACCATTGTGAAAAGGCAGGTTACTCTGTAGTACGTGAGTTTGTAGGACACGGCATCGGACGCGATATGCACGAGGAACCTGAGGTATGCAACTACGGACGACGTGGCAATGGTATTGTGCTCAAGTCGGGTATGACACTCGCCATCGAACCTATGATTTGCCTAGGGCGCCGCAATGTGATCATTGAGAACGATGGATGGACTGCCCGCACGGCCGACCGCAAACCTGCTGCTCACTATGAGCATAGCGTGTGCGTGCGCAACGGCAAAGCAGACATCCTATCCACATTCGACTATATTCAACAAGTTTTAGGAGATCGTTTTATTTAATATTAACCAAGTAATCAGTTATGGCTAAACAAGATGCAATCGAAGTAGATGGAACTGTTACCGAGGCTTTGTCCAACGCAATGTTCCGTGTACAATTAGAAAGCGGTCATGTCATCATCGCCCACATCTCAGGGAAGATGCGTCAGCACTACATCAAGATTCTTCCTGGTGACCGTGTGAAAGTGGAGATGAGTCCATATGACCTCACTAAAGGACGTATTTCGTTCCGTTATAAATAACAAACTCTAAAACTCTATTAAAATGAAAGTTAGAGCATCTGTAAAAAAGCGCAATGCGGACTGCAAAATCGTACGCCGCAAAGGTCGCTTGTATGTAATTAACAAAAAAGAACCAAAAATGAAAATGCGTCAAGGATAAGCATTTCATAGAGGTAAACATTTAACAACAATTATCCTTAAGTAATTAATTATGGCTATAAGAATTGTCGGTGTAGATTTACCACAAAACAAGTGTGGCGAAGTCGGTTTGACTTACATCTACGGAATAGGTCGTTCAAGCGCAAAGAAGATCTTGGCAGAGGCAGGCGTTGACCCAAGCATCAAGGTACAAGATTGGACGGATGACCAAGCAGCTAAAATTCGTGAGATCATCGGTGCTAACTACAAAGTAGAAGGTGACCTCCGTTCTGAAACACAACTCAACATCAAGCGATTGATGGATATCGGTTGCTACCGTGGTGTGCGTCACCGTATTGGTCTTCCATTGCGTGGTCAATCCACCAAAAACAACGCTCGTACGCGTAAAGGTAAAAAGAAAACTGTTGCTAACAAGAAGAAAGCAACGAAGTAATCAAGTATCAACAACCTATAATATCTATCAATTATGGCAAAGAAAACTGTTGCAGCTAAGAAGCGCGTTGTAAAGATTGACGGTGTTGGTCAACTTCACGTTATGTCTTCTTTCAACAATGTGATTGTTACAATCGCTAACGGCGAAGGTCAAGTTATCTCTTGGTCATCTGCTGGTAAAATGGGCTTCCGTGGCTCTAAAAAGAATACTCCTTACGCAGCTCAAACTGCTGCTGAGGATTGCGCAAAGGTCGCTTTTGACCTCGGCTTGCGCAAAGTAAAAGCGTATGTTAAAGGTCCTGGACAAGGCCGTGAGAGCGCTATCCGTGCGTGCGCTAACGCTGGTATCGCAGTAACCGAAATCGTTGACGTTACTCCTATGCCTCACAATGGTTGCCGTCCTCCTAAACGTCGTCGTGTATAATTGTTTAACTATTAAAAACGTAATAAAATGGCAAGATATATTGGACCAAAATCACGTATCGCACGTCGTTTCGGAGAGGCTATCTTCGGCCCAGACAAAGTGCTTGACAAACGTAACTACGCTCCAGGTCAACACGGCGTAAACCGCCGTAAAAAAATGTCTGAGTACGGTACTCAGCTCGCTGAGAAGCAAAAAGCTAAATACACCTATGGTGTACTCGAGCGTCAATTCCGTCTCCTTTTTGCTAAGGCTTCACGTATCAAAGGTATTACTGGTGAGATCCTTCTCCAACTCTTGGAGTCTCGTTTGGACAACATCGTTTACCGCCTTGGTATCGCTCCTACTCGTGCTGCTGCTCGTCAACTCGTTAGCCACCGTCACATCACTGTAGATGGCAAGGTGGTAAACATCCCTTCTTACGAGGTTAAACCTGGTCAAGTAGTAGCTGTACGCGAGAAAGCTAAATCACTCGAAGTAATCGCTGCTTCTTTGGATGGTTTCAACCACAGCAAATATAGCTGGCTCGAGTGGAACGAAGCTGAGAAAGCAGGTAAATACCTCAACATCCCACAACGTGAGGATATCCCTGAGAACATCAAGGAGCAATTAATCGTCGAGTTGTACTCTAAATAATAATTAAATTCATGGCAATATTAGATTTTATCAAACCTGAAAAGGTGATCATGTTGGATTCGAGCAACAATCACGGAGTTTTTGAGTTCCGTCCGCTCGAACCGGGTTATGGTATCACAGTTGGTAATGCTATTCGTCGCGTACTTATCGGTTCGCTCGAGGGCTTTGCTATCTGTTCAATTAAGATCAATGGTATTGATCATGAATTTGCTACTATCCCTGGTGTTATCACCGACGTGACCAATCTTATCCTTAACCTCAAGCAAGTGCGTTTCATCCGCAAAGAGGGATTGGAAGCTACTGAAGAGACCATCCGCATGCACGTGAAGGGTAACAACCTTCTCTTGGCGGGTGAGCTCAATAGCTACCTCCAATCATTCGACGTGCTCAACCCTGAGTTGTTGCTCGCTGAAATGGACGAAACCGCTGATTTTGAGATTGAAATCAATATCAATAAGGGACGTGGTTACGTGTCTGCTGATGAAAATCATCAAGCAAACGATGCTATTGGTGTGTTGGCTATTGACAGCATCTACACACCTATCCGCAATGTCAAATACAGCATTGACCCATACCGTGTGGAGCAACGCACCGACTACGAGAAACTCACACTCGAGATTTCTACCGACGGTTCTATCACCCCACAAAACGCACTCACTGAGGCTGCTAAGCTCCTCATCTATCACTTCATGCTCTTCTCTGAGGAACGTATCGTGATTGAGGATCACAGCAAACCAGTGGACAATGCGCTCAACGAGGAGCACCTCAAAATGCGTCAATTGCTCAACCAACGCCTCATCGATATGGACCTCTCTGTACGCGCACTCAACTGCTTGAAGGCTGCTGAGGTAGATACACTGGGTCAATTGGTGAAGTATCATCGTTCTGACCTCCTCAAGTTCCGCAACTTCGGTAAGAAATCACTCACCGAACTCGATGAACTCCTCGAGAAGAACGGACTTGCGTTTGGCATGGATATTAGCAGATACAAACTTAATGATTAATAAACGAGACCGCGCTCTGCGCTGAAAGATATTAGAACGGGCTTACGCCCTGTTAGAACGCCCTTTGGGCTGATAGATTCCGAGAGTCTAACAACGAACGAAGTGAGTGATCTAACAGCAAAGCGGTCTAACTTCTAACAGCGAAGCGGTCTAACAAAAAAAAGAACAAAAATGAGACATAATAAGAAATTCAATCATCTTGGTCGTAAAGCAGCGCACCGTCATGCAATGCTTTCTAATATGGCTTGCTCACTCATCGAGCACAAGCGTATTAAGACCACTTTGGCTAAGGCTAAAGCGCTCCGCATGTATGTAGAGCCACTCCTTACCCATGCAAAAGAGGACACCACAGCTAACCGCCGTCTCGTCTTCGCTAAACTCAAACAAAAAGAGGTTGTTACCGAGCTCTTCCAAAACGTAGCTGAGAAGATTGCTAACCGTCCAGGTGGTTACACACGTATCCTCCGCACTGGTTTCCGTCTTGGTGATGCTGCTGAGATGGCAATCATCGAGCTCGTTGACTACAATGAGAACATGCTTAAGACACCTAAGGCTGCTAAGAAGACCACACGTCGTGCTGGTAAGAAAGCTGCTCCTAAGGCTGAGGCTCCTGCAGAAACTCCTGCAGCAGAAGCTCCAGTTGCTGAGGCTGCTGAGTAAATACAAGTTGTCCTGCGTGCCAGACTTCTCTGACACGCCCGACTACTACAAAAAATCGCATTCTTCATAAGAGTGCGATTTTTTATCCTTAAAACTCCTAAACTCCTAAACTCCTAAACTTCTAAACGCTTAAACGACCATAAAACAACCATTTTTTTGCGGAAAAAACGAAAAAATGCAACTTTCATTTGGCAATTCCATTTTTTTTTCCTACCTTTGCGGGTCAATTGTTACTTGATAACAAATAATTAACTAATATTATTAACTAAAATTCAATCCTTATGAAAAAGATTTATGCTTTATTCATGACGTTGTGCTTAATCATTAGCGCAACTGCTGCGCCTCTTGTTGGCACAGCCAAGAAGAGCTATCCTCTGTATCAACCAGAGGTAGTGAAAGCTGAGTTGGCATTGGATGCTATGCAAAAAGCTCCAGCTGCAACCCAAGGTTTGCAGTACGATGCTGAGGCTGGTGAGTTGATCCGTTACTACAACGAAACAGATCTTATGACCATCGACACAACCTACATCTCTGATGGTCAACTAAGTGTGGACATTGTAGCTTCTGATCTCAGTGACATGCTCTCTTTGGTATTATTCGTTGAAGATACCGTAGAAGGCACTATCATTCCAGAAGGCACTTATCCTATTACTAGCACTCCTGCTTACGGAACTGCTTACGCTTCTCCAGGTGTAAAAAATGGTTCTGTGTATCCATCTTTCTATGGAATGTTGAGTAGTACGGGTGGCATTAAAACTCCATTGTATTTCCTCGAGAGCGGTAACGTTGTAGTAGAGGTAGTAGATGGCAATGTAAAAATAAGCATTGATGCTGCTAACTCTAACAACGTGCCTATGACCATCGTGTACGAAGTAGGTGGCAAGAGCGAGAAGGTAGAGGTAAAAGCTCCTCTCAAATACGACGCTACTGAGGCTGACGGCGCACTCGACTACACATTTGCTGAGGGTGCTACTGCAACTGCTACAGACAAAGGCTTCTATGGTACATATGTTGTTGACGCTGCTGATGCTTCTTGCGAGTTGGGTCTCTTGTTCGTATATCCAGAAGGTGTAGCTGATGCAGAGACTACTATCCCAGAAGGTACTTACACCATCAACGACAGCCAAGCTGCTGGTACCGTATTGGCAAGCTCTGGATATAGCAGCCAAGGTTTAGGTTATTCTTTCTTCATTAATGTTGACGCCGAGGGTTATATTGAACAACCTATGTACTTCCTCGTAAGTGGTACTGTAGAAGTAACCAAGGTGGAAGACGGACTCAAAGTTGAGGTAAACGGTCTCAACTCTAACGACGTTTCTGTTCATGTGGTTTACGTAGATGCTCCTGCTGAGCCAGAAATCGAGTGGGAGGAAATAGATCTCGAAATCACCAACTTGATTACTGAGGTAATGGAGGTTGAAGGTAAGAAGTATTTGCAACTCAACGGTCGCAACGACATGATGAATGCAGATGTAGCCCTCTTCCTTAATGACTATGCTGATGTAGATGGCGACTACGAAGTAAACGCTGAAAGCTCATACATGACCTACGGCGGCATGGAATTGACCGTGCTTGAGGGTGTTATGACTCAAACTACTGACGCTGAGAAGGGTGCTGTTTATACTGGTACAGTTCGCGCGTCAGTGACCGACGAAGAGGAAGGTGGAACTATGTATGTTGAGTTCACACTCACCATGTATGCAGCTCCTGCTACTGTTCTTGAGCTTACCGACGCTATCGTTGCTATCAACGAAGATTTGGGTACATTGACATTCAATGTTCCTACTGGCGAAGGCGAAGGCTACTTTGTTGAACTTTCTGGTTATACCGCTCCTGGTGTACACGAAGGTCCACAAATCTGCTTGTTCGAGACTCCAGAGGTAGTTGCATATGCTACCTATGTTGAGACTTCTGTTGCTGATGGCGTTATCACCTTGAAGGGTGAGTTTGTTAGCCCAAATGGTCCTAAGTTCGACCTCACTATCTCTGGTAAATTGCCAGTAGTAGAAGAGCCAGAGGTTGAGAAACCAGAACCTACTTACACCGAGAACAACCTCAACCCATATGCTTTCGGTCTTGAGTCTGTTCTTTCTGACGACAAAACTACTCTCACAGTTACATATCGTTTGAACAACTCTAACGCAACTTCTGTTAACGTTGTTATCTACAACGGCGAAGACATCGTTGCTTCTATCCCAGGTACTACTACTATCGGTAAGAACACCGTTGAGGTAGCTACTGGCAACCTCCCTGCTGGCGTTGAGCTCAAATGGGCTGTTGAAGTAAACGGCACATCTGTTGAGGCTCCTACACAAGACGAGAAGATGTTCAGCCTCTACTGCCCTCACGGCTTGGCTATTGATACAGATCCACAGTCTGAGAACTTCGGTCGTATCCTCGTTGCTGAAGCTATGCAAGGCGTTCCTGCTTCTGGTTATGTAACTTCTGGCAAGGGTGCTGGTCTCTACGTATTCAACCCTTCATTCACCACCGACTCTGTAGTTTACACAGGTGGCAATGACTTTACTCGTATTCTCGCTTCTAACGGTTACCAACCATGGCGCGTTAAGATTTCTGAGGATGGACGTATCTTCGTTTCTTCTTTGGACTTGAACGGCGTTGCTGTATGGGAAGTATCTAAAGACCTCCAAACATGGACTCCAGTAATCGCTGGTACTAACGATGCAACTGACTATAATATCTACGATGCTGATAGCAACTTCGTTGCAGGTCTTAACTGCTCTATGGACGTTGTAGGTAGCGGTGAGAACTTGAAGCTTTTGCTCTATTCTACTAACAATAAGGGTATCGCATTCAACCAATCAGGTTATCGTTTGGATGAGTACGCTCTCGGTACAGCTACTACATGGACAGGTACTCCAACCAACATTATCAATGGTGGTACTTACGGTGTTGTCCATACCAATGTAGAATTCATCTACGACGGTGAAGGTGGCTATTGGTTCGGTGGTAGCCGTGCAGGTAATGCAGGCCAACCTAACTTGGTTCACATCAATGCTGCAGGTGAGCAAGACTACTACACTGAGGACGCTGGTCTCTACGGTGGTGACGGTGTACTTGTTCACAATGGTATGCTCTTCAAGGGTAAAGCTCGTACCAGTGGTACAGTGGGTAACTTCGGCGTTTGGACTATTGGTAAAGACGCTGACGGTAAGGTTACATTGACCGAGAAATGGACTGTTGTTGCTGACGGTATTGGCCGTAACCTCAACGAGTTCGCGGTTGACTACGCTGAGAACCTCTATGTAGTAGGTAACTCTGGCGAGAAGATCATCGCTTACGCTCTTCCTTACTCTGGTCAAGTTGAGACTCCTGCTGCTACTCAATATACTTTCGTTCTCCCAGAGCCTATTGATATGGTAGGTACTGTTAAGCGTGCTGTTCAAAACGGTAAGGAAGTTATCGTTCTTACACACGAGGAAGACGGTACGGCTCACATCTACCAAGTTATCAACGGCAAGGCTATGGCTGAGCTCTCACAAGAAGGTGTTGTTCCTGTTGATCCAGAAAACAAGGGTAGCTACCTCGCTATCTCTGATATCGCTGTAACTGAGGATGGCAAACTCGTGGCTAACAACTACGTTCGTAACCAATTCGCAGGTACTACACCTGAGGCAGGTTACCTTGTAGGTACTTCTTACTACTATATCTGGAACGACCTTGCAGGTGATCCTGCTGTTTGGTTCACTAGCCAAACTACCGCTCGTTCTAGCCACGGTGACGTAGGTGTTACCTTCGCATTGAAGGGTACTTCTACCAACGCAGAGCTCTTGGTAACTGCTGTTCACAACAACAACCGTGCTGTTCGTCTTGCTAAGTACAACATTATCGATGGTCAATATGTAGAGCCAAATATCCCTGGCGGTCAACAAAGCAGTGAGTACTATGAGTACTTTGGTACCCACACCAAAGAGGCTTACTACCAAGAGGCTGTTCAAGGTAAGCAATTCCAATTGAATGTATCTCCTCTCGGTGAAGGTCGCTGGATCATGGACGGTGAGTTGGTTAACCCATCTGAGTTCGTTCTTCCTGCTGTAGGTGAGAATTACGCTGCTTCTGCTACTCTCACCGAGGACCTCGGTAAGAAGTACAATGGTGCTTCTTATGTAACCGTAGGCGAGCAAGTTTTGATGGTTGCTCCATACGCTACCCCAGAGGGCAAGCTCACTGGTGTTGAGATTCTTGACATCACAGGTGGTCTTGATGCTGCTCAATATGTAGATCAACTCTTCATCGACGAGGCTGTAGAGGCTACCGCTGCTGCAACTGCTGTTGAGGTAGTTGAGGGCGAAGAGGCTAACGCACTCTTGATCACCCTCGTAGCTGACGCTACTATCTACTCATTGGAGGCTACATTGGCTAAGGGTGCTGATTACCAAGTTTACGAGGATGAGATCACCAATATGGCGTTTGATCTTGACAACCTGATTATCACTGGTGGTCCAAGTACAGCATTCCAAGTACAGGTAGTTCTTGCTCTTGGTGATAGCAATCCACTTACCGGTGAATGGCAAGTGAAGTCTGAGAGCTCAGTATCTATCATGGGTATAGATGCTACCTTCGTAGAGGGTACTGTTTTTGAAGTTGATGCATTTGCTCCATCTGCAAAGGCTATTGTACGCTGCGAATGGAATGGTCAGAATATTGAGCTCCACCTCACCATGTCTGCAGCTCCTATGGAGGCTACCGTTGTGATTGTTGAGAACGCTGTTGTTGAAGTTGAGAAATTTATCATCTTCGGCGACGATTATGACTACTCACTCAAGATGACTGGCGTATGGCACAACGAGGAAGATGGTCTTGACTACCCAGTATTGGTTGAGGTTCCTGTTTACTACCCAGAGGCTACTGAGCCATCTGAGATCACGTCAACCGTAACCGTAGGTGGTTGGGAAGATGACGATCCATGGTTAGGATTCGGCGAGGGTACATTGACCGTAACTACCGTTGACGGTGTAGTTACCGCTACTGGTATCGTTCAAAACCCACAGGCTGGTGTGGCTATTGACATCACCATCTCTGGTAAACTTGAAACAACTGCTTTGGAGAATCTTCAAGTAACTGTTAAACCTGTTAAGATGATCCAAAATGGTCAACTCATCATCAAGAAGGGAGATGTTCAATACAACGCTAATGGTGCAGTAGTAAAATGAGAAGTAAGACCGCGCTAAAGCGCTGTTAGAAGTTAGACCGCTTCGCTGTTAGAACGCCACAATGTGGCTGTTAGAACATAGAAAACGGACTAATACATACCTAAAATGGGCTTCCTCAGCATAGAGGGGGCCTATTTTGTTTAGCAACATGAGCTCTCTTGTTGAAAAAGTGCTTAGATTACGAGTGAAAAAACGAAAAAATGCAACTTTCATTTGGCAATTTCATTTTTTTTCTCTACCTTTGCAAGCCATTTCGGTATTTAACAAAGCGACAACGAATGTTAACTATTAATTGTTAACTATTAACTAAATAAAATTACTAACTTAAAAATCATTATTATTATGAAAAAATCAATCTTTTTATTTTTCGCAGCCATCCTATGTGCGATTGGCGTAAATGCGAAAGTGATTTATCTAAAGCCTAATTCCAATTGGACGCAGGCGAATGCTGCTTTTTGGGTACATGCTTGGGGCGGTACTGGTAATATTGATCTCAAAATGACACCTGTAGCTAATGATCCTACCATTTATGAAGCAGAAGTAGGTACCAGTACAAGTGTAATTTTTTTGAGAAGAGATCCAGGTAAAGATGGATCTAATGTATGGGATTGCTGGAACCGCATGGGTAACTTGACGATACCAACTAACGGCAATAACTGCTGTACAATCAACGATGGAGAATGGACTCAAGAAAAGAATAACGCTAGTTCACATGTTACTTGGTCAACCTATACTCCTTCAACAACCGCTCCTGATCGTTATCTCACTGGTACGCTCGCAGGTGGATGGAATGCCAATGACGTTAAGATGACATACGATGAGGCAAATGAGATTTATACTCACACATTCACTTCTGTTGCTGCTGGTGTGGAACATAAATTCAAAGTTACAGATGGAACATGGAGCGCTAACTGGGGTGGCGACGCTGTTTCTCCAGCTATTGATGGTGTTACAAAAGACGGCGATGGAAATGTTGTATTTACTCTTTCTGTTGCAGGTGATGTAACAGTTACATTCAAGGACTCTAAGATTCAGCTTACCACTACTGGCTCATTCACTCCTGTTGAAACATTCGACTACTATGTAGTAGGTTCTTTTAACGGTTGGAATACCGCAGATGCCGCTTACGGAATGACTAAGGATGGCGATGTTTACAAGAAAGAAGTAACATTTGCTGCTGCTACTGAGTTCAAGGTTTGCAATGGTTCATGGGCTGGCGCATGGGGCATTAACAATCTTGGAGATGTTAAATATTTGGAACTAGAGGGTACAGATAACATCAAAATGAAAGAAGAGAAAACTTTCACTGTTATCTTCAATCCTGCTGAGAACTTGCTTACCTTCGATGGCTTAACAGTAGATGTTGATGCTGTAACTTATGACTACTATGTAATCGGTTCTATCAATGGCTGGGTAACCAAAGATGAAAACTATGGTATGACCGACGAGAACGCTGATGGCGTTTATGAGAAAGAGATTACTCTTGCTGAAGGTGATAATGAAATTAAAGTGAACAACGGTACCTGGGACGATGGATTCCACTGGGGCTTCGGCGACTTGACAGTAGCTTACGAAGAGACATCTAACAATAATGGTAACATTAAAGTTACTCTCGCTGCAGAAAAAACAGTTACAGTTAAATTTGACAGCAATACGAAGAAAATCACTCTTGAAGGCTTGACAGAAAAAGTCATCGTAACTCCTGATGTTATCTCGTACGTTTTGATGGGTGTAGCTGGTGACTGGACTACTGGTATCGCTATGAATCAAAACCCAGACAATGCTAATGAGTATGTGCTTCTCCAACAAGAGATCCTTGAGGGCGATGCTGTGAAGGTGGTTACTTTGGTAAATGGTGTTGCCAAAGCACATTGTGGAGCAGTAGAAAAAGCTTCACCTGTAAAATTTGAATTTGATGAGAATGGCAACATCGTTCTTCTTCCAGGTAAATACGATTTCTATTTCAAAGTGAATGATCCTACCACATATGCAGACGATGCTATGTACATCACAGGTGAAGCTTATCCAGTAGAGCCAGAGGTTCCAACCGCTCTTGACAACGTAGATACTACCGTTGCTCCAGCTAAGGCAATCGTTAACGGTCAATTGGTTATCACTAAGGATGGCGTTCAATACAACGCTCAAGGTGCTATCTTGAAATAAGAGATTATAGGTTAGAGGCAAGAAGAATCGGCAATGCCGACACCCCCAGCCTTTAAACTATAAACAAAAAAATGGGCTTCCTCCTTGGAGGGAGTCCATTTTTATTCCCTGCCCTTAAACTTTAAACTATAAACTTTCAACTAAAATTTGCATATTCTGCAAATTTTTACTACCTTTGTCGCCTATTTTTGTAAAATACTTTCATAAATAACATTTCATCAACAATACTAGCATGAAAAAGATTTTCTCAATCATCCTACTTACTTGTTTGTCTTTGGCTGCCGTAGCACAGTCCAAACCACAAGCCTTCAAGGCCCTAATGCAGCAACAGCGTTTGAGCAATACCATCAAATCACTCTCTTCATCGGCTCAAGCATCTGCGCAAATCAATGCGTTTGACACTACCGAGGTCATCTTCAGAAGCTTTTACGATGATCCTATGTACACACCTGTTGAGACCATCGTAAACCGTAATGGAGATACAGTTGTTGTTGGTGGCGATTGGTATATCACACTCAAAAATGACCGCTACCAATTCATCTTTGATATCTATGGTGGTACGCCAGAGAGCCCTGCAGGCACTTATACCGAAGAAGATCTTGATGATGATCTCTTCTCTTGGTGTATGTTCCCAGAAGCTAACGGAAAAACCCACTATTACAAAACTTGCGATCTAACCATCCAAGAAGAGAAACTTGACGATAGTCTTATTAAATACACGTTAGATGCAGTCATGTTAGTGACTATGGGGGTGGATGGCGAAGAGTATGGCTATTTCAAGGTTCATGCCGAGCATAAGATTATCCGCCCAAGAGTGAAATACGATGTAGCTATCCTCAACTGTAAAGTGACTCCAGAAGAAGATCGCTTCCGTATCGCAGGTAAAAACGATACCATGGATGTAGATCTCACATTCTTCACTGAGACGGGCGTAGAAGGATATTATTCCCACAAAATCATGGATACTGAGAACTACAAGCTCATCCACCGCAACAATTCATACGAAATCATGGAGTTGGAAGGTGTTGTCTATAGCGATGCTAATCAGGCGGGTGGCGTTTCCTATGTACTCCTATTCGAAGCATTGACCACCGACGCTAGTTTCTACAATGTAGCAATGGAGGCACCTATCATTCCTACCGACACCGTTCGATTCAACTGCAACAACATGCTCATCGACGATGCCTATGGCATGTCCGATCAAACCATCCTCATTACGGCTAACAACGCCTACTATGAGCTCATGGCGGGCTACTATGCCAACCGAATCACATCGCCTGCTGAGTATTCTGGCGGTAGTGCATATGTGTACCTCACCGACAAGAAAAATGGCACAGAGCTTACATCCATGCAATGTACCATCAAAGTTTCTGGCAATGCTCTCAAGGGTTACCAAGTGGACATCGAGATGCTCGGTACGGACCACAAATACTATATCATGCAACTCGTCTATGGCGTAGAAGAGGCTAGATCACTTGACCTCAATTTCACCAATTCGGCTAAATCCTATTACTACATCGACCACCTCGGTCTCAAAGAAGTACAATTGGCTAACTACAATGACGAGTATTCGGTATCATTCGATATCCTCAATATTGACCAAGTATTGGAGATGGGTGGCGACTTTGATCATTACAACTTGCATATGGAGCAAACATTCATTGTCCATCATACAACAGATGCAGAAGGTTTCCCAGAGGATATTGCAATAGATTTTGCAGAAGTTTCAGGTAATATTTTCCAACGTAACGACTCCACTTTCCTTACGGCTTCGGTACTTGGTTTCGACTCTTGCCGCTACAATATCTCGATGTTTTACGCCGTACCGGTTCCTACCAAGACGGTTACCTATACCTTCGACGGACTTGCTAACGAAGCAGCAGTAGAGTTCACTAACGCATTATCTATTGGTACTTTCATTCTTGATGGTATGAGTGATGATGATAAGGCTGCTTTGATGGCAAAAGTGCAAGTGGATCGTATCGAGAACAAAAGTGCAGAAGGAACCTTCTACAACGATGGTCAGTTCGGTCACAACGACTTCAATATTGCCGAGACCTATGTACAAGAGTGGAATAGTACTAACAAAGACTATGATATATTCGCTGTGCAAAAGGGAACTATGACTGTTACTGTGGAGAACAAAGTCCTTACTGCCGTAGCTTCATTGATTTGCGACAATGCTGTACAATACAATCTTACCTTCAAGACCAAATATGCGCATGAGCATCTGGTGGATGATTCAGAAGAGGGCGAAGTAGATTATACCTATCCTGCAGATTCATATTGTGACTTTACTACAGAATTTGTAACGAGCGATAACGAGTTATTTTTTGATATCTTAGCTTCTGATTATTCTAATGTAACTGCAATGGTCTTCATGGTTGATCATGTGGATGCAGAAATCATCATCCCTGAGGGTGTTTATCCTATCAATAAATCGATGGCACTTGGTACGGTATTTGCCAGTCCTGGTATAGCGATAGGTGGCGGCCCTATCCAATCTTATTTCAGCTACACTTTTGTAGAGGATGAGGCTCTGTATTATGACCAAGAGGGTATTTACTGCTTGGTAGATGGTACTGTAACCATTAAGAAGGTCAATGGTAAATTGAGCTTTGAAGTTGATGCAGTCAACTCGTATGATATTCCTGTAAAGCTCCACTATACCGCGGCTCCTACGGCTGTAGAGGATATTACTGTTGGCAACACCAATAGCAGCAAGCGCCTCATCAATGGTCAACTCTTTATCATCCACAATGGTGAAACCTACAACGCTACAGGCGCACTTGTAAAATAATTTTGAATTAAGAATTTAGAATTAAGATAATCAAAAAATGGGCTTCCTTATGTGAGGGAGTCCATTTTTTATATTTTGCCTTTCACCTTTCACCTCTCGCCTATAACCTATAGCTCGCAACGCGAGCGTCCTATAGGCACTCCGTGCCGTCCTATAGCGAAGCGTCCTATAACCTATAGCCCCAAACAGTGTACCATCGCCCTTGCTTCTCTATTAACAAATGCCCATCTCTTAACACTTTCTGAACCTCTGAACTCCTAAAGCCCTCAACATCCTCCACTCCTGTAACCGCTGGCGAAAAATCATACACCGCTGTCGCTGTCACACTTGTGCCATTGTAGGTGGTGAAGTTCAAGGAAATATTGCCATCCTCATCCACCACCATCTCACCACTGCTCATGCGCCAATGATGTATAGGGGTTACAATACCATTCTGCAGATCTGTCGATACTGCATATAGCAACCTACTTCCATCCAATCGCTCTTCTTCGTCCACACGATAGCCCGCAGTGATTGTACCCTCATCGCCGCTATCTTCAATAGGGTAGGTACCTGGTATCAGCACACTCTCTTCCGTATTCACACACACATAACCCACTTGCTTGCATATCCTGAATTTGGTATTTATCGTCTTAGAGGAACTCATCATCATCTCCAACTGACCATTGCTCAATCTTGTTACGCTCACGCTATCAAAACTGATACTCGTATTAGGTCCCTTACCCTCGGTAATGCCATATGGAGCATACTGTTCGCCACCCTCAGTACCAACCACCAATGCCACTTGCTCCGCATTAATCACAGGACTCTTCTCCAGCGGAGTCAAATAGGCAACCACACAGCAGTTTTCAGGTATCCATTCTTCATCAATAACATAACTCTTCGTATAGCTATATGCCTGATTCTCCACCTTGACCGTATCGCCAAAAGTTGCAGTCACAAAGTTGCGAACCACACGAGGGTGCAAATACTCTTTCCACTTAGCCCCTTTCCAAGAGCAAAACGCGTCTTCTTGTTTACCCACCAAGCCGTTCTCCTTAATCAATATGCTAAGCAGATATTCTTTTCTATTCGTATTTGCCACCTGACCACTCACCGTCACATCCAAACTACGAGTTGCCATATCAAACTGATGCTCGATTACCACAGATGCTTCAGACAACGTGTCATCTGCCACTTTTCTTCCATCCGCATTCCAATAATCTAAGTTCCATGCTTTTATCACCAACAAACCATCTTGCTCACTACGATTAAACACCACACTTGGTACGGTATTCATGCCTAAATAGTTCTTCGCAATGGCATTACTAGCAGGGATTGTGTATTCATCCGTGCCATACACAGCATGATGACTCACCCATATATAAGGAGTCGTTTGCTTGTCCAAATACTCCACGATATACTTCATGCCCATCGGACATTCATTACAATTTGCACTTGTGAAATGCTCCAACAAGAATTTGCGTGGAAAAAATGTCGGCACTTCCTGTGCCGACATTCCCATTGCTGCCATTAGCAGCAATATAACCAATGTTTTTTTCATTATAGATACAATACCATTGCAGATTGCGCAGCAACCTTTGCGCTACCCTTGAGCAAGCCTTGAGCCGCTGCTGGGCACTTGCCATCTGCTACTGCTACATGGTACTCACCCTCTGGAAGTTGATAGTTGATAGTTGACAATTGAGAGTTAAGAATGACAATAATCGTTTTCCACTCATCACCTACTGCCTCACCATTCAACTGATATGCCACCACGCCTGCTGGAGCATCCAAGAAATGTACATTCGCACGTACCAAGTCTGCATCACCCATATGGAAAGCAGGGTGAGCCTTGCGCATAGCAATCAAACCTTGATAGTATGCAAACAAATCCAAGTTCTCAGCCTTCAAAGACCAATCAATTGCATTGATATCATCTGGGCTACAGTATGAGTTGTGCACACCTTTCTTATCGCGTGCGATCTCCTCGCCGCACCACAAGAATGGCATACCTTGTGAAGTCAGCACCGCAGTTTGAGCCAACTTGCTGAGGCGTTGCAACTCACCAGCTTTCAGCTTCTTATTCGCTTTTAAACGGTCGGTCAACATCATATCGTCGTGGCAAGACACATAGTTGATAGATTGTGTAGGTTGGCTAGTCCACGCTTGCTTAGAGTAGTTCACTTGCTCCATATCCACTTCTGGATGCTCGATACAACCTACCAAACCAAACTTGATACTCTCCTCATAACCTTTCTCGCCAATCAAGAATGCACCCTTGTTATTATCCGAGAATGGGCCACGCAATGCATCACGCATATCGTCACAGAAAGCACCAATACCAGGCAACTTCTGCATGTTCGCCTTCATCGCCAACTCATCACCTGGATACAATGGACCACCAGCAGCCCAACCCTCGCCATAGAGCAACAAACTAGGGTCAATACTATCCATCATCGCACGCACTTGATTCATGGTCTCCACATCGTGAATACCCATCAAGTCAAAGCGGAAACCATCCATATGGTATTCCTCAATCCAATAGCGGCAGGACTCAATGATAAACTTGCGCATCATCGCACGCTCACTAGCAGTCTCATTACCGCAACCTGAAGCGTTACCCAAATCGCCATTCTCATGCAGACGATAGAAGTAGTCAGGGCAAGTTTGAGTGAAGTTGCTATTCTCTACGTTGAAGGTATGGTTGTACACAACGTCCATAATCACACGAATACCTGCTTTGTGCAATGCTTGAATCATCTGCTTCATCTCACGCACACGAGTAGCAGGATCATAAGGATTGGTACTATAACCACCATCAGGAGCATTGTAGTTTACTGGATCATAACCCCAGTTGTACTTATTGTCGCTCAAACGAGTCTCATCCACTGATCCATAGTCATAAGAAGGGAGGATTTGTACGTGCGTTACACCCAACTCTACCAAGTGGTCAATACCTGTTGCCAATCCCTCTGCGGTCTTGGTACCATGCTCGGTCCAACCGACAAACTTACCCTTGTTCTGTACACCAGAAGTAGCATGGATAGTCATATCGCGGTGGTGCATTTCGTAGATGATTGCATCTTTCGCACCCGCAAAAGCAGGACGCACATCATTCTCCCAACCCTCTGGGTTAGTGGTTGCCCAATCAATGATTGCCGCACGACGGCCATTCACACCCACTGCCTTAGCAAAGATACCAGGTGTCTCGTGGAGTGTCCAACGAGAAGATGGCTCTACGATTAGGAATGTGTAGAATTGACCATTGAGGTCACCCTTCACTGTCTTGGTCCAACTGCCATCTTTTTGACGGCACATGGTGAGGGTTTGCAATGGTTCTGCAGTGGTCGCATCTGCGTACAAGTTGAGATACACGGTGTCTGCATTAGGACTCCAAACAGAGAAAGTAGTTTTCTCTGGAGAATAAGTCATTTCGGTGAGCGAGCCTTGCTTAACAGGGTAATCGTTGACGCTCTCGTAATGAGGCTTCTTAGCACAGCAGCCCATCAGTGTGGCTGCAAGAGTAATCATAATTAGTACTTTTTTCATGTTTATAGGATTAATTTTCACTTAATGCTAATTTATAAATATCGGCTTTTTCGATGCGTTCTTGCGCGTAGGCTTTGGTTACCTCAAATGTTTTTTTGCGGCTCTTGGAGGATGGCAAATCAAACATCACATCCATCATTACGGTTTCCATCAGTCCGCGCAATCCACGTGCACCGAGTTTGTTTTCCAATGCCTTATCCACCACATAATCCAGCATATCATCTGCAAAACTCAATTGATATCCATCCATCTCCAGCAGTTTCTTATATTGCTTAGTGATCGCATTGTTAGGTTCGGTGAGGATGTTGCGAAGTGCTTGCTTATCGAGAGGTTTGAGATAAGTCAAGATAGGCAGACGACCAATGATTTCAGGGATGAGACCAAAGGACTTGAGGTCTTGTGGAGCTACGTATTGCAAGAGGTTGTTCTTGTCAATAGTCTTGGCTTTCTTTTGTGCATCAAATCCCACCACTTGAGTGTTCATACGTTGCGCAATCTTGCGCTCGATGCCATCGAATGCTCCTCCGCAAATGAATAGGATATTGCGTGTATCCACATGGATAAATTCTTGTTCAGGGTGTTTGCGGCCTCCTTGAGGTGGTACGTTGACTACAGATCCTTCTAGCAGTTTCAATAGTCCCTGTTGCACACCTTCGCCCGAAACATCGCGGGTAATACTTGGGTTCTCACTCTTACGAGCAATCTTATCCACCTCATCAATAAATACAATGCCTCGTTGTGCTTTTTGCAAATCATAGTCGGCATCTTGCAATAGACGAACGAGTAGTGACTCCACGTCTTCGCCCACATACCCCGCTTCGGTCAATGCCGTAGCATCCACAATCGCAAAAGGTACTTTCAGCAGTTTAGCTATCGTGCGAGCGAGTAATGTCTTACCAGTACCAGTCGAACCAACTAATAAGATATTGCTTTTTTCGATCTCCACGCCGTCATCGCCCTTTGGTTGAAGCACTCGCTTATAGTGGTTATATACAGCTACGGACAAATAGCGTTTTGCTTCGTCTTGACCAATTACGTATTGATCAAGAAAGGACTTGATATCAGCAGGTTTAGGCAATGTGCCTAGTTCTAGGCCTTCTATTTCTGGATTTTGTGTTTTCTGCATTTGCAGCTCCATAATCATCTTGTGTCCTGTCTCGATACACTCGTGGCAGATATAGACGCCTGGAATGTCTGCGCGAAAGAGATCCTTCATTTCTCGTCCACAGAAAGCACATTTCTCTATTTTCTTATTCGCCATTCTTCTAAACTACTTTTTCGAATACACCTTATCAATCATTCCGTACTCCAATGCTTCTTGTGCTTTCATCCAATAGTCGCGGTCAGCATCTTGGCGAATCTTCTCCATGGTTTGACCAGAGTGGTCGGAGATGATTTGATAGAGCTCATCTTTGAGTTTGAGGATCTCACGTGCTGTGATTTCGATGTCGGATGCTTGTCCTTGGATGCCACCTAATGGTTGGTGTATCATCACACGGCTATGTGGTAATGCAGCGCGCATACCTTTTTCGCCAGCAACGAGAAGTACTGCACCCATTGAAGCCGCCATACCTGTACAGATAGTCGCTACGCGTGAGGAGATAAACTGCATGGTATCATAGATGCCCAAACCAGCATATACACTACCGCCAGGCGTATTGAGGTAGATATTGATGTCTCGCTCAGAATCTACAGAGTCGAGGTATAGGAGTTGTGCTTGGATGACATTGGCTGTATAGTCATTAACCTCTGTGCCGAGGAAAATGATGCGGTCCATCATCAGACGAGAGAAGACGTCCATTTGGGTAACGTTGAGTTGGCGTTCCTCCAAGATGGATGGGCTAATGTAGCTTGCAGAGGCGTTCATGGTTTTCTCTACGTGCATGGAGTTCATGCCTTTGTCAACGGCAAATTTCAAAAAATCATTCATAGTTTTAATAATATAGTTAGCTGTTATTATCTATTATTATCTATTGATAGTGTTATCCTACAGAACCTTCGAGGCTGACTTGTAGGAGCTTTTGTGCCTCAACAGCGAACTCCATAGGGAGTTTGTCCATCACTTCCTTGGCATAGCCATTAACAATCAATCCGACAGCATCTTCGATGCCGATACCACGTTGTTGGCAATAGAAGAGTTGGTCTTCGCTAATCTTGCTGGTGGTAGCTTCATGTTCGATGATGGCCGTTGGGTTTTGAATGCGCATGGTAGGGAAGGTGTGTGCACCGCATTTATCGCCCAATAGCAGGCTATCGCATTGGCTATAGTTGCGCACATTCTCGGCATTAGGCATGACGCGTACAAGACCACGGTAGGCATTTTGACTCTTACCAGCGGATATACCTTTGCTAATAATGCGCGAGCGCGTGTTCTTACCGATGTGAATCATTTTGGTGCCTGTATCGGCTTGTTGGTAGTTGTTGGTGACAGCTACGGAGTAGAACTCGGCGCTGGAGTTGTCACCTTTAAGTATGCAACTAGGGTACTTCCATGTGATGGCAGATCCTGTTTCGACTTGTGTCCAACTGAGGCGAGCATTCTCGTAGGTGATACCACGTTTGGTGACAAAGTTGTAGATTCCACCTTTGCCGTCCTTGTCGCCAGGGTACCAGTTTTGTACGGTGGAGTATTTTACTTCTGCATCCTTGTGCACAACTATCTCTACGATGGCTGCGTGCAGTTGGTTTTCATCGCGCATAGGTGCGGTACAGCCCTCAAGGTAACTGAGGTATGCACCTTCGTCCGCAACGAGGAGTGTACGTTCGAATTGACCCGTATTACCTGCATTGATTCGGAAATAGGTGCTGAGTTCCATTGGGCATCGCACGCCTTTGGGGATATAGACGAAAGATCCGTCGGAGAATACTGCGGAGTTGAGGGCAGCATAGTAGTTGTCGTTGGCAGGTACTACGGAACCCAGGTAGCGTTGTACTAACTCAGGATATTCTTGTACAGCCTCGGAGATGGAGCAGAAGATGATACCTTTCTCGGCAAGCGTTTCTCTGAAGGTGGTTTTGACGGAGACGGAGTCCATCACCGCGTCTACAGCCATGTTGCCAGCGAGAGCAGCACGCTCTTCGAGCGGGATACCTAGTTTGTCAAAGGTTTTCATGAGTTCTGGGTCAATCTCTTTGTTTTCGTCGCCCGTATGGGTTTTAGGGGCAGCATAGTATGAGATGGCCTGAAAATCAATGGGTGGAATATTCAGGTGTGCCCAAGTAGGGATGGGCATTGTTAGCCATTTACGGTAGGCCTTGAGACGGAACTCGAGTAACCATTCGGGTTCATGCTTTTTAGCCGAAATCAGGCGAATGACTTCCTCGTTTAAGCCAACAGGAATGATGTCGGTTTCGACATCAGTAGTGAAACCGTATTTGTATTCTTGGGTGGTTATTTCTTCTATTTCTTTCATGTACTTTCCTTCTCGTTAATTGACGGTAGACTATGAAGTCTTATTGGGCCGATTAATCTAATTGGCTTAATAGTAAACAAAAAAGCCGCTTTTTCAAGCGGCTTTTGAGAGGTACCTGGCGGATTCGAACCGCCGTCCCCGGTTTTGCAGACCGATCCCTAACCGCTCGGGCAAGGTACCAAACTTGCGAATTGCGGGTGCAAAGGTAGTACTTTTTTTTGGATTGACCAAATATTTTTGTGATTTTAGTTAAAAATATGAACTTTTATTGTAAAATTCTTGCGTATATGCAAAAAAAACACTACTTTTGCACCCGATTTCAAGCCGCGATGGTGGAATCGGTAGACACGAAGGACTTAAAATCCTTTGGCCAGTGATGGCTGTGCGGGTTCAAGTCCCGCTCGCGGTACTGAATAAAAAAGCAAAATCTCTCAAAGGGATTTTGTTTTTTTATTTGCAAGTAGTGCGCAGGGATTTACGTAGAAAGTCCCGCTCGCGGTACTGAATAAAAAGAAAGGCGCTCGACATGAAAATGTTGAGCGCCTTTTGTTTGGTTGCGTATCAGTGCAGAAGGTTTTACGGAGTTAGGTAGCCATTGAGTATTCGGCGTAATGCTGATAGATTGTGTTCGTCTTTTGGGTGAACACGGTTGGTGAGTAATACCAGCGCACGTTTGGCTTCAGGTAGGACTGTGACGGAGGTACCCGTATAGCCAGTGTGGCGACAACTGGGTGTGAGTGTACCGATAGAGGTGGTAACGCTGTCGGTCCAAAGTCCAGCATGGCAACCATTGACGCGAGTTTCTGCGGGCAGATTCATAAACCAAATAGCCCATTGTGCCACTTCGGTAGCTGTAGCATACAGACCGGCATTTCCAGATATACCTTGCATCATGATTTGGGCGAGCGGATCGTGTACTTTACCTCGTAGGCATCCGTCTTCGAGGCACTCGGTGGGTGCGATACGGTAGATGAGCGAATCGTTGGGTAACCAGCCCATTGTGGGGAGGTTGAGGTTGCGATAGTGAGTTTGGCGGAGGTGAGAATTGATGTCGGTGCCTACAATATTTTCTACTACTCGCTGCAAGGAGATGAAATTGAGACATGAATAGCGATATTTCTCTCCTACGGCTGATGGACGTTTGCATCGTGCGATGGTGTCAATCATGAAATCGGAAATGGACATGGTAGTGTCCAATTGGCGTTCGTGATAGATTTTTTCAAGTCGTTTGGCTGTCATGTATGCGGGCAACCCAGAATAGTGTTTCATAAGATGGCGAATCTGCACATCGGGATGATAGTTCGGTATATATTGGCAAACGAAGTCATTGACATTTAATTTCCCCTCTGCACAAAGCAGTAGTGCTGCGGTGCCTGCTCCAAGGGGTTTGCTCACCGATGCGAGGTCGAAGATGGTATTGGTGGTCATTGGCTCAATTTCTGGGCAGACTGCACGGTTGCCGTAAGCTTGTAGGTAGGTAATTTGTCCATTTTCGACTACGCACAGGACTGCCCCAGGCATAATGGTGTCGGCAATAGCATTCATAATAGCTTGATCCGCACTGTCTTTTGGAAAAACAGGGTTGGCGTTGCTGGTGGTGGATAACAAGAGAATTCCACAGAGGAAAATGAGTGCTGAAATTGTATTTTTCATATGGCAGATTGTATATTTTTTTGCAAAGATACAACATTTTTTGCATATGTCAAAATAAAATATTACCTTTGTAGCGAAATTTGCGAAGATGCGCGGTTAGTTTATTTGGCGCATTAGGCATTGAAATGACAATAATTAACAATAAAAAAATAAGAACTATGACAATTAACGATTACAAATTCGCTGGAAAGAAAGCGATTGTTCGCGTGGACTTCAATGTGCCATTGAACGAGAATGGAGTGATTACAGACGATACCCGTATCCGCGGTGCGTTGCCAACCTTGAAACATATCCTTGAAGAGGGTGGTGCGCTCATCATCATGAGCCACATGGGAAAACCAAAAGGCAAAGTGGTTGCTAAATATAGCTTGAAGCAAATCGTTGACGCTGTGAGCGCTGCACTCGGTACTCCAGTACAATTTGCAGAGGACTGTGCTAAGGCTGCTGAGCAAGCTGCTGCCCTCAAAGCGGGCGAGGTGCTCCTTCTCGAGAACCTTCGCTACTATCCAGAAGAGGAAGGCAAACCAGTAGGTATCGACAAAGAGGATCCTGCATACGAGGAGGCTAAGAAAGCTATGAAGGCAAGCCAAAAAGAGTTCGCTAAGACTCTCGCTAGCTATGCTGACTGCTATGTAAACGACGCATTTGGTACTGCTCACCGCAAACACGCTTCTACTGCTGTGATTGCTGACTACTTTGATGCTGACAACAAGATGCTCGGTTACCTCATGGAGAAAGAGGTAGAGGCTGTAGATAATATTCTCAAGAACATCAAGCGTCCTTTCACCGCTATCATGGGTGGTTCTAAGGTGTCTACCAAGATCGGTATCATCGAGAACCTCATGGACAAGGTGGACAACCTCATCCTCTGCGGTGGTATGACCTATACTTTTGCTAAAGCAAACGGTGGTGAGATTGGTAAATCTATCTGCGAGAACGACAAATTGGAGCTCGCTCTTGATATCATCGCTCAAGCTAAAGCAAAAGGTGTGAACCTCGTATTGGCTACTGACTGCGTAGCAGCTGATGACTTCTGCAACGAGGCAAATACCCAAGTGTGCCCAAGCAACGCTATCCCAGAGGGTTGGGAAGGTGTGGACGCTGGTCCAGAGAGCCGCAAAGCATTTGCTGCAGCTATTGAAGGCGCTAAGACTATCCTTTGGAACGGTCCTGCAGGTGTATTCGAGTTCGACAACTTCGCTGCTGGTTCTAAGGCAATCGCTGAGGCAATCGCTACTGCAACCGACAATGGTGCATATAGCTTGATTGGTGGTGGTGATAGCGTAGCATGCGTGAACAAGTTCGGCATGGCTGACCGCGTAAGTTATATCTCTACTGGTGGTGGTGCATTGCTCGAGGCAATCGAGGGTAAAGTACTCCCAGGTGTAGCAGCAATCAAAGGCTAACAAAATAATGACCGTTCACTTCGTTCTCTGTTAGAAGTCGGACCGTTCACTATCGCTCACTGTTAGATTGCGACTTCGTCGCTGTTAGACTCCATGAATCTAATATCTAACAGCCCATAGGGCGGTCCAACAACGCAGTGGTCTCTTAGGCGCTTTGCGCCGGTCTAACAGTACCGCAGGTACGGTCTAAAAAAGATGTTTTTATGGAAATTTCAGGTAAGATTATACAAGTATTGCCAGAGCAAGGTGGCGTAAGCAAAACCTCTGGTAAGGAGTGGAAACTCCAAGCATATGTACTTGAGACACAGGAGCAATATCCACGCAAGGTGCACTTTGAGGTGTTTGGTGAAGACCGCATCAAAGCTAACCCATGCCAATTGGATGATATTGTGACGGTTAGTTTCGATATAGAGAGCCGCGAGTTCAATGGTCGTTGGTACACCTCTATCCGCGCATGGAAAATCCAACAAGGTGTAGTAGATGCTTCGGCAGCTCCAGCAGCTGTGCCTGCTGCAGAGCCAGTTGCTGCTCCACAAGCTAATGTAGCTACTTTTGATGCTGCTGCAGGTGTGGACGAAACAACCGATTTGCCATTCTAAGGACCCCCTCAATCCCCCTTCGAAGGGGGAGGATATAGGCTAAATATGAAACGGATTGTCGGATGGATAATAGGATTATGTCTTCTCGCGGGTGGCGCTACGGTATGCGCCATCCGTTGGGAAGCATGGTTTGGTAATCCACCCGAACCAGAGTGGACTGGAGAGAAAATCACTCATCAGTTCATGACAATGAATAATGATAGTGTGTTGCGTGCATTACAGCGCGATACACTGTCTTTCCTTTTGTTGGGCGATATTCACAATTCTCTCACGAACGACCAAATGGCTGCTCTCTCTCAGCGCCATTCGGATATACAATTCTGGGCACAGATGGGCGATTGGATGGAACGTCCATATATGTATTACGAGCAGATGATGTATCAATCATTGCTTGGGACACGTTTTGACACGCTACCAATTGTGGCAATTCCAGGTAATCACGAATATCTCAAAGGCGTGGTGAAAACCTTGCCTGAGCATTGGAAAACCATCTTCCCTAATCCGCAGAATGGTCCAGCTCGATTCTTGGGTACGACTTATTATGTGGACTTCCCACATATGCGCTTGGTAGCTATTGATACCGATGGTTTGCACCGCGTGTCTGACTATACACAAGTGGCATTTTGGTTAAAGAAGACCTTACGCGATGCAGGTAAGAAATTTACGGTCGTGATGATGCATCACCCTGTATATAGTTCTGCTGAAGGCAGAAGTAACCTGTTGATGTGGTTGGCTTTTCGTAGTGCTATGCGTGAAGCAGATGTGGTGTTCTCAGGACATGACCATAACTATGCACGCCGCAGTGAGCACTACAAAGCAAGATTTTGGAAGAAGGAGGAGCCCACTGTCTTTATTGGCACCAATGCTTCCATGAAGAAGTATCCTGTGAAAGAAAACAATAAATATGAGGCATCGTTCTCGGGCGAACCTGTATATGAACATATATTGAGTACTCCTACGTCATTATTTATTCATACCTATAACCTCCAATCGGGAGAGATAGTTGATACGGTGAAGATAGTAGTAAAGTTATAACGATTGTACAAACAAAATAGAGTTCTCTATAGAAAAGAAAATCGCCCATACCAAGTGGTATAGGCGATTTTTGTATGAATAAATTGATTGGTAGAAATACGTTGGCTGTGATTTATTTGATTTGTATTCCTATTACATTATAGACATAGTGAGCGGAATTGATTTGGATTTCGTTTGCAAAGGTAGTAAAAATATTGGACGTAGGCAAGGGTGCGGGTCAAATGTACATAATTTTAAGGAAATACCGATTGATAATGTGGTAGTTGTAGGGATTTTGTACAGGAATATTATTGGCCAATAGAAAGCCCATAGATGTCTTATAGATGTCCTATTGTGGTCCCGAAACGCGCAGGTGATTTATAAAGATATAACAAAATCACCTGTACCGTAGGGCACAGGTGATTTTTGTTGATATCAATCTATTGATTAGTAGGATGTACGTTGGGTAGCAGCGTAGCTGATCTTCAGTGCGTATGCACGGCGAAGCTCTTGCTTGATATCTGCGATAATACCCATCTTTGTTTCCTTATCTGCCTTGATAGACACGGTCATCAAACCTTGGTCAGACTCTTTCATAGATGAACGCTCGTTGATGATGAAGTCACCAATCTCTTTTGCATCTGCGAAAGCATCATCCAATTGGATACGTGTCTCAGCACCGTATTGCTTGCGGAACTCAGCAGTAGGAGTACCTACATAGATGTAACGAACCAATGATTTCTTCTCCAACTTAGTCAACTCCGTTGCTTGTGGATTTTGGATTTGAACCTTATAGGTAACCTCCTTCATAGAAGTTACTGACATGAAGAAGAACAAGAGCATGAAGATGATATCTGGCAATGAACTAGTATTCAATGCTGGCATCTCACGTTTATCGTTTCTACGAATTTTTGCCATACTTATTTTCCTCCATAATTTTTAGGTTCAGCCTCCGAAATCTTTTGAGGATAGATCTTAGAGATCTTCTTTTGCCACTCCTCATCAAGATCGTTGTAAGACTTGTGGAAATACTGTTGTGCGCACTCTTCGCGCAATTCATTGTAGGCGGCTACGAGTTCGTTTTGCACCTCCAAATATGCTTGATATTGTGTATCAGCGTCGTTTTGAACGGAGATAACGTGATCTTTTGCATATTTAACCATGCCAAATGGAGCACCGAAATCCTCCTCTACCAATTTAGGCATATTGGCATCGTCGTTGGGGTTAGCAATAAACTCCTTCGCCTTAGCGCGCAGTTGACGTACATCGAGTTCTTGACCTTGCACAAGGAGTTTGTTCTCCCAGTTGATCTTCACAACAAACAAGTTACGTTTGTTGATATCGGTGTCCTCAATCTTTTGATCTGGTGGAATAGGAGGTGGCAAACGACGTGCCAAACCTTGATTCACATCCATAGAGGTGGTCACCAAGAAGAAAATGAGCAGCAAGAACGAGATGTCAGCCATGGAACTGGCGTTTATCTCAGGAATTTTCTTTGCCATAACTACAATTACTTTTTAACTTTAGTATAAATAACACCCCAAACCAAAGCTGCTACAGTAGAAGCGGTAAGGATGTAAACAAGATACATAATAGCATCGCTCATGCGAGCCATGTTACCTACGTTGTCGGTACCTTCGTAACCAAGGATCTCTACCTTCTCAGGGCTACCCAAGAACCAGCAGAGTGCGCAGAGAGCAACAGCACCCAACACTACGGCTACAGATACGAGACCGCGCTTAGGATCTACCTTGAAGGTCTCTACGAGCTTAGCCAATACGAAACCGAAAGTAACAAGGATAACAAGTACTACGAGCGCGTAAATCCAATAGAGGAGCACGTTGGTGAACTTAGGAATATCCAAGAAGTCACCAGCTACCTCCAATGAACCTTCAGAGCCTCCAAGGAAGAACAACGCAGTTGCGATGATACCTACCACCATGAGTACCCAGAGGGTTACTTTTGGGAATAATTTATAATTCTTCATAATAATCTATAATTTTGCAAGTTTAACAATTCACGTTCTGCACAATGCAAAATAGATTATTTCTTTTGTGCTGCGTCGTATTCAACCACGAGGTCGAGGAGGCTGATAGAGCTATCCTCCATCTCGTTAACGAGACCCTCGATCAAGCTAAGGATGTAGTTATAGAATACTTGAAGAATAATAGCGATGATCAAACCGAGGAGGGTTGTCAAAAGAGCGACCTTGATACCACCAGCAACGACAGTTGCAGAGATATCACCTACTTGTTGGATCTTATCGAACGCTTGGATCATACCGATAATGGTACCCAAGAATCCCAAAGATGGAGCGATAGAGATGAAGAGAGAAATCCAAGAGAGGTTCTTCTCGAGGAGACCGAGTTGAACACCACCGTAAGAAGCTACAGTTTTCTCAACAACGTCAACGCCTTCGTTGTAGCGGCTCAAACCTTGGTAGAAGATACTTGCTACAGGACCACGAGTGTTGCGGCAAACTTCGAGAGCAGCCTCGATACCACCGTTCTTCAATGCTTTCTCAACCTCAGCCAAGAGCGCCTTGGTGTTAGTTTTGCTCAAGCTCAAATAGATGATACGCTCGATACAGAGTGCCAAACCGAATACCAAGCAGATGAGAGTTGCAGCCATGAAGCCAGCACCACCTTCAATGAACTTAGTTTTGAGAGTCTTGTGGAGAGCAACAACACCGCCCTCAGCCTCTTCTACTACTTCTTCAGCCTCTACTGCTACAGGAGCCTCAACAGCTGCAGAATCTACAGTTACTTCCTCAGCTACAGGAGCAGCCTCAGCTGCGTCTTGAGCCATTACTGCAACGCTTCCGAAAGAAAACATTGCCAACACCGTAAGGGTTGCAAAAATTTTTTTCATACGATTTTGTTTTTAGTATTAAATTGTTTATAATTTATTTAATTCGCTTTCGCTCATGTTGGTGGCTCGCATTGCGAGCGAAAATGGCAAATAAGTTGCGAAAGTGGTTCGCTAACGCTTCACGAAAGTGGCTCACTTCGTTCACGTTGTGTTGAGATTCGAGGGCACCGACCTCGCTGCGCTCGCCCACCTCGAATGCCCCACAGTCTGCCACGGGCATCCTGTGCAAATCCTTTTACTCTCAATCTCACTTGAGCAAGCTCAGATTCGATTGTTCGTAAAAGTCTTGCGGAGAGAGGGGGATTCGAACCCCCGAAACCCTTTTGGAGTTTACACGCTTTCCAGGCGTGCCTCTTCAACCACTCGAGCATCTCTCCTTTGCGTTAGCAACTAGTAATCTCGCGACACTTTCGGGCACAATACACCTAACGACCCGCAAAGGTACAAAAAATATTTGATATATACACAAAAATTTGCACTTTTTTTGTTTTTTTTCACAATTTTATAACAAAAAGTGCTTTTGCATTGGCTGTTGTTGTCTCAATTATGTGCTCTACGGAGCAATTATACACCTCTGCTAAACGCTCTGCCACATGTCGCATCCAGCGACTTTCGTTGCGTTTTCCACGATATGGAACAGGAGCCATATAAGGGGCATCAGTTTCCAGCACCAAACGCTCCAAAGGAATGCCGACTAAATGTTCAGCGAGTTTGCAATTTTTGAACGTTAGCACACCGCCTATACCCAAATAATATCCCATATCAATAACCTGCTTTGCTACCTCATGGCTACCGCTGAAGCAGTGCATGACACCTTTAACAGATGGGAATTCGCGTAAGATATTGAGGGTATCTTCTGTGGCATCGCGACTATGAATCATTACAGGTAGGTTGTATTGTTCAGCCCAACGCATCTGCTCGCGTAAGGCTTCGTGCTGTTGCTCCTTGAAGGTCGTATCCCAATGGTAGTCGAGACCTATTTCGCCGATGGCAATGAGAGAGCCTACCCCCATCCCCTCCCTATAGGGAAGGGAGTTTGAAGGTGCAGAACACATGCGCGTATCGACTGCGGCTTTGATGGTAGCGAGTTGCTCGCGCCAGTCCTCTTTGACATTCTCGGGGTGGAGACCCAAAGCAGGGAAGAGATAATCAGGATAGCGGTCGCAGACCTCTAAGACGTCTTTGACTGAGGTCTTGTCCACTCCAGGTACTAAGATATATTCTACGCCATCTTGGCGTTGCTCCGTCAAGAAAGCGTCTAAACCTTCCGCATACTGCGGGTCGTCAATATGGCAATGGGTGTCGATCATTTTTGTTTAGTGTTTAGTGAACGCCCTAAAGGGCTACTGTTTAGTGTTTAGAGATGCGCGTTAATATACTGCTGTCACCGTAACTAAGGAAGCGGAAGTTGTGGGCGAGGGCATAATCGTAGATAGTATGCCAATCACCACCCACGAATGCACTCACGAGGAGAAGCAATGTGGACTTGGGTTGGTGGAAGTTGGTAATCAACTGGTCAACAATGCGGAAAGCATAGCCCGGCTTGATCATGATTTGGGTTTCAGCATGCAAGATGTCTTGGTTGGTTTGCTCTAAATGGTCAATAATGGCTTGCAATGCATCGCGAGTGGATAGCGTGTGCTCCTTCTCATATGGCTCGAACTGCGTGACGGAAAGTGTGGACACTCCCGACCTTCCTTCGAGGGAGGAGGTAGAAGGATGAGTGTAGAGTTGTGCACCGAGGAAGTAGAGGCTCTCCAATGTGCGCATACTGGTGGTGCCTACTGCTACGATATGCCCGAGATTGGCAATGATTGTTTCGATGGTTTCGCGTGGTACGGCGATAATCTCGGTGTGCATGGTATGTTGGTTGGCATCTGCCACCTTGACGGGTTGGAAGGTGCCGGCTCCTACGTGTAAGGTGACTTCGGCGGTCTGTATGCCCTTTTGGCGTAAGTTATTGAGGACGTTATCCGTGAAGTGAAGACCTGCTGTAGGTGCTGCGACTGAACCTTTGATGCGCGAATAGACTGTTTGGTAGGTGGTTTTGTCGCTTTCCTCCGTCTTGCGGTTGAGGTATGGCGGAATGGGTAACTCACCTACGGCGTCGAGGATCTCAGCAAAACTGATATTTAGATCGGCTACGCCTGTTAGACCACTTTGTTGTTGGACCGCTGCGCTGTTAGATCGCTGCGCTGTTGGACTCCATGAGAAGTGAACAGCGAAGGTATTGCCTGTTTGTTCGCCACGTTCGGCAAAAAGGGTAATGGTTTCGCCTGATGGGAGTTGTACGGGCAGCGATAATGCACCCGATTTCCATTTCTTGGCGTTGCCAATCATGCATTTCCATGTACAGCCCTCTGTGCTTCCGAGTGATAATTGGTAATCGTGCGGAGCAAGCGGTTCGAGGCAGAAGATTTCGATGCGGGCACCGAGAGTAGCTTCGCTGTTCAGTGGTTTGGCATGTTCAGTAGTACCTCCATACTCCGAAACTACTTTTTTGTGAAATACCAAGCGTGCTTGTATCACGCGCGTGTTATTATATATAAGGAGTGAACCAGGAGCCAAGTATTCTCCGATGTGGAAAAATTGATCTTCGCTCACCTGTCCATCACGATAGACGAGTAGTTTGCTCTGGTCGCGATTCGCCAAAGGATATTTGGCAATGCGCTCGTCAGGCAAAGGGTAATTGAATTCTTCTATAAGGATTTCTTCCATGATTTGCGGTCGCCTTTGAACAAAACGTATTGGTTGAATAAACAGTCGAGGTCGCCATTGACAAGATGAATGCGTTTTGCTGGACGTAAGCCGACACATTTGAGCGCCTCTTCGTTGCTGGATATCATCCAAGCAGTTGCTCCGCTGAATTGATGCTTGAGTGCAGTGCCAATATCTTGGTAGAGGCGTAGGACGTTTTTATCTTGCGAGAGGCGTTCGCCGTAAGGAGGGTTCATCATGACGAGTGCACCCTCGGTGGATTGGTCTGCCAATTTCAGTTCCTCTATGCGGATTTGCTTTACTTCGATATCTCGCTGTAGATTAGCAGATTGGATATTCTTGTTGGCTACTTGCACGGCATAGAAGCCCGCATCTGAGCCATAGATCTTGTGTTGGAAATCGCGTTCGCGACTATCATCGCTATAGATATCCTCAAAGAGGTCAGCGTCGAAATTTGCCCATTTCTCGAAGGCAAAGCCTTTGCGGTAGATGCCCGGTGCGATATTGCGGGCAATGAGTGCTGCTTCGATGAGGAGCGTGCCTGATCCGCACATAGGGTCGTAGAAATCGCTTTGACCATGCCAACCAGCGAGCAAGAGCATGCCTGCTGCAAGCGCCTCGTTGATAGGAGCTTGTGTGTTGGCAACGCGGTAGCCGCGTTTGTGTAGGCTTTCGCCTGAGCTATCTAGAGAAAGGGTTACTGTGTCGCCAGCAATGTGGACGTTGAGGTAGAGGTCGGGGTTGGTTAGTTGCACATTGGGGCGCACGCCACCATGCTCCATCCACCAGTCCACTATGGCGTCTTTGACGCGGTAGGTGATGAATTGTGAATGGCGAAAGAGGTCGGAATAGACAGTAGCATCAATTTGGAACGTGTTTTTGGCGGTCATGTATTGCGCCCAGTCCAATAGTTTGACTTGTTCGTAGATGTCGTCAGTCTTTTTCGCCTTGAAGGTAGCGATTGGTACCAATACGCGCGAAGCTGTGCGCAAACAGAAGTTGGCGGTGTAAAGCATACGTTTGTCGCCCGTAAAGGAGACAGCACGGCGTTCGATTTGTACGTTGTTGGCTCCAAGTTCGATGAGTTCCTTCGCGAGGACTTGTTCAAGTCCCTTGAAAGTCTTTGCCAACATTTGAAATTCTTTGGTCATGTTTTCTGCAGAAATATTCGGCAAAGGTACAGAAAAATTTGCAAGTGTGCAAATTTTTAAGGTGAAAACTGAAAACGGAAAGGTGAAAGTATAGGGGGGCAAGGCACGGGGAAGGTACGGGGAAAGTACTGGATGGTAATGGAGTGATAATGGAGTGGCATCGAAGTGGTAACGAGGTGGTTTCGAGAAAGAAAGCGGAAAGAAACAGGTAAAAGGCAGGGGGAAGATAGGGTATTCTTAGGTTAACAACTCGATTATCCTACGTATATCTTACGTATATGTTACGTATATCCTACGTATATGGTACGTAATTGACAGCGAAAAGATAAGGAAAGATTGGGTGAAAATTGTGCATATTGAGTTAAGAATTTTGAATTTTGAAGGAAAATCTTGTGTATATTTAAAAAAAATAGTACCTTTGTAGCGTGGTTTGGAGTGCTTGGACGACAAGGGTAAGTCGGCTGTATGCCAAGTAAGCCACAAGAAAGGAGTTTAGGAAAAGGATTGATATGAAAAAGTTTTATATAGAGACATACGGCTGTCAGATGAACGTGGCAGATAGCGAAGTGGTAGCTGCCATCATGCAAACAACTGATTGTGAGATGGTTGATGATATTGCAGAGGCAGATATTGTGGTGCTGAACACGTGTTCTATTCGTGATAATGCCGAGCAGAAAGTGCAAAATAGATTGAAAGAACTGGGCAGAAGACCCCACCCAGCCTCCCCTTCAAGGGGAGGAGAGCGCAAGAAAAGTCGCTTGATAGGTGTGATTGGTTGTATGGCGGAACGCATGGGAGAGACGTTGGTGAAGGAGTGGGGAGTGGATTTTGTGGCAGGTCCAGATGCGTATTTGGACATTCCTAACCTGCTGGCAATGTGCGAGAAAGGGTTGCCTGCAATCAATATTGAGCTGAGCACCACGGAGACATACCGCGAGGTGATGCCAGCACGAATAGGCAAACAGATATCGGGTTTTGTGAGCATTATGCGCGGATGTAATAATTTCTGCTCGTATTGCATTGTGCCTTACACGCGCGGAAGAGAGCGCAGTCGCGATGTGGAGAGTATATTGAATGAGGTGCGCGACTTGCAAGAAAAGGGATATAAAGAGGTGACATTATTGGGGCAGAATGTAAATAGTTATAGGTACGCGCGCGTGCGAGAGGATGGCACAGAAGAGGTGATTGGTTTTGCGCAGTTGTTGGCGCAAGTAGCAGAGGCTGTGCCAAATATGCGTGTGCGATTCACTACGTCGCACCCAAAAGATATGTCGGATGAGACGTTGGAGGTAATCGCGAAGTACAAGAATCTGTGTAAGTTTATTCATCTGCCTGTGCAGAGCGGTTCGAATAAGATATTGAAACTGATGAACCGCAAGTACACGCGTGAGTGGTATTTGGATAGGATCGCAGCGATACGTAGGATTATCCCTGAGGCAGCGATAGGCACGGATGTGTTCTGTGGTTTCCACGATGAGACGGTGGAGGATCATCAGGAGACATTGTCGTTGATGCGCGAGGTGGGTTTTGATACGGCGTTTATGTTTAAGTATAGCGAGCGTCCTGGTACTCACGCGCAGAAACATCTGCCCGATAACATCTCAGAAGAGGAGAAGGTGAGACGACTGAATGAGATCATTGCACTGCAAAATCAGTTGTCGTTGGAGAGTAACCAAAAAGAGATTGGCAAAGTGGTGGAAGTGCTGGTGGAAGGCTATTCGAAACGCAGCAATGAGGATATGTACGGAAGAACATCGCAGTATAAGACCGTGGTTTTTCCAAGAGAAGGAAGGAAGATTGGCGAGTTGGTGATGGTAAAGATAGAGGAAGCAAGTGCTGCAACATTGAAGGGGAAATTGGTGTAAGGAGGAAGGAATCAGGAGCCAAGAATCAAGACATCGAATAAAATACGCACATTTTTTATACAAAAATACATTTTTTCCTAAAAAAATTTGCGTATTTACTTTTTTTGTAGTACCTTTGCAGCGAAAACAATAAATTTTCATAGTTAAGGTTTAGGTTTAATGGCAACGAGAGGCTGGGAAGTTTCTCGTTGTTTCTTAAACAATCGCAAAAAATGGAAGGTATTGTTTTCATTATTTTTTTGCATAAATATGAACGAATTGGATAAAAACAAACAAGAAAATCCGCTGCTTGCAGATTTGAGCGATGCGGATGAGGCTCGCAAGGCATTTATTGCGAGTGAGATTTTTAATCGAAAATACTAAAAATAAGATATGGCAACAACTTACATGACCGTAGAAGGTCTTCAGAAATTGAAAGAAGAACTCCAATACTTGGAGACAGTGGAGCGTCCTCGTGTGATTGCAGCAATTGCAGAGGCGCGCGAGAAGGGCGATTTGAGCGAGAATGCAGAATATGATGCAGCTAAAGAGGAACAAGGCATCTTGGAAAGCAAGATTGCGATGATCAAAGGCAAGATTGTGGACGCTCGAATCATTGATGAGACAGATATCAATACCGATGAGGTGCAAATCTTGACCAAAGTGCGCGTGTTGAACCTCAAGACTAACCAAGAGAAAGTATATCAATTGGTTACAGAGGGTGAGGCAAATATCCTGGAGGGCAAGATTGCTACAACTACTCCTATTGCAAAAGGCTTGCTCGGCAAGAAGGTGGGTGATACCGCTGAAGTGGTAGTGCCTGCGGGTAAGATGCAATTTAAGATATTGGAAATCAGTATTTAAGGCAGTTGACAATTGACAATTAACAGTTGATATTATGACTATTTTTTCGAAGATTATTAACGGCGAGATTCCTAGCTACAAAGTGGCTGAGAATGAGAAGTTTTATGCCTTCTTGGATATCAATCCATTGCAAAAAGGTCACACGTTGGTTGTGCCTAAATTGGCTGAGCCCGAAGCGGACTATATCTTTGATTTAGAGGATGATATATTGAGCGAGATGTTGGTATTCGCCAAGCAGGTGGCTCGCGGAATAAAAGGCGCGGTGGTATGTAAACGTGTCGGCGTGGCTGTGATTGGATTGGAAGTGCCACATGTGCATATGCATTTGATTCCGATTAGCAAGGAAGGGGATATGTCGTTTGCCAACCAAAAGTTGACATTGCCTTCGGAGGAGATGGCGGAGATAGCCAATTCGATTGCAGAAGCAATGGGATGCTAAGAATAAAAAAAATGACTGCGATGGCAGTCATTTTTTTTGTTGTTATTTAGGCAACCATATTTGGCTTCTTCCGAGCAGTCCAGCCTTGTCAAGTGAGCCTCGGAGAATGAGTTTGCCATCTTTGAGATAGACTTTGGCATAGTAGAACTTGCCATTGTCAGGGTCAAGGACTTTACCTCCGCGCAACTCATTGTCTTTGAGTTGCATATCACGGATGATTGTCAATCCAACGATTGGTTTGTTGTGGTCCTCGCCCGTACATTCTGTGCAGACAGCAGTTTCGCCATTTTCTTCGAGCAGTTGAATGATTGTGCCGTAGTATTTTCCGTTGTCGGCTTGATAAATACGCACAATTGATTTTTGCTCTCCGGTGGCATCATCTACTGTAATCCACTCACCTAATAGGGGATTTTGAGCGAAAAGAGTAACCGAAAAAAGGAGGGTTACTGCAAAAAATAGAATTCTTTTCATTGTTTAATAGAATATGGTTTGTTATAAATTCGCGACAAAATTATAAAAAAATGGTCGAATATACCAAATCTGTGGTAAAATATTTTGATATTTGAGCAAAAAATACTAATTTTGCAAGTTTTTAATTGTAAAATAGGCATGAAATTGGTATTTGCATCAAATAATACGCATAAGTTGGAAGAGGTGAGACAAATCCTCCCTGCTCATGTGGAAGTGATAAGTTTGAAAGAACTTGGATTTTCTCAAGAGATTGAAGAAACAGGGGAGACATTGGAAGCTAATTCAAACTTAAAAGCGCAAGTTGTGTGGGAGTGGATATGTGAGAAGGGTCTTAGTGATCGAATAGATGGCGTATTTGCAGATGATACCGGTTTAGAGATTGCTGCTTTAGGTGGAGCGCCAGGTGTGCGTACAGCTCGTTGGGCAGGAGATGAGGCTTGTGATGTGAATAATCGACAGAGAGCATTGCGAGAATTGCAGGGGCAAGTGGATAGAAGTGCGCGCTTTAGGACGGTGGTATCGCTGATTACGACAGAACATGTACAACAAGTGGAAGGGGTGGTTCTTGGAAGAATTGCTCTGCAAGAAGAAGGGGCTGGAGGTTTCGGTTATGACCCGATTTTTGTGCCAGAGGGATATGAAAAGACTTTTGCGAGTTTGTCAGCAGAAGAGAAAAATGCGATTAGTCATCGTGGACGAGCGATGGAAAAATTATGTAACATATTAGAAGACAAGAATATATGAAAATTAAAAAGTATATATTGAGTTGGTTGTTGATGTTCGTTTCTGTAGCGGCGTTTGCAGGAGTGGGGCAGTGGAGGACGCACTTTGCGTATAATAGTGTGCAGGTTATAGCAAACTGTCCCGAAGAAATTTATGCCCTTGCAAATGGTGCTATATTCTCTATCAACAAAATGACAGAGAATATGACATTGTACAATAATCGATCTGGTTTGCATGGTACGAACGTGTGCTTTTTGATGTATGATGAAGAGCGCGAGCAATTGTTGATCATGTATTCTGATGGCAAGATGGATATACAATATAATGGTACAATGCATTATATATCAGACCTGTACAATAAACGTATGACATCATCCAAGAAATGTAATAATATTACTATTCATGGTAAATTCGCTTATTTGTCCATGGATTTTGGTATACTTGTTTTTGATTTGGAAAAGCATGAGTTTAAAGAGACGTACTATATTGGGGAAGAAGCAAGTGAGGTGCAGGTGACCGATGTGATGTTCTATGGAGATAGCATCTATGCTCAAACCAAAAGCAAGAATTACTCAGCTTGCATACATGATAATGTTGTTGACTATCATTTTTGGAGTACGTGTTCTGTGTTGCCTTGTCCATTTGACACAAAAAAAGGAAAAGAATACACTATGTCGGACGGAGATTTGTGGAAAGTAGCAGGTAAACAAGGCGTATACAGAAAGTTTGTTACAGGTGAAGAAGCGTATTATTTACCTGATGGTCCTCAGGTAAATACCCCATATAGTATGACATTTGATCGGGGCAGGTTGTATGTCGTTCCTGGTGGAAGATGGGCAAATCAAAATGGAACTGAAGGGCATGTTATGATTTATGAGAACGACAAATGGCTGAATATCACTAATGCAGAAATCAAAGGTCAGACAGGTAAACGTGCTTTGGATTTTATGAACGTTGCTGTTGACCCAGACGAATCAGGGCATTTCTTTGTGACGAGTTATGGCACAGGAGTTTATGAATTTAGAGATGATGTTTTAGTAAAACGATATACACCAAGCAATAGTATCTTAGGATCTGCAGCTCCAAACAGTCCAGATACATATACTCGTACAAATTTTGCTACATATGATAGTGAGAGGCGACTTTGGATAAATGTGGATGGAGGTATGGATACTACTTTAGTCGCCTTTTTGCCAGATGGGACACAAAGAGGCATAAACTTGTACTCTAATAATTCTCGGGTATATACTAATACTTCGGGAGGGTTGATAGTCGATAATAAAAATCCGATGCGTAAATGGATATTATCTTGTCGAGCGAATCCATTTGTTGCCATGATAGATGATGGAGGAACTCCTTTTGAGCAAGGTGATGATCAATTTAAATTGCAAGCAGAATTTTATGATCAAGATGGTAATGTGGTTGTGCCAGAGTTCTATTACGGAATGGTACAGGCTCCTAATGGAGATCTGTGGATAGGAACTTCATGTGGTCCAATTATTATTCCGCACACCACTGATTTTATGACATCAACTCAATGCCAACGATTACGAATTCCTATGGCAGATGGAAGTGATTTGCTGGAAATGGAGAGAGTTAATACCTTTGCGTTTGATCATAATAATGAAATCTGGATAGGAACAGCACAGTCGGGAGTGTATGTGTTAAACGCTGAGGCAACCGAGATTTTAGCACATTATACTAGTGATAATACAGTTATGCCTTCTAATACCGTACTTTCACTAGCATTTGATAATTACAATAATCGAATGTATATCGGAACTGGACAAGGTTTAGTTTCTTACCAACTATCACCTGACACTGCGCTTAATCTAGATATCTCGGATGAGGAGATTACTTATGGTACGATGTTTCAATGGAAATCGCATTTGGCTTTTTCGGAAATCAATGAGGTAGAGCGGTTGGGAGACAAAATTTATGCATTATCTAACAATTCCATGTTTTCTGTGAATAAAAAAACGGAAGAAATAGAATATTACACTAAAGCAACTGGATTAAGTAGCTCTATTATAGATCACATCAAAGTCAATTTTAGCACTGAAAAAATGCTTGTTACCTATCAAAATGGTCATTTAGATATTTTGGATAGAGAAGGTGATGTTTATAATGTTTCTGATTTGTTCCTTAAATCAATGAGCTTGTCTAAGCAAGTTCATGATATTTGTATGTATGGCTCTAAGGCATACTTGGCTATGAGTTTTGGAATAATCGCGTTAGACATGAAACGTCACGAAATAGAGGATACATACTATATTGGTGAGCAGTCAACTGAAGTAGATGTGGCTTATATAACCATTTTAGGAGATAGCATATATGCTGCCTCTAAAACTTCACTTTACTCTGCTCACTTAAATGATAATTTAGTGGATTATGCGTATTGGAAAAGGCAATCACTTCCGTCTGGAAAAAACTTACAAGGAATGGAAGCACACATGCAAACACTTTGTGTTGTCAAAGATAATGTACTTTGGTCACTTCATAACGGACTTTGGAAAAAACACACATCTAAATTCAAGATAAGAGGATTACGTCAAACAAACAGCCATTTGTTTGCACTTATCAGTCAAGATGGTATAGCGGAACTACAGAATGATTTTACAATGCCGATCTATATATCGTACGGATATATTAATGATATTGTGGAGGATGATGGCTCTTTTTGGACTGGAACAAGAGACAATGGAGTGGTGCATCATCATAATGATTATGACGTAGAATATCATCCAGATGGTCCATTAAATAACTATTCATATAGATTACGTACTTTTGGAAATAAATTATATATGCTACCCGGAGGACGTTGGGCATCTCAATATACCCGTCCTGTAGAGTTGATGATATTGGAAAACGATCAGTGGACTAACATGACGAATAAAAACTTAGTACAAAAAGCAGGACATGCTTTGTATGATGCCATGGATGTTGCTCAAGACCCTTATGATCCTAATCATTATTTTATTACGACATATGGAACAGGAATGATAGAGATGCAAGATACTAATGTAGTCAAATTATATTTGGCATCCAATAGTGAGTTCCATTCTGCTGCACCAAGTAATCCTGATTTATATACTCGAATAGACAGGATAATGTATGACGATCAAAACAATTTATGGGTGCTAAATGCTGGCGGTAATCAAGGGAACGTACATGTTATTTCACCTGATGGAAGATGGACTTCGTTTGATTTAAACTCCATTTCATTGGACACGCCAGGTGATTTGATTATGGATATTCGTAACCCTCAATGGAAATGGATTTCAATTGTAAGAGCAGGAACAGGATTGATTCTTTTACAAGATAATGGAACTCCACACAATCCGAATGATGATAAAGTAACATTCAGAAATACTTGGATAGATCAGAATTCAAGAAATATTGCACCAGAGAATATTTATTCCATTGCACAAGATAACGATAATACGCTTTGGGTCGGGACGAATTCTGGTGTATTTACAATCCCTTCTCACATTGATTTTGCCACGTCCAACCAATGCGAACGCATCGTCATCCCTCGTAATGATGGGTCTGGATTAGGAGATTATTTGTTGGACGGAGAGCAGATCAATTGTATTGCTATTGATGGTGCAAATCGTAAATGGATTGGGACTGCTTCTTCTGGTGTATTCTTAATTCAAATCACTACAAATGAGATGGGAGGAAAGGATATTGAAACTGTTGCACACTTCACTACCGAAAATTCACTCATGCCAAGCGACAACGTACTATCTATCGCTATTAATGAATTATCTGGAGAAGTGTTTATCGGAACAGCTGCGGGACTAGTTTCTTACATGAGTGATGCGATTGAACCCGAAGAAAATTTCAATAATTTATACGCTTATCCTAATCCAGTGCAGCCTACGTATAGAGGTCATATTACCATCAAAGGATTGATGGTTGATACGCAAGTACGTATATTGGATGCTGCGGGAAATCTCGTTAAAATATTGGAAGGACAAGGAGGTGCAGCTGTTTGGGATGGTAACAATGCACGAGGACAGCGAGTAGCTTCGGGAGTGTATACTGCTGTTTGTAACACAAAGTCTGGCGAAAATCATAACAGTGTCAAGATTCTTATTATGAACTAATCACATGAACTTGCTTATTAATCGCATCATACTTCTACTATACATACTTATTAACACATTGTTTATTGAAAAGTATGTATCCCGTGTCACATCTTTACATTGGCTCTTTGCGATTGTGTACATTCTTGGTGTTGTTTGTCTTCTATGGGCAATTCGTTATTTTTCTCCTAAATGTAAGCATCCTTTCAAATGGTTTCTAGCTCTTTTAATCCTCTTTACGTGCATTGCAAGTATTTTGCAATTGTCCATTGACCCACTTTCACTTAATGTAGATAGGTGGTCTGCAATTCATAACTTCTTATCTGGGATGTTTTGTGGGCAGTATCCATATGGACAACAAACTCACTTAGGAGGATACGGATCGCCATTCCCCGTTTGGCAAATCCTCCATATCCCTTTTTATGCGTTAGGTAATGTCGGAATGTCTATTATTATCGTTACATTATTATTCCTTTGGACGTTGAACAGACTTTATTCTCCAAAAGTGGCATTTGTAGTTGGAATACTGCTCTGCATATCTCCTGCTTTTTGGTATGAAATAGCCGTGCGTAGTGATTTGATAACCAATATGATGCTTTCTGCTATTATTGCCGAATGGCTAGTTCATAAAAATGTCAAACTAATCAACAATGTGGTTGGGATAGCACTTCTTGTAGGTTTGACGTTGTCAACACGTTTAATAGCAGTAATACCGTTATGCGTTCTTTACGGATATGAATTTTTACAACTAAATTGGAAAAAACAAGCTCTATTCCTACTCATTATATTAGGTACATTCACTTTGACAATTCTGCCTTTTGTGTTTTGGCAAGGAAGTACGTTGTTGTTTTTTGAATACAACCCATTTGTATTACAGACCAGACAGGGCAGTTTGCTAGTGCTCCTTATTTTTGCATGTGGAGCAATTGGTATCACCATTTGGATGCACGGTAGAATGAATTATCGCACAATCATAACTGGTTTATTATTAACCAGTTTAGTCGCGATGGCTTTTGTGGAAAAAATGTGGAAAGAGAATCTATGGACGGAACTTTTTTCCTCTACGTTTGATATTACCTATTTATCTGTAGCTTTGCCGTTTTATATCCTACATCTGTCATTATCATTGACTGAAAGGCAATCTACCCTCGTATCAAATTCATAAACTCCTCTCGCGTTTCTGCTCGATTAAACGCCCCTGTAAAATCACTCGTCGTCGTAACGGCATGAGGCTTCTGCACCCCTCGCATCTGCATACATAGGTGCTCTGCTTCTATTACTACCATCACGCCTAATGGATTGAGTGTCTGTTGGATACAGTCTTTTATTTGTGTGGTCATACGCTCTTGAACCTGCAAGCGTCGAGCAAATACATCCACCACACGAGCTATCTTGCTCAATCCCGTAATCTTACCATTTGGTATATATGCCACGTGCGCTTTGCCGAAAAATGGCAATAGGTGATGTTCGCACAAGGAATAAAATGGTATATCTTTTACAACCACCATTTGGCGATAATCTTCTTCAAACAGCGCGCCACGCAAGATATCTTCCGCGTCTTGTTGATAGCCTTGTGTCAAAAATTGCATAGCCTCACCTACGCGAGTCGGTGTCTTTTTCAGACCTTCACGTGCAGAATCTTCCCCAATCAATCGAAGCAGTTCTTCTACATGATGGGCAATCTGTTGAGTTTTGTCATCCGAAGGTACAAATGGAGGTGTCATATTTCTCAATTTACAACGATTACTTTATCTGGTACAACATATGCACTACTTTGAAGATCAGGAAATTGTGCGACCAATTCATTTTTATAGAGCATTGCATCTTCACGTGTCAAGAAGTCACCCACGCGCACTTTCCAAAATGGAGGTTCAGATATCGTGTAAACCGTTTTACTCAATACTTTTTCCAATTCTTGTTGCAATATCAGTGACTCATTCTTAGCTATTTGTTGTTGATTGGATGAGTATACCTGCACCCTAAAACCATCCACTTCCACTTTGCCGCGTTGTATTCCTAATTGTTTGTCTATCATCAACTGCCTTACCATAGAGTCTTGATACACAGTGGCATTTTCCATCACATCTGTCAGCAGTACAGCCTGCAAGGTATCTTCAACCACAACACTATCACCCACAAACACAGAGTCCACGCCCACTTCTTGTGCTAAACAAGATAAGCCTGTACAAAACAATAATACAACCACAAAACCTCTCATATGCATTGATTTTCAGTTTAATATCTAAACGAACTACCTCCCACAAACTCGCGCAAGAACGATGTTGGTGGAATTTCACGCTCTGGAATTGATTCAAAATAACTCAAATATTTCAGCAAGCGATGTGCTGTCGTGTATTCATCACAATATTTTGGTACCTCATCCAATATCGGCTCTGCGTGACGTTTCAGCACTGCTAATTCAAACAGCAAAGCCGAATTAAACATCACATCCGCTTCCTCTTGGAATGGCGAAATCCATCGATCTTCGCCACGCTGTACACTGTCCAAACGAGCAATCGTTTCCATCGCAGAATATCCACGATAACGATAATCGCGAACAATACGACGAATCAAACGTACATCGCTCGTTGGAATCCAATTGTGATTATCCAAATTCACTGTGGTTAAGGAACTTACGTAAATCTTAAACGTCATCTCGTGTGGAATATCTGGAATCAATTTGGGGTTCAAAGCATGTAGTCCTTCCAAGATCACCACCGTATCTTTCTCCAAGCGCAAAGTGTCGCCTCGATATTCACGTTTTCCTGTTTCGAAGTTGTAGAATGGCAACTTAACGGTCTGACCATCAAGCAGATCTGCTAATTGCTTGCGGAACAATGGCAGGTCTATGGTCTCCAAGTGCTCAAAATCCCATTCGCCATTTTCATCGCGCGGAGTATCCTCGCGATTCACAAAATAATTGTCCATCGAAATCACCACAGGGCGTATTCCGTTCACCATCAGTTGAATAGTCAAACGCTTTGAGAATGTCGTCTTACCAGACGAACTAGGTCCAGAGATCAAAACAAATCTCGGCACACCACTCTCGCGATGCGCTATCTGGTCCGCAATCTGGGCAACCTTCTTCTCGTGCAATGCCTCCGATAGTTTAATCATCTCAAAGCTCTTTTGGTTTTTGCAAGCCTTGTTAAATTCACCTACATTGCTGATATGCAACAACTTATTCCAACCTATATACTCCTTGAATATGCCAAAACGCTTATCTTGCACACAACGTTCCTCCAATTGGTTCGGATTGCGACGACAAGGAATGCGCAACAAAATATTGCCATGATATTGCTCCACATCGAACAGGTGAATATATCCCGTCGAAGGCATCAGCGCGCCAGTGTAATAGTCGATATAATCTCCCATGCGATAGTAGCGACAATATGGGTTGCCAAGTGTCTCAAACAACGTGGTTTCACCATCCTTGCGTTCTCCAAACAAACGAATCACCTCTTTTGTTTGCTTTTCTTCGGTGATTATCGGACGATCTTCTGCGATGATTTGTTGCATGCGTTCTTTCAGCAATGCCACCACTTCAGGAGTTATTTCCTTAGCCACTTCACGCGATTCGCGAATGGTGCAATAAAAACCGCGACTGATTGGGTGTTCAATGCGCAAGTCACAATTAGGCCACAATTCTCTCACTGCACAAGCCATCACCATACTCAATGTACGGATATAACAACGCTTTCCACTTTCGCTGGTTGCATCAATAAACTCAATATCTTTTGGCTTGTAAACCAAGAAGTTAAGGTTTTGAACCTTGTAATTTACTCGTGCTGCAATCACTGGATACGGCATCTTTAATGCCAATCGATCGTACAACTCTTTCAGTGAGATGCCACAAGGAATATCCACAAATTCCTTTGTGTTTTTGCAATAGATTCTAATTGTATTTTGCATATTTCCTCCTTTTGCTTTTTACCAATTGTATCCTAAGTATGGAAATTTGCCTGCAAAGTTACGAAATTATTTGTAATCGCACAAACATTTCGTCATTTTTTCATGGATTTGTTCTTCATTTCCTCATTTCTTCGCTCTCTTTTCTCTCCTTTTCCTCTCCTTGTTCTTTGCATTTTCTTTGCCTTACCCTTGCCATTTTCTTGCTTTTTCTTTGTGTCTTCCTTTCTTTCCGCTGTCAATTACGTACCATATACGTAGGATATACGTAACATACACGTAAGATATACGTAAGATATAGCAGTCTTTAACGAGGGAAAATGCCATTAAGATGCTAGATAGAGATGCGTTAAATCATAAAGGATAGCTAAAAAAAGCATTCAACTATTGCATATGTGCAAAAAAAATAGTAATTTTGCAGGCTTTTTCGTAATATGCGTAAAGCGCGCATGCGTACAGGCACACAACAAGATTATGCAAAACATCAGAAATATAGCAATCATCGCACACGTTGACCATGGTAAAACGACCTTGGTTGATAAGATGTTGTACACCGCTAACCTCTTCCGCGAGAACGAGCAGAAGGGCGAGCTCATCCTTGACAACAACGAGCTTGAGCGCGAGCGTGGTATCACCATCTTGGCGAAGAACGTAGCCATTGAATACAAGGGCTGCAAGATCAATGTGATTGACACTCCGGGCCACGCCGACTTTGGTGGCGAGGTGGAGCGCGTACTCAACATGGCAGACGGCGTGCTGCTCCTCGTAGATGCCTTTGAAGGCCCTATGCCACAGACTCGCTTCGTGCTACAAAAAGCCCTTGAGCTCAATCTTAAACCTATCGTAGTCATCAACAAAGTAGATAAACTCAACTGCCGTCCAGACGAGGTGCAAGAGGAGGTCTTTGACCTCATGCTCAACCTCGATGCAACCGAGGAACAACTTGATTTCCAAACTATCTACGGTTCGGCAAAGAACGGCTGGATGTCCACCGATTGGCACAAGCCAACTACTGACCTCACCGCATTGATGGACACCATCATTGAGCATGTGCCTGCGCCAGAGATGTTGGACGGTACACCACAGATGCTCATCACCAGTTTGGATTATAGTCCATACTTGGGTCGTATTGCTGTGGGACGCGTACACCGTGGCGCCTTGAAGAACGGTCAAAACGTGACTCTCGCCAAGAAAGACGGCAGCAAGGTGCGTTGCAAGATCAAAGAGCTACACACCTTTGCGGGTATGGGGCGCGCAAAAGTGGAGGAAGTGAAATCTGGCGATATCTGCGCACTCATCGGTATTGAGGGCTTTGAGATCGGCGACACCATCTGCGATTTTGAGAATCCAGAGGCACTTGATCCAATTGCAATTGACGAGCCAACCATGTCGATGGTGTTCACCATCAACGACTCGCCATTCTTCGGCAAGGACGGTAAGTTCGTGACTTCTCGTCATATTCAAGACCGCTTGAACAAAGAGTTGGAGAAGAACTTGGCGTTGCGCGTAGAGCGCGGAACAGATGAGACATCGTGGAATGTGTTTGGTCGTGGTGTATTGCACTTGAGCGTATTGGTAGAGACCATGCGTCGTGAGGGATATGAGTTGCAAGTAGGTCAGCCGCAAGTCATCATCAAAGAGATTGACGGCGTGAAGTGCGAGCCGGTAGAGCAACTGACCGTAAACACCCCAGAGGAGTGCTCGGGTAAGATCATCGAGTATGTATCCACCCACAAGGGCGAGATGACTCGTATGGAGATGATTAACGACCGTGTGCAGCTGGAGTTTGTGATTCCTAGCCGTGGCATCATCGGTATGCGTACCTATGTGCTGAACGTGTCAGCAGGTGAGGCAATCATGGCACACCGTTTCTTGGAGTTCCAACCTTACAAAGGCGAGATCGTGAAGCGCAATAATGGTTCGCTCATCGCCATGGAGAGTGGAACTGCCTACGCATACGCCTTGGATAAACTGCAAGACCGTGGACGATTCTTCATCTCGCCACAAGATGAGGTGTATGCGGGTCAGGTAGTGGGCGAGAGCTCAAAAGAGGGCGACATTGTGATCAATGTGACCAAGTCAAAGAAGTTGACCAATATGCGAAGCAAATCCGCAGACGACAAGGCGGTATTGCCACCACCTGTTATCTTCTCCCTCGAAGAGGCATTGGAGTATATCAAGGAGGATGAGTATGTAGAAGTAACACCAAACTACATGCGTATCCGCAAAATCATCCTCGATGAACTCGAGCGCAAACGCGCGAACAAGAATTAGCGTAAAGTCGGCTTTGCCGAAGTAATGTCGCCTATGGGCGAGGTAGAGCACGCAATGCGTGAGTGATGGCTACTGCGTAGCGGAAACCTGCGCAAAGCGCACATAACCAGCCAGCGGCGCACAACCTCTTGCCTCGCAAGACACAACCTGCGCAGCGCGCACACAACATGAACAAAGTGAATTAAAATCAAAATATTATGCAATTTAATCAAACAGAAATCAAAGACCTCACCGCGGTTATCACGCTCACAGTGGAGCCAGCAGACTATCAAGAGGCAGTTCAAAAAGAACTTATCCAAATTCGTAAAAAAGCTAACATCCCAGGTTTCCGTCCAGGTATGGCACCTAAGGGTATGTTGCAAAAGATGTACGGCAAGAGCATCCTCGCTGAGGTAATCAACAAGGTTATCGGCGAAGGTCTCAACAAGTACATCGAGGAGAACAACCTCAACCTTCTTGGCGATCCATTGCCAAACGAGGAGCTCACTCCAGAGGTAAACTTCGACACCCAAGACACTTTCTCTTTTGCATTTGATATTGCAGTGGCTCCAGAGTTCGACGCTATGCTCAACGGCAAGAACAAACTCACCCAATACACCATCATCGTTACCGACGAGATGGTTGACAACCAAGTGAAGAGCTATGCTCAACGCTTTGGCGAGTATGTACAAGCTGAGGTTGTAGAGGAAGGCGATGTAGTAAAAGGTCTTCTCACCGAGCAAAAAGAGAACGGTATCGTGAAAGAGAACGGTATGTTGACTCCAGCATATATGTCAGACAAGAAGCAAGCTAAGCTCTTCGCTGGCGCTAAGGTAGGTGATGTGATCACCTTCAACCCAACCAAAGCATACAGCAACTCTGTAGAGGTAAGCTCTATGCTCGGTATCAGCAAAGAGGAAGCAGAGGCATTGACATCTGACTTCACTTTCGAGCTCCAAGGTATCACCCGTCACCAAGCGGCTGCTATCGATGGCGAGCTCTTCGCTAAGGTTTACGGCGAGAACAATGTAGCTGACGAGGCTGACTTCCGTGCACGCATCAAAGCTGAGATCGAGGAGAACATGGCAGAGGACGCTAAGTATAAATTCGGATTGGACGCTAAAGAGGCAGTGATGAAGAAGATGGCTAAGGTTGAGTTCCCAGAGGCATTCTTGAAACGCTGGGTGAAAGCTACCAACGAGAAGATGACCGACGAGGAGTTAGAGAAAGACTTCCCAGCAATGGTGGACGAGCTCCGTTGGCACTTGGCAAAAGACCAATTGGCTAAGCACTTCAACATCCAAGTAGAGAAAGAGGATGTAGAGGCATATGCGAAAGAGGTAGCTCGCATGCAATTCATGCAATACGGCTTGATGCACGTAGAGGATAGCTACTTGGCTAACTATGCAGAGCAAATGCTCAAGGACGAGAAGCAATTGCGTGGTATCGTTGAGCGCGTAGCTGAGAACAAGATCTATGCTGCACTCAAGGGCGTAGCTAAGATCGAGGAGAAAGAAATCAGCCACGAGGACTTCGGCAAACTTTTCGCGTAAGCAAATCGCCCTTCAGGGTGTAGACGGAAGGGCATTAGTAAAACTATTTTTGAATTTTTGTTAAGTAGATTGGTGTGCAATCCGAGGGAGTTATGGGGTCCATAATGACCGAGAATTATACACCAAGATACCAACAAAAAACAAAAAGAAAGTATGAGAATACACTTTATTGCTATCGGAGGTGCTGCCATGCACAATTTGGCAATGGCGGTAGCTACCAAAGCAGGATATGTGGTGACAGGGTCGGATGACGAGATATTCGACCCTGCTCGCACACATCTACAGGAGGCAGGTCTGCTGCCTGAGGAGATGGGCTGGCATCCAGAGAAAATAACCAGCGACATCGATGCTATTATATTAGGTATGCACGCGCGCGAGGATAACCCTGAGTTGGTGCGCGCACGCGAACTCGGCATTAAGATATACTCTTTCCCAGAGTATCTCTACGAGCAAACTAAGGATAAGATTCGCATTGTTGTAGGTGGTAGTCATGGCAAGACAAGTACTACCTCCATGATTCTATATGTCTTGCAACACTTGGGCATCGAAGCCGATTATATGGTAGGTGCTCAGATTGAAGGATTCGAGCGCATGGTACGCCTCTCTGATACGGCTAAATACGCAGTCTTTGAGGGTGATGAATACCTAACTTCTCCGCTCGACTTGCGCTCTAAGTTCCTATGGTATCACCCTCATGTGGCGATACTCACGGGTATAGCTTGGGATCATATCAATGTATTCCCAACGTTTGATGGATATGTGGACACTTTCCGTAAGTTCGTCGATGGAATCGAGGAAAATGGCACATTCATCTACTATAAACATGACACTAACTTGTGCGAGATAGCATCTCAAGCACGACCAGATATTAAACAGCTCCCGTATGAAGCATACCAAGGCAATGTGAACATGAAGATCTTTGGTAAGCACAATATGGAGAACCTACAAGCTGCAGCATTGGCATGTCAGCAGATAGGAGTAAAGCCAGAGGAATTCTACCGCGAGATTTCAACCTTTACAGGAGCAAGCAATCGCCTTGAACTGATCGATGAAATCGGGACAAATGTAGCATACAAGGACTTCGCCCACTCACCAAGCAAACTTCGCGCAACGGTAAATGCTGTGCGCGAGCGCTACCCTGAGAAGCAATTGGTGGCAGCGATGGAGTTGCATACTTTCTCTAGCTTGATGGCAGACTTCTTGCCTCAGTATGAGGGATGCATGGCACAGGCAGATGTGGCATTGGTGTACTTCAATCCAAAGGTGATTGAGCACAAACGTCTCACCCCAATCACAGCAGAGGAAGTGCGTAAGGCTTTTGGCACAGAAAATGTAGAAGTATTTACTGATAGCCAACTATTGCAACAACGCCTTCGTTCTGTCAAATACGATAATACTGCACTTTTGATGATGACTTCGGGCACTTTCGATGGTGTGAATATCCCCGAATTTGCGAGGGAACTAATCAAATAATAGTTAACAAATCTTTTGTGAATTACGTAAACTAAAGGAGTGCGATGAATCGCACTCCTTTAGTTTGTTTAGCCGGCAAATAACTTCTCTTTTATATGCTAAAGTCTTGCAAATATCAGAAAAATATACTACCTTTGCAGCGGATAAAGGTTTTCTATTCCAAGGGAATAACACATATTTAATGCGTAAGGGTGATAAAATACGATTTTTGGATGCGGTGGGCGGAGGTACTATCGTGCAGTACGATGCGCAGCGAGAACTCGTTTGGGTGGAGACCGACGATGGCTTCGATGTAGGACCAATCCCCGCAGCTAAATGCGTGATGGACACTGCTGCCACCAGCTATCAACGCAAAGGTTGTATCGGCACGCATAAGCAATCCGAGTCACCAGCACCAACCATTAGCACTCCAAAAACAGCACCCGCCAAACGGTCCAAACGCCAACGCGATGAGCATGTAATAGACCTGCATCTGGAAGCCCTACCCACCAATGGCAACGGAATGACAGAAGTGGAGAAACATCAGTATCAACTGCGCTATTTCCGCATGAGCATGCAGCAACATATCCGCCACCGCGGAAGACGTGTAGTGATCATTCACGGCAAAGGCAATGGCGTGCTACGCAACGAGATACGGCAGATACTCAAGCGTGACTTCGCAGGGAAAGTAGAGGTGCATGATGCCGATTTCGCTCGCTACGAAGAAGGAGCAACACTCGTCGTGGTGAAGTAAGATAACGAAAACGAATTAATCTTAAAACGATATATTGATTATGAAAAACAATCATGTTTTGATGGCTTTAACAGCCGTGCTATTGCTGATGATGAGTTGCGCTCCCAGCGCGGAGAAACGCACCGACCAAGCTATTCAGCAAGTGATGAACGACTACCAAGCAGTAGGTGTCGCTGCTGTCATAGTCCAAGATGGGCAGATCGTTTATGAAAAAGCTTTTGGCCATGCCAATCTTGATAGTCAAACACCTTTGACTACTAATCATTTCATGCGTATTGCATCAATCTCCAAGTCCTTCACCGCAACCTCCCTCATGCAGCTTGTGGAGAAAGGTGTCATCTCTCTTGATGATGATGTGAGCGACCTCATTGGCTTCCAAGTACGCAACCCACATCACCCAGAGGTACCTATCACATTGCGCATGGTACTTTCGCATACTGCCAGTTTCCGCGACCCTGAGAATTATTCCACACTCGACCATATCAATCCTGCTGTGAATGACGAATGCAGAGCCACCTATTACGATTATGCCCCAGGAACTGGCTACAACTATTCGAATCTGGGCCTCAACTTCGCAGGCGCTATCCTCGAGAAAGTGTCTGGTGTGCGTTTCGACCGCTATGTGAAGGATAGCGTGATCACGCCACTTGGCTTGCATGCTGGACATAATATCGACGAACTAGACATGAGCAAATGCGCTTCCATCTACCGTTATCGCGACGGACAATACGTAGAATCCAATGCCTACGGTAGCGTAGCACATCTACTCGATGATTACACCATGGGCTACTCTGCGCCTATCTTCTCGCCTACTGGCGGCGTGAAAATATCAGCGCACGACTTGGCTACCTATATGATGATGCACATGAACTATGGTCAGCTCAATGGCGTGCGTATCATCTCCGAGGAGAGTGCCAAAACCATGCAGACACCCGTATGGATCAAGCAAACAGATGATTATTATGAAGACCAATATGGATTATGCCTCCAAGAGTTTGTGGACTTCCTAGATGATCCTCACTACAATACACCAGGTAACTACCCAGTGGGACATACTGGCGATGCCTACGGATTGCGCAGTATCATGATGTGGAGCCCAGCGGATGGTTGGGGTATCGTCGCCATCACCAATGGGTATGTGTATAATCCAAAGAAAGACGTCATTGAAGCATTGGCCAATGCGATCCATAAGGCATATTTTGGTATATCTCAATCGTGTGACAAGACTGCTCAATTGACTTACGAACCATTTACTGGCGAATTGCGCCATGCTTTTGGTATCTCTACCAACACGCGTACCACGACCCCTATCGTACTCACCCGCATCACCCTCGGCAACCAAACGGGGTACGGCGAGGCAGCACTGCCACCTTATCTCAAGGAGACGCAGGAGTCAGTTTGCGCTTTTCTAAAGTTGGCTCAGCCTGTTGTCAACAGCTGCCGCGAGCCGCTGAATGTGGATAGTATCATGCAGGTAGTCAATGCCTTGGCACCAGGCAATCATGCGGCAAAAGCAAGTATCGACATTGCCTTGCACGACCTCTATGGCAAGCTGCACAACCAGCCCCTATGGCAGATGTGGGACATCGATCCTGCTGCTACCCCTTGCACCAGTTATACGATTGGCTACGATGCCAACGATTCGATAGTGCTGCATAAAGTGCGCGAAGCAGACTGGGCGAAGATTCTCAAAGTCAAACTCGGTCGCGAGGAAGCAGAAGACAAACGTATGATCCGCCTTATCCGTAGTATCAGCAACAAACCTATCTATGTAGATGCCAACCAAGGTTGGCCCACCAAAGAGCATGCGCTGAAGATGTGCCAATGGTTATCTGAGCAGGGTGTGGTACTTATCGAGCAGCCTATGCCCAAGCACATGAACGAGGAACATGCCTGGCTTTGCGAGCGGGTAGAACTGCCTATTATCGCCGACGAGGCATGTCAAACTTATGCCGATGTAGCTGGGCTGCAATCCTACTATGATGGCATCAATATCAAACTGATGAAGTGTGGCGGCGTGGCGGAAGCGCGTAAGATGATTACTTTGGCGCGTGAGTTGGGTATGCAGGTGATGATTGGCTGTATGACGGAGACTAGTGCTGGTATCTCTGCAGCTACAACGCTCAGTCCGCTGGTGGATTATGCCGACTTAGATGGTCATGTACTGCTTGCTAATGACCCATACGATGGTATTCAACTGGTGGATGGCAAACTGACGCTGGTCAACAAACCTGGCACGGGTGTCACCCTGCGCTAATACTTAAAAATATTTTCTATCAAACAACCGCCCGCATATGAAGAAACTCATCCTTCTCACTGCCCTAATAGCAGTTACACGCTTTGCTCATAGCACCGAATATGTCATTAATCATTACCCCGTCACCCCTGTGCGCGAGGAGCCAGCCCATGCAGCCGAACAAGCTACCCAACTGCTCTTTGGTGAAGTATGCGAAGTGGTGGACCGCCACTCCAGCTGGACCAAGATCCGCTCTACTATGGATGGACAAGTAGGCTGGGTCGTATCTAAGATGCTGACACCTGTGAGCGAGGAGGCGATTAGGTTATTAGGCGAAAGGCGTGAGGCGAATGGTGAAGGCGTAGTGGCTACACCTATGGCGGTGGCAACCGACACAAAGACCGGCGAGCAACTGATACTTACCATCGGTACACGATTGCCGTACTATAAAAAAGGCACCTTCGAAGTGCTGGGGAAGAAATATAAGATTAATCCTCGTTGTGTGTATGAGATTAAAGGTGAGAGGTCAGAGGTTAAAGGCGAAGACATCGTGCGCGTGGCACAATCGCTGCTGAATGTGTCATATCTATGGGGCGGAAAGAACATAATGGGCTACGACTGCTCGGGCTTCACCCAAACGGTGTATAGCGTGTTTGGCATTAACCTCTTGCGCAATGCCCGCGAACAGGTTACTCAAGGTCAAGTGGTGGGCTCACTGGCAGAAGCGCAACCAGGTGACTTAGTGTTCTTCGACCATTTAGATCGTGCTCCAGAGGCTACGAGGATAACGCATGTAGGTATGTTGATTAGTCCGACGGAGGTCATCCATTGCTCGGGCTGCGTGCATGTGGATAAGATCGACGAAACGGGTATCCGCCTCGCCAACGGCGAACTGACACACTATCTGGTGCAGATTAAGCGCTATTTGTAGCCTCTCCATACCCTATATTTATACCCTACACCTCTTGCCCTTAGATAAGCTTCGCTTTGGTATAGAATTTGTATCGTTACTGTCGAAGTATATGCTAAAACAGCAGGCGATATTCGAAAAATCACACTTTTTCGGGGATACATTTGCCCATGTGAAGAAAAAATCGTAACTTTGCAGGCGTAATAGGAGCCAGAACAATGAGTCTGGAATAAAGATAGAAACGAAAAATATGGACAAACAAACACAACGTGATTACCTCTATATGCGCATGGCGCGTACCTGGTCAGAGAATAGCTACTGCGTGCGCCGCAAAGTAGGCGCAATCTTAGTGAAAGACCAAATGATCATCTCCGACGGCTACAACGGTACACCTAGTGGCTTTGAGAATGTGTGTGAGGATGAGCATAATGTATCCAAACCTTACGTTTTGCATGCAGAGGCGAATGCGTTGACCAAAGTTGCACGTAGCAATAACAGCAGCGAGGGCGCAACCTTGTATGTGACCGCTTCGCCATGTATGGAGTGCGCCAAACTGATTATCCAATCGGGTATCAAGCGCGTGGTTTATGGTGAGACATACCGCATCATGGATGGTGTGGAACTTCTTGAACGCGCAGGTGTGCAAGTGGACTTTATGCCGGACCAAGAATAATAATTGAACCAAGAACAAGGAGCCAAGAATAAAGACAAGTAAGTTTCGACTAACTAGACAAATACATATAAATCTTTACTCCTTATTCCTTGTTCCTTAATCGAAAAAAGAACTATGAAAAAGTATTTATTCCCAACCCTGACCATCGTTTGCCTACTAGTGGGCTTTCTGATAGGTAATGCTGTGTCGAACAAAGTGAATGCACAGCGTTTTTACATTCAAAACGGACAACTATTCCAACAACCTGAGTCGAAAGTAGATCAACTATTGCAGTTGATGGACCAAGCCTATGTCGATAAGATCGACGTAGATAGCATCACGGAGGAGGTGATGAAAGAGATGGTCAAGCGTCTTGACCCTCACTCTGCGTATATTCCAAAAGAGGATTTGGAGATGGTGAATTCGGAACTTTCTGCCTCTTTCTCGGGTATTGGTGTGCAGTTCTCTATTCAGAATGACACCGTACAAGTGGTGGCTGTCATCTCGGGTGGTCCATGCGAAGGTATGGGTGTGTTGGCAGGCGATAAGATTGTAATGGTAAATGACTCGAACTTCACGGGCAAGACCATTACGAATGAGAAAGTGATGCACGCATTGCGTGGCCCGAAGGGCACCGAAGTGAAGATAGGTGTGATGCGCAGCGGTTCGGACGAGGTGTATGATTTCACCATCACCCGTGGCGATATCCCTGTGCATTCGGTGGATGCGAAGTTTATTATAGAGGCTAAAGGACAAAAGATAGGTTTTGTGCGTGTGAATCGCTTTGGCGAGAATACCTATGATGAGTTTATCGCTGCATTGGCATCGCTGAAAGGACAAGGTGCAACTGCCTATATCGTGGACCTGCGCGAGAACTCGGGTGGATACATGGATCAAGCCATTAAGATGGCGAATGAGTTTTTGGCAAAGGGCGATTTGATTGTCTATTCGGAAGGTCGCGCTTATCCTCGCTATGAGGCGAGAGCCAACGGTTCGGGCCGATTCCAACGTGATTCATTGGTGGTGCTGATTGATGATTTCTCGGCTTCCGCTAGCGAGATCTTTGCAGGTGCGATGCAGGATAACGACCGCGCTACTATTATTGGTCGCCGCTCCTTTGGTAAGGGACTGGTGCAACAACAATTGCCATTTGCTGATGGCAGCGCCATTCGTTTGACCGTAGCGCGATACTATACACCATCGGGACGCAGCATTCAAAAACCATATAAGTTGGGCGAAGGAGAAGATTATGCGATGGATTTGCTGGAGCGTTTTGAGCATGGCGAGTTCTATTCGGCTGATAGTGTACAAATAGCCGATTCCACCGTATATTTGACCAAGAAAGGTCGCATCGTGAGAGGTGGTGGCGGAATTATGCCTGATGTGTTTGTTGGTCGTGATACTACCCTCAATACGCCATACTTCAATATCGTAGTCAATCGTGCATATACGTATCAGTTTGCCTACCAATATACCGACCGCCATCGCAAGGAGCTGAGCCAATACAAAGACTGGCAATCGCTGGAGAAGCATCTGCTGAAGGCGAACTGGCTGCCCGAGTTTGTGGCATTTGCCAAAGAGAAAGGTGTGGAGCCTAATGCAGAGCAGTTGGCGAAGTCCAAGCCATTATTGGTGCGATTGGTCAATGCGTATATTGTGCGCAATATATTGAACGACGAGGGCTTCTTCCCGCTCTTTGAGCGCGATGATGACATCACTAAAAAAGCCGTTGAAATATTGGAAGAACGTATGTAATATGAAGTATTGGCAGTATATCGTAGGCGTGATGCTATGCAGTATCTTGGTGGGTTGCCAGCGCACGGCAATGCCCAAACCATATGGCTATTTTCGCATAGCCATACCCGATACGTCGTATGCTGAAGTGCAAACGCCACATTATCCCTATGCCTTTCGATTGTCCACCAATGCATATATCCAAGAGCGTCAGGAGAAAGGTGAGCAGTATTGGATAGATATTCAGTATCCAACGTTGAATGCGACGATTCACTGTAGTTACAAGCCAGTTGAGAACAACCTGCGTATCCTGTCGCGTGATGCCCAAGAATTTCTATACAAACATACCACAGTAGCCTCCGCAATACCAGTACAAGAATATGGTAATGCAGCGAATAATGTGTGGGGATTGTATTATGAATTACATGGTAATACGGCCACCCCAATTCAATTTGTTTTGACCGATTCCACCAAGCATTTCTTCCGTGGTTCGGTATATTGCAATAGTGTACCTAATCAAGATTCATTGGCGCCGATATACGACTACTTGCGCAAGGATGTAAGGGTGCTGATGGAATCGATGAAATGGCGTTGAAATCGAGCAAAATGAGTGTCTATTCTACGATATTATCCCATAAGCAACAATCTGCTAAGCTGTTGGCAATCTTGATTGATCCTGACAAGGAGCAGGCGTATAGACCGTTGTTGTCGGAGCTGAATCATGCCGATTTGATCTTGGTGGGTGGTAGTACAGGTGGGAATATTGAGCCATGTATAGCAGCATTAAGAGCGCATACGGATGCTCCGTTGGTGATTTTCCCTGGTAATGTGGCGCAGTTCTCGCCCAATGCAGATGCATTGCTGTTTCTTACGTTGCTGAATGCGCGTACAGCCGATATGCTGATTGATCCACATGTGCAGATGGCAATGCCTATCCTGCAATCGGGCATAGAGTCGATACCGATGGGATATATCTTGATTGATGGTGGCAGAAAGAGCAGCGTGGAGAAGGTGTCGCACTGTACACCTATACCTCAAGACGAGGTGGATAGGATCGTATCGATAGCCGTTGCGGGGCAATTGCTGGGTAAGCAGTTGATTTATTTGGAAGCAGGTAGCGGAGCCAAAGCGCGTGTGTCAACGGATATTATCCGTGCCGTACGAGCACAGTTGCAAGTGCCTCTGATTGTAGGAGGTGGGATATGCACTCCAGATGCTATGTTGCAAGCTTTTGACGCGGGGGCAGATATCGTGGTGATAGGTAATCATTTTGAACAACATCCCGATGAAATGGGCGATTTTATAAGAATTAAACGGGAACACTATGGAGAATGATACGCGCTATATGACGATGGCGTTGGCAGAAGCGCAGAAAGCCTTTGCTATGGGAGAGGTGCCCGTGGGGTGTGTGATTGTGGCGGATGGGCAGGTGGTAGGCCGTGGACATAACCTAACTGAAACCTTGGCGGATGTGACGGCGCATGCTGAGATGCAGGCTATCACAGCAGCCACCAACACCTTGGGCGGTAAATACCTGACACAATGCACCTTGTATGTTACGGTAGAGCCATGCGTGATGTGTGCAGGGGCTATAGGTTGGGCACAAGTGCAACGTGTGGTGTATGGAGCCGGCGATGAGAAACGGGGATTTACCGTGTATGCGCCCAAGGCATTGCATCCAAAATGCACGGTTTCATCGGGAGTATTAGAGGCTGAATGCCGCGAACTGATGCAATCATTCTTTGCTAAGAAGCGGGGTAGATAACCTGACAGCATAACGAAATAATAATAGACAAAAATAGTATGAAAAAATCCATCTTGACAACCTTCCAAGTGCTATCATTGGCTGCATTGGCTGCGTTGGCTATTTATCTTGCTCCCAAATATAGCAATCCCTTCAAATACCATTTTGAAGTGGGCCAACCTTGGGCGTATGGTTTGGTGACGGCTGAATCGAATTTTGCGATTTATAAAACAGCTGCCCAATTGGAAGCGGAGCAGAAAGAGGTGTTACGTGACTATACGCCATGCTATACCTTGGATACGGCTGCGGTGCAAGGGCATCTTATGGTGGTGTCGCTTGAAGAGAAGGAGCGTTTGCAGGCATTGGGATGTACGAACGTGTCGGTGTTGGACAATCGCGTAGCTACAAAGGTGGCGGTTGCCGACCTATATACGCCGAAAGAAGCGTACGAGAAAACGCATCGCAATATCGCTGTAAACTTGCAATATGACTCGATCACATCGGATAATCTACGCCAAAACATCCTATCCTCCATCTCGCTAACCCATGGCATGGTGCAAGAGGGAGAGAAGATTATTGACACGGGTGAAATCGTGTCGGAGCGGACGTATCAGATACTGGAGTCGCTGCGCAGGACGATAGAGGAGCAAAACCTCTCGCATCGCCAATCATTGACATCGACGATAGGAGTAGGATTGTATATCGTGGTGCTGGTGGCTATGTTTGGGATGTATCTATATACGTATCGTCGCAAGCTGCTGTACAACTTGCGCCATATGCTATTCTTTACGATCTTGGTTGCGCTATTGGTAGCCACCGCCTTTATCGTATTGCGCCATGTGGCAGCGGGATATATCTACTTGATTCCGTTTGCGTGGGTGCCTATCATTGCCCGCGTGTTCTACGACTCGCGTACTGCTATCTTTATTCATCTGATTACCATTTTGATTGTATCCATCGCGGCTCCAGCGCCTTATGTGTTTGTCCTGCTGCAAGTGATTACGGGTATTGTGGCGGTGATTAGTCTGCGTGATATGACGCAACGTGCCCAATTGGCGCAAACGGCCTTGTTTGTGTTCTTGACATATAGCATTGTATATACAGCCATTACGATGTTGGTGACAGGTGAGATCATGAATGTGGAATATCATTATTACATCTACTTTGCCATCAATGCCGTGTTGGTGATTTGTGCTTATGGATTGATTTTCCTGTTTGAACGCACGTTTGGTTTGGTAAGCAACATCACCTTGGTGGAGTTGACGAATGTGAATTCGAACCTGATGTTGGAGTTTGCGGAGAAAGCTCCGGGCACATTCCAACACTCGCTGCAAGTGAGCAACTTGGCTACGGAAGCTGCCAAACGCATTGGTGCAAAAGTATTGCTGGTGCGTACTGGTGCGCTATACCATGATATAGGCAAGATGGCACATCCAGAGTATTTCATTGAGAATCAAACGGGTGTGAATCCGCTACAGGCAATGTCGTGTGCAGAGGCAGCCAAGGTGATTATCAACCATGTGGAAGAGGGTGAGCGCATCGCACGCAAGCACCGTTTGCCCGAAGTGATCGTGCATTTTATTCGTTCGCACCATGGTACATCGGTGACTCGTTACTTCTATAACACGGCGGTGAATGCGGCAAAAACTGCGGGAAAAACCGCTACGGATGTCAATAAGGAAGACTATAGTTATCCAGGTCCAAAACCATCTACTAAAGAGGCAGCTATATTGATGATGGCGGATGCGATAGAAGCGCGTTCACGTTCGCTGAATGAGCTCACAGAGCAATCTATCGCCGAGATGGTGGATCAGATGATAGATGCGCAAGTGGCTGATGGTCAGTTCTCGGAGACGGTATTGTCGTTTAAGGATTTGGAAGATATCCGTGCGGTCTTCAAGCAAAAACTGATTGAGATCAACCACCATCGAATCGTGTATCCAACGATAGAAGAAACCAAATAAATAGTTCACAAAGAGATCATGGTAAATAGCAAATTATACTTAGCTCCGATGGAGGATGTGACCGATCCTGCCTTTCGCCTCTTATGTAAGCGATTTGGTGCGGCGCGTGTCTATACTGAGTTTGTGAATGCTGATGCCTTGGTGCGCGATGTGGCTTCTACCACACGCAAGCTCCAGATCTCCGACGAGGAGCGTCCCGTAGCCATACAAATCTATGGTCGTGAACCCGAGAGTATGGCCGATGCGGCACGCATCGTGGAGCAAGCCAAGCCCGATTTTATCGATATAAACTTCGGTTGTCCAGTCAAGAAGGTGGCAGGTAAGGGTGCTGGTGCTGGACTGCTAAGAGATATTCCCAAGATGTTGGATATCACTCGTGCGGTAGTGAACGCGGTGCATACCCCTGTGACCGTGAAGACACGCCTTGGCTGGGATGATAATAATCGCATTATTACCGAAATAGCTGAGCCATTGCAAGACTGCGGTATTGCGGAGTTGGCTATCCATGGTCGTACACGCAGCCAGATGTACCGCGGCGAAGCGGACTGGTCGCTGATTCGAGAGGTGAAGAACAACCCACGTATTCATATCCCAATCATCGGTAATGGCGATGTCACAACGCCCGAGCAAGCGAAGAAATGTTTCGATGAATTTGGAGTAGATGCCATCATGGTAGGTCGTGCGACCTTTGGTTGTCCATGGATCTTCGAGGACATGCAACACTATTTGGCTACGGGTGAATTGCTTCCTCCTCGCAGTATGCAATGGTGCGTGGATATCCTCAAGGAACATGTGGAGCGCAGTATTGAGTGGATTGGCGATGAACGCAAAGGTATCGTACATAGCCGTCGCCATTTTGCAGCATCGCCAGCCTTCAAGTGCTTGCGTGATTTTCGCCAAACGCGTATCTCGTTGCTTCGTGCAGATACGAAAGCCGAAGTCTTCCAAATCATGGATGAAATCGTAGAAAAGTGGGGGTGAAGGAGTGCCATTATGATTCAGATAACTTTTACCGATACAGAAATCCTTGCTACCGAAGATGGCAAGTTGGTAGGTAAGATTGAATTTGCTCTTGCAGGAAACGAATTATCAATCTTGCATACCTATGCCTATGAAAGTGGACGAGGCATTGGCAGTTTACTAATGCAAAATGCGATGGAATGGGCAAAAACTCAACAATATGTGATTCTCCCAATCTGTCCATTTGCTCAGAAGTATATCGAAAAGAATAACAACTAATATTCTATCTCATGTCAGTATCTTCTCCTGAAATAATCCAACTCCGCAGCGATATAGAAAAACTGTTGGGGCAAACGCTGTCTTCGCCTGCTGATTTCCAATGGCTTATTCAGCAAATTTGGAATAAACAACATACCATTCTCTCCTTATCCACCATCAAACGCCTCTGGGGGTATGTGCCGAGCAATGGTGTGCCTCGGCTTTCCACGCTGAACACATTATCCCAATTCCTTGGCTATGCCGACTGGAACGCATATCTCGTGGCTCTGGAACAACGTGGAGGCAACGAGAGTGCCATGTTTCAGGGCGAAGGCATCTCTTCTTCAGCGCTGCAGCCCAACGATAGAATAGAAGTCTGCTGGCAACCCAATCGCAAGTGCGTATTCTGCTATTTAGGTAATAATCAATTTGTTGTAGAAGAATCAAAAAATGCCAAATTGCACATAGGTGACCGATTTAGTACTGCCACTTTTATGGTGGGTCACCCCATGTATTTAGACAATTTGCTTCTCTCCGATGGCACCTGCACTTCCTATGTCGCAGGCAAAACTAATGGTCTAATATCTGTGAAAAAAATCAACCACTAACTACACGATATTATGGATATTTCCGATTCTGGTTTTATCTCTCCCGCTGCCTTTTCCACAGAATGGCAAAGCATTGCGCTTCTCCAGCAGCGCAACCATAATTGTCTTTACACCGCCTCTCGCTATGGCAAACGCTATGTGTTGAAGGGCTTATCTGCTGATAGCCAGTCATTAACAGATATGCTGCTCCTTCAGCAGAAGGAGTTCTCGTTGGGCATCACGCTCAGCCATCCCAATATCGCAGAAACCTATTCTTTGGAAGAGGTTGCAGATTGCGGTAGGTGTATCGTGATGGAGTATGTGGATGGCATCACATTGGCGGAATGGCTCGCTACCAACCCTTCTCATTTGGCGCGCCAACGCGCGATGCTTCAGCTCTTAGATGCGTTGGAGTACATCCATTCTCTACAACTCGTCCACCATGACCTCAAGAGTAGCAATATCCTTATCACTCGCAATGGGCAGAATGTCAAACTCATTGATTTCGGACTGAGCGAACTGGACACAACCAATCCACAGAACGATATACAGCACGATATACAGAAGTTCGGAGAGATTCTTCAACTGCTTTTCCCTTCTCGTTACAAACGCCTCCGTCAGCAATGTCAAAACGGACGCTTTGCTAACATGGCAGCTATCCGCCTCTCTATCGAAAAACGCCAACGCCGCCAAAAATATATCCCTTATATCATTGCAACAATCATCTTGATTATCAGTGCTTTGCTATCTATCCATACCTATCGCCTCTATCAAGAATCCGAGCAGATGGCACAAGTGGCAAACGAGTATGCACAAAAGCAGCAGCGCGAGCAAGAGATGATTGAGCAGATATACAGATTAATAGACAAAGAGATAGAACAATTACAATCTGTGGCGGATAAGTCAACCTCATACTTCTCTTATACCCAACACCCATTATATATGGGAATTTGGGCTTTGCAAGCGCAAGTACGTGACTCGCTCGCTAATTGCTATGCAGATAGTCCAGATTTAAAGCATAAATGTATTGAAATTTGGGTACAAGAATTTGGTACTCGAGTCATGCAAATCGATTCTCAAGTTAAGCAATCCAAGCCCATTCACTAATCCCAAACTAAATATCCAAGTAGATACAATTCATTTGTGTTGGGATCTTACACCTTTGTTGGCCATCGTTACGCACTATGCCTTTTTTCTTTTCTGCGCTTTTAATTCCTACATTATCTTCTCATTATCATAGTTTCGACTCTTTTTTATGTGGAAGTGTGGTGTGGGGTAAAACCTTATCTTTTCCAATTACGTAGGATATACGTAGTTTCTTTCCGCTATCTTTCTCGAAACTACCTCGTTACCACTCCGTTACCACCAAATTAGCATCCAATACTTTCCCCGTACTCTCCCCCTGTTTAGCCCTTGGCGTGCACGCCAAGTATCTCCTTGATTTTTATTTATTTTTATAGGGCTCACCGAGCCTGTATTTTTGTTCAAATATTTATCGCAGTCACTTTTTACTTCAAAAATTTGCAAATATACAAATTTTGTTGTACCTTTGCGCGGTAAAAGGTGGAGGTTGTGTTCCTCATCTGCCACAAGCGTGTAGCAGAGCCTTTTTAAGACATAAATAAAGTAGCATTTGCTATTTATTCGCTAACATACCTTGAAACCTGAGAAATTTCAATTTGTATAGCACAAGTTCAGTGGATGAGTACACGCTCATTGCTGATTTGTACCTATACTCTCGTATGTATCGTATCGAATAAAGGGCGAATGCCCACGCATAGGCGTGGGCGATTCGTTGTTTGACGATACGGGTATTCTCAGGACCTCAAGGTATGGACAAGGAATCGTTCATGCCTTTTTTGTGTGCATTCGCTACTAATTTGAATACGAAAACCATGCCACTAATACCCTTTGGCAGACGGTTGGTAGCCAAAAGAACCAACAAGAACCAGCACATTTCTTGCCCAACCAACATAAAAGCACTACCTTTGCAGAGCAAAGAAAAAGAACAGTAATAATCACGTAAAAACCAATAAGGAAATGAAAAACAAACTTACATCCGTTCTCATTTGTGGCATTGCCATTACAATGGTAGCATGTGGTGGATCGTCTAAAGGCAAACCCATGTCAGGTGCTATACTAACAGAGTACAACGAGACAGTAGCCAAAGTGCAAAAAATCGAAAATCTACTTTGTGATATCAATGGTATGGAGGCAAGCGACGCCCTCCAACTCTCACAATTGGCAGACCAACTATATTACACCTATGATACCAATGGCTTAGATTCTGCCTCTATTGCCAATTGCCAAGCGCTCCAACAACGCATGGAGCAACTCAAGCAGAATATCCACCAGACTATCAAGGACAATATGCACAACATCTATGTGCCAGTTGTGAGTGATGATGATTGTCTTGTAGAGAAGAAAACTGCATACCCCGTTTATCTCAAACGCGGCGAAAAACTCTATGTAAATATCAAGACCAAACGCGCTGCTACACTCAAAGTCTATAACTACGATTCACACTCCACACTCAAAACTATCACTGACAAGACGGCTTTCAAGTTCAATATGGAGATTGAGAATAGCGCCATCTACTTGGTAGAACTCAATCCAGGCGCAAGTTCACAATATGCCTCTATCCACATCACCTACACTACTAATCATCTCGATCGCCTCACCCCTGTCACAGTCAACGAGCGCACGGTAGAAGCCAAGTCGGGTGATTTCCGTGCATGGTCAGTCAAAGGTATCAAGATGACACCCATCTTGGATGAACCTCGCAAGTTCACGCTTCGTGGACAGTTGAAAGCAATGTTCTCGGGCTCTTATCGCGGATTAGTGGCAATAGAAGTGCCTGCGGGTGCTACGGATATCCTCTATCGCATGCGAATTTCAACCAATGAGGCAGACCGCAACAGCGATGGTGAGTTTAAGGACAACATGAATGCCTCTTATCGCAAAATCAAGTCGCTAGGCTTACCCGTGTACGAATCTACTAGGAGTTCGGGTATTTTGAATACCATTTTGGGAGAATACACCCCATTGCGCGAAGAGGATGCGTATATCAATATGTTTGTATTTAGCAGTTCGTCCCAAGCAAAGAAGTTCCAAGACGACAAACCAACTAATCAGTTGAGTTATGATGTCAATAGTTCTATCATGGGTATGCAATCTAGCAATGGTCGTATCCCTGTGAAAGGTCGCAAGACTATCTATTTGGGCTTTGAGAACGAGCGCACCCGCTACAACAATTATGTTTGGGTAGAGGTCTTGGCTGCAAAACCTATCAACGAGTATTTCAAAACAGAGTATTATATCAACTAATTGGCTGTAGGTAAATTAATTTTTGAAAACTTTTTGCTATATCAAATACATATAGAATAAATCGTTCTTATATGAATATCCTATAAGATTATAAAAAACATATCCTACGGAGCAAGCCGAAAATCCAACAAAGAGTAGGCAATTTATTTAACAGATCTAACATTATGATTAAGAAAGATGTAACTTATGGCGATTGGAGAATTGTTCGCCATGACGACTCCAAAATGGAGGTGTACAAAAACGGAGAGTTGTGCCCAAAATCAGCACCTGCATTGCGTGAGATTGCAGAAGAAGTAGGATTAGATGTTAATCCTGATTGGCGCACATCACAATTGGGAAGCAATGTAATTAAGGCTGTTGAGTCTGTGCTTGAATGCGAAGAAGAGCCTGCATTGAACAACGCTAATTCAATGGAAACGGAATATGATTTTCCTATTTCAGATAAACTCAAAGAAATAGTAAAGAATATTAAATCCCGTATGAATGAATTAGAGATGAATTCATTTGTCATATATGCATCCGATTATTGGGGAGATGTGGAAGAAGATGGCGATATTGACGTTAGTGAGTATGTGGAGGATCCTGCGGGTGGATTATATCCTGGTTTAGACTACTATGATGGTGGAGATTATGGTCTTACTGCTTTCGTAAGAGAGATTAAATTAGAAGACAATGTACTGAGTTTTGTAATTGATAATTGGCGTGAAGATGATAATGATTCGTATTCACAAGGTATGAATGAATTAGACTTACAATCATTGTTGACAAACTATAGTACAGAAGCTATTGAGGAGAGTTTAGAGACTATTTATAATGATATAATGTTTGATAGTAGGTACTGCAAAGTCGTGGAATTAAACAAACTTGTACAAGGTCTTTAGTCTGCTCAATCAACAACAAGTAAAATGGACTTAGAATTAAAACAACTTATTTTTGATTCTATAAGCGAATTAAGACGCTTACAAAAGATGTGGCAAAAAACATATCCCGATTGTTCAACTATGGAGTTTCGAGATGTGCCGCCTGTACTTTGGTTTGGAAATATTAAAAACAATCCTCAAGTACTCGTGGTTAGTGCCAATCCAAGTCGTCCAGAGCAACCTAAAAGTAATCCTCGTATTCCTTATAGTAAAAAATGGAATATAGACCAACCAGATGTAGAGGAGTTAATAAAAGATTATAACAATTATTTCGTAAATAACCCATCTAAAAAATGGTTTGGAGGTGATATGTCCCACACTCAAGGGCGTATTGAGGATTTCCTAAATGGATTAGGAGCGAGTTTTTATGGTGGGAATAACTATATCCAAGCTATTCATATTGACTTGTTGCCTTTCTCTACAGAGAGTACATTTACCGCTATTGACAGTCAAATAATGGCGATAGAGGGTGTGCCACAATGGATCAATCAGCACTTGCACAAAATGATTGAATTGATTAAACCCAATTTGATCATTATAAATGGCAGTAGTAACTTTGCCTATTTCAATCAATGTATTGATATGAACGCGCAACCTTATACAGCAAGTTTCAACCCAGTAGAATTAGCTTATAAAGAAAAGAGCATTACTATTTGGTATGCAAACCAAACGGATAATGTGCCACCAATTATTGCTACCAGCGTCAATATGGGCAGTTTCTGCTTCTATAGCAAAGATACACTACGAAAATTGGGAGAAGCGGTCAAGAAGCGACTTAATCTATAACTAAAAATAAGAGGAGTGCTGACTCCACTCCTCTTATTTTTTCTACTTCCATGTTAATTTTCCTAAACCATTTGCTATGTTATATTGTAACGAACAATAAAATACAAATATTATGACCGACCAACAAACACAATGGCAACACTGCCACGAAGAGGCGAATCGCCTGCGCCGCGAACTGAAAGCACTCAATGCTAATCGCGCTACGCTTACCGACCCCGCAGAAATTGAAGAAAAGAAGAAAGAAGCACACCTATTGCAAACACAATATAACACGGTACTTGAGAAACTCAAAGAGATGAAGGATGAATATGAGTGGGAAAAGAGTGTAAACCGCGAATTTGATTGTATGGAATAAATCATTCTTATATAAAGTATCTTATAGAAATATATCCAATGGAGAAAGCCGAAAATCCCTAAAAGAGTAGGCAAAAATTTAATTATTACAATTATGATAGGTTACAAAGTTACAACAAAAAAAACGTCCTCTCAACCAGCAGGATTAACTAAGTTCTTTAAAATGTCGAGGAAACCCACTTTGGCAGAACTGCACGCATGGTTAAAGACCGAGTATGGTATAAATAGTGGTGCTGGCGATAGTGGCTTTGATTTTGAACAAGTTTAACTTCAGGCAGGTGGATTTGGCAGTCCACCTGCTTACAAAAAAAAGAACTACACTTTATTTGTGATGTTATTTCAAAACTACCTACCATGAAAGTCCTATTCATAAAAGAGAGAACGCACAAGCTCGATTTAATGGAGACTGCTGCTCTAAAAACATTTTCGCAATGTGGAGATGTTGTGACTATCGCCACCATCAAAGTAGGTGGTGTACTTAATACTATTAGTCAAATCAAGGAATTGATAAAACAATATCAACCTGATGTGATTGTCGCTAAACATCTGTTAGCATCGGTGCTTCTCTTTGAATTGCCAAAGACTATAAAGAAAATTCTCATAGACCCATTCATGGTCTTTGAAGACAGCGAAGATGGGATTAAATTGACTTTGGCATTCAAATATGGAAGCGTAAAACTGTTTAATTGGTTGCTCAAGAATAGTACCGAATTTGCGAACAATCCCGATAACTCCTATGTCAGAAATGCGTTCTGCATCTTGCGCAATGCGGATACAAGTTCCCCTCTGTATGCTAAATGGGTAACTACTTTTGAAGAAACAAATAGTCTTTGCTCCGTAACGGTATCTAAAGGCGATGACATAATGACCAAATTAGGTACATATCACCGTAGTATGAACCAAGCGCGTGCATATCTCGAGTCGGAATATGAATTAACGAATATAAATGAACTACTTAAAAAGAATTGATTATGAGCATATTATCTAGCACGAAAACAGGGTTAGAAGGCTCTCGCAAAAGAGTAGAAGACTGGTTACATCGTATGGGTATCACTAATTATACCTTGATGAATCTATCAAAGGAAGAGAAATCTGAACAGTCTATTTGGATGATTGATATAAAAGATGCAGATGTAAATTTAGTAGGATATAAAAACGAATCATTACCAGACTATATCCAATTTAATAAAATCACTGGAGGTAATTTTATCTGCTCATACAGTGGACTGACCACCATGAAAGGATTTCCTAAAGAAATCGGTATGAATTTCGATATTAGTTTTAGTAAAATATCTTCTCTTGATGAAGTTCCACCAAAAGTGAATAAAGACTTTGTGGCCTGTGGGCTATCATTCACTGAGGAGCAAATTAGAGCAACCACAGAAGTTACATGTAAAGTATATTTGTAGCAAAAAGGATGAACGAAATCTTAAAACATAGAATAGTTTCATTTGAACATCGATTTCTCTTGCATAACGAGAGAAGTACTATCGCATGTTTTGCAGTCGTTCAGCCTGACCGTTTTTATCCATTTACTCCTTCGAATCGTGTGGAGTATCGCCGTGAAGCAAAAAGCAAACGCACTCCACAACTCGTAGCAGAAGGACTGATGCGTATGAGTCCTTTGGGTATAGATTTGCAAAGCAATACTACATCTCATACCGCGAGGGTGGTGGTTAATCGCTCAAAACATTGCCTACTCAATTGGGCTAAACATTCGCATATTCATTCGATGGTGTATGTTTATCCAACTGCTGATGACATTATACTGGAATATTGGGTGCATCAGTCAACGATACAAAATGAACTTACTCCAACCATAATGGAAGAGTATGTATTAAAGCAAATCGTAACAGTAGGAATGGATAGCCTACAACAAGAAACGATAAGCATACTATTTGAGGGGTATGATTACGATATTGCCATAGAAGAACTCTATGCTATCCATCAAAAGATAGAACGTAATATCCAAGAGATAGTAGCTAAAAAAGGTTGGGACAAAGAGTTCGTATTGGATATGGCAACCAACCATACTGGCATGCATGCCGCATATTTGCGCAGCCAAGTTTATAAATAGTGATTATTATTCAAAAAGCAATATAATGGAAAAAAGCCGAAAATCCATAAAAGAGTAGGGACGTATTACTCATTTAACAGTTATATAGAAGATCTGAAAGTTAAAATCGCAAGTCTTAAGGCTCAACGGCAAAACAGTTACCGCGATCTGTCCTAATTTGAAATGGGAGAAATAACATATGGAAAAAAGTAAAATAAATTAATAACATCAAAATATAGTAGATTATGGCAAGAATTCCAGGACTCAGTTTCTCGCTCAAGCGAGCAGTAGGCATTTCAGGACTAAAGACTAAAGTGGCCCGTGCAGTAGGTATTCCGACCACCAAGCAAGGCCTCGAACGTAAAATAGGCGGTGTCATCCCCCCCCAAAAAAAAATATATATATATCTAAAATTAGTTAGGAACAATTAAAATATTATTGAAAATGAAAAAAACTTTGCTACTTGTGTTGTTTGTGTGTTTGACTCCTTGCACATTTGCTAGTGACTACGGATATTTAAAAGTGTCAGCTCCTCCAACAGTAGATTTTTTTATATATCATTGTGATCAAGCGATAAAACTTGCGCCTTATTGGGATACAATTTCTAATAATGAAATGTACATTCTAGATAGAAGGAATAATAATTATACTTTCAAAGATTATTTAGGGGATATACAAAGGTCAAACCTTTTCTTAAATTATGAATATGTATTTACAAATAATGATACATTACATTATTTCTCTAAACTTCGAGATGAAGAATCTTATGTTGTAATTACTTATGCAGACCATAGTAAGTATGAGGGGACTGTATTTTTAAATAGTATTAATGAGGCGAAAATACATGACCAGGTTGCAAAATCGGATTTTGCTGTAGGTGTGTATATGTATCCAGATAGTTCTTATACACCAGTTGTTTCTAGACCACTAAAAGAATGGTCTACATATACTATCGGTGATATCATAGGAACATTTGGAAGGATGACATTTAACTCCAACGGTACAGGCTATATAAAAGATACAATTTATACGACTACTCCTTCTCCACAAAGATATGCAGGTAGTGCTACTATCCATAACGGTCAAGTAGGTCGACCAAAAACAGCGACTCTTTTAGTTGGTGGATATAATATATATGGTAATGGGTATATAACCTCTCGCTTTAAATGGAAGTTATCAAATAATATCTTAACAATTACTTTCACATCTGTTGAGAGTTCATATACAGTTAAGCCTAGTTTAGCAGGGGAATATGCAACTGAGCAAGAATTTTTGAATTGGAAGAAGCAAGTTTTAGCAGAACAAAGTTACAATCCAGATTTCATAACTGCTCGTTCAGAAATAAAAAACGAAGTTAACAAAGTAATCTCAAATATTAACTTAATAAAAAATAAGTCAATAGATTATTTTGTTTTGAACATAGAAGATTATTTTATTTTACAACCTAAAATTAACATAAATCCATTTGCTTTTTCGTCATATAAAATTATAAAAAAATCCCACAAATACCCAATCAAAGGTAGATCTCCACACACATGCACAATGAATGGTCATGAATATGTGGATCTAGGTTTGCCTAGTGGAACGATGTGGGCTACAAACAACTATGGTGCTGCACATCCAATAGATTGTGGCCTACAATGTTGGGCTGTTACATATGAATATGCCTGCAAGAAGGGAGAGGGAAGTTTTGATTATGGCATAGCAAAATTATATAAAAGTAAAGATAATAAATTACCTGTTGATTGTTCTTTTGCAAGACAGGCGTATGGATATCCTTGGCAACGCCCAACTGACAGTCAATGGTTAGAATTAATTAAAAATTGTCAATGTTTCGAATGTGAACTATTTGAAACGACATTATTACTTCTTATTGGTCCCAACGGGAATCATATTATTTTACCTAAAGCGAGATATGGAGCTAGTGGTCATAAAAATATTTATGACCTATGGAATATGAAAATAGATGATTGGAATCATTGGAGAATGTCTTTTTTAAGACCAGTATTTACTCCATGTTTTACAAATAACGATAAAAAATCTTCATCAAATCTACAAATAAAAGATTTAGATAGTATCGCCTATTCCATTATGGACTCTTATCTGCGAAAGGATAGTTTGTGTAACGTCAAAGCTAAACAAGCGATATTAATGATGCTTGAAAAGAGAATAGGAGAACAATTTGGTGATTTAATTAATAATCTAAATTTCCTTGCACAAAGAAGTTTTGGTAGAGAATTAATTGATATTTTTGATGAAAATAACACAGAATTGAATCATGCAAAAAATATTATCAATAAGTACTCCGATTTAAACATGAATTATAATTTTAGTTACAGCGATTTAAAAAATATTTTATGCTTTGATATTGTCGATGTAGTTAATTACAAATATAATGAAAACTTATTTAAGATTTCATGGGACGATAAGCAAGAAGAATATATGACAGGTCAATTAGTGGTCAAATATTTGGTTAAGGAGGGTGATAATAAATACCCTCAAACATATCAAGGGGTCATGGGATTTAATTATAATATTATTGATGAGGTGGTTAATTTTTATTCTGTTTCTGATTTCTACAAAAAATCAAAATTAATTCAAAATGAAAAGATAAAAAAAATTAAAACTTTGACATTAGATATTACTGCTAACTATAATGATCTACTTTTTAAGGCAAAAAGTTTTCCGTTTCTAGTAAATAAATGTAAATTTATCTATAAGACTTGTATACAAAATCCTCCATATAACAATCCCGAAAAATACAACGAATATATTGATAGTCTATTAGAAGGCATAAGAAGATTATCTTGGTTAGAATCATACATCGCTTTAATGGATAAAGCCACTATTACCAACATAAATTTAAGTGATAAGTTATCGAAAGGGCTTAAAAAATCATATTTTACATATTGGAATAATATGCAAGCACAATGGAAAAAAGAAAAAAACACGAGTCAAATTGATAGTCTTCTCTTAAAAGATGTTATAAGTGTTCAGAATATTGTACCTTGTACTCAACTGCTTATAGATTCGATAACGAGTAATAATTTATATATAATGAATATGTATAAAAAAGATGTAAAAGAAGCTATTAAAGCGTATGATGTTGAGATGAAACAATATAATTTATATCCCATAATTATCTCTCCTCATCAACTTCAAGAATTTAATGATTATCTTTTATCCGTTATTGACAAACAGAATAGTTGGGAAATTTATTTTAGATATAGAAAAGAAATCGTTATGAATCACAACTCTATAGAAACTCAAATAAAAAACTATAAAAATGTCGCTAGATGTTACAAACTTTGGTATAGCTCGCTTTTATATTCGTTCGAAGATATAAATGATGGTATGTTAAAGGTAAATAATGTTTTGACTATTCAGAAAAACATTCTCAGTATGTTGAAATCTGAACATATTTTCCAGAAGGATTTACACCTTGAAAATATTAAAGATGTAGTAAGTATTGAAAAAGAATTTTTGGAATACCCATAAAAGCGATTTTATTAGTTTTTTTTGATTCTATTGAAGCTGGTGAGATGGTATGACGAATCTCACAACTATGAAATATCAACTGATGAAATAGCATTTGCCTAGTTTGAGAATAAAAAGAGAAGTACAACCAATAGTTATGTAAATCAATTCAATATGCAAGAAAAGCAAGGGATTATATTAAATCGTATGTACGATGGAAAATATCTTCAACAAAATCTAGGACATGAAGTCATCAACTTATTTACTGAAGATAGTGGCAAACATTTTATATATCTCAATTCAGATGGTAAATTTCCTTTAAATAAGAAAACAGAAATTACATATGCTAAAATGCTACTTATCAAACGTCATTGTGAGAGCGTTATTGAAGTTATAGGTAAAGCGGATGGTCTAGCGGAGGTCTATGATGGAAACAATAATCAAAGTCTGCTAGAAAGTATTGTAAATATCAAATATGGGGGCGTAAATATCACTCAAATATTCAATGGAGATAAATGGCAAGGTGTATTTATTTCTTATGAAGCTCAAAATGTGTATGTACCAACCAAACGAATGTTTATTCATTTACCATCTACGAAAGATAACCTTGGCAAGGATAATATTACAAGCAAAGATAGCATTTTAGATGAATTAAGATTCCTAGAAAGTAAAAACTACTTAATAGTTCAATTAAGAGACCATGTACAAGCCTTACAGTCTCATAGACAATATATTGATCAAACAGATATTCCTAATGACGATTTTAGCAAGTTAGATGAAACATTCTTTTCAAATGACGATTTTTGGAGAGTATTAGGAGATACTGATAAAGTGCCTACTAGATTGAATGATATAGCTTTTCGTGAAGTTTCTTTATTTGATATCTGTGAAATACAATATAGCGAAAATCGCTTTAGCAACGCATTGGCTTATTTTATGGAGCAAACTTGTTATCGCGAAATGTGGAGCTCTTTTTGGAAAAATCTTGGAGTGGAACTAAATACGTCATATACAGTTGCACGAGAAGAGGATGCGAAAGCTGAAAAATATAAATATAAAACAGGTGGGAGAATTGATTTGACATTAAGAGATGATAAATATTTTGTCATGATTGAAAATAAAATCAAATCAGGTATAAACTATAAACGAAGTGATAAAAAAAACAACCGTAACATATGCCAATTAGATAGATATTTAAATTATTCTAAATGGCTGATAAAGAATGCCGATAAGGAAAATAGAGATAAAGGCAAGATAATTAAAGCATTTGTATTAGTTCCAAACTATAACATTCCAAATGTGAAAGCGCCTTGGGAGATTATTACTTACAAACAAATTTATGAACATTTAAAGCAAAACTATGAGCTAATAAATAAAGATACTAACTTTAAACATTTCTTTGAGGCGATGAAACGACACACATATGAAAATATCAACGATAGTTTGTATGATGAAATGAAAGAAAAGTTTTATAAAAGAATAAAAGTTAATCAACAATTACATATGGAGTAACCCGAAAAGCCACAAGTGAATAGGGAGAATTATTTTAAATTTAATATTATGGGATTATTTAGTATTTTTTCAAGTAGTATGACAAAATCTGATTATGCGCGAGAAATCGCAAATGCAGAACAGGAATTGGCTAATTTTAAACAAAATCTAGTGGCTGCGAAGAATAACGAAAAGAAATTCCCGGGATCAAATAAGGGAAATATTGCTTACCAAAAGTCTCGCATTGAACAAAAAAAAGCTTATATAGCCTCGTTGAAAGCACAAATGAAAGCAGCTCCAAAGGGATAACACACTTTTCCTGTGAATAATTTAAGTTAGCGGGAAGCATTGTCTACAATACTTCCCGCTTTCTTTAGATATCATATCTCTTAATGCTTGCACATTTCGAATTTAAATTGCGCTTCCTTTGCGCTAGAACAAACTCTAATCTATACTAAGGGTATACAAAAGGCATGTAAATTCTTCGGCACAACTTTCGGCACGCGAAAACTTTTTTCTTAAAAAATAATTCAAGCGGGAAACTGTTGATATTCAACACTTCCCGCTTACTTTATACATCCACCTTACCACTAAAGCCTCCAATCTTCGGCATAAAACACCTCCTGTGCCGAAGATTTTTGCAGCATTATTATAGAGGTACAAATACTTGAAACACAAAAGCCACAGATTAGCCACCACTATGACATAGATGTGCAACAGTGGTCGCGAAGTGGTCGCGTAGCCCGCAGTCAACTTGAAAGCAGTCTGAAAGCGACCTAACAGCCACCGAAAGCCCATAGATGTCCCAGAGATCTCTTTATTTTGTTCTATGCTTGCGCTGATTCCTCAGAGTGGGGACTCTTCGGGCGCTACGCTCGGAGTGCGTTCCGTCGCACTCCTTCAGGTCCCGAAACCTACAACTAAACCACCTGCGTGCTAAATTTCCTCTTAGCTTTTCTTCCGCGGAGGAATAATAGGGGAAAAGTATTTTTTGACGTGTTGTAGAGAAATTTGCAATGGCGATTTCCGAAATGATGATTACGATTATTTCGCTATTAACGGACAAAGCGCAAATAGCTCTAACGCAGACGCTGCTTCAGGAATGAGTTGCTCACGAGCAAAGCGAGGTACCACCTTTGAAAGCAAGCAGTTGGCTGAGTTGAGGATGACGAAAGATAGCAAGCAGCACTTGCATCATGTAGTAGCGATGTTTGTTGGTATCCATAGTATTATTGTTTGAGTAACGCTTCTACACGTTTGGTTAGTATCTTTGAATTATATGTTGGCAATATCTGTTGAATCAAATCTTTGTTCAACGGATGCAGATTATCAAAATAGCATTGCCCTGCGCTAAGATAAACCATATCCAAGAATGCACGCTCTGGCGTAGCAATAGCAATATTGTCGCGTTGCTCAATGCCCAACATATTTGCCCATATCATCGGATTAATCTTGCGGAATACATACGCACGGCTATCTACCTCAATGGTGCGATTTTGGTAACTTATACAAGTAATCTCCGAACTATATTGGAAGGTAACGCCTGCACGAGCCAATACGTATTCCAATGATATATATGACGGACTAAGCAGCGTGCAAGCCATTTCTTGTTCGTTGTATTTTGGCATTGCGTAGATGCCTTTGCGAGGATTATGAAGTACTCCTTTTTTAGCATAATACATGAGTGATCGAGATAGAGATTCTCTATCGCGTGTGTCGTCTTTTAGCGCCAACCATTGTGGCGTAAAGACTGTTCGTGAGTTTGATAATATTGTGCTTAAAACATTCATTGTGAGCTATAACTGCAAATAATTTGTACTTTCAGCGCACAAAGGTACAACAAAAAATGCACATACGCAAATATTGTGGCAAAAAAAATGATGGTTTCTCTATCTTACGGGGAAAGCGGTCTGATAAGCAACAGCCATTTCAAGATATAAACTGATGTGGTCAGGTGTGTTTATGCTACCTCTTTGCCAAAGGGAAGGAGAGAGGCAAGGGCGAGTTTGAAATGTTGCATCCCCCATGGGATGCCAATAATCGTGCAACAGAGGATAAGTCCGAAGGTGAGATGCGTGAGTGCGATTTCCCACCAACCAAGTATAATCCACAAGATATTGAAGATAATCTGCAAGCAACCTCCATCGTTGGCAGTTGACACCAACTCATGACCAAAAGGCCATAAAGACAATGTGCCAATCTTGAAGAGTTGTACTCCAAAAGGAATACCAATGATGGTAATGCAAAGCAATAGACCAGCTATCCAATACATCAAAGCCGTGATGAATCCGCCACAAATGAGCCAAATGAGATTGCCGAGAAATTTCATATGTAGATGGGTTTAGTCGGTTTTTAAGTACTTGGTATAGTTGTCTAAGAAACGTTGTACGGCTTCGGGGAGCGGTCCATAGAACTCGCCACCAGCAGCATTGGCATGTCCTCCGCCGGCAAAAATCTCCTGTGCAAAGACATTGACAGGGCGATTGCCTTGACTGCGGAATGAGAGTTTGATCTTGGTCTTGATTCCGCCATTTTTTGCCATTTCATCGGGAGTTGCCTTATCTTCGCGCATAAAAACAGAGTAGTGAATATCCTTGCTCTGGAGTGGCATATTGACAATACCCTCGGCATCACCTTTCTGGAAATTGAAACGATATAGCTCTTTGCGACTCAAGTAGATGAGTGCCGTGTGATGTTCGGGAAAAACGCGCATTTTTTGGTAGAGGCAATAGCCTACCAATTTGACGCGATCAACAGAGTATTGATTGAAAACTGCATTGTAGATGGCATCTTTGTCTGCTCCTGCAGCAATGAGTTGGGCTATCATTCCGTAGATTTGTGGTCGGTTGGAATTATAGGAGAAATTGCCCGTGTCGGTCATTAATCCCGTATAGAGTACGGTGGCGATATCAGTTGACAGTTGACAGTTGGCAGTTGACAGTTGACAGTTGGCAGTTGAGAGAAACTCATATACCAATTCGCATGTGGAAGATGCTTCGGGAATAGAGATCATAGCATCTGCGAAATTAGTAGGGTGTAGATGGTGGTCAATCATGAGCTTTGGACAAGTGAGCATGAGCATCTTATCGCCCAATGGTCCAATGCGTTTAGGGTCGTTGAAATCGGTACAAATTACAAGATCGGCTTGCTCAATGAATGCGTTGGACTGGGAGGTTTGCACGTCATATACGAGCACATCGCTTGCCCCAGGCATCCACGCCAGGAAATCGGGAAAAGCATTGGGGACGATGACTTGCGCTTGTTTGCCAAGTGACTTAAGATAGTGGTAGATGCCCAAACTGCTACCCATCGCATCGCCATCGGGTGATTGGTGGGTGAAGATAGCAATGGTGGTGGCATTTTGGATATAAGCAAGGATTGTGTTCATAGCCATTTGTACATATTTCGAGTGCAAAGGTACGATAAAATTTGCGCATGTGCAAATTTCCAATAAGAAGGGTATGATGGATAGATAAAATCTATCTTTTGTAAAAAAAAGTGTTCGTTTTCTTGCATATGTGCAAATTTTGTAGTACCTTTGCGCGCCATTTATGTGGCAACGTGTGGCAAAACTACGGCAAAAATAATTAACAAAACATACAACAATGAAAAAAACAATTTTATCAATCGTATTAGCAAGTGCAAGCTTATTGGGTATTGCACAAGAGGACAAAGTCCTGATGACCATCAATGGCGAGGACATTATGGCATCTGAATTCTTGTATATCTACGAGAAGAACAACCAAGAGACAAGTTTGGAGAAAAAGACCATGGACGAGTACTTGGATTTGTTTGTTAACTTCAAGTTGAAAGTGACTGAAGCCATGGCTCAAGGTGTGGATACCACCGAGGCATTTAAGAAGGAGTTGGCGGGTTATCGCGCCCAAGCGACACCAAAATATTTGCAAGATAATGATGCCATTGATAGTTTGGTAGTGTTGAGCTATAATCGCATGGCAAAGATTCGTAAGGCATCGCATATCGCCGTACAATGCCCAATGGATGCAGATTCTGCGACTGTGGCAGCAGCTGAGGCGAAGATCAATGAACTGCGTGAGCGTGTGACCGTAGGTTTGCCAAAAGAGGTGAAGAAAGGTCGCAAGAAAGTGACCGTATGTGAGCCTGAGGAGTTTGCAGAAGTAGCAGTATTGTACTCGGAGGAGCCATCTGCAAAGCAAACTAAAGGTGCGTTGGGTTGGATTCAACCATTCCGCTATGTTTATTCGTTTGAGGATGCGGTATATACCACTCCAGTAGGCGAGATAACTCCTGTATTCCGTAGCCCATATGGTTTCCACATTGCGAAAGTGGAAGGTGAGCGCGATTTTGAGGAGGTAAGAGCTTCGCATATCATGAAGATGACCCCAATGGGTGATATTCAACGTATGGCAGATGCGCAAGTGGCTATGGATAGCATTTATCAATTGGCTATTCAAGACACCGCGGATTTTGCCGCCTTGGCACAGGCCAACTCGGAAGATCGTGGTTCTGCGATGCGCGGTGGCGACTTGGGTTGGTTTGGTCGTGGCGCGATGGTACAGCCATTTGAGGATATTACTTTCGACTTGGAGATTGGTGCAATCAGCAAGCCATTCCAAACACGTTTTGGTATTCATATCTCGAAATTGCATGAGAAACGTGGCATTCAACCATTGGATAGCATGCGTGCTCAAATCTTGCGTCAAGTGCAACGCGACCAACGTATGCAGATTGCAGAACAAAGTTTTATCAACAAGACTCGCGCAGCGTACAATTTGCCTGCCGAGATGAGTGATGCGGATGTGAAAGCCTATGCTGACGCCCACTTGGAAGAGAAATATGCGGATTTGCGCAACTTGGTGAAAGAGTATCACGATGGTATCTTGCTATTTGATGTTTCGTTGCGCGAGGTATGGGACAAGGCAAACCAAGATACAGAGGGCTTGGCAGCCTATTTCAAGGCAAACAAGAAGAACTACACCTGGGAGGCACCACGCTATAAGGGAAGCATCATCTATGCGAAGAACGAAGTGGCTGCTAAGGCTGCTAAGCAAATCGTTAAGAGTGCTCATCCAGACTCCGTGTTGAGCTACTTGAATCAACGTGTGAACGTGGATAGCGTGATGTACGTTCGCGTGGAGCGTGGTATTTGGGAAGCAGGTAAAAATTCGGCAGTGGATAAATATGGCTTCAAAAACAAAGCTGCCGAATATACTCCAAGCGAGGAGTTCCCAATCGTAGTGCCTGTGGGTAAGGTGATCAAGAGTCCTCAAGAGTACACCGATGAGCGTGCGAAGGTGACAACCGACTACCAAGATTATTTGGAGAAGGCATGGATAAAGACTTTGCGTGAGAAATATCCTGTGGTAATCAACGAGGAAGTTTGGGCAGCGATTAAGCAATAATTTGAAAAAGCTATACCTCATATTGGCGTTGGTGGTGCTGGCAATAATCAATGTGTCAGTAGGATATGTCGTTTGTCGTTGGGATATGACCGACGACAAGCGGTATAGCATCTCGGAGGCAACCAAAATGCTGTTGCAGGAGTTGGATGAGCCAATAGGGGTGACATTGTTGCTGGATGGTGAACTGAATTCGGGTTTTGTGCGCTTGAAGAAAGCCACGGAAGAGATGGTGGACGAATTGGGCATTTACGCAGGCGAAGGTCTGCAAATCTTGCCCGCCACGGAGGAACTGACGAAGCAGTTTACACCTACGGTAATCCATGAGCGGACTCATAAGGGACAAACTGCGCAAACCACGGTGTATCCGTACGCAGTAGTGAGTTACAAGGGCAAAAGTGCAGCCGTACAACTCCTGAAGAATCAGCGTGGATTGCGCGGCGAGGAAAACCTGAATCATAGCATTGAGAATCTCGAGTATGCGTTTGTGGATGCTATTCGCAGTTTGACCCAGACGAGGGTGGAGAAGATCGCCTTCCTCGAAGGTCATGGCGAGTTGGATGAGCGATATGTATATGATTTGACGCAGGCTCTGGCTCAATACTACCAAGTGGATCGAGGTGTATTAGGGTTGCAGACAGGTGTGCTGGATGCGTATAAGGTGGTGATTATTGCTGATCCACAAACGGCATTTAGCGAAACGGACAAATACATTCTGGATCAATATCTGATGCAAGGTGGTAGCATCTTGTGGGTGGTGAATGGTGTGCAGTTTTCGGACGATTACCTCAGTACGCAAGGTATGACCCCTATTGTGGCATTGGATTTGAATATCAACGACATGCTTTTCCGCTACGGAGTTCGGGTGAATCATGGTTTGGTGCAAGACTTGCAATGTATGCCTGTGCCAGTGGATGTGTCGCAAGACGCGTCGCAGCCCAATTGGCAGCCCATGCCGTGGACGTATGCCCCAATGTTGCTTACCTCGCAGGCATCGCCTATCACACGCAATGTGGCTCAAGTGAGCGCGACGATGGCGAGTGCAGTGGACATGGTAGGTGGCGAAGATGGGCTGAAGAAAGAGGTACTATTGGCCACATCGTCGGCAAGTAAACTGACTGGTGTGCCAGCGAAAGTGGACTTGAGTTTGGGCGTGGATGATGAGCAGAGTTTTGCGTATGCCTTTATCCCTGTGGCTGTGAGTGTGGAGGGTAGTTTCCCTTCGCTATACGCTCATCAAATGCCACCTGAGGATCTGGAATTGCACGCTCCGCTGCTGAAACAAAGTCAAGTGACCAAGCAAATCGTGGTGGCAGCAGGTAGCACGATACGCAATGAATGGCAGCAGGGCAATCCTTTGCCATTGGGCTATGATCGCTATACGCAAATGCAGATGGGCAACCGTGATTTTATGGTCAATGCCGTGCTCTATCTTGCGGATGACCAAGGTTGGATGCAGTTGCGCCAAAAGACGTTTACCCTTCGTCTGATCAACGACCAGCGAGCACGCCAAGCGCGTGTGCAAGCTCAGGTGGTGAGCATCGCGATTCCGCTGGCGATGTTGGCATTGGTGGGAGGTGTCGTGATATTGGTAAGAAGAAAGAAATACGAAATCAAACGATAAGACTTATGCAACAATTACGTGTCATATACTTATTCATCGCTGCAATGATGAGTATTGGGCTATCGGCTCAAGCAATATTGCCCTACCCTTTGGATACAGTGGATGGGCAAGTGTATTATCGCTATACGGTGGAACGCAGTATAGGATTGTATCGTATTAGCAAGAATTTTGGTGTGAGTCAAGAGGAAATCCTGCAAGCCAATCCTCATCTGCAGACCGCAGGTTTGCGCTATGATGAGGTGATCTTGATTCCTGCAAAGGGATTAGAGACGCAACTGGCAGACTCTGCGCCTGCAGCAACAGTAGTGGAGGTACCTATGGAGGCACCTGCAGAAGCAAAACCAATCGTTGTCAAAGAGAAAAAAGAATCGATATTGCCCAAGTATAAACGTCAGAAGTGGCAACAGGTGGATACAGTGGTGGTGGATACTACAGCCGTTGAAATGGATACTACCATCGTGCAGAAGGATAGTAGTGTGATACGATTGGCATTGATGTTGCCTTTGCAAGCGGATGCGCTGAAGCGGGACAAGAACATGGACCGCTTCTATGACTATTATGCAGGTGCACTGATTGCTATCAATGAGGTGCAAGCCACTGGACAAGCAATCGAGGTGCATACGTATGATGTGGGAAAGAATGTGCAAAAAACGACGCAATTGCTGTGTGATAGCACGTGGCAAAAGGTGGATGCCATAGTAGGTCCAGCATACACGCAACAAGTGGCTGTAGCAGCGGAATATGCCCAAAGAGATAGCACATGGATGTTGGTGCCATTCCTATCGAATGTGGCTAGCATCGCGCATAATCCATACTTGCTGCAATTTAATCCTTCGGAACACACTGAGGCCGATACGTTGGCACGCTATTTGGCGCAGTATGGCGATAGTGTAAACTGTGTGTTGATTGAAACAAAAGCGGGTGATGTGATACCGTCGGGTATTATGGCATTGCACCAAGCGTTGAAAGCGCAAGGGGTGCCTACCTCAAGCATTTCGTTGACTGCTATACTAGCAGACTCGCTGGATGGTGCATTCAAGACGGATATGGAGAATATCGTGATCTTCAATACCGAGAAATACAGCAACCTGAAGGCCGTGATGCCACACTTGCTGCAAGGACATGCCACTTATCCGATTACGTTGTTCTCGCACTATTCGTGGCAAAATGAGAAGATTATCTTGCCACAGCTATATACTACGATTTTTAGTGATTCGCTTATGGTGAGCGAGCCATATGAAGCGGTATGGCAACAGTATTTTAATCATACCGTATCTTCTACTCTGCCACGCTATGACCTGCTGGGCTATGATCAAATGCGGCATTTGCTGCAGCTATTGCAGACTTCTGCGGATAGCATTGCTACGCCTGTGTGGAACGGCTTGCAGGCCGATATACAATATCATCGCGTATCCCCAGATGGTGGATATGAAAATCGACAGATTCATATTATTCGCAAATGAGGTATAGTCGCTGCATAATAGTTGTTATCGCATTGATGGTGAGTAGTGTCATGCTGGCACAACCTCGCTTGCGTCGTCCAGAGATATATGTCGGTGGACACGCAGGAGTGATGGCTTCATCCATGATCTTCAAACCAACGATCAAGGGGATGGATATTATGCAATCACCATTGAGCGTAAATGGCGGATTGATGTTCCGCTATGCAGCCCATAAGGTATGCGCCATACAAGTGGAGGCTAATTACATGCAACGTGGTTGGCGAGAGCAAGGAGAGGGATATGATTATCGTCGCCAATTGGAATACATAGAGGTGCCACTATTGATGCACTTATATTTTGGAGGACAACATTTTAGGGGATTTTTGAACCTTGGCCCGCAAATAGGTTATTGCCTCAGCGATACCGAGTACGGAACAAAGAATCCTAATCAAACGCATCAGTATATAGCCATCCAAAATCCTTTTGATTGGGGATTGGCAGGTGGATTGGGCGTATATTACCGCACGAATAAGATAGGATTGTTTCAATTAGAGGCACGATTTAATTATAGTTTCGGCAGTGTGTTCTCCAATCGCAAAACGGACCATTTTGAGTTTGCTAACCCAATCGGGCTGAGTATCAATCTGGCGTATTTGTGGGAGATTAAAATAAAGTAAATGACATTAGAAAATTGATACATGACATATGGGAAAAATTATTTCATTAGCTAATCAAAAAGGTGGTGTAGGTAAGACTACAACGTCTATCAACTTAGCCGCAGCATTGGCAAAGCTGGGTAAACGTGTATTATTGGTGGATGCTGATCCGCAAGCCAACACATCATCGGGTTTGGGAGTAGATATCCAAGAATTGGATAGTACCGTATATGAATGCTTGATCAATGGCATAGATCCTCATACAGCTATCCTGCCAACAAGTATCGAAAATCTGTATATGATACCATCGCATATTGACTTGGTGGGGGCAGAGATTGAGATGCTCAATCTGGAACATCGTGAGAATATTCTCAAGCGTGTACTAAGCCCTTTGAAAGGCGATTATGACTATATATTGATCGATTGCTCGCCATCTCTGGGGTTGATCACAATCAATGCGCTTACGGCGAGCGACAGCATTATTATACCTGTACAATGCGAGTTCTTTGCCTTGGAAGGCATCGCGAAATTGTTGAATACCATCAAGATTATCAAGTCAAACCTCAATCCAGCTTTGCGTATTGAAGGCTTCTTGCTGACGATGTATGATGCCCGCTTGCGCCTCTCAGCACAGGTACATGATGAGGTGCGTCGTCACTTTGGCGACTTGGTGTTTAATACCGTCATCGCACGTAATGTGCGCTTGAGCGAAGCACCTAGTCATGGCATGTCGGTACTGGAATATGATCGCAACAGTAAAGGTGCGAAAAACTACACGAATTTAGCTAAAGAATTGATAAAGAGACAATAAGCATGAAAAAAACATTGGGTTTAGGACGAGGATTAGATGCCTTGATTGATACTACGCATGTGGCTACTGCGGGCTCCTCGTCTATTAACGAAATAGCGATTGATAAGATTTATGCCAATCCAGATCAGCCACGTCACACTTTTGATGAGGAAGCATTGCAAGAGTTGGCTCAATCCATCAGCGATCATGGTGTGATATCGCCTATCACCTTGCGCAAAGATGCCAACAATAGGTATATGATTATCGCTGGTGAGCGTCGTTACCGTGCAGCAAAGTTGGCGGGATTACAAGCTATTCCAGCCTATATCCGTACAGCCAAGGATGAGCAGGTGATGGAATGGGCATTGATTGAAAATATTCAGCGCGAAGACTTGGATGCCATAGAGATTGCTTTGGCATATCAACGCTTGATGGATGAATATAATCTTACCCAAGAACGTATGTCGGAGCGTGTAGGCAAGAAACGTGCTACTGTAGCCAACTATTTGCGTTTGCTCAAGTTGCCAGCAGAGATACAGCTGGGTATCAAAGAGAAGAAGATTGATATGGGACATGCTCGTGCTATCTTAGGTTCACCATCACCAGAGCAACAATTGGCAATCTATAAGAAGATTGTACAAAATGGTTTGTCGGTGAGAAAGGTAGAAGAATTGGTCAATTCTACCAAACCTGCCAAAGCAAAGCCGCTAGCCGTTTCCTATAGCGAACAACAAACACAATTGCAGCACGCATTGCAGTTGCCAGTAAAGATTAGTGGCAACAAACTGACTATATCCTTTGCAGACGAAGATCAACTCAATGCGATTATCCAACGATTGATTTGAAGCGACTAATCATCTACATATTATTGATTTGCTTTGTGTCCCCAGGATTGGCTCAAACGGATGTGGCAATCGATACCACTGAATGGATGACTACTGAAGAGATTCAGCAAAAGCATCAGTCGGAGTCTTTGGTGGTGCATGCAGATTCTATGCCACTCACTCAAAAGGAGATGGATCGCCTATTTTGGAAACCAGATCCATTACGTGCTGTTTGGCTCGGGGCAATTGTGCCAGGATTGGGACAGATATATAATCGTAGCTACTGGAAAGTGCCGATTGTGTATGGCGGTTTTATGGGATGTGTATATGCTATCACGTGGACAAGTGGTCAGTATGAAAGTTACAAGACCGCCTATCGGGATATTTATTTCGACATTCGTGATGGCAAGGTGACGAATGATCCAAGCAAGTCCTATATTGCCATTCTGCCCGAAGGTTACACCATCGATCGTATGGGAGGGGCATCGGCATATCAAAATCGCCTGAAAGAGTGGCAAAATAAGATGCATCGTAATCGTGATTTGGCCATTGCCATCACGGCAATCGTATATGCGCTCACACTGGTAGATGCATATGTGGATGCACAACTTTTTGATTTCGATATATCTACTGATTTGTCGCTCAACGTATCTCCACAGTTGTATTACGATCTTCAGAACCAACGTAGTGCGGAAGTGAAATTAGCAATTAGTTTTTAACATACAAAATATTTTAACCCTTTGAAACGATTACTCTACATACTCATTCTTAATTGGATATTCATTCCAGTGATTCATGCTAATGATAGCATCGTTGCTATGTCCACAGACACGATCTTGGAGCGTATATTCTTCGATGAAGCATTGGCATGGTTAGACACTACCGAATGTACATCCGACACACTCATTACTGAACTACCAGACTCTATTTATAAGCAACGATTACAGGCTTTGCCCTTCGTTATTGAAGTGCCTTACAATGAGGTGGTTAGGCGCTATATTTTGCGCTATGTGAAGCATAGTCCGCGTCAGTTAGCTGCGTTGCAACGCAAAGCGGAATACTATTTTCCCATCTTTGAGGATATTTTAGCAAAGCATGATTTGCCTTATGAATTGTGCTATATGCCTGTGATAGAATCGGCACTTAATCCGCAAGCACGTTCACATATGGGAGCAACTGGATTATGGCAATTTATGCCTGCAACAGGCAAGAAATATGGTCTGGAGATCAATTCTTTGGTGGACGAACGGATGGACCCTATCCGATCTACCGAAGCAGCATGTTTGTTCCTGAAGAATTTGTATGCTATCTTTCAAGATTGGAATTTGGTGATTGCAGCATACAATTGTGGTCCAGGTAACGTAAACAAGGCCATTCATCGTGCAGGTGGGAAACGTGATTTCTGGAGCATTTATCCTTATTTGCCCAGCGAAACACGAGGCTATTTACCTATCTTTATCGCAGCATCTTATGCTATGAACTATGCAGAAGCGCATGGCATATGTCCTGCAACACCGTTGACAACGATGGCATCAGACACAATCGTAACTACCCAACGTCAGCATCTCAAGCAGATTGCAGATAATATTGATATTCCTTTGGCTGAATTGCGCCGCCTCAATCCGCAATATCCACGTGATATTATTCCCGGCGGTAAGGCATATGCTATTTGTTTGCCGATTGAGAAAGCAGGGTTGTATATTGACAAGCAAGATACCATCTTGGCATATCAAGCCAAGGAACTGATTCATAATCGTCGGGACGAGATTGAATTACTGCATCGTACTTCTGTGAATGGAGGTTATTCCATCAATGGGGTTACCTACTACAAGATTAAAGAAGGCGATACGTTGGGTGGCATCGCTAAGAAATTTAGGGTTAGTGTCAAGCAACTTAAAGCATGGAATGGATTGAAATCAGACATGATTCGTGCGGGTAAAACGCTAAAAATAGGCAGTTAGGGAATTAAAAATAGTGTGCTATGTCAAACCCTACCAAAATATATTATTCTTTGTCTGAAGTGAAGCAAATGCTGGATCTTCCAGCCTCTACATTAAGGTATTGGGAGGAACAGTTCTCGCAACTTGCTCCTCGCAAAGATGAACATGGTAATCGCTACTATACAGAGAAAGATATTGACTTTGTAAAGCAAGTCAAATACCTGCGTGACGAATTGCATATTACACGTATCGCTGCCATCAAGAATGAATTGCAATCCAATACTAAACAAGTAAATGTACGTCAAAAAGCAACAGAAATTCTTCAGCAGGTGCGTGCTGAACTGGTAGAAATAAGAGCAAAAATATAGTAGGTATTTGCGTATCTGCGTTATTTTTTATAATTTTGCAGCGTTATTTGAGAATAAAATATTACATGCTCAATCAATGACCATTCGATATATAAATATGATGTTGATAGCCTGCGTGATAATGGGATTATCGGGATGTCGAAAATCCACTCCTCAGCAGGTACGACATTTAGGGGAAGATGCTCCTGTAGATTCTGCATTGTTAGCAAAAATGGAGTTTAACCAACGAATGGCCAATGCGGCAGATAAGGAATGCTTGAGATGGGTTCAAAGCGATTCGCTGGACTACATACTGGATGAGTTTGGATTTTGGTATAGAAAAGATGTTCAAGTTGATGGAACCCCATTGACACGTGGACAAAGTACGCAGTTGCATGTGGTTGTGCGTGAGTTGGATGGTAATGTGTTAGCAGACTTAGAAGATGAATTTGTGTTGGGGAGCGACAATATGCCTATGGTAATGAATCGTGTACTTAAAACCATGTGCGTAGGAGAGCGAACCACCACCATTACACCATGGTATTTGGCATATGGTGCAGAAGGAAAAGGAATAATCAAACCATATACGAATTTAATAATAACTATAGAAGTAAAAGAATAAAAGCATGAAACAAACCTATGTGTATATATTGTTGCTGCTGGCAAGTGTTGTTTGTAGTTGCAACAAAAACGTCTATTCAGAATTGCTAAAAGAAGAAGAAAAACTGATAGAATCTTTCATCGCGCGACAAGGGATTCAAATCGTAGAAGAAATGCCTACGACTATGGCTGAATGGGGAGAGAAAGTCTATTGGAAGGTTCCAGACTATGACAATTTCTATTTCCATTTGGTCAATGAAGGAGATACTACTTCTGCTGAGTTGGAAGCAAAAGAGATCGTGATGCTTCGTTTTAAACGTTATACATTAGATGAATATGCTGACACGTTGAGCATGTGGACCACGCAGGATAGTGCTGAGCCAATTAAGTTTCAATACATGATTAACTCAAGAGAATCATGTACTGGTTGGCAAGTGGCATTGAAGTATATGAAACATCATAACTCACAATGCAAAATTATATGCCCAAGTAAGTTAGGTTTTGAAGAGGAAAATAGTTCTGTTATTCCATATGGATATGATCTTAAGATAAAAATTAAACGATACTAATAACCATGGCACTTGTAAAAAGTATTTCAGGCATTCGCGGCACAATTGGTGGTCGCGTTGCAGAGGGCTTGAGCCCAGTAGATGTTGTGCGTTTCACCGCTGCTTACGCTACTCAACGTAAGGCGATGATACCAGACAACAAGACAATCGTAGTAGGTCGTGATGCTCGTCTCTCTGGCGAGATGGTGGACCAATTGGTATGCGGTACCTTGATAGGTATGGGCTATGATGTGATCAACATCGGTTTGGCTACGACTCCAACAACCGAATTAGCTGTGACTGGTTTGAAGGCAGCAGGTGGTATCATCCTTACTGCAAGCCACAATCCAAAACAATGGAACGCACTCAAACTTCTTAACGAGAAAGGTGAGTTCCTTAACGACCAAGAGGGCAAAGAAGTATTGGCGATTGCAGAGGCAGAGGACTTTAACTTTGCGGAAGTAGATGACCTTGGTCATATTACCCATCGCGACTATTTGCCAGACCACGTTCGCGACGTGATGGCACTCGAATTGGTAGATAAAGCGGCTATTGAAGCAAAGAATTATACGGTGGCAATTGACTGTGTCAACTCAATCGGTGGCTTGGCTATTCCTGCCATCCTGCGTGCATTGGGCGTGAAGAATATCATCGAGCTCAACTGCGAACCAACTGGTCACTTCGCACACAATCCAGAGCCAATTCCACAAAACCTCACACAAATCTCTGACCTCATGCGCGAGGGCAAAGCAGATGTGGGCTTTGTAGTAGATCCTGATGTGGATCGCTTGGCAATCATCTGCGAGGATGGTGAGATGTTCGGCGAGGAGTACACACTCGTTTCTGTAGCTGACTATGTACTCAGCCATACTCCAGGCAACACCGTTAGCAATATGTCTTCTACACGTGCACTCAGCGATGTGACTGTGAAACACGGCGGTTCTTACAGTGCAAGTGCTGTAGGTGAGGTGAATGTGACTACCGAGATGAAGCGCACCAATGCTGTGATTGGTGGCGAGGGCAATGGTGGTGTGATCTACCCAGCAAGCCACTATGGCCGCGATGCATTGGTAGGTGTTGCACTCTTCCTCAGTAGCTTGGCACAAAAGGGTTGCAAGGTGAGTGAGCTTCGCGCTACATTCCCAGATTATTGCATTTCTAAGAACCGTATTGACCTCACTCCAGAGATTGACGTTGATAAGGTGTTGGAGGCTGTAAAAGGTAAATTTGCTGGCGAGCGTATCAATGACCGAGATGGCGTAAAAATCGACTTTGCCGACGGTTGGGTACACCTCCGCAAATCTAATACTGAGCCAATCATCCGTGTTTATTCTGAAGCCGCAACTATGGAAGAAGCAGATGAGTTGGCTAAGAAAGTAATTGACGTTGTTTGGGCTGTAGTAGGATAATGGAGATTCTGATCACTAACGATGATGGTTGGGGCGCTAAAGGTATCCTCACACTTGTACGCATCTTGACCCAACTGGGGCACGTGACTGTCGTTGCCCCAGATGGGCCACGAAGCGGCATGAGCAATGCCATCAGCGTACAACAACCTATGTATCTTCGCCCACTCAATGACCCGAATTGGGGCAGCGAGGAGTGGCATAAAAATGCAACGGTATATATCACAAATGGCACTCCAAGTGACTGCGTAAAATTAGCCTTAGACGTGTTGTTTGAAGGTGATCCTGCGCGCATCAATCTGCTTGCTAGTGGCATCAACCACGGCTCGAACGCGGCAATCAATGTGATTTACTCAGGAACAATGGGGGCAGTATTTGTAGGAGCAGAACATGGAATACCCGCAATAGGTTATTCAATTGATGACCATAATCCAGATGCTGATTTTAGCCATTTTGAGACATATATTCTCGAACTCACTCGCCATCTCATCGAAGAAGGTATGCCTTATGGCGTATGCTATAATATCAACGCTCCTGTAGGTGAGCTTCAAGGTGTTCGTTGGACACGCCAATGCCGTGGTTTTTGGCAAAAAGAAATGGAAGAGCGTGTAGATAAGAAAGGAGAGAAATACTACTGGTTGACAGGAGAATTTGTAAATATCGAACCCGAAGTGGAAGGTACAGACATCTGGGCTATGAACAACCATTATGTTAGTGTACATCCTTGCACGATAGATCAAACCGCCTACGCAGAGATTTGATAAATATTGGATAGGCATCCTGCTGGGGCTTGCTTTGCCAGCTGTGGTAGGATATGCATATGTTGAGCGCTTCAATTTGTGGTACACATTTGAGGCGTTCGATATGGATTTGATGGGCAGTATATTGAGTAGGATATTGCAGGTCGGTATTTTCCCAAATTTGGCATTACTATTTGTGTTTTACACGATGGAAATGTGGAAGTTGGCTAAAGGTGTATTGCTAGCAGCCCTACCATACCTTATTATGAGTATAGTTCTTATGGCATAATCATTACAATCATCAATACTATTGAAACCTTTAAAATTTTTCATAATTGCAGGTGAAGCCTCTGGAGATTTACATGCTTCTAATCTAATGAAAGCTTTGCGGAAGAAAGACGCTCGCGTATCTTTCGTAGGTTTAGGTGGTGATAAGATGCGTGCAGAAGGTTGTGATATTCGCGTGGACTATCGTGAGATGGCATACATGGGGATTTTGGCCGTTTTGAGCAACCTCGATAAGGTTAGACGCAATTTTCGTATTGCTAAACAAACACTATTAGAGGAAAAACCAGATGCACTTATTCTGATTGATTATCCTTCATTTAATTTAAAAATAGCGAAGTTCTGTAAAAAGCACTTGCCCAATACGAAAGTGATTTACTATATTCCGCCTAAGATTTGGGCATGGAAAAAGTGGCGTGTGCATAGCATTGCAAAATACTGCGATGAGATATTGGGTATCTTCCCCTTTGAACCTGCTTTCTACGCTAAATACGGTTACAAGTGCCACTATGTTGGTAACCCCACCGCCGATTGTATTCGCGAGTTCACCGCTACATCACCCACTGGCAACGACACACCCACCATCGCTATTCTTCCAGGTTCTCGACGTAGCGAGATTAGCCATTGTCTGCCTATAATGTTAGAGGCTGCACGAAAGGTAGCAGGAGAACAGTATCACATAATAGTAACTGCTGCACCTGGAATAGAAGATGCCTTCTATCAATCATTCTTGCTGCACGACGAAACGCTCACGCGCGATACCTATAATACAGTTGCGCATGCACAAGCAGCGGTAGTGAATTCAGGTACAGCCACATTAGAAACTGCTCTCATAGGATGTCCACAAACGGCGGTTTATCATGTGGCAGGAAGCAAGTATCTTGAGAAACTATTACGTCCCATCCTATTTCGCATTCCTCATTTTACTTTAGTGAATATCATTCCTAATCAAGAAATAATTCAGGAACTGATCGCTAGTCGCTTTACCACGGAGAACGTTGCTCATGAGTTACATCGTTTACTGTATGACCAAGAATATCGTACAAATATGTTAAAGCGGTATCAGCAATTACACACCATCTTAGGTAATGCATCAGCAGCGAACAACGCAGCTGATAAGATTTATACATTAATTTTTAACTACAATGAAACCAACCACTGACATCGAAATAATGGCGCCTGTGGGCTGCTGGGAGAGTTTGGCTGCTGCTATTGAAGCTGGAGCTACAAGTGTGTATTTCGGTATTGAGTATCTAAATATGCGTTCGCGTTCCTCTGCTAACTTCACGACTCAAGACCTTCATACGATTGTTGAACGTTGCCAAGCAGTGGGCGTCAAAACTTACCTAACACTCAACACGGTGATGTATCCAGAGGACTTGTCGTTGATGCGCGAGATCGTGGATCATGCTAAGGCAGCAGGCGTATCGGCTATCATCGCTTCGGATATCGCAGCATTGCAATATGCTTTTGCTTCGGGTGTTGAAGTGCATCTTTCTACCCAACTCAATATCGCCAATACAGAGGCGCTGAAGTTCTATGCTCAGTATGCCGATGTGGTGGTGTTGGCGCGTGAATTGAATATGGACCAAGTGGCAAGTATCTATCATGATATTATTGAGCAAAATATCCGTGGTCCAAAAGGCGAATTGATTCGTATCGAGATGTTTTGCCATGGTGCTTTGTGTATGGCTGTGAGTGGCAAATGTTATTTGAGTCTCAATAACTTAGGTGCGAGTGCAAATCGAGGAGCGTGTATGCAAATCTGTCGTCGTGGCTACGTGGTGAAAGACAAAGAAAGCGATCTTGAATTGGAGGTGGATAATCAATATATCATGTCGCCTAAAGATCTCAAGACTATTCATTTTCTCAACAAAATGCTTGACGCAGGTGTGCGCGTGCTCAAGATTGAAGGTCGTGCGCGTGGCGCGGAATATGTGAAGACGGTAGTGGAGTGTTATAAAGAAGCTGTTGATTTGTGGCTCAAGGACAATGAAATATGGGCTACAGACGCAATCGAAACCCACATCGAAGACTGGAATACTCGTCTTGCTCGCGTATTTAATCGCGGTTTCTGGGATGGCTATTATCAAGGACAGAAATTAGGCGAGTGGACACATAAATATGGTTCACGAGCTACTCGCAAGAAGGTTTTTGCTGGCAAATGTACCAATTTCTTCAAGAACATTTCTGTGGCAGAATTTTATTTAGAAGCCACTAAGGAGATTCGTGAGGGCGATGAACTCCTCATTACAGGCGAAACAACCGGTGCCTATGAATTGGTGGCAAAAGATATCCACGATGCCAAAGGCCAACTTCGAACAGACGTGCAAAAGGGTGAGTATTTTGCCCTCAAAACGGATAAAATGGTTCGTCGTGGTGATCGAATATTCCTGCTCAAAATCGAGGAATAAAACAAATAGACTTGGCAGCCGCCAAGTCTATTTTTCTAAATTCTAAATTCATAATTAGAAAGTCGCTCCAGTATTCTTTTCTTCGGCTCCTGCATCTACTTTGTGCTCCTCTTCAAGCCAAAGCCATGTAGTGTTACTTTCTTTGCCCAAGTACTGCACTTTGGCTTTTACGATTTTTGTGCCTTCAGGCACCGCTACTGGCTCACTATATACCTGCCATTCGCCATCATCAAAGTTATAGAGTATCTCGCCACCTTCCATCACTTTGTTCATCGCCACGGTCAATTGTAAACTGTCAACTGTCAACTGCTTCACACCGGGCTGTTGAATGTGGAAATTACGACCGCTGGCTGCCAACTGTGGCACGAATACTTCATATACCAAGCGATTGTATTCGCTCAAAGTCAATGCGCTGCGGTTGTTCCATGCACGCTCTGCCAAACCGTAAATCTTCGGATAAATCTGCCACTCCACTTGCGCGAACGAACGAATCACTTCGCCCCACAATTGCGCATTCATACCGATCACATTTGGGTGAATCAGTGGCTCCCAGTCGAACGAACGATACTCATCGGTGTATCCACCCCAGTTGAGTCCTTTCTCTTCGTGGTGATTGCAGTACGCAAAGTCAAAGTACAGGCGGTTAGCATTTGCTAATACCACGGGATAACCTGCCTCTGCCATCTCCAATGGCTTGGTGTTGCTGTTGAGCCATGAGTAGCAAATGGCTTTGCTCTCGGGCTTGCAGAAGTGGGTAATCTCCTCCCAGCCCATTGGTTGCAGGTTGTAGCGGTTCAATATCTCCAACACCGCATCAATAAATGCCTGATGCTCCTCGCGGGTCAATGCACCTTTTGGCACTTCATCGCCGCCGATATTCAGTATGCGCAATGGCTGTCCTGCCTCCTCGTGCATCTTCACCAACTCGGTCACGACATGGTCAATAAATTCCACTGCATAGGGCTTGGTTACATCAATCACATTGTCCGTATAGTTTTGTGCAGACTTATATACACGAGCATTGAACGCGCTGTCAGTCAGCATGTTACCCATTGCTTTCTTGGCTGCACGCATATGACCAGGCATATCTATCTCTGGTATTACGCGGATATGACGATCGCCTGCGTATTTCAGCAATTCGATGTACTTCTCGCGTGTGATGTAGCCGTTGGCTGTGGTGGGCGCATTAGGGTCCCAACCGCCACAATACATTGGCAGCAGACACTCGCTTTCATCGGTGGTATAACCGCGTTTAGAACCTATATCGGTCAGCTGTGGCAATCCTGGAATCTCCAATCGCCATGCCTCATCATCCGTCAAGTGGAAGTGTAGCACATTCAGTTTGTGGTATGCCATGATGTCCAAAACGCGGTAGATAGAGTCCACGGGGTAGTAATTGCGCACCACATCCAGCATGATACCGCGGTGGTGCAAGTCTGGGTAGTCGGTCACGCTGCCGCATGGCACCACTTCGCCCCATTGTTTCAATGTCTGTTTGGCGTAGAACACACCTGCTTCATCGCTGGCTTCGATGGTGATTGTGCTTGGAGTTATTTCCATGCGATAACCTTCCGCCACCATGTTCGCATCAGTGCGAACGACCATTTCCGCCTTTGCTACTTCGCATACTCCCTCGGTATAAATAGCCTGCTTAGGCTGTGGCAACAATGGCTGCACAGCCTCTTTTCCAGCTCCCTTCCCTTCAGGGAGGGGGTGGGGGTAGGCTCTCTCACCCAATACTCCTTCCACATAATCATACACATACGCCCCTTCGGCGTAAGGTGTTTTCTCCCATGTTACAATACCTCGTTTCATCTGTTCTGGGCGCGTGAATGGCGCATAAGTGCAAGGAATACTGATTGGTTTCCCTTTTCTTCCCCCTTGAAGGGGGATAGAGGGGGTCTTCACCAAGAAGAATCCCTCTGGGCGCGAAGTCTGACGGATGGCATTACCTTTGAATAGCAACTTAAATGTTCGGCTGCTATCGGGCATCAGCGGTTGAAAATCTTCAGTAGGTGTAATGCTGTGATAACTGGCTTGCAATTCTGTTTGCAGAATTTGGTCGCCTTCAGTGTAGATAGGGTGGAGTGACATGTAGTTGAAGTACAATATCCATCCTTCGTTGATGATTGGTTTGTTCGAGTGGTTAGTGATGGTGTAATAGAGTTCGCAAACTCCGGGTGTCACATCATTCTTCCCCATTTCCCAGTGAATTGACATAGGAGGATTTTGAGTACATGATGCAAAGGTAATCATTGCTGTGATTCCTAAAAGACGTACAATGGCTTTCATGATTTTCGATAAAAGTTAAACGCGATTCAATTTTTTTGCAAAGGTAAGTAATATTTTTGATATCTGCAAATTTTTTTTCTTAACTTCTTGTGATGTATTACGATGTTTTTGTTGTTGTGTTTTACCTATAAATCTTTAGTGATTCTTAGGTTATTTATAGGTTATTCAGCATACTTAACTATGCCTTTGCTAAGTTATACTTCAAATTTCAATGGTTGATTTCTGGCAAAAAGCAATCTTTTTTCTTTCGCAATCATGTCATAAGAATAGGCGAAATAATTACAAAATTTTATTTTTTTTCGAAAACGTTTGCAGGATTCAAAAAAAAACACTACCTTTGTCGCCGATTTATAGATGTTGACTAACAGAAAACACAATCTTTTATATTAACTTAAAATCATAAAACATGAAAAGAATTTTTATCTCTTTCCTCGCTGTTATAGCGATGGTAGGTATGGCAAATGCACAGCGCATATGGGCGTACAATCTTGATTTAGAAGAGTCTGTTGGGGGACTTTCTATGTGCAAGTTTACTTTTGTTGCTACTGCTAATGCTACAACAGCTAATCTAGTCTTCTTTAATGCAGATGGTGTAGAGGTTGGTAAAGTAGCTGTGGAGAATGTTGTTAAGGGTGAGAATGTGGTGGAACTTAATCTCGATGCAATTCCTGGTCAAGGTGCTTTGAATTGGGCTGTGGAGCTGGCTGCTGAACCAATAGCAGAAATTACAGAGTTGACTGATGAGTCTGTGGATGTATTTCATTTCTATCTTTCACAAGGCGTAGCCATTAATAATAGTCCAGAGTCTGCACATTTTGGCAAAATTTACGTGGCTAATCCTCAGGTAGGTGCAGATGGAAATAGTGATTATACTAGCAACCAAGAACGTGGTATCTATGTGTTTGATCCACTCTTGAATTTGGAAAACGAACCTGGCGTAAGTTATTTGCCATTTGAGTTTTCGTTGGGCAATAGTTGGGATGCGATTCACCGCATAGCTGTTGATCCTAAAGATGGCACAGTTGCTTTTGCAAAATGGGATAAGGAGCCTTTCTCAATTTTTGCAGTTAGTCCTGATAGTTTGAGTCCTGATGTGTGGTGGGATAATGTAGTGGACTTGACACCAGAATTGAACCAACCAGTATCTCTGTGCTATGACAAAGAGGGTACTTTGTGTGTGTTGTGTTATGATGCAAAGGGTGAAGCTTCTTCTATTTATAGTATTTATAAGGTTCATGCTGATGGTACAACGGAGGCTGTGTTTACAAAAGAGGGTTGGATGGTTACTGGTCGTGCTGATATTGCTGCTGATGGACAAGGTGGCTATTGGGTGGTGACAAAAGCAACTGCTAACAATGATCCGACCGCTAAATTGATGCATATAGGTCAAAATGGTATTGATTTTGAAGTTTGGAATGGTGCCGATACGTTGGGTATGCCAGAAAACTTTAATCGTGGTCAATTGGCATACGATATGAAGCGTGATATCTTGGCTATCGGTGGTGGCGGAAAGGTAACATTGTATAATGTGGCTTACGATGAGAATGGAGCCCCATTGATGGAGAAGTGGACAGAAACTCCAATGTTTGATCCTGCAAAACCAGCATGGAATACGGACGGTATTGCATTTGACTATGCAGGCGATATGGTTGTGATGAGTGCATCCAACGAGCGCTTCTATAAATTTGCTATGCCAACCGATAATAATACTTGTACCACTCCGGCTCCAAAGACACAGTTAGTGTACAAGGGGGGTGATGAGGCGGCTTTGCAAACGACAACAACGGTAGAGCAAACTGCACGCAAAGTAATCATTGACGGACAATTATATATCCGCCGTGCGGGCAAATTGTATAATGCTATCGGTCAACAAAGATAAATGATTTAATCAGGGAAGGGATGTTTTTTGTCCCTTCCTTTTTGTGTTTCAATGACTTAATAATGATTGCCTAATGAATAAGAAATTTCTACTTCTTTTTTGCTATATAGCATTGGGCGCATTGTGCTTATCTGCAGCTCCTAAAAGAGAAATGCGTGCAACGTGGCTAACTACTGTGGCCAATATTGACTGGCCTTTGTCATATACTGTAGGCGAAGAAGCGCAGAAAAAAGAATTGAATACGCTCCTGGATGCGTGTGTGAAATTTAATATGAACACGGTCTTGTTCCACATTCGTCCAGCATGCGATGCCTTATATAAATCTAACTATGAACCCTGGTCTAGTTATCTTAACAACGGACGTGGAGTGGACCCAGGCTGGGATCCGCTTCAGTATTGTATTGACGAGTGTCACAAACGTGGACTAACTTGCCATGGATGGATCAATCCATATCGCTATGGTAAGCGCGGAGGATATGATTGGACAGGCAATGATGATACTACGCAATTAAATTACAAACATACGCATCCAGAATGGTTGCTGTATTACAAAAACGATATTTACCTTGATCCTGCTCAACCCGAAGTACGTCAGCGAATCAAAGAGGTGGTAGGAGATATCATCAATAATTACGATGTAGATGGCATCCTCATGGATGATTATTTCTATCCTTATGGAGGTACCACCACTCAAGATGCTGCCAGCGTGGAGAAATACAAACCTGCTGACATGAATGTGGGGGATTGGCGCCGTCAAAATGTCAATATGATGATCAAAGATGTCTATGATACAATCCAAGCGGTTAAACCTTGGGTTACATTTGGTGTTTCGCCATTTGGTATATGGACCACAGATTACAATGTGGCAAAAAAACGAGGCATTAAATTGCCAAGTGGTATCTCTGGTGGCAATATGTATGCTGAAATTTATTGCGATCCAGTAGCGTGGCTCGAAGAGGGGACGGTGGATTATATCTCACCACAATTGTATTGGAAAGTAGGCGGAGGACAAGATTATAAGAAACTCAGTAAATGGTGGGGAGATCTCTGCAACCGTTTTGGCAAACATTTCTATTCCAGCATGGCACTTTACCGATATGGAGAAGAGAATTTTACAGCCACGGAATTTCGCAATCAATTAGTACTTAATCGTACTGTTACAGATAATGCTCCTGGTGCTGTCTTTTATAACACACGCGCATGGTCCGAAAGTAACAAACTGAAAACCAACTTTACAAAAGAGGGAGCCGAGTTTCATGACCTTGCCTTGCCGCCAGCCATCAACTGGAAACCTGCAAAAGAGCGTGTGATGGTGGAGAACTTAGCCCTGAACGGTCAAACGCTCTCATGGACACATATGGAAAAAGATGTGCATTTTGCGATATATGCAGCAACTACAGATAGTATGGGCACATTCTCTATTGGCGAAACGTTGATAGGTGTTTCTTATACTACTTCATTCGAATTACCTGCTGGCATCAATCCACAGGACTATCGCATCGGTGTGAGCGTGTTAGATAAATACAATAATGAATTCGCTTTACGTATCTTAGGAGAAGAATTGTTAACTCCTCAAGCACCCAAATTGGTGTATCCTCGTGATGGCTATCCTTGTAAATTGCCTATTGTATTTGAATGGCAGGCGGTGGAAAAAGCGGATAGTTATATTATTCAAATAGCGCGTGACGAGCAAATGCAAGACCTCTTAGCTGTGCAAGAAGTTATCACAACCACCTTTTCTACTGACTTGCGTATCAATTTACAGCAATTACCTTTAGGAAATTATTATTGGCGAGTGAAAGCACGTATTCCTAATGCAGGGGATACATGGAGCCCAGTTCGACGTGTAGAGTTTGCGCTGGAAGATGCGGTGGACAACGTGGAGGTAGAGCAGCAAAAATGCCAAAAATACTTTGAAAATGGCTTGCTACTAATCCAAAGGGAAGGACATATCTACGATTTATTAGGAAATGAAATAACAACAAAATAAATTATTAACACTTAAACAACAATCAATCATGAGAAAATTAGCACTATTATTTGGGCTACTTTTTGCAGTAATGCTTACTGCCCAAACTACCGTTAGCATTCGCGACCAAAAGATGGAAGTGAATCGTAATGGTGAAACCTATGTATTAGCACCTAATGGTGATGATGCCAGTTATTTCTGGGCAAGTGTATCGCCTGATGGCAAACATCTGGTCTATGTCACCGCTCGCTATGGCACATTCGTATGTGACATCAATGGTGATAACGTTCGTTCTATGGGACGTATGAATGCCCCTAAATGGTTGGACAACAACCATATTTCAGGTATGCAAGAGTTTTATGCGGGACATGATGAAATAGATTATATCCGTTATATTTCTCGTAATATCAATAGCCATGATACACGTGAATTATCTGAGATTGAGCGTACTGTTTTCATCGCTGCAGAAAATCAACGCTTAGCAGCTGCTAAAGAGCGTCAAATGCAACGAATTGCTGCTAAAAAACAAGCAACAGCAAGAACCGATCTCAAGGGACTCAAAATCTATGTTAACGCTGGTCACGGTGGTTATGATAGCAACGACCGTAGTTGCTGGACCATTCCTGTACCTGAAACTTGGAGCAATCCGGATGGTTATTGGGAGAGTAAGTCTAACTTGGCTAAAGCATTGGCACTTGAGGAAATGCTCAAGAAAGCGGGTGCTACTGTCATTATGTCACGTAGAACAAACAAATCAGGTGTTCGCGACTTGGAGTACTACTCAAATGCAACAGAGGCAGAGAAAGCAGAACTTCGCAAAGGTGATGACCGCGATTTGAGTGCTATCGCTGAAGAGGCTAACGCAAATGATGTGGATCACTTCCTATCTATCCACTCCAATGCGTTGAATGGTCAAACCAACTATCTCTTGATGCTCTACCGTGGTTATAATGACGATCCTACTACAGCTCCAAGTGATAAGATGGCAGAGAGTAGTGGTAATCTCCAAATCCAAAACCAACTTACTGTTTGGACTAGTCCTAAGCCATTATTGCGTGGTGACTTGACTTTCTATGGTGATGGTATGGGTCTCGGCGTATTGCGCCCTTTGACCGTACCTGGTTTCCTCAGCGAGGGTAGTTTCCATGACTATGCTCCAGAGACACACCGCCTCTGTAATGATGACTATTGTCGTCTTGAGGCATTGCGCATGTATCAACATTTCCACAAATGGTTTGAGGCTCCTCTACCACAAACAGCTACTATTAGCGGTTGGGTAAAATCAAGCAATGAGTTGGTGGATGTATTGGGTGAACCTAAATTTGTATATGTTAAGAATAGCGATGATCAATGGTTGCCAATCAATGGTGCTAAAGTAGAGTTGTACAAAGGAACTACTAAAGTTGCTGAAAAGACAACCGATAATTGGTACAATGGCATATTTGCATTCTATGATTTGACACCGGGTACATATAAATTAGTTGTTACCAAAGATAAATATGCTACTGTTACCACAGAGGTTACTGTAAAAGCAGAAGAGATCGCTGGTGTAAAAGTGCGTATGAAGAATATCCGTTTGCACTTGGAGGATTATCCAGAACAAGAGAATGATGCTGTCGCTTTGGATAAATATGAATTTGAGTTGGTTGAGACACTTCAAGCAAAAGCAAATAACATTGTACGTGCTTTGCAACGCAATGGTAATTATTATGTTTTGGCAAATGGAGAAATCAAGAAAAGCAACGCAGATTTCTCTGTGACGACAGCTATACCATTGCCTGCAGGTGTACAAATCTGCGATATCGCCTTCACTGCGGACGACTATCTCGTAGCCAAGGTAAAAGATCAAGGTGTATTCTATACTTGGGATGAGAATATGCAAAACCCTACAAAACTCTTCGAGGTTAGCAATGTAAAGGGTAACTCATTTGCTGTAAGCGGTGCGCGTTGGGAAAGCGTTTACTATCTTGGCGAAGGAACGACTATGTATAAGGTCGTTTACAACGAAGATACCAAGAAAACTACTGTGACTACCGAAACTGCTAAAGAAGATCTGACGGGTAAACAACTCACCATTATGCCTTCGGGTACTGTGAGTGCAGTTGCTGGAGCATCATTCTTCCGCTATGCAGGTCACTCATATATGGTTAAGCCTACTGGCAATTCGGACCAATTCCAGTTGTATGATGTCACAGATGGTATCGCAAAAGCAAAGCCTGCAAGTGATGTTTATCCTGCTACATCTACAACAGATGCACCAGGTACACAAACAATGGCTTGGGTTGATGGATATACTATTCACGTGGCTACATTGGCAAATGGTTATAATTTGAAACATTACCAAACGCTTACCAGTCCTGTTGCTAACGTATTTGCAGGCGAAGTGAAATTCGATGGTAAAAATTTCTACTTCCGTTTGAATGAAGATGCTACAGATGTTAGTCTGACTATCGAGAAAAACAACGAAGTTGTACGTACTCATAGTTGGGGCGCGCTCAAAAAAGGTTTGCACAAGCAATCCAATCCATTCTGGTCTATAGCATTTGATCACTTCAGCATTGTTGCTACTGCACGCCCTGTATCCTTCCCTGTTAAGGTTAGCACAGATGATGAGATTTTCCAATTCTATGCAGCTCGTGGTGTAGCTGTGGATAAGACACCTACCAGTCCATACTTTGGTCGTATTTATGTAAGTAACGCTGTCGGTGGGCAATGTGTAGAAGGTACTGCTCCTAAGTTCCGTAATTCATCTATGGGTATCTTTGTGTTGAGTAATGATTTTACAGATATTACAAATCAAGGTGCTACTGGTTGGTTAGGTGGCGTAGAGTGGGGTGCTAACAACTCTAGTACCAATTACCAATTTGCATTGGCGCGTCCTGCTGTAGCTCCAGATGGTGATGTCTTTGTGACCAGTTCTTCATACACATCTGCAGGTGTGTATATCATGGATCCTGCAAAACCTAATGGAACATTCTTGACCGTGTTTGCTGGCAAACGAAGCAAGTCTACTGGTCAACTTAAGAAAGGTACTAAAGTTGTCGCTAATCCTGTTATGCATTGTTGCGTGATTGGTACAGGAAAAGACGAAGTGCTTTACACCTATGATCGTGATAACTCAATGGGTACCGTATATAGTAATATAGCGCAATACAATATTGGTCAATTGGATAGTTTACCATGGGATACGGTTCCTACTGCTAAGTTCTACAATGATATGCCCCATAGCTATATGGAGAATGGTTCTGGACAAATTGCATCTGACCAACGTGGTGGTTTCTTTATGAGCCAATATCGTTATAATAGTAGTGCTGCTAAACCAGCTTTGATTCACGTGAATAAGAAAGGTGAGGTAGATTTCAATATTGCCAATAATGGTGTAGATGCTGCTCAACAAGGAGGTATGGCGGTGAATACGGATGGTACATTGTTGGCAATGGGTACCGAACTCGGTATGGTGAAAGTTTGGGAGGTAGAGTACGATGCTGCTGGAGCTCCTACTTTGACTGAGAAATACACCATCAACTGGGGTGAAGACAAAGGAGTAACTATGGGTATTGATTTCGATGCTGCGGGCAACTTGTATATTGTCTCTAACTCGAATGAGCGTTTGATGGTATATTCATTGCCTAATACCAATAATACCTATGCAACGCGTATCGCTTACCAATATGTACCAAATGCTGTGGAAAATGTTGTAGCAGAAACTATCACACGTCCTGGTGTTTATACTTTGTTTGGTCAATATTTGGGAGAAAGTGAAAACGGATTGCCACATGGTGTATATATCATTAATGGTAAAAAAGTAATAAAATGAAACGATTAGCATTTATATTAATAGCATTGGCTACCGTTGTGGTGGCCAATGCTATTGTTGTTACTGGACAAGTAACGGATGTTCAAGGCGAACCTTTGATAGGTGTGAGCGTCGTTGTAACAGGCACTTCCAATGGTACTATCACTGATTTTGATGGATTCTATACCATAGATGTTGCACCTAATGTGCAACTACAATTCTCCTATATGGGTTATACGAGCGTTAATGAAAAGGTTGATAACCGTACTACCATTAATGTCACCATGCGAGAGGATACACGTACGTTGGATGAGGTGGTTGTTGTCGGTTATGGCACACAACGCAAAGCCAATTTGACGGGTGCAGTTGGATCAATCAGCGTAGAAGATCAACTCGAAGGACGTCCGCTTGCCAACGTCGGTACGGGTATGCAGGGTGCTGTTGCTGGTCTTACTGTCACCAATTCTTCAGGTCGTTTGGGCGATTCTCCTAAGTTCCGTATCCGTGGTGCGGTAGGTACATTGCTTAACGAGAGCGGTAGCCAACCGCTTATTCTTGTGGATGGTGTGGAGATTAGCGATATTTCAATGATTAATGCGGATGATATCAAAGAGATTTCCGTCTTGAAAGATGCTGCTTCATCCAGTATCTATGGTACGCGTGCAGCATTCGGTGTAATCCTGATTACTACCAAATCGGGTAGTGGTGTAGATTCTAAATTCCGTGTAAACTACTCTAATAACTTCTCTTGGGCAACGCCTACAGTCTTGCCAGAGGTGGCTAAATCATACGAAGGTGCTGCTATGGCGTTAGAAGCACGCAATCGTAAATCACCAGGTACAACGGTGTTTAAGAACTCTTGTGGTTTAGTATGGGATGCTTCTGATATTGAGAAAATGTATGAATGGTATCAATATTTCAATGATACGGATCTTGGTCCTGAGATGGAATTGGGGCGTGATTTCGACATCAAATCAGGTGAGCCTCACTTCTACCGCAGTTGGAATGCAGCAGACGAGTATGTTAAGGATTTTTCATTCTCACAACAACACAATATGAGTTTCTCGGGTACTGCTGGCAAAACCAACTACTACATGGGTCTCAGTTATATGGGACAAGGTGGTGTCGTAAAAGTGAATCCAGATTCTTACAACCGTTTCTCGGTTAACTATTCTACCGATACCGAAATCAAACCTTGGCTCAAGGTACGCAGCAAAGCGCTCTATACACGCACTGACTTGGAAACACCATTCAGTTTTAGTGGTTCAACTTATGACGCGCTTTACTACCTCTATCGTTGGCCCACCATCATGCCATATGGTACCTATGAGGGAGAACCTTTCCATAACTCTGTGACAGAAACTGCTGCGGCAAACATGAATAGTAACATCAAAGATTACATGCGTTTCTCTGTTGGAGCAACATTCGTACTTGGTTTGCCGGATTTGACATTGGATGTTGACTACACCTACAACCTTGACAATCAAGCTATCACCCAACGCGGTGGTACTGTCGGAGGATGGAACTTCTGGTCTGGAAGCATGCAATTGGTGGACAACTGGGCTGGTGCAGATCGCAATAAGGTTGATAAATATCAATACAACCGCAACTACCACGCAGGTAATGCAGTCCTTCGCTACAAGCATACTTGGAACGATGCACACAATTTCAGCGTATTCGCAGGTATGAATATCGAATACAAAGAAGTGGACCATGTAAACTCGGAAATTCGCGACTTGCTTGATCAAAGCAAACCTGAGATTTCGCTCGCTATTGGTGAGAAGTATATCTTTGGCGACCACACCTCTTGGGCTATCATGGGCTTCTTTGCACGCGCCAATTATTCGTACAAAAACCGTTATCTGATTGAGTTGAACGGTCGCTTCGATGGTTCTTCTCGTTTCCCAACCGACCAACAATGGGGCTTCTTCCCTTCTGGTTCTATCGGATGGGTTGCAAGCGAAGAGAATTTCTGGGAGGTACTTAATCCATATTGGAGTTTCCTCAAACTGCGTGCTTCTTATGGTTCGATCGGTAACCAAGACATTGGCAACAACCGCTTCCGTGCTATTATGGCATCATCTACCAGTGGATGGCTTGTGGGGGGTACAAATATGACCACATTCTCCTTGCCTACTGTATTGGCGGATGGATTTACTTGGGAAACTATTAAGACGATCAACTTAGGTCTTGACACCCGATTCTTTAACGATGATTTAGGTGTAACCCTCGACCTCTATCGCCGAATCAACGATGGTATGGTGGTTGGTGGTAGTGAACTACCAAGTACTTTTGGCGCAACTGCTCCATACGAGAACGCTGCGCAATTGACCACCAATGGCTGGGAGTTGGGTATTGATTACCACCACCGTTTCTCCAATGGCCTCCGTTTGACTGTTTCTGCTAACTTGGCTGATGCGCTTACTATCGTAACAAAACACCCACGCTCAACAGCTTCTTTAATCAACGGTAGCAACTACGAAGGTAAAGTTGTTGGTGAAATCTGGGGCTTTACTACCGATCGCCTCTTCCAAGAGAGCGACTTCAATGCCGATGGTACATTGGTGGAAGGTATTCCTTCACAAAAGTATTTCGAGGACAATAGCGGCTATGGCTATAAGTATGGACCTGGTGATGTGAAGTATATGGATCTCGATGGTAATGGAGAAATCACTTGGGGCAAGAAAACGGTTGAAGACCACGGCGACTGGAGCCGTATCGGTAATACCACGCCACGCTATGAGTACAACTTCAAAATTGGTGTGGAATGGAAGGGTGTAGATCTTAATATCTTCTTCCAAGGTGTTGGTTCACGCCAATACTGGGCTACTGGTACTATGATGATTCCTGGATGGAACTTCTCGGAGGGTACTTACTATGCTCACCAAACCGACTATTGGACTCCTGAAAACACCAATGCTTGGTATCCTCGTTTGACCGAAACCAACCAACCTGGACAATATTCTGCATCTGGATTCAACTTCTTGTGTCAAACACGTTATCTGTTAGATATGAGCTATCTTCGTCTCAAAAACATTACATTGGGATATAGCTTACCAGATAAAGTGTTAAAGAAAATGCATTTTGAGAAGTTCCGCATTTATTTTAGTGCAGAGAATGTATGTGAGATTGATAAATTAGGTGATTTGCCTATTGATCCAGAAACTGCTACTTCATCTGGTGACGGTGGTGCCATGGGTTGGGGACGCATCTATCCATTTACTCGCCAACTTAGCTGCGGTTTGCAAATCAGTTTGTAATCCTACCTTATAGAACTCTTAGAACATTTAAACTTTTAGAACTTTCATGAACATGAAAACTAAATATATTTTTCTATCCGTTTGGGCTATGATAATGGCCCTTACGATGACAAGTTGCGAGGATTTTCTTAACCAACCTCCTTATGATGAATTTACAGACGAGGAGTATTGGCAAACCGAGGATCAAGCTCGCACATACATGTATGGCTTCTATACATCTGTTTTCTCTGGTTATGGCTCAGGTTTTTCGCATGGTTCATTCCTTATGGGACAGACATCAAACGATGATTTTGCTTCCGATGTAAAGCAACTGGATTTAACGCCATTGTCTGTGCCAGAATCTGATGGCTCATGGTCTTTTGCTAATATACGCAAGGCGAATTATGTATTGGAGAGCATTGATCGTATTGATGCAACAGTTGCTGCTAAAAACCATTGGCGTGGCGTAGCGCGTTTCTTCCGTGCTTGCTACTATAGCAATCTCGTATTCCGCTATGGCGATGTGCCTTGGTATGATCGTGTTCCTAAATTCAGCAACAGCAAAGAGGATATGGACTATATCTACAAAAATCGCGATCCACGCGTATATGTGGACTCTTGCATTATGGCAGATTTCCAATATGCTATGGACAGCGTACGCGATAACGATGGCAAATTGCAAGTAAACAAGTATGTAGTAGCCGCTATGGCATCTCGCTTGCTCTTGCGCGAGGGCACTTTCTTGAAGTATCACAATCTTGACCTTGATATGGCTGAGCAATGCCTCACAATGGCAAAAGCGGCAGCGGAAATGGTCATGAAATCAGGAAAATATGCTATTGCTCCTTCCTATAAGAGCTTGTTTGTAAGCGATGACCTTGGTGCAAATACAGAAGTGATTATGTACCGTCAATATGCAGATGGCGTGATATCACACTCTACACTTACTTACTCTTTTACAGAATCACAAGCTGGTCTCAGCAGATCACTCGCAGAAGCTTTTGTAACCAACGAAGGTTTGCCTGTTTATAGCGCAAATGCTAACTGGGTTGCTCCTACTGCGGAAGAGTTTTTTGCAAATCGCGATCCTCGATTGACCATGTGCATGCGCCCTAAGTATTACATTAAAGGCACTGAGACCCAACCGTTCAACTATGCACTTTCTGGTTATTCTTGGAACAAATTCATGGATGATTCTAAAGCTACTACACCAGAGGCTACATGGAATGGCAAACTGAATGTTACAGACGCACCATGCTTGCGCTATGCGGAAATATTACTCAACTACGCAGAAGCTGCCTATGAATTGCATCTAATGTCCAAATATACCTTTACACAAGCAGATTTGGATAAATCAATCAACCTTATTCGTGCGCGTGCAGATGTGAATCTTCCTGCATTGCAAATGGCTGGCGATCAACCTGCTATCAATGGAGTAACATTTGATGACCCTAAACGCCTTGCTATTGAAAAGAAAGCCGAAGATGGACAAACATACACTTATGGCGGTATCACCGATGCGTTGCTTTGGGAAATCCGTCGCGAGCGCCGCGTAGAACTTTGCTTGGAAGGATTCCGCCTCAACGACCTCAAGCGTTGGTGCAAATTGGATTACCTATGGAATGGCTGTAACCCTGATATTCGATATGGTGCATACATTCGATTGAGTGATTATCCTACCAAAGCTGCTGAAATAGTGCTTGAAGATCCAAACGCAACAGAAGGATATATCTTGCGCAACACATCAGATGAACGCAGTCGTCCTATCAAGCGCAACTACATCAATCCTATTCCTTCGAATCAAATCACTTTGTACGAAGCAAAAGGGTATGAACTCTCACAAAATACAGAGTGGGGATGGTAATCTATCTTTAATAATCATAAACACAATTAAAATTATCAATCATGAAAAAGAATCTTTTTTTCCTTGGTATCGCTTTATTGAGCGTACTACTCGTAGGTTGTAAGTCTGAAGAACAAGGCTCAACCGTTGAGGCAAAAATCAAATCCATTTCAATTAAAAACACTACTTATAGTGGTGTAGTTGATAACACAACCTTCACTGTTACATTCAACGATGTTGCAGCTGAGACCAGTATCGAAGCTATCCAATTCAATGCTTCATTGTCTTTGGGTGCCAAATTGGATAAGGATACCTACGACTTTACACAAGGTGCTTCTGAGGATGGCAAGGAGCTTACCCAAACAATCAAGGTTATCAATCGTACTACCGAGCAAGCATATACCGTTGTTATCAACTTGCTTGACCCAGCTTCTGATCCTATGCTTGATAAGCTTATCATGAAGAAAGCGAATGGCGAAGAAGTCAAAGCACAATTGTTTGACAAAGTGGTAGCTATCGGTATGCCAGAAGAAGCAGAAGCTACTTTCGGTAGCATTTCTCTCATTCCTTCTCGTGCAACTTACAAGTTCACCACGATGCAAGATAACAAGATTTCAGCTTCTGATCCTGGTCAATTGATTATTGAGTTCATGGGTCGCACTACTACTTTGAACATTTCTTTTGCAGCTGCTCCTGCTCCAGGTGCTGACTTTACCTCTCCTGTTGTACACGACTTCTCTGGTGCTACTGACAAAATTCCTTCTTATTTTAAGGATGAGCAAGTACGCGGTAGCGACTTCGATGGTGAGCATGTGTTGATTGTTTCACGCGAAGGCGTAGATAAGGCTACTCCTCGTATGTTCAAGGTGGCTGACCTCTTGGCTGATAATGCAAGCAATCCAATCATGCTGAATACTACTGGTGTAGAAGGTGGTACACACATTGTAAGTGCTGGTCGTTTGACTCAGGGGCATATCTATATCTGTAACCTCATACACCCATCTGTTAGTGCTGAGACACCACTCAAAGTTTATCACTATGCTTCTCCTGATGCTGCTCCTGAGGTCGTTTTGTCTTGGGATGGTTATATCAACGAGGAGTACTCTTACGCTGGTCGTTTGGGGGATAACATCTCGATTGACTTGGATGAGAGTGGTAATGGTTATGCTTTCTTGTGCAAGCAAGAACCTGGTGATAAGATTTATCGTTGGACCGTTACTGGATTTACACAATTCTCTGATGTAATGGAGATTGATCTTGGTGGTGTTTGTTCATACTATGGCTATGTTAATAAGGTAGAGCAAGGTAAATACATCTTCACCAGTTCATATGTACCATTTGTTCGCTTGATGGACGAAGATGGTGTTGCTTTGATTGATGATGTTGAATTTGACTTCACAGAGAATGATGCTCGTCCTAACCACGGTGTAGATCCAAACATTGTAACCTACAATCGCGGTCGTTATTTGATGTTTACTGTAGCTAACTCTTCTACTATGCACTGGAACTTTGGCCCAATCTTGTATGTTATTGACATTACAGACGGTGTAGATGCACAAGCAGCTTTGGTTAAATTGTCAGGGGCATTATATGATGAGGAAGTTCTTTGGGAACCTACCTACGGTTACGCCCTTACCACAGATCCTTACGAAGCACATATCCAATCTTCTGCACCTTCTGCACAATGTAATGCTGCTGAAGTAAATGGTAAGCTCGTTGTATTTACCGCTGCTGTAAATGCTGGTTTTGCACTCATTGAGTTCCCTATTGCGAAGTAATTTATATTCGTCATACATACATAGAGGCTGCTCTGCGGCCTCTATGTTATGAATAATCTAACTCAGATTATGAAAAAAGCAATTCTATCTTTTCTATTGTTGGTTTGTTTACTACCATCTCACGCTCAAACTATAATGAAAGTTTGGAGCCAAGAGGGAATGGTAGAGTACAATATCGACCATGTTGATAGTATCACTTTTGAAATTCGCACAGAATATGTAGGAGTATTTTCTGTAGCAAACAATAAAAGGGTTGCTTTTGCGCCAGGCAACTTGCAATACATTCCTACAGCAGATACTTGGCTCTTTGCTGCTAATCAGTACGATTATATTGGTACACGCAATATGGTCAATCAAGCGTTTGCCGATACAATAGATTTATTTGCTTGGAGCACAGATACCGACCCTTCTACCGCATGGGGTGTGACCTTAGAGGATAATAACGACCTCTATGCGGGTAATTTCGTAGATTGGGGCACTACTATTGGTGATGGCAATACATGGCGTACACTTACGTCTGCAGAGTGGGAATATATACGTGCTAAGCGTCCTAATGCTTCCAAACTCATTGGAGTTGGTTCAATCAATGGCATACATGGATTAATTCTCCTTCCTGATGGCTGGATTGCTCCAGATGGTATTACTTTTAAAAGTGGATACAGCGACAAGGAGTATAGTGCTATTGCTTTTGAAGAGTACCAATCCTTTACCATCGAACAGTGGAATACGATGCAAGCTGCGGGTGCAGTCTTCTTGCCTTGTGCTGGCTTCCGATTGGGGACTTCGTTAGCATATATGCAAATGGCAGGATTGTATTGGACCTCCTCGCCACATGCTGCATATGGTCCACAGTTTGCTAGTTACTTCCTCTTTATGTGCGATGGCGCAGGTATTGGATACGACACGCGTAGTGGCGGCAATGCAGTACGATTGGTTAAGGACTTGTAATACAATAGGCATCAAAAACTAGTTATATGAAAAAAATCATTTCTCTTTTGGCTTTGTGCTGTTGCGCAATGATTATTGTTGCGGCGGAAAATGTTAAAGTTGGAGCAGAGCAAACCAAACAATATCTACCTTTGCTCAAAGGTAAACGTGTCGCGTTGATGAGCAATCATACAGGCATTGTTATCCAAGGACAAGATACTATTCACACGCTTGATTTGTTACTCAAGCATGGTGTGAATGTCACTGCTATCTTCTCTCCTGAGCATGGTTTCCGTGGTACTGCACGCGAGGGCGAACATGTAGCAAGTAGCGTAGATGAGAAGACAGGCATACCTATTCTATCGCTCTATGATGGTAAGAGTTACCGTCCTTCTAAAGAAGCAATGGCCACTTTTGATGCGCTTATCACCGACATCCAGGATGTAGGATTGCGTTTCTATACCTATTATATTACGATGTTTCGCCTCATGGACGCATGCGCACACGAAGGTAAGCAGTTTATCGTCTTCGACCGACCAAACCCTAATGGTTACTATGTGGATGGCCCTATTCTTGATATGAAGCACAAATCTGGCGTGGGTGCATTGCCTATCCCTGTGGTGCATGGTATGACCTTGGGTGAACTGGCATTGATGATCAATGGTGAGAACTGGCTATACGATTCGCTCCAAGTGGACCTGACTATCATTCCTTGCAAAAATTATACTCACCAAACGTTATATCGTCTGCCTGTAGCGCCTTCACCTAACCTACGCAACATGCTTTCTATCTACCTCTATCCTGCTGTGTGCTTGTTTGAGGCAACCCCTGTGTCTTTAGGTCGAGGTACGGATAAGCCATTCTTGTGCTATGGTCACCCCAATTTCAATGCGCCTCGCACCGAACCAAGTGTATATGGTCCTGCTATCACTTTCACGCCTAATCAATCGACTCAAAAAGGTCGCATTTGCGATGGTGTAGATCTTAGTGGTATGACTGAAGAAGAGGCACGTAAGGTGGGTTTCTCTTTGCGCTATCTATTAGATGCTTACAAACATCTCAATATGGACAACTATTTCTTCCGTCCATTCTTTGAGTTGTTGGTAGGACAAGATTATGTGCGTAAGATGATCAATCAAGGTAAGAGTGAGGAAGATATTCGTGCTTGCTGGCAAGAAGATGTCGCTAAGTTCCAAGAGCAACGTCGTCCATATCTCCTCTACGAAGAATAATTTGTCTAACAGCCGTAAGCGGTCTAAAGTCTAACTTCTAAAAAATATATGAATCCATTAGCTATTTTATTAGTCATTGCAGCTTATTTTGCGCTGCTGTTTTTTATTTCGTATTTAGCAGGACGTAAGGCAGACAATGCAGGTTTTTTCTCAGGAAACCGCAGTAGCAATTGGCTACTGGTAGCCATGTCCACCATTGGTGCTGCTATCTCGGGTGTCACTTTTGTGAGTGTACCAGGTATGGTTGCCACATCGGGTTGGGCATATATGCAGATGGTGCTTGGTTTCACCGTAGGTCAATTCTTGATTGCCTATGTACTTATCCCATTGTACTACAAACTCAACCTTACATCCATTTACCAATACCTCCAACAGCGTTTTGGCATGAACACCTACAAGTCGGGTGCTTGGCTCTTTTTTGTGAGCAAGATGCTTGGCGCTAGTGTGCGCTTGTTTGTGGTAAGCGAAGTGCTTCAGTTGTTGGTATTCGACCGTTTAGCAGTGCCTGTCCCATTCTGGGTAAATGCCATTCTTACTGTACTCATCGTGTATCTCTGCACCTTCAAGGGGGGCGTGAAATCGCTTATATGGACAGATTTGCTCAAGACCTGCTGTCTTATCCTGTCTGTGGCTCTCTGTATCTATTTTGTTCTGCGCGCAGGCGTGAATATAGAAGGTTGGGGAGCAAGTGATATGACTCGCACATTCTTCTTCGATGATCCTAAGAGCGGTAACTACTTCTGGAAACAATTCCTGGCGGGTGTCTTCCTCGTGATTGCTACCACTGGTCTTGACCAAGACCTCATGCAGCGAACACTCTCATGCAAGAACCCACGCGAGAGTCAAAAGAACCTCATCGTAGGTGCACTCATGCAAATCGTAGTGATTGGTCTCTTCCTCTTCTTGGGTTATTTGCTCTACACCTATGCTGCTCAAACGGGTGTTGCCGAAGTAGCTAATCTCAAGGGCGATGAGGTATTCCCATTCTTGGCTACGGGCAACTACTTCCCTGTGATTGTGGGTGTCCTCTTTATTATCGGTTTTATCGCAGCGGCATATTCCGCAGCGGGTGGAGCCTTGACGGCACTAACAACCTCGTTCACGGTGGATATTCTCAACAAGGAGAAGGCCGACAACCTTACCAAAGTACGCACCATAGTGCACATAGGCATGGCTATACTGATGGCCGCTTGTATCTATGTCATCCACCTATTGAATGATGATTCGGTGATTCAAACCGTATATAAAGTTGCAAGTTATACCTATGGTCCATTGTTGGGTATGTTCTGTTTTGGTATCTTTACCAAGCAGCAAGTACGCGACCGTTGGATTCCATTGGTAGTGATAGCTGCGCCTGTAATCACATGGATTATTGATGTCAATTCAGCCGTATGGTTTAACGGCTATGTATTCTCTCACGAGCGCTTAATCTTGAATGCGCTACTCACGTTTGTAGGTATGCTTTGCTTGTTGAATAGCAGTGCAAAGCCAACCAAATAACATGGTGATATATAAAGCAAAAGGGTGTGCATTAGCACACCCTATTTGTTTTTATTTGTCATCAAAATTATCCGAGATATGTCTTTAAGATACTGCTTCGTGAGCTGTGTTTAAGTTTCTTAATAGCCTTCTCTTTAATTTGTCGCACACGCTCGCGCGTGAGGTCCAATTCGATGCCAATCTCTTCCAATGTTTTCTCTGGAACACCAATTCCGAAGAAACTGCGCAAGATATCCGCTTCGCGGGGAGTGAGTTGTTCCAGTGCACGATCAATCTCTCTGGAAAGCGATTCGTTGATCAGTTTGTAATCGGCATTAGGAGAGTCTTCGTTAACCATCACGTCGATAAGGCTATTGTCCTCGCCTTCTACGAATGGGGCATCTACACTGACTTGACGTCCTGACATCTTGAGTGTATCGGCAATCTTATCCACAGGAATGTCTAAGATTTCAGCCAACTCCTCAGCACTTGGCTTACGCTCATGCTCTTGCTCGAAACGTTGGTAAGCCTTGTTGATTTTGTTGAGCGAACCTACTTGGTTCAGTGGCAGGCGCACGATACGTGCTTGCTCTGCAAGAGCTTGTAGGATGGACTGACGAATCCACCATACAGCGTATGAGATGAACTTGAAGCCACGTGTCTCATCGAATTTTTCTGCTGCTTTGATAAGCCCAAGGTTGCCTTCGTCAATCAGGTCAGGAAGGCTTAATCCTTGATTTTGATACTGTTTTGCTACAGAGACAACGAAGCGTAGATTGGCGCGTGTTAATTCCTCAAGGGCAGCTCTATCGCCATTGCGGATACGACCAGCCAACTCCACCTCACGATCAACCGAAATCAATGGCTCGCGACCAATCTCTTGGAGATACTTGTCGAGCGAAGCTGACTCGCGGTTGGTAATGGATTTTGTGATTTTTAACTGACGCATGTAGTACAGTTAACAATTAATGATTAATAGTTAATATTTGAAAAGCAATCATAATTCTTAATTCAAAATTAATAATTATCCTTGCTTTGTGATCCGGTCGGGATTCGAACCCGAGACCCACAGCTTAGAAGGCTGTTGCTCTATCCAGCTGAGCTACCAGACCCTCGCGCGTTAGCGCGAAAATAAACTGTGCTTACGCACAAAATCACCTATGTAGGCACACAAAATAGTGCCTACAAAGGCAATTAGGGCGCAAAATTACTGCTTTTTTTTGAATTATGCAAATAATTTTGCAAATTTCTTACAAAAGTTCTTCAAAAAGCTTTTGCAGATCGGGTTTGCGCATGGCACCTACACTGCGATTTACCAACTCGCCGTTCTTAAAGAATAGGATAGTTGGGATGTTCATGATGCCGTATGCAGAGCATGTCTCATCGTTGTCATCTACATTGAGTTTACCTACGGTGATCTTGCCTTCATACTCAGCTGCCAACTCTTCTACGATAGGCAACATCATCTTGCAAGGACCACACCAAGGTGCCCAAAAATCTACTACGAGGGGTTTGCCCTCTGCTAACAATTCTTGAAAGTTAGCATCTGTAATCTCTTTTGCCATAGTTGTTATATTTTTATTGTTTTATTTTCTGTCATACCTGATAGTAAGATGTCTGTGATAGGATCTTCTACCAAAGTTTGAATAGCGCGTTTCAGCGGACGCGCACCGTACTTGCGGTCGCGCGAACGCTCAAGCAACTGCTCTGTGGTCTTTTTTGTCAGTTGCAATTTGTAGCCCATTGCCTCCAAACGTAGTTTCAATGGGTGTAATTCAAGCGTCAAAATCTGTGCCAAAGCCTCGTCGTTTAGCGGGTGGAAAACGACTACATTGTCCAATCGGTTGACAAACTCGGGTGGGAAAGTGCGATTCAATGCTTTCGTGAGCATATATTCCGACTGTTTCTCGTCGATTTCATCGGCATTGAAGCCTATACCAGCGCCAAATTCATTCAGCTGACGTGTGCCCACATTGCTTGTCATAATAATGATGGTGTTGCGAAAATCTACCACACGCCCCTGACGATCTGTCAGTCTCCCTTCATCCATGACTTGTAGCAGGATGTTAAATATGTCAGCATGCGCCTTCTCGATCTCATCGAATAGCACAATCGAATATGGTTTGCGGCGTACGGCTTCTGTCAGTTTACCTCCCTCTTCATGAGCCACATATCCAGGAGGAGCACCCACGAGCAAACTTACAGTGTGCTTCTCAATATATTCTGACATGTCAAAGCGCACGATTGCATCGCGATTGCCAAACATCTCTTCTGCTAAACATTGTGCCAAGTGCGTCTTACCTACGCCTGTAGGACCGAGCAAGAAGAAGGTGCCAATTGGTTTGTTGGGATTGCGCAATCCCATACGCGAACGTTGTATGGCTTTCACAATGGTGTCAATGGCTTTGTCTTGCCCAATTACGCGTTGCTTGATTACCTCACTCATTTGACGCAATTGTTCGCCTTCAGCCTGCGCTACGCGCTGTACGGGTACGCCTGACATTCTGCTCACCACGAATGCTACATCCGCTTCGGTCACTTTGACCATTGTCTCATCGCCCTCTTGCTTTTTCGCCTGACTACCTTTCCACGCTCCAGCCTCATCCATGGCATCAATTGCCTTGTCTGGGAAGAAGCGGTCGGTGATATACCTATCGGTCAATTTGACACATGCGTGCAACGCTTCTTCGGTGTATTGTACATGATGGAAGGCACCATACACCTCGCTAATACGTGTCAGTACGGCATAGGTTTCTTCTGCTGAGGTAGGTTGTACCATCACTTTTTGGAAACGACGTTCCAAAGCCCCATCTTTTTCTATTGATTTGCGGTATTCAGTGATAGTGGTAGCGCCAATGCATTGTACTTCGCCACGAGCCAAGGCGGGCTTGAGGATATTCGCCGCATCCAATGAGCCTTGTGCATTGCCCGCTCCCATAATAGTGTGGATTTCATCAACAAAGAGGATGATCTCTGGGTGCTTGTGCAGTTCGTTGATAACGGACTTCATGCGCTCTTCAAACTGTCCGCGATAGGTAGTACCTGCCACCATAGATGCGATATCCAATGACACGATGCGTTTGCCTGCCAATGTAGCTGCTTCGCCACTCTCAATGCGTAATGCCAATCCCTCTACAATGGCCGATTTGCCTACACCAGGCTCGCCAATCAAAATAGGGTTATTCTTCTTTCTGCGTGAGAGAATCTGTACCACGCGCTCTATCTCTGCTTGACGTCCTACTACAGGGTCAAGTTCGCCATTGCGCGCTTGAGCGGTCAAGTCGCGACCATATTTATCCAAGGCGGGTGTGCCTGTTTTGCTAGTCTTGGTTCTTTGTTCTTGGCTCTTGGCTCCCCATTCAAGCGGTTGTTCTCCAGCAAACTCCGAGTCCAGGTTGCTGCCATCTTGCGGCAATGGCTGTGGCTTAGGATATAGCCCCTCTATACGCTCATAATCAATACCAAACTGCTGCTCGATAAACATAGCAGGGTAGTTCACGCGCTCGCGTAGTAAACCTAGTAGCAAGTGTACCGAACCGCATTCTTCTGCGTGATAGATCTTAGCTTCGATTTGCATCAATCGCAATATGCGCAGGCTAGCGCGCGACATCTTTTGTGTTTCGTTGGTGCTTGCTTGCATCAATCGTTCATCAATCGCACGTTTGAGTTCCACTGGATTCAGTCCCGCTTGCATCAGCAGTTCGAATGCTTTGCCATTGGCCAATCGCAGAATACCCAACATCAAGTGGTCAGGCAGTACCTCGCTATTGCCCAATCGCTGTGCCTCTTGCTGAGCATAAAGGAGAATAGTATTTAAATTATTTGTTTGTAGCATGATTGTCTAACTTCTTATTTGTAAAAATGCCATGCCAAGCCCGCTCTGAACATGTCTGGTGCCATTGGATAACCAGGCATCTCGAAGTATTGTTTGTTCATAAATGATGCGTTGAAGTGTTGGTATTGCGCAAACAACTTCAGTCGCAAACTCTTTACATAGAAATTGGCATATACATTCATCACGGGGTAATTACCCACTTGCTCTTGGTCTTGCACGCAGAATTGTCCTAATGCAGGGTTAAGTATAGGGGCATAATATTTCGTAAAGAATCGCATATCTACACCAATCTGCGTATCCAATGCCTTGAACCAACATCCGTGGTAGTACAGGTTGTGGTATAGGGTGATGGCTGGCAATGGTAGTTTGTCAGAGGATGAGTGTTGATATACCACATGATTATCTAGATTCACCCATGGAGTGGTGATGTTTAGTTGCAAATCTGCTGCCAATACTTGTATATTACCATCCACTTGCTTAGGGGTGCCATCGGTGGAAAAATAAATATGATTGGTGATATTTTCAAATGACACATTGAGTTTTGGTTTTACCCACTGGGTAGGATAAGCAATCTCTCCACTCACTTGTAATCGTAGAGGTCGCTGAAAATCATTATCCCAACGGTAGTGATTGCTGCGGTAGTGTGTCAGATAGTAATCGGGAATTTCGTTTCGGAAGAATGCTTTGGCGGTGATTGTCATTGAGTCTTTGCCCAAACGGAAGCCTGCATCCACATGTCCGTTCACCTGAAATTCGCCCAACTTGTATCCCAGTACGCATATGTTTCCATCAAATCCATAATGTACGTATTGTCCGCGATGCTTGTATAGCGCACCGCCCACATAAGTATTGTTGGTCCAGCGTTGTCCAAAAAGGGTGTCCGGCATCAAGTGCAATGTATTGGCAATTACTTTGTCGTATGAATTGCTTTGTGGGAAGGGATTGAGATTGACAATGTTTTCCTCTTGTCCAATAGCAGTAGTGTGACGCTGACATTCATTCATGGCATATACCATGGCGCCGAATTTGAGTACGGTATTAAATTCTTCTTCGAAGGTGACCGCCAAGGTGTTCTTGATGGTTAGGCATGCTGCGGAGTCGTTGGTTGCCACGGGGTTGTGATACTGGTTGGGCAGAATGCTTTGTGTGGCAGATTTCTCCACATACCGCTTCGTACCATCGGTTACTTCGAATATATGGCGGAAGGTAGTCACGGGCACATACTCAATCTTGATGGAGTCTTTCTTTACCCATTTGCCTTCTTCATCACGCTCGCGGTAGTTTACTTTGCGTTCACGTTCAACGCAGATACTATAGTAATGATTCAAATACCCCGACAAATAGCGCAACGCCGACATACCTTGCATCCTTACTGGCATGTCCTCTGGTTTGAGTACGCCTTGTAGATCAGCAGGATTTTGCAAACCGCCATTCTCGAAGTTGCTCAGCGTGTTCCATGTGAAGGATGATTGTAGCGAATAGTGGTCGCCGTTGTAACTTCCGAACACCGAGCCGAACACCGTTTTACCTTCTTGATTGGCAAAACGACCATACGAGTTGAGGTAGTCGATGGTCATGCCCAGATTGGTACGACGAGTGACGTTACCCGTGAAGGAGAAACTGATGTCGTTTTGGTCGAGGTTAGTGACAAACCCCTTCTTGTACGCAATGGTGGAGTAGGGGGTAGTGGTGTGATAGTATTTCACCTGTTGCGGTGTGATAATGTATGGGGTGTATGCATCTGCAAAGATGAAGTCCGTGGTCTTCTTTCGTGCGAAATAGATGCGTGACTGACTGGGGGATATGAGGTTGGAGTTGCTGACGTTGGAGATGGAGTAATCATTGAGTGGGTCGCGCATGGGCAAATGCATATATGAGGAGTCGATACCTGCCAATGTGTCTGCTACGCCCGTCCATTCATCAAGTTGCCATGCTCGTATGATGGTAGGCACCGATTTCTTATCTTGAGCATACACATTTACCATACTGCATAAAATCAATATGCAGGTACAGATGATACGTGATATGTGGTTAATGCTGTGCAATGTGTCTAATGTCTAACTTCTAACAGCTTTTTTCGGTGGTCTAGTATCGAACTTCTAAGATGTCGCAAACTACCCCAATGTAAATTGGGCTGCAAAGGTACAAAAAAAAAAGTATATGTGCAAGAGTTTTTGTGAAATTTTCTGTAGGTTACGCGACCACTTCGCGACCACTGTAGCACATCTGTCGCCTATCTGTATCATAGCGGTGGCACTCCGATTATTGCAACTCAAAATTGTCCACATCTTGCCAAAGCGGTAGCACTTCGCGGAAATGGTGGAGCTTAGCAATATCGAACTCGGCAATCTTGGTGCCTTCTTCGTTGTCTTCGAAGTGCGCAATCGGCTGTAAACGAGTATCATACGCTACAGAGTGACCGTTGTAATGTAAGCCCATTCCGTCGTCGCCTACGCAGTTGACGGCAGCAATATAGCATTGATTTTCCGTAGCACGGGCTGCTATGAGCGCGTCCCAATATTGGATGCGGATATCAGGCCAGTTGGCTACTACGAGAATGATGTCGTAATCGTGTCCGCTGCGGTTGCGTGCCCAGACAGGAAAACGCAAGTCATAGCAAACGAGCAAGAGGATCTTAACTCCCTTGTATTCAAATATATGCCTCTCTTGTGCAGGTTGAAAGAATAGGTCCTCTCCGCCGTGGGCGTAGAGGTGGCGTTTGTCCTGTACAAATAGCCTATCCTCGTCCCTTCCCTGCTGATGGGAAGGGAGATTAGAGCCACCCTCTAATTCCTCCCTATTTGGATAGACAGAATGAGGGGTAATCATGAAGCCACGATTCACCAAACGTTGTCCCGTTGCGGGCAAGCAGATAAACGAACTGACGATGGCTACACCGCTTTGGTTGGCTGCGGCTTGCAGGCGGCGGATGATGTCGCCATCCATTGTTTCTGCCAGTTCGGGGTGGTCAGTGCAAAAACCAGTGGCAAACATCTCGGGCAATACCGCTATGTCGGCTTTTCCAGCCAAGGCTGCGATACGTTCTTCTGCCAAGCGGAGATTGGCATCTTTGTCTGCCCATGCGATGGGGTATTGTAGTAGTGCGACGCGCATAAAAATTGGCTATGAAATCAATAACGCTGCAAAGTTACAAAAAAAAATAAAGCCAAGCAAATTATTTACAGAATAGTATATTTTTTTGCTTATAAAGGAAGAAAATGAGGCGAATTGGGTGACAATTTTCAAAAATCAGAGGAATTATTTGGTTATGTCAAAAAAAAGCAGTATATTTGCCCGATTTTTCGCGCGTTTTAGAAATCCGTGCGCGCGAATGGACAAAAATCTGTTAGAAAATGAAAGGTAATTCGCAGTTAATAGTTATCGCCATATGTGCAGCTCTGTGTACGGGTATGTTGCATTTGTTGGGCGTGTTTGATTTGCAGGACAAAGGCCTGTCGGGTTGGAATCCGAATAGTATGTATAATGGAGTTATTGCCAAGGATACTAATGTGTATGGAATTAGTATAGTTGATCGACCATCTGTTGGTAATACCAGTCGTGTGACTACCTCCGTGCCAAGTGTTGCTACTGGTAGCATGCGCTCAAATAAAATATCAGCATTGCCATCTTCTAAGGTGATATCCTCTTCGGTGTCGTCTTCCTATGTGGGTGCTCCTCTCCGCACGACGTCATCAGCTTCGTATCGCAGTTTCGGTGTGGCGGATACGCTGGTGGAGCAAATAATACGTTTGTTTTCAACCAATTCAAAATGGCTAAATCTTCGCCTGTAGGCATGTCTGTCATGCCGAATTTGAGTTATGTGCCTGCTGCAAGTTCGCGTGTCTATTCGTCTGCGCAGATGAGTGGTGGCGCTTATTCTTATTCTGCTCCTTCTATGGAGGGAATTGCGCCTCGAGGAATAAATGGTCGTCGAAATGCAGGTGTGGGATTTGATGATATTTGGTCGGATTGGCTTTGGGGGTTGTATGATGGTGGCGATGGTACAGGTGCGTGGATGTATGAAAGCGGCGGTAACTACTACTACAATAGTTCCAAATTGCGTGAGGCATTTGCTGCTTGGTTTAGTGATAACTCTTCGAGTTTCCAAGGAATGACTGAGGAGGAGGCTTGGCTGTTGTTCTTGGAGTGGTTTGCTCCTAAAGACTCGGATGGCAATCTGTTGGACACTGATCACAACTTCCGTTTCCCTATCTCTGATGGATTGGGAGTATTGACGGTGTTGGCATTGCTGTATGCATTTGTAATTTATTTGAAATTACGCAGTAAGAAAGTTGCTTAATAGATATTATCATTGAATCATGCGTTCCATGCACAAAATATTGCTTTTCTTGTTTGCTGTTTTGATAGCAAGCATATTGCCTACGTTTGCGGAAGAGCAATATGTGGATCCTGTATTTGGTGATACGATTGACCGTACAGCCGAGGATTTTGTGACTGTTTCGCTATTGGTGGCAGATCCTGGCCTCTCTACTTACTCGGTTTTGGGACATGCTTGTTTGCGTATGCAGTGTCCTGCATTTGATATGGATTATTGCTTCTCATATGAAAGTGAGAGTGTCAAAAATCGTATCGGCGACTATTTGGCGGGAAATCTGAAGATGGGACTGTTTGCGGTGCCTGTAAGAGATTATTGTGATGGCTATCGTGAAGAAGGTCGCGGAGTATATGAGTACAAACTCAACCTACCTTCGGAGGCAGAGCAAAATCTATGGCGTATTTTAGATGAGCATGTTGCAAAAGGAAGTATCCTGTCCTATGATTATTTTAAACGAGGTTGTGCAATTACTTGCGTGCAATTTGTAGAAGAGGCATTAGGCGATACGCGTATCCAATACGATGCAAGTTTGTTGCAGAGAGAAGCGACAAGTAAAGAAATCGTTTTAAATCATTGTAACAGATTTCCATGGTCGGGGTTCGCATTCGCATTTTTAGCCGCAGGCGAGTCAGAGCAGTTGGTCAGTGGGGCAGAGCAGTTGTGCGTTCCTGCTGAATTGGTGCAAGCGTGGAAAGAAGCATCAATCAATGGTGTTCCGCTTCTTGCACAAGAGCCTGTGCTCTTGGTAGAAGGTGTACCACAATGGGATGATAGTTGGTTTACGCCGATGTTATTAGCTTGGCTTATCCTATGTTTAGCCATTGCCAACATCTTTTGGAATAAACCTTATTGTGATTGGTTGATGTTGTTGGCGCAAACTGTGGTTGGAGCGGCTATGATGTATTTGATTTGTTTCTCCAATTTGTGTTGTACTTCTTGGAACTGGCTCTTGATACCTTTCAATCCCCTGCCAGCAATTTTCTGGTATTGGCGCAAGTATTGGGCACTGCCTTATGTATGTGTGATGATGGGATGGTGTTTGGCTATGGCGGCGAACTTGCTTTGGGGACATGTGCTGGTGGGTTGGTCGCATATCTTATTGGTGCTTGCATGGTCGCTGATAGTGCTGAAGCAATCTCCTTGGGTGTGTACATTGCTATCGCACAAGAAATAGATGATAACTTTTTGAACCGAAATATATGAATACAATAAAAATTCAATCTATGAGACGTTGTAATAAAATATGTTTTCAATTAGCCAAACGTTTGGTGTTGTTGCTGTTGTTAACTGGAATTAGTAACGCAATATATGCTTCTCATTTTTATCACTATTCTAAAGCGACTATTAAAACGAGCAATGGTTCGGGTAAGGTGTATGTGAGCGCTACTGCTACTGCTCCTAATAATAGAAACTGGCAAAATGCTACAGCTACGACTAATCAAAACTGTGGAAGAGAGGAAAATAAGGATTCGCATACATACCATTTCTACGCACAAAATCAATCCGATTGGTTATGGGCAGGTTGGGAAAAAGATAATGCGTTTATAGATGGAACACAAAATGCAGACTCCACCAATCATTATTATAAAAGAACTGAAAGTGTTAAAGCAACAAGTACAGATTGGAATGCTCCAACGTCATTGAATATGATTGCACGTTGGTGGTGTCCAGAAATTACGAATACAGAGATAGTAGGAGTTACGACTAACCCTAAGTCTGAAGAAACGGTTACTATCACAGATCCTGATATTACAGAAATTCAACGAACGATTAATTTTGTTACGGCAGAGGCTTTGAGTGACGATAACTTTACGCTTACACGGTCGAATATAGATAACTATACTACATCCTACAATAAGCAGTACAGTGTGGATGTGACTATTCCAATTAGCGGAGAACATCATTTGGATCCTACTATACACACATTAACCTTAACAAGTAAGTACAAGGGAGATCAGCCTACAGCTTCTTCAGGTACTGCAACAATCAAGATAATTGAGGATTATACGCCTCGATTTGGTTCTTCAGTAGATACGTACGAGTTTGTGCGTGGTACGGAAACTAAGACATTCTCCATGGAATGGCTGAATACCGTTGCCAAGCATAGCAATACGACGTGGGCAGTGAATCTCGTAGGAGACGATGTGTTTCAAATTACTAACGGAGGAAATACTGCTGCTCCTGAAATTACGTTTACCAAACCAGCATCGCCAGAAGAAAGTTATTCGGCGACATTGACTATCTCTTGTAGTTATAAAGGTATTCCGTCTAATATCATTGACAATCAGGGAAATGAACTGAAAGATGGAGTGGAGATTGTGCATGTCAAGACCATTGTACTAACGGCTTCTTTTGAACCAACAATCGTATGGACTCCCTCTGCTTATGACTTTAATACGATTGAATGTGGTACAGAAGTGACTAGTGGAAATATATCACTGCTCCATAATTTAGCAATGGATCCAACTGTAACAATATTTGGCAATCCGAATATTACATTCACTAAAAGTGATTTTACCAATAAGGAGGCAATTGTGACTGTAACCTTAGGCAGTGCACTGCCAGTGGGATCACATACTGCGACATTAACTGCGCTTGGCAAGAAAGAAAATGGAGATCCGATAGAAGCAGTTTTGGTAGTGACGGTAAATGTGGTTTTGCAAACTCCAGTACTGCGAGGTACTCCTGCTAACGAGCAAGTTAATCTGTTATGGGAGAAAATACCAGGTGCAACCAAATATGAAATTACATGGTCTGGAAATGGGAATAATGGAACGATTACAATCTCCAATCCTAATCAAACGGCTTATCAACATACTGGATTAACCAATAATATACCTTACACGTACACACTAACTGCATATTGTGACGATAAAGATCAAAAAACATCCAATACAGTAACAGTAATTCCGCAATACTATCCGCTATATATTGCCAAAGAGCAAACCACATATGGTGATGGTACAGTTGCCGTTTCTGCAGCGCATACGGGATTATATACGGGTGCTGTAGGTGATGCGTACGAATTGAATGTGTCGGCTGCATTCTCTGGCAAAGAGACACAGTTCGAATGGTTGTATCTATTTGTGGCAGAAACAGCTCAGGGCAAGTATCCATGTTACATCTATCGTAAAAATTCCGCAGAACGATATATTTATCATGGTCAAGTGGAAATGACTGATAACAAGAAGGATAAAACCTATTTCGAATTGACAACAGATATTGGTAGCATTTATCTTGCGGGCTATTGCGGTGAGGCAACTACAGGTAATACTTGGACTGAGAATGGTGTGCTACATATCAAAAAGGGTAGTAAAAACACGATTGATTTATATTTGGATGCATTGCAATTGTACGCTAAAGCGAAATCATCTACGACATATTCTACTACAAATGCGGCAGAAGTGGTTAATAATTTCGCTGGTAAATCTTATCCAATGGAGGGTAGTGGCGCGATATTCGTATTTGATGGCAGAAGTGGAGGCTTTAATCCAACTTTGCATGTCTGCAACGAGAATATTTTGCAATCTACTCAAAGTCTGGATTTAAAGGTTGATGCCGATACTACTATTAAAACAGGAATTATGTCAACCACCACAGTAAAATTTCAGATGCAATGCAAACAAGAATCATCTGTAATTCAGGCTATGGTGGATGGTGTAGATGATGTGTTTACAATCACAGTAACGGATGCTTGGCATGATTTGGACGATGCGACCAATATGAATGGTTGTAGAACCAATGGTTTGATTACATTGCAAAATGGTTTAACGAATCATCCTCTCATTAATTTGGGTCATGCAGGTAGTAGCTTTAATATAGCAGGTGGTCAGGTAAACTTTGGTAATCAATCAGGTGTTAGTATCACGGAATCGTACCAATATTTGTATAGACGGGATAAAATATCGAGTAATACATTGGATACGTACGTATATGGTTGTTCAGAATACTCGATTACAAACAATAACACCGAAAACAATGGATTACAAAGTGGATATGGTTTGAAGGGTACTGCCAACCAATCTGTAAAGTTCTGTGATGGAACCATTCGTGCAGCAGTATCTCCGCTTGTGTGTCCTACCAATACTACCATTGATGGTGGCGCGTATCTGTGTGATGTGAAAGCTGGTACTAGTACGGATTTGTATAGTTCATATGATACAGGCAAACAACATAAATTGCATAAAATTGCAGTGGATGTTGTAGAGTCTGTAGGAACAATCGAAAATGGCTTGGTGGTATTTGAGACAACCCCAACTGCGGATGGCAAAGATGGTTTCCAAGTGTTGATGGATAATTTATTCCCAAGCGCAAACTATAGAACGACAATTGATGCGCAAGAGGTATATGCTTCTTTGGCGGACTATTACAAGCCTTCTTCGAAATATGGACATGAGAGTCTTGCTCCTGTTGGAACAAAGCTCTATCTCATGTTGCCTCAAGATGGTTCAATTTCCTCTTATACTGGTTGGGCTTTGTGCGTACCAGAAGTGCAAAACGTTAATCAAAATATTGGAGGGGGGATGCAAGAGGTGTCTGCTGGTGGAACTACAGAGGTAGTACCTACAACCAAAGTGCCTGTTGCAGAATCAAGCTTGAAATTAACCAACCGATTGCTGTATGCTAAGATTGATGAGACAACCAAGAATGTGATTAAAGACCTTGATTTGTCTGGAGAGGATGCAACCGTGACATTAGGTCATCATATTACAAATGCTGATGAATATACAATCAATGACAAAGTCTATATGCTTCTGCCTGTAGTCGCTGGTCAGTGGAATATGTTTGTAGCGCCATTTGATGTGCACAACGTGTATGCTATTGAAGCCTATCCAGAAAGTCTTTTAAAGAAGGTATATGGCGAGGAGAAAAGGGCTGGTACAGGACGCTACTACATTACGGATATAGATGGCGCACGTAATGCGCAAGCGAAACGTTTGTTCGATTTGCTTGTCTATTGGATGTCTGTAGAAGACTTGGATGTAGATTTCTTTGGAGTGGCAGGTGGATATGGCAACTTTGTTGAAACATGGATGAACTATGAGGCTGCCAATAAGGAGATGAAAGGCGGAGTGGAAGTAGATGGTGATTATACTCCTACCATCGAACAATTGTATCACTTCACAGGTACTACAGGCACGTACCCTAATGCGATGAAATGGTATGAGGCGAATTATTACTTGTATCAATCAAGTGGTCTTTGGGAATTCAATGCAGAGATTGGCGCTGTGGAAACAGATTGGATTGAAGTGACGGAACAATCTGTACCACGCTCTACGGGAACACCTAATACTATCATGCACAAGGGTGGTTTCTATTCGTTGCAGTTCCCGTCTAACTATAGCAATGGTTGGGATTATTGGACTGGCAAGTATATTCTGTTGGAAGGTTATGGACCACAAACCATCGATGGTAGCAGCGTTATTAACAATGTACTACCTACGATCGTTAACACCCCAGATAATGCTGTGCAATTGTATGGAAATGCTTCGTTTGCTAACTCGCAATCATTCCAACATGAAAATCTGTACCACACTGCATTAAATGATAAAGGAGTGCTTGATTTTGTTCGTAAAACCGATGAAAAAGCATTCTTTGCTCCAATGGATGGTTTTGCAATAGGTGATCTAGATGGTGCTATTGAGACAATCACCACAGAAGCAGGACAAATAATGCAACAGCAGAGAAAAGCAAAATCTATCAATATGCAAACTGGTGAAGTGGTCTATGAGCAATCAACAACCATATTGGACGACAATCCTGGTGTTGCTACGGATTTGCCAACCATTATGGGAGATGTTGCGCTCATAGTGATGCCTACCGAAACAGGACTGGTGATGGTGCCTAAGTATCCACAGCAAGTGATGATCTACGATGTGGAAGGTAAATTGATCTTCAATCAATACGTTGTAGAGGAGCAAGCTGTTGCACTGCCAAGCAGTATGTACATCGTGCGTGGAGAGCAAGATAAGATAAAAGTGGTTAAGAAATAGGGAACTATATACATCTTGAGTTTACGACGAACAATTAGTGTTTATTGATTGATGTAATCCCGAATAAAAAAAGCGAATTTCCATATGGGAATTCGCTTTTTTATTTGAATGCGTTATAATCGAAGATATTATTTCTTTTTTGCAGGCTCGTTAGCAGGTTTGCCGATGGCTTCGCGCATGGTGGTGTCTGCTTGGATGTTTTGCATGCGGTAGTAGTCCATGATGCCGAGGTTGCCATTGCGGAAAGCTTCTGCCATAGCTTGTGGCACAAGTGCTTCTGCTTCAATCACTTTTGCTTTTGCCTCTTGTGCTTTGGCTTTCATCTCTTGCTCGGTAGCGATAGCCATAGCACGGCGTTCCTCTGCCTTCGCTTGAGCGATGTTCTTATCAGCCTCTGCTTGGTCCATTTGCAATTGCGCACCGATGTTCTTACCCACATCGATATCTGCAATATCAATACTGAGAATCTCAAAAGCAGTACCCGCATCGAGTCCCTTGCTGAGCACCAATTTGGAGATGCTATCAGGGTTCTCAAGTACCATCTTGTGGCTATCTGATGAGCCGATAGATGATACGATACCTTCGCCTACGCGAGCAAGGATAGTGTCCTCGCCTGCACCACCGACCAATTGCTTGATATTGGCGCGCACGGTTACACGAGCCTTTGCGATGAGCTGAATGCCGTCCTTTGCCACAGCAGTCACAGGAGGAGTATCAATCACGCGAGGGTTAACCGACATTTGTACTGCCTCGAATACGTCACGACCTGCGAGGTCGATGGCTGTAGCCATTTGGAAGGTGAGTGCCATATTTGCTTTGCTTGCACTCACAAGGGCATGTACTACGCGCTCAATATGTCCACCAGCGAGGAAGTGCGCCTCCAATCCGTCGCGCTTTACGTCGGTGAGACCAGCTTTATGCGCCTCAATAAGGCAGTTAACAATGCGTGTAGGTGGTACCTTACGGATACGCATCAGGAAGAGTTGTACTAACGAAACATGTACGCCGCTTACTACTGCGTTGATCCACAGCATGAAAGGTACATAGTAGAAGAAAATGATTACGAAAATGGCAAGGAGAGCCACTAATACAATTTGTAGTAGTTCCATATTATTTGAGTTTAAAGATTAATGTTTAACGAGTTAACGAGTTAGTGTTTAACGAATTAACGAGGTAAAAGGCGAGGGTTATTTTTGTAAATCCTCCATGTGTTTTCCTGCGGATGGCATGTCCACACCGCCTTCAATCTTGGTGTCAAGTGCCATCTTGTTGAGCGCTTTGCTCTTGAGGAATACCCAGATTGCGATGCCGCAAAGCACTACGCATGCAGCCAATGTGACATGACCTGCCCACGCCCATAATGCAACTAACTTAACATAGGCGATCACTACTGCTGCAATCAAACTGGCAAGTCCGAAGATACCTGCAATACCAAAACCAGGCAGGAGAAACATCTCTGCCAATAACAGTCCTATGCCAAAGAGGACAAGAATGATGGTTAGAAGAATATAGGTCATTGTGTTTTATGTTTAAAAAGTTTGAAAGGTTCTAAAAGTTTTAAGGGTGTTCGGTGTTTACGCCGCAAAGGTACAAAAAATAATACATATATGCAAACAAAAAAGCAAAAAAACAAAAAACTTTACTTTATATAAGTAATAAGAAAAAGCGGAAAAATAAATTTGCACATATGAAATAAAAGTACTACCTTTGCCGCCGTTTTGCGAAAAAGACACCTTATTATATATAGACTTTGTTGTGACTTGAGCGTCAGGAACGACCTTAAAGTCCTTAAAAAATAATGAATTAGAACAATGAGCAAGAATTTGATGATCGTAGAGTCTCCCAGCAAGGGAAAGACCATTGCCAAATATCTGGGCAAGGATTTTCGTTTGATGTCGTCGCAAGGGCATGTGCGTGACATAGAGGGAGTGGGTAAAAATAGCATGGGCATTGACTTTGGCAATGGCTATGCACCTAACTATGTGATTGACAAAGATAAGATACAACTTGTCGATGCGCTGCGTAAAGAGGCACTGAAAGCAGACAAGGTATGGCTGGCAAGCGACCCTGACCGCGAGGGAGAGGCGATCGCATGGCATATTCAAGAGATCTTGCAATTGCCTAAGGATAAAGTGTGCCGTATCACATTCAATGATACAACCAAAGAGTCGATTTTGGAGGCAATCAATCATCCTCGTGATATTGACTATAATTTGGTTAATGCGCAGCAAGCACGTCGTGTGATGGACCGTATTGTGGGCTTTGAGTTGTCACCTGTGTTGTGGAAAAAGGTCATTACTGGTTTGAGCGCAGGTCGTGTGCAATCGGTGGCTGTGCGCTTGATTGTAGAGCGTGAGCGTGAGATCGAGGAGTTTGTACCAACAGCAAGTTATCGCTTGACAGCGGAGTTTGTGGGTGTGGCGTTGAATGGGGAAGAAACAACGTTTAAGACGGAGTTGAATCATCGTTTTGCTACCAAAAAAGAGGCGCTTGCTTTTCTTGAGCGTTGCAAAGAATCTACTTTCACCCTAACATCTGTGACGCACAAGCCAGGTCATCGTTCTCCTGCGCCTCCGTTTACCACTTCGACGTTGCAACAAGAAGCGGTGCGCAAGTTGCACTTCTCGGTGTCGAAGACGATGCGTTTGGCTCAGTCGCTCTATGAAGCAGGTCATATTACTTATATGCGTACCGACTCGGTGAATCTTAGCGGGTTAGCCATCAATACAGCGAAGGCGACTATCTTGGCGGAGTACGGAGAGCAATACCACAAGGCACGTCAATATCAGACCAAATCGAAGAATGCTCAGGAAGCACACGAGGCTATTCGTCCGACCTATATGAATGTGGCTGTAGCGGGCAATAACAACGACGAGCGTCGTCTGTATGATTTGATTCGCAAACGTGCTTTGGCTACACAAATGGCTGATGTGGAGGTGGATACTACGCGTGTGGAGGTGGCGATGAGTAATTCGCCATATCTGTGGACCGCAACGCATGAGGTGATCACTTTTGATGGTTTTATGCGTGTTTATACGCAAGCTGCGGACGAGGAATTGACTGCGAATAATCAAGCAGCTATCGCCTTGCTCAAGGAGAATGTTAACTGTCAATTGTCAACTGTCAACTGCCAAGAGACCTTTACTAAGGCTCCAACGCGCTATCATGAGGGTTCGTTGGTGGATAAGATGGATGAATTGGGTATAGGTCGTCCGTCCACGTATGCAACTGTGATAGAGACGATACAGTCGCGTAAGTATGTGGAGCGTGGGGCTGTGGAGGGCGTAAAACGTAGTTACAATGTGTTGACGCTCAGCAATGGCAAGATAACGGATAAGCATAAAACAGAAGTAGTGGGAGCAGACTCTGGCAAGCTTCTTCCTACTGACCTTGGACGTATTGCCAATGACTTCTTGGTGGAGCAATTCCCTACCATATTGAGTTATGACTTTACGGCTCATTCTGAGGAGAGTTTCGATGCTATTGCTGCGGGTGAAGCTAATTGGGTGCAGACAGTGGATGAGTTTTATCAAACTTTCCATCCGTTGATTAAGCAAGTACCAGCAGGCAAGATGGCAGCACGATTGATTGGTAAGCATCCTCAGACGGGTGAACCGATTTTAGCACGTATTACGAAGAATGGTCCATGCGTGCAATTGGGAGATAGCGACACGGAGAAACCTAAGTTTGCTTCCATGCAAAAAGGGCAAAGTATCTTCACGATTACGATAGATGAGGCATTGGCTTTGTTTGCGAACGCTTTGCCTCGTACTTTGGGCGAATGGAAGGGCGAAGAAGTGGTGGTAGGCGAGGGTAAATATGGTCCATATGTTCGTCATGCGGGAGTGTTTACGAGTTTGCCTAAAACTGTTGATCCATACACGATTACGTTGGATGATGCCATTGTGCTTTTTGAGCAGAAGAAGCAGGCAGATGAGCCAATTCATGTGTTTGGAGAAATACAGGTGTTGAATGGTAGATATGGTGCGTATCTTAAGACTCCAGAGGGCAATTATCGCTTACCAAAGTCGGTGGATGTGCAAGCATTGACGGAGGCTAAGTGTCGTGATATTATCGCATCGAGTGAGCCAGCAGCAGCCAAGAAACGCTTTACAAAGAAGAAATAGCGCGGCGAGAAGTAGCGCAGTTGGTAGCGCACCACGTTCGGGACGTGGGGGTCGGGCGTTCGAGTCGCCTCTTCTCGACAAAAAAGGATGAACCTCTAACAAAAGAAAGGACGGTTCGTCCTTTTTTTTGTTATGGTGATGTATGCTGAATCACCTATAAATAACCTAAGAATCACCTAAGAATAACCTATGAATCACCAAAGAATCACCAAAGAATCACTAAAGAATAACTAAAGAATCACTAAAGATTTATAGCGGAAAGATAGTGAAAGAAAAGGGACTGGCTAAACCAAATTGACGTAAACCTAAAACAAAGTGATGAAACGTATTGGGAATGAGCGGCTTGAAAAATGAGGTGTTTGGTAGGTAATATTGAAAAAGTACGCTTTTTTCTTTGGGAATTCGAAAAAAAATACTAACTTTGCAGGCTAATTTGTTTTTACAAAACAAGATAGGTGTTTTGGGCGAGGTATTTGCCCAAATGTTTTGCGCCATAAATGGAAAGTATTAATTGATTTTATAAGATAAAAGTGACAAATCCGTATCAACATACAGCCCAAATCATGGATACGCCAGGCATGATGCATCATGCAGGGTATGTGTTTAAAGATCCATGTACGGGCTGGAATTCGTTTGCTGCTTCAGGTACTGGCAGTTTTGCTGCTATTTCGGCTGAGGTAGGTGGTAGTGTTTGTACGCAGGAAAACCTGTTTGGTGGTCCTGTGAAAGTGAATGGAATGGTATATGCAGCTCGTCCTGATAGACCACCAATAGGACAGGAGATGCCAGTAGGAGGTATGCTGTTGCCAATGTTGGTGATGGTGTGTGCATATGTGTTGGTAAAAGTGGTTAAACGTAAGAAATCTCAAGCCTTATGAAAAGATTTTTTCTCTTAGTATATATTTGTCTGAGTTGTCTGATTGCGCAAGCGCAGGCGGTGAGTGATGGTGTGTTTGTGAGTGGAGATATCGTGTCGTTTAGTTATGATAGTGACCCCTGGGTGCAATATGATTTCCGTTTGTATTTGGAGGCGAGTAGTGGTGGTGTGCGCGCTCCACGCGTGATATCGGATGACTGCTTGTGGCGGATGCGTATTGATCAGAATGGTTCGTCTTACTATTATAGTTTTCAGGATTTGACTACGGGGTATTGGTTGAGCGTGGATAACTCCAGTCCTCAGGGTGCGGTGAATCAAGGTGCTTTGACATTGGTTGCTGATAGTACGGTTGCTGCGGCTTTTCGCTTTGCTAACATGGTGGAATCGCAGAAGGGCTCTTATTGGATGGGTGAGATTTACTACATGGCCACAATGCACTGGGGGCAAGTGCTTCCATTGTACGTGACGATGGATTTTACGGTGGCGAACTGGAGTCCATATACGATTCATGTGGAGAAATGGGAGAAAAAAGGCACAGGTGATGCGTGGGCGCACTTCAACCCAGCGAAGATAGAGTTTACATACGACGATGTGTCGGAGCGTGATGTGCGCTTTGTGATCGAACATACTACAGAGGCATATTACCAGATAGTAAGACGTCCTAATGAAGAGCCGCTACTTCGACGCACATCCATTGAGGTAGATCCTAATCAAGTGGAAGATGTGAATGTGTATTGGGAGTCAACAGGCGCATGGAAGGACAAAGAGACGTGGCTCAATCCAGCGAACTTTTCGTTTAATTATCCGAACCTCCAATATACATGCCCAGAGACATCGCGTGTGATGATGACGCTGGGTAAGGTGCAAGAGATTACCGCGGATGACGGACATAAGCAATGGCAGTTCCCTTTGGCGCCAATAGGTAAGAGTCCGATGGATTTGAAGGGTATTATCTATCCCGAATTGGATAGTCAAGGCAACCAGTTGGGTATCTTGACTTGGATAGACTATTCGGACAATGTGGTGGTGGAGTATAAATACGGCAACCAGAGCTTCAGCAAGAAGATGCGCGTGGTGCGTAAATCCTATCACAAAGAGGAGTTGAATCCAATCTCGGTGTCGATTAACCCAGTGACTTATACTTTCCGCGAAGAGGCGGAGGCAAAAGACTTTGTGGTAAATGTGCAGCATCAACATGGTTCTGTGATATACAATGTGGATGGTCAAGAGATTGTTCGTGAGGCAGAAGGCGAAGCGGAAATAATATCCTTGAATGATGCGCATTGGACATTTACCTTCGAGAATGGTTGGGAAGGGTTGAGTAGTGAAGTGCTGAGCGATGGTAAAACGATTCGAGTGAGTACACCAGAGAATGAGAGCGATAGCAAGCGTACGGCGACATTGGTAGGAACATATTCCAATCAATCAGATCCTGAGCATAAGCACGCAGGTGAGTTTCGTATTCCGATAGCTCAGCGTGTGGAAGCAGGTGGCATAGAATTTAAGACGCAAGCAGGTGCTGGTCACACAGGAGCATGGACTGAGGAGCAAGAGCAGTTGACACACACCTCGGAGCGTACCATATACTATTTGCCTAACCAGGAGATAGAGCTTCGTTTGGCAGAGTCGGGCTACTCGGGCTATATGCGCTGGTATGACTATGAGACTAAGGGTGATCCCTATTATAACCATGTAGAGGGCAATTTGTCGACTTCATGGATTCGCTCGCCTCGTTCGGCGGACGGCACACCATTTGCTGCTATCAATACGCCACAGAGTGCAGAAACGGTTCAAGATGAAGGAATATCGTATGGATTGTATTCTTTCAACAGAAATAACGACCGATATGGCGCTCAAACCACAGGTACAGATGCTAACTATGGCGGTGTGCTGAATGAAAATAATACGAATAATGCTGCGCCGATATTGAGGGGATGGGATTATACGTATAATGCGAGTGCAAGTACAGCGGAGGAAAAAGCAGCTTCTGGCTACCATACCATGGCTTGTGATGTGAGTGCATATACCGATTATGAATATACCTTGCAGAATGGTCAGATTGATTCAATCACCGAGCCAACGCTTTCTTATCGTCAGATCTTCCATCTCAAACCAGCAGAGGAGATGGCAGATACATTGCAAGCACGCACCGGTAGGGGCGAATACTTGGAGACATACAAATACCAGGCTCCATCAGGTAAACAGATTCTTTTATCCACGGAGCATCGTTATGTCAAATATCGTTCGCATCAATCCGAGATGTGCTATTTCTATCGCAATGGTAGTAACGAAGTGCAACGTATTCCAGCATCAGCATTCTCGTGGAGAAGAGAGGTGTGGGATAATCAAACTAAGACCTATCGATCTGCACCGCAATATACGCCTACATATACCGCTGAACTTGACTATCTGATAGTCAGAAGTGATGATTACACCATGGGTGAGCAGCAAGTGAAGCATAGGTATCGTTTGACAGCAAAACCTGCAAACTCAGACTCATTGCTGATTGCCGAGTTTGAGGTAGAATTTGTGGATGTGGAGAAATGCGGTCCAACGACACAAACAATCATCACTCAAGCCCGTATTGAAAATGAATATGAGGTGTTGAGTAGCATTAATTTTGATGACAACAACGATACGCATTTGCCATGGGGACAGATATCGTATGGATATGTGTATGCAACGGGTGAATTGGCACAAGAAGCCAATTTCCGCCGTGGTGCAACGCAAGGTGCGTTCCCATTCTATGGTGAATACACGATATTAGATTCTGTGAGCAAAGATTGGGCTAGGGCATCGGCTCATTCGGGTAAGGCATTGTATGTGGATGGCACTATGGAGCCAGGCTTGGTGGCTAGTCTTACCACGGGTAAGCCTATTTGTTCGGGTCAAACGATGTATTGCTCGGCATGGTTCTGCAACCCAGCACCTGCTAACTGGTCGGGCCAAGGTAACCCAATCTTCCGCTTTAATGTGCAAGGAAAGAATAAGGGAGAAGCAGATTGGCAGAATGTAGGCGTGTATTTTGTGGGCGAGTTGCTCAAAGGTAGGGGTTGGCAGCAGATTAATTTCCCGATTGAATCGGCGAGCGGCTATGACTCTACGCGCGTATCGATTTATAACTTTGCAACTACCAACCAAGGTAACGACTTTATGGTGGACGATATTACGTTATATGTATCGCAATTGCCAATGGCGGCTTACCATGGTAAGATGACTTGCCGCTCGACGAGTAATGGTGTCAGCAGTGCAGCAGCTGTGTTGCGATTGGATTATAGCAATATGGAAGTAGGTTCGGATGCGTATATCTATTATCAGATTTACAATGAGACAGCAGACAAAGCATTGAATCCAACCTATCAAGAGGGAGATAAGACGTTGCCTATCTACTATCATGACTATGATCATGAGCATGGTGATCTGGAAACGGATCACGCATATGGTTCGATACATATCCCAGATGCTAATTATGTCCCTTCGGAGAGTAGGGGAGATGTTATCTATTACTCGGTAGCCAAGATGCTGGATGAGATGGGTGATGCGGTACATAAGAAGGCCTATGTGAAGACAGTGAATAATGGTGTAGAAAAATGGCTGCTGTATGTGGCGCATATCATCGAAAATACCGAAGATCATGATGAGGCGTTGAATAAGTTATATACAGGGGATAGCTATTGGATGCGTATGGCATATTCAGTGGATGAGTTGGATGAGGACAATTGTAACATGCAGACACCATTGCATGCTACGCAACAGACTAAGTTTGATCTCCGCAATTCGGATAAAGACTTGGTGAAGCAGGAGTTTGACTTGGAATCGGCAGGCAATTGCGCCAATGACATGTATTATCTGACGGTGGCAGTGAAAAATACCTTTGCAGATGAGGTAGGTGGTGCGCTCAAGGATAAGAAGGTACCTATCTATGCGGATTGGTTGGTAACTGTGGAGTCGGATGATGTATATGGTGATAAAGAGGCTACATTGGATCAGCAATTGGCAGCGGATGAGGCATTTAAAGCGTTGTATAAGTACACGCATGGACAAGTGACTGCGGCTATTATGTATGATATGAGACGTCCATCTACGGCTGATGATCCTAATCCAAACTATTATGCTACTCGCTTTGAGGATTTGAAGGTGGATGCATTTGAGTCGAGACAAAACTATGATATCGTGAAGCATCTCCATGATAATGGTTGGTTGCAAATGTATGATACAACGATTAACTTCTACCTCGGTTCGGATGAAGCAGCTCGCTATTGGTGTTTCCCTATTGAGGGTACTGCTACCATGACGGTGAATTATCAGGGTAAGGACACCTTGGTGGTGCTAAAGGATTGTAATGAACCACGTTGGGTTAAAGTTTCTTCTGCAGAAGCTAGTCGCTTCTTGAATATCTTACCAATCGCATCTGAAGATATAACGGAGCAACAAAGAACAGAACTTCCTGTTTATAAGATGGTTATTGGTGATACGTCTGCTATCAGAATCCCTGTTACTGACATGGGTGAAGATACCAAGATTGCTAATTGTGCGATAGTAGAAGAAAATGGTAAAAAATACTTTACTCTCAATACAAAAGCTATCAGCTTTGTTAACCCTGAAACAGGAGAAGTGTTGCCTGTTGATTCTAGCAAAACGGTTGAAGCAGGTAGAGAATACATCGCACGTTTGCAATTGACGACAGGTACCGGTGCCCCTACGCCTACTGACGATAACGTTAACGATGATATTAATCCGTGTAAAGTAGGTTATATTTTCATCAAAATACAAGTATTGCCACAGACAGTGGTATGGCGCCCAGGTACAAGCACCATCAACGGTTGGGGTTTGAACGAAAACTGGAAGAGTTGGGAAGATACCAATGGCAATAAGCAGGTGGATGATGGAGATACGTTTGGAGTAGGATATGTGCCAATGGCTGGTGTAGATGTGATTATCCCTAAGATGGATAATGAGTTGCGCTATCCATATATTGTGCCCGATAATGAGCACTTGGATGCCCCAGATTCGGATCATAAGCACAATCACTACCCAATGACCATCAATCATGATGTGCATACCTGTCGCAATATCTACTTTGCTTCGGGGGCACGCATCAACAACCAACATCTGCTGGAGTATGAGAAGGCGTTTGTGGATATGCAGCTGACTTCAACAAAGTGGAATATGATGTCTGCACCGCTGAAAGATATGTATACAGGTGATATGTTTGTTCCTCATACAGGCAACTATATATCAGGGTCTGCAATGGAGAGCGATAATCCGTTTGAGGTGTCATCGTTCAAAGGAACACGGGCTCAAGATGCAGCATATGCTTTCTGGTTGTCATTCTATAATAAGGATATTGTTACCCGTTATGAGGGTGGAAAAGATGTAACAGAAACAGCCACTGCCGAATTCTGCGAGTCCAACTCGTTGATTCAACCATTGGAGGTAGGACAAGGTTTCCAACTCTTGGGCTTTGGTCCTGGAGATAGTATGGAAGAGATGATTGTTCGTTTGCCTAAGCCAGATGAGCGTTATTCGTATTTCAGCCCTTCGGGTTATGAAACTTCTTCTGTGGCGGTTCCTTCGCGTGAGGAGGCATATCGTTTGGCATTTACTCCAACTGATAACACGATGCAAATTACCTTGACGAATGGGGTGGAGAGCAATGCTTTTGTATTTGGCAATCCTACCTTATCGTATATCGATATGCGTGCGCTATTGGCTGATAATGAGCAGTTTAGCTCGGAGTTTTATTATATGCAGAACGACTCATGGCAGTCGGCTACGGTGGAAGTGGCAGCCACATCTTCGGATCGATACTTGCCTCCGATGCGTTCGGTAATGCTCAAGTTGCGCGATGGGGCAACGGAGACTACTGCTCAAGTAGAGTTAAGTACCGATCATTTGACGCTGAATAACTCGCTGAAGTCAAAGGTGGCACCTGTGATGCGTGCACCTCAGCGCGATGTGATGCAAGAGGCTGAGGTGATGACGATCTATGCTTTTGCTGCGGGCAATTATGCACGTTGTATGTTGGCTACACATGCTGAGGCGAATGATTATTATTTGCAGGGCGAGGATGCATTGTTCTTGTCGTCGGGTGTGGAAGTGACGGTGAAGGATAATTCGGCAGTATCTCCGCTGAACCTCTATACGGTGGCAGAGCAAGTGCCGATGATGACCGATCTGCGTCAAGGAGTTAGTGAAATACCATTGGCAGTTTTGGCAAATGCAGATGCAAGGGCTGAGCATATGCAATTGGCATTCTATCTCTCAGAAAACTGGACTAAGGAGTGCTATCTTTGGGATACCATGACGGGCGCAAAATACCGAATTCTCAATGGCTTGATGCTGCAATTACCGATGTCGGAGAACCATGAGCAACGCTATGTGATTGTAGGTCCAGATACCTATGTGGGAGAAGGCAATGATGGTGGTGTGGCTACATCTACTATGAGTGTACTGCCAGCCGATGGCCAATTACATGCTTATTCACATGCTGCGGGGATGTTGACGGTGGCATCTAACCAGTTGATAAAATCGGTGGTGGTATATGATATGCTCGGACGTGTATTGCTGGAGCATGATATGAATCTGTGGAATAACGAAGTGACTTTACCAGTACCTTCGGGTATGTGTGTGGTGGAAGCTTATTTGAGTAATCAAACAACGCTTCATCAGCAAGCCATGGTGAAGTAAAATAGATAGAAAGAAACATATTTTGCCGAGGAACACTAGAAAAAGATGTTCTTCGGCATTTTTTATGCAAAAAAAACGGGGAATAGTTGTGAGTTTCATTATTTTTGACTAACTTTGTCGCCGTATTGATAAACTAACTTTTTATTATTAACCATAAAAACACAACAATCATGAAAAAAGTCTATCTTTTTTTGGCGTTGGCTATCCCAATGATGGCAAGCGCACAGTTGTTGGAGGTGGCTTCTACTGAGCGCGTTGCTGCGAATGCAGATGCGAAGGTAGCAGCATTTAGCCCTAATGGCGACTATCTCCTCCTGACAAACACCAGTAACCAAGGTTTACAACGCATGGATTTGGCTACCCAGAAGGTAACCAAAATCACCAGTGCAGATGGCGCAGGTTACAATGTGAAGATTGCACAAGACGGCAATCAAATCGTTTATCGTGAGGTAACTCTCGATGCTACTAAGAGCCGCGTGAGCAACATTATTCGCCACGATTTGGCTGCTAACAAGGCACAAGTGGTAGCAAAGCAACAGTCTCACCTTACTGCTATGGTGGCTGATGTGAATCGTCCTTCTTTCTCAGTTCAAGACCGTCAATTGATGATGACCAAGAACGGCAAGACTATCGTTTTCTCTCCTAATGGCGAGCAATACAGCTACCACTGGGCATCTCTTTCTCCTAATGGTAAGAAAGTGGCTTACTACATCAGCGCAGTAGGTTGCTTCGTATGCGACATCGATGGCAGCAATATCCAATTCATCGGTCACAACATCCTCGCTCCAGTATGGTACAACGACAATATCCTTGTTGGTTGTGATACCAAAGATAATGGCGAAGTAGTGCTTGAGTCTGTGATTGTAGCTTACAGCTTGGATGGCAAGAAGCAAGTGCTGACTAATGGCGAGCAGATTGCTGTGTTCCCACAAGCAGCTGAGGGTAAGATCGCTTATTCTACTTCAGAAGGTGAAATCTATGTTATGAATATTAAATGATGCATACTACTATGAAAAAGACATTATTGATTATGGCGGCATGCGTAGTTAGTATCGCCATGTTTGCAACTGACTTGACAGGCAAACGTATTTATATCAATCCAGGTCACGGTAGTTGGGGGCCTAATGACCGTCCTAATCCTACCATTCCTTATCCAAACTTGGCTAGTACAGGTATGCCTGATACTTGCGGTTTCTACGAGACCAACACCAACCTATGGAAGTGTCTTGAGCTCCGCGATCGCTTGGAGGCAGCAGGTGCATTTGTGATGATGTCACACACACAAGGTGGCCCTTGGCCATACGAGAAAGTGGATGGCGAATATCCAGATTATACTTGGGAGGCATATCAACAATTGCCGGACTTCGAGAAGTATAACCGTCCATTGCTCGAGATTGCTGATGAGGCAGAGGCTAACAACATGGATTACTTCATCTCTGTGCACTCTAATGCTGCTACAGAGGGTAATACCGTAAACTACCTCTCTTATTTCTATCGTGGCGATAACGCAGGTAACCATGTTGTTCCAGGCGCTATTGATATGTGTAAACGCTCATGGTATCACGCTTTTGAGTGCCGCTCTATGGACGGTCTCGAGCCTACCAACTATGATACACGCGATCCTGAGACATCTAAGCACATCTTGGCAGATATCGATTTCTACCACAGCAGCTACGATGCTACATTGCCATCTTCTGGTAAGACTTATACCGGTTACCTCGGCGTATTGCACCACGGTGTTCCTGGCTTCTTGGTAGAGGGTTATTTCCACACCTATCAACCAGCTCGCCACCGTGCACTCAACCCTGATTACTGCAAGCAAGAGGGTATCCGCTACTACCGCGGTATCGTGGATTACTTCAAGGCTGAACCAGAGACCAAGGGTTATATCCTGGGTACTGTGAAAGACGAGCACGAGCCTCTCGTACACGAGATGTATAAGTATGCTCCTAATACCAACGACCAATACAAGCCTTTGAATGGCGCGGTTGTTACATTGAGCACAGAGGCTGGCGAAGTGCTTGCTACTTATACTGTGGATCAAAACTACAACGGTCTATTCTACTTCCCTGATCTTGAGCCTGGTACATACAAATTAGACGCTGTGGCTGATGGCTATAAACCTCTCCATCGTCAATATCAAACAGTAGTGGTTGAGGCGAACGCAACTAGCTATCCATTCCTCTACCTTGAGGATACTGCTTATGTAGATCTTTCTAACCTCTATGTAGATTATCCAGATCCTGCTCAACCTGATTATGCTGCTGTGCCAGAGCAATTCAACATGAAGCAAAATGACCCTAAAGACAATACTGCTAAGATCAAGGGTACTATCAAGCGCACTATCCAACACGCTGACTCTGTCTTCTACCTCACTCATGAGGAGGATGGTACAGCACATATCTATGTACTCAACAACACTACTGGTGCATTGGACACCATCTCTACCGTAGGTATCGTGCCAGTTGATACTACCAACCCTGGTGACTTCCTCGCACTCTCTGATATCGCTATCACTTGCGATAACAAGCTCGTAGGTGTTAACTATACTCGTTGCAACTATAGCGATGGTGTAGTAGAGGCAGGATACAAACGTGGTACAACTCGTTTCTATATTTGGGATGACTTCTATGCAGATCCTGTAGAGTGGTTCACTAGCCAATTCTCTAGCAACTCTAACAAGTCTGACCAAGGTTATACCATGGCACTCAATGGTATGTCTGACAACTGTACTATCCTTACCACAGGTGTTCACCGTTATGGTAACGGTGCTCGCTTCACGCTCATCAATGTAGCGGATAATGTGGTTACTAGCGAGGGATTCTTTGGCTACCAACTCGGTTCGGGTTTAGGCGCTGAGGAGTTGGCTATCTTCGACGAGGCTGAGGATGGTACTGACTTCCGTCTCACTCTCTCTCCACGTGGCGAGAAGAAAGACTTCATCATGGATGCTGAGAAGATGGCTCCAGTTGAGTTCGAGACTGCTGGCTCTAACGAAGAGCCTGTAGTTGTTGGCGAGTTCCCTGCTGAACAAATTGGTCTCAAGTACCAAGGTGCTTCTTACTTCAAGTATGCTGGCAAGAGCATGATGGTTACTCCATTCGAGAGCGCAGAAGGCTTTGTGGCTGGTGTCAAACTCTTTGATATCACCGAGGGTCTTGACAAGGCTGTAGAAGTGAAATTGGATTACGGTTTCTTTGAGCCTTATGGTGCTCCTACTCACCACGCAAGCGCAGGTGCATACGTAGATGGCGCAGTGCTCAACCTCTACCTCTATGTAGATGGTTTGGTATGGTCATTCACCACCGTAGGCGTACAACAACCTATCGTTGAGCGTATGAACGCTTTGAACCTCAAGGTAGCTAAAACCGAATTCGACTACATCTTCTCATTCGTGGCTAACCAAGATGCTCCATATGCAGCTCTTCTCTTCTACGATGAAAATAAAGAGGTAGTTGAGCAAATTGACATCGAGGCTACTAAGGGCGAGAACCAAGTACGCGTTGCTATTGATATGCTCCCATCTGAAGCTAAAACTTGGGGTATTACCCTCACAGGTACTCCTGTTCCTGGTATGGGTCTTGTTGCAGATCACGTAGATTCTACTATGCTCAAGCCATACGCTATTGTTAACAGTCATCCTCTCACCGACCAATTCGGTCAACTCTATGTGATGGAAGGCACAGGTGATAACAAGGGTGTATCTATCTACGACATCAATATGAACAAGCTCAACACTACTCCATATGTATCTACCGATGCGGCATGGAATGCTCCTAAGCGTTTGGCAATTGCATCTGACGGTACATTGTTCATCGCAGAGTATAGCGACAATCATAGTGGTGTATATGTGATGGATCCTGCTCAACCTGAGAATATTACCCAATTCTTTGTTGGTGAGCGTGATGGCAATGGTGTAATCTCTAATGGTGGCGTTAACGTAGGTGCTTCTACCGCAGGTATCTCTATCTACAAAGAGGGTGCAGAGTCTAAACTCGTCGTTTACAACGAGGACTTTGGTTCTTCACTTGGTAACATCTTGATTTACAACATCGGTCAAGAGGACGGTTCTATCGTTAAGACTTGGGAAGGTGCTCCTTCTGAGGTTTATGGTAAGGGCAGCAACTTGGCTGGTCTTGTTAACAAGAACGGTCAACCTATTCTCACTGACTACGGATTCTTCGTTTCTACTCTCCGTTATGCTGGTGGTAACAATAGCTACGCTACTTCTTGCCGCTACTACAACTTTGCTCAAGAGTGCGAGTTCTCTACTCACTACGATGCATATGCTCCATATGTAAATGGTAGCAACGATGGTGCTTTGGCTCTCAGCAACGATCAAAAGTATCTCGTATTGCCAGACGATAACAACCAATTCGTAGTATTTGAGTGCGCATGGGATTCTCTCGGCAAACTCAGTGTGAAGTATGTGGAGTCATTCGTTCATAACTTGGGCCCTGTTTACCAATTGAGCTTCGACTACGCAGGTAACTTGATCGCTTCTGCAGCAGGTCACGTAGCTCGCTACACCATGCCAACAGCTGATAACACCATCGTTATTCCAGCTAAGACTGCGTTGGCAGATGCTCCTGAGTACGATCCAACAGCTGTAGAAAATGTGAAACCTGCTGTTCTTGATCGCAATGCTCCTATGTATGACGTACTTGGTCGTCAAGTGGATAAGACATACCGCGGTATTGTTATCCAAAACGGACAAGCATATCTCGTGCGTTGATACTAATTGAGCAAGTGCTCATATGTAATAATTCCAAGGAACGAGTCATCCTCGTTCCTTGTTTTTTTAGGTTGTTTCCTTGTTAATTACGTAGGATATACGTAGGATAACGCTGTTAATAAGCAAGGAATACCGAATGTAGGAACAGCCAATCTACCATCTATAGCGCAGCCGATCTGTAGCCATTAGGGCATTAGTTACTTCCCTAAAGACACCTTCTTACTCATTTTTTTTCGAAAACGTTTGCAGATGTCAAAAAAAAGTTGTACCTTTGTCGCCGTGTTATGTAGATAACAGACTAATAACAATAATTACTAACTTTAAATTCATTACAACATGAAAAAACTTTTTCTCTCTCTCCTTGCTCTTGTAGCAATGGTGGTTACGGCTAATGCGCAACGCGCATGGGCGTATGATTTAAGTTTGACATCGGAAAGTGAGTCTTATTCTTTTACGTTTAAGGCTACCACTGCGGCTACAGCAACTCTTATTCTTTCCGATGAAGAAGGAAACAACGTCGGAACCTTAGATCTTGGTGCCGTAGTTGCAGGATCAAACACATTTACCTATACAACTGATCAGTTGCCAAAAGCAGGCAAAATGAATTGGGCTGTAAAATTAGCAGGTGAAGCTATTGCTGCTGATGCGACTTTAAGTTTGATAAAATCCCATATATACTATAATATGATGGGTGTTGTTACTGATCTTGATACGGAATCTAAGAATTTTGGTCGCGTTTATCTGCAGATGTCATATGATGGTAAACCTACTTATGGCTCTACAAAACAAACTGCAGGTTTTTTTGAATTTGATCCACTGATGAATCTTTTGAGCGATGATGCGAATAACGGTGTTAAACCCCAATTGCCACAAGGATATACATTGGATGGCTCTAATAGAGATCAATTCCATCGCCTACATATCAATCCTAAAACAGGAGACTTAGTGTTTTCACATAACATAGCGGGTAAACCAGGAGTTTTTGCTGTAAATCCTGATAACTTGAGTGGTAATGCCAAAAATCTACTTGATGGGATTACTGGTTTGACGGGGATGGGTAGTACTCTCTATCGTACTTCTGCTCATTGTTTTGATAATGATGGTGCTCTATTTGTAATGGATATATATCCATATAATGCTAGTGGATATGCGAATGGTAAGGCGAGTTATGGTTATTTATACAAGATTGTAGATGGGCAAGCTGTTGTGATTGATGAGGGTACGAAGTGGGCTAATGCTTCTATTGCAATGGCTTCTGACGGTCGTGGTGGTCTTTGGATTGCTCAAAACCGATCTCAAATTGATGGATTTTATCAATTAGCACATATTAAGGATGGAGTTGATTTTGCCGTTTATCAAGGATCTGATCATGGATTCAGTGGTGCAGCAGAACGTGGCGCAGTCGCTTATGATCAAGTACACAATATTTTGGCATGGGGAAGAGAACGTAAAGTTATGCTTTTTGATGTGTCGTATGATGAGACAACAGGTGTTCCTGTGCTAACGAAAATAGCAGAAACTGAAGCTTTGGGACGCAATATTGATTGTTTAGCCTTTGATTATGCGGGTGATTTATATGTCGGATCTTCTAGTTCGGAAATCTTCTATAAATATGCAGTTCCTACCAACGACAACGTTTGCACCACTCCTGCGCCTAAAGCGCAAATAGTTTTGAATTCTGACCAAACCACTTATGCGGTCACTACCCTTGTAAATGATGAAGCAATGGGTACTGTTACTGGTGCTGGTAATTATCTCGCTGATGAATCTGCTACGCTCACGGCTACTGCAAACGCAGGTTATCGTTTCGTCAATTGGACTGTAGGCGAAGAGACTTTAGCAGAGAATCCTTTAACTCTCATTGTAAATAGCGATCTTACTGTTACTGCTAACTTCGAGGCAATTCCTACTTATACTATTACTGCTTCTGTAAACGATGAAAATATGGGTGCCGTAGAAGGTGCTGGCACATACTACGAAGGAGAGGAAGTTTCCTTAACTGCTACTCCTAAAGCGGGTCATGCATTTGTTTCTTGGAGTAATGATGCTACAGATAACCCATTGGTATTCACTGCTACCGAAGATGTAGAGTTGACTGCTAACTTCGAAATACTATCTTATACTCTTACCGTTGCTGCTAATGATGCTGCAAAAGGTTCCGTAGATGTTACAACTGGAACTTATGAATATGGTACCGAGGTTACTTTGACCGCGACTGCTAACGATGGTTATGAGTTCGTAAACTGGAGCAATGGTAGTACCGAAAACCCATTGACCGTGACCGTGACGGGTGAAGAAACCCTCACTGCAAACTTCCGTCAAGTTCTTGCAACTTCTATCACATTGAACGCACTTCCTGTACAAGACTATAGTGCAACCATCGTAGGTACTTTGAAACGTGCTCTCCAAAATGGCGAGAACACGATTGTTCTTACCCACGAAGCAAATGGTACTCCTCACATCTACAACGTAGCACATGCTACTAATACTGTTACCGAAATCTCTCAAGAAGGTGTAGTTGCTGTTGATTCTGAAAACGCTGGTGACTACCTTGCAATCTCTGACATTGCTCTCACTGAGGATGGTAAACTTGTGGCTACCAATAAGATTGTTTGTCAATCAGAAGATGGACAAGTTGCTGCTGGTTACAAGCGTGGTGAACTTCGTGCTTACATTTGGAACGACCTCGCAGGTGCTCCATCTCTTTGGTTCACATCCAAACAATCTTCAAATTGGTATCGTTCTATACAAGGTCATACTATTGCTTATAAGGGTACTTCTACCAATGGCACTCTCTTTGCCACGGGTGTTACTGCTAGTGGTGTTAAGTTCCGCTATTCTGTATATAACGTAATTGATGGTGTTTATACCGATCCTTCTAGCAATAATAGTGACTACTACCATTTCACTAAAGGTTCTGCTCAAACAACAGACGCTTTGGGTGCAAACTATCAATTAGTTGCATCTCCATTGGCATCTCCAAATTGGATTCTTGATGGTGAATTGGTAGAGCCATTCGAAATCGTTGATCCATTGACCTTCAATACTGAAGTTACTGCTAATCCAACTCTCTCTGTTAATCTTGGTAAGAAATACAATGGTGCTTCTTGTCTCGCTAACTACAACGAGCATCATCTCTTTCTTGCTCCTTATGCTAACGAAGAAGGTTATTTGGCTGGTGTGAAAGTAGTTGATGTCGTGGATGGTTTCGCTGCCGCTACTGAACTTACAACCAACACCGATCTAGCAACTGCTGAAAACGCAACTGCCGCTGCTGCTACTGCAGTCGTAAATGCTGAAGGTAAACTGACTATCCACCTCTTTGCGGATGCACGAGTATATACCTTTACAGAGAAAGCGGTTGATCCTACTCCTCCAGAAGTAGAACTTGTAGGTGTTGTTAAACGTGCACTCTCCGTTGGCGAAAGCACCGTTGTTCTCACTCACGAGGCTGATGGTACTCCTCATATCTACAATATCGTAGGCGAAGAAATTACAGAAGTTTCTCAAGTAGGCGTTATCGCTCGCGATCCTGAGAACGCAGGTGACCTCCTCGCTATCTCAGATATCGCTGCTACTGAGGATGGCAAGCTCGTTGCTGTTAACTATATGATTTGCCAATCTGACGAATCTTATGTAGACGAAGGTTACAAACGCGGTGAGAACCGTTTCTATATTTGGAATAGTTTAACAGAAAATCCAACTATATGGTTTACTTCTAATAAGTATAGCAACTGGTTCCGCGCTAAACAAGGATATTCTATCGCACTTAGAGGTACTTCTCAAAACGCAGAAATCCTATTGACTGGCCTCCACGCTACCAAATATTGGGCACGTTACACTTGCTACAAAGTGGTAGATGGTGCTTATACCGAAGACTATTGGTTCGAAGGTACATTGGCTGGCACTTTGGATGAGAATAATTGTGGCTCTGCTTACGAGTTGAACGCTTCTCCATTGAATACTGCCAACTGGATTATGGATGGCGAATTAGTTGATCCTATTGAGTATCTTAATGCTGAGGCAAACGCTGGCAAAATGGATTTCTATCCAGAATTGGTATCTCTATCAATTGACCTTGGTAAGAAATTCAATGGTGTTACTTACCTGACCATAGGCGCGCAAGCTATCATGGTAGCGCCTTATGCTGACGCAGAAGGCAAACTCGCAGGTGTGAAGGTGCTTGACATCACCGCAGGTCTTGATAAGGCTACTGAGCTCAAGGTAGCTAACTTAGATGCTCCTGTTGCTGCTACCGCTGCAGCTACTGCTGTGGCTGTTGCTGACAACGTGCTCACCATTACCCTCGTAGCTGATGCTGCTCTCCACGTACTTGAGGTAGAACTTGAGAAGGGCCCTGCTACCGCTCTTGACAACATCGCTATTGAGGGTAAAGCAATCAAGGTGATCAAGAACGGTCAATTGATCATCATCAAGAACGGCGTTCAATACAACGTTCAAGGTGCGGTTGTAAAATAATTGACTCTTAGTGAGCAATTCAATATTCAAGAGAGTGCCACACGGCACTCTCTTTTTTGTCATTTTGGCAGTTGGGAGTATGTCAGCAGTATTTGAACCCCTTTTGCATAGTTTTTGTACAAGTATTTGTAATATAGAATGCTTATGAAGACAAAAGACCTTATCGCTAAGCGGTTGCGTCGCGAGAAAGCGATGGAACGCAAGAATAGAAATAAACAACAAGTTGCCCAACAACGCACAACTACGGAGACGCGTGATGTGGAATATATACTTCCTACAGGGTTCTCTGATGAGGTGCTCAACGAAGTGAAGCAACTACCTAATCAGTCCATCTCGCAAAACGAGGTGATGCGTCGTCGTGATATGCGCGATGTACTCACATTCACCATAGACCCCGATGAGGCAAAAGACTTTGATGATGCACTATCCTTCCAGATATTGGATACGGGTAATTATCAAGTAGGCATTCATATCGCTGATGTCACCCACTATGTGCAAGAGCAGACAGCATTGGACGATGAGGCATATCAGCGAGGCACTAGTGTGTATTTGGTTGATCGGGTGATCCCAATGCTACCCGAACGCTTGAGCAACGAGCTTTGCAGTCTGCGTCCCGATGAGGATAAACTTTGTATGTCGGTCATCGTAGAGATGGACCAACAAGCCAAAGTGATTCGCCATAAGATCTGCCGCACAGTGATTCGCTCCAACTACCGCTTGACCTATCGTCAAGCGCAAGAGATACTGGAGAATAGTTTACAGTTGAAAGTTGACAGTGGACAGTTGAGAGAGGCATTGCAGGTGTTGAATGGATTGGCAAAACAATTACGAGCCAATCGTTTCCGCCAAGGGGCAATCAACTTCGAAAACCCTGAGGTGCATTTCCGTTTGGATGAGCACAATGAGCCCATTGAGATATTTTTCCATAACTCGCTTGATACCAACCATCTGATAGAAGAGTTTATGTTGCTTGCCAATCGCATTGTGGCTACGGCAATAGGAAAAGTGAAAGGTGAAAACGGAAAAGTGAAAGCAGATAATGGCGAGGTTAAAAAGAGCGAAGAGGCTAAACCTATGGTATATCGTGTGCACGATAACCCCGATCCTGAGAAGATAGGTAAACTGAGTACGTTTATCAAGCGTTTTGGATTGAATCTCAAAGTGTCGTCTAATAGCAAGACGACCCACAAGCATATCAATGCTTTGTTGGACGATTGTCAAGGTATGCCTTGTCAAACATTGGTAGAGACGCTCACCATTCGCTCCATGGCGAAGGCAGTGTATTCAACGGATAATATTGGGCACTATGGTTTGGCGTTTCCATATTATACACATTTCACATCGCCTATCCGTCGGTATCCCGATATGATGGTGCATCGTTTGGTGTCACGCTATTTGCTGCAATCGAAAGCGAAATGTCGTGCCGACAAAGAGGAGTTGGAGCAGGCATGTGTACATTGTTCTGAGTGTGAGTTGGCAGTGCAAATGGCCGAGCGTGATTCCATCAAAGAGATGCATGCACGTTGGATTAGTAGCCATCTGGGCGAGGAGTTTGATGCTATCATTAGCGGAGTGACCGAGTTTGGGTTGTTTGTGCAACTCACTGACACCATGACCGAAGGTCTGGTGCCTATCCGCACCATTGAACCACATGATTATATGCAGTTTGATGAGGAGAACTATTGTCTGATTGCTGCTCGCAGTGGAAAGACCTATACACTATCTGATAAGGTACGCGTGCGCGTAACGAAGGTAGATATCGAACGCAAATTGATAGACTTTGTACTGGTAGAGCACGAAGAATATCGTTGAACTTTGATGCCCTAACAACTTTTTCCACTCAAAATTTGCACATACGCAATTTTTGTTGTACCTTTGTACCCAAATCGGGTGTTTTGAAATCAATTAAAACGATATTACTGGCTATGCTCTTGCTGCTTTCGCCTATGCTATGGGCGGAAGTGGTGACTTTGCGTACGGGACAAACGGTCAAGGGAGAAGTGCTTTTGCAAAACGAAGAGGTGGTGATTGTTCGTACCAAGAATGGCATGCGTTATCAGTATCCAGCCAACGAAGTGGCATCCATTAAGGCAGAAGAACTGGCAGCAAAAGATGATGACTTAGCTGACAAGAAACGCAACGTACGCGCTGTCAATATGCGTTTTCAACTCCATAGTGGAGCGGTATATGTCCCTCAAATGGGGTGGGGCGGTCAGGTGGCTGCGGATTGGATGGTAGGTTCGCGTATGATTCAAGGTAAACGGTTGTTTGTGGGCGGTGGTATCGGTTATCGTGCAAAAATAATGCCTACTACTCTTGCAGATACAACATATTCCAACACAACATATTCTTTTATTCCATTACAGGCAATGGTTTCCCTGCCATTGCTGGAGCATCAACATGCGCCAGTCATAGGGATTAGTGCAGGATATGGCTTTGCAGCCAATAAAGATACTCAAGGCGGCATATGCGTGGGAGTTGATTTGGGCTGGAATTATATCATCAATGAGCAATCCAGCTTGCAACTGAGCTTATATGCGGATTGGCAACAAGCCAGAACGAATGTAAAGCAAATAATAGAGGATAAAGAATATATTAACCATATGGGATGTAACTTTATCTCAATGGGGCTGAAATTTGCTGTATTATTTTAATCACTATAAGAATGAAAGCCGTAAAGAAGTTTCATAGCCAACCTGAGCGTCGCAAGCATCGCGTGAGTATCATGCTCAACGATAGTGAGAAGCGTGCGCTGGAGCGCTATTGCGATCAATATACGGTGAAGAATCGTTCGCGTTTGATACGTGAAACGCTGATGCGCAATATCTTAAAGCGCTTTGAGAAGGACTCTCCTACGTTGTTTGATTGACGACCCTTAGCCCATGGCCATCCTACGGGGAAAGTATTGGATGGTAACAGCATGGTAATGGAATGGTAACGGAGTGGTATCGAGAAGGATAGCGGAAATACCCAACTTTTGAATGAGGAATTTTGAATGATGAATTGCTGCTGATTGCACGTATCGGCAGAGATGTAGAATAAATGATAAATGATTATATAACAAAATCGCCACTCAATCGAGTGGCGATTTTGATTACTATTGATTAGAATGATTATTTCTCAGCTTTCTTAGCTTTGCGACGAGCGATAGCCTCTTGGATATCGTAAGCAAGAGGAGAAGCTACGCAGAGTGAAGAATAGGTACCTACAACTACACCGATGAGCAATGCGAATACGAATCCGCGGATAGTCTCACCACCGAAGCAGAAGATAGCGATCAACACAACGAGAGTTGACATAGAGGTTGAGAATGTACGGCTCAAGGTGTGATTCAACGCATCGTTCATGTTTTGCTTGAGGTCGCGTTTTGGATAGAGACCTTTATACTCACGTACACGGTCAAATACAACCACAGTATCGTTGATAGAGTAACCAATCACGGTCAAGATAGCAGCGATAAATGATTGGTCAATCTCCATAGAGAATGGCATAATCTTCCAAAGGAGCGCATAAGCACCCAATACAATCAAGGTGTTGTGGGCCAAGCCAGTCAACGCACCTACAGAGAATGCGAAGTTGCGGAAGCGGAGCAATACGTACAAGAAGATTGCTACCAACGCAGCCAACACAGCCAACACAGCAGATTGCTTGATATCGTCAGCCACAGCAGGACCTACCTTTTGCGATTGCATGATACCCACCTCTGGGTTAATCTCGGTAGAGGTAAACTCATTGAGTGTAATATCCTCTGCCAAGAATGGCTTGCAACCCTCGTAGAGCAATGCCTCGATGGTCTCATCTACATTCTCAGAGTTGTCGTTGATAAGGTAGTTGGTAGAGATACGTACTTGGTTGTCAGCACCAATGGTAATCACATTGAGGGAGAATGACTCCTCGTCTGCCAATTCTGCCTTTGCAGCCATAAATACGTTATTCAAACTTGCATTTACTTCCTCTGTATTCACAGATTGAGCGAAGCGAACGATATAGTTGCGACCACCAGAGAAGTCAATACCGAGGTTGAGTTTACCCATGACATGTGGAGTCACACCAAGGATACCAACGAGTACCAATACACCTGAGAGGATATATGTCACCTTGCGTGCACCAATGAAGTTAGCAGCGGTGTTTTGCAAGAAGTTTTGCATCAACTTGGTAGTGAAGTTCAGCTCCTTCGCATTCTCTTTCTTAGCATAAGCCTCGAGCAACAAACGGCATACGAATACGGCTGTCAAGAAAGAAGAAATAATACCAATCATATAAGTTACAGCGAAGCCCTTGATAGGACCTGTACCGAAGATAGCCAAGATAGCACCTGTCAAGAATGAGGTTACGTTAGAGTCGATGATGGCAGAGATAGCGTTGCCGAAACCATCTTCGATAGCTTTGCGCAAGCCTTTACCTGCACGACGCTCCTCGCGGATACGCTCGTAGATAAGTACGTTAGCATCCACAGCCATACCCATGGTGAGTACGATACCGGCGATACCAGGCAAGGTCAACACAGCTGAGAAGGATGACAAGATACCTACCAACAAGAATACGTTGCAGAGCAATGCAAAGTCAGCAATCAAACCTGGAATCAAACCATAATACATAATCATGTAGAGGAGAATCAAAACGAAACCAATCACGAAGCTCCAAAGACCATCGTGAATAGCCTCTTGACCGAGTGATGGACCAACTACGTCCTCTTGGATAATGCGTGCAGGAGCAGGCATCTTACCAGAGTTCAAGGTGTTAGCCAAGTCCTTTGCCTCTTCTACGGTGAAGTTACCAGTGATTTGTGAGCTACCACCAGCGATTTCGTTTTGTACAGTTGGGAAGCTATATACGTAGCCATCGAGTACGATAGCGATAGATTTGCCAATATTGTCACGTGTGATACGTTGCCAATCGCGTGCGCCCTCAGCGTTCATGGTCATGCTTACATTTGCATAAGCAGATGTTTGACCGAAGTCAGCGCGAGCGTCAGTGATCACATCACCCTCCAAAGAAGGACGACCGTTAGTTTGTGATTTCAACGCAACGAGTTGGTAGAATGATTCTGCCGCATCAATAGCCTTTACAGTCCAGCAGAGCTTCAACTCGCGTGGAAGAACTGATTTAGCTACTTGAGAGTTGAGCATAGCCATTACCTTAGCGGTATCGCTGTAGTGAACAGTACCTACCACTGGACCACGGTATGCTTGACCTGCTTGGTTGACAGAAGGATTGAGAACTGCGAAGAGAGGATTGTTCTTCTTGTACTCCTCTACAGCAGCTTGTTGGTCAGCCTCCAATTGTGCAAGGCTATCAGCAGCGAGATCCTCAACGAGCGCATCTACGTCATCTGCCACTACTTCCTCTTCTACCACCTCAACTTCTGCTACCTCAGCTTGAGCAGCCTCAGTGCTTGCGTTTGCCTTAGCTACCTCATTGTTGATTTGAGCTAATTGTGGAAGAATCTCAGAGAGGTCATATGTCTCCCAGAACTCAAGGTTAGCAGAACCTTGGAGCAGTTTACGTACGCGCTCAGGCTCTTTGATACCAGGCAACTCAATGAGAATACGACCTGTTTGGCTGAGCTTTTGGATATTAGGTTGTACCACACCAAAGCGGTCAATACGTGTACGGAGTACGTTGAATGAGTTGTTGATAGCACCCTCAACCTCCTCGCGAACTACTTTCTCCACCTCAGCATTGGTAGAAGTCAAAGATACCTTATCTTTCAACTCAAAAGTAGAGAATACAGAGGCTAATTGCGCATTCGCATCAAGCTCGTAGAATGACTCGAAGAACAATGTCAAATAGTCTGCACCAGAAGATTTTTGTTTTTCGTTAGCGAGTGCAATAGCATTGTTGAAGTTCTCGGTAGTATTGTGACCGCTGAGCGCACGGATAATGTCTGGTACAGACACTTCCATGGTTACGTTCATACCACCCTTGAGGTCAAGACCCAAGTTCAACTCTTTCTCACGGCACTCCTTCAATGTGTAGCCGAACCACACCTTCTCACCTGCAACAGAGTCCAAATATTGGTACTCTTTTGCAGCATCACCTTGTGCATACGCTGCTGCTTTTTTGTCGTAACTGCTTGTCACAAAAGAGAATGACAAGTAGAACGCACTTACCAAAGCAAGGCAGGCTGCCAATGTGATAACTAGTCCTTTGTTTTGCATAATGTTAATTTTATTTTGTTATTATTTATATTTCTACGGTGCCCTTTGCGCGTACGCATGCCTGTACAATATGGTACACGTGCGCAAAATAGCGTGCAAAGGTACAACTTTTTTTGCAAATGTGCAAATAAAAGTGTAAAAAAGTTATAAAACTCGGATATAGTGCAACTAAAACGCCCTTTTATGCCAATGCAGCAATGCATTCATCGAGGTTCAGCAACTGCTGCTCGCCCGATTGCATATTCTTGAGCATCACCTTTCCCGCAGCCATCTCGTCGCCTCCCACAATGGCTACAAATGGTATATGCTTGGCATCGGCATAACCCATCTGCTTCTTCATCTTGGTAGGCTCGGGATAAACTTCTACGCGCAAACCTTTCTCGCGCAAAGCCTTTGCCCAGCGCAATGCGTAGAGCAATTCTTGTTCGCCGAAGGTTGCGAAAAGCAATTGGGTAGTCGATTGTAAGTTCTCGGGATAGAGGTTTAGTTCGGTCAGCACGTCATAGATGCGATCCGCACCAAACGATATACCTACCCCCGATACATTAGGCATGCCAAAGATACCAGTTAAGTTGTCGTAGCGACCGCCGCCTGTGATACTACCCATCTGTACATCCAATGCTTTCACTTCGAAGATAGCACCAGTGTAGTAGTTCAGTCCACGAGCAAGGCATAAGTCAAGTTCTATTTGCAAGGCATTAGGTTCGTAGGTGGCTAAATTACCATCTTGTGAGCTTTCTGCATAGAGCGCAAAGATGGTGCGCAACTCCTCAATACCCTTAAGGCCCGTTTCTGAAGCAGCAAGTACTTGCTCCAACTGGTCTAATTTCTCTGCATTGGTGCCATTGAGGTGTAGGATTGGTTGCAATGCTTCTACGGCTTCAGCGGGGATACCTTTCTCTAGCAACTCTTTGTTCACATTATCGATGCCAATCTTGTCCAATTTATCAATTGCCACAGTGATGTCAATGATACGCTCTGGCTGACCAATAACTTCGGCTATACCAGCAAGAATCTTGCGGTTGTTGATATGCAAACTTACGCGAATACCCAAACGGCGATATACCTCTTCCACGATCTGAATCAGTTCCACCTCGCTAAGTAGCGAATTAGTACCTACCACGTCCACATCGCATTGATAAAACTCGCGATAGCGACCTTTTTGCGGACGGTCAGCACGCCATACTGGCTGAATCTGATAACGCTTGAATGGGAACTGAATCTCCTCACGATGTTGCACTACAAAACGAGCAAAAGGAACCGTCAGATCATAGCGCAAGCCTTTCTCGCTAACTTTGGTTGTCAATGCACCGATGGTGCTATTAGCCAACTGCTCGGCATCTATCGCGTTTTTCCAATCGCCCGAATTGAGGATTTTGAAAAGCAGTTTATCGCCCTCCTCACCATATTTACCCATCAGCGTGCTTAGGTTTTCCATTGCAGGAGTTTCAATCTGCTGAAAGCCATACAGTGAAAATACCGATTTGATGGTGTCAAAAATATAATTACGACGCGCCATCTCCAATGGAGAGAAATCGCGTGTGCCTTTTGGAATGCTTGGTTTTTGTGCCATATTGTTTGATGTTAAAGATTTCTACAATTTTAAAGGTTCAAATGTTTCAATATCTTGTTGGTCGCCCCAAGTTCGCTATTTACGTAATCCGTAGCAGCCTGTCCCATAACGTGTTGTGTCGCAAATGCAGTATCTAATGCATTTGCAAACTCGCGGTAGTTCTTTACCGTAATCGCGGCCCCCGCGTTGAGCAGTCCGTGTGCCTCACGGAACTTCTTCCATGTAGGACCAAACACCACAGGCATGCCATACACAGCAGCCTCCAAGGTGTTGTGAATACTTACACCAAACCCGCCACCGATATATGCCACTTGCCCGTAGCGATATATTGACGATAGTACCCCAATAGTATCCACCAGCAGCACACGACACTTGTCCAAACTCATAGGTTTGGCTTCGGTATAACGCACGTAACGTCCTTCAAAAAGCTGAAAAATGCGATGTAAGTGTTCCGCATCAATCTCATGAGGAACCAACACCAATTTCACATGCTCACGCTCGGATAGATAACGCGCAAAGAGTTGTTCATCCTGTGGCCATGTACTACCTGCTACAATCACCTGTTCTGCTCCCGACACAAATCCTTCTACGATAGGCAAGTCTTTAGCCTGCTTACGCACTTCGGCCACACGGTCAAAACGTGTATCGCCTGCCACGCTAACTTGCTCTACACCATGCTGTTGCAGCAACGCTGCGGAGGCTTGGTCTTGTACGAAAATATGTTTGAATGCATGTAGCAATTGCAAGTATCCTTTGCCCCATGGCTTGAAAAACAACTGGCTGGGACGGAAGATGGCAGAAATCAAATAGGTGGGAATATTCTTGGCTTTGAGTTCCTTTAGGTAGGCAGGCCAAAACTCATACTTCACCATGATTGCCGCCTCCAAAGGTAAGATTTCAAGCAGTTGTTTGGCATTTTTTCGTGTAGCAAATGGCAAGTATGTAACCTTATCTACCATCGGATAGTTCTTGCGCAATTCGTAACCAGAAGGCGAAAAGAATGTCAGCAACACCTTGCGAAAGGGTAATTCAGAATGCAGACGTTCGATGATTGGACGTGCCTGCTCAAATTCGCCCACCGAAGCAGCATGAAACCACAGCACCTGACAACCGCACAGGGTCTTAGCCCATTCTTGCAGTTCATTCAAGGCGCATGCTTGTCCTTGTACCAATTTGCGCGCTTTCTTGTGTCCAAGCAGCGCCGCCAAACGCAATATCCAAAAATACAATCTCAACGTTCTTTTTTATATTTTGAGAGTACTACTCCAATTGTTTGCATAAAAAACGCGCAAAGTTACAATCTTTTTTTGACATATACAAATCTTTCATCATTTTTTCTCAATGCGCTACGCTGCTCTTTCCCTCGTCCTGCCTGTATATCGTTGCCTATTTGCAATAACACGGCGGCTATAAATCTTAGGTGATTCATAGGTGATTCTTAGGTTATTTATAGGTTATTCATAGGTGATTTAGCACACATCACAATTAGATAAAAACGACTTATCCATGAAAATACTATTTTTAATTCCGCAACTTTTCTTTGAAAAATTTGTTAATACGTGTATTTTTTTGTACCTTTGCACGCTAATTTTGTTTTGATATGAAAAAAGACCTACATATTGACACGCTGTGCGTGCAAGCCGGTTACAATCCAGGCAAGGGAGAACCTCGCCAAGTGCCAATCATTCAGAGCACTACATTCAAGTACGAGACCAGCGAACAGATGGGCCGTCTCTTCGACCTTGAAGAGAGTGGCTATTTCTACACACGTTTGCAAAACCCTACCAACGACACCACCGCAGCGCAGATTGCTGCTATGGAAGGTGGCGTAGCGGCCATGCTGACATCATCTGGTCAAGCCGCAAACTTCTTCGCATGCTTTAATATCTGCCAGGCCGGCGACCACATGATCACGACCACCAGTATCTATGGCGGTACATACAACCTCTTTGGTGTGACCTTCCCTAAGATGGGCATGGAAATCACCTTTATCGACCAAGATGCCAGCGACGAGGAGTGGGCAGCAGCGTTCCGTCCGAACACCAAACTCGTGTTTGGCGAGACACTCTCCAACCCCAACGTGCGTATTCTTGATATAGAACGTATCGCCAATATCGCCCACCAACATGGTGTGCCATTGATAGTGGATAACACGTTTCCTACGCCAGTTAACTGCCGTCCATTTGAGTTCGGCGCAGATATTGTGACCCACTCCACCACCAAGTATATGGACGGACATGGCGTGCAAGTAGGCGGTGTGATTGTGGACAGCGGTAACTTCGATTGGGAAGCTCAGCACGATAAGTTCGCTTGCCTTACCGAACCCGACGCATCCTACCACGGACTGCGCTACACCGAAGCCTTCGGTAAACTGGCATATATCACCAAAGCGACTGCACAACTCATGCGCGACTTGGGCTCTATCCAAAGTCCACAAAATGCCTTCTATCTCCACCTCGGTTTACAGACCCTGCATGTGCGTATGCCTCGTCATTGCGAGAGCGCCCACAAGGTGGCTCAGTGGCTGGAGAAGCACCCCGATGTGGCATGGGTGCGTTATCCCGAGCTGGAGAACGACCCTGAGCATGCACGCCAGCAGAAGTATATGCCTAACGGCTCATGTGGCGTGATGGCATTTGCCGTTAAGGGCGACCGTGCTTTTGCTAATCGTTTTATGGATAGTCTGCAATTGGTGACCATCGAAACCCACGTAGCCGACTGCCACACTTGTATCCTTCACCCTGCATCCCATACCCACCGCCAACTCAGCAACGAAGCACTGCTTGCTGCGGGTATCGACCCAGACCTGATGCGACTCAGTATCGGTTTGGAGAATGCAGACGACCTCATAGCTGACATCGAAAATGCACTTACACAAGCTCACAACGCATAATTTCTCCTTCGAGGCAGGCGGTACGCTTAATCAACTCGAAATCGTCTATCATACTTCGGAGCGACCTTATCAACAGGGCGAACGCGTAGTATGGCTCTGCCATGCCCTAACTGCCAACTCCGATCCGCTCGACTGGTGGCCAGAGATGGTAGGCGAAGGTTGCTGCGTGAATCCCGACAAAGATTACGTGGTTTGTGTCAATATCTTCGGCTCTGCCTACGGCACCACTGGACCAAGAGATTTTTGGAGTCCGGACTCCGGAGACCGGAATAACCCATTGTCTTTCCCAAAGTTCACTGTGCGCGATACAGCCCGCCTCTTCACTTTAGTGCGCGAGCATTTGGGTATCGAATATGTGGACTTGCTTATCGGTAGTTCCATTGGTGGTTTCCATGCCCTTGAATGGGCAATCAGGGAGGGCGAACGCATTCGCAAAGCAGCGTTTATCGCTACTGCGCCTCGTGTATCGCCATGGCTGAGTGCATGGATGGAAGTGCAACGCATGGCACTCGAAGCCGACCCGACTTTCCGCGCATGCGAGTCGCTTGATGGTGGACGCAAAGGATTGGAAGCCGCGCGCGCCATTTCGCTCATATCCTATCGCAGTTTCGATGGTTACAACCTCACCCAATACGAGACCGATGACGACTGCCTCTTCGCCAGTCGCGCCGCTTCCTATGAGCGTTATCAAGGCGAGAAACTCGTCAAACGCGGTTTTGACGCCTACTCCTATTACTACCTACTATGGTGCGTGGATAGCCAGAATGTGGGTCGCCATCGTGGAGGCGTCAAAGCGGCATTGGCACAGATACAAGCCAAGAGCATTGTCATTTCCATCACTTCGGATGGGCTATTTCCTCCATGCGAGAGTAGCGAGTGGGCAAAATATATACCCCATGCCCAATACTTTGAGATAGAATCCCGCTTCGGGCACGATGGCTTCCTGCTCGAAACAGAACAGATTACACAAATAATAAATAGTTTATAGGTTAAAGATTAGAGTTTAAAGGCAAGAATATATGAAAGTTCTCAAGTTCGGTGGAACCTCCGTAGGTTCAGTAGACAGTATTCGTCAAATACAGCATATCATTGGTCAGCAGACCGATGACTGCATTGTGGTAGTCAGTGCCTTGGGCGGTATTACCGATCAGTTGCTCAAAGCAGCACATTTGGCACTCGAAACAGGCGAAGAGTATATGGAAGTATATCAAGCCATTCGTTGCCGCCATATGGATATGGTGAATACGCTGATTACCAATCCTACTACACGACAAATGCTATGTCTCGAATTGGAGGGCATCTTAGACGAGTTGCGCTCTATTCTCTTTGGTGTACACCTTGTGAAGGACCTTAGCGACAAAACAGAAGCCGCTATCGTAAGTTATGGCGAGCGTATGAGTAGCCGAATCGTAACCGCTGCATTGCCTGGTGCCGTGCGCAAGAACTCCCTGCAATTCATTCGTGCCGAACACAAACAAGGGCAAGTATTGCTCAACACCGAACTAACGGAGCAACTCATTCGCCATGCTTTCTCGCCTATGCCTCATCTCTCGGTAGTGCCAGGCTTCATCTCACGCGATAGCCAAACCGAAGAGATTACCAACCTTGGGCGTGGCGGAAGCGACTACACCGCCTCTATTCTTGCTGCCACCTTGGGTGCAGAGGTGTTGGAGATTTGGACCGATGTCAATGGTTTTATGACTGCTGACCCCCGTCTTATTCCCAATGCCTATACCATCAAGAGTTTGAGTTATGTGGAAGCATCCGAGCTCTGCCACTTTGGTGCCAAAGTGGTCTATCCACCTACTATATATCCTGCGTGCGCGAAGAATATCCCAATTCGTATTCTCAATACTTTTAGCCCTGATAATTCAGGCACGATTATTCAATCCGAGCCTGAAGACAGCACCCGCTATGTACGCGGTTTGAGTAGTATTCGCGACGTGGCACTAATCACCGTTTCGGGTCTTTCGATGGTGGGCGTAATTGGTGTCAACCAACGCATCTTCAGCGCATTAGCTCAAGCAGGTGTGTCCGTCTTCCTCGTTAGTCAAGCATCTTCTGAGAACTCCACCACCTTGGGTGTTCAGGATAAAGACTGCGACACCGCAGTAGAGGTGCTAACCCAAGAGTTTGCCGAGGAGATCAAAGTCGGATCAATGTACCCAATGCTCGTACAGCAGGGCTTAGCTGCAGTCAGCATCGTAGGCGAGAACATGCATAACATGCCTGGTATTGCAGGCAAACTCTTTGGCACATTAGGCAGAAACGGTATCAGCGTCATCGCTTTTGCGCAAGGTGCCAAGGAAACCAATATCTCGTTCGTTGTGCCTCAGCAGCAGCTCAGCAAGACGATGAATGTGCTGCACGACTCGTTCTTCCTCAGCGAAAACAAAGTGCTGAATATCTTTGTATGTGGTGTCGGCACTGTAGGCGCACAACTGCTCGAACAAATCCAGCAGCAACAGCACATGCTACTCCACGAGCAACACCTGCAACTCAATGTCGTAGGTATTGCCAATAGCCGTACAGCCATCTTCAATGCCGATGGTCTGGATCTTGCCAATTACCGCGAACAACTCAAATCGGTAGAGAAAACCATAGGTAGCTTCAGTATTAAGCAAGCAGCTTTGCAAATGGCGAATCTCTACAACAGCGTCTTTGTCGATTGTACTGCAAGCGCAGATGTAGCAGGTATTTACCTCAGTCTATTGGAAAACAACATCTCTGTAGTGACTGCCAATAAGATTGCTGCTTCGTCCGAATATAGCCACTACCTCCGCCTCAAGCAAACGGCTCTTGATCGTGGTGTGAAGTTCCTCTTCGAAACCAATGTCGGTGCTGGTCTGCCTATCATTGGCACTATCAACGATCTACGCAATTCGGGTGATAAGATACTCCGCATTGAAGCCGTACTCAGTGGCACGCTCAATTTCATTTTCAATGAGATAACTGCCGATGTACCATTCTCCGAGACGATTCGCCGCGCCAAAGAACAAGGGTATAGCGAACCTGACCCACGCATCGACCTCAGCGGCAAAGATGTGATTCGCAAACTGGTTATCTTAACGCGCGAAGCAGGCTACCCTGTGGAGCAAGAGGACGTAGAGAAACATCTCTTTGTACCAGAAACCTATTTCCAAGGATCAGTAGAGGACTTCTGGAAACGCCTTTCTGAGTTGGATGGCGACTTCGAAGCACGCCGCCAAGAGTTGGAGAAGAAAGGTCTGCGTTGGCGTTTCGTAGCTACGATGGAAGAAGGCAAGACGCGTGTCAGTCTCGAGACAGTGGATGCCAATCACCCATTCTATCCATTGGAGGGTTCCAACAATATCATTCTTATCACCACCGAACGCTACCACGACTATCCCATGATGATTCGTGGCTATGGTGCTGGTGCTGGCGTGACCGCCGCAGGCGTCTTCGCCAACATCATGCAAGTCAGTCATTAGTTACGCAATCCTTGTGTAAGGTCATTGATCACAAGGCTGGCGAGGGTCATCCCAAAGATCCCCACTATGGGAGCGAGAGTCCCTTGGTCACCGCTAATTTCCTCGGAATATACGCATTGAATTTTAGAGGCAGGCAACAGTCCTGCCTTTTTCATTTTTGTGCGCAGAGCACGAGCCAAAGGACATCCCTGTACTTTCCAAAACTCTGCAGTGCGTATCTTTTGTGAGTCGATTTTGCGACCAGCTCCCATGCTAGAGTACACCCTGCATCCTGCTTGAGTCGCTTGGTAGAGTAGCAGTGCTTTGCATTCTACCATATCAATAGCATCAACTACGATGTCATACTGCGCTAAGTTAAAGGTATTAGCTGTTGTAGTGTTGTATTGACATTCAATTGTTTGAATGTCGGCTTTTGGAGCAATGCTTTGGAGGCGTTTTTGCATTTCAAGCACTTTGCTTAACCCAATATTATCGTGTGTGGCTACTACTTGGCGGTTGAGATTAGTAGTATCTACTTTGTCAAAATCCACGATGGTCAGGTGTCCGATGCCTGTGCGCAGCAATGCTTCGGCGCACCAACCGCCTACTCCTCCCACACCAAAGAGTATCACGCGTGCATCTTGCAACGCCTGAAATCCATTCTCACCTAATAATTGTATAGTTCTTGTAAACATGGTTTGTAGAGTGCTATATATTTTCTCTGCAAAGGTACGTTTTTTTTTTGAGAGTTGCAAATATTTCCTCTTTTTTCTCAAACACTGAGCAAGTCTTTTAATAATACTTCCATTGTGCCCGATTTCAGAAAAGTAACAAACTTTTCCATTGTTATATTGCATAAATGCAATATTTTTTGTACCTTTGCACCCGATTATGGTAATTAAAACAAAGAATATAATATCAAATGAAAAAACTAACCCTTCTCAGCCTTGCGCTCGTAGCACTCAGCGCATGCTGCAAACAAGAACAAACATTCGACTACACCGTGGACAAATTCTATGACCTCGAGATTCTGCGCTACCAAGTGCCAGAGTTTGACTCACTGAGTCTGCAACAAAAGACCCTCATTTATCACCTCACCGAAGCAGCCTTGCACGGTCGTGATATCCTCTTCGACCAAAACGGCCGCTACAACCTTCGTATCCGCCGTGCCCTCGAAGCACTCTACACACAATACAAAGGCGACAAGACTACCGATGAGTTCGTCAACTTCGAAAAATACCTCAAGCGCGTGTGGTTTGCCAATGGTATTCACCATCACTATGCATCTGATAAGTTCCAACCTGAGTTCTCGCAAGAGTGGTTCGTTGTTGCATGCGCAGAAGCTGGTGTGACTTATGACGAGGCTATCCTGCCTGTTATCTTTGACCCAACCGTGATGCCTAAGAGTCTCAGTCTCGAAGGCGAAGACCTCCTTCTTGCATCTGCCAACAACTACTACGAGGGCGTAACTCAAGCCGAGGCAGAGGCGTACTACGAGGCACACAAGGACAACTCTGCTGAACCACTTTGGATTGGTCTCAATAGCAAACTCGTAAAGGAGAACGGCAAAGTTGTTGAGCGTACCTACAAAGTAGGTGGCATGTATAGTGCCGCTCTCGAAAAAGTGGTAGAGCATCTCGAAAAAGCGCTCCCATTTGCTGAGAACGAGCAACAACGCCTTGTCATCGAGAAGATGATCGAGTTCAATAAGACGGGCGACCTCCGTGCCTTCAACGAGTACTGCATCGCTTGGGTGAAAGACCTCGACAGCCGTGTGGACTATGTGAATGGTTTTACCGAGACATACGCTGATCCTCTGGGTATTACAGGTACTTGGGAATCGCTTGTGAACTTCAAAGACATGCGTGCTACCCACCGTTGCCAAACTATCTCCGACAACGCACAATGGTTCGAGGACAACTCTCCAACCGATAAGAAATACAAGAAAGAGGAAGTCAAGGGCGTAAGCGCAAAGGTCATCACTGCTGCTATCTTGGCGGGTGACTGCTACCCTGCAACTCCTATCGGTATCAACTTACCTAACGCCAACTGGATCCGCAAGGACTACGGTTCTAAGTCTGTGACCATCGACAATATTACCCACGCATATAACGAAGCTGCCAAGGGCAATGGCTTCAACGAGGAGTTTATGATTAGCCCAGAGGTGATTGCTATGTACGAGAAGGCAGGTGCTTGTGGCGACCTCCACACCGATCTCCACGAGTGCGTAGGTCACGGTTCGGGCAAACTCATGCCAGGCGTTAGCAAAGATGCCCTCAAGGAGCATGCTTCTACTATCGAGGAGGCGCGTGCCGACTTGCTCGGTCTCTACTATATGGCTGATCCTAAGCTCGTTGAGCTCGGACTCTTGGAGGACGAGGAGGCATACAAGGGCTTCTACTATCAACAGATGATGAACGGCCTCATGACCCAACTCGTGCGCATTGAGCCAGGCAAGGACATCGAAGAATCACACATGCGCAACCGCCAACTCATTGCGCTTTGGGTATTCAAGAACGCCAAGAACAACGAGGTAGAGATGATCGAGCGTGACGGCAAGCACTACCTCCAAATCAATGATTATGAGGGCATTCGTAACCTCTATGGCGAGTTGCTCCGCGAGATCCAACGCATCACTTCCGAGGGTGACTACCCAGCAGCTAAAGCGATGGTTGAGGAGTATGCCGTGAAAGTGGACCAAGACTTGCACAAGGAGATCTTGGAGCGCTACGAGAAACTTAATTTAGCTCCTTATAAGGGCTTTGTGAACCCTGTTTATACCGCGCACTACGATGCCGCAGGCAATATCACAGATGTTACTCTTGACTACACAGAGGGTTATATCGAGCAGCACCTCCGCTACTCTCGTGACTATTCCTTCCTTCCAGATATAAATTAATGCAGATTGAACTGCCCATATCGAAGTCTATAGCCAATCGTTGGCTTATGCTTCAGGCTATACACGGAGACGAGCTTATGCCCGTCTCCGATTCTATGCCCGATGATGTGCGACTTCTCCATTGTACCCTAACAACCCTTAGAACTTTTAAGACTTCTAAAACTCTTCCAACCCCACATATCAATGTGGGCAATTGCGGTACCGCTATGCGCTTCCTCACCGCCTATTGCGCGCAGTTAGAAGGACAAACAACTATTTTAGATGGCGTAGAACGCATGCACCATCGACCGATTGGTCAGTTGGTGGATGCCTTGCGTGAGATAGGTGCGCAAATTGAGTACTTGGGCGAAGAAGGCTTTCCACCTCTGCGCATTAAGGGATGTATATTGGATAAGCATAGGATAGTGACTATCAATAATCCACAATCCACGCAGTTCGTTTCTGCCTTGTTACTCATCGGTGCGAATGTCCACACTGATAGCACATCTCCTTATATCACCCTCACCCGTGAGATGATCAAGCAATGGGGAGATGCTGCGGAGTATACCTCTCCCCTTATAGGGGGAGTTGGAGGGGGCTTTATAGAAAAAGATTGGTCCTCTGCCGCCTTTTGGTACGAATATGTGGCTCTTCATGGTGGTGAGATTACGCTCCCTGGTCTCTGTCGCAACTCCCTGCAAGGCGATAAGGTTGTCGCCGATATATTCGCAAATCTTGGCGTCCAAACCTACTACACCACCGACGGTGTTGTGATATCTTCCTCGCCTTTACACCCTACACCTTACACTCTACACCACGACTTTGTAGCTTGCCCTGACCTTTACCCAGCAGTCGCTCTTACATGCGAGCGTCTGGGCATCCAACTACACGCTACAGGCGTTGAGTCTTTGCCATTGAAAGAATCCGACCGCCTACGTGCCGTAGCTGAGCATCGTACAGACGCCGACCACCGCATGGCAATGGCATTGTTAATTGCAGGCTATGAAGTGGATGACACTGCCTGCATTAGCAAATCTTATCCCTGTTTCTTGGATCACCTCCGTCAATTATACGAAAAGTAATGGACGCATTTAGCGTTTATTAACTTAAAAATTGCCAATTAGCAATTAAGGTGCATCTTTTTACACTACAACTATCGTGCTCATACGCGCGCACGCGCGTACATTATTTAATATATTATGCATATGTGTGTAAGCAGTTAATCATTATGATTGCTGGTGTAAATGTAATAAAAAAGCATTTGCTGATAATCAGCGACTTATAAAGAAAGTAATGTTTTATAGCATTTTTTATGCCAAAATATTTGGTCAATTCACAAAAAAGCAGTACCTTTGCACTCGATTTGCGCCTGAGGTTAGCGAACTTCGAAAACGGCGAAAATCACACTAAAAAAACGTAATGCTGAAAATCAGCCACTTACGAAGAAAGTGCAAAAAATATTGAAAAAAGTTGCTTAAAAATTTGGTCAGTCCAAAAAAAAGCAGTACCTTTGCACCCGATTTCGCGCTAAACGAAAAATGAGCGCAAAATCACAGTGTTCTTTGAGAGATTGAAGCAATAATGTAGTACAAGAGAGCAGAAATGCTCAATTGGGAAACTGAAGACGTGTAATACGATTTTTATTATACGGTTCCCGTTAAAAAGTACACAATAGAAAAGGTTATTCTGAGCTAAAAATTAATTTTCTTTTTACAACGAAGAGTTTGATCCTGGCTCAGGATGAACGCTAGCGACAGGCCTAACACATGCAAGTCGAGGGGCAGCGCGGAGCAAGCTTGCTTGTTCTGGCGGCGACCGGCGCACGGGTGCGTAACAGGTGTGCA
>JBGUSG010000011.1:0-329704 GCA_045132415.1 Paludibacteraceae bacterium | reverse complement strand
ATCCCTAAAATGCTGATTATGCTCCTCCAGCACCTCTATCTCGTCCAAGTCAAACCAGTAACTAAACAACGGATCCTGTGCCAATGCCCATGCTTGCGCATACATCCGCTCGTAAGGCAGGAGGGTGTAAAACGGATTCTGTATACTCTCCACCTCAAAAGGCAACCAACGCCTATTGCCCGTGATGTCCGTCAAGAAATCTCGCCTATTGCCACTCGCGCAGAAACTCGCCAACCGCACCCGACGCTCCTTGGTGTAGGCATAGGCAGCACGCTCGTTCACATCCGTGGCGGTGATGACGGACTTCAGCTGATTCAACTCGCGGTTATTCATCGAGTCAATCTCATCTAGCGAGATAAGCCCAAACTCCGCAATACGCAGCCGTTCATCTTTATTCAGATCGTTGCTATTCGCCAACTTACACGCATATGCACGCAAATGTGGCGGTATCAAATGTTCCAGCCAAGTAGTCTTAAAGATACCTTGCTTACCTATCAGTACGAGTACTTGATGATTCACTACTTCATCTTTCATCCAACTCGCCACCATCGCCACAAACCATTTCTTGAAGCATCCCCGCCATAATCCCTCGCCTCTCGCCTTATCGCCTTTAGCCTCATCGCCTAACGATTTTACCGTCACCTGCTGCGCGACCCAATCAATCCAATCCGGCTGCTCCTCCGTCCATTCTCCACACGACAACACATACTCCCTCAGCGGGTGCACATCGGGTATAAGATCCGACTGCAGAGCTGTCATCACTTCTCTACTCGTTATATTCGCATCATACTCCTGCGCACAGTGACACACAATAGAGTTAATGTCGTGCTTTGTCATCTCTCGCCAATACTCCCCGCCTTTAACCTCATCCAAATCCATGCGAATTTGGAGTTTATCGCTCACAATGTCATGCCTCAGCCGATTAAAGTCGAGATAATTCTCCGTAATGTACTTGATTGCAGCTTCTTGTTTGGTCATCTTTCTATTTTCTGATTTGGGTTAAAAATTTGATTACTTGTTTGTATATGTTGAATGATGGTATTCGTATGGAGATATGTATTGTGTTATTCGGGTCATCTATACGGAAAACAGTATCCGTTTCGGTCATTAATGCGAGGCGGTCTATTTCGAAGAAAGCAGCGAAATCGTCGATGAGATAAGTGGGAAGAATAGCTTCTCCGTGTAGGATTTTGTTGAGTTGTGAGTGATCTCTATTGATGGCTATTGCCAGTTGTCGGACGCTAATACTGCGTTCGTTGAGAAGTTGTTTGACATGTTTGCAGACGAGGTTGTCTAAGGGTGTTTTCTGTTGATGTTTCATAACTTCGTTTTTCGCTGCAAAATTACTGCTTTTATGGCACATAAGTGTAGCGTATTTCTCCACATTTGCACCTCCGTGTGGTGAATTTCTCCACACAAAGCTAGTTTATCCTATCTATGTTTATTGTCCCGAATGCTATTCGGTGTGTCCTGTGTTCCCGCCATCTGTTTTGTTCTCGCGGTTCCGCCCGCGAGAAAATCCTCGCCTTTGTTTGTCCATTCTCTCGAATATATTCGGGTATCTCCCGCCTATACACCTTACACTTTACACCCTCCACTATAAAAAATCACCCCAAATTATAATTTTTCTTGCATATCTCGAAAAAAAAGTGTATCTTTGCGGCGGATTTTAATATAAGAAGTAAAAGAATCAATAAGGTCATAAAACTCAAAAGTTATGCGTTTTGATAAAATTTCCATTACAAACACGCGTCTGATAGGGGAGAACGCGCTAGAATTATCTTTCCGAAAAGACAAAAACATTTTTGTCTTGCTTGGTGATAATGGGTATGGCAAAACAACTATTTTAGATGCCATGGCTACTACATTAGCCGTTTATGCAATGCAGTTTCCAGGAATACAAGACTATCAAATTAGTGATTTGGATGTGCATATTAATCGTCATGGACATCGTGCTTCTTATTCAGCAATTACAGCGGAATTGACTTATGAAGGTAGTCCTATTTCTGTAACGCGTTATCGTAAAGGAGTTGCAAATACGCCAAAAACTAATTATGATCAAATTAAGCAATTGGCTTTAGAAAAGAAAGAGGCGATTATTCGACAAGAAAAAGTTGCATTGCCGATTTTTGCATATTATGGAACTGGAAGAGGTCAGTTTAGTGTTCCTGAACGCAAACGAGGTTTTCAGAAAACATACGAACGGTGGGATTGCTACAAAAGTGCTATTAAACCAGAAACGGACTTTAAACGCTTCTTTGGATGGTTTGACTTAATGGAAAGCGAAGAACTCCACATGATGAAAGAATTGCAGGATTTTAATTATAAATCTCCTGTTCTTGAAGTTGTCCGTTCTGCTATATCAATGTTTGTTGATTGCTATCAAAATCCTCGTATCAAAGTTTCACCTCTTCGCTTCATTATGGATAGGGTCGAAAAAGATGGCACACGACACGAACTTCGCATAGAACAACTGAGTGATGGCTATAAAATAGTTATCGCTATGGTTGCTGACTTGGCAGCTCGTATGGCAGAAGCAAATCCCAAAATGCCGAATGCTTTGCATGCGAAAGGAGTTGTTCTAATTGATGAGGTTGACCTGCATTTGCATCCTAACTGGCAAAGAACAATCCTTCGTAAACTGCATGATGTATTCCCTAATATACAATTCATTGTTTCTACCCATAGTCCTATTATCGTTGTAGGATCTTCTGATATTGCACAGGTTATAAATTTGAACAATCCTACAGAAGAAGTTCCTGATATATCTAAATCTAATGTAGGTTTGGTATTATTAAGTGAACTTTTTGGTCTGTCATCGCTCAAATCGCCAATCTGGGACGAAAAGATCAAAGAGCGAGAAAATATCTTGTCTAAATCTGAATTGTCAGAAGATGATAAAGAGCGGTTAGAAGAACTCAACCAAGAAATGAATGGCTTGTCTATTCAAGATCCGAATATTATTCGAACAAACGAATTGCTTGAAAAAATCGCAAACGAATTGCATATTCAATTATGATAAAATTATACAAATCTACGGAAGTTCCAACTACATTGAGGTCTGCACCTACGCCAACTAGTGTTGACGATGTTTCAAGCGAGATATACGGAGCTGATGATGTTAGGACGCAATTGATGTGTGATCAATACGATAAGTGTGCCTATTGTGAAACTAATCTTACCAAACGATATAATGATGTGGAGCATTTTCGTCCCAAAAAAACATACTATTGGTTAGGTCATGATTGGAGAAATTTATTATACTCCTGCGATTTATGCAATCGTACATACAAAAAAGACAAATTTCCTTTAAGTGATGAGTTGCAACGTGATTTAGCGAACAAAGATATTAGCAGAGAAAATCCATTAATAATAAATCCTTATGAGGAAAATCCATTAGATCACCTCGGCTTTCATGAATATATTTTAGTACCACGAGAAACCAATGGCATCAAAGATATTAAAGGAGAAAAGACGATAGAGTTATTCCATTTAAACGATGATGTCAAAAGAAGAGAACTCATAGAGGAACGTAGACGAATTTTTGATGAATACAAGAAAATATGTTCGCAGCAAGAACTTGCTAATTCTATTGCAAGTCAGGTAGGAAGTCTACGACCCATTTCCGAGTCGCTACAAACAAACCTCAATAATCTTGTAAATAGTCTTGCTAATAGCGTCGCAAAGTACACATCTCCCGAATACCCTCATGCAGGTATGATTATTGGACAAATATAACACTTAATACAGAACTCGTAAAAGAACACACTATGGATAACAATTTCGAAACATTAGCAAAATTATTACTGCCAGAGGATACTGCAAAAGATTTTATTGAACGATATTCCAAGGCGAAAACAACATGCGAGGTTCTGGAGTTATGTGAACGCCGAAACCGATGCATGTATATCTATAATTGTTTATCAAATAGTATCATCCATACAAGCAATGAATTAGAGCGAAAACAATACATGGATTCTTGTTTGCGTGAAATGGTAGAATGTGACCATAAGTTACAAGAAATCATGAACAAGACTGCATTTGAATTATTCTTTCCTAAAATGAAACAATAATATTTATATAAAAGAAATTAAAACATTTTCAGCCTATGGTAAACCAGCATCGTAAAGGCGATGCATGACATATTTTATTTAAGCGTTTAGATTGTGCTTGGGTATCTAAAAACTGGACACTTTTAGGAACTCACCGAGAACAAAGCTAGGACGCTCGCGCTACGCGTGAGCTTTTGTTCGATAATTTGGTGAGTGAGGCGAGTCCAGTGCCGAGATACCCAAAGAACGACAAAGTTCACGTTTTTTTGTGTCTAATTTCAAATATAATACTTACTATCAAAGGTTGCACCCGACACGAATTAGGGTTGAAAGTATGAGAAAAATACTATTACTAATTGTACTTACAATGCCATTATTGCTAAGTGCACGAACATTGGAGGAGAAATGGATTCTTTGCTCCAATGTTAACTGTCAAATTCTTGATTCCTATTACGAAGACGGAGTGTCCTTTACATGGGATGGCGAAATCCTAAACAACAAAGCACACGGTCATGGAACAGCGGTTCGCTACATTAACAACGAATTACATTCTACTTTTGTAGGTAACTATGAAAATGGTATTCGAGTTGGTAAAGGAAAATTGTCATGGGCTGATGGTAGAGAATTAGAGTGTGAATTTACAAATAATCAAGCTACAGGACAAGGCAAACAGATAGACCCAAATGGTGATGTATACACGGGTCAATTTATCAATTACATTCTACATGGCAATGGAAAAATCGAGAAGGCAAATGGTGTTGTTATGGAGGGTTCTTTTGTTTTAGGTAGTTTATACACAGGAAAAATTACTAATATTACAGGTGCCGTGACCTATTATTATAGAGGTGTGGAAAGTCAAATAGAACAATTTGACAAAACCTCAACATATAATCCAGCAATAGGTCAAACCGTAACAGAGTTTTTTAATGCAGAATGGCAACGTTGTGAAGCCAAAGATGCATTATATTATAGACGTATTAAATATAAAGCACCAAACATTCCAGATGGAGAGGTAAAGGATTATTATATAGATGGAACATTACAATCTATTTTTACTCCAATCTATATTGATCACGCTGATAGTGAAAAAGATTTCTTTGAGGGTAAATTTATTTCATACTATAAGAACGGAAATAAAGAAAAAGAGCATGATTACTATAATAGTCAAGTTGACGGAAAAGCTATATTATATTTTGAAAACGGTCAAGTACAAGCTATTTTGGACTATGCCAATGGCGTAGAACATGGCGAGCATTATTGGTATTATAAAACCGGAAAACTTCAACGATATTACCTCTATGATAAAGGAGAACTTGTTGACGGTAAGTATGTTGAACTAGATGAAAATGGTAGTGGCTATATAGTCTATAACGAATTTTTTGGAGAACACCCAAATGATTGGCAATTTCAAGGCGAAGGCAATAATTCCTCAATTAGACCAGACGGAAGATGTGTTGCTTTAGTCCATAATGCTGGGAATGCAATGGTTCAACGTTCATGTTACATACCTTTTGATCAATCACAGGATTACATGATAGCGTCTCGTATGTGGACACAAGAAAAATCAAAAAAAGCGCAATATGGACTAATTTTTGGCTTTCAGGACTGGGATAATTACTATTGTTTCGTGATTTCTAACGAAGGGAAATTTGCTGTTTATGGAGAATACGAAGGAGTTGGACAATGGTTGCGCAACTGGTCGTACACAAATGTAATCAATACAAATCGAGAGAATTTGTTGAAGATTTTTAGAATGGATGATCGATTTATATTTACAGTAAATGGAACAACGGTTGCACAGACCCCTGTAAAAACATTGCGTGGCAATAAGTTCGGTATTATCGCTGTAACACCAGGCACATATTATATAAATTCTTTGTCCGCTAATGAGTACGCAGAATTGTCCCGTCCGCAGGACGCTTATCCTACTGCCGTTATTCCATCTGGAAAAACAGAATTGCAACCTACTACACAAGCAACAGATTGGCAATGGTCTGGTTCTGGATTCTTTATCAGCGAGAAAGGATATATTGCCACCAACTACCATGTAGTAGATGGAGCAAAGCAAATGCAAGTCACATTCAAACAAAATGGACAAACAAGAACTTATAAAGCAGAGGTTGTCGTTACTGACCCAACGAATGACTTAGCTATCATCAAAATTGTTGATAATTCTTTTGTCGAGTTGCCTAAAATCCCATATGTATTTACTGCAAAGACAGAAGATGTTGGCACTGGAGTTTTCGCACTGGGCTACCCAAAAACACAGAAATTAGGCGAAGAAATTAAATTTACAGATGGAACTATTAGCGCAAAGACAGGAGCACAAGGAGATATTCGTTTATATCAAATTTCAGTTCCTATCACACATGGTAATAGTGGAGGTCCTTTATTTGATAAACAAGGTAATCTAATAGGTATAACATCTTCAGGTTGGGATAATGAAGATAATATCAATTATGCTATTAAATCGATTTATCTAAAGAATCTAATAGAGGTAATGCCAGAAACGATCACATTACCTAATGACAGTTCCATCAGTGATAAGTCATTAGTAGATATGATTAAGATACTTTCTGATTTCGTACCATTTATAGAAGCAAAATAATCCTTTTTTGAAGGATATATAAATCCAATTATTTACTCTTTAAACAACAAACAAAATGAAAACAACAAACTTCTTTTTGCTCATGTTGGTCTGCGTTGTTATGACCTCATGTTGGACGGTGCAATCAGTGACCGTTACGGACATTCCTGAAAAGTACATTGGAAATGCATTCGATGACTTAGTTGGTATGACCAAAGCCGAGGTGCTGGAAGATATGTCAGTTCCAGACCGTACAATGGGTGATGGATTAGGCGGAGAGATTTTGGTTTACGAGAAAAAGGAGCAAGTAACCAAAACAACTGGTCGTGTCACTACATCTTCCACTACTAATGTGAGTACAAAGCCTGTAACTAATGCTTGGACAGGCGAGACATCATTGTCAAGTACGGGTAGAACATCTACTACTAATACACAAAACTCCACTTCTGTTACTCAAGAACACAAAGAATATGTCAATGTATTCATCAATACGAATGGAGTATGTTATAAAGTAGATACTAATATCGGTGATTTGTATGAGCCAGCAGTCACACACCAAGAATGTTATAAAGTTCCTAATCGTGGCTTATTATGGATGTTAATGCCTCCTATTACTGTATGGGGAATTATTCCAGCAATTTGGTATGCTGCTCAAAATGCAAAAGTTAATCGTGGAGATGCAAAATTAGTCCCATGTGATTAATCCTTAAAACACTTTCGCTTACATGCAAATATAGCACTTAAATTCATTTCTAAAGCCAAATAGAGTGTGCCTTATTATGACACACTCTATTTTTATTCCACTGTTTAATGTAATATATTGTTGTTGACAAGTTCAAATATTAACATTGATAATAATTTATTCAATTTCTCAAATTCAAGATCAATATTGTCTTTTGTTAATTTAAATGTTCTATTTAAAATTTCTCCATGAAAAAATTTATTTCGAAGGAAATAGGCATATTTTATACATAGTAATGTGACTAATTCTATATCAGAAGATGTGTTTTTATTGCTATTAAGATGATTTTGTATATCACTCCACTTACCCAATGATTTAATATTATCTTCACGACACACAAGTTTTTCTTGGAATAATTCTATTATTCTTTTATCTGAATATCTGTAAATAAAATCGACAAGTGCTTGTGTGTGTTTGTGTGTAGGATAATCATTTAGAATTAATTTTTGCCACCTAAAAGAATGAAATAATTCTTGTTTTGTATAAGAATTTGTTATCTCTATTGTTTGTGAAAAATGATTTGCGTGCGCAATTATGAGTTTTCGAATTTCGCATAAATTTGTATTTTCACTACTTTGCTTACCACAATAAACATACAAGCGATTAAATGCTCTCCATAGATTTTCAAAACCAACATACAAATCATCAGTAATTTGTGCTTTTAACCAATAAGACAATGCAATCCTAATACATTCACCTTTTTCGGATTCAGTTGTAATTTCCTGTATGATTTCTTTCTTAAAATATAAATTATTCTGTATTGGAATGCTAATTTGTAATGGTTGCTGAAAAGTAACACTTTCTAACAAGGGAGTTTTATTCTTGCCCTCAATGTAATTAATTTGAATACTTTTAATTTGAGAATAAATGCTGCTTACGGAATAATATGCAATTATTGATTTAATAATCTGAGTATTAATACTATTTTGAGGATTCGATAGTATGGATTTATACTTCCTTGAACGTTTTAATTTCAATACAATGCTTGATGGAGCAAAGATGAATCTGTCTTGATTCCCTTTACTTTTTTTATAGTCCACCATTAATTGGAATTTCTCTGTCAAAAGAGGATTTTTTTCTTTGAATTGAATACGGACTTCGTAATTGTAGTTGCTCGCCATAATTGAAAACTAATTTATATTATTAGAATAACTATTATCTACTTATCAATCCTCTCAGCCACCGCAATCACCTCCTTCGACTCGCTTCACCCGCATGAACTTAGTCCACACATTGACCATTCTGCATGCTTGACTGAATATATGTGCTATCGAAATTCTCATTCCGCCGACAAAGGTACTACATTTTTCCGACATGTGCAAACAAATCTACCATAACTCTATCCATTGCATTTCGAAAGATATCCAACTATGTTATTTGTTTAAGGCAAATTTCTCGACAAAGGAGATTAACATGCTCACTCGCCAAAGTCTTCAAACTATTTACCAGCGTAAGACTCAAATCCGTCAAAAACTCTCCATTCCAGAGAAAACATTAGAACGCTATATTAAAATTTTAAGAGATGCTGGTCTTATTGAATATAAAGGATCCAAAAAAACAGGTGGATATTATATTGTGCATGATAGGGATGCTAGCAACGAGGGAATAACTGAGGGAATAAATACTGCTAATACTAGCAAAGAATAATATACTCGTTCTTCTTTATTTTATCAAGATTATTCGAACAAGAATCAGCGAATCGTGTGTAGAATAGATGAAATGTACATATTTGAGAAGTTGCCTATTAGGTAACTTCTCTTTCTTTTCTAGGATTTCTCCCCAATTTACAAGGATTACTGCGCTTCGCTTTTTCACAGGTTCTAGAAGCAAAATCTCGCATTTCTTTTTGTAAGGAGAAGGGGAACTCTTTCTTGCCTTCGGTGGAGCAGGCTACACATTGAGGAGCTACCAGTTTGGTAACTCCTCTCTTTTTTGCATATTCTCTTTTTGTTGAGAGGAATTCTTGAACTACTCTTGGGTGTTGTCCCAATCTTTGTGGACACCATCCTCAGTTATCTCCTGCGCCATTGAGCGTTCTCGCGAGCGTCCGCTCCGAGTTTCGGCAGCCTCTTGTTTGTGGGTATTGCTTTTATCCACAGCAGCCTCACCCTTTTCAATTCTCCTCTCACCATATCGGCAAATTGATTTGCCTTCCTCGCAATGCCCTTGCAGTGTGATATGGTTCGAGGAGTTCTTGATGGGTTCGTGTAAGGTAGTTCTATGTCCTCGTAGCGGTGAGGGCTACTTCGGACTCGCGCGGCGTACTTACTCCTTGCAATGTCTCCCAGACATTGCTGCGGTACGCCTTAATCGCTTCACATTTCGCTTCAGTGGCTAAGCAATACCCTGAGGAGGCTGCCGAACTCTTCGCTGCCGCTCGCGAGAACGCTCAATGGCGCTACCGCAGCTACCTGCGTATGTTGTCCACAAATTGGGACAACAACCAAGAGTAATTCAAGAATTCCTCTCAACAAGAGAATATGCAAAAGAGAGTCGCTGACACCAGCGGCTCTCTTTGTGTAGCCTGCTCCACCGCAGGCAATAAAGACTATATTGCGCGACTTCCTCACTATGGAATAGTTCGGGCATAACACTCAAAGTGCCATTCAAGGCACTTCGTAATCCCGAAACATACAAGATACTTGAAATCCTGAAATGTCAGGATACACCAAATGTGGGTGAAAAATAGGAGATTGGTAAAGTGTTGTGCTTACTTTATTCGCACATCAATCTTCAAATTGAACATACGTCCTGTAAGGTAGTTCGGACTTGCCCATTGCATGCCGTCGGCGGCAGTGACCCAGTAGTAACTATTCACGTTCTTCCAACCAATCAGGTTGAATACATCAAACTGCACCGTCCAACTCTCCACATGCTTCGACTTCTTCATCCACTTATCGTGACTAGCAGCGAAGGTGCGGCTGGCACCGATGTCGATACGTTTGTAGTCGCTCATGTGTCCCAAATAGCGCATATCCTCTTTGCGGGGATAGCCGAATGGCAAACCTTCGCTCCAAATAAACTTGAGGTGCAACTTGTATTGAGGCAATTGGGGTAGGTAGTCTTGGAAATAAACCGTAAGGTTATAACGTTGCTCCTGTGGAGTAGGAATCCAGCCAAGATTGTGCTTGTCGTCTGTGAAACGCATACGGCTGCGCATGGTGGAGAAACTAATCCACGAATCGGCACCTGGTGCCAACTCACCAAAGAGCTTCAAGTCTAACCCCATGGTATAGCCCTCGCTATCATTTTTACCTGAATAGCGCACGCGCACGTTGTCCACGGTGTAGCTCTCCATGCGGTCCATATATTTGCCATACGCTTCGGCGGTGAACTTAAACGGACGTCCCCACGCGCGGAAGTAATAGTCGGTACCCAATACCAATTGATACGAGCGTTGCGCTTTGAGTTGGTCATTCAGGTGAATGCGATACACGCCATTCTCGTCTTGGTAGGTTTGGCGCAACTCCTTGTAGAATGGTGCTTGGTAATACACACCCGTTGCCACGCGGAACGTGAAATCTCGCTTCCATCCAGGCATCCATACCACGCTCACGCGAGGGGAAGGAAGCACCTCATTGGTGAAAGTCCAGTAGTTGAGGCGCATACCTGCGGTTAAGAACACTTTGCCTTGCTCCGTACTCCAGCGATAGGTGTTTTGCGCATAGGCTTGCAGGCGACCGTTCAGCATGCGTGTGGTACCTTTCATGGCGTAGTAGAGTGCCATCTCCTGCTCTATATTAGGCAGACTATAACCCATAGAATCGCGCCACTCCCACTCGCTGATGCGGTCGTTAATCATCTCCAATTGTCCACTCACACCCCATTTCAGAGTATTCTCACCGCGTTTCCATTCGCCTGTGTGAGCAAGTGTTATCATGCTGGCTTGCAGGGTGTTGCGTGCATGCTCGTGGAACTCACCCTTGCCGAGTAGGTTTTGATTGCCTTCCGGGGTGGTGATTTCGTTGTTGGCATTGCCTCCATGGTTACTCTCTTCGCCACTCATATCTTGCTGGCGAAGCATGTATTCGCTGCGGATGTCGTATGTCTCTTGTTCGTGGGTGTAGAATCCACTCAAATCTACGCCTACTTTCACTTCTGGATGTACTTTGCCGTATGCGCTCAGTGCAGCAAAAGCGGTGCGGAACATATCTTTCTCCTTGCCCTCGTAGTAAATGGTGTTCTTCACTGCATTTTGCATACCACCAAAACTGGTAACTGATGAGTCAGGAGTAAACTCGTAGCTATTCTGCGAGAAGTTGCCCATCAATCGAATCTCCCAATCACGTTGTTTGCCTATCTTCCACGTCATTTGCGTTTGATAGTCCACGAAATTGGGTTTGTAGTTGCCTTTGGTGTCCAATGCACCGAGCATGTATTTGGATGTCTTGTAGCGAATGCCGTGCATTTGACTCTGCAAACTATCTCCCCAACCAAGGTAGGCGCTTGCACCTAAGATACTGATGTTCAGATGCGATTCCAATTGAGTAGGGCGTTTGTAGCGGATGTCTAATACGGACGACATCTTGTCGCCATACATGGCATCAAAGCCACCTGCGGAGAAGTCCACGCTCTCCACCATGTCGGCATTCACGAAGCTCAATCCCTCTTGCTGTCCGCTGCGGATGAGCAATGGACGATGTACCTCTAAACCATTAACATACACCGAGTTTTCGTCGTAGGTGCCGCCACGTACATTGTACTGGCTACTCATTTCGTTGTTTTGTCGTACACCAGCAAACGTAATCAGCAGACTCTCAATGCCACCACCTGTGGCATCAGGCATCAATCGTGCCACACCTATATCGGTGCGCTCCATTGTACCTGTCTGCCGCTGAATACCACGCACGGTAATCTCGCTGAGCATCTCCTCGTTGGTAGGAAGGATAACATTCACGCCAAGCACTTGATTCTGAGTGTATAGCTGCTGACGAATAGTCTCGTAGCCCATCATGGAATATACCATGATGATGGTGTCGCCCATCTCGATGGTGAGGTCGTAATAGCCGTTTTGATTAGTGGTTGTACCATTGGTAGTACCCTCTACATACACGTTCGCTAACTCAATGCCGCGGTTATCCGAATCGAGTACATAACCAAATACGCGCACCTGAGGCACTTTAGCCCAAGTGACCAATGAAAAAAACAGCAGGCAAAGGATTATGCCTATGGTTCTTGTTATGTGATTTGATGAGTGCATTATCTTCGGGGTATCTTCGGGGTATCTTCGGGGAGATTGTCAATAAATTCGTAGCATCCTGCATCGGGATGGGATTTGCGGCGGATGCCGAGGCGGTCGGTAGGATAGGAGAGCGCCACGATGCTATCTGCGATGCCGCGGGCAGGCGAGAGGGTGTCGAGTTGGAAATCGTAGTAGTGGTATTCCTTGTAGAGGTAATAGGTGTTGCGGAAGACGCATGAGTCGGAATCAGAAGCATATACATTGTTGTTGGCATATGCCTCGTGGAGCGAATCCGCGCGGAGGTAGTTGTGGGAAATAGTCCCCTCGTAATACTCTGGCAATGGCGTGGCAATGAGCAGGTTGTTGGCTCTGCCACCAGTGATGATGCAGTTGGTGAAGGAACTGATGGTCTTGGCGGTATTCTTGCTCAAGTTGTTGACATAGACGGCAGCTACGTCCTCAGGGAGGATATTCTGGTGGATATTGAGATTGGTGTAAGGATAGCCATAGTAGGCAGCGATGGTGTTGTGGATGAAATCGTGCTTGCCTCCAGCGAGGTAGATGCAATAGGAAGCGCAGTTGCTGATCTCGCAATTGACGACCTTGGCATCCATGTTTTGTACCACGAGCCCGTAGATGGAATGGTTGTGTATGCGGCTATTATGGAGATTGAGTTTTGGCAGGAGCAAGCCAGTCGCTTCGGAATAGGCATATAGTCCGATACTGCCAGAGAGGATATCTACATAATGGAGATTGTGGGTGGGTGGCAGTTGCCCTTTGGTGTGGATGAGGTAGATACCATTCCATTGCCCAGACGCCATGCGATAGGGTACGGAGTCGAAGAGCATGTCGGTGCGGTCGCCTCGGAAAATGATGGGGTGGTCGGCCGTGCCCTTGGCATTGAGGCTGCCATAGACATAAATCATTGCTCCAGCGTGCATGTAGATGGTGGCGCCAGCGTTGATAGTGAGGTTACCAGCCACGGCGATGGTGTCGTAGAGTAGGTAAGGGAGGGTGTCGCTGAGTGAGAGGCTTTGGTAGATCTTCAAGCCGTTTTCGCCCTGTATCTTATTGACGTTTTGTCCGTAGGCTTGTAGGTTGACATGCTGGATGTTGCCATTGACACGGAACGTGATATTGTCCTCGATGAACACTGGATTATTCTCTGCGAGTGGGTCGATGGATGCGCGCACGAAGAGAAAGAGACTGTCACCTCCGCGCAGGGTAATGTCGCGCAAGTGGTCTATGTTGTTCTCGCCATCTAAGTTGATGTGGAAATACTTGCCCGTTTGTAGCAAGACTTGGTCGATTAGGAGTGCATTGGCAGTAGGGTTGTATACCATTACTCGCTTGGTGGACGACCCCATGGAGGTGAAGACGGTGTCGAACAGCACGGTGTCGTGCGAGAATCGGAGCATGAGGGTAGGGTCTGTGGATAAGATATCCTGCTTACAGGACATGAATCCGACAATAGCGAGCAATATGATAAACCACTTTTTCATTATTCGAAGTTGAAGGCGATGGATAATTCTTGGTGTGTCAATCGACGGATGGCATTGGTGTAGAAATAGTCTTGTGCTGTGAGTTGCCAGCCTTCATCCTCGGTGCGGGATGTAGGCACATGTGCGTCTAAGAAGCCAATCTTGTATTTGATTTCAGGGCAGAACTTAAACCAGCGGAAGTAGAAGTCGCAACCGAATCCAGCGGAGACAAAGGCATCGAATGGTTGGTGCAAGATGACGGCATCTTTCTTGCGGAAGCACTCTACCTGCACGCCGCCACCGACGATCACATAGGGTCGATAGTTGGCTTCTCGCTCCGCGGACCACTTGAGGTAGAGTGGGATAGAGATCGGTATGGTGAGTACGCCAATCTTGTCGCGCAAAGCCTCGGTACTACCTTCTACATGGGTGGTATAGCTCTTGTATTGCAATGTGCGCTCGCCGAAATGCAGTGCGGGTGTGAAGCGCAGGTTCAAATGGCGACTCAAGCGCAAATCGGCGATGAATCCCGCAGCAAAGCCTGCTCCTACAGCAGAAGATCGTAGGTGATAGACATTGCCGTTGGCCTGAGGCAATTGCAGCTGCGTCAAACTATCGTTTTCCTCTACGAGATAGGACAGCACGTCCAACTCGAGGAAGAAACCGAAGTGAAGGAGCTTGTCGTCCACGTAGGGGTTGTTTTGGGCATTGGTAGCGATGCTACCCCATGCCAGAACAATGGTTAATAGGCAATATATGAGCGAGTGATGTTTCATTGGTGTTGATTGATAATCCATTGTACAGCCTCTTGGTATCCGTCGGTGCCGTGTCCGATGATGGTGTGTGCACATACGTCGGTGAGTAGGCTCACGCGCCTGAATGCTTCGCGCTGGGTGATGTCTGAGATATGTACTTCCACCACAGGCAGGCAGCAGCATGCCACCGCGTCGCGCAATGCCACGCTCGTATGCGTATATCCGCCAGCGTTGAGCACGATGCCTTGAAACGCGGGATGGTAGCCGATTTCTTGCAGGAAATCAATCAAGTCGCCCTCGTGATTGGACTGGCGATACTCGAAGTGCAGATCGGGGTAGGCACGCTGAATATCCAAGAGCACTTGCTCCATGGATTTGGTGCCGTAGATACTCGGCTCTCGCCTGCCCAGCAGGTTGAGATTGGGACCATTGATAATCGCAATACGCATACTTTATAATTTCTATTCAGACCACTGATATTGCTGATAATCACCGATTTATCAGTGGGAGAACTTGTACTTATCTTGCGCCATTGACTGCCAGTAGAAACTCGTCGTTGTCGGCAGTGCGCTCCATGTATGTCTTGAGTTTCTCCATGGCTTCCACGCTGTTCATATCGGTGAGTTGCTTGCGAATCACCCACATGCGGTTGAGCACATCGGCAGGCAAGAGCAAGTCGTCGCGGCGAGTAGAAGAAGCCGGGATATCCACGGCAGGGAAGATACGTTTGTTGCTGAGTTTGCGATCCAATTGCAACTCCATATTGCCCGTACCCTTGAACTCCTCAAAGATGACGTCATCCATCTTGCTACCAGTTTCGGTCAGTGCCGTAGCGATGATGGTCAGACTACCGCCATTCTCGATGTTGCGTGCCGCACCGAAGAAGCGTTTTGGTTTGTGCAGGGCTTGCGCCTCAACACCACCAGAGAGTACCTTGCCACTGGCAGGAGCGACCGTGTTGTAAGCGCGCGCGAGACGCGTGATACTATCTAATAAGATAACTACGTCATGGCCGCACTCCACCAATCGTTTGGCTTTCTCGTGCACGATATTAGCCACTTTCACGTGGTTTTCAGCTGGCTCGTCGAAGGTGGATGCGATCACCTCAGCCTTCACCGAACGTGCCATATCGGTAACCTCCTCAGGCCGCTCGTCGATGAGCAAAACGATCATATATACCTCAGGGTGGTTGGCAGCAATGGCATTGGCTATCTCCTTGAGCAGCACGGTCTTACCTGTTTTAGGTTGTGCTACGATCAGTCCGCGTTGTCCCTTGCCAATAGGCGCGAAGAGGTCGATGATGCGGACCGATAGTGCATCGCTCTTATCGCCCTTGCAGAGTTTGAATTTCTCATCGGGGAAGAGCGGTGTCAGGTTCTCGAACGCAATACGCTCTTTGGCTTGGGCAGGAGCAATGCCGTTGACGCGAATCACCTCTTTCATAGGGAAATACTTGTCCGTCTCTTTAGGAGGACGGATGGTACATTCCACCGTGTCGCCAGTCTTGAGACTGTATTGACGAATCTGCTGTTGGGATACGTAGATATCGTCAGGCGAGGAGATGTAGTTGTAGTCAGCACTGCGCAAGAATCCGTAGCCGTCGGGTGCACATTCCAATGTGCCAGTAGCTATGATCGTATTTCCAAACGCCTCGACGCCTTTCTCCAATAGTTCGTCTTCGGGTTTGATGGCGTTGGTTGGCTGAATAGGAGTAAGGTCTTCACCATTAGCTAATTGCTCTTCGCGTTTGGCAATCTGCTTGGTAATCTGCGCTATACGCGCATTGATGCGTGCTTGTTTCTCCTCTTGAGTCTCTTGCTTAGGTGCGTTATTATTGTTGGTCGGAGCTTTGTCTGGAGCGGTGTTTTCTGCTACAGGTGCTGGTTCTTCAGCAACTGGTTGTGCGGCATTTGCCTCTGCATTTTCTGCTTTTTTTGGACGCCCTTTTTTCTTCTTCGGTTTAGCGACAGGTGCATCGGCAGCCACTTCCTCCGTAGCAGGTGTTTCTGCTGCAACTACAGGAGCTTGTTGTTTGTTGCCTTTTTTCTTTTTAGAATTGGTATTCTCCGTTGGGGCAGGTGCTTGCTCTTGAGTTGGGGTAGGCACTTCTGCGGCAGGCGTATCAAAAATAGTGGTTTGTGCCGATATAACTGGTTTGATAACTGGTTGTTTGGCTTGTTCCTCTTTGATTTGTTCTAGAGTGTCTTGCTCATTACCTACAGTAGCCAACACACGGTTGCTCTTGAGATTGTCCGTGTTAACTTTGGTAGGCGCAGCCTGGATGCGTGCGCGTTTGTTGCGCTTTTTCTCTTCACCTTTGGCTTGGCGTGCTTCCTCACGCGCTTGTACTTCCGCTCCGCGTTTATCCGCCTGAGCATCTAAGATGTCATAAATAATAGATTGCAACGAAGCACTTCGGCGCACTTTGATGCCGAATGTTTCTGCAATTTCAGTCAACTGTTCGAGCGTCATACGCCCGAGTTTCTGCATATCGTATTGCATAAAAAATGTGTAATAAAAATTCTAGAGTTTGGGAAAAGTCTTTGTTGGTCTCACAAAGACGGTGCAAAGGTAGTGAAAATAAATGAATCGTGCAAATTTTTACAACACAATTTCTTCAAAAGTGTTGATTTTTTCTTTCTTGTATGGTCCATAAACCTTGATATAATTGTCGGTAAAGCCCGACATTTGGTCGCCTTCTTTCTTTGACTCCCACAGTACGACTGCAGTTCTGCCAGCATGTTGCGCGTAGAAGGCTGATGTTTTTTCTTCCGATACAGCATGCAAGATCTTGCTTCTGCGTTGGCGTTCGGCTTTGGGCACTACATGGAGGTCCAGCTCTAGCATGCGTGTGTTGGCACGTTCGGAGTAGGTGAACACATGCAATTGGCTGACGTCCAATCCCTGGATGAATGTAAGATAATCTTCCCAGCAAGCCTCTGTCTCGCCGCGCACGCCGACCATGCAATCGACGCCAATAAAAGCATGGGGCATCACCTTGCGTATATGCTGTACGCGCTCGGCAAATAGTTCGCGGGTATAGCGGCGTTTCATGATAGCAAGTACCTCATTACTACCAGATTGCAGAGGAATATGGAAATGCGGAGCGAAGTGCTTGGAGTTGGCAACGAAGTCAATAATCTCATCGGTCAGAAGGTTAGGTTCGCACGATGAGATACGAACGCGGTAATCACCATCGAGTTGGTCGAATGCTCTGAGCAAATCGATAAATTGCTCTCCTGTGCTTCGTCCAAAGTCGCCGATGTTCACTCCTGTGATAATCAGTTCTTTAGCACCTTGGTTGAGTGCCGTTTGTGCATCTATAACTACCTCTGCGATTTTCGGATTACGCGATTTACCGCGCGCATATGGGATGGTACAATAGGTGCAGAAATAGTTGCAGCCATCTTGTACCTTGATAAAACAGCGTGTTCGATCATCTGCGGAATGTACTCCGTGAAAATCATCCACTTCGCGGATTGCTGCTACGCGGATTTTATCCTGCAGATTCGTATGGGTCTCTTGTGTGGAGGCTATAGATGCGTGTTTTTCGATCTCTTCGATGAGTTGTGGAATGTCGTATTTCTCATTTTGCCCCAACACATAGTCCACGCCATCGATTTGGCTGATTTGCTCGGGTTGCAACTGCGCGTAGCAGCCTGTCACGACGATGGTTGCATTAGGATATTTGCGATGGAGTTGATTGATTGCTTGACGGTCTTTATGATCAGCAGCGTCGGTGACGCTACACGTGTTCACCACGCAGACATCTGGCACTTCGTTGAGTGTGGCACGCTGATGACCGCGCAACAAAAGTTCTTTGCCGAGAGCGCTACTCTCGGCAAAGTTTAATTTACATCCTAATGTTACAAATCTTATCTTCACTATTAATGCCTCTCCTGGAAGGAGGTAGGAGCGTCTTATTCGCTCTCAGAGAACTCGTCTTTGCCAACACCACAGAGTGGGCAAACGAAATCTGCTGGTACATCTTCCCATGCTGTTCCTGGAGCAATACCTGCCTCTTCTACACCTAATGCTGGGTCATACTCCCAACCACATACATCACAAATATACTTTTTCATTGTTTTACTATTTTAATTGTTAATATTTGATTGTCACCTCAATTAGTACAAAAATCATGCCATAGTGCTTTGTTTTCGTATTTCCGTAGAAGAAATATCAAAATACGGTGCATCCTCCATGAAAAATATATTCGGATGATTGATATTTGTTAGTTGTTTACTACTAGCTGTTCCTCGTCGGGGATAAATGAAAATGCGATAATTATCCAGAATATATTGGTGTTCACGCCATTTATCGAAGATGTGTAAGTTGTCTTCTCCGATGATGAGGGTGAAATGGTGGTCAGGATATGCAGCTTGCAATGCTCGCAACGTGTTGGCGGTGTACGTAGGGCGCGGTAGGTGAAATTCAAAATCTGATACCACAATCCTCTGTTCTGTCGCCTCGTCTCCTAATTGCTTAATCGCCTCTTTTGCCTCGTGCAATCGCTCTTGCTCATCGGCTAGTATGCTCTTGTCCTTCAATGGGTTGTTGGGCGATACCATCATCCATACTTCGTCCAAATCGGTGTGCTCGACCACCCATTTTACCAATCCGATATGTCCAAAGTGTATCGGATTGAATGATCCGCCGTAGATGCCAATTCGCATAAATCAACTCGACTATTTGATTAACTCATCAAGTGCTTTTTTAGCAGTAGCTAGATCATCATTGATGATAATGTGGTCGAAATGTGGTGCATCAGCCATCTCTATTTCGGCTTTTGCAAGGCGTTTTTGAATCATTTCTTCGCTGGTATCTCCGCGTCCGTGTAGGCGGCGTGATAATTCCTCTACTGATGGTGGCGCGATGAAGATGGACAGTGCATTATCACCAAAGATACGTTTGAGGTTGATGCCGCCTTTTACATCAATATCAAATACAATGGTGCGTCCCGCAGACTGAATACGCGCAATCTCTTCCTTGAGGGTACCATAATAGAGCCCCTCATAGACTTGCTCGTACTCGACAAAATCATTGTTGCGGATATGTTGCTCAAACTCCTGTAACGAGATGAAATAATACTCTTTGCCATGTTGCTCTTGCCCGCGTGGAGCGCGCGTAGTGGCAGAGATAGACAACTCATACTTGCCAGGATAAGTTTCCAACAAGTGTCTGACCATAGTCGATTTGCCCGAACCGCTGGGCGCACAAAGAATGATAATGTTTGCCATTGAAAAATATTTGATTTACAATTTCGGTACAAAATTACATAAAATTTTCGAATTACACAACATCGGCATAAAAAACAATATTATTTTTTGGTTATTTTCTATTTTTTTTGTACCTTTGCACCCAAATTGCTGAAATATGTGCCTTTGGCACGCTGAATAAATAGAATAAAATGAAAAATTTCAAACTGTGGAATGCGGTTTGCGGTTGGTTCGTGTTTGCGATTGCCGCTGCAACCTATCTTTTGACGATGGAGCCAACAGCCTCATTTTGGGACTGTGGCGAGTTTATTGTAAGTGCACATAAATTGGACGTAGGTCACCCACCCGGAGCACCATTTTTTATGCTTCTGGGTCATTTCTTCTCGCTGTTTGCGAGTGATACGGCTCATGTGGCGATGTGCGTGAATGCCCTTTCTGCATTGGCTTCTGCATTTACTATCCTATTCCTTTTCTGGACAATCACCGCTCTTGGACGCAAGTTGGTACAACCCACCAACCTCGCCAAAGGCATTGCTCTGCTGGGTGCGGGTGTTGTAGGTGCATTGGCATACACATTCTCTGACACGTTTTGGTTCTCAGCAGTGGAAGGTGAAGTATATGCATTGTCGTCCTTGTTTACGGCAGTGGTGTTCTGGCTTATCCTAAAATGGGACGAACACGCGGACGAGGAAGGATCGGATAAGTGGCTGATTCTCATTGCCTATCTTATGGGTCTGAGTATTGGTACGCACTTGTTGAACTTGCTGACTATTCCTGCTATCGTGTTGGTCTATTACTTCCGTCGTCACGATTTCTCATGGAAGGGAGTATGCGCAGCTTTCGGTGTATCAGTGGCTATTCTCGCAATAATCTTATATGGTATTATCCCAGGTGTGCCAACTATCGCAGGATGGTTTGAGTTGTTGTTTACGAATGTGTTAGGTTGTCCGTTCAATACGGGATTGGCAGTCTATCTGGTGCTGATGGCAGGTGCATTGGTATGGGCAATATGGGAAAGTTACAAGGTTATTGAAACCGAAGAAACTATCAACACTCGCACTATCATCTCCTTTGTATTGGCGATGGCGTTTGCTGGTGTGCCATTCATAAAAGAGAGTGCTGTGATAGGAATTGTGCTGATTATCACAATGTTGGTTGTACTGTTCTTGAAGAAAGATGTTATTCCCGCACGTTGGTTGAATACCATTGCTATGATGGTGACTGTGGTGGTGATTGGCTATGCTAGCTATGCAGCGATTGTGATTCGTTCGTCGGCAGATACGCCAATGGATCAAAACTCTCCTGATAATGTCTTCTCGCTGAAATACTACCTCAACCGTGAGCAGTATGGTGACACACCATTGTTCTACGGACAGACATACAATGCTCCTGTAAAACTTGATGTGAAGGGCAATATGTGTGTACCTGTAGAGAAGCAAGGTCATGCGCAGTATGCTCCTGCACCAGCTGGGCAAAAAGACCGCTATGTGGTGACGGGGTACAAGTCGAGCTACGAATACATGGACGAGTTTAAGATGCTCTTCCCACGTATGCACTCTGGACAACAGCACCATGTGGATGCCTACAAGTCGTGGGCGAATGTTAAAGGCAAGAAAGTGCGCTATGACTACTGCGGACAAACAAAAACGGATTATTGCCCAACTTTTGGTGAGAACCTCCGCTTCTTCTTTAGTTATCAGGTAAACTTTATGTATTGGCGTTACTTCATGTGGAACTTCGCTGGTCGTCAAAACGACCTCCAGTCGCATGGAGAAATCACTAAAGGACAATGGATTTCAGGTATTCCGTTTATAGATAATGCTTTGTATGGCGACCAAAGCAAATTGCCATCGGAGCTCCGTGAGAATAAGGGACATAATGTGTATTATTTCCTCCCTCTTATTCTTGGTTTGATTGGTTTGTGCTGGCAATTAGGTAAGCGCCAGAACGAAGGTAAGAACAAGGAAGGATATCGCTCTTTCGCGATTGTATTCCTACTTTTCTTCCTTACAGGTTTGGCTATTGTGGTATATCTTAACCAAACACCTTATCAACCGCGTGAGCGCGACTACGCGTACGCGGGATCATTCTATGCTTTCTGCATTTGGATTGGACTGGGTGTGATGGCGCTTGTTGATATGCTCAACCGCGTGGTGAAGAACGATAAGGCACGTGTTGCGGTGGCTGCGGCTGTTGTGCTAGTTACGCTACTTGTTCCTGCACAAATGGCTTCGCAAAACTGGGATGACCACGATCGTTCAAACCGCTATGCCGCGCGTGACTTCGGTGCAAACTACTTGAAGTCGTGTGATGAGGAAGCAATCATCTTCTGCAATGGTGACAACGATACTTTCCCATTGTGGTACAACCTGGAGGTAGAGCAGGAGCGCGATGATGTGCGTGCTTGTAACTTGTCGTACTTGCAGACCGATTGGTATATTAGCCAGATGAAGCGACCATACTACAACTCGCCTGGCTTACCAATATCATGGGAGTATAAAGACTTTATGCCAGGCAAGAACGAAGTAGTATGGGTTGAGAACCGCCTTAATGCCCCATTGGAGGTAAAGAAAGCATTCCAATTCTTGCACTCGAATGACCCACGTACAAAACGCGATGGCGAAGGATATATTCCAAGTGATCAGTTGTATGTGTTATCTCCTGATAGTCAGAAGATTAATTTTAAGAAGGCCAAACGCTTTACTCGCTCCGAAATGATGGTGATGGAGATGCTTTCAACTAACGAATGGCAACGTCCAATCTACTTCGCTGTGACTATAGGTAGCGACTATCACTTGGGCCTTGATCCATATTTGGAGCTCACTGGTTTGGCATATCGTATTACGCCAGAGCGTAGCCAAGATGGACGTCCTCGCGTAAATACAGAGGTGATGTATGATAATATGCTGCACAAGTTCAAATATGGCAATATGAATATTCCAGGTATCTATATTGATGAGAATACGATGCGTATGTGTCGCACCCATCGTATGATGTTTATGGAGCTTGTTGAGGCGCTTTATAACGAGGGTAAGCACGATAAGTGCCTTGAGACATTGGATTTTGCTGAGAAGATGTTGCCGGGTTATAATATCCCATACGACTATACTTCTGCGACTATGGCTTCTTACTACTATCAGTTGGGCGAGATGGAGAAGGGTAATGCTATTATGACAAAGGTAGCAGATAATTGTGCCGAATACTTGGCATGGGGAGCGTCGTTAGATAAGGAGCATCGCGCTTCCTCACAATCCACTACTGGACACTATATGGCAGTGATGGGGTATGTGCTTCAGAACTTTGAGCGTTACCAACAAAAAGAATTGTTTAACCATTACTACGATATTTACGTGCAATATGCTTCCATGCGATAATATACCAGTTTTGCTGCTAACGGGTTATCTCGGTAGCGGCAAAACTACTCTTCTTAATCGTATCCTCTCTAATAGGAAGGGGATACGATTTGCTGTAATAGTCAATGATATAGGTGAAGTAAATATCGATGCTACGCTCATTCAGAAGGGTGGAGTAGTAGCGCAACAAGACGATAACCTCATTGCCTTGCAAAATGGTTGTATTTGCTGCTCGCTGAAGATGGACCTTATCCAACAACTCCGTGACCTCTGCGCAGCAAACGCCTTTGATTACATCGTTATCGAAGCTTCGGGAATATGCGAACCAGCACCTATTGCGCAGACGATTGCGTCTTACGCATCAATGGTTCCTGCTTCTTCTGCACCAGTACCCCAACTTGATGCTGTAGTATCTGTGGTTGATGCGCTTCGCTTGCGCGATGAGTTCGTTGAGAAATTGTCTGACAAGTCCGACCAGTCTGACCTCTCACAACTCGTGATCAACCAAATTGAATTCTGCAACTTAATATTATTAAATAAGGTGTCAATGATAAGCGAAGACGAGCGAGAGCATATTCGTGCAATCATTCGCGCCATTCAGCCCAAAGCTAACATAATTGACTGCGATTATTGCGATGTACCTTTTGTTGAGATTCTAGATACTAATCTCTTTGATTTCGAGCAAGTTGCCACTTCTGCTACTTGGATACAGAAGGTGGAAGGTAATCTGGAGGAGGAACACGATCATAAGCATCATGAGCATCATGCGCATGGTGAGCATTGTCATTGTCATCATCATGACCATGATCACGAGTGCGATGACCCTGATTGTTGCTGCCATCATCACCACCATAATCATGGCGAAGAATATGGTATTTCTACCTTCGTGTATTATCGTCGTGAGCCAATGAGTTTGAATCGCTTTGATGAGTTTGTAGCTCGCCATTGGGATAAAGGTATTATTCGTTGCAAGGGCATGTGCTATTTCGAGGAGGAATACGATATGTGCTATCTTTTTGAGCAAGCGGGTAAGCAATTCGACCTCAAGCAGGCAGGTGCTTTCTATGCTACCATGCCCGAAGAGGAACTCATGCAGATGATGGCGCAAGATCCTATGCTGCAACGCGATTGGGATGAACGATATGGCGACCGTATGCAGAAACTTGTCTTTATTGGTCAAAACATGAATCGTGATGCGATCACCAAGGCATTAGATGATTGCTTGGTATAGTCTAACAATAAACAAGCGCGAACCATTGAGTTCGCGCTTGTTGGTTAATTCTCATAAGTTACTTACTATTTTTCTTTTGTTCGCGGCACACATCGCATGTTCCGCAGGTGGTGGCATCGTGCTCACCGAAGTACGATAGCAATAGCTGTGATCGGCAATAGTGCTGGTTATCTGCATATTCCACCATTGCGTTGAGTTTGTTGGCATAATGCTCTTTGCGTTGTGAATAGAAATGCTCGGGCACATGAATCTCCGCTTGGCGATTTACCGTCAATCGCAGCACATTGGCCACCGTGCGCGATACATAGGAGATGATGCGTTTCTCTGCCAATGAAACGAGCAGTTTGTGGGTGTGGTCATCGATGTTGCGCACATACTGCAAATCGGTAAAAATGCCCGTATATTCACGCATGAGAGACTCTAACAGTGTCATTTGCGCCTCGGGCAGATTATAGTTGTCTAGTTCGCGCCGTTGCACACGAATCATTACGCGAGGTTGTATCTCTTGATCTTCATCAAACGAGAAATAGCCCATTTGACTAAGCAGATGCAGGGCAGAGTAGGTAGTCAGTATGGGCAGATGCATTTTCTGACAGAGGTCATATACATCTAGGAAGAATGTTGCGCCTAATCCACTATCTGCTCCTACGCCGAGGTAGTTGCAAGTCTTGTGATAGACCGTGTGCAAAAACTCCTCATCGGGGTAGTTGTCTTCTACGCGCTTGCGGGCTTTGGCTTTATCCTGTGATGGGTCGTAGAGGAGCACCGCAAATGCCTTTTGCTCATCTCGTCCTGCGCGTCCTGCCTCTTGAAAGTATGCCTCTATTGTATCGGGCAGATCATGGTGAATCACCACTCGCACATCGGGCTTGTCGATGCCCATACCAAAGGCATTGGTGGCTACGATGATTCTAGTTTCCTCGCCTTTAGCCTCTAACCTATAGGCGGTTTTGCTGCCGTCCTGTAGCTCGCTATGCGAGCGTCCTCTAAACTTTTTCCACGCTTCTTGCTTTATGCTACGCTCTTTTGAATTGAGCCCTGCGTGGTAGAAGTCAGCACTGATGTTCTTCTCTTGAAGATAGGCTGCCAATTCTTGTGCGCGCTGGCGATTGCGGACATACACAATGGCAGAACCTGGCACTTTGCTCAAGATATGTACGATCTCATCGGCTTTTTTGTTGGTCTGGCGTACTACATAGCTGAGGTTTGCGCGCAGGAAACTCTTACGCAGCACATTCTTTTCGCGAAATGCAAGCCGCTCTTGAATGTCATCCACCACCTCAGGTGTCGCCGTAGCAGTGAGTGCCAATATTGGCACTATCCCAGTCTTTAAACTGTAGGCAGCTGTGCTGCCGTTCTTTAGCGAAGCGTCCTTTAAACCGCACGCTTTGCGTGCAACCAAATCGCGTATTTCTGCGATTTTCAGATAACTCGGACGGAAATCGTATCCCCATTGTGAGATGCAGTGGGTTTCATCCACGGCGATCAGGCAGATAGGCAGACGAGTTAAGCGTTCACGAAACTCCTCGGACTCTAGTCGTTCGGGGGATACGTATAGGAAATGGTATGGTCCCCACATGCAATTGTCCAGCGCAGTTTTTTGCTGCTCATAGCTCATGCCCGTGTAGATTGCTGCTGCGCGAATATCACGCTTGCGCAGGTTCTCCACTTGGTCTTTCATCAAGGCAATGAGGGGTGTAATAACGAGGCATAATCCGCCCATCACCATCGTAGGCACTTGAAAGCACAGACTCTTGCCGCCACTTGTGGGCATGAGTGCCAAGGTGTCGCGACCGTCTAAGACGGATTGGACGATCTCCTCCTGTAATGGGCGAAAATCGTCGTATCCAAAATATGTCTTCAGTGCCTCGTGTGCGGTCATGGGATAAAAAGTACGAACTATGAGTGATAAGTTATGAGTTTATGCTGCAAAGGTACACTTTTTTTCTGACATATACAAGAAATGTATTTACATTATTTTTCTAAAATGCTTTTTATTAATATTTCTTCCCTTGTACCTTAATATATGTGCTCCGTGTCAAAGTTTTATTTGCATTTATGCAGTTAGTTGCTAAACTTCACACTTTTTCTTGCCGAAATTTGCGAATCTGCATTTTTTGTATTACCTTTGCAAGCAAATTGAAAAAGGAATGCTATTATTCTAGATTATGTTCTTGATTCAGAATACATTAGTCAGTTTAGATGTCCTGGAGAAGGACTTCTGTTGTGATTTAGACAAGTGTCGTGGATGTTGCTGTATCGAGGGTGATGCAGGCGCTCCGCTTACCGACGAAGAGGAGGAGAAAATACGCGAGATACTGCCAATTATTCTCCCCGATATGACCAAAGAGGCAAGAGCCGTGGTGGAAGCACAAGGACTATCATACCTTGACCCATCGGGAGAGAAGGTGACCTCTATCGTCAATGACAAAGACTGTGTCTTTGCACGTACCGATCACAATGGTTGGTGTTATTGTCTCATCGAGAAAGCATACAACGCAGGCAAGATTGATTTCAAGAAACCAATCTCATGCCATTTGTATCCTATCCGCCTCAATAAGGTAGGCGATATGATTGGGGTGGAGTACCACCGTTGGGATATCTGTCATTGCGCACGCGTTTTGGGAAAGAAACTGCATCTGCCTATCTATCAATTCCTAAAGGAACCACTTATCCGTCGTTTTGGACAAGAGTGGTATGATGAACTATCGTTAGTCGCTTCTGAATGGAAACGCGCTAGAAGCGCTTCAGTTTAGTGAACGCCCTGCGGGCTACTGTTTAGTGTTTAGAGATTTATCGAGATATGAATAGTTTTAGAAAATTGAATGCATATATCTACGCAAAAGAATTGGTTAAAAAAGTTTATGAACTTTTGAAAAAGTTTCCACGAGAAGAGCAATATGCATTATGTGATCAGTTACGTAGAGCTGTGATTTCTTTACCCTCTAATATAGCAGAAGGCACAGGACGTGTATCATCAAAAGACCAAGCTCATTTTTTCACTATTGCATATGGTTCATTGATGGAAGTCTTAGCACAAATGGATGTTGCGTGTGATCTCGGCTATATTTCGAATGATGAATTCAATGAAATAGAAAAATTGATAGATACAGAGGCCAAGTTACTTACTGGTTTGGCCACAAAATGCAAATCACTAAACAGTAGCGGCAACGCCGCGTTCACTAAACACTAAACAAATGATTGCTTCAATCATTACTATAGGCGACGAACTCCTCATTGGTCAAGTAGTAGATACCAACTCCGCTTGGATGGCACAGCGGCTTAATGAGGCGGGAATTGAATTGTATCAGATTACATCCGTACACGATAATCGTGAACATATCCTCCAGGCCTTGGATGAGGCCTTCTCTCGTGCTGATATTGTCCTGACTACTGGTGGCTTGGGGCCCACAAAAGATGATATCACCAAGCACGTTATGTGTGAGTATTTCGGGACTACCTTAGTGGAAGACTCGCGCGTGCGTGAGCACATACATGAGTTATATAAGGAGCGACCTGATGTGCTCAATCGCTTGACTGCCACACAATGGCTTGTCCCCGAAAATGCGAAGATTTTGACCAATAGAGTAGGTAGTGCTCCGATCATGGTGTTTGAAAATGAGGTTAAAGGTGAAAGGTTAAAGGTTAAAGGCGAGGGACAAAATTCAAAATACCTCATTGCCATGCCTGGTGTTCCTCACGAAATGAAGATTGCGATGACAGAGCAGGTGATGCCGTATATAAGGTTAAAGGTTAGAGGTGAAAGGTCAGAGGCTGGTGATATTATCCATAGAACAATTTTATTATCTGGTATAGCAGAGTCCACCTTAGCTATTCTGATTGAAGACTGGGAGAATGCTTTACCAGCAAGCATGCACTTGGCATACTTGCCCAAAGATGGCATCATTCGTTTGCGATTGAGCACGTATGGCGAAGCAAGCAACGAAGAATTAGAAAGGCAATTAACCGCTCTCATGCCGCTAATAGCCGACTACCTGATTGCCACCGAAGACTTGCCTTTGGAAACGATTTTAGGCAATCTGCTCAAAGAGCGCCAGCAAACCATTGCCACCGCAGAGAGTTGTACGGGAGGACGTCTGGCTGCTGTCCTGAATGCGCAATCGGGCGCATCTGCATATTATATGGGTTCGGTAGTGGCATACGACAATACAATCAAAGAGCAAGTGCTGGGCGTGAAGCATAGTACATTGGAAAAATACGGTGCCGTCAGCGAACAGACGGTTCGTGAGATGGCTGAAGGTGTACGCGCACTAATGAACACGGATTATGCAATAGCTACTTCTGGTATAGCTGGCCCAACAGGCGGTACACCAGACAAGCCTGTAGGTACAGTATGGATAGCATGGGCTACGCCCGATGGTACGACGGCAGAGTGTTATCACTTTGGTGTTGCGCGCGAACGCGAACAAATCACCCAGCGTGCAGTCACTGCTGCTTTGGTAGAACTAATCAAATCACTAAACACTAAACAATAGCCCGAAGGGCGTTCACTAAACACCAAACATGGAATACATACGAGAATTATTTTTGACACCTTCAGTCACGCAATCTATTGTGTTGCTCACGCTGACTGTATGCCTTGGTCTGTGGGCAGGCGAGCATTTGCGTATTAAGAACTTCTCGTTGGGTATCACATGGATACTATTTGTTGGAATCATCCTTTCTTCTTTTGGCATATCAATTGATCCGCAAGTCAGCCATTTTGCAAAGAATTTTGGATTGATATTATTTGTCTATTCCATTGGTTTACAGGTGGGACCATCCTTCGCTCCCTTTGGCAAAAATGGCTTGCGATTGAATCTCCTAGCAGTTACTATTGTACTATTAGGCTGTGGTATAGCAATCGCATTGCATTATCTCACAGGCATCGAGATGACTACCATGGCTGGTATTATGTCGGGTGCGGTAATGAATACCCCATCCTTAGGTGCCGTGCAGCAGACAGCTGCAGATTTGTTCGGTGAGGTATCACCCGATATTGCTATGGGTTATGCATTGGCATATCCTTTGAGTATAGTCGGCTTGATACTCTCCTTTGAGTTGATTCGTTTTTGTTGTCGTGTTAACTTGCGTCAAGAAGATGAGAAGTTACGCCAAGAGCATGTGTCGGATGATGATCCAATCTGTGTGGATATTCGTTTGATGATAGATCATGCAATCACACTGAAGGAATTGCATGACCTTTGCCCCGTGGATAAGATGTTAGTCAGCCGCGTAACGCATGAGGATGGCCGAGATGAATTGGTAGATGCTACTACCGTATTGTACCCTAATGATGTGATTCGCATCGTGAGTGATAAGCGCCATGAGAAGGATTTACAAGTCTTAGGTGAGATGACTCATTATGGCTTTCGTGGGCGTGAGCGCTCCGACCACTTGATTTCTCGCCGTGTGGTAGTCACTCGCACGGAGTGCAATGGTAAGCGTCTTAGCAGTTTTGATGTCCGCCATCGCTATCATGCCACCATCACCCGTATCAATCGTGCGGGTGTGGAGTTGCTAGCTACACCAGATTTCGTCTTGCAACTTGGCGATCGCATCATGGTGGTCGGCGATCGGGATGATGTACGCCATGTGGCAGAGATGTTTGGTAATGAGCTCAAGCGTTTGGATTTGCCTAACCTCATGCCTATCTTCTTTGGTATTTTCTTGGGCGTGTTGTTGGGTTCTTTGCCAATTGCGATACCAGGTATGAACCAGTCCTTCAAGTTGGGTTTGGCAGGTGGCTCGCTGATTGTGGCGTTGCTGATTGGTCGCTTCGGCCCATATTACAGTATGGTGACTTTTGCCACGACAAGTGCCAATATGATGTTGCGTCAAGTGGGTTTGACGTTGTTTTTGGCAGCGGTGGGCTTGAGCGTAGGTGATGGCTTCGTGAATACCATTTTGAATGGCGGCTATATGTGGGTGGTGTATGGTGTGTTGATTACCATGATACCGCTCGTAGTCGTAGGTTTGATAGCGTATAAAGGAATGCAGATCAACTTTTTTAAGGTGGTTGGTCTGCTGATAGGTGCTATGACTGGTGCCCCAGCATTAGGCTACGCTGAGAGTCTTTCCTCGCACAACGACCAAGCGTCGGTGGTATATGCCACGGTATATCCGTTGACGATGTTCCTGCGTGTGATGGGAGGGCAATTGCTCATATTATTCTTCTGCCACTAAACAGTAGTTTATAGTTTATCACTCAAAAGTACTTTTCTTAAGATTTCTTGATTCCTAAAAAGTTGTCTCCCATCCTAAAAAGGTTGACTCTTTTCCTGAAACCATTGACTTACCTGTTTTTTTAGAAAAAATCACCTCAAAAGCGATTTTTATTTGCATATCTGCAAAAAAAGTATTACCTTTGCGGCAAAAATTGAGTAAAATCAAAAATAAAATTGAGTAAAATTCAAATAGATATTGAGTAAATTACAAAGCCATGATTATTCGTAAGCAGCTGATTACTTTGCAAGAACGCATGCAAGAACCTCGCCAATTTATTCAAGTATTGGCAGGAACGCGACAGGTTGGAAAGACTACTTTGGTCAAACAATTTGTCGAAAGATGTACTGTACCTGTTACATCATTGAATGCGGATACCATTGACGAGAATAATCCGCAATGGATATCCAAGCAATGGGCAGATGTTCGGCAGCAAATGCGTCTTCTTAAGCAAGAGGAACACATCTTGATTATAGATGAGATACAAAAACTCAAGAACTGGAGCGAATATGTAAAGCGTGAATGGGATGCGGATACATGGAACGGCCTCAATTTGAAGGTTATATTGTTAGGCAGTAGCCGTCTGCTCATCAAAGATGGTCTGACCGAGAGTTTGGCAGGGCGTTATGAGTTGATTCGTATGCCTCACTGGAGCTTTGTTGAAATGCAGGAGGCATTTGGATTTACATTGGAAGAGTATATCTATTTTGGTGGCTATCCAGGTAGTGCTAAGTTGATTAAAAACGAGGCTCGCTGGAAACGATATATCTTGCAGTCTATTGTGGATCCTGCTATAGAGAAGGATGTACTGATGACCAAACGCATTCACAAGCCAGCTTTGCTGAGTCAACTTTTCCGTATTGGCTCTACATATAGTGCTGAGATTGTGGCATATAACAAACTGCTTGGACAACTGCAAGATGCAGGCAATACAACCACTTTAGCCAATTACCTCAAAGTCTTGGGCGAAGCGGAATTGCTGGGTGGCTTGCAAAAGTTTGCTCATGCTCCTATTCGGCAAGTCTCTTCCATTCCTAAGTTTCAAGTATATAACAATGCTTTGTTATCCACTTATGCAGGTCATGGCTTTATGGAGGAGCAGTTGGATAGTGCGCGTTGGGGGCGTTGGGTGGAGAGTGCCGTAGGTGCACATCTAATGAATTGGGCAGAAGAACATGATTACCGAGTATTTTATTGGCGTGACGGTAATGATGAGGTGGATTTTGTTATTCAACGCGGTTTAGAAGAAATAGTTGCTATTGAGGTGAAAAGTGGTAAGCGAACAGATAATCAAGGCATTCATACTTTTGCGGACTCGTTCCATCCTAAACATAGCATTGTCGTAGGTGGAGCTGGTATATCGTTGGAACAGTTCCTATTACTATCACCTGAGAACTTATTCTAACTCTCACCAAAAAATCACACCAAAAAGCGTTTTTTCTTGCACATCTCAAAATAATTCACTACCTTTGCAAACGAAAACAACAATATAAAATATGGCAATACGTAAAATCAATATTGATGATTCTGAGATTTCAGTAATTTTCGGATTACACGATGACGATTATATTTGTTTGACAGATATGGTCAAGGCAGAAGACAATAGCGAACGAACCAATATTGTCATACAGAATTGGATGCGAAGAAAAGATACCATTTCCTATCTGGGAGTTTGGGAGAATTTGCATAATCCTCATTTTAATTGCATTGAATTCGATGCAATTAAAAGTGCTTCATGACCGTGTTGGAAAATGTAGAAAACAATAAGATACTAACCAAATAACTAACCCCCTAAAATTACTTATAACTCATCACTCATAGTTTATAGTTAATCCGCAACGATACCGTTGCCCGACATATTTTAATATATCGTTATAAGTCCCCCCTGCCATTTATGCAAAAATTCGCATAAATGGCATTTTTATTTGGTCATATCAAAAAAATGTTGTATATTTGCACCCGCAATTCCACGCCGAGGGATGTCTGACATCAACGGCGGAGGGTAGCAGACATAATAAAAGGCGTTTATTACGCTCTGTTCTGACACCTTGAAACTTCGCAACTTTCAAACTTTTTTCAGGACTTAGCAACGATAGATGCCCTACGGGATATAGATTATCCCTCTTGTGCCTATTTGGTACGCCGTTTGCGTATATACTATCACGCACACGCGTACTTTAACTATGATATAGCACGAGAGTATATTTATATTCGGCGTGGGCTTCGCGTTGTCGGTTCTAAAAAAGTAGGCAATGCGAAGGCCTCCAAGGTGTGGAACTGGCAAGTGCAAGTTTCACGCTTTTTTTGTGTCGGTATGAAAACTGCGCTGACATGAAACAAACAATCAAACATCTCTACAACAAATTCCGTCATCTCATCTTGTACGGAATTATAGGTGGCTTATGCGCCACTTTGGACTTTGGTATTTATACCTTACTATGCTACTTTGATATTCTCCCTTACCTTTGGGCGAATGTGATTAGTATTCATTGCGGTATTATTTGCAGCTTTTTACTCAATCGCACTTTCAACTTCAAAGTCAAGGATAAAACTCCTCAACGCTTTCTTTCCTTTTATGTAGTAGGATTGATAGGTTTAGGAATTAGCGAGTTAATGCTCTACATAATGGTTACAATTGGTAATTGGAATGAAGTTCTTTGCAAACTCATTTCGGTAGTAGTCGTTGCGCTGATACAATTTGTACTCAATAAATATATCACTTTCAAAACCAAATAATCATGAAAGATACACTCTATATCGTGATGCCTGCTTACAATGAAGAAGCAAACATCCAAGATGTGATTCAACAATGGCATCCTGTATGCGAACGAATCAACCAAGAAGGCAATGAGGCAAAATTAGTTATTGCCAACGATGGTAGCAAGGACAACACTTTTACCATTATGCAAGGTCTATGCAACCAATATCCTCATTTGCTTCCTATTGACAAGCCCAATTCTGGACACGGTGCAACAGTACTATATCTGTATCGCTATGCCATTAATGCTGGCGCAAATTTCGTTTTCCAAACCGATAGTGACGGACAAACATTACCTGAGGAGTTTTGGCAACTATGGGAGCATCGCCATGAGTATGACTTCCAAATAGGTACACGCGGAGGGCGAGAAGATGGTACAAGTCGCGTATTTGTAACAAAAGTGTTGCGCTGGGTAGTTTGGCTAATGTTTGGCGTATGGGTTAAAGATGCGAACACACCATTCCGATTGATGAATGTGGATCATCTGCAAGCGATTATGAAACTCATTCCCGAAGATTTCTTCTTGGCGAATGTGGCAGTATCTGCTATCGCAGTCAAAATGAAAGAGAAGATTGCTTGGTATCCTATTACATTCCGTCCCCGCCAAGGTGGTGTGAATTCAATCAATATGAAGCGCATATTCAAGATAGGAGTTAAAGCATTAGGTGATTTTAGAATGATAAATAAGAATTTGAAATGAAAGAAAAGATGAAAGAATTTCATCAAGCTTTAGAGAGAATTTGCAGCAATAAGTATTTTGTATTGTTGTTTTTGCCAATTTCAGTAGGATTCCTACTATTGTACTCTTATTCTACTTCCCCATTGTATATAAATGATGCGGTAGATAGTGCGGTTTTTAAGACGATGGGACTAGCTATTTTACAAGGCAAAATCCCTTATGTAGATATCTTTGATCACAAAGGGCCAATTATTTATTTTATTCAAGCATTAGGTCAATGGCTGATACCTGGTCGTCTTGGTATTTTCTGTTTGCAAGTGGTTGCGCTATTTGTTACATTACTATATCTATTTAAAACAGCCAAACTTTTCCTCAGTAATAGTTTATCTTTTGTTACAATTTTAGTAACGTTGTATATCTATAGTGGAATAGTATCAGAGGGAAATAAATGTGAAAGTTGGATGTTGCTGTTTTTTGCGATATCTACGTACCATATTTTGAAATATATAATCCAATCGCCAGCACAACCACATCCATTATTTTATAGTTTAATTTATGGTCTGTGCTTTGGTCTCGCATTTTTCATACGTCCCAATGATGCCTTCGCACAATTTGCTGGTATAATGGGTGGATTAGTAGTCTATCTTTTTTATAACAAGCATTATAAAAATGCGATATACAATATTGGAATGTTCTTAGTAGGATTTATTATTGTTGCCATACCAATATTCGGGTATTTTATATATCATAATGCGTTAGGTGAATTCTGGTATGGTTTGATAGGATTTAATATGACATATTCTGGTGGCATAATTAAGTTAATTCGCTCAATGTTTAGTACCCCTAAATTAGTTCATGTACTGTTTTTTACCGCTATGTGGGGGATGTTATATAAAACAGAATATAAACAGGTGTTGTGGATAACTATTCCACTAATTATACTTCAATTAACATTCATGGGAACATTCCATGTGGGATTTATATATTACTACGTTGTTTTAGTTCCAATGTTTATGCTCTATATTATAGCTCTGTTTTTGACAAAAGATAAGGTATTATTGATTATATGTACATTCATTTTGTTCGTTTTGCCTCAATTCGAAAAACGTCCAGTTTTAAAAGTTGCAAAAGGTGCGACGATTAGCAATATCAAAGTATTAGCTAGTGGTGAACCTTCTGCGAAGAAATTCTACAAAGAGGTGGAATCTTTATTATCACACATTCCTTCTTCTGAGAGAGATTCTATTTGGAATTATAATTTATTCTGGGCAGTACCAAGCGAAGATTATGAGAATAATAGATGTGGTGCAAGTATGTTGGCATGTTTTCCTATATTATGGAATAATGGAATTGTACAATGTAATAAGATTACATGCGGTCAAAGTGATAAGTTACATCAAAAAGACAATATTGCAGACTTTAATCCATTATGGGTAATCAAAGTTCATATTGAAGATAGAAAAGACCCAAGAGAAAAATCGGACCATATTCTATATGAGAGGTATGCTTTGGTGGCAAAGACGGATTCTACGATTTGTAATATAGATTTATACAAGAGGAAAGAAAATGTTAACTAACCATTACGATTATCTCATCGTTGGCTCTGGTTTGTTCGGAGCTACTTTTACCTACCGCGCCAAGCAGGCAGGTAGGACATGTCTTGTGATTGACAAACGCTCACATCTGGGTGGAAATGTGTATTGCGAGCAAGTAGAAGGTATCAATGTGCATAAATATGGTGCGCATATCTTCCATACCAATAATAAACAAGTGTGGGACTTTGTGAATAGCATCGTGCCTTTCAATCGCTATACCAATTGCCCAGTAGCGAACTACAAAGGCGAATTATACAACCTGCCATTTAATATGAATACTTTCCACCAGATGTGGGGAGTAGTTACACCTGCTGAGGCAGAAACGAAAATAGCCGAACAAAAAGCAGAAGCCTTGTCCGCTCTCAATGGACGTGAGCCACAGAACCTAGAGGAACAAGCCCTTTGCTTAGTAGGGCGCGATATATACGAAAAACTCATTAAGGGCTACACCGAAAAGCAATGGGGAAGACCTTGTAATGAGTTGCCTGCCTTCATTATCCGCCGTTTGCCTGTGCGTATGGTGTATGACAATAACTATTTCAACGATGCCTATCAAGGTATACCTATTGGCGGATATAACCGATTGATTGAAGGCTTGCTCAAAGGAGTGGATACATTGATCAATACTGATTTCTTTGCTAATCGCGAGAAATGGGAGAGTATAGCCGACAAGATTGTCTTTACTGGTAAGATAGATGAGTATTACAATTACCGCTTTGGCAAATTGGATTACCGCACTGTGCGTTTTGAGACGGAAACGATAGATACTGCTAATTATCAAGGCAACGCGGTGATCAACTATACCGATTGCGAAACACCTTATACGCGAGTAATCGAACACAAACATTTCGAAATGTTTGGTCAAGCGGTGTATGATAATCCCAAGACTGTGATAAGTCGTGAATATAGCACCGAATGGGGCGAAGGGATGGAGCCGTTTTATCCTATCAACAACCAACGCAATACGCAACTTTACGAGCAATACAAACAACTCGCCGACCAAGAAACACAAGTCATCTTTGGTGGACGTTTAGCAGAATACAAATACTATGACATGGCACCAATTATAGAAAAGGTATTGGGATTAGAAATGTAGAATTGAAGACAATTACTCGCTGATTATTATCAATAAACAAGTGGTGGTAATCAAGTAATACTTAGATTATCTTCGGCACTCGAAAACTTTTTTCAAAAAATACACTCACGCGGGAAGCTTAGCAAACACTACACTTCCCGCGTGTTGTATATACCAAAAGCACCTTATAAGATAATCGTATTTATCATTTTTATTATAAAAGTAGTAATTTTATTTACTATTTTCTTACGCGTTTCAAATAAAAGTATTATACCTGGACAATACAAACTTGATGTATGCACTATCGCAACATGTTGATGAAGGAACGCTGCGTGAGATATTTTTCTATAATCAGTTGAAGGTGCTGCATGAAATACTTTTGCCTAAACAAGGGGATTTTTTTATGGACAATCAATATCTCTTTGAGGTAGGTGGAGCAAGTAAGACATTTGAGCAAATAAAAGACCAACCAAATAGTTTCCTCGCTGTGGATGATGTAGAGATGGGAGTGGGCAATCGTATACCGCTTTGGATGTTTGGCTTGTTGTATTGAGTAGGATTGATAGCTAAACTTTCGGCACAATCGTCTTATCTCGCCCAATGGGCTTGAACGATTAATCGCAAGCGATTTTTCGGTACAAAACAACCAAAATGCAGAAGATTTTTGCAGCATTATTATAGAGACGCTGTATACAGAAAGCCACCGAAAGCCCACAAAAGTCCTTATTTATTGTGCTAATCCGAATTTTCAAACAAAATTTCGGAATATAATCCAAAAAATCGAATGAATTTTTGGAATACAATCCAAAAAGTTTGCATGTTTCAAAAAAAAATACTATCTTTGCAGCGAAATTCAAACAACGAACTACCATGTTTCAAAGAGAGCTACAATCAATCATTCTTGACCAATGCTTTAAACAGAAAGCTATCATCTTACTCGGCGCAAGACAAGTAGGAAAAACTACATTGCTCAAAAAAATCATACAAGAACAGAATAACAATGTACTCTACCTCAACTGCGATGAGCCACAAACAGTAACTGCACTTACCAACAGAAACTTGAAAGAATTGCAGATGTTGATAGGTGCCAATAAATTCGTTGTGATTGATGAAGCACAAAAGGTAGATAACATTGGTCTAACACTTAAGATCATAGTAGATAACTTGCCAGATATACAAGTTATAGCCACAGGATCGTCTGCTTTTGAATTGCGCAATCGCCTTAATGAACCATTGACTGGTAGAAAATTGGACTATCAAATGTTCCCAATATCTACCAATGAGATTTATAAAACATTAGGGTATATTGATATTCAACGCATGTTAGAGCCAAGACTTATTTATGGCTCTTACCCTGATATTCTAAATCAAAGTGCTGACACACAAATACTGCTGCGTAACCTTACGGATAGTTATTTGTACAAAGATATTCTTGCAACGGAAAATATACGCAAACCTGACCTATTAGACAAATTATTGCGTGCGTTGGCATACCAAGTAGGCTCAGAGGTTTCCTATAACGAACTGGCACAAACAGTGGGTAGCGATAGCAAAACAGTAGAGAAATACATTGAGTTATTGGAGAAATGTTTTATCATCTTCCGATTAAATGGCCTTAGTCGTAACTTGCGCAATGAGCTCAAGAAAGCCAAAAAGATCTATTTCTATGACAATGGCATACGCAACGCTGTCATTCAGCAATTTGCTCCGTTGGAGATGCGTAATGATGTAGGTGCACTGTGGGAAAACTTCTTTATCTCGGAGCGAATCAAACGCAACCACTATCAACAATATTATTGTAATATGTATTTCTGGCGTACACAATCTCAACAAGAAATTGATTATATTGAGGAACGCGATGGAATGATGACTGTGTTTGAGATGAAATGGAATCCTAAAAAAGCAAACACCACTATTCCAGAAGCGTTTTTGAAGGCATATCCCATAAAAGAAACCACTATTATAACCCCCGAAAATTATCTTGATTGGTTACTCTAAGACCTTCCTACAAATTCAGCAGACAGCGTCTGCTAAATCTTTCGGCACAATGGTCTCGAACGAGTAATCGCAAGCGATTTTTCGGCACAAAACTACCAAGATGCCGAAAATACGGCATTATTATAATATATGGAGGCACAAATAATATAGATAATCGCCACAGATAGGGCACAACTAGGCGATAGATGTGCTACAGTGGTCGCGAAGTGGTCGCGTAGCCCGAAGGGAACTTATCATTATTCGGCACTCGAAAACTTTTTTCAAAAAAATACACTCACGCGGGAAGCTTAGTAAATACTACACTTCCCGCGTGTTGTATATATACTACCGAGTACTATGGCTTTTCAGGCATTTTCGGTATAGACAGAATCATATCCTCCGTGCTCTTGTTTCCTGCAATAAACATAGAATAATAAACTGGCAAGTATGTAATTCCGTCTTTATCAATCTCTACCTCGCGTTGGTTGCAAAGAACCATAGCTTCCTTCACTGAGTAATCCTCATTAGCAATAAACTTATCCAATGCGCTATGCACATAGTAGTCTTTACCAGACTTCACCTCTATTGGCAGAACAGATAAGTTGGTATAATCATCAATAATAAAATCCACCTCTCCAAGCTTCTTATTATCATAGTAGAACAACGAACATCCATGCGCATGTAATTCTTGCGCAATAGCCGATTCATACACAGTTCCCAAGTTGATACTCTTGATATCCTCTAAAATAGCATTCGCATTCATTCCGTACAACAAGCATGTTAGCAACCCTACGTCATTGAGATACAATTTCAACAGGTTTTTCTGCTCGCTCTCCTTCAGAGGAAAATGCGGATTGCTGATAGCACGCACCGCCATTGCCACACCTGAAGCAGTTAGATAATCAAATTCCTCCTCATAGTGCTCATAACGCTTATTTTTGTTATGCTCAATATCACGATAGACCACACGCTTTTTCTTGTTCTCCAGTATTGATGGAATGAGATCATAAATAGTGCGTATCTTCAATTTTTGTTCTTCGTCATATTGCGAAGCATCTATGCGATACAATTCAATGATATCCTGCTGTATAGCACGCACTTTGGTTATATTTTGATCATGCACAAACTGGTTGACTGCCTCTGGCATACCACCCACGATTAGATAATATCGGAATAATCGCAATAGATAATCATGCATTGACTCATTCACCGACTCGCGTTTCTCAAATTGCGAACGAAGCGCAGCAATAGAGTCTGTGTTAGCACCCATTGCCCATAAAAACTCCTCAAAATCTAGGGGATACATCTGCTTGATAGCCACACTTCCCATAGGAGTAGAGGGGGTCATCTTCAAAGCAATACCCAACTGCGAGCCACTTGCTATGTAGCGGTACCGCGCATCTTGATTCAGAAACTTAAGTAGAGTCAGCAGATGGGGATATGCTTGTATCTCATCTAAAAACACAATTGTGTCTTCACGACTCCCCAAGCGTTGTCCTGCAAAGATACCCAACTGCACATAGAAATCCTGTACCGAATGTACATTAGCGAAGGTACGAGCACCTTCCTTGTCCTCTTGCAGGTTAATCTCAATGTAATTAGCAAATAGTTGCTGACTCACATAACGAATGAGGTAAGATTTTCCAATTTGACGGGCTCCGTTGACGAGCATAATCTTATCGGGTTCCTCTTGCAAAAAACGGGATAAGTCTGTTGTAAATTTACGCTGTAGCATATATTATTATTCTAAAAAACGCTGCAAAGTTACAACTTTATTTTGAATTACACAAGAGGGAAAAACGCTTTTCCTATATTTTCTTCGCAAAAACTACACGCTTTTCCTATAAAATTGCATGTATTTTCACACGCTTTTCCTATTTTACGCTTAAATATAAACTAATAACTCTATTATACAGCATTTACAAATCTTCGGCACAAAACCCCTTCCGCGCCGAAGATTTTTGCAGCATTATTATAGAAGCGCATAAAAATGTTCTATGCTTGCGCTGATTCCTCAAAGTGGGGACTCTTCGGGTGCTGCGCTCGGAGTGCGTTCCGTCGCACTCCTTCAGGTCGCGAAACTTCAAGGAAACGTGTATAAGGTTTATTCGCGAAATTGGATAAAAATACGATTTTCGCCATTTATCTCTTGTAGGTATCACAAAATTGTTGTACCTTTGCAGCGAAAAAGAACGAGTTAATGCTCGAATGTTCACAGTCTAAAGTCAAAGAAAATATATGTACGCACTAATCACAGGAGCTAGTTCGGGGTGTGGATTTGAGTACGCCCGAATAATGGCACAAAAAGGATACAAACTCCTAATAGTCAGCAATGAAGAAGCAATACACGACAAAGCAAACCTTATTCGGGAAGAATACGGAGTAGAAGTGGTAGCATTGGTGCAAAACCTTGGGACACAAACCGCTGCTAAAGAACTATACGATTACTGCAAGCAAGCAAACATAGAGGTAGAAGTACTGATCAACAACGCTGGGGTATATCACGACCGTGACTTCTTGGATGACTCAGAGGCTTTTAACCAACTCATCTTTAACCTACACATGCATACACCTGCGATGCTAATGTATTATTTCGGACAAGAAATGGTGAAACGAAGCAAGGGGTATATCCTGAACATGTGCTCCATCACTGCCGACATAGCTGTACAGCGATTGAGCACCTATGGTGCAACCAAAGCATTTTTGAGCAACTTCACCCGTTCGGTGCATATCGAATTGAAAGGCAAAGGCGTATATGTGACCAATGTGACACCAGGGGCTATCAATACGGGCTTGTATAATATCCGTCCGTGGTTGACGAAGATGGGCTTGGTGTTAGGTTATATCGTGCAACCAGACTACTTGGCACGCCGTGCGGTGAAGGCGATGTTCCGTGGCCGTGCTAAGGTAACGGTGCCTGCCTTGTGGAATCATATCTTGCTCTTTTTTGTGGCACTGATACCAACATGTTTGCTGCGCCTGATTCGTAAATTAGGAATCTTCTAAAATCCTCAATAGCTAAGCAGTCAATGATTTATCGCATCTTCGATGATATGGAGCAGTGTACGGCAGAGGAGGTAACTCGGTTGCTGCCATTGGTGTCTGATCAACGGCGGGAACAAGCCTTGCGTTTTTCACATCTCTTTGGTCAATACTGCTGCTTGAAGTCTTACGAACTCTTATGCGAATTGCTGCGAGAGTTGGGGAGCGATATTCAGCTGCCAGTCTTTGATTATAATGAATATGGTGCGCCGTCTATTCAGGGCGGCCCGTATTTCTCCATCTCGCATTGCAAAGAGGGTATTGCGGTGGCTGTGGATAGCCAACCAATAGGCATTGATATTGAGTCGGTGCGCCCATTTAAGGAGGCGTTGATGCACAAGACCATGAATCCCGCCGAGCAAGCAGCTATCTTATCATCCGATGATCCAGACTGGGCATTCACACGCTTGTGGACAAAGAAAGAGGCGGTACTAAAAATGCAAGCCACAGGTATCATCTCTGACTTGCATGAGGTGCTTTCTGCTGCACCAAACACCCGATTCACATCATTTGACAATGCGAATCATCGTTATGTGCTAACCATAGCCCAGTTGACAGTTGACAGTTGACAGTTAACAGTGGACTATTAACTTATTCCTCTTCGTAGTATCCTTGTTCGATGCCAAACTGCAATTCACCGTCCATGATGAGTTGCAATTGTTCGCTTGTTAATGGACGTCCCAAGGCTTTGGTTTGCTCGATGAGGTAATTGAGTTGCTCTGTTTCGTCAATCTCGCCTTCCAAGTAGGTGACTTCATCGCTGTTGTCTTCTTCTTGCAGCAAGCCTTGTGAAACAAGATAATCGTCCATCAAATCCAGTACCATTAGTACATCTGCTTGGGTCATTCCTTCGCGATCTGCTGCTGGAATAAGATTCCAGATATACTCCAATTGTTGTTTCTCCTCAGCATCCATCAAACTGAGCTCAATATTCGAATTTGCCATAATAATGATATGTTTTTGTGAAATTGTTTGCAAAGTTACGATTTTTTTGTTACCTTTGCAAATTATTTGGATAAAAACTTCAAAAGTATGAATAATTTTATTACTCGCACCTTGTCTGCAATTGTATATGCAGGATTGGTAATTGGTGGTATTTTGGTGCAGCCAATTTGTTTTGGTGGACATCCTTTGCTGTTTGGCATATTGTTTATGATAGTCAGCACGTTAGCTGTGCGTGAATTTCATGCATTGGTGGGTTCTGATATCAAGACAATGACCTATGCCATGATGTCGAATGCACTGCTGTATAGTACGTTGTATTTCCTCTTCTTTGGCGATTTGATTTGGCGTGGTTTGCTGGTGGCATATATAGCCATCATGCTGCTTGCCCTCATTTCCCATCTGTTTCGTCCGCAAGTGCAGCCAATTCAATCCTGGGGCAATCTATGTGCAGGACAGGTGATGATAGCTTTGCCTTTTGCGTTGATGAATGGTGTGTTGATGCACAGCAAATGGCTGATGTTGGCACTATTTATTTTGCTCTGGGTGAACGATAGCGGTGCGTATATCGTGGGCAGCCTAATGGCAAAGCGCAAGGGAGGTAATCACAAGATGTTTCCACGCGTTAGTCCTGCCAAATCGTGGGAAGGATTGATAGGTGGATTCGTGTTTGATTTGATAGCAGGTTACGTGTTCTTCCGTGTAGGCTGGATGGGGGATATGACATTGATGAATAGTTTGTTATTTGCTTTGGCTGGCGGTGTGTTCGGTACATTGGGTGATTTGATGGAGAGCCTATTCAAGCGCACTTTGGGGGTCAAAGACTCGGGTAAGTTCATGCCTGGTCATGGCGGTGTGTTGGACCGTTTTGATAGCTTGCTATTGGCTGTGCCAGTAATATATTTCTTATTTGTTTATTTGCCAACGATTCTCTAAACAAAAATGCTCTTATTGATTCGCATATTCAGCGTGTTACCCCTGTCAATCCTCTATCTATTAGCGGATTATCTCATCTATCCATTGGTGAGGTACGTCGTGCGATATCGATTGAAATTGGTTCGTAAGAATATAGCTTTGTCCTTCCCTGAGAAGTCGGAGGTGGAGCGCAACGCCATAATCAACGCCTTCTACCACCATTTTGCTGATATACTGGTGGAGATTATCTATGGCTACCGCGTGAGTGATGAGGAAATGCGTGAGCGGGTGGTGTTTGAGAATATGGAAGTGCTGGAGGATTTGGCGCGTAAGAAACACGGTGTGATAGCATATCTCGGGCATATGTGCAATTGGGAATGGATTGCGGATGTAGGCAAACAATTCACCGACCCATCCATCGTCGAATACAACGTCTATCGCAAGCAAAAGAATGCTAAGGCGGATAATGCGATGTTGGTTTTGCGTAGCAAACGAGGTGGAGAATGTGTGGAAAAGAATGTGCTATTGCGTAAGTTGGTACAATTGCGCCATGCTGATCATCCGTTCGTGATTGGTTTGATTGCCGATCAAAAACCTTCGCCACGCAATGCCCACACTTGGACCACTTTTCTGCATCAAGATACTGCCTTCCTAGATGGCGGCGAGGTGCTGGCTCGTAAGTTTGATTTAGGGGTCGTATATGCCAATATTACATCACCCAAACGTGGATATTATCGCATTCATTTTGAGGTGATTACAGATGATCCGATGACAATGCCAGAGAATGCGATTACGCTAAGATATGCTACTCTGATTGAGGCTAATATACGCCAACAACCTGAACGTTGGCTTTGGACACACAACCGCTGGAAATGGGCAAAACCGTGCTAAAAAACTGTAATAATCATTTAGCGTAATGCTGGGCTATCTTCGGGGTATCTTCGGGATATCTTCGGGACAAAGCGGTGTCGCAGGTAAATATAAAAATGACAAAACATTTGGTGGAATCAAAAAAAAGTAGTACCTTTGCGGGCTAAAAAATAGTAAATAATTTTGAAAGTAAAGTATATGGCAACAAATCAACAAAACACTGGTGCATTATATAATGCATTGACTTCAGGCAGTAAGATTATAGGTACAGTAATTACGGATAGCGATATCCGTATTGATGGTACCATCGAAGGCGATGTAAAATGCTCTGGTAAGATGGTTATCGGTGAGCAAGGCTTGGTGAAAGGCACGGTAGAGTGTCAGAGTGCCGAAATTATGGGAACATTGGATGGCAAGATCAATGTGAAATATACCCTTGCGCTTCGTGCTACTAGTCGCTTGAAAGGCGAAATTAATACCCAGACATTGATGGTAGAACCTAATGCTATCTTCAATGGTTCGTGTACGATGGGTAATGATAGTGAGAAAGTAAAAACGGAAAAATAATCTAAATCATGAAGATCAAACCATTTCGTGGTATTCGTCCTCCCAAGGCGTTGGCAAAGCAAGTGAGCAGTCGTCCATACGATGTGCTCAACTCTGATGAAGCACGTGCAGAGGCAATGGGCAATGAAATGTCGCTATACCACATTATCAAACCTGAAATCAATTTTCCAGAAGGCACTGACGAACATGATGAGTGTGTATATGCAGCAGCTCGTCAGCAGTTTGACTTGTTCCGTGAGAAAGGATGGTTGGTGCAAGATCAAGAGGAGCAGTACTATGTATATGCTCAGACGATGGATGGTCGCACCCAATACGGCTTGGTGGTAGCAGCGTGGGTAGAAGACTATATGGAAGGTCGTATCAAGAAGCATGAGCTTACCCGTCGCGACAAGGAAGAGGACCGCATGAAGCATGTGCGTGTGAACAATGCGAACGTAGAGCCAGTGTTCTTTGCATACCCTCATCACGAAGAGTTGGATGCCATCATTGCTCGCGTTTGCGAGGGGACACCAGAATATGACTTTGTATCGGATTTGGATGGCTTTGGTCATACGCTTTGGGTGATTAGCGACAAAGAGGATATCGCTCGTATCACAGCACTTGTGGCTGAAATGCCAGCCATGTATATCGCCGATGGTCACCACCGCAGCGCGGCAGCAGCATTGGTAGGCAATGAGAAGAAACTGCAAAATCCAAATCATCAAGGCGATGAGGAGTACAACTATTTCTTGGCTGTATGTTTCCCAGACAATCAATTGCATATCATGGATTATAACCGTGTGGTGAAGGATTTGAATGGAATGACAGAGGCGCAATTCTTGGAAGCCCTGAAAGCGGATTTTGAAGTGGAAGAAATGGGTACTGCTATCTATCGTCCCGAGGCGTTGCATGTGTTTGCCCTCTACTTGGGTGGACATTGGTACAAACTCACAGCTAAGGATGGTCGTTATGATGACAATGATCCAATAGGTGTATTGGATGTGACTATTTCATCGAATTTGATATTAGACAAACTGCTCGGAATAAAAGACTTGCGTTCGGATAAACGCATTGACTTTGTAGGCGGTATTCGTGGTTTAGGCGAGTTGAGCCGCCGTGTAGATTCGGGTGAGATGAAGATGGCATTGGCGTTGTATCCTGTGACTATGAAGCAGTTGATTGATATTGCTGATACAGGTAATATCATGCCGCCAAAGACCACTTGGTTTGAGCCTAAATTGCGCTCAGGATTAGTGATACATGAATTGGTGTGATTCGAGAATGTTGAATTAAAGAATTAAAAATAGTGATATGAATAAGTTTCAAACTGTATTAAATGTAGTATTAGTAGCCGCAGTGGCTGCATTGTTTGTAATCTGTTTTACTGCTAAGAAAGCTGAGGCTCCAGCAGTTGTAGTTGAGGGTAGTGCAGAGGTGATGCCAATAGCCTATTTGAATGTAGATAGTTTGCTGGTAAACTATGTATTTGCTCAAGATGCTAGCGAGCGTTTGATGAAGAAGCAAGAGGATGCACGCCTCAAACTCAATACCAAAGCACGTACTTTGCAAAACGAGATGGCTGATTTCCAACGCAAATTGGAGAACAATGCTTTCTTGAGTCGTGAGCGTGCAGAGAAGGAGCAACAACGCCTCTTGACCAAACAACAAGAGTTGCAGGAGTTGGAAGCTAAATTGACCGAAGACATCATGCTTGAAAACCAAAAACTCAATATGCAATTGGCTGATACATTGACCAATTTCTTGAAGGAGTTCAATGCTGATGGTCGTTTCCATGTGATATTGAGCAATAGCGCCAAAGACAATGTGCTGATGGCTGCTGAGCAATACGACATCACTACCCAAGTGATTGATGGGCTGAATGCTCGTTGCAAGAAATAAGATTCAAGGTGAAGGGTAAATTGATATATAGACCATATGTGCGCTATGTCGTAGCCGATGTAGTGGCATTGTTGGTAAGTGTATTGGTGGTATTGGCGTGGTTTCCGCTCAATACTGCCGTGCCTTTTCATAAATATAGCGTTTATACCTTGATTTTCTCGGCAGTGTGGCTTGTGACCAGTTATGGCTGCCATCGCTATATCCCCGTCAAGTATATGAAGATGGGGACGGACATTTTCCGCTTATGTATAGCGGCGATATTTACCTTTGGTTGCATGTACGGCTATTCGTGGTGGCGTGCAGGCGACAATTTCTCGATATGGGTGTTGCTGACCATATGGTTGGCTATGCTTGCTGCGTCGGTGGTGTTCTTGATTTTCAAGCATGCGTACCGCTATGCGTTGGATGCGGATGAGACACCGATGGAAGCACCAAAGCGTGCTCCGCAGACAGTTTTGCGAGCAGCCGAACAATTGGCAGAGAGCGATAAGAAAGCCTTGCAAGAGAGTATCCTGGAGTTTACGCAGGAAAAAGTATTGCGCTATGTGGAGAAAAATGTAGATATCTATAGCACCAATACCTTTACCTTGCGTTCGGCAGATTTGTACAATATCAAGAAATTGCCTAATTATCGTTTTGATGCGATTGTCAATTTCATGCCGCTCAATCAGATTCGCGGTGTCAATAAGCTCTTTACTACGGTCAATGATAAGTTGCCCGATAATGGTATTTGGATTTGCTGCTACGAACCTCAGTCGGTAACCAAACGCAATATCCTGAAGCGCTATCCGCCAGTGATCAACTGGATATACTACATTCTGTTCTTCTGTTACAAGCGTGTGTTGCCTAAGTTATTCATGACTTCGCGTTTGTATTTCGATATCACTGAAGGCAAGGACCGTGTACTCAGTAAGGCGGAGGTATTGGGTAGATTGTGCTACTGTGGTTTCGAGATTATAGACGAACGCAAGAAGGGCGATTTAAACTATGTAGTGGCTCGTCGTAAGTTCCGTCCGCAGATAGTGGAGCGTCGTCTGTATGGCATCTTTGTGAAACTCAATCGAGTAGGGAAGAATGGCAAGGTGTTCAAGGTGTATAAGTTCCGCACAATGCACCCTTATAGCGAGTTTTTACAAGCCTATATCTATGACCGTTATTCGTTGCAAGAAGGCGGTAAATTCAACCACGATATACGTGTGACCACCTTGGGAAGATGGATGCGCAAATGTTGGGTGGATGAGTTTCCAATGCTGCTCAATCTGATTAAGGGCAATATGAAATTGGTAGGAGTGCGCCCTATTTCGCAGCACTATTTCTCGCTGTATAGCAAGGAGTTGCAAGAAACTCGTACACGCCATATGCCAGGCTTGTTGCCTCCATTCTATGCCGATATGCCTAAGACACTCGATGAGATTGAGGCATCCGAAATGCGTTATCTCACCATGTGCGAAGAGCGCGGCACATTCGTGACGGATGTAATCTATTTCTGGCGAATCTTCTATACCATAGTCTTCAAGCGTGCACGTAGTCATTAAGCCATGAAGAGGTTATTGCTCATATTATTAATCTTTGGACAGGCGTTGGTAAGCATAGCGCAAAATATTCCTGTTCCATTGACTCAAACCAAGCTGTATGATTTTCTTGATGAACTCCTGACCGATGGAGTGGTAGTTCATCAGACGGCAGTGCGTCCTTACTCACGTCAACAAGTGGCAACTATGTTGCTTGAAGCGCAAGCTGCTGATTCTCTGCTAAATAATCGTCAACAAAAAGACTTGGCATTCTACCTCAACGAGTTTGCTTTGGAGCGCGATACGATGGTTAATAATTATGTGCAATACACAGACCATAGTACATTCAATCTCTCGCTGGCTGACCCACAATTCAGCTATAAATCGCGCAACAACATGTTCAAAATGCGCCTACGACCTATTTTAGGTGCTAATATCTCCATCAATCGACATGGTGGTTTATTACAACGTTGGTGGGGAGCAGAATTGCAAATGGATATTGCTAAGCACTTGAGTATTTGGGGGAGTTTGCGCGATAACTCATGGAATGGCAATTGGCTGAAAACGGAGGATTACCCTGGTAAATACGATAAGATGTATGGTGCACAGATTCATTATGGTGCATCTCGTCAGCAACCAGCATTGTTGCCCATGCCGGGTGTGCAATATAAAGAGGCTACCTATGGTGGCGACTTCTCCGACTCCAAAGGTGGAGTTAGTCTATACACATGGTGGGGTAGTATCGGTATCCAACGCGAGAATATCCAATGGGGAGATGCTTATCATGCCTCTAATATCCTCTCGCAGCGTACGCCTGCTGCGCCGATGATTACGTTGCAATTGACACCCTGCAAGTGGTTTCAATTCGACTATTTCCATGCTTGGTTGGTGTCGAACATCGCAGATTCGACCTATTATTACGTAGAACAAACCACCAATGGCGTGCTCAAGAACTACCGCCCAATGAATAAGTTTATGGCGGCAAATATGTTTACATTCATGCCTGTTAAGTATGTGTCGTTGTCGTTTGGTAATTCGGTGGTGTATGCCGAGCGTACCATTCAGGCTGCTTATTTGATACCAATTGCGTTTTATAAGTCGCTTGACCACCTTTTGAGCAAAGGTATTCGCACACAAAACCAAAACTCCCAAGCTTTTGCTTCGCTGTCGGTGCGCCCTGTTGAGCACTTGCATGTATATGGATCGTTCTTCGTAGATGAGGTGAAATTTTCTCGTTTCAAGCCCTCTAATCCCGAGAATAATCCAATCTCCTATCTTGTGGGCTTCAATTGGTCGGGTTGGCCAATCAAGGGGCTAAGTTTGAAGGGGGAGTTTGTGCGTTCTTATATCGCATGCTATACGCACTCCATCGAGGCATTGGCATGGACTTCCAACTCCTATAATATGGGGCATTATATGGGCGATAATGCGCAGTCTATCTATGCAGAGTTAGCATACCGACCAATCAGGGGAATGCTCGTGAAGATGAGTTATACCAATGATACGAAGTATAATTCCTATGCCTATCTGCGCAACAATATCTCAGAGACGATAGCTCAAAAACCATTCGACCATGCCATCTTCCGCAACGATGTTTTTCGTGTAGATGGTATCTACGAGGTGCATCCGAATATGTATTTGACATTGGCGCTTGAATACAACAATGCACGGGCTTTTGACAACCTTAAAACTGATGCACTGCCCAGCGAAGATATTGGCACTGCGCAATATTATTTGGATAAATACATGCCACGATACTATCAAGGCAAGAACTTCACCGTTTCAGCCGCCTTTAGTTTTGGCTTCTAATCAACTGTCAACTCTCAACTGTCAACTTGAAGTGCTCTGTTGTCATACTTACTTGGAATAGCGAAGCGATGCTTCGTCAGTTCTTGCCATCGGTTTTGCAGCATACCCAGTTGCCCGATGTAGAGATTGTGGTGGCAGATAATGGCTCTACCGATCAAACTTTGGCTTACCTCCAAACACAACCTGTACGAGTGATTGCATTGGACCAAAACTACGGTTTTGCAGAGGGGTACAATCGCGCTATTGAGCAGGTAGATGCGGATTACACGGTGCTGCTCAATTCTGATGTAGAGGTTACGTCCCATTGGTTAGAACGTATGTTGGAGTATATGGACGCTCATCCTGAGGTGTTAGCGGCTCAACCTAAAGTGCTATCATGGCATTCTAAACAGCTTTTTGACCAGGGCAAAGTGACTGCTATTTGTTTTGAGCATGCAGGAGCTGCTGGTGGTATGATGGATATGCTGGGCTATCCGTATTGCCGTGGACGGTTGATGACGCACTTGGAAGAAGATCATGGGCAGTACGACGAGGTGAGACCTATCTTTTGGGCAACGGGCGCATGTCTGCTCGTGCGCACGCGAGTATATAAGGAATTGGGCGGATTGGATGCCAATTTCTTCGCGCATCAAGAGGAGATTGACCTCTGCTGGCGAATGAATAATAATTTTCCGTTTTCCGTTTTCGCTTTTCCGTTTTCAACGGTGTACCACGTTGGTGGTGGCACATTGGGGTATGAGAACCCACGCAAAACCTTTCTTAATTTCCGCAACAATCTGCTGATGCTTCGCAAAAACTTGCCTTTCTCACGTCTTTGCTGGGTGATGGTGGTGCGTTTCTTTATGGATTATTTGGCGGCATTGCAGATGCTGCTGACCAAGCAATGGCCCAATGCTAAAGCGGTCTTTCAGGCACGCTGTGCATATCATCAGATGAAGAAGCAATATCCGATGTCTTGTACCCAATGTGACGGACGCTCTATCTCCTGCGACTATCTTGCAAAGCGTAGTATTGTATGGGATTTCTATGTGATGAGAAAGAGCAAGTAATGAGGTAAATACCCTGCTTCTACCTTTCTTATATTGCTATATTGTTCCGCTTTCTTTCTCGAAACCACTCCCTTACCACTTCTATACCACTCCATTATCATCCAGTACTTTCCCCGTACTCTGTCCCGGTCTATCTCTCGTCGTTTCACTATTTCGCCTTTCCGCTTTCAGTTTTTACCATAAAAATTTGCACACTTGCAAATTTTGTTGTACCTTTGCACCGAAATTGGTAAATGGGCATTTGTGCGCCCTGAGCCGTAAACATTTGTAGGTTTATTAAAAAGAAAAACATGATTAAAATCACTTTTCCGGACGGAGGCGTCCGCGAGTACGAGAGCGGAATCACCGCTTACGAAGTAGCTGCTAGCATCAGCAGTCGTTTGGCACAAGACATCCTTGTGGCTAGTGTAAAGGCTCCTAATCAAGAGGAGTGGCAAATCGTAGAACTCAATGCTCCTATCACAGAAGATTGCGAGATTAAGCTCCACAAGTGGGAGGACAAAGAGGCGAAACATGCCTTCTGGCACACCTCTTCACACTTGATGGCAGAGGCATTGCAGGAGTTGTATCCTGGTATCCAATTCGGTATTGGTCCAGCTATTGAGAATGGTTTCTACTACGATGTGTATCCAGCTGAGGGACAAACGATTAAGGATAGCGACTTTGCTGCTATTGAGCAAAAGATGGCAGAGCTTCGTGCAAAGAAAGAGCCTTTAGTAAAGAAGTCTATCGCTAAGGCAGATGCGTTGGCTGAGTTTGGTGCAAAAGGACAAACATATAAATGCGAGCTCATTAGCGAACTCGAAGATGGACATATCTCCACCTATACACAAGGTGCGTTCACTGACCTCTGTAAAGGTCCTCACTTGGTTTCTACCGAGGCGATCAAAGCTATTAAGGTGCTCAGTTGTGCTGCTGCATACTGGCGTGGTGATGATTCTCGCCCAATGATGACCCGTATCTACGGTATCACTTTCCCTAAGAAAGCGATGTTGGATGAGTACCTGACCCTCCTCGAAGAGGCTAAGAAGCGTGACCACCGAAAGATTGGTAAAGAGCTCGAACTCTTCATGTTCTCTGATATGGTGGGTAAAGGTCTTCCTATCTGGTTGCCAAAGGGTACTGCACTCCGTCTCCGTCTCGAGGACTTCCTGAAGAAGATTCAAAAACGCTATGGATATCAACAAGTTATTACTCCGCATATCGGTAATAAGAACTTGTATATCACTTCTGGTCACTGGGATCACTATGGCAAGGACTCTTTCCAACCTATTACCACTCCAGAGGAAGGCGAGGTTTACTTGCTCAAACCTATGAACTGCCCTCACCACTGTACAATCTTCAAGAATACTCCTCACTCCTATAAGGATCTTCCTTTGCGAATAGCTGAGTTTGGTACCGTTTACCGCTATGAGCAATCGGGTGAGCTCCACGGCCTCACGCGCGTGCGTTCCTTTACTCAAGACGATGCGCATATCTTCTGCCGTCCTGACCAAGTGAAGAGCGAGTTCATCCGCGTGATGGAGATCATCGAGATCATCTTTAAGTCATTGGCATTCGAGAACTTTGAGGCACAAATCTCTCTCCGTGACCCTAACAACACTACCAAGTATGTAGGTTCAGACGAGGTGTGGGAGAAGGCGGAGCAAGCCATCATTGAGGCATGCCAAGAGAAGGGTCTGCCTGCTCGCGTAGAGACTGGCGAGGCTGCGTTCTATGGTCCTAAATTGGACTTCATGGTGAAGGATGCCCTTGGTCGTCGTTGGCAGTTGGGTACTATCCAAGTGGACTACAACTTGCCAGAGCGTTTTGAGCTGGAGTACGTAGGCGAGGATAACCAAAAGCACCGCCCTGTGATGATTCACCGTGCACCATTCGGAAGTATGGAGCGTTTCGTGGCTGTGCTCATCGAGCATACCGCAGGTAAGTTCCCATTGTGGTTGACTCCTGACCAAGCAGTGGTATTGCCAATCTCTGAGAAGAGCAACGAGTATGCACACAAGGTGAAAGAGATGCTTGAGGCACAAGATGTACGCTGCATCGTGGACGACCGCAACGAGAAATTGGGTCGTAAGATTCGCGACAATGAATTGAAGCGTATCCCATACATGCTCATCGTAGGTGAGAAGGAGGCAGAGCTCGGACTTGTCAGCGTTCGCCAACAAGGTGCTGAAGAGAAAGGTCAAATGACGGTGCAAGAGTTTGCTGATATGATCACAGCTACTGTGAAGGAGCAGATGAATGCGTATTAAGTGTTTAGAGAACGCTTCGCTATTGTTTAGTGTTTAGTGAACGCTACGCTACAGTTTAGAGGCTAAAATATTAAAAATGACGAGGGAAATCCTCGTCATTTTTGTATGCAATGGCATTAAACAATATTTTTTTTAAAAAAAATTGGTATATTCACATTTTTTTAGTACCTTTGTCGCAAAATAAATTTTTTGGTATGAAAAGAACATTATTTTTATCGTTTGTATTGTGCCTGTGTGCTGCACTACAAGCAGTATCACCATCAGGTACACTGCCCGTGTTGTATATTCAAACGGAGAACAGTACAGCAATTACAAGTAAAGAGGATTACATTAATGCCACTTATTATCTTGATAATATGGGGTTGAGTGACTATCAGAGTATAGGTACAAAAACGGAACCTTTGGATATGGAAATCAAAGGACGAGGAAATTACTCTTGGACGGGCTTTGACAAAAAGCCTTACCGTATCAAACTCGCCGACAAGCAACAGCTATTGGGTATGAATAAGAGCAAACACTTTACGCTCTTGGCACATGCTGATGATAGCAATGATAGAAAGGGCTTTATGCGCAATGCAGTAGGCTTTGAGCTCAGCAAGTTGATAGGCATGACTTATACGCCCGATGCTAAACCATTGGAGGTAGTGCTGAACGGCGACTATATCGGTCTGTATTTCCTTACAGAAAATATCCGTGTGGACAAAGATCGCGTGAACATCGTGGAACAAGAAGATGAGGAGACCGACGCAAGTGCCATTACCGGTGGATGGCTCGTAGAGATCGATAACTATGACACCGATCCACATATCACCATCAAGGAGGGTGGCAAAACGACTATGTGGATTACCTATAAGACACCAGAGGTGTTGTCCTATCTGCAAGAGCAGTATCTGACCCAACAAATGAAGTTGATAGATAACTTGGTTTATGGTGACAAGAACTCAAATGAGTTATGGAATCATCTCGATATGGATGCGTTGGCTAAATTCTATATCGTACAAGAATTGACGGATAACTACGAGAGTTTCCATGGTAGTTGCTATTTGCATAAGGATATAGGAGCGAATGCGAAATGGAATTTTGGTCCAGTATGGGATTTTGGTAGTTCGTTCAACCGCGACAAATCTCAGTATATGTATCAAGGCGATGTGTGGCACAACCACTGGATACCAGAGATATGCAAGTTTCCTGCATTCATGAATCGTGTCAAAGAGATATGGAATGAGTTCTACAATGGAAAGTACAACAATATCTATACCTTTATTGATACGCACGAGAGCCTAATCAAGCAGGCAGTTGTAAAGGATAAAGAACGTTGGCCTCAATATCACGGTAGCCAAACGTTAAGTACCTATATTGACCGAACCACCGACGTACTTCGTAAAAACGCAAAATGGCTCAACGAACAATGGAAATCCAATGATGGTGGTGGAAATAATGATAACACTGGTGATAACAATAATAACTACCCAGAGAATCCAGAGTTCCAGCCCAATGGGACAACCTCTATGTATGTTTGGCAGGATGGCATGCGCTTGGAGTATGATATTGCTAAAGTAGATAGTATTACTTTTGAAGAGAAAGAAGTAGAAGGAATCGTTGTTAAAGCTAAAGTGCCAGCAACATGGACAGAGACTATCTATGTATGGATTTGGGGAGATGGTATTACAAACTATGAACACATAGCGATGCGTCAAGGTGAGTGGTTTGTCTTTGTCTATGAGGGAGAGGAACTGAATATCATCTTCAAACAAGGTAAGGACTGGACAGGTTACCCCAATCAGTCTGAAGATATATACACCACTCGTAGTGCATGCTACCTTCTTACGCAAGAAGGCGAAAATAAAGCCGTTGCAACACAGGTGGATTGTGAATAGTTTCTTGTATAATCAGCAGATTGTCAATTGATTGTGTTTTTTTGTATGGGGGTTTGGTAAATATTTGTACATGTCAAAAAAAGCAGTACCTTTGCACTTACAAACAAAAGTTAGGAATATATAAATCAACTTCAATATTTATTATTATTATTATTAACTTTAATTTTATTCAGTTATGAAAAAAGTCTTATTTTTAATGGCTGTAGCCATCGCAGCATTTACAAGCTGCCAAAACGAACAATCACAATTAGACTTTGCCGATGTACAGGGTAAAGCAGTCGTACAAGGTTATGTGTATATCGATAAAGGATATATACAAGATGGAGAGAACTATGTAGTTAAGAGTTTGCCAGCTGAAGGTTGCGCAGTTTTAGTGAAAGTACCATACACAAAATACGATGCAGATGCAGCTGCTGGAGATAAATTCTTTGAGGGAGTATGCGATGCGAATGGTTTCTACAAGATCGAAGTACCTGTGGGACAAACTGCAATCACTGGCGTTAACGTATATACTCGTCCTATAGTAGATAAGTATTATGATTTAGTGAATGGTACAATCGTGGAAAAAGATGCTTCTTATGGAGAGTATTCGTCTGCATCTATAGTGTTGGAACGTGGGAAAATTTGTACAGCTTCTGATATTTGTATTCAAAAAGATGCAGAAAGTCCTATAATGACTCGTTCGCAGGTGGTGGCATTGAACGGTACTGTGAAAGAAAAATGTGAGGTACAAGAGTATATCCGATATGATTATCAAGAGGGATATTACGAAACGTATGTTGATGTACGTAATGTTTCTACTCCAGTAAATTTGGTGATGACCATAACCAACTCTGATTATCCATCTGAGAAAATAGTATATAATATTACTACAACTTCTAATGGAGAATATAAATTAAGTGCTAATTTATATGATGTATGGGATATAGAGAAAACAAAGGTTGAAATTGAAACAAAAGCATATTTATCTTCGCTGACTCACTATTATTCCTACGTAGAGGTTATGAAAGAGGAGGATTACTATGGTGATTTAATAACATATGGACCTTATTATGATTCGCAGAAAGTAACTGGCTATTATTCAAATGGTCATACTTCTAAATACTTGTCAGAAGGCTCTTTGTTGATAGGTGCTCGCATGAATACTATTGAATTGTCTTTTGTTCCTGATTATAATAACAATAATATTTATGGTATTGGTAATGACGAAATTGATATTGTAGAGTATTCTAATTACTATAGATATTACGAGGCTTGGAATCCATTTAATTGGGGTTATTAATTCAATTGAAAATCATTAATCAATAATTAAACTTGTAGTATTATGAAACGATTAATAAGTTTTATTCTCGTGGCTGTGTTGGCATTACCTCTTCTTGCTGAAGAGCAAGTTGTTACCAAACCACGTGAGAAAAAAGTTTTGAACGACTACTCAGAGTGGTTGCCAAAACAAGGAGACTTCTCTTTGGCATTCTCGCTGGATCCTATTGCCACTTTTGTAGGTAATATGTTTAATGGTAATCTATCAAATGGCTTAGGTAATTTGGCAGGTAAGCCATTGTTGGATGGTATCACAGGTGCCCCTATGGTGTCAGTTATGGGTACATATATGCAAACTGACCAATTGGCATGGAAAGTGAATCTTGGTATAGGATATACTCACAAGAGCAACAACGAATATGTACTTGATGATGCTGCTCTCTTCTTGGACCCATTAAGCAGGGTGAAGGTGGTTGATACACAGGCATACAATCGTATCTATGGTAGCATTGCATTGGGTGCAGAGTATCGTGTGGGTAAGAACTTGCCTGTACAAGGTGTATTTGGTGCAGGATTGAACTATGCTTTTGGTGAGATCTCTTACAAGTATAACTATGGTAATGCAATCACTGAGTTAAATCAAATTCCTACCATCAGCGAGCCTTCTTTATACGAAGCTGTGGCGGGTTACATGCCTAATGCACGTCCTTTGGCTTCACAAGATAATGATCTCATTCATATGATAGGTGCATATGCAAGTGTTGGTGTGGAATGGTTTGTGGCTCCTAAGATTGCTCTTGGTGCTAATGTTAACTTTGGCATCTATTATGAGGTTAATCCATCTCGTGCTACTACATATGAGGGATGGAATACCGCTACGATGCAAGTGGAGCAATTTACAGAGTTAATAGCTCCTGCAAGTCATGGTTTCCACATCGGTACTGACAATATTGGCGCAAATTTGTACATGGCATTCTATTTCTAATAGAGAATATAATCCTCTATAATAATCAAAAAGGCTGCTTTCATAGAGCAGCCTTTTTGATTATTTATATTAGGTGATATAATTAATGCAAACTATAGATAAAACTCCTTTGTTAGTGCTTTATATTCCTCACTACGGGGTGAGTTTTCTGACTCAATATAGAAGGTATGAGTTGCGTATTCACTATGAGCTCTTGGCGAGAAGGCGATGAGCAAGCGTTTAGCAGGTTTGCCTGGTTTGCTATGCACATGAGTAATTTGCGTAGGGTAGAGGGCGTGCGCCTCTGCCAATGCTACGATATCTTCCTTTGCCTCAAAAGGCAATACCAACGCTAACGTACCATCTTCTTGCAGCAGACGTGATGCATGCTGAATGAGTGCTGTATAACTGAGTGTGTCGGTATGTCGCGCGGTGGCGCGCTGACTATCTGGATTTTTGAGGCTTGCTTGAAAATAGGGTGGGTTGCTTACAATCAAGTCATACTTGGTTTCGCTATGCCACTCTTGTAGCGATGACTGATATGCATGCAATTGTTCTACCCATGGCGATTGCTCGAAATTGTATGTGGCTTGTTCCACTGCACCCTCATCTACATCTATTGCATCAATGCCAACTGTCAACTGTAAACTGTCCACTGCACATGTTCGTTGTGCTAGCATCAGCGCAATCAATCCGCTACCAGTGCCTATATCCAATACCCTAAATTCCTTATGTCTACAACGCTCAACTCTCAACTGTAAACTATCCACTGCTATCGGGCACCACGCACCTAGCAGGACACCATCTGTGCCTACCTTCATCGCGCAGCGGTCATGCCACACCGTAAATTGCTTAAAACGAAAGAATGGACTGCTCATGACAACTGCATTCTAAGCCGTGCAATCCAATATGCACACATAGGTAAATACCAAATCCGATAAACAGTATTGCTGATACATACCGTACCCATTTTTCAACGATAGCGAGTTTGGTGTTGAGTGTGGATATAGATAAGGTGCTGTATGAAATCAGCCACGCGATAATCATAATCGGCAAACCTGTTCCCAAACCAAACATTAAGGGTAAGAGCCAATTCCAAGAGAAGGGGAGGGTGATAGCGATATCTACCATCGTGAAAAAATACACCAATCGGTGTGGACAAAAGGCTATCGCAAAGAAGATACCCAACATAAATGACCAAAAACCGCTACTCTGCCCATCCATATTTTTAAGCCATTTGCTAATCCCATGGTCATGCTCATGATGGTGACTGCCAGTGAATAGTAATAATATACCGCAAATAATCATAAATGCTGCTAATAGGGGCTCACCCCAATGATGCAGAAAATGTTTGATTCCTTCGGTACGTGCACCCATGATAAAAGGTATAGCAAGTAGGGTGTAAGTGGCCAATTTACCAAGGACAAACATCAGTCCGTTGAGTAGCACTTTGCGACGATTATGGATTTCCTTATCAATATATCCAATTGCTGCAATACTCGTGAAAAGCGTACAAGGGTCAAGAATCATCAAGAAACCCAATAGCAGCGAGGTGAAAATATGTATCATGTGATAACTGAAACTAACGGTTTATAATTTGACCGCAAAAGTACAGAAATTCTATGATATGCGCAAGTTTTTTTGATTTTTTAACTAAAAAATCTACATTGTACTTGGTCGAATGGTATTTTTTTTGTATTTTTGCAGCGTGAAAAGTAGTGTCAAAATATTGTTGCTATTGCTTTGTGTAGTGGGACTATCCTCTTGCTATAGTTTTGAAGCGCGTACACATCGCCTTCAGTCCACTTTGCGCGAGCAGCAACAGCGAGCTGATAACTTGACCGAACGCCTCAAAGAGGCACTGATAAACAGTGATTTTGATTCTATTTGGCACTATACGCGTTCGGATGACAATATCATTTTCTATATCTATAAAGGTAACCAATTGGTATATTGGTCTGATTCGTGGTTGAGCGCCTCTGACCGATCAATGCAGTATATCTATGACCAATGGCAATACAAGCAATGGGATAACGCGCAAGGTATATGCCATCGAACAAAAGTGGGGGATTATCAGGTGGTTGTTGCGATCCCTATTAAGTATAATTACTCTCTAACAAGTGCGCAATTACACAATGGATTTGTTCCTCCATTTCGCGGAGAGGAACATTGGAGATTGAATTTGCGACAATCAAATGATGCATTACCAATTTTTTCGCAAGACGGTGCCTACTTGTTTTCTGTAGAAAATTTGTCTGATGCCGAGGCGGCGCAGCAAGCTACTCAATATGAGATGATTGAAAACTGTTCTTATCAATCCCTTTTGGCTGTAGATAAGCAAAACACTTCTTTCTCTCGCACGAAAATACGCACGTATTATGTGATAACCTTTGTGATGATAGGTGTACTACTTATCGTTGCAATTAGTAGTTTGATTCGCTATCGTGGTTTTAGACGAATGCGCTTAGGCGGTAAGTTCCAGATGGTGCTTACGCCTACGATGATGGTGATATTATTATCTATTTATATCGTCTCTCTTGAACATTCACAGCGTGTATTCATCAAGACACAGCAACTGCGACTAGGCAAAAAAGCCCAATACGTGCAGATGGCATTGCAAAATATGTATTTCTGGGATATTGGTATATCACCTGCCAATACGATGTCGCTCAATATAGACCTGCGTGACATGAGTTTTGCATATGAGACCGATATTCACGTCTATGACTTGACTGGACGTTTGATAGGTACCTCTACACCAAAGCTCTTCGAGAAAGGATTACTACCAACTCATGTTGCTCCTGAAATAATCTTTTCAGATGCTAAAAAGTTGGTGCAATATGATCGTATAGGTAATGTTCGCTATCTTTCTGCTTATACTGAATTTATCAATGGTAACTATACCAAGATAGGATATATTGCACTGCCTCATTTTATTTCGCAGGAAGAGATGGCTGCGGATTTGCAAACATTTAATATGCAAATCTTACCATTGTACATTCTTTTGTTGTTGGGTTCAATCATCGTAGTATGGATTGTTTCATATCGAGTGACCTCCTCTTTGAGTTTGGTAACCAAACAGTTGGAGGAGAATGAAGCGGGCCAACATATTGATTATCCTTATTCAGATGAATTTGGTGAGATGGTAGGACATTACAACCAAATGATGGATGCATTGGCTGAATCTACCGAGCGTTTAGCGCGTAGCGAGCGGGAGATGGCATGGCGAACCATGGCGAGACAAGTGGCACACGAAATCAACAATCCACTTACCCCTATGAAGCTTACGCTGCAACAACTCCAGCGAACTAAAGGCACCGAACGTTTTGAAGATTATTTCAATCGTTCTACCGAATTGCTCATTGATCAAATTGATAACTTAAGCCATATTGCGCAATCATTCTCCTCATTTGCCAAGATGCCAGAAGTGAATCCTACAAAAGTAGATGTGGCGGCTAAACTATTTGACTTTGTTACCCTAATGAGCAATAATCCAGATAGCATACCGATTCGTTATGTTGGACCTGAACATGGTGTTAAGGTGCTTGCTGATGCCGAACAAATCAAGCAAGTATTTACCAATATCGTGCGCAATGCGATTCAAGCTATGGAGGGACGTCCTGACAGCGATATCATCATTATACTGAAAGATGCTAGCAAAAAGTCCGTTAAAGAGAATCATTTAGACATTCGTAAACGGTGGGTGAAAATTTCTTTCTCAGATAATGGACCAGGTATTCCAGAAGAGATGATAGAAAAAGTTTTTGTGCCTAATTTTACGACTAAGAATACAGGTGCAGGCTTAGGATTGCCTATCTCAAAGAATATTATTGAAGGTAGTGGTGGAAAAATTGATTTTCAGACCTCTGAGCGAGGAACTACTTTCTATATCTATCTACAAAAAGTGTAGGATTAAGTTGGAAGGATTCTGTTGTCCATCTTGCCTATAGTTACTTTTAGGCGATGTATTTTTTTGTTTATTTCTTGTATATTCCAAAAAAAAGTAGTACCTTTGTCGGCTGATTTGTGCGCGTGCGCGGTAGTGCGTGCGCAAAAGTAATGAACAATCAAATAGATATTAAGGATATGAAAAGGATTTTAGCAAGTATCAGCATGGCATTAATGCTGATGATGAATGTAGGTGCTGCTACAGCACAAACCTCTCAGTCGAAACCGATGGACAATTATGGATTTTTGAATGCTCCAGATGGTTCGACATGGACATACACCGCTTCGTTTGAGAAGAAGTATGGTGATTACACGATGGTGACCTTGGCGGTCTATAACGACAGCAAAGAGCATGTGGGTACTATCGTAGATTCGTTGAAATTGGATTCTACAATGACTGCCATCAACCAAGCGGAGATCAATCCATTGGTGACCAAACAGTTCTTTAATAACGATAGCAAGTATGAATTGATGCTCTTTTTGCACGCTCAAACTAAGAACTATGAGGGTAAATTCTTCAATCATGTGTTCTCTATCGCGGATGGTGAAACTGTTACTGAGCCTATTGCCACTGTAGAAGGACGCCAGATCTATGCGCAGAACACATCCGAGTTCAACGAGAACTATGTGATGATCTTCGCTCGTGATAGTGCATCAACTAGCAAGAACTATACGCTCTGCTACGATATCCGTCGCAAAGCTGCATATGGAGATAAGGATGGTATTCGTTATACATTCCGTGTGCCATATGCTAATGTGGCTGCGCTGAACGATTTGCAACCAATCTTTATGCTGAAGTCAGGAAATGATCAATTTTACGTGTTGCAACAATATGAGAAACCATATTTTGATCCTAATACGCCATATGATCAAGACCCTGTGGTAACCCCAGATAACCACTTGGTGATTACTTTTATCAACAAAATCTTCAAGACCGTTCATACCACCAAGATTCCTATCACACAAGACGAGAATCAAAAGTTGCTCTATACTTTCCCAATGTTGGGTGGATTGGAAGGAGCAAAGGATATTCTTCTTAACTACGATGGCACCAAACCAGCGTATATCATCACTAAGGAGAAATACAACCTGGAGTCAGACGGTTCAATCACATCATTCTACAAATATGATGTAGATGGTAATGAGTTGAACACTATTGCCGAGAATACTTTGGGCCGTATCAAAATGAGTTCTGTGGTAGGTCAAGAGGAGCAATGGATGTTTATGAAAGAGGAGTATGATGGTGAGTTCTTCTTTGTAGATTTGCCATCTTGCGAGCCTCGTGCGGAGATTTCAGTTTACCTAGAGGATGGTCGCACTATCTCATCACAAATCGACCGCTATCCAAAGGGCGATAGTTATGAATATGCCGTAGCATTGTTGCAAGGTAACAACGAAGAGGATGGTACCATTAGTCAAGATATCGCATGGCTGAACGCAGACGGTAGTTTCAACCGTTATGAGAAGATTAATTTGGGTAAGTATATCGAGGCTGCACAAGTGAATATCACTGCCGACGCGCTCAACCCATGGGTGATACATACCGATGACGCGCGCGAGTATATGGTATTGGTAAAGCGCTACAATCCTAATAATACAAGCGACAAAGAGACAGCGTTCTTGGTTTGCAACACCAAGGGTGAGATCTTGTTGGACTATGGCAAAGACGAGGAGAAAGGCGAACTGAATATGGTATATCTGATGGATAAGGGTGCAAACCCAAGCATTCTATGCGTATATCAAAAGAATGGCGCATTGACCATGCACTACACTCCATTGCCATTGAATAAAGTAGAGTTGCAGGGTGAGGGTACTGCGCAAAACCCATACAAGTTAACCTGCTCAAACGACTTCAAACTGATTGACAATCATCCATCTGCATACTACGAGGTGGCGAATGATATTGACTTCTTGTCTATTCCTTTTGAGGGACCAAAACGCGCATTTACTGGTAAATTAGATGGTAACAATTATACTTTGAACAACCTATGCCTTATGGGCCGTGGTTTGTTCAATGAGGTGAAAGACTCAGCTAACATCACCAATATCAAGATTGACCAACCTATCTTGCTCCTTTCGGATAAGCATATGGAGATGGCAGCAGGTGTGTTGGCCAACAGCATGCAGGGTGGTGTAGATAGCGCAGGTGTTGCATCCAATGCATTGCTAAGCAATGTGCATGTGGCTAACCCAATGATCAAGGCTGTAGGCTACAATGAGATTGTCGGTGGTATCGTAGGTTATGTGGCGTTGAATACCGACGTGAACACTTGCTCGGTGACTGATGCTGAGATTGTGGCTCCTAGTGCACAAGTGGGTGGTGTAATCGGTAAGACACAAACCTATAGCCAAATCCATGCCTGCCTATTTACAGGTAGCGCAGAGGGCAAGGTGGTAGGTGGTATTACTAGCGAAGTAAGTGGAGGTGAACCTATATATGACTGCCGCGTAGATGCCGATTTGTATAGTAGCAACACCATTGGTGGTATCGTAGGCCATAGCGGTCGCTCAAAGATCTACAACAATATTGTGAGTGGAACCCTTAACCTAGCTGACACTGCTAAAGTTGGTAAGGTAGGTGGTATCATCGGTCATGTGGATACCGATGCGACAGGTACTGCTACCGATATGTTGGCAGAGAACTGCTTGGTGGCATTAAGCGCAATCAATGTACCTACGGGTAAGGATGTGATTGCTCACCGCGTGATTGGTTTCTCCAGTGGCGATGATTATGAATACGATTGGGATAATGTGGATTGGGATAAACCACAAAGCGAATGGCCACGAGCATATTTCGCACCAGAAAAGAACTTCAAGAATAACTATGTGATTTCTGACTTAGCTGCTATTGACGCTACGGTTCAACTTACAGATACCACCACTGAGGGGGCTGATTTGTGTGCTACAGCTTTCCTTCCAGAGTGGTGTGCGGAGCATGGTTTCAAGTTTGGTTCTGATGTGACGGCTCCATGGGTATGGAACGAGGGTTATTTGACCTTGTGGTTTGAAAGCGAGCTCTCTACAGGTGTTGAGGATATCTTCGGCGGTAACTGCGATGATATCCTTGGTGGCGAAAATCAAGCAGCGAAGAAACTGATTATCAATGGTCAGTTGTATGTCCTCCGCCATGATGGTTTGTACAATATCACAGGTACGCGCGTGAAATAAGTAATGTATAACATATCACCCATATTGAGATTAGTTTGCAATATGGGTGATATTGCAATGGATAGAAAATATAATTAAGTTTAACAATTAATATTATTAGTCTGTATGAAGAAAATTTTTACACTTCTCATGGCGATGGTGGTAACTGCTGGTATGATGGCGTTGCCTCCAGTAGAATTAGGCAATAAAGTAGATCCTACGGGACATGCTACTGAGCTTGCCAGCAAAGAACTTAAGCACCATAAACAAGTGGCTAAGGTATTAGGTTTGGACAAGTTTGAGGGCAAGACAACTCCCCAAACCAATCCTAACGCTAAAAAAGCACCTAAAGCTAAAGCACAGCATGAGGTGATTACGCTCAATTATGACGGATTTGCATTTATGCAATGCGATGCTGATCTTGGCGAGTGGATGATTGGTCTTAGTTGTGACGATATGAGCCGTAATGAGTATGGTCACAACCTGCAACTTAATTGGAACGCTCCAGCTGATAATCCATGCGGAACATTCACCACAGAGGATTTTATATACGATTTTACTCACTTGATTACTCCATTCAGCTATGGTTCGATCATGTTCTCAGAGATGAATATGACATTGACTCAAGAAAAAGTGAGTGCAAACTTGGAGCGCTATGTGCTGAAGGCAACTCTTGTAGGCGAAGACGGCAACACATATGAAGTGAATGCAGTACACGAGAACATCGTACCAAAGGGTCAAGTAGAATCCGTTATCCTTGATGCTACGATTACCACTGGTGATTGGGATTTCACCCTTGAGGGAAAAAATGAGGATTTGGATATTAAACTCGTAATCGGCAATTCGGATATTGTGGGTACCTATGGTATGAATATGGTCAATTGGGATGAAAGCAAAATCGCATACAAGGGCGTGGATGTTGCTCCTCTGACTTTCAAGGCAACGATAAACTTGGCGACACATACAGAGAATGGCTCGTTGGCATACGTGACCGAAGTGAAGATGATGGGCAATGATACCATAGACTATCATTTTGTGATTGCAGCTCCACTGCCTGCACCAACCGATACGATTGAATTGACCGCCGTTGACTTGAAAGTAGATGACTCTAGTGCCTCTTTCTTCGGTAGCATCGACTTTTATGCTAGCACCAACGACTTTGCTATCCGCGGTGGCTGGCAGGCAACCATTATAGAGGAGGGTACCTATAAAGCTGCTATCTTCCTAGATGATGCAGAATGGAACACCATCACGAGTTTGGAAGCAGAGATCACAGTAAGTTTAGACAAAAACTACAACTGGGTGATTGACGGCACCATGCTCGGTAGCGACAATAAAGTATATAACTTGCACCTGAGTTGGAGTGTACCAGAGCAAACAGACACCGTATTAGTAGCATTTGAGCACTCCGCAAAAGCGAAATACTATCCTCACTTGGACAACGATATCCAAATCTACAACGAGAACGACCTCTATAGTGCTTCTATCAATGTGGCCGGTGTAGAGTTGGGAGGTGAGTTTGATGAGGAGCAGATTATAGAGTACTTTACCTATTTAGAACTCAAGGATGGTACCGTCTTGAATGTAGCTGAAAAGGTGAATGGTAAACTCTACCAAGTAGGCGATACTACCAAGATGGAGATGGATTATGTGACCTTCCAAGGTGTACTCTATCAAGTTCGTCTATGGTATGTAGCTTCTACTCCTACCCAGACCGTTAATCTAACTATTGAGAATGCGGAGTTTATCCAGGATTTCGAATATAATGGTGTATATAACTTAGTAGGATATACTGAGGACGAACAAACAGCTGTAGTCTTCACGGTATATGCAACTGCTAAAGAAGATATCCCTGGTACCTTCGTCAACGATGGTAAGTTTGGTGAGTTTGGCGAAGGTCAGTACGACTTTGATGCAAGCAATAGCTATGTTGGCAAATGGAATGCCGAGCAGGAGATGTACGATTTGTATTACATGGAGAAAGGTCAATTTACTGTAGTGTTGGATGAAAATGACAATATTACTTTGAAGGCTTCTGTCGTGTGTGAGGACGCTATTCAATACGAAATTGACTTGACTTCTAAATATGAGAAGCCACACCTTGAGTTCGACTCTGAGACCACTCCACTTGAGCGAATTTATGATGCCAACGCCACCATGATGATCAACGATTTTACAGCAGACAACGGATTAATTTCAGTACAGATCATAGATGAAGTAGCGGGTGACATTACTGCGCTGTATTTTGTAGCAAGCGAAGCAGATGCAGAGAATGTGATTGCATTGGATACTTATCCTATTAATAGCACTGGGTTTGATGGCACTGTACTCGCAAGTACGGGTATGGATTGGGAAGGCAATGTGATGCCATCCTACTATGCTGGCTATATGGAAGGTTGGTTGCTCGAACCATTTTACTTCTTCGTAAGTGGCGAGGTTGTAGTATATAAGAATGAGGCAGGTGAATTGGCTCTCGAGATCAACGCACTCAACTCATGCGATATTCCAGTACATATCGTATATGACTTGGCATCTACTGGTATTGAGAATATAGGTACCAGTGTGGTGGATACAGAGAAGCAGATCGTAGATGGTCAACTCCTCATTATCCGTAACGGCAAAGTTTATAACGCACTTGGTGCACAAGTGAAGTAAAAAAATAGGTCTGTATGAAGAAGATTTTTACCCTTCTCATGGCAATGATGGTAGGAGCCGGCATGTTCGCTACCTCTCCAACAATGCTCCCACAAAAAGAGCAAGTGTTGAATACTAAGCCAACGGCTGCAATGAGTCAATTGACCGATGTGCAAAAGAAAGTAGTTCGTCCATTATCTGCTGATGCATCAGAGGTGCGCCGTCATCCTGCAGCATCATGTGCTATGCCACTCAAGCGAGAGGCGAAAGCTGAGGTTATTACCCTCAATGGTGATGGATTTTTGGTAGGGCCAGAATACGACCCTGAGACTAGCGAATGGTATATTGCATTAGAGGCACAAGGATATACTTTCCGCCTATGTTGGTTTGGTTTGGAGGATACTTTTACAGGCACTTATAGCTTTGATGATATCAGTTGGGACTGGACATGGGGATGGTATTCCTCAGACGACACATTCTATGAGATATATTTTCAGGATGTGACGATGACCATTTCTGAGAAGCAAGTGGGTACATACCTCAAGCAGATTATATTGGATGCTACCATTTTGGATAGCGAAGACAATACCTATCAGCTCCACGCGGTACATAGTTTCTATACTCCTAAATCTACAGTAGATAATAAGATTAATAATGCTACCTTGACTATGTACGACAATGGCTATCTCTTGGACGGCAATAATGCAGACATGGATATCCTTTTGGGTGTGAAATCCGATGTGGTAGATGGATTCTATACGCATCAGGATTTTGAGGCGGGTATGACACGAATCACTTACAAAGGAGTAGAGCAAAAGATGCTGCAAGCGCAGATGGAGATAGTAGGCGAGTTTCTAGCTGATGGCTCTTTGGGTTATCACGCTGAATTGCAGTTCTACAATCAGGATACAGTATTGCATCGCGTGTCGATGATAGCGCCGCTGCCTGCTGTGTCGGATACGGTGCATGTATCATGTGTGAACTTGGATATTGATGAGTCGTTGAGCAATTATGGCTACATGATGGTAAGTGGTTCGTCGGATTTATACCATGTGGATGTTTTTTATGAAGCTGATCGCGCTGAAGCTGGTGTATACAAGAATGTAGCGCTAGTCATAGCTGATAAAAAGACATGGATTGAGCAGGCAGCTATCCAAGCTACATTGACCTTGGTGGATGGAGAGAATGGTTGGGAAGCATATATTGAAGCATATGGAGGGGATTATAAGTGGTATTCGATTGATATGAAATACGTGGTACCAACTCCAACTAAGACAGTGAAAGTGAACTTTGACAAGTCTGCTATAGCTACCTACAGACCTGATCAATTGGGTATGATTCAGTTGCTACACGAGGACCCAGAGTATGATTATGCCGCATCAATGACCATTTATGGAATAGGATTGGGCGAAACCTTCGGTATGGAGAACGTATTGATGGAGTATTCTGAGTTGTATGATTTGGAAGAGGGACATGGTATTCAATTCGCGGATATTCAGGGTACGCTCCTACAAAGAGGAGATACCACGGTGATTGATGCAAGTATCATCAGTTGGGATGCCGTGCAATACGACATTGAGTTCTGGTACACTGTACCAACACCAGTAGATACCGTAGAGATTGAGATGCCAGTCAACTTCAGCAATGCGCTTGATTATGGCTATTATACTTTATCGGCCTACACACCAGACGAAGAATGGTTTGTTTCCTTGACGCCTATCACCGATGAGGTAGCAGGTACCTTTGTCAACGATGGCTTATTTGGTCAGTTTGGTGAAGGACAATACGACTTTATGGGCGGAGATACCTATGTGTATTCTTCTAAAGAAATGCGACCTTATACAGTGGAGAAAGGTACACTGGTGGTGACGCATACTCCTGATGGCGTCATTACAGCAGAAGCTAAAGTGATTTGCTCAAATGCCATCTACTACCATATCAAGATGACATCGGAGTATAATACTCATTTGGATTATGACGAGCCAGGATTGGAAGTTGATCGTACATATACCACCGAGGATAATGTGACGATAGATGACCAAACAGCGCAAAACGACTATATCTATCTGGAGCTCACAGCTGCAGACGGATCGGATGGTGCAGCCTTCTTCTTCTATGTAGCAGATGCTGATGAAGAAACCATTATACCTGTTGGCACTTATACGATAGATTATAGCGAAGATTACGGTACAGTGCAAGCCAATCCTGGAGTGCAAGGCAATGGTGTATGGCCTTCATTCTATGCAGAGAAACTGGAGGATGGTTCGCTGGTTGTACCACTTTGGCTCATAGTAGGTGGTACGGTAGAAGTGAGCAAGGATAAGAACGGATATATGCACCTAGAAGTGAATGCGTATAACTCATACGGCGTATCTGTACATATCGTATATGATGGTACCCCTATCGGTGCAGGAGTAGAGAATGTAGCTACAGAGCTAACTGCTGCGGAGAAAGTATTGAAGAATGGTCAACTATTGATTATCCGCAATGGTGAAACATTCAATATGGTAGGTCAAGCCGTGAAGTAAGGTTATTGCGTTAGCCACATAGTTGGGTTATACCTACAATAATCCCCGCAACTCGTTTGAGTGCGGGGATTATCTTTGTCTGAGTTATAACTTATCACTTATCACTTATAACTTATACTTCATAACTCATCACTTAATCTCTCGTCCTTGGAGGTCATATTCTACACCGTCAATACGGATAATGAATTGGCCATTGCGCATGAGTTTTTCTACATGAGCTTGGTCAAATACGATATCTTCTACGGCAGTATTCTTTTCAGGCAATGTACAAGTGATAGTAAACTTCTTACCATTATAAAGTATACCTTCTGTATAGAAACCTCCTTTATCGTCCATGGCGAAAGTACCTGTCTTTATACGCCATCCATGACATAATAGCCATACTTCTTCGCTCAAGCTAGGTGACAAATAGTAAGCCATATGTGATCCACCAAAAGATTGTGTACCCTTATCCACAGTACCCGCACTGAAGGTGTTGAGCACATCACCTGCTACATATTCTAATGTATCCATTGGAATAATGGTATCCATCGTGTTGAACTCAAGCCCTACCACTAATTTCATTGGGCCATACAATTTAGAGCGAGTGGAAGAAGAAGCAATCAACTGAAGTGCTAGTTTGTCATCTGATGGTTTGCTAATAGATAGATTATCGAATTCCAGTTTAGTTGCATTACTTGGGGCTTGGGTTTGAGTAATACCAAATGGCAAGTACTCTTTACCACCTGTAGTGCCGGCTACCAATGGGGTTTCCTCGGCATTGATGACTGGCTTCTTAGATGTAGGGGTAATGTACGCTACGATGCAGCAGTTTTCCGCCTCCCAATTAACAGGAATTGTATATACATAATTCTTGCTATATGCTTGATTTTCTACAGCTACCTCATCTCCCAATGCATCCGAGCAAAGTACATCTCGCGCTACGCATGGGTGCACAAATTCCTTAAAACCTCCAGACTTAAATGAGTATTCTTGACCGTCTTCCTGCGCGCCAACAAGACCATTCTCCTTGATGAGTACGGTAAGGAGGTATTCTGTTACCTCAGTATTGGCTACTTGACCGCTGACGGTCACGTTGAGTTCTCGGGTAAGAGTGTCATAGGTATGATTGATTACTACCGATGCTTCAGCTGTTGCTTCGCATTTTTTCGCAATAAGATCAGCCATGCCATCTTCAACCAAATAGCCTGGGTGGAAAGCAATAGCTGTGCCCGTAATTTTAGTACGATTGATACCTAAATTAGGTGCTCCACTAACGGCAATCGCCTTCGCTATTTTCGCGCTTTCGGAGATAGTATATTCGTCTTCGTTGTAGCCATAGTGATGACTTACCCAAATGCAAGGAGTAGATACGCTTTGGGTATACCCCACCATGGCAGCCATTCCGCCTGGACAGTTGCCACACCCATCCCCCGTAAAGTGCTCAAGGAGGTATTTACGAGGAAAAGAGCTTGGTACCTCTTGCGCTGATGCCACTAAGGTTGCACATAGCAACATCACTACTGTGAGAATCTTTTTCATACCTTAAAAAAATATAAACAGTTAATATTATTGTTTGATATATTTCTTACCATTGATGATGTAGATACCCTTTGGCAACTCGCTTAGTTCGTTAGCAGGCATCTCTTGACCGAGCAGATTGTAGATCTTGCCATTGTATTGTGGCGCTACTACATTCTCTACCGCATTGGTTAGATAGCTATACTTCACGGTCAATACAATCTCTGGATTCACGCCATCATCAAATGTGTAAGTGATGGTTTCTACACCAGCTTGCTGTGGAATATAGTGCGCAGACCAACTGCGTTGAAATGCAGCAGCGACTGTTAAAGGGCATACTTGGGTCAATTCTGCATTTCCATACATGCAACTTCCTCCAGCACAGAACTGATCGTTGATACCTGTGTTTTGACGTGTGATAGTAACAGTTATTGCCTGCGATTCATCTGAATACAATTGTCCTTCTACTGTCATGGTCGCCTCTTCGAGGTCTTCATCCCATTCGTACTCATTTACGATAATGGTCGTGCTTTCGGTGATCTCAGTAGAAACTTGATCATCTTCCACCCATTTCTCTGTTGTCAAGTGCAATGCAGCTTGCATGCTCAGTGCTGCGCTTAGCACAAAAATAGTTGTAAAAATCTTTTTCATTGTTATAGTATTTATTTTGTTGTTATTCAATAATGATTCTTGTTTCTTTAGCTTGTACCACTTCGCCGTTTATAGTGACGAGTGACACAATATTGCAGTTTTCTTTTACGACCTTCTCGGGTAGGGTATATTCGTACACTACTTGTTGCGTCATATGTGCTTCGACAGGTACGACATCACCCCAAATCGGTGTGATAGATGCACGCATGAGATGGTTGTGTGCATAATTCTTGTCTGTACCTGAAGGTTTCTTTTGACTACCGATTACCGAGTCTTCGGTCAGCCATACTTGTAGGGTAGCTTCAATGGCTTTCGTATCTAAGTTGGTGATATCTACAGCCATCCAGATATCCTTGCTGTCTGCAGTTCCTTTTACCTCTTGACCGATGAGTACTGGTTTAGGAGTCGAGTATGCTTGGCTGATGTTAGTAGCCCATTTATCAAAGTCGTTGAAGTAACCTTTTGTCACATCCTTGACTAGATTCACATTACCTGTTGGGAATGGGGTCGTGTTGGTTCCTCCCATCATCATATAGATGCTATCTGCCTCTGGGCAAGTATAGTTGAGCGCAGGTTTGTTGTTATGACGGGTATTTGGATTGCTCTCGGGATGCATCACTACCACTACGAGGTTCTCGCCATATTGTTCCTTGAGGTGGTGAGCTTCTTCGGCAGCCGTAGGGCAATTGACGCATTGCCATCCTGAATACTCAATGAGTAGTGATGTGCGCTTGACGGCACTAGGGTCGGTAGGCGTAAAGATGACTTCCTCACGTTCGCCTGCGGGTATTACTTCGCAAGCAGTCAGTAGCGAACCAAGTACCAATAGCAAGGAACAAAGACTTATTTGAATATTTGATTTCATAAATTAGACTAATAACTTACCATGTAAAATTATACGTTAACGATATGCCTTCTTGTTTAGGTACATAGCGGCATATACCTCCTGAACAGTTGAATCCCTCACGCGTTTTGGTATATCCTGCCATCACGCGGTGAGCGCCATGTGTATAGGTGGCAGCGAACGTATAATAGTGTTCGTTGGTCGCCTCATGTGCATACCCAATATTATACATCCATTGTCCCGACAATACCAATTGACGCCATAGACTGAGTTCGTACAAGGCAGCTACCCATTGTCCTTCGTCTTGCTTGGTATAGAGATATTGCAGTTCGGCACGCATTTGCACTTTCTTGTTCATCGCATACTTGGCCTCTATCACACCTATACCTGCATGGATTAAGTCACCGTGTCCCTCTATGGCCTGCTTGTTGTAGGTTTGATACATTGCCATAGCACCGATATACCAGTCCTTAGTCAATTTCTTATTCAGTTCTAAGTTGATGTCAGTATAGTAGGGTAGTTCACTCATGCCGAACCATGTATCGTTGGTACCACGGATATGCGAAGCGTTGAGTTTGAGGGTTGTTCCATAGCGTCCTCCCATCTTTGTGCCGCGTTTCCAAGTGTAACGGATTTCACCTTGAAAAGCCCATTCGTTGGCGGTCTTTTCTGTACCATATGGATATAACGAAGCTAGCATATAGGTGTGTTGTGTGGCAAATGGAGGCATATGGTTGATGGTACCAGCCATGAGGTTGGCCTTTCTATCCGAACGCATTGACATGTTCTCCGAACGTTTGGCTTGTGCCAAAATTGCCAACCCTTTTTGTGAGTAACTGAGTGATATCAGCAATGCCTCGCCATGATTGTAGCTATAGTTGTTTAATATGCTAGGGTCGTTAGCTTTGTAGGCATACTCTACCAACGCATTCCAGCCCTTCATTTGGAATTGTGCACGCACGCTACCTGCACCTACCCATTGAGGCAGGTTATAGTAATAGTCGTACTTACCCTCTGGCAGAATGACGGTATTGGTGATAATGGTATCCTCTTTTTGATACTTGCTTACATAGCTTCCGCCTATCGTGAGGTTAGCCCCCGCTTCTTGCAATTGGGGAATCCACTCTTGCAAACCAAGATCGATGTTGGCACCGAGTACAGCATCTTGCTTGTAGTTCCAGCCCCAAGCCTTATCGTCGTAGCAGTTCCAATTACGTCGTTGCTTACCGCCTAATGCGGTGATGTAGATACCTTTGTATGGGGTTGCCTCGATCTTTCCGCCACGCAATGCGTTATCCACACCCAGCGCGCGATCTTCGTACAAGCGCAGCACCATACCACTACCAAACTGACCATAGACGTCACCTACTGTGATTTTTCCCCAATCAAAGGTGGCACCTACATGCAAGTGACTGATACCATATCCTTTGAAGCTAGGATCTGCATCATAGCCAGGCAATGGCCACTCCGTGAGTTCTGCACGAGTGATGACTTCTAATCCACGAAAACTTGCCTGATTTTCGGTGTTGTGGTCCCAACGCATACCTAAGTCAAGATACGAATTGCTTAAGTAGTAACCTTGCTCAATAGTCGGTATAGGCACCAGTGCATCGTGCTGAATGCCACCAACTACATACACAGTGTCGTTTGCCAATACTAATGTAGGCAGAAAACAGAGCAGTAATGCTATTTTATAATAACGCTTCATAGATATCTTCTTCGCCGCCATCCACATAGCCTGCGTGGTTATAGACGATTTTGCCTTTGCCGTCTAATACAAATACGTGAGGTACGTTTTGCACGTTCATCGCGCGTTTGAAGTCGCCGTTAGGGTCGAGCAACACCTCGTACTCCCAGCCAAAGCCGTCAACGAGTGGTTTTACTTTGTTGGCATCTTGCGCTTGGTCAATGCTGACGATAATCATCTTCACGCCAGTCTCGTCTTGCCAATCCGGATAAACTTCGTGAATGGCCTTGAGTTCACGCAAACATGGCTTGCACCAGGTTGCCCAGAAGGAGATGATCACAGGTTTGCCATTGTTGTTAATGGAGCCTGTTTGTACGGTGTTACCATTGATGTCTTGTAATTTCACATTGGGCAATTGTGCGCTGATAGTTAGTGCACAAATAGCCATGATAGCGAATAATAAAATCTTTTTCATATGTTCTTGCTTATAAATTTTCAATTATAACTTTTTACCTACCACATCGTATTCCGATCCGTTATTACGGATGATAAGTTTACCATCTTGGATGTATTTGATGGATTGTTGCTGAGGAGCCACCACATCTTCTAGCGCAGTATTGGTAGGTGCAGTATAGCGCATAGTGAAGTGCTCGCCATTGTAGAAGTTGCCTGCTGTCAGGATATTTCCTTGGGCATCAATTGCCAATTTACCTTTGTTGAGTCGCCATGCAAAATATGGATCTACCACACCTGCTTTCAATGCCGCAGGATCTACATAGTAGTAACATGAACCGCCGTATGTAAAGGTGTTGATGTCAAAAGATCCCGCAGTAATGGTGTTCTCTTCCTTGCCTGCTGAGATGTCCAAGGTATCTACTGGCAGTTGATTAGACTTAGTATTGACCTCTAAGACTAACACAGGTTGCAATTCGCCATACTGTGCATGGCTCACAACTTTCTCAGAAATCAAAAGCACCTTTATCTTGTCTGCCTCAGTTTTATTTACGATGATAGAATCGAATGTGATTTTATCAGGATTGCTAGGCTTATTTTTGAGGGTAATGCCCAGCGGATAAAAGTGCTCGCCACCCGTGGTACCTTCTACAATCGCTGTTTGTTCTGCATTGATAATCGGTTTTTGGGTAAGAGGGGTGATATATGCTACTACGCAGCAGTTCTCTGGAACCCATTTCTCGTTCAAGGTATAGGTGTAGGTCTTGCTATATGCTTGGTTAGTTACATTAACACGATCACCCATAGCTGCGCTGATGAATGCACGTGAGAGACGAGGGTGGATAAATTCTTTCCACTGGCTACCCCATGCAAAATATGCATCACTTTGACTGCTAATGATGCCATTTTCCTTGATGAGTACGGTGAGCAGATAGGCGGTGGTAGTAGTGTTGGCTACTTGTCCGCTGACGGTGATGTCCAGTTGACGAGTCTCTGCATTGTAGGTATGATCAATCACTACCGATGCTTCGGCTGTAGTAGCGTCTGTGATGGTCATTTCTGGTAGGTAACCAGGATGAAAGGATAATCCCTGTGATTGGGTTGAACGATTGAGCATCATGGAAGGAACACCGTCTGCATTAGCGATTGAGTAGATGTTATAGCCTTCTGCAATGGAATAGTTGTCATCTAGGTGATGGCTAACCCAAATATATGGGGTTTCTGACGTCTGTACCGCATAGTCAATCACCATCATGCCATATGGGCAGTATGCGCACCATGTACCTGTAAAATGCTCAATGAGGAATTTTCGTGGGAAAGACGTTGGCACCTTTTGCGCCATCGTCATCATAGCTACTGATAGTAGCAAAATAGTAAAAATCTTTTTCATATCTTTCTTGTCTTTAAACCTTAAACCTTTCAACCTTAAACCTTCAACGACAACTGTATCCGTCCGCGTTGTTTGTCGATGTCAATCACTTTCACCATCACATGTTGGTGCAGTGCGACCACTTCTGCGGGATTACTGATACGGCGATTCGCCATTTCGGATATATGGACCAATCCATCCTTGTGCACGCCTATATCTACAAATGCACCGAAGTTGGCGATATTGGTCACAATGCCAGGCAGTACCATGCCTATTTGTAGGTCGTCAATGGTATGCACGCTCTCGTCGAAGTGCCATTCTTCTTTTTGTTCGCGTGGGTCACGACTTGGCTTCTCCAACTCACGAAGGATATCTTGGAGCGTTGGCATTCCCACTTTGTCTGTCACATAGCGTTGCAAATCTATCTTCTCGCGCAGCGTCGCATTGTTCATAAGGTCGGCTACGCTACATTTCAAGTCCTTGGCCATTTTCTCCACTATGCCATAGCTCTCTGGGTGCACCGCTGAGTTATCCAACGGGTTATCGGAATTGGTCACGCGCAAGAATCCTGCTGCTTGCTCAAAAGTCTTTGCGCCCATCTTGGGTACTTTGAGTAGCGCCTTGCGGTTAGAAAAAGCACCATTCTCGCTGCGGTAGTTCACGATATTTTGTGCCAACGCAGGACCTAATCCAGATACGTAGGTTAATATATGTTTGCTTGCCGTGTTGACATCTACGCCCACGTGGTTTACCACGCTTTCTACCGTCTGCTGCAGACTCTCGCCGAGGCGCGTTTGATTCACATCGTGCTGGTATTGTCCTACGCCAATGGACTTAGGGTCAATCTTTACCAACTCCGCCAATGGGTCCATCAAGCGTCTACCTATTGACACAGCACCGCGCACCGTCACATCCTCGTCAGGGAATTCCTCACGAGCAATCTTACTAGCCGAATACACAGATGCTCCGCTTTCGCTGACGACGAATACTTGGGGTTTAACTGTCAACTGTAAACTATCAACTGCCAATTTTGCCATTTGTTCGCATTCGCGGGAGGCTGTGCCGTTACCAATGGCGATGGCTTCAATTTGGTATTGTGCGATAAGTTGTTGTATGGTCTTGGTGGAAGCCACGTTATTGACAAATACCACGGTGTGATGCAGTAAATCGCCTTGTGCTGATAGTATGACGGTCTTGCACCCAGTACGGAAACCCGGATCGAGTGCTAAGACGCACTTTTGTCCTAATGGCGACTCCAATAGCAATTGGCGGAGGTTTTGTGCGAAGACACGTATCGCCTCTTCGTCGGCTTTCTCTTTGCTCTGAGCGGCGAACTCAGTCTCAATGGATGGCTTGAGTAGTCGCTTGTAGCTATCTTCCATGGCGAGTTCCACTTGATAGGTGGTATCGCTTTGGGTCTTGAGGAAGATTCGTGCCAGTTTATCCAATGCTTTTTCGCTGTCGGGCGAAATATCCACGCGGATAAACCCTTCGGCTTCAGCACGGCGGATAGCCAATAATCGGTGTGATGTGATGCGACGAAGTGGCTCTTTCACCGCAAAATAGTCGCGGTATTTCTGTGCCTCTTCTTCGGATTCTTTGCCTTTGACTACTTTGGTGGTCAATACAGCGGAGTAGGTAAACTCGCGGCGAATAGCATTTCTGGCTTGTTCGTCTTGGCTAATCCACTCAGCTATGATGTCGCGTGCGCCCTGTAGGGCTTCTTCCCGTTTGTCGCCTAATCGCTTCATCGCCTCATCGCCTTCCCGTTTTTGGCTGAAAATCGCCTTTGCCAATGGCTCATAGCCTTGTTCGCGGGCTACGTCGGCACGTGTCTTGCGGTGGGGCTTGTAGGGTAGATAGATATCCTCCAATTCTGTAGCATCCCAGCATTTCTCAATACGTGCTTTCAGCTCGTCCGTCAATTGTCCTTGCTCGGCAATCGTATTAAGGATAGTAGCCTTGCGGTCTTCCATCTCCAAGTAGCGATGGTATTCATCGGCTATTGCGGCGATTTGCACTTCGTCCAAACTGCCAGTTTTTTCTTTACGGTAACGTGCAATAAATGGTATAGTCGCATTCTCATTAAGCAATGCTACTGTAGCTGCTATCTGCTTGGCAGATACCCCCACTTTGGATGATATGAAGTCAAAATATACCACGTTACGTAATTTTAGCACGCAAAGGTACTATTTTTTTTTTGAATATGCAAGTGTTTTGTTGAAATTTATGTATGCACATAAAAAAACACGAGATTATGGCGTGATAATCTCGTGTTTTGAATGGTATGTGTGAACTATATTACTTGGTCAAGATGATGTATTTCCAAGGAGTGAGTTCGAGTGTTTGAGTAGCTTCAATGTTCATTGTCTTGCCGCAGAGGCAGTTATACTCGCTCTCGAGGTTGGTGAGGTCGAGGGTAACGGTTTGTGGCTCAGCAGACATGTTCATGATAGCAATCACGGTGTTATCGCCATGTTTTGGGCAAGATTTAGTGCGCACGCAAGCAAATACCTTATCGTTGTCAGCAGTCAAGCGAACCATCTCTGCACCCTTCTCGTTGCTCCACAATGCTGGGTTGGCAGCACGCAAGTCGTTGAGCCCCTTGTACAATGCCTTTTGTGGTGCGTTCTCTACGCGGTCGATGAGGTCCTTCTCGAAGAACTCAAGACGATGGTGGTTGCCGCTCATTTGACCAGTGTAAATCATAGGCATACCAGGCACTACGTATGTGAATGCAGCGAAGAGGTCAGTAGCATCGCCCATACGCTCGAACTCAGTACCATTCCATGAGTTCTCGTCGTGGTTAGAGGTGAAGTTCATACGGATAGCTTCTTTGCGGATAGTGGTATCCACTTTCGCAAAATAACCCCAGAGGTCTTCCACTGTCTTGCTGCCTTGAGCCACACCGTTCATGAGGTGGTGGAGTTCCCAGCCGTAGTACATGTCGAATGCAGTTTCGGTGAGATCTTGTGCCTCTGCCTCATCCTCAGCAAGTGTAAACATATCTGGATGTTTTACACGGATCTCAGCCATTACATCGTTCCAGAAATCGGTAGGCACTTCGCCTGCTACGTCGCAACGGAAACCGTCGATGCCGATGGTATCCATCCACCAGTGCATAGCTTTCTTCATAGCAGCGCGCATGTCTTGGTTGTCGTAGTTGAGTTTGGAGATATCGGTCCAGTCGTATTGCACCATGAGGTTGCCGAGGCTATCGCGGTAGTGCCAGCCATCGTTTTTGGTCCATTCGCTATCAGGAGCAGTGTGGTTAGCTACCCAGTCAAGGATAACCTTCAAACCCAACTCATGTGCTTTAGCGAGGAAGTGCTCGAAGTCAGCACGTGTACCAAACTCAGGGTTGAATTCGCAGTAGTCGGTGATAGCATAGTAGCTACCCAATGTACCCTTGCGCTCGAGCACACCAATCTTTTGGATAGGCATGATCCAGATAATATCCACGCCACTCTCTTTGATTTCTGGCAGGAGTGCCTCTGCAGCAGCAAATGTACCTTCTGGAGTAGCTTGACGGGTGTTGAGCTCGTAGATAGTAGCGTCGTATGCCCAGCAAGTATGGCGAGCATCGCATGGTTGTTTTGCACAGGAGATCATAGCCAATGCTCCGAGTGCGAGAATAAGGATTTTTTTCATTGTTTTGTTTGTTTATAAATGATTAGTTGATTGAATATGCCAGGTTAGCTAAATCGATGCTTACGCGTACCGTCTCGCCCATGTATGTGCGGTCGAATACCCATTTGCTGTCGGTTACTTCTACAGGGATATACTCACCGTAGATGAGTGGGAGAGAGTTACGACGGAGTTGCACGAGTTGTTGTACTTCGTTGCGGAATTGTTGTTGACGCTCGGAGAGGCCATTGAATTTCAGCATATGGCGGTTGTCAGGGTCGTTGGCGCCAGCCTCGCCGTACTCATCGCCTTGGTAGATACATGGCACGCCAGGGATGGTGAGGTTGATGACCTCAAGCAACATAGCCGCTTTGTAGGCCTGCTCATCTTTCTCTGGGTTGCCATCTGCTGTCACGCCAATCTCGCGCTCCCAACCAGCGGCTTTGTCGTTCTCATTCCAGCTCACTGCACCACCTGCGAGCGAGATGAAGCGGCACTTATCGTGGTTGCCAGATATATTACCCATGGTGTGGTGCGAACCATAAGCAGCCAGTGATTGCATGACTGTCTCGTGCATCTTTTGGAGCGATTGCTCAGGTTTGCCTAGCACGTCGATAGCGGTGTGGTAGATGTTGAAGTCGAATTGCGAGTTGAGCATACCGCTCTTAACATATGAGCCAATCAATGAAGGGTCGCCATAAGTCTCACCAATCATCCAGATGTGGCGGTTAGGATAGCGTTGCTTCATCTTCGCGCCGAGTTCGCGCCAGTAGTTGAGTGGGATATGCTTGCAAGCATCGTGGCGGAAGCCGTCGAAAGCGAATTTGTCGAGCCATACGAGGGCAGAGTCGGTCATAGGTGAGCATACTTCTGGGCGCTCGAGGTCGAGGGTAGGGATATGTACGTCAAACCATGTGGTGAGGCGTGCTTCGTCCCAGAGTTCGAAGTTACGACGACCGTCAGGCAAGATACTATCGGTATGCCAGTCAGGGTGTGCTTGCAGGGTAGGTGAGTTGATGTGCATGTGGTTAGCTACATAGTCAAGAATGACGTTGAGCCCGTGCTCGTGAGCGACAGCCAACATCTCATGCAATTCCTCCTCGGTGGTAAAGCGTTTCTCAACCTCAGTAGTAAAGATAGGCCAATAACCGTGATAACCAGAGAACTTGGTATAGGTCTTGGTATTGTCATACTTGTTGCCATTAGGGAACTTGTTCATGCCCCATGCATCCCATGGGTTTTGGGTAATAGGAGAAATCCAAATGGTGTTGATACCGAGTTCGGTGAAGAAGCCTTCTTTGATTTTTTGTGTGATACCTGCGATGTCACCACCTTGGTAGTCCACAATGTCGAGTACCTCTGGGCTGTTCATCTTCCAGTCGTTGGCTTTGTTGCCATTGTGGAAACGGTCAATCATGAGCGAGTAAAGCACTTGTGCTTGGTCGTCGTGACGAGTCAATTGTGCAACGTCGCTGACTACTTTGCCATTCTCCAATGGGATAAGCAAGTCGTTGAGGCGTTTGCCGTCGCCCATCGCATATACTCGGATGAAACTACGACCTTTGCTCTCGCGCCATGCTGGTTCGATGGTTAATGTTGCTTCCGTAGCGTATTGCTCGTAGTTGATGTACTCGGTAGCACGGGTGTCTTGCCACAATACACGGAATTGGAGATGCTCGTAGTCGTTGAGCACGCCGATGGTGATGGTAGAGTCGGTGAATGATTTAGTTACCAAACCTACTTCATAATTGCTTTGTGGGGTAACTGGAATGTCGTATTGGATACCGCTCTCTTTGTCTGTTGCGCTGAGAACGGACAAGGTGAGGTCGCCAACAAGTGTGAGCAATCCATTTTCTGCGGAGAGCACTTGGTAGCTTGGTTCTGTGGTGAATACCAAGTTGTCGAAGTTGCTTACTTGTGGCAGGTAATCGGTGAGATAGATTACTTGTTCACCACCATTATACACAATTGGCATAATAGGGTTTTGCGTATTGGCATTGCGGTCGCCGCACGCGCAGTTGCAGCAAGCCATTAGGCTACTTGCAACGAGGATGGATAATAAGATTTTTTTCATGATGTGATGTAGTTTATTTTAATACTTGAACGTTCATTGTCAATTAAAATAGTGTCAATTGTTTATGTGCAAACACTTGATACCCCACATGGCAATTAAAGCATAGATGTGGTTGGCAGTAGTTCTGGTAGAGGTGTATCAATGCCTGTGTATCGGCTGCGGTACGAATCGCTTGTCCGAGCATAGCCCATTGACGAACGATGGTATTGTCCTCTTTTTTTATGGCATTGAGCCATTGGATCGCAGCATCTACTTGCCTATTTTGCATGTATGCATATTTGTACGGTATCACCGTGTTGATGAGCAAAATGTCGATTGAACTTTTTCCAAGCGGCAACGGACGTTGTACGCGGGTGTAAACCTCTTCGTCGCCATATTGCAAACTCAATAATTCGACCATCTTTTCTGTCGTCTGTGCTTCCATCAACTGAGCGAATAGAAACTCTGACTGATAGATCAAGTGCGCAAATTGTCTAATGCGAACTTCAGGAGCACCTTGTGGGCGCATTCTCGCCTTTTTCCACATTTGACCATCAATTGGAGTGAGCGAGAACTTCTTTTGTAGGAAGCAGTACTCCTCCCATAATCCTTGCTCCTGGCTCCTTGCTCCTTGTTCTTTGTTCATTGCTCTTGGCTCCAACAATCCTGCTTGCCCCAGTAAGATAGCCGTGAGCTGAAAGAGACTATTCCTATGCTTTTGCAGGCAGGAGAGTGGGGTGGCCAGTGCCAATGCTTCAAAGGGCATTCCATTGGTATGAAAACCAAAATTATGCGCCAATGTGATATAAAATGCATGTACCCAACTCTGTTGTGTGATGTCGAGCAACTGCTTGATAGATTGATACTTGCATTCTAAACGTTTTTCCAATAATAGCCTTTTCCAATCCTGAGTTAATAGGGCGGGGTCTTGCAGCAATTGTTGGGCGCATGGGATGTTCTCTAATGTGCCATGCTGGAATAGCTCGCTGAGATAATCCCTTTGGTGCGGGTATTTCAGTTCGCATTGAGGGATTAGTTCTCCTTGCGAATTACGCACCTCTCTATCTGCTTTTGCTACCACATGCAGGATTGTGTTGTCATACGCCATGTTGGTGTGGTGCTTGTGCTTGTACCAATCTGCCGAGTGCACATGTATCTCGATATTTCCCACCCAATCCTGTCCGTCAATGCGGATATGCGCATTGCTAAAGTCGGGTCCTGCGTGGATATTGTGCTGCCCTACGGACACAACTTCAATAGGCTTCCCATCAATTGTTGATTGTGGAAAACCCGACCAAATGCGCTTCTGCCATATGTAGTGCAATAGTATCTCTGGCATTTGTCGCTACAAATCGACTGCAAAGATACTACTTTTTTCTCATTCTGCCAAAAAAATAATATTTTTTTTCTATTCCTATATTTGGTTTTTTATCATTTTTGTACCTCACTTTCCAATTCGTAATTCAATATTCTTAATTCATAATTCTTAATTTTTACCTATCTTTCCGCTGTCAATTACGTAGGATATACGTACCATATACGTAACATATACGTAAGATATACGTAGGATAACCGAGTTGTTAACCTGAGAATACCCTATCTTCTTCTTATCTTCCCCCTGCCATCCCCCTGTCTCTTTCCGCTTTCTTTCTCGTTACCACTTCGATACCACTTCGATACCACTCGATTACCATTTGGTACATTCCCCGTACCCTGCTACCTATCCTCTGCTCGGCTTCCTAATATCCTCCACCTCCAGCGCAGCAACCTACCAACTACAGGCGCACAGCGCCGATCTACAGCGAAGCGAACTACCACCTGTCACCCGCCATCTGTCTAGTGCTCGGCGATAACCCGCCGAGCAAAAAAACACAAGAAAATGCGATTTTTCTTGCACACTTGCAAATTTTATTGTACCTTTGCAACCGCAAACCCAAAGTTTGCAGACATATTATTAAAAGCGTTTACTACGGGGTCCTCATAATTTTAAGCAATGGGGTGTCCTCAGCGCTTGTTTTGGCTTCCTGAAACTTGGAAACTTTCAATCTATCCAAAACAAGAAGGCAGTAAACGCCCTTATGGGATATGTATATCCCGCCCGCAGAGCGTCCTTCGTGGACTGCTCTGTTTGGTGGCATTTCATATTCGGCGTGGGCGTTGCTTGCTTGTTCTTATAGATAAGGTATTCCAAGACCTCAGGAAGAAGAATAAGCAATGGTAAGGTTCCACGCTTTTTCTATATTTACGGGCAGTCAGGAGCCAACTCCCACACAAAAACAAACAAGTATGAAACGAATTTTTACTTTTCTTTTTGCGCTATTGAGCGCATGCACATTCTCTGCTTATGCAGCCATTGTCGATGGCACCTGCGGTGATAACCTCACCTGGACTCTCAACACCAAAGACAGCACCTTAACGATCTCAGGTACGGGAGAGATGACTACTTCTTACCCAGCACCATGGTACGATTACAGATCCTACATCAAGTATGTTACCCTCCCTGATGGTCTTACGAGTATTGGAGGTGAGGCGTTCCGTGAGTGCTCTGGTTTGACTTCCATCACCATCCCCAACAGCGTAACGAGTATTGGATCTTCTGCGTTCGAGAATTGCTCTAGTTTGACTTCTGTGACTCTCGGCAACAGCGTAACGAGTATTGAATATTATGCGTTCTATGGTTGCTCAAGTTTGACTTCTGTCACCATCCCTAACAGCGTGACGAGTATTGGAATTCAGGCGTTTACTGATTGTTCAAGTTTGACTTCAGTCACTATTGGAAACAGCGTAACGAATGTTGGAGCGAGGGCGTTCGAGGGTTGCACTGGTTTGACTTCTGTCACTATTGGCAACAGCGTAACGAGTATTGGAAGTTATACGTTCCAAAATTGCTCTAGTTTAACTTCCATCACTATCCCTAACAGCGTAACGAGTATTGGAGGTCACGCGTTCGCTTATTGCTCAGGTTTGACGTCTGTCACTCTTGGTAGCGGCGTAACGAGTATTGGAGCTTATGCGTTCCGTGATTGCACTGGTTTGACCTCCATCACCATCCCTAACAGCGTGACGAGTATTGGAGAGATGGCGTTCTATGGTTGCTCTGGTTTTCCTGTAGAAAATAATCTTCGTTATGCAGACACTTATTTAGTCGAGGCAGTTGATAAAACTCTATCTACTTACTCTATTAAGGAAGGAACTAAATGGATTGGAAGTTATGCGTTCAGTGATTGCACTGGCTTGACTTCCATCACCATCCCAAACAGCGTAACGAGTATTGGAGAGAGGGCGTTCGATGGTTGCGATGGTTTGACATCACCTATTTACAACACACATTGTTTTGCCTATATGCCATGTTCGTATAAAGGGGCATATATTATTCCAGAAGGGATTAAACAAATAGCAGGTGGTGCGTTTAAAGGTTGCTCTGGTTTGACTTCCATCACTATCCCTAACAGCGTAACGAGTATTGGAGGTTACGCGTTCTATGAATGCTCTTCTTTGACTTCCATCACCATCCCTGATAGAGTGACGAGCATTGGAGGTTATGCGTTCGAATTTTGCGAAAGTTTGACTTCCATCGCCATCCCCAACAGCGTAACGAGTATTGGAACTCTGGCGTTCGCTTATTGCTCAGGTTTGACGTCTGTCACTCTTGGTAGCGGCGTAACGAGTATTGGATATGCTACGCTCAAATATTGCGACAATATCCAAGAATTAACCGCTTATATGCCTATACCACCATCGGCTGCAGGCTGTGGCTTGAATCAAACTTCTTGTACCCTTTATGTCCCAGCAGAATATCTTGAAGCATATCAAAATGCAGAATGGTGGGAGGACTTCAAAGAAATCCGCGCTATTGTTTCGAATTGGGATGTTGAGTTCGTAGATTGGGATGGTTCCATCCTTGCTACAATGAAAGTCCCAGATGGCGAAGCCGCTACTGCTCCTGCTGATCCTACTCGTGAGGGATATACTTTCATCGGTTGGGATAAGGATTTCAGTAGCGTTACCGAAGACATGACCATTACCGCACTCTACCAAATCAACCGCTATGGCGTGCGTTTCTACGATTGGGATGACACCTTGCTCAAGATCGATAGTGTAGATTATCAATCTGCTGCTACTGCGCCAGCTGATCCTACTCGCGAGGGATACACCTTTATCGGTTGGGACAAAGATTTCAGCAGTATTACCGCTGACTTGGATGTCTATGCACAATACGAGGCCGGTGCTGACAAAGAGTTTGAAGTTATTTTCAGCGACCAAGACGACAACGAACTCTCTGCTCAAACCGTCACTCTCCGCGTTCCATTGGCACCACAAATTGCGGGCTTCACTTTCCTCTATTGGCTGCCTGTAGCAGAGCCTGTTGAAGATGTGATAACTCTCCAGGCTGTTTACGGAAGCGATACACCTACCGAAGCACCAGAGGTGTATGTGAATCCATCTAATCCTGCGCAAAAGCTTATCCGTAATGGTCAAGTGTATATCTTGCACGAGGAAAAGATGTACACCATCTCGGGTCAGGTAGTGAAGTGATGATTTCATAGCATATATTTTTTACTTCAATATTGACAAAGGCGGGGCAACCTGCCTTTGTTTTTTGTTTGTTGATATCTCCCACTAATCGCACTGATTTTCACAGATTGAGAAAATATTTTTTGTTTTGCCCACCAATGCAGCGTGCTGCATTTATATGGGCAAGGACAAAAAGAGTTCCTCGATTTTTAATTATTTTTGTAGCGAAGCGTATTTTTGTTTCAAAAAAAATTGTCTAGGTTGTCTTTTTAATTGATATTAATTGTCTTTAAATATTACCCCCTTGAGCGCGAGCTGTGTTGTTGCTCGCGCAATGTTGTTGGAGAAATCGTTCGAAGGCGTAAGCCGAGATAAGAAACAAGTTGTTGGTGTTGTTGATTAAAATAATGGGATTTATAATCAGTTGACACTATCTATAGTTTTTTCACTACATTTCATTAAGATTAAGCGGACGAGCTAAAAGCGAGTGCTAGCGGTTGCAATTTATCACGGAGTGCTAAGGAAGAGATGGGGCGTATGTGTGGCAAATTGGATTAATAAGATTTCTGCCAAAGGCAAGGAGATAAGTTTCTTTGTATTAACGATTCGGTTTTGCAACTAATTGGCATTCTCGCGCGTACGCGCTATATGTGAAAGGTGTTGTGAGATTGATATAAACGCCCGAAATTTGCGATTTAAGCGCATGAGAGTGAAAAATCGGGGTATTAGCCAAAAATAAGAAAAAATGCAAAAAAACGCACAAAAATTTGCACATATCAAAAAAAAGCAGTAATTTTGCAGCGAAAAATAAGACCGCCTAAACGGCTGTTAGAAGTTAGACCACTGCGTTGTTAGAGCGCTTCGCTGTTAGACTCTCGGAATCTCTCAGCCACGAAGTGGCGGTCTAACAGTCCAAAGGACGGTCTAATATCTCTCAGCGCAAAGCGCGGTCTAAAAAACAACAAAACTATATGATTGACAACGACAGAATTATTCCTGTGAAGATTGACGAGGAAATGCGAACCTCGTACATCGACTATTCGATGAGCGTCATTGTGGCACGTGCGTTGCCCGATGTGCGCGACGGTTTCAAACCAGTACACCGTCGTGTGCTCTTCGGAATGAACGAGTTGGGTAACACCAGCGACAAACCTACCAAGAAATCCGCACGTATCGTGGGTGAGGTAATGGGTAAGTACCACCCTCACGGCGATAGCAGTATCTATGGCACCCTGGTGCGTATGGCACAGCCATGGAACATGCGCAACGTGTTGGTGGACGGACAAGGTAACTTCGGCTCAATCGACGGCGACGGTGCAGCGGCTATGCGTTATACCGAAGCACGCCTCTCGAAACTCGCTGAGGAGATGCTCCGCGATATCGAGAAAGATACCGTGGATATGCAGCTCAACTTCGACGACTCGCTCCGCGAGCCAGTGGTATTGCCATGTCGCTTCCCTAACCTCTTGGTGAATGGTGCCAGCGGTATCGCAGTAGGTATGGCTACCAATATGCCAACCCACAACTTGGGCGAAGTGATTGACGGCTGCGTAGCATACGTGAAGAACGCTGTGGCACGTGTGGAGAATCCAGAGGTGGAGCCTATTACCGTGGCAGAACTCATGGAGCATATCAAGGCGCCTGACTTCCCAACAGGTGGTACTATATATGGTTATCAGGGCGTGCGCGACGCGTACGAGACGGGTCGCGGTCGCGTGATCATCCGCTCGAAAGCAGAGATTGAGACCGAGGACAATGGTCGCGAGCGTATCGTGATTGGCGAGTTGCCATACGGCGTAGTGAAGTCCGACCTTGTGAAGAATATCGCTGACCTTGTGAACGACAAGAAGATCGAAGGTATCTCAGGTATCAGCGATCAATCCAAACGCGATGTGCGTATTATCATTGAGATCAAGCGCGATGCCAATGCACAAGTGGTGTTGAATAAGCTCTACAAATATACTGCATTGCAATCCAGCTTCTCTGTGAACAGCATTGCGCTGGTAAAGGGTCGTCCACAGCTCTTGAACCTCCACGACATGGTGGCGAACTTCATCGAGCACCGCATGGAGGTAGTAGTACGCCGCACGAAATTCGAACTCAAGAAAGCCGAAGAACGTGCACACATCTTGGAGGGATTGATCATCGCCGTAGATAACATCGACGAGGTGGTTCGTATTATCCGTGCAAGCCGCACTCCTGCTGATGCACAAGCGAACTTGGAAGCTCGCTTCAATCTCGATAACCTGCAATCCAAAGCGATTGTGGATATGCGCCTCTCACAACTCACAGGCTTGCGTATCGACGAGTTGAAAGAAGAGTATGCTAAGTTGCAAGAGCTCATCCAACACCTCAACGCATTGCTCGCAAGCGAGGTGATGCGCTATGAAGTAATCGAGAACGAACTAGTAGAAATCAAGGAGAAGTATGCCGACGAGCGTCGCACGCGTATCATCAAGATGGCTACTGAGTTCAACCCAGAGGATATGTATGCCGACGACGATATGGTCATCACCATCTCTCACCTCGGTTATATCAAACGTACCCCATTGGCTGACTTCCGTCAGCAAGGTCGTGGTGGCGTAGGTGCGAAAGCTAGTGCTGCACGCGATGAGGACTTCATTGAGTACGTTCACCAAGCGAACATGCACTCTACCATGATGTTCTTCACCGAGCAAGGTCGCCTCTATTGGACCAAGGTATATGAATTGCCAGAGGGCAACCGCCAGTCAAAGGGCCGTGCATTGCAGAATATGATCAACATCCAGAAGGGCGACAAGGTTTGTGCGTTCATCCATGTGAAGAATCTCAACGATATGGAGTATGTACAAAACCACTACCTCATCTTCGCTACCAAGGATGGTTTGATGAAGAAGACCACCTTGGAATCCTACAGCCGTCCACGTGCCAACGGTATTATTGCCCTTGGCTTGCGTGAAGGCGACCGCCTGATTCGCGTGACACTCACCGACGGCAATAGCCAAATGTTGGTGGCTTCCTACAATGGTAAGGTAGTTCGTTTCCCAGAGGATACCGTTCGCCCAATGGGTCGTACCGCAACGGGTGTACGTGCTATCAAGCTCGATGAAGACGGTCAAGATCGCGTGATTGGCATGATTTGTGTAGAGGAGGGTAGCAAGGAGTCTGTACTCGTGATTTCTGAGAAGGGCTTCGGTAAGCGTACCGACCTTGACGATGAGAATGGCGAGCCAATCTATCGTATCACCAACCGCGGTGGTAAGGGCGTGAAGACCATGAACCTCACCGATAAGACGGGTAATCTCATTGGTCTTGAGGCTGTTACCGACGAACAAGACCTCATGCTCATCACCAAGTCAGGTACTGCTATTCGTATGGCGATGGACACTATCCGCGTGATGGGTCGTGCTACTCAAGGTGTCAAACTCATCGAACTCCAAAAACGCAATGATACGCTCATGTTCGGCTGCGTAGTACCTAAAGAGGAGCAAGAAGAGGTGACAGAAGCACCCGAGGCAACCGCAGAGGAGGCAACTACCGCAGAGGAGTAACCAATAAACTCCCACTGAGCTCACGGATATACTCGGAAGAAATCAGTGCAATCAGTGGGAAATAATAAGAATGTATAGAACTTTTAAAACTTTTACAAATATGAAAAAATCAATTTTTCTTGCAGCCCTTGTGCTGATAAGCGCAGGCTGCTTCGCACAAAAAGCAAATGTAAGCAAAGCTCGTGGTTTGGTTGAAGCAGAGACTCCAGATTATGCTGGTGCACGTGCTGTGATAGCAGAGGCATTGCAAAACGAAGAGACCAAAGATCAAGCTAATACATGGTATATAGCAGGATACATTGGTTATAAAGAGTTTGATGCTGCTAACCTCAATCGCCAGTTAGGTCGTAATATCGATTTCGATCAATGGGGTGCTGCTACATACGAGTCATTGGAGTATTGGAACAAGGCTTATGAATTGGCTTTGATTCCTACTTATGACAAGAAGGGTAAAGCAAAATACGATACCCGTACTCCAAAGAACATATTGCCAAAAATACAAGAGTATTTCTTGCACCAACCACTTGTGATTGCTGGTTTCAACGCTTATGAGGCTAATAATCCTTCATTGGCATACGACTACTTCATGGCACACTGCAATATTCCTGATGCAAAAATCTTCCAAGATCACCCAGAGGAGGCTGCTAAATTGTTGCGCGATACCAGCTACTATACATGTCTCTACTATGCTGGTCGTTTTGCTTATGAGGCTGAGCGTTATGAGGAGGCTATTGCTACGCTTGAGCGCATGAATACTGAGCATGCTAATGCCAACGCACTTCGCAAAGAGGTGATTTATGCCAATGAGTATATCTATCAAATCTACATTGAGCAAGGTGATACCGTAAAGGCGGTAGAGTCTATCAAGAAGAGCATTGATTTGTTCCCAGAGGAGCCATGGTTTATGCAAAACCTCATCAACCTCTATATCAACTCAGGTCAAGAGGATAAGGCAATTGAGTATTTGGATATTGCTATCAACCGCGAGCCAAACGTAGGTCAATACTACAACTCTAAGGGCTCAATCTTGGCGCGTATCGGTCGTTTTGATGAGTCGTTTGCCGCTTTTGCGAAAGCTATTGAGTTGGAGCCAAATAATGCATTGTTCTTGGAGAGTCTTGGTTTTGCATATGTAGATCTTGGCAACAAACTCAACGAGGATGCTACCTATTTGGACAACAAAGCTTATGCAAAGGCAAAGGTGGAGATTGATGCTGCTTATAACAATGCATTGCCATACTTTGAGAAAGCATACGAATTGGAGCCTGATAACGACAGTTTCAAGCATTCGTTGCGTTCGCTCTACTACCGCCTTGGTATGAACGACAAGTACGAAGCATTGGCTGACTAATATATGGGACGCATCCTAGCTATTGACTACGGACGCAAACGCACAGGATTAGCCGTTACGGATATGCTCCGCATAACGGCTAATCCGCTTATTACTATCCCTACGCATACCCTTGAGGCGTGGTTGAAAGATTATTTTGCCAAGGAACAAGTGGATGAAGTGGTGATAGGACATCCCTATCAGATGAATGGCGAGGATTCAGAGTCCATGCAATACATTCAGCCTTTCATCAATCGCTTCCGAAAAATCTTTCCAAATATGCCTTTACGCGAGTATGACGAGCGCTTTACTTCTGTAATCGCACACCAAGCAATGATTGCAGGAGGAATGAAGAAGAGCCAACGACAAGATAAATCCGTAGTGGATAAACTAGCTGCTTGTATTATCTTGGAAGGCTATCTGGATAGCATTCACTAAACACTAAACTCTAAACACTAAACGCTAAACACTAAACACTAAGCACATGATATTACCAATATACTTATACGGTCAACCTGTGTTGCGCAAGCCCACAGAAGACGTTACTCCTGAACTCCTCACTCCTGAACTCCTTGCAGATATGTGGGAAACCTTAGCAGTAGCTGAAGGATGCGGATTGGCAGCACCACAGATTGGCAAAGCCATTCGTCTTTTCATCGTAGATGGCACAGAATTAGCAGAAGATTACCCTGAGTGCCAAGACTTTAAGAAAGTATTTATCAATCCTGAGATTATTGAGGAGAGTGAAGAAGATGTTACTTTCTCTGAGGGTTGCCTTTCGTTGCCAGGTATCTCAGAAAACGTGATTCGCCCTGCCAGCATCACCATTCGCTATATGGACGAGAACTTCACCGAACATACCGAGACGTATGATGGTTTTGCTGCGCGCATTATCCAGCACGAGTATGACCACCTCGAGGGACATGTTTTTACGGACCGTATCTCGCCTATCCGCCGTCAGTTTGTCAAAACCAAACTCACCAACATTGCAAAAGGCAAAGTCTCCGCTCGCTACCGCACCAAACGCTAAACACTAAACAGTAGCGCCGCGTTCACTAAACACTAAACACTAAACAGTAGCGCCCCAGGCGCGTTCACTAAACACAAAACATGTCAATACTTACAATCATACTCCTCGCCATTGGCTTAGCCATGGACTGTTTTGCAGTTTCTGTCTGCAAGGGATTGACTTCGCCGCATGGCTATGTGCCACGCTATATCAAACCTATGCTAATGGCATTGCTCTTTGGTATCTTTCATGCAGGCATGCCATTGATTGGCTATTTCGCGGGCAGTCTATTTGCTTCGTTCTTCGAACGCTTTGCACCATGGATAGCTCTTGCCTTGCTTGGCTTTATTGGTGGCAAGATGATATATGACTCACTCCACGATGACGATGATGAGGCACATTTAGCCGATTTCTCCTTCTTGGGGTTATTGTCGTTGGCATTCGCTACATCAATGGATACTTTGGCTACTGGAGTAATCTTCATTCCTCATCCAGATGTATTGTGGATAGCTGTGGGCATTATAGCTGCGACATGTTTTTTGTTTTCCATGACAGGTTTTGTAATCGGTCATTTGGTCGGCACGCGGTTAAGAATGAATGTAACGCTGCTTGGAGGAGTGATTCTTATCCTTATTGGAGTGAAGATTTTCGTAGAAGGTGTATTCTTTTCTTAAAATGTTTAGCATGCCGTTCTATCTTTTTATACTCGATGTAGCAAAATAAAAATCCTCACACAACTTTCTAAGTAATTCTTTGCGTATATGCAAAAAAATAACTAACTTTGCACCCGAAAGTAATTTGCGCGGAGAATTTTCTAAAAACTTTTATATAATGGCACAACATTATGAGGCAGCCGGCGTAAACCTCGAAGCCGGATACGAAGTAGTAAGTCGTATTAAATCGCATGTAAAAAGCACCAACCGCTTTGGCTCTATGGGCAATATCGGTTCGTTTGGTGGAATGTTCGACCTTTCGGCATTGAACATCAAAGAGCCCGTTCTCGTGAGCGGCACCGATGGAGTAGGTACCAAACTCAAACTCGCTTTCGCAATGGACAAACACGATACCATTGGTATCGACGCTGTAGCTATGTGCGTGAACGATGTGCTCGCACAAGGCGCTGAACCACTCATCTTCCTCGACTATGTGGCTATCGGTCACAACATCCCTGAGAAAGTAGAGGCTATCGTAGCAGGTGTGGCAGAAGGTTGCCGCCAAGCAGGTTGCGCACTCGTAGGTGGCGAGACCGCTGAGATGCCAGGTATGTACGGCGATGGCGAATACGATATCGCAGGTTACACCACAGGTGTAGTGGAGAAATCTCAGCTCATCGACGGCAGCAAAGTGGCTGTAGGCGATGTACTCGTAGGTATCTCTTCTTCTGGCGTACACAGCAATGGCTTCAGCCTCGTGCGCAAGGTAGTTAGCGATGCTGGTCTAGACTTGCATACTGTTTACCCAGAGCTCAGCGCTGACAAGAAACTCGGCGAAGTGCTCCTCACTCCAACTCGCATCTATGTAAAGCAAGTGCTGGAGGTGATCCACAACTGCGATGTACACGGCGTAGCACATATCACTGGCGGTGGCTTTGATGAGAACATCCCTCGTATCTTGAAAGAGGGTCAAGGCTTCAGCGTGACTGAGGGCTCATGGGAGATCTTGCCTGTGTTCCAATGCTTGGAGAAGTGGGGCAATATCCCTCACCGAGAGATGTTCAACATCTTCAACATGGGTATCGGTATGGTGATTGCAATGCCAGCGGCAGACGCAGAGAAAGCCATCGCTATCCTCGCTAAGCACGGCGACAAAGCACAAGTCATCGGTAAAGTCATCGAAGGCGCAAACGAGATCATTTAATTAGTAATTCAATTTTTTAAGGTATAAAAAAGATATGGCAAAAAGAGCTCTTGTCAGCGTAAGCGACAAATCAGGATTGGTAGATTTTGTGAAAGGTCTGCAAGCCGCAGGCTGGGAAATCATCGCTACAGGCGGTACACAAAAGTTATTAGAGAACTCAGGCGTTAACACCATCGGTATCAGCGATGTAACTGGTTTCCCTGAGATCTGCGACGGTCGTGTTAAGACCCTTCACCCTAAGGTGCACGGTGGTCTTCTCGCACGCCGTGACGAACCATCTCACCTCCAAGCATTGGAGGAGAACGGCATCTCATTCATCGACCTCGTGTGCGTGAACCTCTATCCATTCCGCGAGACCATCGCCAAAGAGGGCGTGAGCATGGCAGATGCGATTGAGAACATCGATATAGGTGGTCCATCTATGCTCCGTTCAGCAGCGAAGAACTACAACGATGTGACCGTCGTTTGCGATCCAGCAGACTACGACACCATCCTCTCTGAGATCAACGCTACGGGCAATACCACTCTTGAGACTCGTCTTCAACTCTCTGCTAAGGCATATACCCACACTGCGCAATACGATGCATGCATCGCTACCTACATGCGTGAGAAAGCAGGATTGAACGAGAAACTCTTCCTCGAGTTCGACCTCAAGCAAGGTCTTCGCTATGGCGAGAATCCTCACCAATCGGCTAAGTTCTATGCTTCTACCAAAGCTATTCCATTCTCACTTGCCACAGGCAAACAACTCCAAGGCAAGGAGATGTCTTACAACAATATCCAAGATGCTAACGCTGCCCTCAATATTGCACGTGACTTCCAAGAGCCATTCTGCGTAGCACTCAAGCACATGAACCCATGTGGCGCTGCTGTAGCTGCTACCATCGAAGAGGCATGGCAAAAGGCATACGAGGCAGACACCGTAAGTATCTACGGCGGTATCGTGATCTGCAACCGCACCATCACCAAGGAGATTGCCCTCGGCATGAAACCTATCTTCCTCGAGATCGTGATTGCTCCTGACTTCACCGACGAGGCCATGGAGATCTTCGCTACCAAGAAGAACCTCCGCGTGATCCAAGTGGATATGACTCCAAGCACCGAAGCTATCGACCAATATGTGAGTGTCAACGGCGGTTTGCTCGTACAACACCTTGACACCCAAATCGAGACGATCACAGCTGACATGTGCGCTACCAAGGTGCAACCTGATGCGGCAACTCTCGCAGATATGCAATTCGGCTGGAATATCGTTAAGCACGTGAAATCCAATGCGATAGTAGTGGTAAAGAATGGCCAAACATTGGGCGTAGGTGCAGGTCAAATGAACCGTGTAGGTAGTGCTGAGATTGCTATGAAGCAAGCACATGCTGCAGGTGTGACCGAAGGTCTTATCCTCGCTTCTGACGGTTTCTTGCCATTCGATGATACCGTAGCATTGGCTGCACAATATGGTGTAACCGCTATCGTTCAACCTGGCGGCAGCATCCGCGACAACGACTGCGTTGTGAAGGCAGACGAGCTCGGCATCTGCATGCTCATGACTGGCACACGCCACTTCAAGCACTAATTAGGTAGATTATATTATCATAAAACGCTGCTTGTTGTGAGGACAAGTGGCGTTTTTATGATAATTATTTACAAAACATTTTGTTATTTCAAATAAATATATTACCTTTGCACGCATAATCCTTAAATCATAGTCAAAACTAACATACCATGTTTACACAATCTGACCTTGCCCAACTTGGCGCACGTGGCATCTCCGTAGAGAAAGCCGAAAAACAACTCCAGGCCTTTGCGACTGGTTTTCCTGAATTAGATATCGTTTCTGCCGCATCGGTAGGGAACGGAGTGCTCAACCCATCAGAAGAGGAAATAGATGCCTATGTGAAGGCGTGGCAAGACTATCTCAATGAGGGACATACAGTGCTGAAATTTGTACCTGCAAGTGGAGCAGCAAGCCGTATGTTTAAGAACCTTTTTGAGTATCTAGAAGACGGCAAAAAGACGGATTTTATTGAGAAATTCCTTGCTGAGAAAGATCGTTTTGCTTTTGGTCCACAACTAGCTAATTTGGATGAACAAGCTGCTGTGAGTCACCTGCTAAAAGACATGAACTATGGCAATTTACCCAAGGGATTGCTTCTCTTTCATGCTTATGAAGATGGACCTCGCACTCCAGCACTTGAGCATCTTGTGGAGGGCGCGATGTACGCTTCATCCAAAGGAGAAGTAAATATCCACTTCACGGTTAGCCACGAACACCTACCTCTATTTCAAGCACATATCGCAGCACATCAAGCTGCATATGAGGAGAAACTAGGTGTGAAATTCCATATCTCATATTCTGAGCAAAAGCCTTCTACTGACACTATTGCTGCTAATCCTGATGGTACTCCTTTCCGTACGGCTGACGGCAAGTTGCTTTTCCGACCAGGTGGGCATGGTGCACTCATTGAGAACCTCAATGAACAAGATGCAGATGTGATCTTTATCAAGAATATTGACAATGTAGTGCCAGATCGCCTCAAGGGGGATACTATTCGTTATAAGCAACTGCTTGCTGGTGTGTTGGTGACAGAACAAAAACGTGTGTTTGAACGTTTGCAAGACCCTAATCTCTCTGCGGAGGAGCGCACTCGCTTAGCACGTCCGCTGCGTGTATGCGGTGTGGTAAAGAATACAGGTGAGCCAGGCGGTGGACCATTCCTTGTGCGCGAGGAGGATGGTAGTATCTCGTGTCAAATCTTAGAGTCAAGCCAAATTAGTGACCCTGCACTCATGCAACAAGCTACCCACTTCAATCCAGTGGATCTCGTGTGTGCCACCCGCGATGTGGATGGTAAACCATATTATTTGCCTGAATTTGTAGATGAGAAGACAGGCTTTATCTCGCACAAATCAAAAGATGGTAAAGATCTGTTAGCATTGGAGTTGCCAGGACTGTGGAATGGCGCTATGAGCCGTTGGAATACGATTTTTGTAGAAGTGCCTGTTTCTACTTTCAATCCAGTAAAAACGGTCAACGATCTTCTCCGACCAGAGCACCAATAATCTGCTCGCAAAGGGTAGGGATGGGTGTTTGCCCATCGTTGTTGATGATGATATTTGCACGCAGGCGGTCTTGTTCGGTCGCCTGCGTTCGCATACGTGCGCGCACTTTCTCTATAGTAGAATGATCGCGCGCAACTGCGCGTGCGAGACGAATATCCTCAGGAGCTGTTACTGCTACTACTTTGTCGCAAAGCGTATCAAAGCCCGCTTGATAGAGGATAGCACATTCGATGAAGAAGAGACCGCTTCGCTGTTGAACCGCTTCGCTGTCGGAAGTTGGACCGTTACTGCTGTTAGATGCTAGATGTTGGAGAATGTCCTGGCGGACAGCAGGATGAACGATGGCGTTGAGTTGGGCAAGCAAGGATTTGTCAGTAAATACGCGCTGTGCTACTAATGCGGTTTGGTACACACCATCGGCATATACCTCTTTGCCAAAGAGTTGCTCTATTTGTTGGCGCACCGCGGCATCTTCTACAATCAGGCGTTTGGCTTCGCTGTCGGTGTCATACACCGCATAACCCATCTTGCGCAATTGCTTCGCAATCGTGCTTTTGCCACTTCCTATGCCACCAGTGATGCCTATGAGCATAATTATGAATTAAGAATTAGAATTGGAAGTAAATAAACGCTTGCAAATCTGCAGTTACAAACTGATATACGCCTACCACAGCTACAACTGCAATCAATATGATAGCCCACATTGGTAATAGCGCAAAACGCACTCTATACCATCGCTTTACGCGACTGGGTAGCCAGTGAATCACCATGCCCAATAAAAATAGTATCACTACGTTGCGATACTCCCACAAGAAATCGGGGATAATACTATTATTCCATGCTCCACCAATCTGATTCACCATGTTCTTAGCAGTCTCCCAAGCTTCTTGGTTGGCTGTCTCAGGGTCGAGGTTACTGCCCGAACGGAAGAAAAGGCGTGTGAACGTGATAAATACGAATGTCTGTAAAACAGCCCAAGCAGTGGAGAGGCTATTGGCGAAAGGTGATAGGCGAGAGGCGATAGGCGAGAGTAAGTTGCCTTGTCTCATTAGGATGCGTTCGTACCACCAATAGAAATAGCGTACCGCGGTACCAATCCATAATGCTATTCCCCATACAAAGAAGAGATTCCAGATAGGAGCATTCAGCATACTATAAGCGACCCATAAGCCACCCATAAGCATACTCATCAGCAGCATTTTGATATTCCAATTCATCTTAGTCCATATCTTATAGACAATCATACCCGCACCATTGAGTGCACCCCAAATGACGAAGTTCCAACTTGCACCATGCCACAAACCTCCCAAGAGCATAGTAATGAATGAGTTGACATTGCCCGCAGTAATCTTGTTTTTGACTTCTCTACCGAGAATAGTGCGGTTGCCACCTAATGGAATATATAAATAACTTTTCAACCAACGGCTAAGCGACATGTGCCAACGGCGCCAGAATTCTTGTGGATTGCGCGACTTGTATGGCGAATCGAAGTTCTGTGGCAGATAGAATCCCATCAACATCGCGATACCGATGGCAATATCCGTGTAGCCTGAGAAGTCGGCATATACTTGCAGCGAGTAGGCAAATAACGCAAATAAGTTCTCAAATCCGCTGAAAAGCAACGGGTTCTCAAACACGCGGTCAATCAAATTGACTGCCAGATAATCACTCAATACAATTTTCTTGATAAGTCCGTTGAGTATCCAGAATACTGCCATGCCGAAGAGACGGCGACTTAGGCAGAAGGGCTTGTACAACTGCTGAATAAACTCATTGGCACGCACAATAGGTCCTGCCACCAAGCCAGGGAAGAAACTTACATAGAAGCCAAAGTCGAGTATGTTCTTTACTGGTTTTACATGCCCACGGTACACATCAATGGTATAGGACATTACTTGGAAAAGGTAGAACGATATACCTACAGGTAGGATAATCTTGTCCACCATGAAGCGTCCGCTCTCGCTGAATCCGTTGCCGATATAGGCGAAGATATCAAATACAGCAAACTCTGTTCCGAGCAGGTTATTCACCACATTGGTGAAAAAATATGCATACTTGAAATAGCATAACAGTCCCAAATCAATCACTACGCTCAGCGCCAGCCACCACTTTGCTCTTTGTGATGCATTTTGACCATTCTGTTTTTTGTTTACGTATATCCGCTGCGCAATCAGCCAATCGCTTAGCGTGACAAAGAGCAAGATGAGCAGGAACAATCCGCTGGTCTTGTAGTAGAAGAACCAACTGACTGCCATCAGGAATATATTGCGAAGGTGTAATCGTGCTTTTTCGCCTTTCGCTTGTGTGCGATGCGTACCTACCTCCATGATCATTGCAAACACCGCATATACCAATGCAAAGAACGCCCAGAAATAGAACTGGGTGAAGAGTAGCGGACTCTCGCTGTTAAAACCGAATATGTGGTGTAGAAATTCCATTTTCTTCAGATTAGAGGTTAAAGGTTCGCATTTAAAGGCTGGGGCTGATAATTCATTAGCCAATCGTAAAGCATCTTGCCCACTTTATTAGCTCCCGCACGGGTAAAATGCACATAATCGCTACCAGCCCAACCAATCTCTACCCATTTCACCATACTATTTTGTCCGCCCATAGCATCATACATACTCCAATAAGCGATCTGCTCTTCCTCTGCCATCTTCTTGAGCAATTTATCCATGTATGGCACCAACGGATACGTTACCATCTCGCCATCAATGCGAGTGGACATATCGCTAGGACCAATAAACAAGATAGATGCCTCGGGTGCGCAAGCACGCAAGTAGCGAACTTGTTGGCGCAGCGTGCTACGCACATATCCGCTAATCGTAGAAGGATTTGCTGTTTGTGGAATCATATTACCACCAAACTGCAAGATTATCAGTCGTGTATTCGTTTCACGATAGAAATCACTCAGTTGTACACTGTCTATTTTCGTGAAGATATTACCCGAGCAACCACGCATAGGGATATTATCTACGATTACACCCGTCGGTGTCTCCAGACTTATACCATATACCTTGCCCTTACCCTGCAAATGAATTTCGCACTTAGTGGTGCTGTCAGGAAGGGTATAGTGCACTGTGGTGTAGGATTGTGTAGCGGGGTGTAGAATGGTATCTTGCACCATGATATAGCCACTTATACTATCAGTGAGAAGACGGACACGGTTGAAATAGTTGTGTGGTTTGCGTTTATGGTCAATAGGTTCAATATTTACCACAATATCTTCGCTGCCAGCTACCAAGGTGCTATTCATTATTGCTACCTGTCCCATCACGCCATAATCATCGTTATCCAAACGCATCGAGCGCGGGCCATATACCAAGTAGCGTTTGGGACCACCTTGCGCGGTCTGTACCACATTATTGATTGACAAGCGTTGGCGAATAGTGCGTGTGGGGATTGTCTGGTGTAGTGGTATCAAACCTATACCACCCCCGCCATATTGCTTTTGCCAATGCTCGCGCAAGACGTTAGTAATACGATCTTCTTCTGTTTGCGAATCACCATAATGTACGACCCGCACAGGCATACTGCTTGTGCTATCTAATGCTGCGTAGAATGCTGCCAAGTATGCACGAGTATCCACTTTTTTCGCTGTGCCTTGTGGCGTTGTATTGTTGATATGTGTGTTGATGGTTTTTGTCTCGGCTTCGCCTCGAACGATTATTTCGCTTTCCTTACCTACAATATCTTCACGTTGTTGGCTCGTTTCGCTTGCATTGGCCGTTTGAGGTGTAGTATTTGTAATCATTATTGTGGTATCGGCTTCAGCGAGCAATAGCGTATCAATTGTTAGTTGTAAACTATCAACTGTCTGTAATTCCAGTACCTCCGCCAATGTTGGGAAACGCAGATTCCATTTGCCGATATGCCAACCGCCATTGGGTACAACCGAACTAATCACGCCCAATAGCGCAATTACCGTCCAGATGATATATGCAATATGCTTTGGCTTCATGTGGTATGATTAACAAATCAAAATTTATGAAATAAACTGCAAAGATACGAAAAAAAATGCATATATACGCTTAAAATTGCATTGAAAATCAACTTTCTGATATTTTTGTTTGTATATGTGCAATTTTTATCGTACCTTTGCAAACTAAATCGTACATTAGGTAAATTGTAAATTCGTAAATCAATCATCACTGTTGCTTCGGAGAGTAAAAAAATATATACGTGATAATGGCTTGCTCACAGAAGGTGGTCGTGTGTTGGTGGGAGTGAGTGGTGGCGCTGATAGTGTGGCGTTGTTGGACGTATTGCAACGTGGAGGATATGATTGTGTGGTGGCACATTGCAATTTTCATCTTCGTGGAGCAGAGAGCGAACGCGATGAGGTTTTTGTAAGGCAATTAGCGTCCTCATTGCCCTTGTATGTGAGGGATTTTGATACGACATCATATGCTCATGAGAAAGGGGTAAGTATTGAATTGGCAGCACGTGAATTGCGGTATCAATGGTTTGCAGAGTTGGCTATGCAGGAACACTGTGAGGCGATAGCTGTAGCACATCATCAAAACGACCAAGCGGAAACAGTGATTATGAATCTCAAACGTGGGTGCGGGATACGCGGACTATGTGGCATGCGTGCGAAAAGCAGAAATGCCTATACACCCAATGAGATACCTATCGTGCGCCCGCTATTGTGCACGACACGCGCATACATACTGCATTATCTGCACGATATCCGCGGAAAGGCATGGGTGGAGGATTCTAGCAATAGCGATACGGACTTTACGCGTAATGCCGTGCGTGAGTCGTTGTGTGGCTACAGCCAATCGGAGATAGAACATATAGCAGCCACAGCTGAGCATATGCAGGGGTATGTGGATTGGCTGGATGGGCAGGACACCAAAGCCGCTGGCAAAGCAAAATTGTATGAAGAACTGAAAGATTATGGTTTTGCAGAAGTGGGTAAGATGTATGATGCACAAACCAAAGGGGTTGGAGGAAAAACATTCTACTCACATTCGCATAAAGCTGTGCTTAAGAAAGGAAAATTTGAGATAATCGTTCGGGGCGAAGGTTGAGATAAGAAAGTATCAAATTATAGTTTGTAAATTGTCAGATTGTAAATCACAATATGGTATAATCGGTAAGCCGTTAGGACATTCCTTTTCGGAGCAATACTTCACGGATAAGTTTGCCTTGGAACATGTGCCTGCGACGTATCAAGCGTTACAGATAGATGCGATAGAGGAAGTACTACCATTGTTGCATATACTAGATGGGATGAACGTAACCTATCCCTATAAGGAGGAAATCATACCATATCTAACCGCATTGGACGAAACGGCACGTGCGATAGGTGCGGTGAATGTGGTGCATCATGGCAAAGGATACAATACCGATTGGATAGGGTTTAGAGATAGTTTGCTGCCGCTGTTACATGGAGGCGACAAACGTGCATTGCTACTTGGGACAGGAGGCGTAAGCAAAGCAATTGCTTATGCACTCAAGCAAATGGGAATTGGGTATACGTTTGTGAGCCGCAATCCCAATACCAATGTGATAGGGTATGAGGATTTGACAGAAGCGATTATTAAGCAGCATACGATCATTGTCAACTGTACACCGTTGGGAATGCACCCCTACGAGGATAAAATGCCTGCCATACCATATCACCTACTTACCCCAGAGCATTTACTCTATGATTGTATCTACAATCCAGAGATAACACGTTTCTTGAATATGGGACAAGCACAAGGATGCAGGATAAAGAATGGATTGGACATGCTCCATATTCAAGCTGATAGAGCTTGGGAAATATGGAGGATTTTGAATTGAGAATTTTGAATTAAGAATAATAATGAGAAAGTACATTTTGAGCATATTGCTCGCTGTCTTGTGTCATACGGCTATGGCACAAGTGTTGCAAGAGAATGAAGTGGCAGTGGTGTATTACATGCCCAAGACTGCCTTAACCATTACGTTGAACTACGATATGGTGAAATACACTCCAGGCGTGTTCTACCAATACGCAGAACGCTACCTAGGCGCACAGGATGTGGTGGTGGAAGAGCGAATCAACTACCAATTGACAGATCTCACCGTTGAGCAATATACCACAGCAGACACCGAGCGTGCTTACAAAGTAACGCCACAAAAAGGTGTGCAAACACAAAAACTTACCTTGAGCGAAGATGGCAGATTGTTGGGGTATAATATAGGAGCGGATAGTATCCCTAATTCAAAAAACAAAATTCATAACTCCAAACTTAAAATTAAAAATTCAAGCACGCTGATGCCTTTGTTGGAAGAACAGTTTATGGCTGGCTCCACCGCAAAGATGGCAGAGGGAGCAGCGAAGATGATCTATCGCATCCGCGAAACACGCCTCAATATCTTGGCGGGTGATGTGGAACATGCGCCCGCTGATGGTGATGCCATGCGGTTGGTATTGGACCAACTAGCAGAGCAAGAGCAACGCTTGGTGGAACTCTTTGTGGGGAAAAATGAAGTGGAGCATCTGACGCATACATTCATTTACACTCCTACACAGAGCGTAGAGCGCGAAGTGATCTGTCGTTTGTCGCAACATAGCGGGGTGGTGGGCAAAGATGACTTGAGTGGTGAGCCTATCTATCTCACGCTGAAGGCAACAAAACAAGCCTTGCAAGAGGTAGTGGAGCAAAATAGCAAAGCACCATTGCCATCGCAAATATACTACAATCTACCAGGAAGGGCACAAGTTAGCATTGAATATCAAAATCAAGAACTATGCAACCAGCAATATCTGGTGGCACAATTTGGAGTAGCAGTTCCACTGGGACAAGAATTGTTCTTAAACAAACCAGCACCAATCATTCATTTTAATCATCAAACAGGTAATATATTATCCATTCAGTAATGAGATACGTAGCATGTGTAGTAGCCTTAGTGGCTATGAGTATATCGTTGGGGGCACAAGAACTGAAATGCACCATCAGCATCAATTCAGAGCAAGTGCAAGGATCAAACAAAGCGGTATTTACTACGCTCCAGCAGAGCATGGAGGAGTTCGTCAATACGCAACGATGGACAAATATGACATTCCAAGAAAAGGAAAGAATTGAATGTAGCATGATGATTGTAGTAAAAAGCGTACAGGACAATATGTTCGTGTGCGAGTTTACATGTCAAAGTCGAAGACCAGTATTTGGAACTACTTATACTACACCAACCCTGAATATTAAGGATGCTAATTTTACCTTTACTTATCAGGAGTATGACCGAATGGAGTTTCAACACAATACATTTACTAGCAATCTGACCGCGCTGGTGGCGTATTATTGTTATCTGATCATTGGACATGATATGGATTCATTTGCTAAACTGGGTGGTACACCATATTTTCAAATATGCGAGGATATTGTCACTTCAGCGCAATCAGCATCGCTTGATAATGCTGAGATGGTGGGCTGGAAAGCCTTTGAGAGCAATCGTAATCGCTATGCCTTGACCAATAATCTGATGGACGAAGCGTTTAAGAAATATCGCGCATATTATTACGACTATCATCGCCATGGCTTAGATGAGATGGTTAATAATGTGGCTAATGGTCGTGCGCGCATAGCCAAGGATATCAAAGTGCTCAAAGAGGCATACAACGCTAGACCTGCTACTTATCTGGTGGGTACATTCTTGGATGCGAAATCGGACGAATTGGTTAATATCTTTAAGAGTGGTACTACAGATGAGAAAAAGATGGTGTATGAACTGTTGATGGATATTGATCCTACGCGACAAGATACATACGAAAATATCAATCGAGACTAATTTTTTTAGGAAAATATTTGCTGATATCAAAAAAAAGTATTACCTTTGCAGCGGAAATGAACGAGGGGACCCGAAAAGGTTCCCTCAATTTTATAGAAATAGGAATATGATAGACAAACTAAATATACAGAATTTCGTAGCAGAGAAGTTACAAGGTACTGGCTATGAGTTGATTACGTTGAAGGTAAGCACGCAAAATGAAATCCTTGTTGAGGTGGATAAGATGGAAGGTGTAGATGTGGATTTTTGTGCAGCATTGAATCACTATCTGGTGGAACAACTGGATGCACAAGGAATAGAGGATTATGCATTGGAGGTGGGGAGCGTGAGTTTGACCGCTCCATTTGTGACGAAAATGCAATATCAAAAGCATCTTGGACACGATGTAGAGGTGCTTGCTGCGGATGGTAAAAAATATCGCGGTGCATTGGTTAGCGTGGATGAGGATAGCTTTGCTATTGACACCGAAGTGATGGTGGCTGTAGAGGGTAAAAAGCGCAAACAAAAAGAGATTCAGACGCTTACGTTTGCATACGATGCAGTGAAGTACACAAAATACGATCTAAAATTTTAATGATCTTAAAGTCCTTAATGACCTTAATGTCCTTACTTGAATAAAATTAAAACAAAATAAGAAATGGCAGTAAAAAAACAAGATTCAATCAATTTGATTGACATTTTTTCAGAGTTCAAAGAACTCAAAAACATTGACCGACAAACGTTTATTAACGTGTTGGAGGATTCGTTCCGCAATGTGATTACCAAAATGTATGGTACAGATGCGAACTACGATGTGATTATCAACCCAGACAAAGGTGATTTGGAGATCTATCGTAACCGCCTTGTAATGGAAGATGATGACGTGGCAAACCCAGATACACAGGTGGGTATTACTGAGGCATTGTTACTTGATGATGAGGCTGAAATTGGTGAGGAAGTAACTGATAAAGTTGAGTTCTCTTCGTTTGGTCGTCGTATGATTTTGAATCTTCGTCAAACATTGGCTAGCCGTATCCTAGATTTGCAAAAGGAGAACCTCTACTTGCGCTATAGCGAGATGTTGGGTCAAGTGGTAAGCGGTGAATTGTACCAAGTATGGAAGAAGGAGATGTTGCTTCTCGATGAAGAGGGTAACGAACTCTACTTGCCAAAGCAAAATCAAATCCCTACAGACTTCTATCGCAAGGGCGACACCGTTCGTGCGGTGGTGGTGCAAGTGGATAACAAGAACCAAAATCCAAAGATCATTCTTTCACGTACTTCGCCATTATTCTTGCAACGTCTTTTCGAACAAGAGGTACCAGAGGTACACGACGGATTGATTGCTATCAAAAATATTGCTCGTATCCCAGGTGAGCGTGCTAAAGTGGCAGTTGAGTCATTTGATGACCGTATTGATCCTGTAGGCGCGTGCGTAGGTATTAAGGGTGCGCGTATTCATGGTATCGTGCGCGAGTTGCGTAACGAGAACATAGACGTGATTCATTATACTTCCAATATAAATCTTTATATCCAACGTGCATTGGCTCCTGCAAAGATTTCTTCTATGACAGTAAACGAGGAGGAGAAGAAAGTGGATGTATATTTGCAACCAGACGAAGTGTCTTTGGCAATTGGTAAAGGCGGTTACAACATCAAGTTGGCTAGCATGCTTACTGGCTATCAAATTGATGTTTATCGCGAGATGGACGAAGCAGATAATGAGGATATCTATTTGGATGAGTTTAACGACGAGATCGAACAATGGGTACTCGATGCGTTCAAAGCCATTGGCTTGGATACCGCTAAGGCTGTGTTGGGTGTAGATCGTGCTGAATTGATTAAGCGCGTTGACCTTGAGGAGGAGACTATCGATGAGGTAATCGCTATCCTCGCAGCAGAATTTGAAGACTAAATAGAATATAAATAATAAACCCCCTCCGACGGCAAGGAGGTTAAGGCTGCAACGCAGCGGTATAGTCGCCTGTGGCGAAGTTGTGCACGCAGGGCGTGAGTGATGGTTCGCAAAAGCGAACAGTAGCCCACTGAAAGTGCAAAACCTCGCGTAGCGACGCAACCTGCGCAAAGCGCACATCACCGCTTGCATGCAAGCCATTGCCGAACACGATATGGCTATAAAACTTATCAAAGCTTGTAAAGAATTAAACATCGGCATGTCCACCGCCGTGGAATTCTGTAAAAAGCAGGGTAAGGAAATCGCTACGGATCCGAATACCCGTATCGAGGACGACTTGTACCTACTGCTTGCTAAAGAATTTAACAAGGACATGGCCTTGAAATTGGAAGCAGAGCGTCAAGCACAAGAGCGTCAAGAACGCGAGATTCCTAAATCTGTGGCTGTAGAGAAGCCTCAAGTGGAGCATATTGCTACCGAGGTGCCTAAGCCCAAGGTAGTTGGCTCTATTGATCTTGATGCAGATAAGAAGCGCAGAGCAGAGGAAGAAGCTGCTCGCAAAGCGGCTGAAGAGGCAAAGAAAGCAGAAGAAGCACGCATTGCTGCGGAAAAAGAAGCTGCTGCAAAGGCTAAAGCAGAGGCCAAAGCCAAAGCAAAAGCAGAAGCAGAGGCAAAAAAAGCTGCAGAGGCAGCAAAGGTTGTAGAAAAAGTAGAGGAACCTGCGCAAGAAGAGAAGAAAGAGGAAGAGGAAATCTTCCGCTTGGGTAAACCTGTGCTCAAAAATGCGCCTAAGGTCTTAGGTAAAATCGACCTGAGCAGTATCAACCAAGCTACTCACCCAACAAAGAAAACCAAAGAGGAAAAGCGCAAAGAGCGTGAAGCACGCGAGCAACAACGCAAAGCCAACAAACCTGCCGCCAACAACAATGGTGGCAAACCTGGCAATGCGGCTGATGCTCCTAAAGATGGTGAGAAACGTAAACGTGAGCGCATCAAACAAAATAAGGTGGACGTGAATGATGCGCGCAACCAAAAACCTCAAAAGAAGAACAACAAAGCCAAAGGCTTCAAAGTGGAGGTCGACGATGAGGAGGTGCAACGCCAAATTAAAGAGACCATCCAACGTCTTCAAGGCAACAAGGGTAAGAGTACTACCAGCAAGCACAAACGTGAGCGTCGCGAGTTAGAGCGCGAGAAGATGGCACAAGAGCGTGCTGCCGAGCAAGAGCAAAGCAAGGTGTTGAAACTCACAGAGTTCGTGACTGCTAACGACCTTGCCGTGATGATGAACGTGCCTGTGACCAAGGTCATCGGTACCTGTATGATGCTCGGTGTGATGGTAAGTATCAACCAACGTCTTGATGCAGAGACTATCAACCTCGTGGCTGAGGAGTTTGGCTTCTCTACGGAGTTCGTTTCTGCCGAAGTGGTAGAGGAAATCAATGCAGATGAAGTAATTAACGACGAGGATATCACCTCTCGCTGCCCAATCGTGACTGTCATGGGTCACGTGGACCACGGTAAAACATCGCTCCTCGACCATATCCGTAATGCCAACGTGATCGCTGGTGAGGCAGGTGGTATTACCCAGCACATTGGTGCGTATAACGTGAAACTTAAGAATGGTCAGCATATCACGTTCCTTGATACCCCAGGTCACGAGGCATTTACCGCCATGCGTGCCCGTGGTGCTAAGGTAACGGATATTGCGATTATCATTGTTGCTGCCGACGATGCGGTCATGCCTCAAACCATTGAGGCTATCAACCACGCACAAGCGGCTGGCGTACCTATGATCTTTGCTATCAATAAGTGCGATAAGCCTACTGCTAACCCTGAGAAAATCAAAGAGCAACTCTCTGGTATGAATATCCTTGTAGAGGATTGGGGTGGTTCTTATCAATGCCAACATATCTCTGCGAAGAAGGGTGAGGGTGTGTTCGAACTCTTGGAGAAAGTGCTCCTTGAGGCAGAATTGCTCGAACTTAAAGCTAACCCTAAACGTCGTGCTAAAGGTTCTATTATCGAGTCTTCGCTCGACAAAGGCCGTGGCTATGTAGCAACTATCCTCGTACAAGATGGTACACTCCATCATGGCGATATTGTCCTCGCAGGTGTATATCATGGTAAGATCAAAGCCATGTTCAACGAGCGTGGACAACGCATCCAACAAGCCCTTCCTGGCGAGCCATGTCTTATCCTCGGTCTCAACGGTGCACCTCAAGCAGGTGATGAGTTCAACGTGATGGCTACCGAGCAAGAGGCACGCGAGATTGCTAATAAACGTGAGCAACTCCAACGCGAGATGTCGCTCCGCACTAAGAAGCACGTCGGTCTCGACGAGATTGGTCGTCGCTTGGCTATTGGCGACTTCAAAGAGCTTAACATCATCGTTAAGGGTGACGTGGACGGCTCTGTGGAAGCGCTCAAAGACTCGCTCATCAAGCTCTCTACCGAGAATATCCAAGTCAATGTTATCCACGGTGCTGTGGGTGCGATCTCTGACTCCGATGTTCTTTTGGCTGCGGCTTCCGATGCGATTATCGTCGGCTTTAACGTGCGTCCTACTAGCACAGCCCGCAAGATGGCAGAGAACGAGGAAGTGGATATCCGTATCTACTCCATCATCTACGATACCATCAACGAGATTAAGTCTGCTATGGCAGGTATGCTCTCGCCAGAGATCAAAGAGGAGGTTACTGCTACCCTCGAGGTATTGCAAACTTTCCGTATCTCCAAGGTGGGTACTATCGCAGGTTGTATCGTGCGTGAGGGTAAGGCCAAACGTGCTAACAAATGCCGCGTGATCCGTGACGGTATCGTGATCCATACTGGCGAACTCTCTTCGCTCAAGCATGGTAAGGACGATATCAAAGAGGCAGGTCTTAATATGGAGTGCGGTTTGAGCATCAAGAGCTACAATGATATTGTAGAGGGCGACCTCATCGAGACCTACGAGGAGATTGAGGTAGCAAAGACTTTGTAAAATAATCTAGAACAACTAGCGTAACTAGCCAATCTAGAATAACTAGTAATAATCAATCGCATCTCATTCGAGGTGCGATTGTTGTATCAAATAGTACGATTCTTAAGATTTCCTTCCCTTGTACCTTCCCAATCTTCCTCGAGCTAAAGACCAAGGACGAACCAAAGATGGAATAATCGTTCGAGCCCATTGGGCGAGATAAGAACCTAGGATGAACCTAAGAACTCCAAAACTCAAAAAAGTACTTTTATTAAGATTGCCATCTCTTTTCCCTTTCTTATACCTTGCCCTATTTTACCGAGAGAACACCGACCGACGAGCGGGAGAAGACCGAGAGAAAACCGACTCAACTCCCTGCCCACAAAAAGTGCTGTTTGTTAAGATTGCCTGAAAAGGTTACTCAACTTTCCGAAAAAATTGAACTTATCGCTGGGACTCTACTCCGAGATGGAACATACGGTTTATATGCGGTTCATATTCACGAATCTTTCTCGAAAGCTCTTGATTCTTATCATTCGCCTCGTGCAACTGTTGTTTCAACACTTTCACTTCTTGTTGGTATTCATCCTTTAATGAATCCATCTGTTCTTGGTAATCAACAAGTTGCTGTTGTAACGCAGTATTCTTGCTATCGGTGCTGTCTATTGATTGTTGCTGAGCAGCCAAAACAGCATTTTGATGATATAGTTGCACACTTAGCCCTATTACGACCAACAAAACAAGCAATAGTGCAATAATACTTCTTCCAATCCAAGGTGATGGCTTCTCTATGTGTTTTTTGATTTCCCCGACCGACAAATATCGCTTCTTGGGGTTCTCCCGCATGCACTTTTTCGCAATTCGCTTCCATTGCTTTTGTTGGCTCAGTATTACGCCCAATGCAAAAATATCTACTTGCGGATTTATGATACCTTCTGCCAATTGTTCGGGAGCAATATATCCCGTGGTTCCCGCTGCACTTTTCAAAACAGTAAAATCCGCCTTATCAGCCAAACCAAAATCAATCAAGACGACATTGTTAGTATCGTGTGTGACTAAGATGTTTTCAGGTTTTAAGTCGCGGTGCGTAATTCCTAAATGATGTATATAAATGAGTGCATCGCATAGTTGCTCCAATTGGTTTAGTGTCATTGCTTGTAGTGTATCACCATCTACATATTCTTGCACAATACACCATCCTAAATTCTCCACTTGCTCCATGCCTAATGTACGAACCACATTGGGGTGATTAAGTGGGTAAGAAATAGTAAACTCCTTCTCCAGAAGCGTTTGATACATCGGATTGGCTTTGGCTTCTTCGGTCAGGCATTTCAATACATGCCACCTGCCATATCGCTTAGCCTTATAAATCTCAGAATAGCCGTTCGAGGAAGCATGTAATAAACTTATCTCTGTAAAGTATCCAGAGATATTGATGTTTTCCGCAGTGGTAAAACCCGAATTTACTTGAGAATCAAACATGGAATAGTTCTAACTTCGTTAAGCCCGATTGTGCGCCTGCGATATAGGTGTCTTGTTTGGTGTTTGGCTCTCGCACTGCGACATAGTCCATTGCGGTTAATGCTTGTCCTAACACAAATTGCATGACGGTAAACTGATCACCCACTTGCATTTTGGCGTTTGCAGCATGCAAGACTACAAAACGATTGTTTCCCAGGTATTCAATCATGCACTCTCTATCGGGATTCCATGCAAGTGTAATCTTTTGTCCGATGGCAAGCTCTTTGGTCATAATCTTCTTTGCAGCAACGAAATCGGACTCTGCATGGCTGTTAGTGAGATAGTCTTGCCACCCTTTATACCCCACATAGCGCGCGATAATAGATAAAGTAGTTACTCGGGGCTCGGATGTTTGTGGAATATAGCCAAACAGTCGTTTTAATGTGGTGGGGCTAAGATACTCGCCTGTGACAAGCTGTATTTGTTCGCTCAAATACTCAAAATCTCGTGGAGATTCCAAACTGCGTCCTAATTGGCGGATAACTATTTCTTTCAGTTGTTCCATATTACTCCAAAGGCAATTCTTCAGATTCAGTATTTTCTATTGGGCGTAGATAGTCAGATGCTTTTTCTGATGAGATAACGGTTCGCCCTAAACGCTTTTCGATAGTCTTACGAGCATCGCGAGCCACTTCGCCACCTTCACGCGCAATTCGTTTGCTTTCTTCCATTGTTGTGGGATTAGACTGGCGTGAATATTCGGTAGTAGCCACTTCTGCTAATGTATTGAGAGCCAATTCTACATTGGTCATGTTGTCGCGCAAATTCTCTTTGGTCAATCCTTTGTAGGATTTATATTGTCGAGTAGTCATACCACTCCATGCTTGTGTGAGCACGTTGGTAAGAATAGCAAAGTCACGTTGCTCTGTTATGCCTGAACGTTTCCACTCGTCGGTCAATTCTTTGCGCATTTCTATGGAACGCATACGCTCATTAATCCACTTGTCGGAGTATCCCTGTCTGCGGTAGTCTTCTATTGCCATTTGGAAGGTCAGCTCTGGGTCAATCATTTGGTCAATACGCTGGCTGCCTAATTGTGCCAACCATTGCTTCACGGGCTCAACTTTCTTTGACGGGATTGATTGAATGATGCGGAAAATTCCCTCTAAATCAGCAGCTTGGGTTTTACGGCGTTTGCCGTCAGGAGCCAACATTTCAACAGGGGTACAAATTGTACCCCACTTGACATTCAATTCAGGATCGCGCGCACGCATACGCTTGACATATTGTTTAATGTCCGCACTGTCTGTTAATATCTGTACTACATCTATGACGGAGAAATAGTACTTTTCTTGCTCTTCATCCCAAACGAAACGGACTTTTTTTCCTTCAAAAAGTTGTATGCCAAAATTGTCTTCCATAGAAATTTGCTTTTGTGTTGCAAAAGTACACTTTTTCTTTGATATATGCAAATATTTCTAATAATTAGCCGCAAAATTACAGCTAATTTTGATTCACTACTGCATTTGGTACGAAAAGAATTTATTTGGCACGATTTGGCACAAAATAAATCCGTACCTTTGCAGCCGAAAAGCAAAAGTGGTCTATATCATACAGCAAAATGATGAAAAATAGAACTTTTATTTGTAAGAGTGAAATATTTTTTGTACTTTTGCGGTGTCTCTTCGGAGACGGACATATTTTGAGACGTATCAGCGTATCGGCTTGGCAGGTAAATCTGGAAAATTCATCTGTAGTCAAGGAAGATAAGTTGAGTCAGTCCACCGTATGGTGTAGACTGCTTTTGCTTATTTGACTACAGGCCATTCCAGAGCCTACCTGCCAGTAAGTGAGGGCAGTCTTTTTATGTGTGTAGATAATAACGGAGAAAGCCGAAAATCCGATGAAGAGTAGGCATATAAAATAAATTGTACTTATGAATTTTAAATTGTATGTCATCAAAGGCAAAGAAAATGCAGGAAAAACAAATGCTTGTTGGAAACTACTTCAAAAATTTAAAGAGCATATTGATTATGTAGAGTATTGGGACTTGAGATCAAGTAATGCGACTTTCAACTTAGACAGACAAGTGTATGTAAATACAGCTGGCAATACCTGTGATTTTGTGGCTATCTTTAAAACAAAGATTACTCATAAAAAAATAGCAATCATAAGTGCTGGTGATGAAGCTTGGTTATTGAAACAAGATATATTCCATGTGTTAAGTAAAGATGTTACAACTATTGTTTGTTGTTCGCGTACGATTAATCGGAAAAATTCAACTGTACAAATGCTAAACCAACATTTTAAAGAACATATAATGTGGTCGAAAGATATTACATATACCAAAGACGATATCCTAAAAGCCGAGTATGAAGAGGAAATTGCGAACACTATATACACACAAATTATAAAATAAATTTATTATGAAACGAATTTTTATTTTGATGATGCTATGCGCATCTGTTTTATCTCTTTTTGCAGAAACTGCATATGAAAAGAAAGTTAATGAGATAAAAATGGAGTACTTTCTATTCTTTAAAAACGGTTATTATACTGCAGCAACTATGGAAGACTACTACCTAATTAGTATGTTAGGAGGTGTGGATGGTGCATTGGCTATGGCACTAGTGGATTATGGCTTAAAATATCCTGACCAAATGAAAATTATGGCAGATAGAATGAATAAAGAATTGGAGCAAGCTAAATCTCTTATGTCAGAAGAAGATAGAATAAAAGAATGGAAGAAGTCTGATTATGGTAAGATGGTTAGTTTGATAGAAAATAATTATTCTGCCAAGTTCAGAAAAGATGAATTTGAAACAAAGAACCAATATTATACAAGAATTGAAAGTGCTGCGAAGGAACTTTTTTATGAAAAATGTACATCTCTGTATGAGGAACTCAGCAAGAATCTAGAAATAACAATATCTCCCATTAAGTATGATGCAGAGAATCAAACAAGTACAATAAAAATCACGGAAAAATTCAAGCTTGATGAAAATGAGTTCAAAAAAGAATTTACAACAACTTTAAGCCTGCCTTCACATCAAGCAAGGAACCTTAATGAGTATGTTGTTATGGGAAACGAAATAACCAAGACGAAATGGGGAGTCATTGATAAAAAAGAGATATATGTAGTGGAAGCGCAAATTCCATTGTGGCTGGGTACAGGTACAAATAAAAATGTGCCAAGCAACTATTATATTACAATATCTGCGCCAAATAAAGAAACATCAATCCCATTATCATTTAATATTAAACAAATTGACTCAAATGCCCCATGGGACTTGTCTTGGAATAGCGAAACTATTGCAAAGCAATTGGATTTAGTAAACAAGTACAATAAAGAACTAGCAGATAGCGTAATGGTATATAATCGTAAATTGGCGAACAATCCGTATTTTCATGTTTCATTAGATGTAAAAATCAATCCTTCGATTTATGCTTTAAATAAGTCATATATTTCTTCTAATATGGAAAAAGCATATCAAACAATGCTTAAAGATATTAGAAGTGAGTATAAAAAATTGGATTCTTCAATGGAAATAGTATGCAAAACTAATAATCCAGAACAGCATGCAAAAATATATTGTAGTTTGCATCCTGAGTTTGCAGCAAAAGTAGACTCTGTTTATCATGACTATCGTTGCAAATATGATATATATCAAGTTGCTATAAAGTTATTAGCAAATGAAGTTTTTAATGAGCCTATTTGTCAAGAAACTCTGTATAATAAATATAGTAAGTTATTCAAGTCTGAAGAAGAGTTTTTGCAATTATATGATGAATTATCTTTTGGGGATTTTACTAAAGAACTAAATAACCGACATGAAAAAATAAATAACTATTCGGAAAAACTTAATCGTGAAGATTTCAAGAAATTAATATTTTTAGATGCAAAGACATCTGGGAATCCTAAATTAATAGCATATATAGACAAGTATGAGGAATTAAAAGAAATGTGCAATTATCCTGTGAGCGAGTTTATCAATCGTAATACTAAAATGCTTGTGGATTTCCAAAAAACTACAAATTATTGGTCTTCAATGGATGAATTTTTTGAAGCATACATTTCTGGAAATTATAAACAAATACTAAAAAATAAAAAAAAGCAAAAATAATCAATCTTTAAATTAAAAACATATGAAAAAGTTTTTATTAGCAGGCATATCATGCCTTTTGATGATGTCATGTACATCCAGTCCAGAGGACTATCAAGTTCAAATCAACGATGCTGTAAAATTCTATGTAGCTGCTTTCGACCTGTTTGTCCAGTATGATCAAGACGCCAAAGCTGAAGAGTTTTACGACACAATGATTGAAGAATTTGCAACCACTACAGAAGATGAAGGATTTAAACAATTACTCACTCAAAAGGTAGCGGAGAATAACAAATACGCCAAGAAAGTGTATTACGGCTACGAAAATGCAAATATTCTTTTGTCGCCCTATACACTCGTTGGTGAAAATGTTTGGGAATTTGAAGAACTTGGTACAGAAGTACACTTTACTTTTAGTATCACCACCAAAGGTTCTACCGAATTTTGGGAGATTGAACCCAACGAGAAAGATATAGAGAAATATGTCTGGAAAAAAGCATTGGGCGAAGAAGGATTGCAAACAATACTTGATTTAGGCATGGATCTGGATAGCCTTTTTGACGCCACTATGAAAGAGTTGGAAATCGAAGCACAAATCGAAGAAGTTGTACACGGTGCATATGGTGGAACAATGAATGACAAAGAGGTTATGACCGATGATTTCTACACCGAATTGCACAAGGCGTTTAAGTATAGCAGTCTTGATAGTTGGGCAAGAAATGGCTATTGGAAATTTAAAGATGGTTCACTCCACAATTATGAAATTGAAGAGTATGACCATAGCGACCCAAATTATACATTAGTATATATCACATTTGATGATAGAAAGCCTAATGCATCTGATGATATTGTTCTGTATATGAAGAATGTAAATGGTGCTTGGAAGATTTCGGACATCTGCGGTATTGAATGGGGACAGATTTCCTATTCAGTTTGGGATTTTGCAACAATGACTGTTGCAGAGAACGAAAGCAACCACAAGGGCAATTGTTAATAAACTCTTTTTATATGTTTTCATCCCCTGCCATATTGCATGACAGGGGATGATTGTTTATAAAAAGGAAGGCAGAAAGTACACCTCCCCAAAAAAGCCACTGCTATGATACAACTAGCCCATAGATATGCAACAGTGGTCGCGAAGTGGTCACGTAGCCCGCAGTCAACTTGAGAGCAACCTAAAAGCCACCGAAAGCCCAGAGATCTCCCACAGATCTCCTATGGTGCTCCCGAAACTTGTAATACTTTTTTGTGACCTTAACGAGAAGAAGTTTAACACAATCTTGGCAACCTCAAAATACTATGATGCTGCTTAAAAACGGTAATAAACCGCAGATTTTGCGGCTAAAATTAATCTTTTTAACCGCAAAAATGATATTTTCACACAAAATACTTGCATATATCTTACAAAAATTGTACCTTTGCAATCGCGTTCGGTAAGAATGTACGAGCTATAAAAAATTGGAACGAGATATACAACTATGTTTATTCATCAGGCGGATAATTGGACAAATTTTGTTTGGGACAAGGATCAAGTCTCAGACAAACTCATGCAAGTGATGCAGGCTTTAGGCTATATGCACGGGCGATTGAGCATGCTCGGATTTGAAGAGCAACTGAAAGCCACAGCCGAAAGTATCACCGCCGAGATTGTATCTACCTCACAGATTGAGGGCATCACGCTCAAGACCAACTCTGTCCGTTCCTCTGTAGCGAGGCGGTTAGGTGTGCCTGCAGAAGGCGTTGCTGAAAGCATTTCGCATGATGTGGAAGGTATCGTGAGTGTAGAGTTGGATGCGACGCACAATTACAAACAAGCCTTAACGCACGAGCGACTATTCCAATGGCACAACGATCTGTTTCCTCTTGACCGTAGAAAACATTATCAGATAGATATTGGGCAATATCGCACACATGGTATGCAGGTTATTTCTGGTAATATGGGACGCGAGCGTGTGCATTATCAAGCACCTGAAGCGCAGCGTGTACCGCAAGAGATGGAGCTTTTCCTCCAGTGGTACAACGATGAAACCATTGCCGCCTCACCTCTCAAAGCAGCCATTGCGCATTTTTGGTTTGTATGTATCCACCCCTTTGATGATGGCAATGGCCGTTTAGCACGCGCGCTATCAGATAGCCTATTGGCGCGTTTCGAAGGTAGTCAGTTGCGTTATTACAGTATGTCGCACCAGATATTAGCAGACCGCGATACATATTATCGCGAACTGGAGCGTGCCCAACGAGGTAATGGCGATATTACTGATTGGATTATCTGGTTTCTATCCGCGTTGTTAAAAGCCGTTCATTCGTCGGATAGTGTGATTGGCAATGTGCTGCAAAAGACCTATTTTTGGCAGTTACATGCGGAGGCACCCTGTTCCAAACGCCAAAAAGACATATTGAACATATATCTCAGTGGTTATGATGGCAAACTGACCGCTAAAAATTGGGCAAAATTGGCAGAAGTATCATTAGATACTGCCAATCGCGACATCTCAGATTTAGTACAAAAAGGGTTGCTGAGGGCTGTACAAGGGAAAGTACGTAATGTGGCATACCTACCTTGTTTCGAGGCAAACGATGGCATACCATTCGAAGATATACAACTGATAGAAGAAGATAATCATACGTATATAAGCATGATGTATCAAGGTAAAGCATATCGCGAACAGCTAACGGAAGGCGACTTGCAAAGTCTCCAACAAGAGGAACGCACCCTTCGTGATTTGGCATACAAATATTTTGCATATTTGGTTGTGATATAACTATCATGATCGCTCACCTTTTGGCACACGAAAACTTTTTACAAAAAAACACACCCATGCGGAAGTGGTTATAATACAGCACTTCCGCATGCCATTTATACCACTTTTCGCTCCAAATTCTCCAATCTCATTCACTCCTAGGTGCTTGAAATATGGTTGTCCTTTTGCTACATATTTCTTATAAAATTGGTATATTTCTTGCACATATCAAAAAAAAACACTACCTTTGCACCCGATATAATATCCGATAATGTAAACAACTTTTTAAATAACTACGAATATGAAAGATCTTAAAGGCACAAAGACCGAAGCCAACCTATGGGAGGCATTCGCAGGCGAATCTAAAGCTCGCAACAAGTACACCTACTACGCAAGCAAAGCAAAGAAGGATGGTTATGAGCAAATAGCAGCTCTCTTCGAGGAGACCGCTGCACAAGAGAAAGAGCACGCTAAGCTCTGGTTTAAACTTATCCACGGTATTGGCTCTACCCTTGAGAACCTCAAAGATGGTGCTATGGGTGAGAACGAAGAGTGGACAGACATGTATCCACGCATGGCAGCTGAGGCTCGCGAAGAAGGTTTCGAGGAGATCGCAATCATGATGGAAGGTGTGGCTGCTGTGGAGAAAGCACACGAAGAGCGCTACCTCAAGCTCCTCAAGAACATCGAGGATAAGCTTGTGTTCAGCCGCGATGGTGATGCTATCTGGCAATGCCGCAACTGTGGTCACTTGTATATCGGTCAAGATGCTCCTGTGGTTTGCCCTGTTTGCAAACACCCACAAGCATACTTCCAATTGCAACAAAACAACTTCTAATCAATTACTTAAGGACTTGTGCACTCGGGTGCGCAAGTCCTTTTTACTTTGTATATGGATATTACTATACTCCTTCAAGCCATCTTGCAACTCATTGCAGGTATTGGTATTTTCTTGGTGGCATGCCAAATGATGTCTTCCAACTTGGAGACAGCCAGCAGTGCCCGCCTCAAAAGTCTGTTTTCGCGCATGTCCAACTCTCGCATGTTGGGCGTGGGTATTGGTACAGTAGCCACAGCAGCTATCCAGTCTTCGGGTGCCACGACCGTGATGGTCATCGGTTTCGTGAATGTGGGCATCATGTCATTGGCGCAAGCGGCTACTATTATTTATGGTGCGAATATCGGTACTACGGTCACCGCACAAATCGTGGCCCTCGGTCTTAGTGGCGGTGGCGGTATATCTACTACCGTTATTTTTGCTGCTTTCGCTGGTTTGGGTGCTTTTATTGAACTCTTCTCTAAGAAAGATACATGGAAGACTTGGGGCGGTATCATCACCGGCTTCGGTATGCTCTTCGTCGGTCTTAGCCTTATGAGTAAGTCTATGGACGCATTGGCTAAGCTGCAAGAGATCAAAGACTTCCTCGCCTCTATTGAACACCCATTGATGCTCGTGTTCTTTGGTGCGATATTGACGGCTATTGTGCAATCTTCTTCTGTAGTGACCTCTATCGCATTGACGATGGCGGTGACTGGACTTATCTCGCTCAACCAAGGTATTTACCTCACCATGGGTTCGAATATCGGTTCGTGCGTAGTGGCTATCATAGCAGGTTTGACATCAGGTCTCAATGCTAAGCGTACAGCACTTATCCACTTGCTCTTCAACTGTTTTGGTGTCTTCATTTTCTTGATTGCCGCATGGGTAATGCACCTTGTTACCTCGGGTGGACTGAACTATGGTATTATCTTTGAGACTATGTTCCCAGGCGCACCACAATTGCAATTGGCGATGTTCCACACTATCTTCAACTGTGTGACAGTATGTATCATCTTGCCATTGACGGATTATCTGGTTAATCTGGTTGTGAAGATCTTGCCTGAGAAGAATCGCGTGGACGAAGCATTGCAAGAGGGACAACCTCACTTCCATTTCGTGGATGAGCAAATGCTCCGTACGCCTGCTATCGCAGTTAACCAAGTGAAATTGGAGATTGAGAACATGGCGGCAGTATCTATCCACAACTTCAATCTGGCGATGGATATTATTTCTACGGTGAACTTCGATAAGATGGACGAGTTCAACGAGAATGAGAAACAGCTCAACTACCTCAACCGCAATCTTATTCCGTATATTGTCCACCTCAATAACTTGCCTATCAGTGAGGAAGATAACCGCTATTTGGCGACAGCTATCCGCACGATTGGTGACTTGGAGCGAGTAGGTGATTATGCGGTGAACTTGACCGAGTATGCGGAGTTGCTGCAAAACTTCAAGGAGACTTTCTCCAAAGATCTTCTCTTTGAGGTGGAGCAATTGCGTGAGACTATGGGTGCGCTATATCAAGCGACGATGAAGACCTATATGGACCACGATTTCGATGCTTTGATTGAGGTGAATCGTTACGAAGATCAAGTGGACGAGATGGTGGCTCGTATTGAGAAGATTCACTTGCAACGCTTGATGGATGGTGTCTATCCAGCCAGCGTAGGTCAAGTATATCAAGAGTTTGCGTCGGATACAGAGCGTATTGCAGACCACTTCTTGAACGTGGCTAAATCCATCCGCCAACTTCATGTCGGCGAGGATTGATCGTTGAGAATATAAAAATAATGAGGATGTATCTGTCTGATACATCCTCATTATTTTTTACTGCCCTTTATAAAGACTGAGTATTTATACACGTATTCTTACCAACCAAATTTATAGGCAAGAAGTATCAAATGCTTAGTAGTATATTTGTTAGTTAGAGTAATATTACCCGTTTCATCATTGATACTAATACCACGATCGTAAAGATAATTGTAACGATAGGTAAGGGTTAAGGAATGCTGTTTGTCGATCTTCCATTGAAGACCTAACTCTGGGCGCAGTTCGCTGATATATTGACCATACTCTTTCTCTCCATTTCCTCTTAACTGTATAGTTTCATTTATATATGTAATAGGCGCATTTAAGGTGTTGAGAAGCTCAAACTTACCAACAATGCTAAGTGGGGTTTCTGGAATAGCGTATACTGCTTGCAAACGGCTACGAAGCGTGAAATCTACTTGATTCTTAATGCGTTTATCCACTTCACCTGTACGACCATCCAGCATGACACCTTCGCGCAAAGAGAGGTTCCATTGTCCTAACTTAACTTGACCAGTGATGAGTATGTTAGCACGATGTTGTAGATATTTATTAGGATCTGTCCAACCTTGATTGCCATACAACTTCAATGTATATCCAGCGTAAATATTAAGATATGGTATAGGCGTGTAACCGAGTGCTATGGTAGTATGCGCACGGTGGGTAGGTGCAGAGCGAATCTCTTCCTCAAGGGTGAGTGATAGTCCATATTTGAACGATTTAACAAAAGTAGCAAAGAAATGCGCTTCAGGAGTTACAATCGTGGTATCTTTCTCTGTAATAGGTGCTTGTGCAAAGATTAAGGATGGAACAAATGCCATCAAAATAAGTATGTTCGTTCTTAATTTCATCTTTAACTTTGTGCTTGATAGGTTAGTGCAAAAAGTCGCATTTGCTTGAGCATGGCATTGAGCCCGTTGCTGCGAGTGGGAGAGAGGTGCTCGCGGAGGTTAATCTCATCAATAAAATAGAGTTCACTATCTACAATCTCTTGTGGAGTACGATTGCTCAATACGCGAATAAGCAAAGCTACAATACCTTTCACCAATATGGCATCCGAATCACCATGATAGTGGACTTTACCATCTTTCATTTCGGCAGTAAACCACACCTTTGATTGACAACCATCAATCAAGTTTTTATCATTTTTATCGGCTTCTGGGAAGGGCTCTAAGCCATTTCCGTAGTCAATGAGCAGACTATATCTGTCCATCCAGTCATCAAAACTGCTGAACTCCTCAATTATTTCGTCTTGTATGTCGTTGATCATTTAATTTGAATTATGAATTATGAATTTTGAATTAACTCATAAATGAGTTTGGCGATATATTGATCATCTTCTTCTGCGATGTCCTTGATTGGGGCATCAATAATGTAATCCGCTTTTTCATAGAAAGGTGCACGAGCCTCCAACTGTGGAGCAATAAACGCCAAAAGCTCTTGCTCAGTTCGTCCTTGTAGAATAGGGCGAGTGCTTAAGTCGGTGAGCATCAGGCGCTGAGCCAAATGCTTGGGTTGCCATTTGAGATAGATACTTGTGCCCAGTTCTGCTAGACATTCCATATTGTCTTCCCAGCAAGGGTAGCCTCCTCCTGTGGCATAAATGACTTTTTCGATGGGTAGTTCGGCAAGGTCTTCTACCACATATTTCTCTTTGCGGCGAAACTCCTCAATACCATGTTCGCGGATAAACTCCGCAGGCGTTTGACTATGAATTTCGGCAAAAGCTTCGTCCAGATCCACAAAATGCCAACCTAAACGCTCTGCCAACAAACGACCAACAGTAGTCTTGCCTGCTGCCATATACCCAATTAGATAGATAGGGAGTTTTAATGGTTTTATGAGTTTGAGCGGTTTCAAGGGATATGTTGGAAATTAGTGGTATGTTAGCGAGAAAGTATTGGATGCTATTGAAGTGGTATAGAGGTGGTATCGAAGTGGTAACGAGATTGCATTGGACTATTTAGCGGCAGGGCGTATAATCAAAGGTGTCGTTGTCGCGCCAAAGGAGTTTGTTATTTTCGATATATGCCTCTGGAAAAGCAGATTTGAAAGGTGCTTTCAGCGCACCAAGATATTGCCACTCCTTATTATATACGCGCACGTGCGAGGAGCAGATAGGAGCACAGACGGTGTGAATAACTAAGATACTATCGTTGGTTAGCAGTGTATCACGCACAGAAGTGACTTCGTAATCATTCTGAAGTTCAGACGCAACTACGTTGCTGTTCAGGAGTTCAGAAACGAGTACGCTCACAAACAATACGATGAATAATGTAAGTATTTTTTTCATTGTTTAGTGAACGCTGCGCTACTGTTTAGTGTTTATGAGTACAACTGCTTGAGCTGCGATGCCCTCTTTGCGTCCGACGAAACCGAGTTGCTCGGTGGTGGTAGCTTTAATACTAATTTGATTCTCCTCTACACCCATTACCTTTGCTAGACAAGCGGTCATGGCAGGGATGTGCGGATTGAGTTTCGGTGCTTCTGCACAGATGGTGCAATCACAGTTACCCAACTCATATCCTGCTTCGCGGAGCATTGCCATTACTTTGCGGAGCAGAATCTTAGAGTCGATATTCTCGTACTCATTACCTTTGACAGGTGGGAAATGATAACCAATATCGCGCATAGCTGCAGCGCCGAGCAAGGCATCGCATAGCGCGTGAATCAGCACGTCTGCATCGGAATGTCCGAGTAGTCCTTGCTCAGATGGTACACGAATGCCTCCCAACCACAATTCGCGGTTGGGGGCAAAAGCGTGTACATCATATCCAAAACCGATTCGCATAGACTTTCCTAACCTCCCTTGGGGAGGAAATTAATATTACTTTCTGTTATTCACAAGGTCTTTGATACCAGCGAGGTCAAAGCCAAGGGTAAAACGCATGGTTTGATCAAGTGGGTTGGATGGTGCAGTAGCGATGCAGTAAGCAAAGTCCAAAGAGAAAATACTCAAGTGGAAACCAGCACCAAGAGTAACGTAGCGGCGATTGCCTTTGTAGAAGTTCTCGTGGCTATAACCTACGCGACCAAAGAATTGGCGGTTGTAGCTATACTCAAGACCTACACCCCATTGTACCTCTTGGAACTCCTCGAGTGAAGAAGATACTTGTTTGCCATTTTCTGCAATATAACCTGGTGCATCAGCAAATGACTGGAACCAACCTGCGGTAGAACTTATGGCAGAATACTCTTCTTGTGAGTAGCGATGTGTGGTTTGATCTGTAGCTTTGTTGGAATAGTAGGTTGGTACCAACATCTTGTTGCACTCTACAGTAGCCATGAGGCGGTTGTAGTTGTCGAATGGCACTTCGTAGCTTACACCCAAGCGCATATTGGCAGGGATGAAGTTAGAAACATAGTCATCGTAGGTCATCTTACCACCAAGGTTGCTGAGGTTGAAACCTAATCCGAAATAGCTCTCACCCATAGGCAAAGAGATAGGTTGTTTGTAGTAGAGAGACACGTCAGCAGCCATAGTCCATGCAGGGTGCATTTCTTGTGAAGCACCACTCACTGAAGCATTGACGCCATTGTTGAGGTCGCTATACAAAAAGCGCAAAGCGACAGCCATACTTACATATTCATGTAACTTGCGTGAGTAAGCTACATCAATCGCCCACTCGTTAGGATGTGCCTCTTGGAATGCTGTACCAGAATAATCAACTAATTGTACTGCACCCATTGAGAAATAGGTAAAACTACCAGAGATAGTACCTGCCATATCGCCCATGTTGTAGTAACCTGCGATATATGCCAAGTCGATATCACTAACGAGTTTGGTCAACCATGGAGTATAGTTGGCGGTTATACCACCCTTGCTGTCCATGAATGCATATTTAGCAGGGTTCCAGTGCTGTGAGTTGAGGTCAGCATTGGTAGCTACACCTACATCACCCATACCAGCAGCGCGTCCGTCAGGTGCGATGCTAAGCGATGGCATAGCGGTGATTACAGGATTGGTTGCCAAAATAGGCAACGATAAGATAGAAAATGTGAGAATTGAAAAAAATGTTTTTTTCATTGTTGTAATTGTTTATTTATTATTGTTAATTTACAGAATAGTTGAATCTTTTTTGTACGCTTATTTAGATTTGTTTCATAGGCAATTATTTCGATACAATGATTTTACCCGCTTTCGACACGTAGTTGGAAGTGGTAGTTTTTATATTTACTTGATATACATATATGCCTGAGTTAATGCCGAGTTCGCTGATATTCCATCTGATTCCATCTACGCCTCGTTGTGCGTGGGTATGAATCATACGTCCACTGAGGTCATATAGATTGATGGTAGTTTCGATGATCTCATCTGGTTGGTCATGGTCAATGTGGAAAATCAAATCGTCTGATGGCCCAACTGGATTAGGGTAGGTGATGACCTTCTGAATTTGTGGGTCTTGCCCTTTGACTACTTGGAAATTAAGCATGGCAGTAGAACTATTGTTGAGCAAATCCCATGCGCGGAAAGTCAATGTGTGTGCTCCTTCTTCCATTTCTGGCATCTTGTAGCTGACTTGACCTTGTTGGTAACTATTGTTGCTAGCGATAAAATAGTCATTCAATACATAGGTATGTTTAGGATTTCCGTCCACAATCATCAATAGGTCATGACCAATACCAGTACCCACAGTGTTGATACCATTCTCGTCGTAGATGTTGGCAAAGAAATGTGGGAATTCGTAGGTGGTACCTCCGTCTTGGAACTCGGGCGAGTTGATGTACATGTGGATGTCAGGGCCGATGGTATCTTGAATTTCAACACTGCTACTACCGCCAATGACGAAATCTTCGAAATGTCCAATACCCTCTTCTTTTGCTTCTGTGTCGTAAGCATAGTAAGTGATACGACCATTGCCGTAATTGTAGCGAATATCTTTAGGTACCATAAACGTAAATTCGAATAAGCCATCAACAACGGTTGTTTGACCAGAGAATAACGTATTAGGATAGTCGTTGTAAGTTATTTTTACTTTAAGCGACTCATTTGTTTCATCGTTATCACGAGTCGTGATCTCTTGCATCTTATCATAGATGGTGATATCAACTTGACCATTAAACCAGGTCGCTGTATCGTGATCAGGTGTCTCAATATATCCTTTGATTGTTTGTACACTGAGCGCATGGAGGGTATCAATATCAGTAATGGTCTTGACTTGATAATCCGTAGGATACTTCAAACGCAAAGCAGGGTCAGCCAATAGTATGTATGCCATTTTGTTGGCATCGCGACCAGTCATATTCTTCGCGACGCGGGTTGCTTCGCCTAACGTCATATGATAGTTGAATGCATCCTTATGCCCGAATAATGTGTCGCATAGATTACGATTGAAGATTGTGTTCTGCGTTGCATATACAGTGCGGCATGCAGATAGTGTACCAATGGCACCGCCATTAGGATTCAATACAGCTTCTTCACCTGCAGAAGTGATACCTGCATCAAAATGTGAGAAACTACATGTTGCCAAGAACCAAAATCCTTGATTGATATTCTTCATGTTTTGAATATCCTTCATGGTCATAAACAACTCGTTGGTAATATTGTTGTATCCTCCATGCCCCGAATAGTTCATGAAAAGCATGCCTTTGTTAAGCAAATTATCAAATTGATTTTTTGCCAATGGATAGCTTTCGCCTGCGGCACTTACTTCCTGGGTGTATGCATCAAGATAAATTTTATTGACAACAAAGTCAAGGTTTTCTAATCGCATTTTTTCGGCACCCGATTCAGCTGTTTGCACGTGCAAACCATGATCTCCATCATCAGCAAAGAAACATATTTGGGTTTTCCACTTACCTAATACTTGATTGTCCATGTAGGTACAAATCTTATCTACCACTTGGTTGGCTTCGTCCAATGTCTTTGCCGGAAGACGACCTACACCGATGTTCATTTGAGCACGAGTGTCGTTGAAGATACCAGTATTATCTATTCCTGCATTATCCAACAAAAATCCGCAGTAATCGTCTGTACCATATGCTTGTGTCTCTATGGTAGAGTTCTTAGCTTGGAAGGTTAACAATTTGTTTTCACCAGAACGAACTAAGATTTTTCTATTATCAAAGGTTCCATCTCCGAGTAATAACAAACTTTTTGGTTGGGCTGTAACCACACCTTTGGCTTTGTCATAAAGCATTTTCATCAACCATCGATAAGCAGTCACGTCAGGTGTTCCTGAAGAAAATTCATTATATACTTGTTCGTCAGTTACTACTGCCCATGTCAATTGATCAATCTCTTCGTGCTTCTGAGCCAAACGTGTAGCTGGCTCTACAAAATCTTTCGGACAAATGATTACATAATCAATATTTGACAACGCATGCAAGTTTTGATTTTCGACTTTGCCGATGAGCGTTGGTATCTTCCAATTGTTGGCATTTGCCACATTGACGGCTACATACTTCTCTGCCGTTGTGTTACTTCCCACCCAAGATAGTGTATTATTATCTACAGCGGTTGGTATTTGTTCGATATTAACACCATCCGTTACGCGCCAAATCTGGGTTTGATTGTTTGCATTGGTCATATGAAAACGTATACCCTTTGACGTCCCGAGTAGGGTAGTGTTGCTAATGGATAGCGCGTTATCTTGCATAGTCAACTTGCAGGGTATGTTGATTTCTACGTAATTCAAATATACTTTTGCACCAGCAGCTCGACCACTGAAAGACAATTGTACTGTTTGGGTGGAATTGTTTTGTGCATTGGTCTCTATCCATACAGAATCTTGTTCTGCCTTGGTATAATAATCCGAAACATTGATTGCAGGTATTATGCAATTTGCTTTTTGTCCTGCAAGATTGACGGTAAGTGTTGTTGGTTCGCTCGTGATACCTGCCAAGTCGATATAGCAGTGTGTCTTGATATCTGTACGCACATTAGGCGAAGCAAAGTTGAGAGTAAGAGTTTTGTTGTTTGCATTCAACATTTCCCCATAAAATTCACGTCCACCACCACTTACTCCTGTCAAATCAATCAAGTTCACTTCATCTTTTTCGTGCACTTGATAATTGGTGTACCAATCCACATCAATCACATCAGACATATCACCGTTGAATGCCTCAGACATGTTGATCAGACGCTGCTCACCCGCATTGTCACTCAAGAAGTAATACCCATAATGACTGTAAGGGTGCTGTGTGTGGCGCCATCTACCTTGCTTGTCAGAAGTCCAAGTGACAGGACCTTGCGCATAAAACAGCACATAATCACCTGCATTGAACACACCATCTGCTCCTTTGTGCATGTAGAATGCTACCGAAGGCAGGTCATCCCAATGGTGAAGCGTAAAGTTTTCGGACAACATACCACCACCATAACCCAGTATTCGGAGTTGTGCTGGTTTCAATCCCCATGACTCCAGTGTTTCGTAGGTCAGGATATGGACACCAGTCTCACTTACGCGAATCTTCACGAAGTTGCCTTCGCGCAGCACAGAAGCATCTGTGTATGTGTGCACACCTGCCCAAACAGAGCAAGCGAATATCAGTATAGTTAATAGGCACGTTATTCGTTTCATATTATTTGATTTTGCAGTATAATATTTCTTCTTTGTTTTGCTCTACGCAAATTACTTCTTCTTTTTCCAATTGGCGAGCAGCTACTTTGCGGTCAATCACGATCATATCGCCTTGACGTATTGTCATGATCTTGCTTACTTCTGCGATGGCAGTGTCTATATCTACTACCAAATCGCCGTATGGGTTATCTTCTACCTCAAGCCAACTGCCTAATGGTAATGAGCCATCAAAGCCAAAAGCGCGTGTCCAGTCTCCTTTTTTTAGATAATCTGCTGCATATAGGTTCAATCCCATTGCCACGGCATCGTAGTATCGATGCACAAAACGTGTCCCAATATGCTTGCCCATACGGCTGATACGCAATACCACACATGGGGTCATGCGTATATCTTCACTCCAGTCGGGAATGAAAAATGGTTTGCGATTCACCAACAGCGATGAATCGCCTTTCAATACCATCTTCACTTCTCCATCTATTTCGCTAAAGCAGATAATCTTCATTTTGCCTGCAAAGTTACAAAAAATCTCGCACGCGCGCAAGCGTTAGCGCAATTTTTTCTCGCATTCTTAATAATGGGTATCTTTTTCCGTTACTTAGCGCGGATAAAGATTTGCACTGGGCTACCATTGAAATCCCACCATTCACGCAGTTTGTTCTCCAAGAAGCGGCGATAAGGCTCCTTCACGTATTGTGGCAAGTTGGCGAAGAACACAAATGTAGGTATCTGTGTGTTAGGCAATTGCGTGCAATATTTGATTTTGATATACTTACCCTTGGTTGCTGGTGGTGGGTAGTTCTCGATCAATGGCAAGAAACGTTCGTTGAGTTGCGCGGTAGCCACTTTGCGTTGCTTGTTCTCATACACATGCAAAGCGGTCTCCATCACCTTGAAGATACGTTGTTTAGTCAATGCTGACGTGAAGATGATAGGGAAATCTTTGAATGGCGCGATACGCTCACGGATGGCGTTCTCATAGCCTTTGATATCGGCTGTGGTCTTGCTTTCAATCAAATCCCATTTGTTGACACAGACTACCAAACCTTTCTTGTTCTTTTGGATTAGTTGGTAGATGTTCAAGTCTTGTGCTTCAATGCCACGTGTGGCATCAATCATCAAGATACACACATCAGCGTTCTCAATGGCACGAATACTGCGCACTACTGAATAATACTCCAGATCCTCGTTCACCTTGGCTTTCTTGCGGATACCTGCGGTATCCACGAGGTAGAAGTCTTTGCCGAACTTGTTGTAGCGTGTGTAGATGCTATCGCGTGTGGTGCCAGGTATGTTGGTCACGATGGTGCGCTCTTCGCCGATAAAAGCATTCAAGATACTACTCTTACCTGCATTTGGACGACCTACGATAGCGAAGCGTGGCAACTCCTCTAGGTCTTCGCCTGCTACGGTATCCTTGAAGCGGCTGCAAATCTCGTCCAAGAGGTCGCCTGTACCCAGACCATTCTCTGCGGACAAGATATATGGTTCGCCCAAACCGAGTTTGTAGAATTCTGGTGCACCATATTGCTGATCAAATTGATCTACCTTATTCACTGCCAACACAGTCTCTTTCTTGGCTTGACGGAGTAGGTGAGCTACTTCCATATCAAACTGTGTTACACCTGCATTCACATCTACCACCAAGAGAATGACGTCTGCCTCTTTGATGGCGAGGTTTACTTGACGATTGATCTCACTTTCAAAGGTGTCATCGGAATTGACTACCCATCCGCCTGTATCAATGACGGAAAACTCTTTGCCACACCACTCGCTCTTGCCGTATTGACGGTCGCGGGTTGTGCCTGCTGCATCATTCACTATCGCTCGACGGGTTTTGGTCAAGCGGTTAAAAAGGGTCGATTTCCCTACGTTGGGACGTCCCACTATCGCTAAAATATTTGCCATAGTATTCTTGCCTTTAAACTTTAAACTATAATCTTTCAACTAATTAATTGCAATTACATTCTCCGCCACAGTCATCGCAGCTACCTTTGCATCCGCCACAACCGCCTCCGCAACCGCGGTGGTGTAGGGCTTTGAGTTCGCCTTTGGTAACTTCGCGAATATTCAACACCTTACCTACAAAGTGCAAGTTCTCGCCTGCCAATGGGTGGTTGAGGTCGATGGTCACGTTGTCGGCGGTGATTTCTGCTATCTGTGCGTTGATGATTTGTCCGTCCACGGTGTTCATTGGCACGATAGCGCCTACATATACGCGCTCGCTGTCGAACTCGCCATCGCCGTTGTAAAACATCTTCTTATCCAAGGTCAATACGCCCTCATCGTCGTACTCGCCGTAGGCATCTTGGCATGCGATGCGGAAGTCAAATGCTTCGCCTTCTGCTAATCCTTCCATTTGTTGCTCAAAGGCTGGCAACATCATGCCTTCGCCGTGGCAATACACCAATGGAGCTTCAGCCGTAGCTTTCTCCATCAATTCTTCTTGTCCATTCTCGCCATCCACGTACAAGTCGTACTCCAGCGTTACTACTTTCTTTGCTTCTACTTTCATATATATTTTTTTTAGATCGTTTCACTATTAGACCGCTATGCAGTTAGAACGTTCGCTCTCGCTCACTGTTAGAAGTTAGACTTTAGAAATCTCTCAGCACCGCAGGTGCGGTCTAACAACGCAGTGGTCTAACTTCCAACAGCCCGCAGGGCGGTCTGTTTACCACCAATTAATCCGTTTGCCAGTGGCATCTGCGCTGCTCTTATCATACTTCAAGTCAGCCAACATGCTTGCGTTGACACCGATGTGGAAGGTATAGCTCTTATACGGACCAAAAGGCACAAAGCTTGCGCTCATGCTCCAGCAGTGCAAATCGCGGCTAACGTTGATGCTGGTGTAGGACATCTTCTTGGCATTCACATCGTAGCTGAGTGAGGTGCTTGCCTTCCAACCGCTACCCAAACCAATCGAGGCAGAGAAACTCAGGTTGTGGCGGAACTCCATCTTGTAGTAATTACGCTTCTCGTCCCATTCGTTGCCTGCACCATATCGCAAACTATACGACACACTCAAGCTCCACGGAATTTTCGCAAACAGATAACCATCATCGGTGACTTCATCTTTCTTCTTCGGTTTTTTCTCTGTAGGCTTTTCTGGCTCAATGATTTCTCCTGTGAGTGGGTCGATGGTAGGTTCAGCTAATACCTCTTCCTGCTCGGGTTCTTCATCTTTTTTGTTATCACGGTTAAACCATCGTTTCACCACATCGTTATTGAACGTGTAGCTGAAGCTGGTGCTGGTACCCAAGAAGTGTGGGAAGCGACCGTGATTCCAGTACAACTCGTTGCAACGCACGTGGCTGCCGCTGGCAGTAGTGGTGTACATATATGGGTCGAACTGTCCGCTGAGGTTGATGGTGTAGTTCACTTTTGGTATCTTAATACGCAAGTTCACTGAGAAGTTCTGCCAGTTCATGGAGTCTGCGATGAAGTTGTATCCACCGCTGATACTCAAGTTGTCGATGATGCTATATACCTTGTATGGCTCTTTGCCCGTGGTGTCTTTGTCGTTGCGCAGTTTCATCTCGATGTTGTTGCCCAGCGAGAAGCCCAATGTGGCTGCTGCACCGCGGCTGGGTGCTTCCTTAAAGCGCGAATAGTGTACTACTTCATAAATTGGTAGGCCGTTCTCGTCTAATTTGGGTACGATATTACCAGCTGCATCGCGAGTCGTAATCAATCGGTCATAACTGCCGTGGAAACCACCATAGCGTTTTGCCCAGTAATCTTTGCCGAAGTCGGGGTGATAGCTAAAGCTTACGGATGGTGTCATCACATGGCGGAAACGGTCCACCTTATCGCCAAACCATTTGCGGAATGGGATGTAGAATCCGTATAACTTGGTGGACATGCTCACGCTGGCATTGAAGTCATAGACGTTGTAGAAGCCCATCACGGTGTCCTTCTGCACTTGGTTGAGTTCTTCGTTCCAACTCTGATCTACACGCGAGAAGAACATGCGGTCGGTAAAGTTGATACTAGGTGTGATGCTCAAATATTTGAATGCCATGAACGATGCCGATGAGCTCAAGGTGTGCTTCAGTCGGTTATCCCAGTCTTTGACGAAGTTGGATTTGAAGAAATAGTCCTCCTTACAGGTGATGGAGTTGGTGAAACTACCGTTGTACTGCAAGCTAATCTTCTCGTACCATTTCTCTTTGCCTACGCGCACTTTGCGTTTGAATGGGTAGATACGGCTCATGCTGACGTTCAAGCTTGGTAGGCTGACGCTGAGTGTAGAGTCTTTGGTACGTTGTGTGAGGTTCATGCTGATACCGATGTTCCACGGACTATCAGGGAAGCGTTGCGTATAGCTGATACTACTGCTGGTGGTGTTCTCGGAGTTGGCTGCCACGTTGTAGTAGCTATTGATATTGCTGCGGTTATAACCACTGGTCTTGAAGTTGACACTTGCCGAGAAGCTGTTGTATGGATTGGCTTTGCTGTCTTGGGTGTGCGACCATTGCACTTGCAAGTTTTTCGCCACATTGTATTCGGGCATGTCTTTCTCGCCTGTCACGTCCCAGCGGTAGTTGATGCTGAAATTACCTCTGAACTTGTACCGCTTGAGGTATTGGCTTCTGGCTCTTACAGCCCATGTGCCTCGTGTGTAGATGTCGCCTGTTACTTCCAAGTCCATGTAGTCGTTGATAGCGAAGTAATAGCCGATACCTGATAGGTATAATCCGCGGGTATAGTCATCGCCAAAGTTAGGCATGATGAGTCCGCTGCTGTATTGATTGGTAAATGGGAAGAAACCGAATGGTATAGCCAATGGCAGCGGCACTTCTCCTACTACGAGGTATGCAGGTCCAGCTGCGATGTAGTCGCCTGGTTTGACTTTGGCTTTGGTCAGTCGCAGGTAGAAGTGTGGATGTTCGTGGTCATCGCATGTGGTGTATTTACCGCCAGCCATCATGAGTTGTCCATCGTCAAGTTTCTTGGTTTTGTCGGCGATGATGTATCCTTCACCTTGTTCGGTAACGGCATTACGAATGAAGCCTTTTTGTGTTTTGAGGTTGTAGATGATCTCGTCAGTCTCGTAGCTGTCGTTGCCTTCTGAGAAGACAGGTTTGCCGATCCATTCGTTTTCGATGGTGTCATATACGCCTTGTGCGTGCAAGGTGCTACTGTCCATGCTCACTCGGATATACTCGGCAGTCAATCCCATGGTTTTGTATTTCAGGTCGCCGCTGCCGTAGATGTGTGCGATGCCTTTGCCTGTGATGATCATCGAGTCGTTGGAAGTATATTCAATGCGTGCATCGATGGCTTGTTTTTTTGCCGTTGGTGCGGGTAGGGTGTCAGTCGGCAGTGTGTCCTGGATAGTGGTCTGTGCTACCATTGGATGCGCCAACAGTAGCATTGAGATTACTATGAACAGGTGTTTGATTTTCATCTGACTTCCATACAATTTATACGCATATACGCGCGCACTTGCACAAAAAAGCGTGCAAAGGTACAAAAAAAAATGCACATATACAAGCGTTTTGAGCGAAAATTTATTTTCAAGCTAAAAATGCTTGTATATGGGCTGCGTAGGGTGGCAGTAGCTTCGAGGTGGGCGAGCCCTTTTTAAGGGCGAGGTGAAGTGCACCCAAAAAGTTAGACACAAAACTAAGTGTCGCTTATGGAGCATTCATTAGAAGAGAAATTAAAGGCAATTAAAATGTATAATCGTGGTGTACCGCCCACTAGAATCGCTAAGATTTTAGGATTTTCAAGAAATGTTATAGCTGTGTGGTGTGAACTATTTAAGAATGAAGGAATAGTTGGATTACAGCGACTACCATACAATTGTAGGTATAATTTTGAAGAAAAATGTCAGATAGTTTGTGAAATAGAAAAAAATCATGTACCTTTGCACGTTGTTAGTGCAAAGTATCATGTCTCACGCTCTACTTTACATTGTTGGGTTAGTGTAGTACGTAGAAAAGGTTATGATGCTTTAAAAGAAGTTAAGTACGGAAGGAAATACGGTAAAAATCACGGCATAAAGCATACTCCTATGGGACGCCCAAAGAAGAAAGAACCTATGACAGAACTGGAGAAACTCCAACGTGAGAATGAGTTACTCCGTGCTGAGAATGCCTACTTAAAAAAAATGAGGGCCTTAATGACAGAAAAAGCATCTCTTTCTCCAAAGAGCAAGCATTAATCATCCAATCATTAAGGCCTGAATATAGCCTTGAAACTTTGCTTCAGGTTAGTGGGATGAAACGCGCTACATACTATTATCACGTCAAGGATCGACTTGATAAATACTATGTTACTCGTCAACAGATACATAGTATCTTTAGCCAGCACCAAGAGCGATACGGCTATCGAAGAGTATGTTTGGCACTACGTGCAAACGGCGAAGTTATTAATCGAAAAGTGGTTGCCCGTCTAATGCAAGAAGAAGGTTTAAGGGCCAAACAACGCCGTGTCCACTATCATTCTTATAAGGGCTGCGTAGGGAAGGTTGCTCCGAATATATTAGATAGACAGTTTGCTGCAGAAAAACCAAATCAAAAATGGAGTACAGATGTTACGCAAGTGGATATAAAAGGCAAGAAATGCTATCTGTCGCCTATTTTAGACATGTGGAATGGTGAGATAATAAGCTACTGCATATCTGATAGCCCAAACCTAAAAATGGTAACTACAATGCTAAAGCGTGCTTGCCAAAAATATCCATGTACAGAGCAACTTATATTGCATTCCGATCAAGGGTGGCACTATCAACATAGAACATATCAAGACTTATTGAAAAGACATCATATAACTCAAAGCATGTCTCGAAAAGGTAATTGTTTAGATAATGCCATGATGGAAAACTTTTTTGGACTAATGAAGAAAGAGTTGTTGTATACCAATCAGTTTGATAGCATAAATGATTTTAAAAGACAGCTAAAGAAATATATTATCTATTACAATAAAGATCGAATAAAATTGCGATTGGGTATGAGTCCTATGCAATATCGATCTAAATATCAAATTTAATAATCCGTCCAACTTTTGGGGGTCATATCAAGGTCGGTGCCCTCGAAGGTACAACCATGCCACTCTACGTAAGGACGAAGTCCGCATCGGCTGCGTAGAGCGGCAGTCTATACGACAAGCGCATTCTGCCGACGTTATTCCCACGGATCTCACGGATTAACACGGATAACATGGATAACAAATAAGATCAGTGCCAATCAGTGTTATCAGTGGGAATGTAAAAAGTCTTATTAAATCCCTTTCTTTCCGCTGTCAATTAGGTACCATATACGTAGGATATACGTAACATATACGTAAGATATACGTAGGATAATCGAGTTGTTAACCTGAGAATACCCTGTCTTCCTCCTGCCTTCTACCTGCATCTTTCCGCTTTCTTTCTCGAAACCACCTCGTTACCATTTCAATACCACTCCATTACCATTCAATGACTATCCAGTACTTTCCCCGTCTCTATACCCTACACCCTAAACAGTAGCGCAGCGTTCACTAAACACTAAACTCTAAACCGTAGGCACTTAGTGCCGTTCACTAAACAAAAAAATGCACCTACTATTGTGTATGTGCATTTTTTTTTGTACCTTTGCACCCTATAACCTACTAATTTGTCCAATTTGACTAACAGGACTAATAATACTAACTCTTTAAAATCAAAAAGATTATGAGAAAATTATTTACTCTTTTCCTGACTATTTTCGCCACCACATGCCTCTTGGCACATGACTTTGAAGTGGATAATATATTCTACAACATCCTCGATGAAAACAACGTAGCAGTGACTTGCAGGGGAAGTTCTTCTGATGAATACTCTAACGAATATTCCGGCGAAGTTATCATCCCCGAAACCGTTACTTATAACGGTACAACTTACAGCGTAACGAGCATTGGAAGTTATGCTTTCTTGAATTGCTCTTCCCTCACCTCCATCACCATCCCCAACAGCGTGACGAGCATTGGAGAGAGTGCTTTCGCGTGGTGCTCCTCCCTTACCTCCATCACCATCCCCAACAGCGTAACGAGCATTGGAAGTGATGCATTCTATCGTTGCTCCTCCCTCACCTCCATCACCATCCCCAATAGCGTAACGAGCATTGGAGATGGTGCTTTCGCTGGTTGTATATTTGCAAAGGAAAACTTTATCAACAATAGTGTATTAAATGCAGAAGAAAATAATTATTGGGGCGCAAGAATCGTGGACACTGAAATAGATGGACTATTCATCCGAAACGACACGGTGATAGACTGTAGACCAAATGTAACCTCTGTGATTATCCCCGAAGGCGTAACGACCATTGGAAGTTCAGCTTTCTCTGGTTGCTCATCCCTTACCTCCATCACCATTCCCAACAGCGTAACGAGCATTGGAAATTATGCTTTCTACCATTGTGACGCCCTCACCTCCATCACCATCCCCAACAGCGTAACGGGTATTGGAAATTCTGCTTTCTATCAATGCATCTCCCTCACCTCCGTCACTATCCCTAACAGCGTAACAAGCATTGGAGAAAGTGCTTTCCAGAATTGCTTCTCCCTTAACTCAATCACTATTCCTAACTCCATAACAAGTATTGAGAAGTTGGTTTTCGGAAGTTGCGATTCACTCACTTCTATCACCATCCCTAATAGCGTAATAAGTATTGGAGAACAGGCTTTTTATGGCTGTAACACCCTTACCTCCATCACCATTCCCAATAGCGTAACGAGTATTGGAGAACAGGCTTTTGCGATCTGTCCTACCCTTACCTCCATCACCATCCCTAACAGCGTAATGAGTATTGGAGAGCGTGCGTTATCGGGGTGTTATTTCTTAAAAACAAATTTTATTAATAACAGTTCATTAAATGCAGAAGAAAATAATTATTGGGGTGCAACTTTTGTTGATCAGGATATCAATGGATTGCTCATTCGCAACGATACGGTTATTAAATGTAGGCGATTAGCTTCCTCTATCACTATTCCCAACACTATAACGAGAATTGGAGATGAAGCTTTTGCTTATTGTGGCAATCTCACCTTCGTCTCAATCCCTAACAGCGTAACGAGCATTGGAAGTAGTGCGTTCTATGGTTGCTCCTCTTTACCTGTAGAAAACAATCTTCGTTATGCAGACACATATTTAGTAGAAGCTGTTGACAAAACACTATCTACCTATTCCATTAAAGAAGGAACTAAATGGATTGGAACTTCTGCTTTCAGTGGTTGCTCCTCCCTCATTTCCATCATCATCCCCAACAGCGTAACGAGCATTGGAGATAATGCTTTCTATGATTGCGACGCCCTCACCTCTATCACCATCCCTAACAGCGTAACGAGCATTGGAAGTGAGGCGTTCTGTCGTTGCTCCTCCCTCACCTCTGTGACCATCGGCAATAGCGTAACGAGCATTGGAGAGTATACTTTCTATAATTGCTCCTCCCTCACCTCTGTGACCATCGGCAACAGCGTAACGAGCATTGGAGGTAGTGCTTTCTGGGGTTGCTCCTCCCTTACCTCCATCACCATCCCCAACAGCGTAACGAGCATTGGAAGTTCGGCGTTCAGCAGTTGCCGTTCCCTCACCTCTTTGACCATCGGCAACAGCGTAACGAGCATTGTATATAATGCTTTCTTTCGTTGCTCTTCTTTGACCTCTGTGACTATCAACTCAGATGCTATTGTAAACAAAGCATATTCGTCTTCCTCCAATATTTCCCGTATATTTGGCTCACAAGTTACAAAGTACATCATAGGTGATGAGGTTACGGGCATTGGAAATTATGCTTTCCAGAATTGCTCCTCCCTTACCTCCATTATCATTCCTAATAGCGTTGTAAGTATTGGAGAAAAGGCTTTCTATTACTGCCCTTCCCTTACTTCTGTCACCTGTGAGGCGATTACACCTCCAATCTTGGGAGCGAATGTATTTGATAAAATATCTACTATTACTGTCACCTGTGGCTTGATAGAGGATTACATGGCATCTGATTGGGTAACTTACGCGGATGCATTAAAAGATGATTGCGATGGCAGATGTGGTGATGAATTAGTATGGAAATATGAAGATAGTCAATTGAATATCTTCGGTGAGGGTGATATGTATGATTACGATGTAGATGTGCAACCATGGCAACAATATCGCAACAAAATTACCACCATCTCCTTGCCTGAAGGTATGACATCCGTAGGTAATGCTGGTTTCAAAGACTGTATGTTTATCAATCATGTTAGTTTGCCTGCTTCGGTGGAGACAATCGGCTTTAGTGCGTTTGAGAACTGCCGTATGCTCTCTAACTTAACATTCGCTGCCAATGGTGCATTGACCATTATTGATAATTGGGCGTTCTACAACAATCATGAACTCAAGAATATAGTCATCCCAGAAGGCGTGACTTCTATTGGTTATGCCGCTTTCTATGGTTGTACTTATTTGAGCGAACTTACCCTGCCTGCAAGTATGCAAGCAATCGAGGATAATGGCTTTGCGCTTTGTGGAAAACTACAACGCATGAATGTGGATGCTCTCGTTCCTCCAACTGTAGCAGCTCGCACCTTTGAAGAGGTAAATCGCTCAATTCCTGTTTACGTACCAGACGAGGTAGTACCTGCATATCAGGCTGCCCCAGTTTGGCAAGAGTTTAACATCCAAGGCAAGAGCAATGCACCTTCTGCGCTTGATGACATCTCATCTCCTATTAGCAATAACCAAAAACTCCTCCGCGATGGTCAACTCCTCATCATCCGCGATGGCAAAACCTATACCATCATGGGCGCAGAAATCCACTAATTGCAAACCCATATAACAAAACCACAAACCGAGCGGCAATCCCATGCCGCTCGGTTTTCTTCTCGCCTTTACACTCTACACCCTAAACCCTAAACAGTAGCGCAGCGTTCACTAAACACTAAACTCTAAACCGTAGGCACTTAGTGCCGTTCTCTAAACAAAAATTGCATTTCTCTTGCAGATATGCGATTTTTTTTGTACCTTTGCGCCCAAATACATATATTTGAGAAAATGAAAGTACTTGTAGCAACAGAAAAACCCTTTGCCAAAGTGGCAGTGGATGGTATTCGTGAGGTGGTAGAACATGCTGGTTATCAGCTCGTTTTGCTGGAGAAATACCACTCGAAAGACCAATTGATTGAAGCCGTAGCCGATGTGGACGCGCTCATTATTCGCTCGGACAATGTGGACGCTGATGTGTTGGAAGCTGCCAAGAACCTTAAGATAGTCGTTCGCGCAGGCGCAGGCTATGATAATATTGATCTCGCTGCGGCTACTGCGCATAAGGTAGTGGCAATGAATACACCAGGACAGAACTCCAACGCCGTGGCAGAATTGGCCCTCGGCATGATGGTGATGGCAGTGCGCAATCTATACAACGGTACCAGTGGCACGGAGCTCAAGGGTAAGAAACTGGGTATCCACGCCTATGGCAATGTAGGACGTAATGTGGCACGCATCGCTAAAGGATTTGGTATGGATATCTACGCATACGACGCTTATTGCCCAGATGAGGTGATGCTGGCAGAAGGAGTGACCCCCCTACATTCGGCAGAAGAACTCTATTCGACCTGTCATATCGTGAGCTTGCATATACCAGCTACGCCCGAAACAAAAGGCAGTATCAATAAGGCCTTGCTTAGCCGTATGCCTAAAGGCGCTGTGCTGGTGAATACCGCCCGCAAAGAGGTTATCAATGAGGAGGAGTTGATCCAATTTATGCAAGAGCATAAAGACTTTGTGTATATGACTGATGTGATGCCAGCAGCTGATCAAAAGATGCGCGAACTCTTCGTAGAACGCTACTTTGCTACACCCAAGAAGATGGGCGCGCAGACCGCCGAAGCCAATATCAATGCTGGTATCGCTGCGGCAAAGCAAATCGTGGACTTCTTTGAGAATGGCGTGACCAAATTCCAAGTGAATAAATAAAATGAAGAAAATACTACTGGTATTGACATTATTTATTGCTACCGTTTCCTATGCATTAGATATTGAATGTGTGGGCAATGCGCAACAATTAACCCACAATGGCGATACGCTGTTCCTCTTTGAGAATAATCCAGAGGTGAAGTCCAAAATCGGTGCGATTGATTGGTATCGTTTGCCAGATACGGTGCATGCGGTGCAGAACAACACCGACTACCTATATCCTGAGCATGGGGCGGGATATATGCTCAAAAAAGGCAATCTCCGCGAGTATTTTTGGGTGTTTGACTATACACAATTGCGCGCTGATGTGCATGTCATAGAGGCTACGCCATCGTGTGATAATACAGTGCTTACATTGACAGGAGCAGTTCCCGCTATGCAATATGAGAACCGCTATGGGCAGAGTAAGACCTATCCGCGCCAATGTAGCGTGAGCTATATGAACGCGCAATGGAGCAAGGATAGCGAACAGTGGGTGGATTCGGCAGTGGTGGAGCAGGTGCTATTCAAAGACGTGATCACAGTAGGGGCAACGCCTGTAGCAACCGCCTTTACGATTCGTGATGCGCTATTGGATTCGCTGGGGCTGGTGGAAGATACGTTGGTGTCACCAGTGATTGAACCTATCGCGTTGAAAGCCAATCCGTTGGCAGTGGTCACTACACGACCAAATGAGAAGTCTAACGAGGTGGACCGACCTGTAGATCCAGAGACATTGATCAATCGTTCTGCACCATTGGAAGTGTATTTTAGAAGCAATGCGCTCAACTCGGAGTACTACAAATGGGATTTGTACAAGGGTACCGATAAGATACTTTCACGCGCGGAAGCGGAACATCGCTATACCTTCATGGAGCCAGGAGCGTATCGCGCGGTAGTGGCGATCAGCAATGACGATTGTCAATTGGATTCGGTGGAGTTTACTATCAATGTCAGCGAATCGATGTTGGCTGTGCCAAATACCTTTACTCCTAACGGCGATGGCGTGAATGACGAGTTTCGTGTATCGTATCGTTCGTTGAAGGAGTTCCATTGCTGGGTGTATAACCGTTGGGGACATCTGGTGTACCAATGGACCGATCCAGCTAAAGGTTGGGATGGCAACATCGGAGGTAAACCTGCTGCGGAAGGCGCCTATTACTACGTGATTCGTGCGCTGGGTACAGATGCGGAATCCGATTATATCTCCAAACCTAAATATACGAAGAAAGTGAAGAAACAAGAGCAATTGATAGGTGTCTATCAGTTGTCTGGAGATATCAACTTGTTGCGCGGAGGAAAATGATTCCGTTTGGACGCTGTGCTATATGTGGCGATTTAGAGATGAAACAAACACAATCCATATATCAACCTGCTTGGCGTGGCCATTCTATGGCTACGATTGATTCCCTTATGGCAGCGATGCCGAATACAGGCGTGATTGATTCGCTCAATTGGAAAGAGCAATATCCTGCTGCACCAGCCACTACGTTCACTTTGGCGCATACCGATGAGATGCTGTATGTGCGCTTTGAGGTAAAGGGTGAAGTGCCATTGGCTACCAAAACCACTGATCTCGAACTCGTGAACGAAGATGCCTGCGTGGAGATGTTTATCGGCAATGCGGATAACACGCGCTATTGGAACTTCGAGTTCAATCCAGCAGGTGTGTGCAACGCCTCCAATCGCAAAGAGCGCAAAGTGGATGTGGTGCGCCTGAATGCAGAGCAACTGGCTTCCATTCAGCGTTTTCCCGTACAATTATGCGCGGCACATTGGACATTGCTGGTGGCGATTCCATTGGCGTTGATCGAACTCAACCTCGCGCACGAGCACGTGCGTCGCGCTAATTTCTATAAGTGTGGCGACAAGACTCCGATGAAGCACTATGCTTCTTGGAATCCAATCAATGCCCCAGCCCCTGCTTTCCATTTACCTGAGTTCTTCGGAGAAGTGAGGTTTTGCTAAATTAGACCAATTAGACCAATACGATAATTAATAACAATCAATATGAAAAAATCAATTTTAACTATGGCTGCAATGGCAGTAACCCTATTGGCAAGTGCCAACCCATTCTTCCAATACAAAGAATGGAAGACCCCACACGGAACCTATCCGTTCAATGACATCAAACCAGAGCACTACATGCCCGCTTTTGAAGAGGGTATCAAGCAGGGCTTGGCAGAGATTGACGCTATCGTCAATAATCCTGCAGCTCCTACCTTTAAGAATACCATTGAGGCATACGAGAAATCAGGCGAATTATTGAGCATGGTGGCAGGTTGCTTCTACAACCTTACTTCAGCAGAGACCAACGACGAACTCCAAGCTATCGCTATGGAACTATCACCAAAAATGTCGGAATACTCGGCTACTATCCGCCTCAATGAAGGACTCTTCAAACGTATCAAAGCCGTTTATGACCAAAAAGATAAACTGAAACTCAATGCCGCGCAAATGAAGTTGCTTGAGGATATCTATGAGTCATTTGCTAATAACGGCGCAAACCTTAATGATGAGCAAAAGCAAGTATATAAAGAACTCAGCGCAAAGCTTTCGCAACTCACTCTTGTCTATGGTCAAAACGTCCTCAAAGCTACCAACGCATGGACCATGCTCGTGACTAACGAAGCCGACCTTGCAGGTCTCAACGACGATACCAAAGCTATGCTGAAAGCCAATGCAGAGAAAAAAGGCATGGAAGGTTGGTTGCTCGATCTCAAGCCAACAACCTATCTGCCAATCATGGAAGACTGCCAAAATCGTGACTTGCGCCGTGAGATCTATACCGCATACAATAGTCGTGCGATTGGTGGCGAGTTTGATAACACCCAGGTAATCATCGACATCGTGAATACCCGCCTTGCATTGGCACAACTTTTCGAAAAGAACTGCCACGCAGATAAATCATTGACACATACTTGTGCAGAAAACAAAGAGAATGTGATGAACTTCCTCGATCAACTGCGTGAAAGCTATATGCCAGTGGCTAAGCAAGAAGTGGCTGAACTCCAAGAGTTTGCAAAAGGCAAGGGATTCTACGCTACTCTCCAACCATGGGACTGGAGCTTCTACAGTAAGCAACTCAAAGAGGAGAAATATGCTATCTCTGATGACCTACTTCGCCCATACTTCAAGAAGGAGAATGTCATTGAAGGTGTGTTCGGCCTAGCTAAGCGCCTCTATGGTGTGACCTTCAAGGAGAATAAGAATATCCAAGTATATCACCCAGAAGTAACTGCATACGAAGTATTTGATGCAAAGGGCAAATTCTTGGCAGTATATTACGCAGACTTCCACCCACGCGAGGGTAAACGCGGTGGCGCATGGATGAACAACTTCCAAGAGCAATACATGGTGGGTAAGAAGAATATCCGTCCTCATGTAGTGAATGTGATGAACTTCACCCGCGCTACAGACACCAAGCCTGCATTGTTCTCATACGACGAGGTAGAGACCTTCCTCCACGAGTTTGGTCATGGTTTGCATGGTATGCTCACCCAATGCCAATATGCAGCGCAAAATGGTACCAACGTACCACGCGACTTCGTGGAGTTGCCAAGCCAATTCAACGAGAACTTCCTCAGCGAGAAAGAGTTCTTGGATACCTTTGCAAAGCACTATGAGACAGGCGAGGTGATCCCTCAAGAGTTGGTGGATAAGATTCAAAAAGCAGCTACCTATCACGCTGCATACGCATGCGTACGTCAGTTGAGTTTCGGCTATTTGGATATGGCATGGCATACATTGACCGAGCCATTCGCTGTGCCAGAGGCATTGACTGCCACTGAAGCTGTGATTAAGTTTGGTGATCAAGCGATGGCTTCTGTGCAAGTATTGCCACTCGTGGCAGGCACACAAATGGAGTTTGCCTTCACACACATCTTCTCTGGTGGCTATGCTGCTGGTTACTACAGCTATAAGTGGTCTGAATTGTTGGATGCAGATGCCTATTCAGTATTCAAAGCAGCTAAGGCAAAAACTGGCACCATCTTCGACAAGAAGGCCGCTGACCTCTTCCGCAAGAATATCTTGGAGAGTGGCGGTACGGCTAAACCAATGGAGCTTTATCGTGCCTTCCGTGGTGGCGAACCATCTATTGATGCACTTCTCGAACGTGATGGTATCACAAAGAAATGATCCAACCATTGATATAAGAAAAGCACGCAGAGATGCGTGCTTTTTTGTTGGGTAAGTATTGAACGTATTATTTTTGTTCGTTGTACGCTTCCAGTGCTTTGCGCAGAACAATCATAGCTTTATTCAAATCCTCTTTGTTGAGGATATATGCCATACGTACTTGTTTCTTGCCTTGCTCTGGGTCGGTGTAGAAACCGCTACCTGGAGCCATCATCACGGTCTGACCTTCGTATTGGAAGTCAGTCAAGCACCATTGGCAGAACTTATCCGTATCATCCACAGGCAACTGAACCATCACATAGAATGCTCCCATTGGGGTAGGGGCGAAGACACCAGGAATTTGATTCAACTGGTCAATCAAGTAGTTGCGTCGTGCTAAATATTCATCATACACTTCCTCCATATATTCTTGAGGGGTTGACAAGGAGGCTTCTGCTATGACTTGACCAATCAGTGGTGGCGATAAACGTGCTTGGCAGAACTTCATCACGGCCTTATGTACCTCTTTGTTCTTGGTAATCAGTGCGCCAATACGAATTCCACATTCTGAGTAACGTTTGCTGACAGAGTCAATCAACACGACGTTCTGCTCGATTCCTTCTAAGTGGAAAGCAGAGATATACGGACGTTTGGTGTAAATAAACTCGCGATATACTTCATCCGAGAAGAGATAAAGATTGTATTTCTTTACCAAATCACGAATCTGCATCATCTCTTGTTTGGAATAGAGGTAACCTGTAGGATTGTTTGGATTGCAAATCAATATGGCGCGTGTTTTGTCGGTGATTTGCTTTTCAAACTCCTCTACCGATGGAAGGCGGAACCCATGCTCAATATCCGTTTTCACAGATTTAACTACAGCACCGCAGGAGATGGCAAATGCCATATAGTTGGCATAGCTTGGGTCAGTAACGATAATCTCGTCGCCAGGATTGAGACATGCCATATAGGCAAACATAATCGCTTCCGAACCACCTGTGGTAATAATTATTTCGTCTGGTGATAGGTCAATACCATATTCTGCATAATAGCCCACCATCTTGGTGCGCAGCGACTTAATACCTTGTGATGGCGAATATTCCAATACCTCTTGATGGAAATTCCTGAGTGCTTCAGCAGCGCATTCAGGGGTCTTGATATCGGGCTGACCGATGTTGAGATGATAGATATGCACACCATTGCGCTTGGCTGTGTCTGCATATTTTGCCAACTTACGAATAGGAGATTCTGGCATATTTTGCGCTCTCGTAGAAATCTTCATAATTATGCGTTATAATCAAGGTTATTTGTTCAAAGCATTTACCAACATACCACATGCAGCAAGGATATCTTCTCCACGGCTGCGACGGATGGTAGTTGTGATACCACGTTCGGTAAGGTAATCGCGTAGCCATTCCATCTGCTGCTCATTACTACTTGTGAAAGATTGATCAACTCCAGCATGGAAGCGGATCAAGTTGATACGACAATCTAATCCTTTGAGCAATCGCAGGAGTTCATTGGCATGTTTAGGGGTGTCATTTACGCCCCCCCAACAGATGTATTCGAAACTTACACGGCGTTGGTGTGACCAATCATATTGCTTAAGTAGGGTAATTACTTCACTGAGATGGTTTACTTTCTCAATAGGCATAACTTCCTGACGCTCAATAGCGAACGGATTGTGCATCGATATAGCGAGATGGCATTCGCTCTCTTCTATATAGCGTTTCAAACCTTTAGTGATACCCACCGATGAAACTGTTATACGTTTAGGCGACCATGCACAGCCCCAAGCACTGGTCATGGCATTGAGCGAACGGAGCACGTTGTCCAGATTGTCCATCGGTTCACCTTCGCCCATATAGACGATATTGGTCAGTTTGTCGCTATCAGGGATGGAGAAAATCTGGTTGAGTATGTCGGCGGCACAGAGATGCCCATGAAAACCGAGAGTACCAGTCATACAGAAACGGCATCCCATCTTGCAACCAGCCTGTGTGCTAACGCACAGTGTAGCACGGTCGTTGTCAGGGATATAAACAGATTCAATGAAGACCGCTTCGCTGTTAGAAGTCAGACCGCTCCGCTGTTGGACCGCTTCGCTGTTAGATATGCGAAAGAGATATTTCTTTGTTCCGTCTTTGGATATGGCTTCGGCTACAGGCGTATGGCGACCGATGGTGTAGCTGGCTTTGAGCGCTTCGCGCCCTTTGAGCGAGATATTGGTCATCTCATCAAAGGAAGTCGCACGGCGTACATATATCCACTCTGCCAACTGCTTACCAGCAAAACGCGGCAGCCCAACCTCTTGGGCCACCGCTTGCAGTTCTTCTAATGTTTTGCCTAATAATACCTCCATACCTCTAAACAGTAACGCAGCGTTCACTAAACACTAAACGGAAATTACCACACGAACAATGGGTATTTCACCATTTCGGCATTCACTTCTGCGCGTACAGCAGCGATGTTCTCCTCTGATTCTGGATTGCTGAGTACACGGTCGATGAGCTCGACTATCCATGCCATCTTATCCTCTTTCAAACCGCGGGTGGTGATAGCGGGTGTACCGAAGCGCAATCCGCTGGTTTGGAACGCAGAGCGTGAGTCGAATGGTACCATGTTCTTGTTGGTTGTGATGTCGGCTGCTACGAGCGCTTTCTCTGCCACTTTACCTGTCAAATCTGGGTATTTGGTGCGCAAGTCCACCAGCATAGAGTGGTTGTCTGTACCGTCAGAGATGATCTTATATCCCTTGTCCATCAATGCCTTAGCCATAGCAGCAGCATTGAGTTGTACTTGCTTTTGATATTCTTTGAATTCTGGTGTTAGTGCCTCGCCAAACGCTACTGCTTTGGCTGCAATCACATGCTCCAATGGTCCACCTTGTGTGCCTGGGAACACGGCTGAGTCAAGCAATGCAGACATCATCTTCACCTCGCCTTTTGGAGTAGTTTTGCCCCATGGGTTAGGGAAGTCCTTGCCCATCAAGATGATACCGCCACGAGGACCGCGCAAGGTCTTGTGGGTAGTAGAGGTCACGATATGGGCGTGCTTAACTGGGTTCTCCAACAAGCCCGCTGCAATCAGTCCAGCAGGGTGAGCCATATCCACCATGAAGATAGCACCAATCTCGTCGGCTACCTTACGGATACGCGCGTAATCCCACTCGCGGCTGTATGCGCTGGCGCCCGCGATGATGAGTTTTGGTTTATGCTCGCGCGCTACTTGCTCCAGTTGGTCATAGTCTACGCGACCTGTATCTTCTTTGACATTGTATTCCAATGCGTTGAACATCAATCCCGAGAAGTTCACTGGCGAACCGTGGCTGAGGTGACCTCCATGGCTAAGATTGAGACCCAAGAAGGTGTCGCCTGCTTGCAGACATGCCATGAATACTGCCATATTAGCTTGTGCGCCAGAGTGGGGTTGTACATTCGCATACTCAGCATCAAAGAGTTGGCAGAGGCGTTGGCGTGCGATATTCTCGCTCTCGTCCACCACTTCGCAACCGCCGTAGTAGCGTTTGCCTGGGTAACCCTCAGCATATTTGTTGGTCAGTACGCTACCCATGGCTTCCATCACTTGGTCGCTGACAAAGTTCTCACTAGCAATCAATTCGATGCCTTTGGTCTGACGCTCGCGCTCGCGGCGGATGATGTCAAAAATTTCTAAATCTCGAGTCATATAAATTTGTGATTTTATAATTTAGACTGCAAAGGTACAAAAATATTTACAATTTACAAAATTTACGCAGCACAATTTGTGCCTTCACCTTACAGCTTAGATGATTTTCCAGTTATTTGTACCTATAACCCTACTAATTTTGATGAGGTTTGCTGATATTTTTATTGCTCATTTGCATATGTCAAAAAAAAATACTACCTTTGCACCCAAATATACAATAACCTAAGAGAATATGGAAAAAGTAATTAGTGGCATTCGTCCTACAGGTAATTTGCACCTTGGTAATTATTTCGGTGCTGTGAAGAGTTTTGTAAAGATGCAAGAGGAATACAACTGTATGTTCTTTATTGCCGATTGGCACTCACTCACTACACACCCAACACCAGAAAATATACGTACCTCAGTTCGCACCATTTTGGCAGAGTATTTGGCTTGCGGCATCGATCCTCAGAAAGCACCTATCTATGTGCAGAGCGATGTGAAGCAAGTGCTTGAGCTATACCTTTATCTCAATATGAACGCCTATTTGGGCGAGTTGGAGCGTGTAACATCGTTCAAGGAGAAAGCACGTAAGCAACCTGACAACGTGAATGCAGGTCTGCTAACTTATCCATCTCTCATGGCAGCCGATATCCTGGTGCACAAAGCAGATAAAGTGCCCGTGGGCAAGGATCAAGAGCAGAATATGGAGATGGCGCGTTTGTTCGCTCGCCGATTCAACCGTATCTATAATATAGAGTATTTCAAGGAGCCCGAGTCATTCCACTTCAATGCTAAGGCTGTAAAAGTACCTGGTTTGGATGGTAGCGGTAAGATGGGTAAGAGCGAGGGTAATGCCATTTACCTTTGCGACGATGAGGCGACTATCAAGAAGAAAGTGATGCGTGCAGTTACCGATGCAGGTCCTACCATGCTCAACCAAGTGAAACCTGAGCCTATTGAGAACCTCTTTACGCTCATGCAACTCGTTTCTACGCCAGATACCTACGATTACTTCAACGACCAATACAACAATATGGCCATCCGCTATGGTGATATGAAGAAGCAACTTGCTGCGGATATCAACGCCTTTTGTGCACCTATTCGTGAGCGTATCATCGAATTCCAGAACAACGAAGAATACTTGGCTAAGGTAGCGCGCGAGGGTGCAGAGGCTGCTGCGGCTAGTGCAGAGAAGACGATACGCGAGGTACGCGAGATCATCGGCTTCCGCAACTAATCGCCTTTGGCATAGGTTTTGCCGAAAGACCATTAACGACCTTAAAGTCCTTAATAACCTTACTGTCCTTACTCGTATGAAACGCTGCATAATCATATTAATCGTTGGGCTATTGATTCCGAGTCTTGTCGCCTTGTCGCCTCTCGCCTCATCGCCTAACACCCTCCCTTCAGGGAGGGATGGGGTAGGCTTATATACCGATGACTCCTACTATTGGCCATCAGCAGATACGATTGTGCCTGCTGAACCTGTGTATGATCGCGATGCACGCGAGTTTATCTTTTTGGAAGATACGACACAATATCCCGACACCGTAGTGATGATAATTAAGAATTGAGAATTTTGAATTAGGTGAAACGATATGCCTACATATTAATTCTTTGCTCCTTGTTCCTTGTTTTTGGTTCCGCACTGAGAGCTCAGGATGTGCAGCGCTTTGCTGAGCGCCAAATCATCGGTACGGCGCGCTATGTGGGTATAGGTGGCGCGATGACAGCTATCGGTGGTGATCCATCTGCGGTGTTGGACAACCCTGCTGGATTGGGATTATATCGTCGTAGTGAGATAGCATTAACCATTGACGAAACAATAGATCGTACACATCAGGTTGGTAGCAAGGATGCATATCAACGTGCCCGCTTTGCAGCGCCACACGTATCTGCCATTTGGGCATGGGGAAATCCAAGCAAACAACGTGGCATGATTTACAATAATTTTATGTTTACGGTCAATCGCCTTGCTAATTTCAATCGTTATATTCTCGTAGAGGGCAAGGACTTGGGAATGGTATCTACTATCTGCAATATTACCAATGATATGGGAGGCATCGCAGAGGAGAACTTGCAAGATAAGCCATGGGATAATGCTGAAATAGGGTGGTTGAGTATCCTTGGCTATGAGGCGTATCTCATTAATCCTATGGATAATAGTCAATGGGAGCCCGCTGTGAATCTGACCAATGGTTCGTTATCCATCTCAGAATCGGGCAGTTATGACCAATATACCTTATCTTGGGCAAGCAATATCAGCAACCAATGGTATGTGGGCTTGAATTTGAATATACCCACATTGAGTTACACTAAAAATGTTTCTTTGCTCGAGACAGACCACATCAATTCGGCAGAATTGAAATCATTGTATCATCTATCTGGGGTGGGAGTGAGTGGTTCTATCGGTTTGATTTATAGACCAATCCAAGCCATACGTGTGGGTGCTTCTTTCCAAACGCCGACCATGCTGAGTCTTTCCGTGCAGACGGAAGGCGATATGTATAGCAATATAGCAGGGCAAAAATACGAAGTCTTGACTCCTGCCAGTGGCGTGATATCCACAGAGATGGTATCGCCTATGCGCACGAGTGTGAGTGTAGCGGGGCAGATTGGTAGTAAGGGACTGATTGCAGTGCAATACGATTATGCTCATGCTGCGGAAATGGAAGATGTACATACCCTGCGCCTTGGTGCGGAAGCACAGGCATATCGCGGACTTTTCTTCAATGCAGGATATGTATATGAATCGTCGTTTATGAAAGAAGACCCGATATGGTTATTGGGCTATAATGAGATTCGTACAGATATGGATTATCGCTATACTGCCTCTTCGCAATATGCGAGTGCAGGCATTGGCTATCGAAGCAATGTGGTGATAGCTCAATTGGCATACCAGTATCGTTGGCAAACGATTCGTCAATATGCCTCAGAGATGCAACTACTTCCATTTGAGGTTGGCACGCAGACACACCGCATTGTAGCCACATTGGCATGGAGATTTAGTGACCGTGCACAAATAGCATACGATAATGGTGTAGAACAATATACATATATAGAACCACGTCGAAATGATCTTACTCAAATAAGAAAATATTGATAGAATAACTACTATATATGTGTGACCTTTTGGCATAGAATTTGTAAAGAAGTATAAAGCGATCTTAAATATATTGTTGCATTGCTTAGAGACCGGAAAACTCAACAATTTTTATCTTACGAGGTAGGTGCTTTTCTAATGGCGTGCTAATACTCTGCGCGGTGACCGACATTTGTCGTAGCGGTGAGGTAGTTAGATTACAAAGGGTCTGTACCCCTCAAATCCTGTTTTATAGGAGTTTTCTCGAGTAAAAGCAATGCAGCAATTTTTTTATGCTAGCGAAGTAGTTAATCATTATGAAGCAGAACAAAGCATATTTCTTTGATATGGACGGGGTATTGTTCGACTCAATGCCTCATCATGCGATTGCATGGGAAGAAGTGATGAAAGCACACGGGATTCCGTTTACTGCCCGCGATTGTTATATTAATGAAGGACGCACGGGTGAATCGGTCATTCGTGAGGCTTTCCAACAGACTGTTGGTAGAGATGCAACTCCAGATGAAGTAAAGACGATTTATGCAGAGAAGTCTGCATACTATCACCGATTGATCAATACCGCTACGCCTACTATTCCTGGTGTAGCTGAGGTGTTGCAGTATGTTAAAGAATCGGGCAGTCAAATTTGGGTGGTTACAGGCTCTGGTATGCGCACGCTATTGGATAGTCTGAATACAGTGTTCCCGTCTATCTTCCAGCAAGATAGAATGATTACTGCTTTTGATGTTACGCACGGAAAACCCGATCCAGAACCCTATCTGAAAGCGTGGGAACGCTCAGGACTTAAAAAAGAGCAATGCTTTGTTATTGAGAATGCACCCTTGGGTATTCGCTCTGGTAAAGCAGCAGGATTGACTGTTTATGCCGTGAATACGGGTATATTAACCAAAGAAGACTTAGCCCAAGCAGACCGAGTATTTGATAACATGATCGAACTACTTGCTTTCTTGCAAGAAGGGTGAGTTGTTTTGAATATTGGATTAACAACATTTGGTGCTATTGATGTAATGCAGATAACTTCTAAAAAAATGAGGAGGCTAATACAATATAGTGTTATCTTATGGGGTGGTTTATTCATAGGATGTCGAAATGAACGATTGTCTCAAGCAATATATATACCGCAAACTCCTAATTACGAGGACACGATGATGTGGTATATAGAACAGAATGCTCATAACACAGGTGCTGATGTATTCTATATTCCATCTACATGGGAGTATGATTGGTACAACGAAGAAGGAATACTATCTCATTATGCAGATCCTTACAATATTGTGCATCGTAACAATATGAAAATAGAAATGTTGAAAATCGCTGCTTATATGGCAGAAAACAACAATTTCTATTCTCCATATTATCGTCACATTACTCTTGATACATGGGCTACATTGAATGAGGATACAATCAATAGACGATATCATGCAGTTTCTTTCGTTGATATTCAAAATGCTTTCCAATATTATTTGAATCATCACAATAATCAGCGTCCATTTGTACTTGCAGGTTTTAGTCAAGGTGGCAAATCTGTCGTTGAACTTATGAAAACATTATCCGAAGATGTTCGCCAGCGAATGGTAGCAGCATATGTATTGGGTTATAAAGTCACACCTGCCGATACGCTGGTAGCACCATGGATCATTGGAGCAAAGGATTCAGCTGATATTGGAGTAACGATATGTTATAATTCTGTATCAGATGTAAAGTACATCAAACCTGTCATTAGTTCTCCTAACGTAATGAGCATCAATCCTGTCAATTGGCGTGTTGATGAGACACCAGCTTATTTGCACGATAGTATAACTGTTACTCTCTCTACAGCACACAATGTTCTGATACTTGATGGTTTCGATGGTAGCTATTTGCCTAACATCCTCAATATACTCAATCAGGGAGACTATCATAGTATAGAGCCTTGGCTTTATAGCGAGCAACTAAGAGATAATATTCAATTACGAATTTATAAATTTAATCAAAACAACAATAGCATTGTAAATAACTAATTAATAATCAAACAAATGAAAAAACTATTTAATTCGGTGGCTATGTGCTGCTTCTTAGTATTGGCATTGGGATTAACATCCTGCGAAGAAACTATTTCAATGCAAAGTATCTATTCTTTTGGAATCCATGATTTTGATGGTTCTTTGAATGATATTTTTGTTGTTGACAATTACTTCAAAGTAGATGAAAAAGTTCCTTATGGACCTGTAATTATAGAAGGAAGTAGTGAAAAGGATTGCGATGCTAAGGCCAAAAACCTCTTTGAAGAAGCAGTTGCTAAGCTTTCTCACGAAGAATTGGCTGCAATAGTATCCGCTGGTTGTAGCTTTGTTTATTCTGCAGAGAGAGAGGACAAAGCAGGAAACTTGGTTGTAATAGGAGAATGGGCATATCCAAAGAAATAATAACGCTCGAATATTATATTTAAGGTCGTAAAACAAACTCTCACCTCAATGGGGTGAGAGTTTTTGTTTCTATTTCTTTTCGCAGGGCATTATATTCCCACCAATAGTGTGGTTATTGTGTGGTGCGAGTGGAGAAGGAGTAGCCCACAGAAAGCCCACCGATGTCCTAGAGATCTCCTATGGTGGTCGCGAAACTAGTAGGGAATTTGAAAAGATTATTAGTGTGATCTATCGGATATCAATATCTTCGGGATATTCTACATGCGTGAGGAACAATCCTTCTGCAGGGGCTGAGTCGCCAGCAACGCAGCGGTTGTGCTGCGTAATGACCTCAGCGAATTGCTCCTTAGTCATCTTACCACGACCGACTTCAAACAATGTTCCTACTACCGCACGCACCATATTACGCAGAAAACGATCGGCAGCGATGGTGAATACGGCGTATCCGTTGCCCAGTTCTTTCCACTCAGCATGCGTGAGGTCGCAGATAGTGGTCTTCACATCCGTATTCGTGCGGCAGAATGAAGCAAAGTCCTGTTTGCCAATCAATAATTGCGCTGCCTCGTTCATGGCTGCAAAGTCCAATCCTGGACGTATGCGTGTGGCTTGTGTGCAAAGGAACGGATCTTTGTGATCCACTACATGATATTCGTAAGTGCGGCGTACTGCATCGAAACGAGCATGAGCGTCGTCTTTTACAGGATAGATATCAAAGATAGCGATGGAATTGGGCAAAATGCCGTTTAACCTGAATTTTGAATTTTGAATTAAGAATTTAGAATTGTCATTGTCTGGCAAATCAAAATGCGCAAACATCTCTCGAGCATGGACACCTGCATCGGTGCGACCAGCGAATGTGAGAGGAACCTCCTCGCGGAAGATCATAGCCAATGCCTGCTCCATTGTTTCTTGAACAGTAATGCCATTGGGCTGGCGTTGTGAGCCGTGAAAGGCAGTACCATCATATGCAAAGCGAATAAAATAGCGCATAATCCTTGCTTTAATCTTTAACCTTTAACCTATCACCTAATGAACGCACTTGCTGGTTGATTTCGGGAGAGAGGTTCTTGAACCATGCCACGGCGCAACCTCCACCGATAAGTACCAAGGAGCGAATAATACTACTGAGCCATATATTATGGATAGGCAAGTATGTTTGCCATAGGAAATTCAAATTGAGTATCACCACAATCAGCAGCAGAATCTTCGCGTGCTGGCGCGTGAACGTAGGCGCACGGAGCGTAAGACGTACTGTGAGTGTGATAAGTAGGAAGTAAAGGGCATAGGCAATCAAGTTGCTCACTGCCGCTCCATCCATACCAAAATATGGGATTAGTAAATTGTTGAGTCCAATAGATGAGGCGGTTAGGATGAATGAAAACAATAGTGAGAATGCGTAGAAACGCGAGTAGTTGAGTGCGGAAGATGTGAAGGTACATACCGCAATAAACAATTGGCTTGTTGCTAATATCAATACCACTTGACGTGCAGAGGCATATGTTTCGCCGTTAGGGAGGATATGGAAAATAAGGTCAATATTGAGCCAAATCACACAAAGGATGATTCCGCCTACAAGTAGCAATGTACTACTGACTTGCTGCATAAGGTGAGCAGTTTCGTGTTGGTTATTCTCTTTGATAGCCGTCGCCAGTTGTGGTGCCGCAATAGCAGCCATCGAACGATAAGGGATGCTAACCATCACTGCAATATAGGTGGCAATAGCGAAGATGCCCGTATAGCTGAGTCCCATCTCTGCGGTGATGAAGAATGATGAGAGGGTAGGGGCTAACACCGAAGCCACTGCGGAGATGAGTAGGAAGCCCGTGTATAGCAAATATTGTCGTACCAATGAGCGATTGCTACGCAGGAAATTCCAATCTAGGCGTAAAGATACTTCTCCCAATGAGAATAAGTAGCCCATGTTGCAGAGCATCGCTACGGCATACACGCTGCACAGTGCCACAACAAAACCATCTATATCCACTACGCGAAAGGCGTAGAGTAGATATACCACCAACAAACCGATGCGCGTGATAAGTTCGCGTACTGCACGAGGCACTACGATATGCATGCGCACGTTGGCATTGGTTTCGAATACGGTCTGGTAGAGCATGAAGAACGCCATCGGAAGCACCATATAGTAGTACTCTACAAACAATGGTGACTTCTCGCCAAACCATTGACCAAGAGGTGTATAGCATGCGCAGTAAATGGCTGTAAAGAGTGCAAAGCCTATCAAAGGTACAATCAGCGTCCAGAAGAAAAATCCATGCTCATCTTGGCTCTTGGTTCCTTGTTCTTGACTCCTGAAATGCGGATAAAACCGAATAATGGAGGAGGAAGTGCCCAATTGGGCAAGTCCGATAAATAGTGTGGCAGCATCTACCAATACACGCGCCAAACCAATCTCTTCTGCTGAGAGGAAGCGCGTAAGTACGAAGAACGTAGTAACAAAGCCCACCGCCACCCCAAGATAGGTGACGATGGTGCCTTGAATACTCTGTTTGGCGATGATGCCCATAACTACAGACCGCTACGCTGTTAGAAGTTGGACCGCTACGCTGTTAGAAGTTAGACTCTTGGATTTTCTCAGTCGCAAAGCGACGGTCTAATAGTCCAAAGGACGGTCTAACATCTCACAGCCCGAAGGGCGGTCTAATGAATTACTTCTCGATGCCGAGTAATTCTACCTCGAAGATGAGGGTAGAATATGGAGGGATAGAGCCTGCTTGTTGCGCGCCATAACCCAACTCTTGTGGGATATAGAATCGGAACTTACTGCCTACAGGCATGAGTTGCAAACCTTCGGTCCAACCCTTGATTACTTGGTTCAAACCAAATGATGTAGGCTCGCCACGCTCAACGCTGCTATCAAATACGGTGCCATCAATCAATGTACCATGATAGTGAACTTTCACACGGTCGGTAGCAGCAGGTTTTTTGCCACGAGCCATCTTCAATACCTCATATTGCAAACCGCTCTCGGTTACTTTTACACCCTCTTTAAGTGCATTCTCAGCCAAGAACTTCTCGCCGTCCTCTTTCACTGAACCATACTTGATATTGTTCATGGTGTTTTGGATGTACTCGCCTGCTTGTGTACCGTCCATTTGTTCGGTGAAGCCGAGCAAGCCATTGATGAAACCTTGCTTGATAAGCACGAAGTCGGTAGCCAAACTTGGCTCGCCAATCAAACCTTGTGCTTCTTGATCTTTGATGTTTTTACCGATTTGCTCACCCATGTTCACGATTTGTGGGTTCTTTACGTTGCTCTTCAAACCTTTGTTGATGTTGGTGATAAAATCTTTAGTCATTTGACCTGTAGAATCCATGAGCAATACGTAACGAGCAATCTCGTCGCCATTGAGGTAACCGAATGCGTAGTTGATACTATCGTTTTGGGTGTTGAGGGCGATGGTTTTTACCTTGTAGATGCACTTGCCTTTCACTACTTTGCCTGGCTCGATACTATCGTTGAGCGCAGAAGCCGCTTGATATTGTGCTTGGAAGTAGTTGCGTGCATCTTCTGCCTTCATCACGGTGGTGTCATGACGCAAACCGTTTACCAATCCTTGGAAGAAGATCTTTTGGTTGATAGCCCATGCTGGATTGTCTGCCAAACCATTTTTCTCTGCATTCTTGATAGCGTGACCGATGTTGCGACCGATGTTACCTGCCTCGCTGAGTTCTTCGATAGCTCCGTCGTAACCACGTTGGAGTGCATCAATAAACTCGGTAACGGTCTCCATCGAAGAATCGTTGCGGAGTTGATACATCTTCATTTGTGCACCGTTCACCAAGCCCAATGCATAGTTCATACTGTCGTTTTGGTTAGTGAGAGCAACGGTCTTGCCTGTGTAAGTGTTGCCACACGAAATCATTGCCATTGCAGCAATGAGGATAATTGCTAATTTTTTCATTGTTAATTGTTTATTTTGTAGTTGATTATTCAATTCCGAGCAACTCTACGGTGAAGATCAATGCTGCGTATGGAGGGATGTTTGCACCTGCACCACGCTCGCCGTAAGCCAATTGGTATGGCAAGTAGAGTTTGTATTTGCTGCCGATAGACATGAGTTGAAGACCCTCTGTCCAACCTTTAATCACTTGGTTCAAACCAAAAGTGATACTCTCGCCACGCTTGTAGCTGCTATCGAATACTGTGCCATCAATCAATGTACCCTCGTAGTGTACGCGCACTTTGTCGGTGGCTTTTGGCTTTTGACCAATAGTTGCCTCCAATACTTCGTATTGCAAACCGCTCTCAGTTACTTTCACGCCTTCGCGCTTAGCGTTCTCTGCGAGGAATGCCTCGCCTGCTGCTTTTGCTTCGCCAGCAATCTTTTGCTCTAATTCGCTGAAGAACTTACCCAACACTTGTTGCGCCTCTTGGTAAGAGATTTGTGGTTGGTTTTTCTCCAATACATCTTTGATACCTGCTGCCAAATCAGCATATTCCAGGGAAGTAACACCACTTCCCATCAAGTTCTGACCCATGCTAAGGCCAATTGCATAACTAATTTTGTCCATTTCTTGTTATTGTATTAATTGATTCATTCTTGTGATATATTTACCGATGATATCGAACTCTAAGTTCACTTGCGTACCCACTTCGATATACTTGAAATTGGTGTTGTCGTGTGTGTAAGGGATGATGCATACGCTCACATACCCTTTGCCGTCCACCACATCGGGTTCGCATACGGTCAGACTCACGCCGTTGATGCTCACCGAACCTTTATCCACGCAGAAATAGCCACGCATAGCCATCTCCTTGGTACTCTCATATTCAAAGCGGTAGTACCAGCTGCCCTCTGTCTCTTTCACTTCCACGCAACGCGCCGTCTGATCCACATGCCCTTGCACGATATGTCCGTCCAAACGCTCGCCCAGCAGCATACTGCGCTCCAAGTTCACCCAATCGCCTTCTTTCGCTTCGCCGAGGTTGGTGCGGTTGAGTGTCTCTTGCATCGCCGTCACGGTATAGAGATCGCCCTCCATTTTCACCACCGTCAAGCACACGCCATTGTGTGCGATGGATTGGTCAATCTTCAGCGGCTCGCTATAGGGATTGCGCAATGTGAAATGCTTGTTGGTTTGTTCCTGCTCAATCTTCACGATTTGAGCCATCGTTTCTACTATTCCTGAAAACATATATTATTTTTTCTTAATCAATGTCCGTCCATCCAAACGATAGAAGAGCACACAGTATATAATAAAGAGTACACTTCCTACACCCATTTGTGCCCATTCGTTCATTGGCAACAACTGTGCCAAACCGTAATATACTGCCAAAAGTGTCACTACGAGTAGGGTATATATGCCAATTCGGCGCAAATCGTATGGTATCTCAAGATGTTTGCGTCCAATAAAATACGACAGCAGCATGATTACCAAATAGCATACCGTACTGCTCGCTGCCGAAGCCACATAGCCAATGCGTGGCACAAATACTGCCTGCAAACCAAAAGTAATCACTACTCCTATCAACGAAAAATACGCGCCCCATTGCGTTTTATCGGTCAATTTATACCAAAAACTGAGATTGAAATACACACCTTGGAAGATATACGTCCAGAGTACAATAGGCACAATCTTCAATCCTTCCCAATACGAGGGGGCAATGATAAACTTCAGCAAATCCAAGTAGAAGATCATGCCCAGCAGGATCATATACGAGAAGATGATATAATATTTCATCGCATCGGCGTATGCCTCCACCGACTCTCTGTCTTTGTGTTTGGCAAATACAAACGGTTCATACGCGTAGCGGAATGCCTGCGTGAACATCATCATCACCATCGCCACCTTGAAGCACGCACCGTAGATGCCCAACTGCGCTTGCGCATCCGCTCCGTCATAGAAGAACGGAAACAATATTCTGTCTAGCGTCTGGTTCATGATGCCGCACACACCCAACACCAACAATGGCAATGAATAGCGTAGCATCTGCTTGAGCAACCCCCAAGAAAATACCCCTGAACTCCTGAACTCCTGAACTCCTAAACTCCTAAACCCTTCTCCAACCGCAGGCAAAAGACAGAGCGTTTGTATTCCCGTTGCCAAGATATTCGCCACAAACACATATCCCACGCCGTAGTCAGCATTGTACCACGCCGAGATAATCCCCCAGTCTTGTATCTTCGGACAAAGCACGAGGAAGAATAGGTTGAGGACGATATTCAGGAATACGAATAGCAGTTTCAATGCAGCAAATTGCAATGGGCGTTTCTTGTAGCGCAAGTATGCAAACGGAATACTGGCAAACGCATCCATGGCCACAACAATGCCCAGCAATGCAATAAACTCGCTATGAGCAGGATATCCCAACGCGTTGGCGATGGGTACTTGGCACACTACACACGCTACAGCAAACAATAGCGATGTCGTGAACAATGCTATCAGCGAGGTGCTATATACCGTCTGCGCATTCTCGCCCTCTTTGTTGGCAAAGCGGAAGAAGCCCGTCTCCATGCCGTAGGTAAGGATCACCAAGAGTAGTGCCGTCCATGCATAGAGGTTGGTGACGATACCATAATCCGACTGCTGTTGCAGCACATAGGTGTATAGCGGCACCAGCATCCAATTGAGGAACTTGCCAACAATCGAAGAAACGCCATAGATAGCGGTCTCTTTCGCCAATATTTTCATTTGTAGGTTACTACTCATTCGAACAATCTTTTTCTCGCTTTTTGGGCAACATTACCATATGCACATAAAACGCTGCAAAGATACTACTTTTTTCTCATTCTACCAAATTTTCATTCAAAATTCCATTGGGTATTTCAAAGCATTTTTCCCGAAGATACCCCGAAGATACCCTGAAGATAGACTATCATTGTGGCACTAATTTTGCTGATATGCAATATTGTACTCCGTAAATTTTGTAAATCGTAAATATTTTTGTACCTTTGCAGCAGTTTTATACTTTCATATTAACTTACAAGCATGAATATCCGTTCGTATATCGCAGAAAATCGTGCCCGCTTCATGGAAGAGTGGGCGAGTTTGATTCGTATCCCTAGTATCAGTTGCCAACCTGCACACAAGGAGGATATGCTCCGTTGTGCCGAACGCTGGCGCGAATTATTGCTTGAAGCAGGTGCACAACATGCTGAGGTAATGCCTTCACAAGGTAATCCCTTCGTTTATGCAGAGTACATTCCGGAATCTGGACTCCAGACTTCTGGCAATATACCTACCGTCCTCGTCTATTCTCACTACGACGTGATGCCAGTTGAGCCCCTCGACCTGTGGCATTCTGACCCATGGGAACCTTCTATTCGTGATGGCCGCCTCTATGCTCGTGGTGCTGATGATGATAAAGGGCAAGCCATGATCCAAGTGAAGGCATTTGAGTACCTCGTGCGCGAGGGACTGATGAACTGCCGCGTGAAGTTCATCTTTGAGGGCGAAGAGGAAATTGGTAGTCCAAGTCTCGAGGCATTCTTGGAGGAACACCGCGAATTGCTTGCATGCGACATCATCCTTGTGAGCGATACCTCTATGATTGGTAAGGATACCCCATCCATCACTACGGGGCTGCGCGGATTGGCATATTGGCAGATGGAGGTTACGGGGCCTAATCGCGATTTGCATAGCGGACACTTTGGTGGCGCCGTGAAGAATCCAATCAATGCGCTCACCGAGATGCTGGCAAAGGTGGTGGATGAGCAAGGCCGTATTACCATTCCGCATTTCTACGACGATGTGTTGCCTATCCCTGAGGCAGAGCGCGAGATGATAGCACAGATTCCATTCTCCGAGGAGGCTTATTGCCAAGCGATTGATGTGGATGCTACCTTTGGTGAAGAGGGCTATTCCACCTTGGAGCGTAACTCATGTCGCCCATCATTTGATATCTGTGGTATATGGGGTGGTTATACGGGCGAAGGCAGTAAGACGGTATTGCCAAGCAAAGCATATGCCAAGGTGAGTTGCCGTTTGGTGGCTAATCAAGACCACGAGAAAGTGAGCCAAGCTTTTGTTGACTATATGAAGAGTATCGCGCCTGCGGGTGTGCGTGTGGACATCACACCTATGCATGGCGGTCAAGGATATGTTTGCCCAATTGATATTCCAGCCTACAAGGCAGCGGAACACGGCTTTGAGGTGGCATTTGGTAAGAAACCGCTTGCTGCACGTCGTGGAGGTAGTATTCCGATCATCAGTAGCTTCGAGCAAATTCTTGGCGTGAAGACCATACTCATGGGATTTGGCTTGGAGAAGAATGCCATCCACTCACCTAATGAGTCAATGGATCTGGAAGTGTGGGAGAATGGTATTGTAGCTGTCACCGAGTTTTACCGTGCCTTTAACCTTTAATCTTTAACCTTTAACCCATACACCAACCATGAATATCGTTATCATAGGCAAGGGCAATGTTGCCACTAATTTGGACTATGCTTTTCGCAAGAAAGGTATCGCTTGTGAGATGGTCAGTAGCCGTGAGGGATTAGACCAATTACCTCCAGCAAATGTGTATATCTACGCTATCAAGGACGAAGCTTTAGCTGAGGTGGTAGCGCAAGTCAAAGGTAAAGAGCGTGCTATGCACCTGCACACTTCGGGTAGTATGCCTATCACCGTGTTTGGCGAAGACAAACCTCATGCGGGCATTTTTTATCCCTTCCAAACCTTCAGCAAGGCGCGCGTGATAGAGGATTTTTCTACGGTGCCTCTCTTCTTCGAAGCACGTGGAATCGATGATATTAGTGCAGTTTATTCCTTGGCACTGACTATCACGAGTCATGTATATGAAACCACGCAACACGACCGTGAGCGACTACATGTAGCAGGGGTGTTTACCAACAATTTTACCAACCTGATGTACACCATGGCTGCCGAACTGCTCAAGAATACCCATATACCTTTCTCTGCGCTCTTGCCATTGATAGATGAGACGTCTGCCAAGATTCATTCCCTTGCTCCGCGCGATGCACAAACGGGGCCTGCTCGCCGTGGCGACGAGAATGTGATGAACCATCATATGGATTTGCTCAACGATGAGCAGAAAGCAGTCTATCGCCTTCTCTCTGAGGAAATAAAAAAGAGGAGATAATCCCTGTTGCTCCGTAATACCCATATAAAGAAAAAAGCCGTCATTTTGACGCCTCTCATATGGTATTGCTTCACTTCGTTACGTAATACCATATAAAGAAAAAAGCCGTCTCACGACGGCTATTTTTCCACGGTATTAGTCTGTTTGATTTTTTAAGGTACAAAAAAGATTGTGTCGATTCTTAAATCCGCTGCAAAGGTACTGCTTTTTTACCATTCCCGCAAGACTTCTTTGTATGTTGTGCAACACGTTTTTGGCTAAAATGGCTCAAACATGTTGTAGAACATACGTTTTCGGAGCGTTTGGCTACCTTCTTTCTAACTCAATCACCTCTAAATCGCGAATTTCTTTCCCATCGATCACAAATCTCAGCAATGTCTGTACTGTCTGCCAACCTTGTTTGCCTGCCGCTCCAGGATTCATAGTCAGCATCTGCCAAGTAGGGTCGTATTGTACCTTCAAAATATGGCTATGTCCGCAGACGAATAACTGTGGTGTCTCTTTCTTGAACATGGGCAACAACCATGGATTATATTTCCCTGGATAACCTCCAATATGCGTCATCAGCACATTTACGTCCTCCACACGGAAGCGATAAAACTCGCTGAGCGAATACCGTACATCGCCGCTGTCCATATTACCATACACTGCTCGCGTGGGCTTGAACTCACGCAAGTGTTGCAGTACCATCGCGCTGCCTATATCTCCTGCATGCCATATCTCGTCCACCTCAGCAAAATGCTCCAGTACGCGTGGATCCAAATAACTATGTGTATCGCTCAATAAACCGATCCGTGTCATAAATTATTTTTGTTGTTTTGCCCACCAATGCAATGTATTGCATTCATATGGGCAAAAACAAAATCATATTTCGAGAATTGACAATAATTGACATCTTAATTGACATAAATTGTCGTTTAATATTTCCCAACAAATGGGTTTTACTTTTTTTCAGCTTTTTCCAGCACCAAGATGCTCACTATCATCGCAGCTACAGCCACGCTCAAGAAGAATACCACATCTCGCAAATCTACCACTCCGCGTGAGATACTGCTATAGTGGTCTTGTAGTGTCACCCAGTACAATACAAAGCAGCTCACTCCACCCAAGATAAACGATACCAACTGGCTCTTAGTCAATGTGCTGCATAACAATCCAATGCCCGTAAACGATGCACTCAAGAACACCAATCCCATCATCGACCCTACGAATTGTCCGCCATCTATATTACCTATTGGTTCTGCCATATAGAAGACAATGAAGTAGTGCACAATACAAGGCAACAGCGCCAATACCGTCAGCACAAACGCTGCCATATACTTGCCTACGACAATCTTCCATAGCGCAATGGGCTGTGCACGCAAAAGGAGCCATGTGCCGCTTTGTCGCTCTTCTGCAAAGAGACGCATAGTCAGCGCAGGGCATACAAGCATGAGCAACCACGGGCTGATTTGAAACAATCCATCCACTTGTGCATAGCCCGACTCGATGACATTCCATTGCCCAGGTATCACCCAAAGGAACAGACTGACTGCCAACAAAAACAACCCAATCACGATATACGCAATCGGCGTGGAGAAATAGTATGATAATTCTTTTTTGAACATTTGCTAATATTGTTTAATATGGTCTTTCTAATTTTTTTGCAAAAGTAGTAGTTTATTTTGAATTGTGCAAATCTTTTTTTACTTTTTCAATATATACTTGCCTTTTGTATACCCTTAGTATACCTTTGGTATAGGAAAAGCGACTTGCTGGTTAGGCGACCTGAAGGAGTGCGACGGAACGCACTCCGAGCGCAGCGCACGAAGAGTCCCCACTCTGAGGAATCAGCGCAAGCATAGAACAGATAACAAGGACATCTCTGGGACATCTATGGGCTTTCTGTGGCTTTTAGGTTACTCTCAAGTTGACTGCGGGCTACGCGACCACTTCGCGACCACCGTATCATATCTATGGGCTAGTTGTGCCTTATCTGTAGCGATTGTGTGTCAAATGTTTATGCCTCTATATATTATAGTAATGCCGTATCTTCGGCACGGAAGGGGTTTTGTGCCGAAGGTTTGTAAATTTTGCTATAAAAAGATGCTTAAAGCAAGCGGAAGGTGTTGATTATCAACGCATCCCGCTTGGGTGATTTTTTTTATTATTTTTTTTCTTTGTGCCGAAGATTGTGCCGAAGGTTTTGTTTTGCGTATCGGAATTTATTGTTTTATGGGTTTGCTTTTAACAGATTTGTATTGCTGTTGAAATTTATCTAACAATACCATACAAGAGTGGAAATTTTCATTCTTGGTTTTTGCAGGGTCGGTTTCTGTATATGCAATATACATCACATCATGTGACAACATGGCATCTACCATTTCTTGCCCAAAGTACACTTTTTCGCTGATAGATTCTTCAGATTGAATCTCCAAAGCGTCCTCCCTTCCAAACGATGCACCATTTATATCGTCTATGCCTTTTGAAAAAGCAATAGCTACAAATACAACAGGATCGTCAGGCAGCGCGAGTGTCAAAAAATCATTTTCGGGCGATAAGACTACATCAAGAATGCTAACATGGTTTGCATCGTCATACTCTTCATACTTTATTACGACTTGATTCAAGCATGAATAACCTAATGTTTCTAATGCTGTTGTATCGTAATACCAAGTAGTTATTACATTGGTTAATGGCATTAGTAGCGTGTCGATAGTAAATGTCACTTCTTCTGGAGTATTGATAGTCTCATCCATCATCAATTGCAACAAGGTGCCTGCCAAACTCTTTGCGCCAATGCGAATGTTTATATCTGGATGATGTTCCACATGGCATTGCATCGTGTCAATCAGTTGTAGGATATCACCTTTCACTTCCATGATTGTGCGAGTACTATCTAATGTGGCATGGAATATCTGAGTTAGCGTGGAGTCGGTTATGTTATCTTGCTCAGAAGATGTTACTTGTTTGGTGCAAGAGGTGAATGTCAAAAGGAGAGTGATAGGGAGGATTAGTAGGGGTTTCATAAATGTAGAAGATTAAAATTGTTAATAATTTATCTTTTGTTAGGGATTATAATTTTGTAATATCATTTTCGGTTTCACGGAAATGTCTTAAAATAGCTTCTACAAGAATGTTATAGTTTTTAGAATCAGCATTAGAGATAAATTCTTGGAAATTGATATTTTTATTATTAAATGCTAATACCATAGGATGTTTATCCAAAAAACCAAGTAGTTTGTAGTTCCTTTGGTGCATCATTTGCTGGAAACGAATAATAAATGACTTGTAATGTCTATTCCGTCTGATGATTCGTTGCATATCCTTTATAAATACAACTTTCAACACACAATTAGTACGTGCATTTGATAACAGATAACAAATATTTACCTCTCCATATTCCGCTTTCAGGTATTTTTTCCACTCTTCATTTACCTTTTGTGCCTCTTTATATTGTTGCAAAGCAAACAAAGCCATGCTCTTAAGATAATAAAGATGTGTAGAGGGCTGTATTTTCATACCTTGCTCCACATACTTAATTGCAGTATCATACTCTCCATTTTTGATAGCAATAATCGCATTAATTAACATACTTTGTGAGTTAGATGCACTAAGATATTGGCAGTCTAATGAATGTAAAAGGAACAATTCTGGATTATAAGCAACATCCATCAATTGATTTGCGAATAGGTATGCTCTCTCCATATTCTGACTAAGAATAGCATCACGAAGCTGAATCGTTATATATTCCATTGCAGAATCATAGTCTTGTTTGTACAAAGCATCAAAGTATGTTTTATTATCAGTTATTGCATTTTTAATTATGTGCTCATTCGTATTTTGTTTCATAAATTGATTGATTTCATCTTTTGGTCGAATGTAGGATGCACGAATAGCAGCTGTAAGTGCTAATCCTTTAAGAGAAGTGACTCGACTTAATGCTACATATAGTTGTCCCGCTGTAAATACGCCTCGGCTTAAATCAATCTTAACATTATCAAATGTCATGCCTTGACTTTTGTGGATAGTTATTGCCCAAGCCAATTTTAATGGATATTGTGTATAAGATCCGATAACGACTTTGTTAAGTTTTTTCTGTGCCTTATCGTATTCATATTCGATAGCCTCCCATGTTTCTTGACCTACGGATAATTCCAATCCGCTATCCAGAGCAACTACAATGTTTTCTTCTGACAAATTTGTAACTGTTCCCAAACTACCATTTACCCAAAAGTGGTCAGAGTCATTTTTGACAAACATCACTCGTGCACCCTCTTTTAGAGTTAAATCTAATGGAGCGGGAAAATTGTTTTTGTTAAATTTTCCTTGTACTTTACCTGTATATGTATAAGTGGGTTCTGGGAGTGCACTTAGTTTATTTTCATTAATGGCATCTACAGTAGCATTATATGCGCTTAGGGTTAATTGTTTCTCTTTGTCATCTAATATGCAATTAACCATATCATTAGCCAATCCTGTTATATTGAGTTCTTCAACCTCTTGTTCAATGCTTATACCTTTGCGTATATGATTTAAGATAGAAAGAAATTTTGCATCCTTCTGGCGATATACTTTTTGAAACTCTACACGATAGAGTTGAATTTGCTTGAATACATGGGCATGGAAGAAATAAGGATTAACGGTATTATATTCTTCTTGATAGAAGTCAACTAACCCTTCGTTTGTAGTATCATATACTGGATCTAACTGGTACAAATCTCCAGAAAAGATAATTTGTTTTCCGCCAAAAGGAAGCGAAGATAGTGTTGCTGCCCGTAGCACCTTATCAATACCATCAATCATATCACACCTAACCATTGAAACTTCATCAATAATAATGGTATCTACTGCTCGTAAAGTTTCCCATTTAGAATCATTCAAAGAAAAATCATCTAATGTTGTTTTTGAAGTGATAGGTTCCCATGGCATACCAAAGAATGAATGTATAGTTGTGCCACCTGCTACAAGCGCAGCAATACCTGTGGGTGCAACCAATACAAATTGTTTTTTTACATTCTGCTGAATGTATTGCAAGAATGTGGTTTTACCTGTGCCTGCGCAACCAGTAAGAAAGAAACTGATGTTGGTGTTTTGCACTAAATCTAATGCAAGGCATTGTTCCTTGTTTGTTTTGTCGAAAGCAAATGTTGTATCCATAATAATTGTTTTTTTCTAAGGTTATACATTAATTAGCAAAAGCAGTCAAAGCGAGTTTTATCTCCGTAGGATTGTCATACTTTCGGATGAAACTTTTAGCTGCAGCATCATATGGTATTTGTATGCGTGATGATGTAAGGAATAGTTGCTCGCCGTTCTCGGAAGTAGTTTGCAGTGGATAGTAATCACATCCTACCAAAGATAATCGCTGTTGGTTAGTAGAAGTGATCGGATAACATTCTACAACTTGCTTGCGCTTGATATTTGTGATGACTGAGTAATGCATACCTCCTTGCGTGGGAATTCGAACGACATCGTATAGTGATAAATCATGTTTATCTTTTATATTTTTTATCCCGAAGAAAAAACTTGCTCTTGCTTTGGCTTCACGATACGCCATCATGCGTATTTTCTTCTTTCTCGCACACAATAGAGCGTTTAATTTATATAGACGAGTTAGCAATGATTTAGGATAGGTGGTATATTTGAATTTAATTAAACATTTCTGTGCTGTTTGGGCTGCTTGCAGCATATTCTCTTGTTGTGCAAATTCAACAATAGCACTTAGTTGTTGACAACTTTTATCCTTGTCAATAGCGTTGGTGTTGTTAATTTGTTTGATCATCTTCTTCACCATGAAGATTGCTTGATTAAGATCAGTTTTCATAAGAATTGTTTTTTTAGAAGTTAATATTATATCTTTTTACCACACTTTTTTGTGATTTTGTTGATATATGACATAACTTCATGAAAAGTAACCTTTATGCAAAAAAAAGATGGCAAAAAGTTGCCATCTCAAAAAAAATGATGCATTATTACGATAAAAATGTTAATCTAATAATATGAATCCAGCCCAATATTCTGGTTCTTCAAATTTTGCTCGAACTGTATTTTGAGCATTCTTGAAGGCTTCACGCTTCGATTGATTCTTACTAATCCAATTGGTATAAAATTCAGTCATCAGCATTTGGGTTGCTTGGTCGTTGACCTTCCATAGACTCATGATGATTGTTTGTACACCAGCCATCTTGAAGGCACGCTGTAAACCAAAGATTCCTTCTGAGGTTATATCACCTTTAGCTGTTTCACATGCCGAGAGTACAACAAGGTCTGCATCACGTAAATCTATTAAAGATATTTCTTTGGCAGTCAATATGCCATCTTGCACACCTTCTGGCAAATCATTAGAATGACCAGACAAGGCAATATTACTACCTGCAAATAATAAACCACAACGAGTCAATGGGTCTATGCTAGGTTTTTGCAATTGGTTATCTCCTAACATTTGCAGTTGTATGCGTTGAGAAAAATAATCTTGTTTACGAGCAGTACTATCTTCCCAATAGAAACCATGAGTGCCAATATGAAGAATATTGCGATGTTTACCACTAAGCGACTTAAATGACTCCTCATTTGCTTTAGACGCGGTGTATAATGTTGATGTGATATTATTGCTATTCAAGAGTGAGTGAATTGATTCTGCTTCCTGTTTAGTTCCTGGCAAATATAGGACAGAACCTCGATTTGGGAGTGTGGATGATATACTGCGGTAAGTAAACATATCTTCCGTATCGTAATTCCGACTTTCTGCAAGCAATGAAGTTTTATCTACATCATAGAATATGCCGCCATAAATAGTTGCTGTGTGATGTTTGATGTTTTTTTCCTTCTTCACAATTTCTCGTGTTGAGGATAAACGCACCATTGTATATACATCAGACATAGTGTGCGTTTGATTATAAGGGATATTCTCTATCGCTATTTGATGTAGTAATCCTGCTGGTGAGAAATAAATCGTTTCTCCTTCATGGATTTTTGAAGCTATTTTATCCCAAATAAGATTAAAAATTGTTTTAGAATTAGTATCGAAAGTATATATATCATTCGTGCGGTTTTGTGATAGACAATTCACAATCTCTTTTTCTTCACAGAGAGGGATTAACTCAGGATACTGGCTATCGTGTCGAAGTAGCAGAGCGCAATACATCGTACTATCTTCATTTAGTGGTGCAATAAAATATTCAATAGCTACTTCATCGGGGTTAAGGTATTGCTGAATACTATCCCATGTTATAGATTGTTGTTGCTTAGTTTCTCTAAATATCGCACTTGATTTTGTGACGATTTTTTCTAACGAATCTGCTTGATTTTTATAATGAACTAAATTAGTAGAATTGGGATCTTTTTCTTCCAAATTCATAATAACTTGTTTTGTGCCTACCAATTCGTTCCATTGTTCTATTAGTATGCTGTCATTACTCTCTAATATTGATTGACGAATGATGTTAGAAGAGGATAGTAGTAAACCTTTACGGAATAGTTCATTATCATAAGCGAAGGTTGAGATAGAAGGTTTGGAGAAGTGGTATTTGTATGCAAATGTGGGATAGGAATCAAAATGTAGGTATTTGGTTTTAGCATACATATACCTCTGTTCTTCTGTCATATAACTAAAGGCCGAAAAAAAGATGTCTTGATTAATGGCAAATGTTTCAGATAAATATTTTTCTGTCTTGGCGAAATCACCGAGCAAATAATAAAACGATCCTAAATTATGCAAAGACAGGATATAATCAGAATGTGATTGACCAAGCAAATGCTTGCGAATATTCAATGCTTTTAATAAACATTTTTTTGCTTTTGCTTTTTTGTTTAGTACGGCATAACACATGCCGATATTATCCAAAACCGTTGCATATTTTTTAGGGAATTTGTTGAATGTATTTTTGGAAATATGTAATAACTGAGCAAATCTAAATAAAGCGCTTTCATAATTACGCATATCTAAATAAGTGGTTGCTAAATTATTCAATGATGTATAACAATTCGGATGCGAAGTACCCAAAACATCTTTACTGAGGCGGAATGCTTCAGAATGATATTCTATAGCTTTTTCATAGTTCTTTAATCCAGAATAGAGTGCCCCCATATTATCCAATACTAAAGCATAATTCGGGTGAAGAGCTCCTATCGTATTTTTTAGAATGTCCAATGACTCATTAAGGTATCTCTCAGCCTTATTATAATCTCCCATGTGAACATAACACATGCCTACATTATTCAGTGCTATTGCATAATCTGGATGATTCACACCTAATATCCTTTTTTTAATTTGCATTGCTTCCACACAAAACTTTTCAGCAACTTCAAAATTTTGCATATCTAAATAAAACTGTCCTAGATTACCTATTATGGTAGCATAAGGTATTTCTTGTGAGTCCTCTGGCGATGACTTCAAAATGGATAATGCTTCATTTAAATACTTCTCAGCTCTTGGATAATCTCCTACATCCCAGTAAAGTTGTCCCAAATTATTCAAAGACCCTATATAGCTAATAGGATCTAAATCAAAGAACATTTTTCGAATATTAAGCGCATCTAACAAGTTTTTTTGCGCTTTTATTGGATCACCAGTTTTTAAATAAAATTGACCTAGGGTATTTAATGCATTAGCATACTCTAATTGCGAAACATCATCTATTTCTTGATGGGAATTTATATCCTTGTGAAATTCCACAGACATTATGCAAAATTGCTCAGCTTTTTGATAATCGCCAATTTCTAAATAAAGATTTCCTAAATTGTTCAATGTAGTAGCGTACTCTTGAGGATGAGAACTTCCTATTTCAGACTTGCACCAATCTAATGCTTCTAAAGCATATTGTTCTGCCTTATGATAGTTACCAATTCTGCTATACATAAGAGTTAGTGTGTTTAAGACCATATTATGTTCAACTTGATAGATATCACTATTTGATTTTAGAACATTTAAAAGGTCTAAAAAGTATTTTTCTGCTGTAGTATATTTTTCTGTTTCCATATAAAGTTGTCCCAAACTTTGCAATATGATGGTATAATATGGAAGAGTGGTTTCTAAATTTTTTGTATATATATCCAGTGCCTCTATATAATATTTTTCCGCTTTTGCATATTCTTTTAACTTTTCATATGTAGTTGCTAAATTGCTTAATAGTACAGCATATTCAATACTCGTTTTTTCTGATATCTTTTCCATGATATTCAGTGCCTCTATATAGTATTTTTCAACCTTTTCATACTCTCCTAAATCTGAATAAAGCAATCCTAAATTATTCAGCAGAATAGAGTGCTCAACATTAAATAGTCCTATATATGACACATTCCATGAGAATTGTTGATTATATATATTTTTAGCCATTTCGTAGTCTCCATTAGAGTAAAAGTTTTTTCCTATGATTTTTAATTCTTTTGAAACATACAGGTATAAACTATCTACTATTGCAGATGAAAAATCTAGGTGGTATATATGATTCATAAAAGATATAACCGAATCAGGCTCTAGATAATCACTAATAGACCAATCGTCAATGTGTATTAAGTTAGAGACCGCACTATTAAAATGCCCATTGTTTATATCTTCAAATGCCCATTGTTTATACAAGTCTGATATTGATGATTGAGCAAATAATGTAGTAGCATTTATAAGTAAAAATAATATAATCACGAGATTCCTCATATGTTAGTTAGAATAAAGGTTTAGATATAATTGTACTGGTGGTTTCTATGATTGGACTTTGAGGATAGGGAATAATTTTATTTAATACCGACTTTATAGAGGCGTTTAATTGTTCGCATGTTATTTCTGTTAGTTTTTCTTTTTGTTGATAAAGTGCATAAGTAAGCGAGCCAACACCATTATATTCATAGTTGGACTGATACGATTTACACGCTGAAATATAAATCCAATTGACATACTCTTCTTGATTAGTATATGGTTGTACTTCAAATGGCAATACAAATTTATCTGCAACACCTCGAATGACTAATGCTTCTTGTTCTTCACTTCGCCATCCGTCTCCGCTATGACAAGCATCGGCAACTACAATAATTTTTCCAGCATCTCCAATACTCTGTCGTAGTTGATATAAATATTTATTGATATCATCATCTAAAATATGATTCTGACCTTCGTAGATTCCTTCAAAATATGTTTTCTGGGCATCGAAAGGAATCCAAGCCTCATCCCAACCATCTTCTTCATCTCCATTCAAATCTGTTACTTGTTGACCATGCCCAGAAAAATGAATATATATAATATCTCCTTCTTGTACTGAATTTATTAATTGATCAAATGCTTTACGAATTGCGCTTGCAGTTGCTTCAGCGTTTTGCAGTTCATGAATGTTGATATTTGAAAAGCCATTGGTATATAATATATCTCGAACTAATGGAATATCATTATCACCGTTGATAGGCTTCCAGCCATTTTCTACTGGATAATCGCCAATACCTACAACTAAAGCATATTTGATTGCCTGACATAAATCAGTATAGATTAAACAACAAATTAGCAGTATGTATATCCTTATTCTATCCATACGAATTAAAGTTTGTCTAATATTATTTGAGCGCGCTCAGCATAATAACTATCGCTGTTGGCAATCTGTTTTAAGAGTTTCTTAGCCTTTAACACTTTACCATTGTGCATTTCGCATATTGTATGAAGCCATTGTGCTTGGTCAAATATCTCTTTCGTTTCAGGAGTGATTTTTTGTTGAGAAGATTGTATTTGATCTATCAGTTGCAATGCAAGTTCGTTGGCTTGGTCAAATTGATTTTGAGAGATATAACTATACACGAAGAATAGTTGATTTTGTAACTCGTTGGATTGGTCGTTAACGCCTCTTGTAGTAGGAATAGTAATAGAAGCAGCAAATTCGCTACTTTCAGTTTTCATTATTTTTGCCATAGGCGTTAATATCATAGCTAATACTACAATAGCAGCAACAAACGAAGAACTTATGCCCCAACTAGAAAGTTTAATAATACGCTTAGTACGAAGACGTTGTGAGCGTATTTGCTGTTCTTTCTGTTGTAGGCATTCTTTCAAGCCTCGTGCTTGAATAGCGATGATGATTTCCTTTTGTAAATCCACTTCTGAAGCTAGGTCTTTATCCCCTAATGACTCGGAAGAGGTGGAAAGTAACCTCTCGAATTGATTTTTTTCGTCTTCTGTCAATTCGTTGCGAAGGTATTGATCTATTAAATCAGTATTGTTCGCCATATCAATATTACGCTTTAAAGAGATTTTTGAGTTTGTTCATGCATTTGTTTTTTTGTGTCTTCGCACTATTGGCGTTGGCATAGCCCAATTGCTGAGCAATAATATCCCATGACAATTGATCCCAATAGAATTTTAGTAGTAATGGAGCGCAAGGTTTACCCATGTTGTTTACAGCATCTTGAATAGCTCGATTGCGTTCGGTGATTTCATATTCTTTAATACTATCATTGGTATCATCGGGAAGCTGTGGAAGTTCTTCAATAGAAGTTTCTTTTTGTTTGCGGAGTTGCTCTCGTAGTACATTTTCGCCTATTCCATATAAATAGCCACCAATATTAGTTGTTAGAGTTTTAATAGTAATTCTATTTCGTTGAATATTTTCCCATAAACGAATAATGGTATCTTGGTATATGTCAGCTAAGAAGTCTTCGTCTGCAATGGTGTATTTAGAAGAAAGGAGTCGCTTGAAACTTCTTTCGTGTTGTTCATAGAACAAAGAAATAATGCGCTGGTCATTATTCTGAAAGGCTTTGAAATATTCGGCAGATGTAATCATGGATATGTATTCTCAAAAAGGAGTGCAAAGGTAGTAAAAATTTATTTAATATGCAAATAATAATGAGTTGGGTAAGAAAAAAAACGGATTATTATAGAGAAGAGACAATGCTTCGTTTGAAACATTGCCTCTTTTTTAACCAAGTATCTTTCCCTATTTAATATTAACTGTGCTATTGCTGTTAGAGAGGATAGACTGGCTATAATAATATCTACTATAAAAAGCACCTAAATAATATTGTAGGAATTCCATCATAAAATGTTATACTCCCGTACATATATTTCAGTTGATTAAGAACAATATGCTCTCACTGAAATATTACTAAAGAAGATGTCCTTCTTAATGTTTGCAAAATTCCAATACAAGAAATAGGAGTTTATAAACCATCTCGAAAAGTTGCACCAGACCAATTGTAAAGATGGCTATTTTAATAGATTTGTACATAATTTAAATCTATTTATAAGGTTTTACATTTTCGCTATTACAATAACACTAATCTGTAACTAGATGCCAAGTGAAGCGATACACGAACGTCTACTTGCATTACAGAAGCAGCTAACATTTGTTACTGCAGTCAATAATATCACCAATAAAAGAATCAACGCTACTCGTTTGTTTATAGGCAAAATCAGTATAATTAGTAGCAAATTAATATAAACTAACTCTCAAAATAGATTCTCGTAATAGAATAAGAGTTCATCAATAAGGTTTAGCATCACTATCTTTAATAAATACTATCTTAGTCTTCGAAGACGTCGCAAAGGTATTGTTATTTTTTGATATGTGCAAATATTTTGCGGAATATTTTTATTCTTTTTGATAGCAAAGCTAAAAATAGCTTCGTTAGAAGAATGCTCTTGGTGAGAAGGATGTTATTTAGTATTTTTTAAGGCGAATATTATTGCGGTAATCCGCATTTGATCCTTGATGGGTCTTGTAGGAGAAGAGTCAACTTTCTTTAGGAGTCAAGACAACCTGATTCGGAAGCAATCATAAGAAACAGTCACTTTGGGGAAGCGGGGAGTTGATGCGGCATTCTGTCGCTCTTCTCCCGCTCGTCGGTCGGTGAAATAGGGGAAGGTATAAGAGAAGTAAAAGAGACGGCAATCTTAACAAAAGTACTTTTTTGGTGGTTGGGAGTTCTTTGGTCGTTCCTTGGTTCTTATCTCGTCCACAGGACTCGAACGATTATTCCATCTTTGGTTCTTCGTTGGTCTTTAACAGTGCGCTTAAATACAAGGTACAAAGGAATAGAATCTTAATAAACAGCACATTTAGCAGACTTCCGATCATTCTCTAAAAGAGTCAAAGGAATCTATGAAAACAAACTGATTTAGCAAAATATTCGATTTTATTTGCATATATCCAAACTTTTTTGTACTTTTGCACCCGAAATTGCGTGAACTCCGTTTTTGTGGGTAAAAGAGTTTCAATATTCCACGTGCGTTGCGCTATTTCAATGAAACCCTGAAACTTTGAAACAATTTAACTAATAAACTAACAAACATTATGATTTACAGCAAAGAGGTACAGGAAATGTGCCAAGTAGCTAAAGGACCTAACCACGGTCCAGCTCCAATCCCAGAAGAGGGTAAGTGGGTGAAAGCTAAAGAGATCGCTGACATCTCTGGTATGACTCACGGTATCGGTTGGTGTGCTCCACAACAAGGTGCATGCAAACTCAGTTTGAACGTTAAGAACGGTATCATCGAGGAGGCTCTCATCGAGACTATCGGTTGCTCAGGTATGACTCACTCTGCTGCTATGGCAAGCGAGATCCTCGTGGGTAAGACTATCCTTGAGGCACTCAATACCGACCTCGTATGCGACGCTATCAACACCGCTATGCGCGAGCTCTTCCTCCAAATCGTTTACGGACGTACCCAATCAGCTTTCTCTGAGGGCGGTCTGCCAATCGGCGCTGGTCTTGAGGACTTGGGTAAGGGTCTCGTTAGCCAAACTGGTACCTTGTTCGCTACCAAGGCGAAAGGTTCACGCTACCTCCAATTGACCGAGGGTTACATCACCAAGCAATACCTGGATGCTGACAACGAGACTTGCGGCTATGAGTTCGTTCACATGGGCAAATTCATGGATGCTATCAAGAAGGGTGTTCCAGCAGAGGAGGCTTTGAAGAAGGTTACCGGTACTTATGGCCGTACAACCGAGGAGCAAGGCGCAGTTAAATTTATTGATCCACGTCATGAATAATAAGAAAGGAGTAAAACTATGATCCGTCCAGTTCAATTCGAATCACAAGATCGCCGCGAGAAACAAGTACTCGCTGCGCTTAACGCACATGGTATTGCTTCTATCGAAGAGGCTAATCAAATTTGCGAGCAATACGGTTTGGATCCTTACATGACTTGCGAGGAGACCCAAATGATTTGCTTTGAGAACGCTAAGTGGGCTTACGTGGTAGGTACCGCTATCGCAATTAAGAAAGGTTGCAAAAACGCTGCTGACGCTGCTGAGGCTATCGGTATCGGTTTGCAAGCATTCTGTATCCCTGGTTCTGTAGCTGACGACCGTCTCGTAGGTCTTGGCCACGGTAACTTGGCAGCTCGTTTGCTCCGCGAGGAGACCGAGTGCTTCGCTTTCTTGGCAGGTCACGAGTCTTTCGCAGCTGCTGAGGGTGCTATCAAGATTGCTGAGATGGCTAACAAAGTGCGCCAAAAACCACTTCGTATCATCCTCAACGGTCTTGGCAAAGATGCTGCTATGATCATCAGCCGTATCAATGGTTTCACATACGTACAAACACAATTTGACTACGCTACTGGCGAGTTGAATATCGTGAAGACCAAAGCATATAGCAATGGTCCACGCGCTAAGGTGAACTGCTATGGTGCTGACGATGTACGTGAGGGTGTAGCTATCCTCTGGCACGAGAATGTAGATGTATCTATCACAGGTAACTCTACCAACCCAACTCGTTTCCAACACCCAGTAGCTGGTACTTATAAGAAAGAGCGCGTATTGGCTGGCAAGCCATACTTCTCTGTAGCTTCAGGTGGTGGTACAGGCCGTACTTTGCACCCAGATAACATGGCTGCAGGTCCTGCTTCTTATGGTATGACCGATACTTTGGGTCGTATGCACTCTGACGCTCAATTTGCTGGTTCTTCTTCAGTACCTGCACACGTTGAGATGATGGGCTTCCTCGGTATTGGTAACAACCCAATGGTAGGTTGCACCGTAGCTTGCGCTGTGAACGTAGCACTTGCGCTCAGCAAGTAAGGGTCGAGCCTCGTTAGAGGGTCAACCCGTGCTAAAGGTCACGGAGCTTTGAGTGACGTGGCATTGAATAAGTAATCCAATAGGCGCTCGCGCCGTCCTATAGCGCAGCGTCCTATAGCCGATAAAGAGACACTCCTTGCGGGGTGTCTCTTTTGTTTTTCACATCCGAGGGGCGATGGAATAATAATTCAATGATGTTTTTTGTAATACTCTTTTAATATAGTTTAGTATTAGTGTACAAAAAAATCGCCCCGAAAGGCGATTTTTATTTTATTTGATTCCCAATTTCTTGCGAATGTCTTTAGGAATGGCGTTCTTGTGCACCAACACATCGTTGGTCTTGTATTGCATATACGCCTCCGATACGTACCATATACCTTTGTATTCGCTTTTCTTGGTTCCCCAAGAGTTCTTGACCATGTAGTAGCGTTTGCCGTTTTGGTCTTTGGCAGTACCGAAGATTTGCATACCATGGTCATCGGTGTTCTCCCAACTGTCGTAGGCAGCTTGTCGCATCTCTTGAGTAATAGTCTTTTCAGGCAGAGGTTTCTTGGTCAATTCATCACGCTTGTCTGTAGCAGACAATCCCAACCAACGTGCAGCATCGCTGCCAGTCAAGTCTGCTGCTTTCTCCTCCTCAGGAACTACGCCCAATCCCTTGCGGGTGAAGCACATCTCGCTCACGTCAGCACCCCATGCCAAAGTGTAGCCTTCTGCTAATGCGTTGTCGATGATGGCCATCATCTCATCAAGTGGCACGTTGTACATCTGATCCATACGCCAGTTGTCTGGCACCTCCAATGCGAATGTGGTGTAGTACGGATGGTGGGTATAACTCGTGATGCTTACATAATCGTCGGCATTCAAACCTAACTCCTCTGCAAAGCTTTTAGGAGTATATTCCTTACCATTGTAGGTGAATGTAGCAGGACACTCGCCCAGATAGGTGTCATACACTGCAGTGAGGGCTTTCTTCCATACTGGAGTGAGCTTCTTCAGTCCGCTGTTGGCTACAGCATCCACTACGCCACCAGCCACCGCGTCCAACTCGGTGTGAACAGGCAACGTGTCAGCAGGTGTACTACCGTATTGGATACCTGGCATGGCTTCTTGTGGTACCATACCATAGTTCTTCAAGCAGTAGATCACATCATAAGCCGAGCCTCCAGGAGCAAACTGTGCGGTGCCGTACATGCGCACTACATACTCCGCACGATCGAGCATCGTATGGTGAACAACGAACATCTCGCTAAGGTCGTATTCGCCTTTGCCCATACGTAGCAACTCACTCTCCAGGAAACCGATGGTGGAGTAACTCCAACATGTTCCGCTGCGGTTTTGGTCTTTGACTGGCGTGATAGCAATGCTATCTACTGTGGTAAAGCGAAAACCTTCGATGCTATCGCTGACCACCTTGGTAGAGTCGGTTTGGGCTGTCATGCTTAAGCTAATCGCGCCCAACGCAAAAGATAAGATCAATTTTTTCATATCTGTGTTATTTTTTATATGGTTATTCTTCTTCACTGAGTATCTCCCACTCGTAGAGACGTTGCTCCATCTCACGCTTGATATGGTCGTAGCGTTGGAAATTCTCCGATGTTTGGTGTGCTACATCGGCTAGAAGTGCCTCAATGTCTTGTTGCTCCTGCTCTAATTTAGCAATAGCTGCCTCTATGTCTGCGATCTGCTTCTCCTTCTTGCGGCGTGCTGCTGCAGCGGCTTTTTGTGCGGCGTAATCCAACTTTGCAGAAGTAACCTCGCCTTTCACCTCTAATCTTTCACCTTTTACCTCTTGATTCTTTCTCTCCAGTTCCTGCAACGAGTCAATCCTTTTGCTGCGCAAGAAATCATAGATTCCTCCCAAGTGTTCTTTCACTTTGCCACCGCCAAACTCATACACCTTATCCACCAGTCCGTCTAAGAAATCACGGTCGTGGCTTACGCAGATCACAGTGCCGTTAAACTCCTTCAATGCTGCTTTCAGCACATCCTTCGACTGCATATCAAGGTGGTTGGTCGGCTCGTCGAGAATCAAGAGGTTGCAGGGCTCCAATAGCAATCGAATCATCGCCAAACGACTACGTTCGCCACCTGATAGCACTTTCACCTTCTTCTCCGATGCCTCGCCACCGAACATAAACGCGCCTAAGATATTGCGAATCTGTGTACGGATATCTCCCACAGCTACATGGTCAATCGTTTGAAATACAGTCAATTCGCCATCCAACAAAGCAGCTTGGTTTTGTGCGAAATAGCCAATCTTGACATTATGCCCAATCTTGAGTGTGCCGAAGTGGTCCAACTGGCCCATGATACAGCGCACGAGGGTAGTCTTACCCTCACCGTTCTTGCCTACAAACGCCACTTTTTCGCCACGGCGGATAGTGAATGTAGCATGTTGGAATACCATGTGCTCACCAAAATCTTTGCGCACATCCTCTGCTATCACAGGGAAATCACCACTGCGTGGTGCAGGAGGAAAACGCAAACTCAGTCGCGAATTATCCTCCATATCCACTTCCAGACGCTCCAGCTTCTCCAATTGCTTGATACGCGACTGCACTTGCACAGCTTTGGTGGCTTTGTAGCGAAAACGCTCAATAAACTCTTCGGTCTCTTGAATCATCTTCTGCTGATTCTGATACGCACGCACTTGTTGCTCATGGCGCTCTTGGCGTAGTACCTTAAACTGGGTGTAAGGCACGTTATAATCGTATATGCGCCCAAGAGTAATCTCTATGGTACGCGTAGTCACATTATCTAAGAATGCGCGGTCGTGGCTCACCAATACAAGCGCACTGCCATTGGTCTTGAGAAACTCCTCCAACCATTGGATAGACTCAATGTCGAGATGGTTTGTCGGCTCGTCAAGTAGCAGCAAATCAGGGTGTTGAAGCAGTATCTTTGCCAACTCAATACGCATGCGCCATCCTCCCGAGAACTCCGAACAAGGGCGGTCAAAGTCTTTTCTATCAAAACCCAGACCGATGATTGTACGGTCCATCTCAGCAATAAACCGTGCCTCTCCGCCAATGTCAGTTGTCAATTGTGAACTGTAAACTGACATCACATCCTCCCTCAATGTCTTGCCATCCACGTGCATCATCACCTGTGGCAGGTAGCCGATGGTCAAGTCGCCCATTTTGCTGATACGTCCAGCAGTAGGAGTCTCCACACCTGCCAACAGACGGAGTAGAGTAGTCTTGCCTGCACCATTCTTACCCACCAGCGCAATACGGTCGCGGGGATTGATGAGGAAGGTGACATCATCCAATATTGGACGCGAAGAGAATTCTATGCTGAGGTGTTCTACTGAAACCATGTTGGATGCGAGAGATTATAGCACGTTCAATACTTGTTCCTTGATTTGCTCAAGGATATCTTTCATTTTCACTACGATGATTTGCATCTCGCTTTGGTTGCTCTTGCTGCCCAGGGTGTTGATTTCACGTCCCATCTCTTGAGCAATGAATCCGAGTTTCTTGCCCACACCAGAGCCCTCGTTATCCATCGTCTCGCGGAAATACTTCAGGTGGTTAGTGAGGCGCACTTTCTCCTCGGTGATGTCCAGCTTCTCAAGATAGAAGATCATCTCTTGCTCCAGACGATTACGGTCAATGGCTTGTTGAGTAGCAGCACTGAGTTGCTCCAGATTAGCTTCGATGCGTGATTTGATCTTCTCTACGCGCCCTTGCTCGTATGGCTCTACATCACTTAGCAATGCCCCAATGGCATCCAATTTCTCGCAGAACATACGATAGAGCGATGCTCCCTCTTGCTCGCGGAAAGCATTGAATTGGGCAACAGCAGCCTCAATGGTTTGCAATACGATAGCCCATTCTTCGTCGGTGATGTCGCTCTGATCTTGCAACTTGGTCACATCTGGCATACGCATGATAGTAGCCACAAGGTCTTGGGATGGGATACCTAATTCGTGTTGTAAAGCACTCAACTCCTTATAATAATATATAAAGGCATCGCGATTGATAGGCGCAAACGCAGTTGTTGTATCGCCTTGAGCTGCGTCTTGATAGTAGATGCTCAAATCCACTTTGCCACGTTCTAAGCGCTGACTAATTAGTGTGCGAATCTCCAACTCCTTGCTGCGCAATTGTGGCGCAATACGCACATTGAGGTCCATGGACTTAGAGTTGAGACTGCGTATCTCAACGATTAGTTTCTTGTTTGCAATTTGGCTCTCGGCTTTGCCGTAGCCCGTCATGGAATATATCATAATGATTTACTATTATCGGGTCGTTCTACCTTGTTGTGTTGAAATGTGTTGGGTGGAGTAGGTTGGTCGTCGTTCTTAGTGCTGTCCTTTATTTGCTCGTAGAACACAGAAGGTGGTCCATACAACACCCTGATATTTTCGTTTGGTTGGATGACTGGTTGCTGGCTTTTGCAACCACTCAATAGGGCAATCAATGCACCTAAAAGTATGTTAATTTTCGTTCTCATTTTCCGATACAGAATTTACCAAAAATATTGTTCAAAACTTCTTGTGAAGTAATCTGTCCTGTGATCTCTCCGAGGGCAGAAAGGCAGTCTTGAAGGTCCATACTGAGGAACTCTCCACTGAGTTGGACATCCAATCCGTCTTGCACACGGCGTATGGCACTTAATGCCCGCGTGAGCGCTTCGTAATGGCGTGTATTGCTGATAGTTACAGCATTTCTTGTGTCGAATTGCTCCTTTGCGAATGATATAAGCTGCTCTTTTATACTACTCACTTCGCCACTCTTCGCCGAGATATAAATAGCATTTTCTGGCGGAGTGAACGAAGGCAGGATATCAGCCTTGTTAAAGACGTGAATAATCTTCTTTTCTTGTATGTCAGATAGCGAAGCCAGTGTGTCATTTGTGTCTTGTGTAGGGTCTTGCAGATGGATTATCACCGATGCTCGTTGAGCAGCCTGACGACTACGTTCGATACCGAGGTTCTCTATCGTATCTTCCGTCTGACGCATGCCTGCTGTGTCAATGAATCGGAAGAGCATACCGTCCAAGATTAGGGTATCTTCCACCGTATCGCGAGTAGTACCTTGAATATCGCTCACAATGGCGCGTTCTTCGCCCAACAAAGCATTGAGCAATGTCGATTTACCGACATTAGGGGCACCTATGATTGCCACAGGAATACCCTGCTTGATGGCATTACCTGTTTTGAAGGAATTGACAAGCCCTTGGATAGTGGTATCAATCTCTTGTGCGAGATCATAGAGTTGCTGACGGTCAGCGAACTCCAGTTCTTCGTGATCCGCAAAATCAAGTTCCAACTCAATGAGCGATGTGAACGTGAGCAATCGCTCGCGCAAAGCAGCCAGTGAGTGGGATATACCTCCACGCAACTGACTGAGTGCCAAGTCTTTTTCTGCCTTAGTTTGGGCTGCAATCAAGTCGGCAACGGCTTCTGCTTCGGTCAGATCCATCTTGCCATTGAGGAAGGCGCGTTGGGTAAATTCGCCCGCTTTGGCCATCTGGCAACCTGCATCAATGAGCCATTGCAGCAGTGTTTGTTGGATGTACATGCTACCGTGGCAGGCTATCTCTACTACGTCTTCGCCAGTGAACGAATGAGGCGCACGAAAGACACTAACAAGCACTTGGTCGAGTACCTCAAATTGCTCACCTTTCACCTTTCCGTTTTCACCTTTCACAATCTCCCCGTAATGCACGGTGTATGCTGCGGCTTCCGCAAGCGATTTCCGCCCACGAAATAAGGTGTCCACAATCGCAATGGCATCCTCTCCGCTCACGCGGATGACGGCTATTCCCCCACTGCCGTAGGGTGTTGATATGGCACAAATAGTATTCATTTCTTTAGTTTTATCCATCTCCATTCGCCTCGTGTTTTGGTGATAACATATTGTAGTCCAACCGATTCTGCCTTTTCTATTAAGTGTACAATATCGTTCTCATAGAATCCGCTCAGCCATACTTCGCCACCGTCATTCAGAATCTTGGCATATGTAGGCATCTGCTCTACCAATATATTGCGGTGTATGTTCGCCAATATCAAGTCAAATGTACCATCGGGTGGGGTACTGCCTAATTGTACATCCAAAACTACGTTGTTAGATTGGGCATTTTCTATGCTGTTTGCTACGCTCTTGTCGTCAATATCTACTGCCACTACAGAGGTCGCACCGCATTTCTTTGCCATAATGCCCAGCACGCCCGTGCCGCAACCCATATCTAATACATGGCGTTCTTGTGTGAAATATCCCTGTTCATGTGCTTCTATCAATGCCTCAATCATCATGCTGGTGGTCTCATGATGCCCTGCACCAAAAGCACAATGAGGTGTGATTAGCACGCCTAATGGCAGTTCCTGAATCTCATGCTCAGCTTCCCATGTAGCATTCCAGTTGATATCTTCACATTCCTCAATACCAAGCATTTCGACTCCTTCAGTGCCTGCTATCAGGTCATCTAACGGGGCTCTATTGGCGTTTAAGATGTTAGTTTGAATGTAGGCATTTCCCCCATCAAATACCTCAAAACCCAAATCGCACAAGTCTTGTTCAAACAAGTCTTGTTGCCATTCTTCCGAAAAGGAATATACCAAATGTACAACGGAATACTGCATATTTCAAGACAAAATTTCTTGCAAAGGTACAACAAATAATGCATATTTGCAAGAATTTTATGCAAAAGTTCACTTTTGATAGCAAAATTCTTCTAAGTGTACTGTACAATACAACCACCATACAACCACCATACAACCATAATACAACCTAAATTTTTCTCTTGTGAAAATCCTGTCTTTCCGCTTTCAATTACGTGAAGGAGTGCGACGGAACGCACTCCGAGTATTGCGCCCGAAGAGTCCCCACTCTAAGGATGAAGCGCAATACATAGAATGGCGCGACCCTTGCGGTCACGCAGCCGTATGGCTATAGGGTAGTACCGTACAGGGTAGGTACGACCGCCATATTCATAGCTTCAACTCTTTTTTTTATGTGGAAGTGTGGTGTGGGGTAAAACCTTATCATTTCTTTATTAATTACGTAGGATATACGTAACATATACGTAAGATATACGTAGGATAACCGAGTTAATAAGCAGAGAAAACCGAATATGTGCCCTATGGTTTTCTCTTCATAGTCTTTGGGACACCATTGTCCGATAGGCGGAATGCTTTATGATGCTGACCATGTAAATTGTTTTTATTTTTCTTAAAAATTTGCATATATCAAAAAAAAGCAGTACCTTTGCGCACTTTTGTAATATATGTTTCGTGTCTTGTAAAATAAAAACAACGCAATATGAAAGGAATCGTTTTAGCAGGAGGTTCGGGAACACGTTTGTACCCAATCACCAAGGGCATTAGCAAACAATTGATGCCAATTTATGATAAACCGATGGTTTATTATCCTATCAGTGTGCTAATGCTGGCAGGTATTCGCGATATATTGATTATCTCGACCCCATATGATTTGCCAGGATTTAAGCGCTTGTTGGGCGATGGTAGCGATTATGGTGTGAACTTCACCTATGCAGAGCAGCCTTCACCAGATGGTTTGGCGCAAGCGTTCACGATTGGCAAGGAGTTTATCGGGGATGATAGCGCATGTTTGGTATTAGGCGATAATATCTTCCATGGTTCGGGCTTCACGGGCATGCTGAAAGAGGCGGTTCGTGCTGCTGAAGAAGACAAGAAAGCGACTGTGTTTGGCTACTGGGTGAGCGATCCAGAGCGTTATGGTGTGGCAGAGTTTGATAAGGAGGGCAATTGCTTGAGCATTGAGGAGAAACCACAAAATCCAAAGAGCAATTATGCGGTAGTAGGATTGTATTTCTACCCAAATAAAGTGGTGGATGTGGCAGCAAACATCAAGCCATCTGCTCGCGGCGAGTATGAGATTACGACTGTGAATCAGGAGTTTTTGAAGGATGGCGAGTTGAAAGTACAAACTTTGGGACGCGGTTTTGCATGGTTGGATACAGGTACACATGATTCGTTGTCTGAGGCAAGTACTTATATTGAAGTATTGGAGAAACGTCAAGGCTTGAAAGTGGCATGTTTGGAGGGCATTGCATACCGCCAAGGATGGATCACAGAGGAGCGTATGCGTGAGTTGGCACAACCAATGTTGAAGAACCAATATGGACAGTATCTGCTGAAAGTGATTGACGAAGTAAAAGAAACGGGTAAGGCGAATTTGGATTGATTATGGAAGCTATAAAGACGGCGATAGAAGGCGTGTATGTCATTGAGCCAAAGGTGTTTGGTGATGCTCGTGGATATTTCTTTGAGAGTTTCTCGGAGAGAGAATTCAAAGAAAAAGTGGGTGATATACACTTTGTGCAAGACAATGAGAGCATGTCGAAATATGGTGTGATGCGTGGTTTGCATTTTCAACGTCCACCATACGCGCAGAGTAAATTGGTACGTTGTGTGAAAGGCAAAGTGATTGATGTGGCGGTAGATATCCGCAAGGGCAGTCCTACCTACGGACAGCATGTGGCTGTGTTGCTAACTGAGGATAATCATCGTCAATTCTTTATCCCTCAAGGATTTGCACATGGTTTTGCCGTTTTGAGCGAGAGCGCAATATTCCAATACAAGTGTGATAATTTCTATCATCCAGAAGTAGATGGTGGTATTTCGATATTGGATGAATCGCTTGGTATTGATTGGGGATTAACCATGGAAGAGGCATTGCTCAGCGAGAAGGATACAAAACATCCGAAGTTAGCAGAGTTTGATTCGCCATTTGTTTATAAAGAGAATTGCTGATTATGAATATACTGGTAACAGGCGCAAACGGACAACTCGGCAACGAGATTCGTATAGTGGCTAAGGATAGTCGCGACGCCTACATATATACCGACGTGGTGGAAGTAGAAGGAGTAGAAACCACTCTGCTGGATATTACGTCATTGGATGCTGTACGCAAGATGGTGCAAGAGAATGATGTAAAGTGCATCATCAACTGCGCAGCTTATACCAATGTGGATAAGGCTGAGACGGATGGAGCATTTTGCGAAATGCTAAATGCGAAAGCCGTTGAGAATTTGGCTATTGCGATGAAAGAAGTGGACGGATTGCTCGTGCATGTATCCACCGATTATGTATTTGGTGGTGATCCATATAACACACCTTGCAAGGAAGATCAAAAAGGTACGCCCACAGGAGTGTATGGCAAGACGAAATTGCAGGGCGAGAAGAATATTTTGGCATCAGGCTGCCATCATATAATTATTCGTACCGCTTGGCTGTATAGCGAGTTTGGAAAGAACTTTGTGAAGACAATGCTGAATTTAACAGCCACTAAGCCACAATTAAAAGTAGTCTTTGACCAAGTGGGCACACCAACCTATGCATATGACTTGGCTGCGGCGATTTGTGAGATTGTTAGCGAGCGCAAGTACGAGGGCAACGATGGTGTGTATCACTTTAGTAATGAGGGCGTTTGTAGTTGGTTCGACTTCACAAAGATGATCGCAGAGTACGCTGGACATACAGAGTGCGACATCCAGCCATGTCATAGCGATGAGTTCCCATCACCAGTAAAGCGTCCATCTTACTCTGTATTAGACAAAACAAAAATCAAAGCAACTTTTGGCGTGAAGGTGCCTTATTGGACAGACTCACTGAAAGTGTGTTTAAGGAATATGAAGTCTTTGGTATAGTTAAATGATGCGATAAAATATATTAGATTTGGCAAACAACATAGAACATATTGGTAAAAAGGATATCATTTGGAGTTATGTAGCAACTATTTTCCGAGTAGGGGCTGGTATAATTCTATGGCCTTTTATTCTTAGTCAAATGTCTGCAGAGACTGTGGGTATTTGGAATGTGATGATTACTATTATGGGATTCGTTGCCTTGCTTGATTTCGGTTTTCAGCCATCTTTTGCGCGAAATATCAGTTATATTTTTTCGGGTGTTACCAAACTACAAAAAGTAGGCATTCAAACCGCAGTATCTGATGGAAATATAAATTTCTCATTGCTTAAAGGCACTCTCAATGCAATGCGCAAGTTTTATCGATGGATGGCATTGGGTGTGTTTGTAATCTTAGGTATTGCTGGCACGGCATATTTCTACTATATCTTGCAAAAATACTCAGGCGACAGGACGGATGCTATGATTGCATGGATATTGCTAATTGCAATTAATAGCTACAACGTATATACTTTATATTACAATGCACTGCTTTTGGGCAAAGGGTATATCCGCAGAGAACGTCAGATAATGATTCTTAGTCAATGTGTATATCTATCTTTAGCAATTGTTTTGATATATGCAGGATACGGCTTGACTGCTATTGTATCATCGCAAGCAGTTTCAATTATTTTACAACGAATCTTATCTTATCGGGTTTTCTTCACGAAAGAACTTAAACAACAATTGTTACATACTGAGGCTGATGAAACCAAAGATATATTAAGAGCGATCTCTCCAAATGCAGTGAAAGTTGGCTTGACACAACTGGGTGGCTTTTGTGTGACAAAATCCGCGTTGCTTATTGGTTCTGCGTTTCTGACATTAGAAGAAACCGCTTGCTATGGTATTACATTGCATATAATAGATATATTGGCTCGTTGTAGTACCGTATATTATCAGTCCATTACTCCTAAGATTGCTCAAAGTAGAGCAAATAAGGATGTAATAAAATTAAAATACTATTTTGTTTGTAGTATTGGTATATTGGTAGCTACTTTTCTCCTTGGAGGAGCAGCAATAGCATTTTTAGGAAATTGGGGATTGAATATGATCGGTAGCGAAACAAAGTTTTTGCCGACAATTATGCTATGCGTAATGTTATTGGTTTATTTGTTAGAAACTAATCATTCGATTGCAGCTGGTTTTATTTCAGCAGATAATCGTATTCCTTTTTTTATCCCATCCTTATTAAGTGGCTTAGGGACAGTTGTATTACTCTGGTTGTTTTTGTCTATTTTTAAATGGGGAGTTTGGGGTATGATTTTATCACAAGGAATAGCTCAGTTAGTGTATCAGAATTGGAAATGGCCAAGTATGGTTATAAAAGAATTAAATATTAGATAAACGCATGTCACAACAAATGAATATAAAATCTTCCGTTCGAAATTCTAGTATTGAATTATGCCGTATTATTGCAATGTTGCTAATCGTCATATCTCATACCTATACTTGTGGAATGGGAGCATGGAATTGGTCACACGATGGAGGAATAGTTCTTACTGCAAATATTGTACCGCAAACATTTATTGCTTCTTTTTTTTATTTTGGAGTAAATATCTTTATTCTCATATCAGGTTATTTTTTAATAAAACCGAATATAACAAAGTTTGTACACTTATATGTTGTTGTAGCATTTTACACGTTATTAGGTCTTATATTTCACCAATGTCAAATGGGGGAATTTTCTGTGATAAACACTGTTGTTCAGACGATTTTTCCATTTGGTAAACAAGGTGGTGGATATTGGTTTGTGGAGTGCTATTTATATTTGTTTTTAATAGCGCCTATTTTGAATGCTGCCATAGACAAGCTAAATAATAAACAGTTCTTGTATGCGACTTTATTATTAGGAATAATAGATGTGTATTTTGGTTATTTTTGGCAACGTCCTGCTATTGATGGAACAGGATATTGTTTTACTCATTTTATATTTTTATATTGTTTAGGACGTTGCTTAAAAAACTATCAGGCAAAAATAAATCAAATAAAATATATAAAGACATATACTATGGTTGTGTATGTCATATCAGCAGTTACGATTTTTCTGATGTTTTATCTGAGTGCATCTATACAACCTTTGCGTTTCCGAACTCATTGTCACAGTAACCCATTTTCTATAATAGGTGCAGTTGCATTATTTGTATTTTTCACCCAGTATAATTTCAACAATCGCTGGATCAATATAATTGCAACTACAACGTTTGGAATATATTTATTTCAAGGCAATAGATATTTTATATATGCTATTTATGATAACTTACAACTATATACGAATATAAACATGTTTGTGACATTTCTTGTAGGAGTCGGACTCTTTCTTATCGGAGTCATGGTGGATTTTTTATTACAATTTATTTATAAACCTATTGGAACAGGTTTGGTAAAAACGTTGCAAACTATCACAAAAAAAGCTTTATGATTTACTTACTCATAATAATATTGTTATTTATATTTGTTTGTATTTATGATTTGCATAGCAATACAAGCGGAAAGAGTGTATGTTATTGGGGAATGTGTGTACTACTTGTTGGTATAGCAGGTTTTCGTTATCGTTTAGGAATAGATACGATAGCATATATGAATATCTTTGATTCTAACACTCCTCAAATAACAGATTTTCTTACTGCTTATAACCGCGATGAATTACCATTTGAATTCGCTTCGTCGCTTCTTTTCTCATTAGGAAAAACTATAAGCGATTCTTGGTTCGTAACTCAATTTATAATAGCTTTTATTACCAATTTATCAATCTTCATTTTTGCGAATAAAAATACTCCATACAAATTTACGTTTGTATTGCTTTATTTTGCATTGCTTTACTTTGATTTGTCTTTTGAAACATTGAGACAAGCTTGTGCATTGTCATTTGCTTTATGGGGTTTTGAATTTCTAAAAGATAAAGCATATGTATCATATTATATGCTAACACTAGTTGCCATATTGTTTCATCCAGTTGCAATTATATTACTTGTTATACCATTTCTACAAATAAAATTCAATCTTGCATTTGCTGTGGGATTAAGTTTATTGTGCTTGGCATTCTCCTTGTTCTTTAACACCTTCTTTACAAATTTAAATATGCTGTTTGAATTTTTAGGAGTTGATAGTTTACAAGAAAAGGCATTATTATATACAGAAGGAGAGGCATTAGGAACTGAAAGTCAGAATATTACAGGTCGCAATTGGAAATTTTACGCAGAACAATTGTTAGTATATTTGATACCAATTTATCTTATTTGTTATCTATCAAAATCGTTGATAGAAGCAGAAAATAATAAGCACTTATCCCCTTTTCTTTATATCTGGATTTTATCGGTATCCCTGCAATCTGCAATACCAATAATATATCGTCTTAAGGAATTTGTATTGCCGATATGTCTAATAGCTTTTGCAGAAGCACTTGTTACTGCAATAGCAAGCAAGTCAATGCAAAAAAATGTTATTTTAACATATTCAATAGTCATGATGTTATTTTATGGCAGTTACGTTAAATTTTTTAGACTCGTGGATAATGATCGACATACTTATCCTCGTATAGTATCTTATTTTCCATACGCAAATTGTTTTACACAAGAAACGGATGCTCAACGAGAATATTATTACAATGAAGTAGGAAGATGATTTTTAATTACCAATTTTTAATTTTATGAAAAAGCTTTCACTTATAATATTAACATATAATTCAGAAAAAGACATCTATGATTGTTTGAGCTCTGTGTATCAGTACAATGATATTGGGGATGCTCTTGAAATAATTGTGGTAGATAATAATAGTGAGCATTATGCTCGCATGCAGGACAAACTAAGCACGTTGTATCCTAAGGTCAATATCATCTCTAATTCCACCAATGGAGGATATGGTCAAGGTAATAACATCGGTATTCAGTCCGCAAGCGCGCCTATCGTCTCGATTATGAACCCAGATGTACGACTAGTCATGCCTATATTTCAAAGGATACTAAATATATTTGAAGATCAGGAAATAGTTATGTGTGGAGGCAAACAATATAAAAATGCTACTACACCTGCTATTTCATTTTGCTGCGATTATCATCGCAATGCATTGTTGCAAAGTATCGGTATAAGTTATTATCGAAAGCGAGATATTTATAAACAGCAAAGTATGTGGTTATCTGGAGCCTTCTTTTTTATACGCAAAAAAGAGTTTGAACAAATCGGTTTATTTGACGAAAATATCTTTATGTATGGAGAAGAGTATGATATTCACATTCGATTACAAAAAATGTTTCCTAATAAAATAATAAAATACTTGCCAGATTTTAAATATATTCATCTTATAGAGGAAAGACAATTAACGGTAGTTGCTCTACAAAAAACGTTAAAGTCGTTACTATATTTATGTGGCAAGCATAATATATCTATTAGAAGATTTCTTTTGATTCAAAGAACCACTAACTTTTTGCGCTTTTGCATGACAAATATTGTGCGAATTTTAGGACGACCTTATAATTATTCTAATTATAAATTAAACCGCCAAGCTCTAGCGACATTAAAGTAAATTCCTTGATATGCGTGTAGTATATATATCACATACCTCAAAAGCTACGGATGGGTCATCTAAAGCTCTTATTTATCTCGCACAAGCAATGCGAGATAAAGGCATAGATATTCTTGTGATACTACCAAGGCAGGGGGAACTATATCAGGAATTGCAAACTAGAGGAATAAGATGCATTATTCTACGTTGGAATTTCCGAATGTCAGTTTATCCATGGAGTCAAACTAAACTAGATAAATTGTTATTATTTCCACGATTGATTGGACGACTTATAATAAATAGTTTGGCAACATTACAAGTTATCAATCTGCTGAAAAAAAATCGTCCAGACTTAATACACACAAATAGTAGTGTAACAAGTATAGGCTATTATGTTGCAAAATTCCTAAAGATACCACATATTTGGCATATACGGGAGTATGGTGCATTAAATTTTCAAACATTTTATTATTACCCCACTTTCAAACATCAAAAGTTACGTTATAATAAACAGAACTCTCATACTATTTGTATTACGAAAGATTTACAAAGATATAACGCTCTATTGAATCATATCAATTCAATCGTAATTTATGATGGTGTATTACCCGCAAATGCGATTGACTATGTATCACATAAGAAACCATATTTTTTGTGTGTAGGAAGATTAGAACATATAAAGGGTATCTTACCTCTTATTGATGCATATGCAAACTATTACCAAACACATTCTTCACCACTACCACTATACATAGCTGGTAACGGAAATCCAAAATATACTGAACTAGTAATAGCTAAGATCCAAGATTATGGAATCGAAAACCAAGTTAAACTACTCGGTATGATAGATGACGTAATGCCCTATTATAAAGAAGCAAAAGCGTTAATTGTACCATCACTTTTTGAGGGATTTGGGTTTATAACCGCAGAAGCTATGTTCTCTGGTTGCCTTGTCATTGGAAATAATGTAGCAGGAACGAAAGAACAATTTGACAATGGTTTGGAATTAACAGGAGAGGAAATAGCATTACGATATACAACAGAAGCCCAATTGGTACAACATTTAATAGATGTAACAAACAATCCAATTGAACAATATGAATCTATCATATTAAGAGGTCAAGAAGTTGTTAGACAATTGTATACTGCTGAAAAGCATGTTGAACAAGTATATGACTTGTATAAAAAAATCACTACCAAAGAACAATACATTGACTTATGATTAGCGTAGCAATGGCAACATATAATGGAGAAAAGTTTATTCGAGAACAATTAGACTCCATATTGGCACAAACAATTACCGATTGGGAATTGATTGTCTGTGATGATGTCAGTACAGATTCCACAATTGCCATCTTAGAAGAATATGCAAAAAAAGATGGTCGTATCCAAATTCATAAAAACAAAGTAAATTTAGGTTTCAAACGTAATTTTGAAAAAGCAATTAGTTTATGTAGCGGTGACTATATTGCGCTATGTGATCAAGATGACATTTGGTATTCAAATCATTTAGAAGTATTGTATAATCAGATAGGGAATCATTCATTAAGCATTGGAAATAGTGATATAGTAGATGTGAATAATCAATATCTAAACAAACGTATGAGTGATACTGATGGTATTCATTTCATTCCAAAGGATACAAAATTATTGCTATTTAGAGAATTCTTTTACGCAAATCCCTTCCAAGGAGCTTCCATGTTATTAAGAGCCGATTTTGCAAAAAAATGTATTCCTATTCCAAAGGAGGTACACTATCACGATGCTTGGATTAGTACGTGTGCATGCTTTGTTGATGGTTTGATTTATACATACACCCCCATCACACGTTATCGACAACATGGAAGAAATGTAACAATAAATAATCATCGAGAGCATGGGTTGACCACAATTGAGATATGTTTAGATTATGTTAAAAAAGGAATCAATACAATATTCAATAAACATCACTCGAGTACGGATAGATTCGCGATGGATAAATGTCTTCAAGAACGATTTATTGTTGAGCAAGGTACTATCTTTGAGCGAATACATCTTTTTATGGAGCACGCAAAAGTACAACAACTAACATGGAGTGATGTTATGTTTCTATGGAAAAATATGGAATATATTACAACGTCACATTCAAAACGAGGATTTCTCAAATTTTGGTTTTTGTGGTCACATATGTATCCTATTAAATGATAAATAAAACAAATTGATTATGAATATAGCAGTTATTTTAGCTGGTGGTTCTGGAACCCGTTTAGGGAATGATATCCCAAAACAATTTTTGAAAGTCGCTGGAAAAAAAGTTTTAGAGCATACCATAGAAGTTTTTGAAAATGCTAAAAATATTGATGAAATTTGCATTGTTAGTAGAATAGATTGTATCAATGATGTTGAATCTATTGTGGTAAATAATGGCTACCTTAAAGTAAAGAAGATACTTGCTGGGGGGAAAGAACGGTATGATTCATCTTTAGCTGCCATCCATGCATATCCCGATGGTAACCATAATTTATTATTTCATGATGCAGTTCGTCCTCTGTTGACCGAACGTATTATAAATGATTGTCTTTCTGCTCTAGAAAAATATAATGCAGTGGATGTCGCAATCAAAACGACAGATACCATAATACAAGTAGATGAGCAGAAATGCATCACTGCTATTCCCAATAGAAGTGAATTGCGTAACGGACAAACTCCTCAATGCTTTAAACGTGACACAATTGCTCATGCATATGAATTAGCACTGAGAGATCCCAATTTCAAGACGACAGATGACTGTGGTACAGTGCGTAAGTATTTACCCAATGAACCTATTTATGTTGTTGAAGGTGAAAATTTCAATATGAAACTCACTTATTTAGAGGATTTATTTTTGTTAGACAAACTATTTCAACTCAAATCATTACAAGGAAAACAAGATAAATTAACAGAAGTAGCCAATCTTTCTATTGAAAAGAAAATAGTTGTCGTATTTGGCGGTAGTTATGGTATCGGTGGGGAAATAGTAAACATTCTAACATCTCTAAATGGACGAGTTTATTCTTTTTCACGTAGCGAGAATGGTGTTGACGTTACAAACAAACAAAAAGTACAAGAAGCATTGCAATCGGTATATGAAAAAGAAGGACGCATTGATGCCATCGTGAATACAGCAGGTGTACTTATTAAAGAACCATTATGTAGTATGTCTGATCAGAGCATTCAAACTTCAATTGACGTAAACTTACTAGGAGTTGTTAATGTCGCACAATCTGCATTTAAATATTTGAAAGAGACTCGTGGCTCTTTGCTATTTTACACAAGTTCATCTTATACTAGGGGGCGCATGATGTATAGTTTATATTCAGCAACCAAAGCTGCCATTGTAAACTTCACGCAAGCGATTGCAGAAGAGTGGGGAGATTTGCACATTAGGGTAAATTGTATTAATCCGGAACGTACAAAAACACCTATGCGCATACAGAACTTTGGTAATGAACCAGATGATACATTATTGCCTGTTAGAGATGTTGCCATAGCTTCTATCAATACAATATTCTCAGATGCAACTGGTGAAATTATAGATGTAAGACGCAAATAACTCTATAATATGAGTACATTAAAAAATTTTTTAGTTTTCGCTCGGACTTATGCAGGACCGGTCGAATTGTTTAAACGATCACTTGAGACATTGATTGGATACCTCATATATCCAATAGCTTATCTATTTCCTCGTAATACAAAGAAATGGGTATTTGGCACCAATGTTGGCTTTACAGATAATGCCAAATATTTATATTTGTATACACTCGAAAGAAATGAAGTTCGTGCCATGTGGATCACAAATAAGAAGGACGTGATAAACATGATGCGTTCACTAAATTTAGAAGTATATCACAAATGGAGTCCAAAAGGTTTATGGCATTGCCTAACTGCTGGTATGTATATATTCACAAGTCATTCTAATGATATCAATTTCTTTACAGTAGGACGTGCAAAAAAAATAGAGTTGTGGCATGGTGTAGGAATAAAGGGTAGTTCTTCCGGCAAAGATGGAAAAAAAAGGGACGAAGCTATTAAATCGTTCATATACAAAATTACTGCACCACATAACTATGAGAAATTTGACTTATTTCTTTCTACTGGACCACTAATGAATGAACACTTTACAAAGATGTTTAATCTAGAGAAAGGAGTATTATTTGATAGTTCTTACCCTCGTTGTAATTTTTTACAACAACCTATGTCGAGGATTTTAGATCATATTCGTTTGTATGAGACACCAGAAGTTCAGCAATTAATTGATAAATTTAAACAATACGACAACATCTATCTTTATATGCCAACATGGCGAGCCAATTTAAAGGATAGTTTTCTCGAAGAAGCAGGGTTTGATATTGTCAAATTAAATGATGTCATGAAACAAACAAATTCATTGTTTCTACTGAAACTACATCCTGCTGTACGTCATCAGAAAGATTATACAGATTTAGAATCTATTCTATTTTTAGATTCTAGTATGGACGTATATTCTCTTTTACCATTTACAACGACACTTATAACAGACTACTCCTCTATCTACTATGATTACTTATTAATGGAGAAGAAGCATGTCCTTTTATTTCCTTTTGACTACGAACAATATATAACAAATAGTAAATCATTAGCATTTGATTTTGATACCTATACTCCAGGAGTGCGTGCATATACTTTCCAAGAGTTGATCAAAATTATACATCATGATGTTGATTTATCCATCGTATCAAGAAATAAGATCCTTAAATTATTCTGGGGAGATAATTATGTAGAAAAATCTAGTACAGAAATTTTATATCAACATATTAAACGATTATGAGTATCCCTTTTTCAGTTGTAACATCCGTATATAAAAATGACAAACCAGAATACGTTAAGATAGCTCTTGATAGTATGCTTGTTAATCAGACTATTAAGCCAGCAGAAGTAGTCTTAGTGGTGGATGGGCCTATCCATCTAGAGTTAACCGACTTGATTAATGCATATCAAAAAAAGTATAGTTCCATTCTACGTCCTATCTTTTTAGAAACTAATCAAGGGCTTGGGCATGCCTTACAGGTTGGAGTTTCGCAAGCCAAACATGAATATATCGCTCGCATGGATAGTGATGATATTTGCTTACCTAATAGATTTGAATCACAATTATTATATTTGTTAGAGCATCCAAATATTGATGTTATTAGCGGTCATATAGAGGAGTTTATTGATAACATATCTAATATTGTTGGGAAACGTGTTGTTCCTTTGTACGATAACGAGATTTATCACTCTTTGAAATATAGATGTCCATTCAATCACATGGCGACAATGTTTAAAAAAGCTAGTATTATGCAAGTCGGTAATTATCAAGATTGGCATTACAATGAGGATTACTATTTGTGGATTCGTATGGCGCTAGCTAATTGTAAGTTTGCAAATTTAGATCAGACGTTGTGTTATGTTCGAGTTGGGAAAGAGATGTACCAACGTCGAGGTGGATGGAAGTATTTTAAGAGCGAATATGGACTGCAAAAATATATGCTAAATCATAATTTAATTAATAGTATTACATTTGTTTATAATGTAATTATACGATTTGTCGTACAAGTTCTTATGCCCAATAGATTACGTGGTTGGGTATTTCAAAAAATTGCAAGAAAACAAAAATAATTCTGACTTATGAAAATTGGAATAATAACTCATTACGATGTCCATAATCATGGCGCATTATTACAATTAAATGCTTTAATTCAAGTACTGAGAACGAAGTTTGATGCAGATGCGAAGGCACTTCAATATGACAAAAACTATGATTTCTTAGGACATGAATTAAAAGCAAAATATGTATTATCATTTCAGTCCGTTAAAATATATCTTAAATATTTATTTCAGCGAGGAATCCGGTTATTCCTTTTTAATTTACAGAAAAAGAAAAAATTTGAAAACTTTAAATGTACCAACACTTTAATCGGTGACTATTATAGTGACTGCCCAAAGTTAGACGCTGTGATCATCGGAAGTGATGAAGTATTTGCATTGCATACTGGGCCAACACCTGTTTTGTTTGGACATGGTCTCCCAACATCCAAGGTGTTTTCCTATGCAGGTTGTTTTGGTCCTACAACATTAGAAGACATCAATAAGTTAAATTGCGAGGCATTAGTTAGTAGTGGTTTAAATAAAATGCAAGGATTAGGTATGCGCGACGAGAATTCATGTTTAATAACTAAATCTTTGACTAATCGTTCCACAACTTTAAACGTAGATCCCGTAATACTATATGGATACAAATCTGAATTAGAATACATGTCTGCCCCTAAACTCTCTAAGTATCTATTGGTATATGCTTACGAAACTAGAATGAATGATGCTAAAGAAGTGGCTAAAATAAAAACGTTTGCCCAACAAAAGGGCTTATTAGTTGTATGTGCTGGTTTCTATCATAAATGGGCTGATAAAAACATCAATACAGACCCCATCGAATTATTACGCTACTTCAAGTTTGCAGAAATGGTAGTGACAGATACTTTTCATGGCTGCGTGTTATCACTCATTACCCAACGAGAAGTTGCCGTCAAACTTAGAGATAATAGTAACAAGTTATTAAATCTTCTTCAAGAATACAAGATTGAAGATCGAATCATTAATGATAATTGGGAGCTATCAAAAATCTTTGCAAACAAAGAAAATCAGGAGTATATTGCACAAGAAATCACTCGTCGTCGCAATCAATCAATGGAATATCTAACAAATATGATTAATTCATAACGTATTATGAATATATTGGACTCTGATAATATACATGAATGCACAAGTTGTCAAGTTTGTGCTTTGCTATGCACCAAAAATGCGATATCCTTCAGTATCAACGCCGAAGGATTTTACCGCCCTACTATTGACGAAAGTACATGTATTAATTGTGGCGTTTGTAAGAGAGTATGTTATAAATTTACTGAAATAGAACCATTTGTTTTTGACACTAATTTTTGTCATTATGCTGTAGCTTCGACTGATGAAAACATTTTGAAATCAACAACTTCTGGAGGAGTCAGCGATGTCCTATGTGAACAATTAATAAAAGAGGGTTACACATGCGTAGGAGTAGCATATGATTATCAAAACGACATTGCTATCGGAAAAATTGCGACCAATAGAGAAGATACATACTCTTTCAGAGGTTCTAAATACATCCAATCATATAGCTATCCCGCCTTTAAGCAGCTATTCAGCGACCATAAGTCTGAAAAAATAGCCTTTTTTGGTACTCCTTGCCAGATGTACGCCCTTGATAAATATTTAAGGCGAAAGAAGATAAGAGACAATTGTCTTTTAGTTGATTTTTATTGTCATGGCTGTCCTTCTATGCTATTATGGAAAAAATACATTGAAGAGAAAAAGAAAGAAAAACAAATACAACAATTTGAACATATCAACTTTAGAGACAAAAGTTATGGTTGGGGACGATTTCATATAAAGGCCATAGATAAGTCAAAAGTAACATATCTTAGTCCTAAAACAAATGATGAGTTCTATTCATTGTTTTTTTCGGATTTATTGCTTAATGATGCATGTTATACGTGTGAGCTTAGAGACACATTAAATCATGTTGATTTGAGAATTGGAGATTTTTGGGGTAAACATTATTTGAATAATACTTCTGGGATGTCGCTAGTGTCTATTAATCCTATGTCTAGTAAAGGCAAAGAGATTTTTGAAACAATTAAAACTAATGTTGTTTCTAATAAACATAAGAATCAAGATTGTATTCCTTATCAAAGCATATATAAGACATCTACCATAGATTGGAATTTGAGAAACAAACTCATTCAGTCGTTATCAGACAAGAATGCGCCACTATCAGATTGTCTATCCATATTATGGAAAAGTTATAGTTTTAAACAAAAATGCTACCATCTTATTAAAAACATTGTATTTTTAATGCCCAATTCAATCATCGCATATATAAAATCATTACGCCCATGAAATTTTTGTTTGATCGCATAGTCTCATTGTTCGGATTAATCTGTTTTAGTTGGTTATTTTTAGTAGTTGCTATACTTATAAAAATAAAAATGTCAGGTCCTGTGTTGTTTGTACAAAAACGTGTTGGGAAAGATGGTAAGATATTCAACTGTCATAAGTTTCGCACAATGACTGTAAATCATGGCGGTTCTTCAATCTCTGTTGCTGGAGAGAACAGAATAACTCCATTAGGCGCAAAACTACGTCAGTACAAAATTGATGAGTTGCCGGGATTATGGGATGTGTTTATTGGTAAAATGTCCTTTGTTGGGCCTCGTCCAGATGTACCTGGTTATGCAGATTGTTTGGAGGGCAATAACAGACGCATATTATCGTTGCGCCCAGGAATTACAGGTCCAGCTAGTTTGAAATATCGTGACGAAGAGTACATTCTTGCACAACAAGCTAATCCACAAGAATATAATGACACCGTGATATACCCCGATAAGGTTCGATTGAATCTATATTATTTGGATCATTATTCTTTTTGGGATGATATACGCATAATATTAGCTACAGTTCTTGGAAAAAAAATCAAATATGCAGGAGAAATAATCTAAACTTTTATAGGCAGATTTGTAAATATCCGAAAAAAGCAGTACCTTTGCAAACTAATGTGAAATTTTGATGACTATGAGTAACGAACGAAACATGATTTACCTCTGTTTGGCACATATGTCAGACGAAGGATTGGAGCAGAAATATATCAAAGAGGCATTCGATACCAATTGGGTTGTGCCATTGGGACCAAACGTAAATGCTTTTGAAGATAACCTCAAACAATTTGTTGGAAAAGACCAACAAGGTAGAGAAAAAGAAGTAGTAGCTCTTTCTGCTGGTACTGCTGCTGTACACTTGGCGTTGATTGCTTGTGGCGTGAAGCCAGGAGATGAAGTGTGTGTGCAATCGTTCACATTCTGCGCCTCCTCTCACCCGATTACCTATTTGGGAGCAACGCCAGTGTTCATTGATTCTGAGCGCGATACATGGAACATGGACCCTGAATTATTGGAGAAAGCCATCTTGGATCGTATTGAAAAAACAGGAAAAAAGCCTAAAGCCATCATCCCTGTAGCTCTCTATGGTATGCCTTATGATTGTGAACGTATTATGGCTGTTGCAGAGAAATATGATATTCCCGTAATAGAGGATGCTGCTGAAGGCTTTGGCTCTAAGTTCAAAGGACAAATGTTAGGTACCTTTGGTAAGTTCGGTGTACTTTCATTCAACGGCAATAAGATGATTACTACCTCTGGTGGTGGGGCATTGGTTTGCGAAAATGCAGAGCTCAAAAACAAAGTAATGTGGTATGCTACTCAAGCACGTGAGGCATATCCATACTACCAACACGAAGAGGTGGGGTATAACTATCGTATGTCGAATATCTGTGCTGGTATTGGTCGCGGACAAATGACTGTGGCACAAGCGCATATTGATCATCATAAGCATGTACAAGCGTTGTATGAAGAATTATTGGCTGATGTAGAGGGAATTACTCTACACAAAGCCCCTTCTGCTGATTACGACTCCAACTATTGGCTCTGTACCATTGAGTTAAAACCTACTTTGCGTATCAAAGGTCAAGAGAACGCCTACAAGGAGGTAATCAAGAGTGCTGTAGGTGGTGCAGCTGGTGTTATTCACGCGGTAGATACTGCGACAACCGATTGCCAACCAAACGACAATGTGGAGGCATTGCGTGTGTATATGCTGGATGCAAAGATTGAGGCACGCCCTGTATGGAAACCAATGCACAAACAACCTGTTTACAAAAATGCTCCTGCATATGTGAATGGTGTTAGTGAAGAGGTCTTTAAAGTAGGAATGTGCTTGCCAGCTGGTCCATATGTAACAGATGACGATGTGCGTTATATTGTAGAAACCATCAAATCGGCAATTATTCAGTAACTATTGAGCACTGATACTGCTTGATTAAAATGCTAAAGATTATGAAACGAATGAAAGATATATCCAAATCAGACATGTTTTCACATTGGATCAATATCGGTTATCTTCCTCGTTGGGGAGTGCTGTTATTGGATTTGTTAATCGTATTGATTGCATTTGTTGTAAGCTATATGATTGGTAGTCAAATATTAACGTATGATTTTGCTGCTCGTATGCCAATATGGGGACAGGCTATATTTGTACTCGTATTACAAGGAGTTTTCTTCTGGGCTTTTCATACCTACTCTGGTATTTTACGTTATTCTACTTTTGTTGATACATTAAAGGTTACGGCTGCTGTAGTCGCAAATGGTCTATTCTTATTTTTAGCCAATTTAATTGTCAAATATGTAACAAATTACATCAATCCTCCTTTTTTTACTACGGTATTAGTGATATATGTATTTGTAGCAATTACTTTGTTATTTGGATGGCGAGTAATCATCAAAACTGTTTTTGAATACATTTCTCATAGATCCAAGGGGGTAGATAAAGTGCTAATCTATGGTACAAAATCAGCAGGACTATCCATTGCAAAAATGTTGCAATCTAACCTAGAAAGTCAATATCGTCCTGTGGGTTTTATTGCAGATAAGTATGATGATATTCAGCATGACCTGTTGGGATTGACTGTCTATCCTCTGAATGAACACTTAATGGACACTCTAAAAAAACATCATATCCGACATATTATTGTATCGCCTTTAAAGATGAAGCAAATCAATCCGCTGGTGGATTTGAAACCATTCATTGATAATAATATAAGGATATTAACGACTCCTTATTTTACTGATTTCTCTGTAGAAGAAAATAATGACAATATCAATACTATAGTAGGTCGCATAGAATCTATTAAGGTAGAGGATTTATTGGAACGTCCCGTGATTGAGATGGATACGGAAAATGTAGGGACAATTTTGAAGGAGCAAACGGTGATGGTTACTGGTGCTGCTGGCAGCATTGGTAGCGAAATTGTACGTCAAGTGGCAGCATTCAAACCACAAACGATAGTGCTCTTTGAAATGGCAGAGTCGCCTCTGCATGATTTGACTGTTGATTTGCGAAAAGAGTTTCCTAATCAGCAATTTGTACCAGTAATTGCGGATGTGAGAAATGTGGATATGGTAGAGGAGGTTTTCGAGGAGTATCATCCTCATGTAGTGTTCCATGCAGCAGCATATAAGCATGTGCCATTGATGGAGGATTTCCCTGCACAAGCAATACTCGCTAACGTGCAAGGCTCTAAGAATGTAGCAGATATGGCGATTAAATTCAATGCCAAACGTTTCGTGATGGTGTCAACTGATAAAGCCGTCAATCCTACAAATGTGATGGGTGCTTCAAAGCGTATTGCGGAGATATATGTACAATCATTATTCCTAAAAGCAGCAAAAGAAAATGCGAATTGTACTAAATTCATCACAACTCGCTTTGGCAATGTTTTGGGTAGTAATGGATCGGTAGTACCTTATTTCAAGAAACAAATTGCTGCTGGTGGACCTGTTACAGTTACTCATCCAGATATTATTCGCTATTTCATGACTATACCCGAGGCAAGTTGCTTGGTATTGGAAGCTGCAACGTTGGGTAGCGGAGGTGAAATATTCTGCTTCGATATGGGGCAACCAGTTAAGATCGCGGATTTGGCAAAGAATATGATTCGTTTAGCAGGTTTTGAACCTGGTAAGGACATCGAAATCACTTATACGGGGTTGCGTCCTGGTGAAAAGTTGTATGAAGAATTGTTGAATCAAAAAGAAACAACGATTCCAACAAAGCATAAGAAAATTCTTGTTGCGAAAGTACGAGAGTATGATTATCAGGAAGTTGCAGAGCAAATAGAAGCGTTGATTCAATTAGCAAAAACTGGTAAAGTATTCCCAACGGTGAAGTTAATGAAGCAAATTGTACCAGAATTCAAGAGTAAGAATTCAGTATATGAAGAGTTAGATGCATAAAAATAAAATTATATGGCGTTTTTTGGATTATTTGGAAAAGAAAAGAAAGAGACTTTAGATAAGGGCTTAGAGAAAACAAAGGTATCTGTTCTCAGTAAGATTAGTCATGCTATTGCGGGAAAATCTACTGTGGACGATGATGTGTTGGATAATTTGGAAGAAGCTCTGATTACATCTGACGTAGGAGTTGAAACCACGTTGCGTATTATCGAACGTATTCAAGAACGTGTGAAGCGCGATAAGTATCTTGGTACAGCTGAACTCAATGCCATTTTGGTGGACGAAGTGGCGTCGTTGTTAGCAGAAAACAATAGTACACAAGTAATAGATTTTACTGAGCCTTTGCCATGCAAACCATATGTAATCATGGTGGTAGGTGTGAATGGTGTTGGCAAAACCACTACCATTGGTAAATTGGCTTACCAATACAAACAGGCTGGAAAAAAGGTGTATCTAGGCGCTGCAGACACCTTCCGTGCGGCAGCTGTGGAGCAACTTTGTATCTGGGGAGAGAGAGTAGGGGTGCCTGTGGTGAAACAACAGCAAGGTTCTGACCCTGCCAGCGTAGCATTTGATACCATCTCAAGTGCTAAAGCAAATGATGCTGATGTGGTATTGATTGACACTGCAGGGCGTTTGCATAATAAGATTAACCTGATGAACGAATTGACCAAGATTAAGAATGTAATGCAAAAAGTAGTACCTGATGCTCCACATGATGTGATGCTTGTGTTGGATGGCAGTACGGGGCAAAATGCTTTTGAGCAGGCCAAACAATTTACCAAGGCTACACAAGTCAGTTCATTGGCTATCACTAAGTTAGATGGAACGGCCAAGGGTGGAGTAGTGATTGGTATTAGTGATCAATTCAAGATACCTGTTCGTTATATAGGTTTGGGAGAACAGATGACTGACCTGCAAGTGTTCAATCGCGAAGAGTTTGTGAAATCTCTGCTGGGAGTGAAAAACGACTAATATAACATAAAAAGAGGATTGCATTGCAATCCTCTTTTTGTATTATGAAGTTACAAGATTATTGTATTCCTGCCAATATACCTTCTATTTCAGCTTCGTTAAGATTACGCCCTACGATTACGCCCTCTTTGTTAATGAGTATAGTCGTTGGGATAGCTGATATGCCGTACAAGTCGCATGGGTTGTATGGTTCTGTGCGTTGATCGCGGATATGCAACCATGGCAACTCATCTTCTTCGATAGCTTTGAGCCATTCTGCCTCATCGCGGTCGCAACTCACACCCAAGATTTCTAACTTGCCAGATGGGTGGTAAGAGGTATAGAGTTCTTTCAATACGGGCATTAGTCGGCGGCATGGACCACACCACGAAGCCCAAAAGTCCACCAATACATAGTCGGTTTTTCCTACCAACTCGCTCAGTGCCAATGCAGTACCATCTGCCTTCAGCGAAGTGATTTCTATGTAAGGATTACCTGCAGATGTCTTCAACTCGATTAGGTATTCTTGATGGATAGGCTGCAAGGTTGGCATTTCCAAACGCTCTGCTGGGATCGCTGCAAACAACTCTGCCTTCTGCTCTGGGCTGAGCATGTAGAAATGTGCCAATACAATAGAGTCAGAGGTTACATCCTGTATGTTCTCCATTAGCAGGGCATAGCCTTGAGCAACAAAATCTTCTATAATCGAATCTTTTATCGCACGATCTTCCACCGTCTTTAATTGTGTGCCAACATTGTCATATAACTCAATATATTGTTCATATGCCGTTTTCTTTGGCGTACAAGCTACCAAGCATCCCAATGCTAACAGCGAAATAAAAATCTTTTTCATATCCTTGCCTTTAAACTTTAAACTCTAAACAGTAGCGAAGCGTTCACTAAACACTACTCTGCATTTGCCAATGGACTAGCTTGTGTATAAACGCGTGTGGCCAATTCTTGGTCAAGTTGGTACAAACCATAGCCATTGTCGCCAATCAGTCGAAGTTTGTGTACCAAGTCAGTGGCATTCTCTTCCTCCTCCACTTGCTCGTCCACAAACCAATTGAGGCGACTTTGCAATGCAAAATCTTTCTCCTCCACAGCAAGTGCCATCAGGTTATTGATGAGCGCTGTCACTTTACCTTCGTGCTCAAGGGTGTTCTCAAATGCAGCCAAAGGACTTGCCCACTCGGTAGGAACTTCAGCGATAGGAGCGAGCAATACGCGTCCGCCACGACTTTGCAGGTAATTCAGCAAAATCATTGCATGGTCTTGCTCTTCTTTGAATTGGATAGCAAACCAGTTTGCCATACCTGGGAAACCTGCATCTTGGCAGTATGCTGACATACTCAAATATAAATACGCCGACCACATCTCGGCATTGATTTGGGCGTTGATAGCCTCTTCTAAGCGTTTTGCAATCATAATTCTTGTGTTTTAATATTATTTAGTGTTGTGTTTTGCATTTTTATGTACAAAAATTGTGCCACTAATCGTCTTTAATGTAGATAAATTATGTTTTCTTACCTATCTTTTTGTATATACAGCAAATGTATATGGATAAGGATTCTTCTCATCCGCTTCGTGGCGCTCCTCGCTCACGCATTGCCAGATGGCAGGGTCTATCTCAGGGAAAAAGGTGTCTGCATCCTCCCACGAATGGTGAATATGGGTGATATAGAGTTTGTCCACAAGTGGCAAGAATTGGCGATAGACCATACCACCGCCAATGATAAATGCCTGTTCATCAGCAGCTACTGCTGCTTGTGCCTCTGGGATAGAGTGCACCACCTCGGTGTTCTCAAAGGTGAAGTCTTCGCGGTCAGAAAGCACGATATTGCGGCGATTAGGCAGCGGGTGCTTGGGCAGTGAGAAGAATGTGCGCTCGCCCATAATAACGGTGCAACCTTGTGTTTTCTCTTTGAAGTATTTTAAGTCACTAGGCAAATGGCAAAGCAAGTCGCCTGCCTTGCCGATAGCATTGTTTTCTGCTATTGCTACGATTAGATTCAGCATATTCTCAACTTAATTCAAAATTCTAAATTCTTAATTATTTATACGGCCACGACACCTGGGATATGTGGGTGTGGATCGTAGTCAACTAGTTGAAAGTCCTCAAACTTAAAGTCAAACAAGTCCTTCACCTCAGGATTGATAATCATCTTGGGCAGTGTGCGTGTATCGCGACTGAGCTGCAACTTCACTTGCTCAATATGATTGAGATAGATATGCGCATCGCCAAACGTGTGCACGAAGTCGCCCACCTTCAAGCCCGTCACTTGTGCCATCATCATCAGGAGTAGGGCATAGGACGCGATATTAAATGGCACGCCTAAAAATATATCCGCCGAGCGTTGGTAGAGTTGCAATGACAGGCGACCGTCTGCTACATAGAATTGGAACAACGTGTGGCAAGGTGGCAGAGCCATGTTGTTGACTTCGGCCACGTTCCATGCACTTACGATATGACGGCGTGAGTCAGGATTCTTCTTTATTTGCTCCACCAACTGAGCAATCTGGTCAATATGACCACCTTGATAATCGGGCCATGAGCGCCATTGATGACCATACACCGGGCCAAGCTCACCATGCTCGTCTGCCCATTCGTTCCATATGCGTACTCCATGGTCTTGAAGATATTTTACGTTGGTATCCCCCTTGAGAAACCATAGGAGTTCATAGATAATAGACTTGAGGTGGAGTTTCTTGGTTGTCAAGAGAGGAAATCCCTCCTCAAGATTAAAACGCATTTGATGACCGAAGACCGAGATGGTGCCCGTACCTGTGCGGTCGTGTTTCTCAGTTCCTTCGTTGAGAACGCGTTGGCAGAGATCAAGATATTGTTTCATAATTTACTATTAATACAGATTATACGTGGTTTTCAATACGCGGAACTCGGTACGACGGTTCAGCGAATTGCAAATCTCCTGTTGGTCAGCGGGTAGGGTAGTGATATATGCTTCGTCCAACACTTGTCCTTTAGGCAGGAAGGTGTGTTGTTTTCTCAGCGCATCATCCACCACCACAGGTTTCTCTTCTCCATAGCCTACAGGGGTCAGGCGTTCGCTTTCAATGCCATGCTTGATGAGGTAATCCACCACCGATTGGGCACGGCGGAGCGACAACTCTTGGTTGCCCGCATTATTGCCCACCATATCGGTGTGGGCGGCCATTTCGATGGTGATATTTGGATTGTCGTTCAGCAATTTAATCAGTGCATTCAATCCATCTTCCGAATTCGGGGTCAGTTCCCAGCTGCCGAACTTAAAGAATATATTACCCATCTTCACAGGCTTGGCTACCGAACTCAACATAAAGTTTTGTTGGTAAGTATGACTATCTTCCAGTCCCGTCGTCGCAAATTGTTGTTGTTGGTTCAGATAACCTCTCGAAGTCGCCAACATCAAATAGCGCACGTTTTTATTTAGTTTGAGCTTGTAGGTGCCATCGCGACGAATCTGCGTCTTGATATTTGTGCCATCATCGCCTACTAATCGAATCACTCCCTCTGCCAGTGCTTCGCCTTGGTCATCGCTAACGATGCCTTCCACCAATATCTCCATCTTTGGCAGCACAAAACTATAAATCAGGTCATAGCCTTTCTTTTGTTTTCGGTTGGAGGAGAAGTACCCATCTTCTGTTTGCCCGATAAAGCAGATACCAAAATCATCGTTTTGCGAGTTGAACGGTGCTCCCATATTGTAGATTTCCCAGGTGGTATCTACTGGTGTCGCGTAGAATATATCCAATCCACCGTAGCCAGGATGACCCTTCGAGGAGAAATACAACTTACCATCTTGTCGAATATATGGGTATAATTCATCGTCACTAGTATTGATCTTCGGACCGAGATTGCTGATTTCGCCCCAAGTGCTTCCGTCGGAAATGGCCATATAAATATCTTTTCCACCAAAACCGCCAGGAGCATCGCTGACAAAGTACATCGTGTCGCCAGTGGCATTGATGGTGGGATGACCTACTGTTATGCTACTATCGCTAAACAACTTCACTTCTTGCGCCTCGCTCCATTCGCCACTTGCGCGTTGCGAACTATAGATCTTAGCACCCAAGTCCTGTCCATTGACTGGCTTAGAATAGGTGAAATACATAGTACGACCATCGGGCGAGAAACAGCATACGCCCAATTCGGCAGGACTACTTTGTTTGCTGCCAATACTGGATTCTTCTTCCTCGCTTGGTTCGTCGCTATATAGGCCCTCGCATAGGGCAATGTCTTCCCATTGACCAGCCGCATTCTTGCGAGCTGAGTACAGATTGAACGATGCTGCACCCGTCACGGAGGATACGCGTACCTTGTTCTTGCCTTTCTTCTCCTTGTTCTCACTGCGGTTAGACGTGAAGACAATCGCATCGCCATCAGCATTCAGCAATGCGGGTGCCATATTGCTCGAGCGCTTGGCATTAAATGCCTTAACGGGATTAACCTCATAGCGACTCTTCTGTTTCTTCCATTCCTCCATTTGCATACAGGAGTATTTACCTGCTTGTGCTACATAATTGTCAGGGTAGGAGTGCAAGTAAATATCATATTGTTTGATTGCCTCTTTGTATTTTCCTTGATAATGCAAGGTTTGGGCATAGCGAAGATAGACTATGGAATCCGTATGAAAATACATATAGCGAATCGCATTCTTGTAGGCATTAGAGGCCTTTGTGTTGTTCAAAATGCGGTTACATTCGCCTTGTTGGAAGGCAACGTATGCTTTCAATGGCTTGTCTTTAGAGGATACATTGCGGTACAGCTGACGATATTGCTCACCAGCCTCGTAGTATTCGCCAATGGCAAATCGTTTGTCAGCGCGCTTGATGCGTGCAGATAGGCTACACGAGCTCATACACACCAGCACGAGGCACGAAATCAATATGATGCGTGTTGTTTTCATTTCTAATCGTTAATCTTTAATTTTTGTTTCTTTCTTGCTTCTCGATCTTGCGAGGTAGCGCAATGAATACCATCCTCGCGCATGCGCGCGTTATTAGATATGTGTTCGCTGCGAAACTGTCCGTCTTTACGCAGGAGTACCCCAACGGATAACAATAATACTGCTATTCCGATAGCCAAAATGGTGATTAGGATTATTTTCATACCAATGAATTGCGCTAATTAACGTGCAAAGGTACAAAAAAAAGGTGAAATATGAAAGAAAATGAAGATTTTTTGCATTTTTTTTTCAAAATATTTGGTCGTATCAAAAAAAAGCAGTACCTTTGCACCCGCTTTCGAAAAGGAAGTGTGCGGGATGTAGTTCAGCCCGGTTAGAATGCCTGCTTTGGGAGCAGGAGGTCGTGAGTTCGAATCTCGCCATCCCGACTAACCAACAAGAGAGACTCGTTAGAGTCTCTCTTCTTTTTTTCTCTTTCCACACCCTACACCTGTCTTTGGATCTTCGACAATTTAGTTGAAAACTGTTGCATTAACTTAAGATTCAGCGCACGAGCATAGCGAGGAGCGGTGGTAATTTATTACGGAGTACTGTGTAAGCCTCCCCTTCAGGGAGGTTGGGAGGGTCAAAGATTTATTTAGATTTCTCGCGCTTTGCGCGTAGGAGCTTCCATCTCTTTTAACTAATTTGTCGAAGAACCCTGTCTTTCCCTTGTCAATTACGTACCATATACGTAGGATATACGTAACATATACGTAAGATATACGTAGGATATACCTGTTAATAACCAGAGAACACCGAACATTCTTCAAACTATCACGCTACCGCCCGCGAGTATTTTCCGTACTTTAAACAAAAAAATGTTTAATTTTGCGATTTTGTTTGGCGGATTGTAAATAATTTTGTACCTTTGCAGTCCGATTCGAAGAAAACGGTTAAGACACTCTTTTGATGAAGCAAATGTTTGTAAATATCGCCGATTATTTTTACACTTCACAGGTGTAATGGCGGAGTAGTATAGGTGAAATGGTAGATAAAACAAAATCTATCATTTTCTTTTTTTATTCATCAAACGGTATATATAAGATGGTATAGTGAAACGAAGTTAAACAGCAATAAGTAATAAAATGCCCACACCCCAGTTTATAAATAGAACAAGCATGCTGGCTGATTCTGACTACGTCCAATGGTTGTCAGAACTCAAGCAACGCTATCGCCAGAGCCAAGCGAAAGCTGCCGTACATGTCAATCATGGCATGTTAGAGTTCTATTGGTCATTGGGTAGAGATATTGTTGCGCTCAAAGCAGAGAGCAAGTGGGGAAGTAATATTTTGCAACAACTCAGTGCTGATTTAAAGGAGGCTTTTCCAAAGCAGACAGGTTTTTCATATACAAACATCAAGTATATGAGACAATGGTATTCCTTTTATTATGAGCAGATTACAAATCGCCAACAACCTGTTGGCGAAATAGAAAGTACAAATCGCCAACAACCTGTTGGCGAAATGGAAAGCCAAAATCGTCAGCAGCCTGCTGACGAAATGGTGATGCCTGATAAATTTGCTTTTGTACCTTGGGGACATCATATAGAACTCATATCCAAATGCCACTCACTTCAAGAGGCATTCTTCTATATTAACCAAGTCATCAATGGCAATTGGAGTAGAGGACGATTGGAGGATGAAATCAAGGGCGACCTTTTTGCTCGACAAGGTGGTGCGATTACCAATTTTGACAACACACTCCCCGCTCAACAGCAGACGCTAGCACAAGAGATACTGAAAAGTCCGTATAACTTTGCAAGTTGAATAGAAAATGTCACCTATTAGAAAAATAATAGTACAAGATACTGAGATAGCCGTTTCTTTAACCAACGGTGGTGATTTTATATGCATAACCGATATGATAAAAGCCAAGGATGGCAATTTCTTTATCACCGATTGGTTGCGTAATAGAAATACATTAGAGTATCTTGCAACATGGGAAGTCATAAATAATCCCAATTTTAATTATGGCGAATTCGCCACAATTAGAAATTGTGCAGGTCTTAATAGTTTTAAGATTAGTGTGAAAGAATGGGTAGCGAGGACGAATGCTATTGGAATATCATCGAAAGCAGGTCGGTATGGTGGTACTTACGCTCACAAAGATATTGCTTTCCAATTTGGAATGTGGATTAGTCCTGCATTTCAATTATATGTAGTTAAGGAGTACCAATTGTTAAAAGAGCAGGAAAACAATCCTCTTACCTTACAATGGAACGTTAAGCGCATATTATCGAAAACCAACTACCAATTGCATACGGATGCCATTAAAGAGAATCTTTTGCCAACACTCTCAATTGATAAGCAAAAAGAATATTTAGTGTATGCTGACGAAGCAGACTTACTTAATCTTGCTTTATTTGGCTGCAGAGCAAAAGATTGGTCAGAGAGCAATCCTGCGCTTGCGCTACAAAATTTAAACATACGTGATACGGCTTCTATCAACCAATTGGTGGTGCTTGCCAATATTGAGTCATTTAATTCTGAATTGATTAAAAGAAATGTATCTCGAGAAGAAAGATTTTCTATACTTCAGAAAATGGCACAAGAGCAATTGTCTTCTTTGGAAGCACATAATGCAGAAAGTAATTTCAGAAAACTTACTGATACGAACATATCACCAAAAGAATTAGATATTGAAACTATATAATCAACAACAAAACAACAATTTATATTAATTAACTTTATTATTAACTAAAAATTCAAATCATTATGAAGAAATTATCTTTCTTTTTGATGGCAATGCTCTTCTCAGTGATGAGCTTTGCTGCTGAAAGTTTGCTAGTGACTTTAGATTTCTCTAAGAACACTTGGGGATTACCTGTTGGTTCTGCAAACAAAACAACAGCTACAGTAAACTACACCAATGGTGACTACACAATCACCTTGGCTGGAGGTGGTAGCGGACACTACTACAACAATGACGGTTATCTTATCTTTGGAAAGAGTGGTGCAACATTAACTTTACCTGCATTTGACTTTAAGACAACAAAGATAGTTGTTACGGGTCGCACTGGTGCATCAGCTTCTGTACTACAAAACATTTATGTAGGTGCTACCGCTGTTAGTACTCAAACCAAAGGAGCTGCTGTAACAAATACGTATGCAATTGCTGAAGACTATCAAGCTGCAGGTAATGTATATGTATTAAAAGTAACCTCAAGCCACAACACCCAAATTGTAAAAATGGAGATTTACGGCGAAGAAGGTGGTGAACAAGGCGAAAAAGTAGATGCTCCTACATTCAGCGTAACTGAAACTAACTTTAACAAAGCTTTTGACTTGACTATTTCTTCCGCAGAAGGAACAACATTAAAGTACACTACAGACAATACAGACCCAAAAACAAGTGAGACAGCAGTTTCTGTAGAAACTAATACAGCTAATGTTGCTATTCCTGCAAAATCTACAGTTGTCAATGCAGTTGCTGTGAAGGGGGATTTAGTAAGTGTTACTTCTTCGATAGTCTATGCTTATGTAAACTCTGCAGAAACAGCATATACCGTTGCTGAGGCTATGGAGGTAATTGACGCAGGTCTTGGTTTGGAGAACGAACTTTATGTAAAGGGCGAGATTTCTAAGATTGAGAAATTTGATGCTAACTACGGAAGCATCACTTATTGGATTGAAGATGAAGAGGGGAATGAGTTTGAGTGCTATTCTGGTTTAGGTTTAAACAAAGCGAAATTCACAAAGAAGGAGGATCTTGTTGTTGGCTCAAAAGTAGTTGTTTGTGGTGTGATGAAGAAATATAAAACTATATATGAATTTGATTATAACAACTACATCGTTTCATTAACCTTGCCTTCATATACTGTCACTGCTACCGCAGAAAATGGTTCCGTAGCAGGTCTTGCAGCTGATGGCAAATACGAGCACGGCGCAGAGGCTACCCTCACCGCTACTGCTGCTGAAGGTTACGAGTTTACATGCTGGACCTCTGGTAAGGATACAGTATCTACTGCGAACCCATACAAGTTCACCGTAACTGCTGACGTAGCTCTCGTAGCTAACTTCAAGGAAGTTGAGCCAGAGATCGAGTGGATGGAGATGCCTCTTGAAATCACCAACCTTGTTACAGAGGTAATGGAGGTTGAGGGCGCTAAGTACTTGCAACTTGCTGGTCGCCACGACATGAACGACGCGGACGTAACGCTCTTCCTCAATAACTATGCTGATGTAGACGACGACTACGAGGTTAACGCTGAGTATTCATACATGACCTTCGGTGGTATGGAGTTTACCGTAATCGAGGGTGTTATGACCCAAACTTCTGAGACTGACAAGGGTACTATCTATACTGGTACTGTATACGCTTCTGTAACTGACGAAGAGGAGGGTGGTACCATGTATGTTAAGTTTGCACTCACCATGTATGCAGCTCCTGCTACTGTTCTTGAACTTACCGATGCTATCGTAGCTATCAACGAGGAGTTGGGTACATTGACTTTCAATGTTCCAACTGGCGAAGGCGAAGGCTATTATGTTGAGCTTGCTGGTTATACCGCTCCTGGTGTACACGAAGGTCCACAAATCTGTTTGCTTAAAACTCCAGAGGTTGTAGCATATACTAACTACGCTGAGACTTCTGTAGTTGACGGCGTAATCACATTGACTGGTGAGTTCACCAGCTTCATGGGTGCTAAGTTCGACCTCACTATTTCTGGTAAATTGCCAGGTTCTGGTACCGCTCTTGAGAACATCGCTGTTGAGGGCAAGGCTGTTAAGGCTATCGTTAACGGTCAATTGATCATCATCAAGAACGGCGTTCAATACAACGCTCAAGGTCAAGTGGTAAAATAAGAAGTTAGACGTTAGACTAACGAGTATAAAAAATGGGCTTCCTCGCAAGAGGGGGCCCATTTTTGGTCTATAAACCCCAAACTATAAACTCTAAGCATAAAATATTTGCGTATTCAAGAATTTTTTACTACCTTTGCATGCAAATTCATAACTATCAACTATCAACTGTCAACTGTCAACTGTTATGCAGATTTCACAACGTATTGCAGCACTTGAAGAATCAGCAACTTTGCAAGTAGCTGCGCTGTGCCAACAACTCCGTGCAGAAGGAGTAGATGTGATTGGTCTTTCATTGGGCGAACCTGATTTCCCAGCACCTGCTCATGTCAAGCAAGCCGCTATTGATGCTATCAACAACGATATCTCGCATTATGGCCCTACACCAGGTTTCCCTGCTCTGCGTCAAGCAATAGCTGAAACCGTCAACAAGGACTTGGCTCCTTATCCTGTGCGTCCGTATAATGCCAACGAGATTGTAGTGTCTGTAGGAGCTAAGCAAGCTATCTGCAATGCTATAGAAGCATTGATTGGTCCTGGCGATGAGGTCATTATGCCTACACCATGCTGGGTAAGTTATGTGGAGATGGTGAAGATTGCACAAGGTAAGAGTGTATTGGTCAAAACTACGATGGACAACAATTTCTGCCTTACTGCTGAGCAACTCGAGGCTGCTATCACTCCTAATACCAAGCTCCTCATGCTCTGCTCGCCTAACAACCCTACGGGCTCTGTCTATACGTTGGAGAATTTGAAAGCTTTAGTGGAAGTGCTGAAACGCCACCCACAAGTGGTAGTACTTGCAGATGAGATCTATCAGCATATCCTCTATACAGGCAAGCACGAGACTTTGGCACAGTTCCCTGAGTTGGAAGACCGCCTCATCATTATCAATGGTGTGAGCAAAGCATACGCCATGACGGGCTATCGTATTGGTTGGTTAGCAAGCCACGACAAAGACTTGATCACTGCGGTAAAACGCTTGCAAGGACAAGTTATCAGCTGTGCCACTACCATTGCGCAAAAGGCAGCAGAGGCTGCATACACTGGCTCACAAGATTGCGTAGAAGAGATGCGTCAAGCCTTCCACCGCCGTCGCGACTTGATTGTAGGTTTAGCAAAGGATATCCCTGGCATGAAGGTGCTTGAACCACAAGGTGCGTTCTATCTCTTCCCAGATGTGACAGCCTTCTTTGGTAAGCAATACAACGGACAAACCATCCACAACGCCGATGAGTTGGTCACTTACCTCTTGCAAGAGGCACACGTGGCATGTGTATCGGGTAGTGCTTTTGGTGAAGACAACTGCATTCGCTTCTCCTATGCTACCAGCGAGGACCTTATCATCGAAGCTATGCGCCGCATGAAAGAGGCATTGGCAAAGCTCGTTTAAGGCACCACTCGCCCAAAGAGGCGTACCACCTTACAAAGTGACATTATCTCGCGCAAGCGCGATACAATATACAAAAGGAACCAACATTGGTTCCTTTTGTTATCTATTCACCGCTTTTACGCGATAGCCTGCCGTTCGAAGTTGAGCCAGCAAACCATCTTCGCCACCTAAATAAATAGCATTGAGCGTGATAAATGCCTTGCCTTCACGGAGGTAGGGCGTCAATCGTTTCACCCATTGCTTATTGCGTTTGGCATATACCTGATAATCCGAGTAGGATAGCGATGTTTGGTTGTCAGGACCTTTGACGAAATACGCCATATCTGCCAAACGACCATATTTATACATGGCAACCAACTCTCGCTCAAAACGTACTTCATGTTCGGGATACTCCACCACTTTCAGCAGCTCCTCGCATTGCCAATGAAATGGCTCACGGTCAAAGAGCATATACATCGTTTCGCCTATGTCGTCTAATCCATAAACAGGAACCTCATTTTGTGCTGCTACTTTCTCAAAGAAAGTCTCCATCGAACGCTCCTCATCGTACTTTAGCCATGTTTTCATCAGTTCGTTGCGATACATCTCTGCAAGATACGATGGCTTCATCCTGCCCAGTTTATCTAATCCCATACCTAAATTAATGCGAAGAGCCTCGTCTATCTCCCGATATTGCTCATCGCTATAAAAGCTGCGCAGTTGTACCGAATCGGGTAGGAGGGCCGCTTGTCGCAAAGCAGCGATGGCTTCATAGTCCTGCATGGCAAATTCGGTAATCACTTTGTTGCATTCAGCATAGCATTTGAAGGCATTGGGGATGGTGTCAATAAACTGCATATCCACCATGCGGTTAGTTGCCAAAATATAGGAAGGTGCAGCTGCCGAGTTACCCGAGATACGATAAAGCACTTGAGCATTACCCCAACAGATAGATAGCCACCAACTACCAAGAAAGATCAATATGACACGATATAATTGCATTATTTGTACAATTTGAGCGCAAAGGTACGGAAAAATTTATAAATATGCAATAGCAGGTCAATAAAATGATTATTTTCTGATTATGTAGTATGTAGATGTGAGAATCTGGTGAAATCAATGATTACACCAGATTCTTAACCAATTCGAATAATTTGTAAGGCATATAGCGGAAAGGCATATCCACCCATGTTGGGGTCTTGATGACCGCACGGCGGTGGGAGAATGCCAAGAAACTCTCTTGGCCATGATACGAACCCATACCCGAGTTGCCAACGCCACCAAATGGCACCTTATGATTCACAATGTGCATAATCACATCGTTGATACACGTGCCACCCGATGATGTGTGGCGGAGAATCTTCTTATCCTCTTTGCCAAAATAGTATAACGCCAATGGCTTCTCACGCTCATTTACAAACGTAATCACTTCATCTAATTGCTTAAACGTCAGCACTGGGAAGATTGGACCAAAGATCTCCTCTTGCATCACTGGGGCATCAGGGCTAACATTGGTCAGAATAGTAGGGGAGAGGTAGCGCTCTGCTTTATCGTAATTTCCTCCATAATAGATGGACCCCTCCGACTCCCCTTTAAGGGAAGAGGTATGAGATGAGGCTGGTAGATAACTGATGAGGCGGTCAAGGGCTTTGTCGCTAACGATACGCACAAAATGCTTTGCCTTTTGTGGGTCCTTAGTGAGTAGGTGTTTCCACTCTTTGACAAGTAGTTTGAGAAATTTATCTTTTACCTCTTCGTGAATCATCAAGTAATCTGGCGCAATGCAGGTTTGTCCTGCGTTGAGGGCTTTGCCCCAAGCTACACGTTTAGCAGCCACCTTGAGGTCGGCAGACTTGTCGATAATACATGGGCTCTTGCCACCCAATTCCAAAACTACAGGGGTAAGGTTTTTAGCAGCTGCTTCCATCACCATCTTGCCCAGCGAGGGGCTACCTGTGAAGAAAATCAAATCCCAACGCTCTGCAAGCAGCATTTTATTGACTTCGCGATTGCCTTCTACAATAGCTATATACTCCTCAGGGAAAGTGGCGCGAATCATTTCGGTAAGTACGCGAGATACGTTTGGTACGTATGGCGAGGGCTTGAGCATAGCTGTACATCCTGCCGAGATAGCTCCTACCAATGGATTGAGCAGCAGTTGCACGGGATAGTTCCATGGCGCAATAATCAGCGTGTTGCCCAGTGGCTCCTTGATAATGCGACTACTGGCAGGCATGATAGCCAAAGGCGAAGACTTGCGTTCTGGTCGTGCCCAACGCGAGAGATGGCGAAGATGGTTGCGTATCTCGCCATAGACTATGCTTAACTCGGTGAGGTATGCCTCCTCGTAAGACTTGTGAAGGTCCGTCCATAGTGCTTCTGCGAGTGGCTGTTCGTATTGTTTCATCGCATGAAGCAGTTTGTGAAGCATTTGCTTGCGGAATGGTAATGCAAGGGTTGCAGCAGAATGGAAGTACTGCTTTTGTTTGGTGCGAGTAGTGGAAATATAGTTTTGCATATACTTTTGTTATTTACGACCTGTGAAGTGATCCATTGTACGATAGATACCAAAAACTGTGCCAAAGAGCCAGTCAAATACGCGTAATGGCAGAATTGCTTGCCAAAAACGGATAAAATGATACCCAAATGGTATGCCTGCAAAGATGGTGTTGCGTTCGATAGCGCGGATAATCTTCTTGGCAGTTGGTTCGGGCTTGAGGATAGGGAAGATAGAACGCACGCCTGTGAACATGCCCGTACTAATAAAATAAGGTGCAACCGTAGTGACATGCACATTGGCTTTGCGTTGTTGCAGTTCAATACGCATGCTTTCGCTCCATCCAATTACAGCCCACTTGCTGGCACCATAGACCGACATCTTTGGGTTACCCAGCATACCTCCCGCCGAAGCGATATTGCAGATGTGTCCGCGATTGCGGCTGAGCATGTCGGGCAATACTTGCAAGGTTAGCACCATTGGTGCCACGGTATTTACGTCCATCGTGAGACGGATATCTTCTACTGTTTGGTGGTCAAACGTGTTGTTTCCACGCACGATACCCGCACAGTTGATGAGGATATCTACACTACCGCACTCCTCCTTGACGCGTTGGTATGTGGTGATAACTGCATTGCTATCAGCAATATTGACGGTGTAAGTGTGAATAGTACCAAGCGTTGCGAACTCCGCTTTAGTGGTGGCTAATGCCTCAGGGTTGATGTCCCATATGATTAGCGACTTAGCACCTTTCTCCAATGCAAGGCGCCCCATGATTTTTCCTATGCCTGATGCACCTCCTGTGATCAGAATATTTGTGTTTTGAAGTTTCATAATCGATTTTTTTTAGTAGATAATTAGACTAAATGAAATAGTCGTATTCGTTATTATAATTCTTACAATTATTGTGCCAAATCGGCTGCAAAGGTAGTGCATTATTTTCGAACACATGTTCGATTTTTCTTAAAAAGTGTTGTGAGTATGAATTTTTTTTTATACCTTTGCAGCCGATTCGGAATAATTGGGAGTAGGAATAATAATTATAAATCAGTAAAAATGAAGATGTTATGGTAGAAGATCGTAGAGAAAAAATACTGCTCAAGGCACTTGAGTTGTATATGATAGAGGGGTATGCAAATGTGTCTATTACTGACTTGCAATCAGCATTGAATATGGGGCGAGGTACATTGTACTATTATTTTAAGGACAAAGACGAACTGTTTCAAGAGGTAGTGGATGAGTTTTTGATTAAGCCCAAACAACGTGCATTGGATAAGGTAAAAGATACAGCAACCATTCCAGAGATGATTGAAGCAATGTTGTCCTACTTGGACCAGTTGCGCGAGTTTCGTGATCAAGTAGAAAATAAAAATATCAATACCTCCAATGTGGTAATGGTGATGTACACAGCATACACACGTTTTCCAGAATTATATAAGAAAGCCCGTAAGATGTACGAACGTGAGTTGAGTCTTTGGATACAAGCGATTAAAAATAGTTTGCGCGCGGGCGCGATACGCGGAGATGTACCAGTAGAAATCACAGCACATATGTTTTTGCACATCAAAGATGGTTGGGATCCAGGACGTTCGGGAGCAATGAACTTTGATATTTTCCCACAACAATACAATTATTTGTACGACTTGATCAAGAAAAATGAGTAGGTTTCCTTAAAAATACTTGTATATTTCGAAAAAAAATACTACTTTTGCGGAGAATATTGCAAAAATATAGCAATTTCGAACGCATGTTCGAATAATTTGTTGTACCTTTGCAGACGTGTTAGGAAAAAACTAATATAAAATTAGATATATTATGGAATTGAAACATTATCTGGAGTATCTCCAGAAGACCATGACCAACAAATGGAATGCGTTGGCAATGAAGGACTTGGATGGTGATACATCCTACACCTATGGTGAGTTGGCAAACGAGATTGCACGTTTGCACGTGACTTTCCGTGAATTGGGTATTAAGGAAGGAGATAAGATAGCGCTTTGCGGTCGTAACTGCGCAAATTGGGGTTTGACATTTTTAGCTATTGAGACTTATAAGGCTGTAGCTGTCAGCATCTTACCTGATTTCACGGGTGAGGGCATACATGCGTTGGTTAATCACTCAGAGGCAAAATTGCTGTATTGTGGACCAAACGTGCTCCGTAAGATTGATGCAAAAGAGATGCCAGGTTTGACAGCCTTGGTATTCATGGATGATTTCAGTCTGAAGCATGCTGCTACAGAAGATGTTGAGAAAACCTATGCTGCTGTGGATGAGGCATTTAAGAAAGAGTGGCCAAATGGTGTAACTGCACAGGATTTGAATTATCCTACTGATAATGCTGATGAGTTGGCTTTGATTAACTACACATCTGGTTCTACGGGTAATCCTAAGGGTGTGATGTTGAGCCACAAGAACTTGAGCGGAAACATTGACTTTGCTGTGAAAGAGATTCCTCATCAAGAAGGTGATAAGGTACTTTCAATGTTGCCAATCGCACACATGTTCGGTTTGATGTTCGAATTCTTGTACCAAGTATGCGATGGAGCAGAGGTGTATTTCTTGACTAAAGCACCAACTCCAACCACATTGATGAAGGCGTTTGCACAAGTGCATCCATTCATGATCTTGACAGTGCCTTTGGTAATTGAGAAAATCATCAAAGGTAAAGTATTGCCTATCATCAACAAACCTGTAATGAAGGTGCTTTGGAATACTCCTGGTATCAAGAACTTGTTACACAAGAAAGTGAGCAACACCCTGTTGCAAGCATTTGGTGGTAATTTACGTTTCTTGATTATCGGTGGTGCAGCTTTGAATGAAGAGGTAGAGAAATGTATGCATGATATGCACTTCCCATATTGCGTGGGCTATGGTATGACCGAGTGCGCTCCGCTGATTACATATGAGAATTGGAAGAAATACCTCTATCGCTCTTGTGGAAAGGGTATTGTAGGTATGGAACTGCGTATTGATAGCGAAGATCCTGCAAAGAAAGAAGGTGAGTTGCAAGTACATGGCGTAAACGTGATGATGGGCTATTATAAGAATGAGCAAGCTACCAAAGAAACCTTCACAGAAGATGGATGGATGCGTACGGGTGACCTTGGTATCATTGATAAGCATGGTAATCTCTTCCTGCGCGGACGTAGCAAGAATATGTTGCTTGGCCCAAGCGGACAGAATATCTACCCAGAGGAGATTGAAGATAAGTTGAATAGTTTGCCATTGGTATTAGAGTCTGTGGTAGTACAACGCGATCAAAAATTAGTGGCATTGGTTTACCCTGACAATTCCGATGCTGGTAAGAAACTGCTTGCAGGAAGAAATATCTTTGACGTGATGGAGGAGAACCGCAAAGAACTCAACAAACAAATTCCTCAATATAGTCAAGTGAGTGCAATTGAGGTAGTTGAGAAAGAGTTTGAGAAGACTCCTAAACGCAGTATCAAGCGCTTCTTGTATAGTTAATTTTAAATTAAAATAAATGTAAAAAATGCGCATGCCATTTGTGTATGTGCATTTTTTTTTGTACCTTTGTCGTCTCAAATGAAATCACTCAACTCACAGATACTCCGCCTCGCTATTCCTAGTATTTTGGCGAATATCACCATCCCATTAGTGGGACTGGTGGATACGGCTATTGTGGGACATATAGCTAATGCCACTGCGATTGGCGGTATTGCAATCGGTACAATGCTATTCGATCTGCTTTATTGGAATTTCGGCTTTTTGCGTGTGGGTACAAGTGGTATGACTGCACAGGCATATGGTCGCGGAGATAGGGTAGAATGTGCACGTTTGTTAAGTCAAAGTGTTGGTATAGCATTGATTGGTGCTGCGTTGATTTGGCTGATTCAGTGGCTCTTTGTGAATATTGTACTCATGTTGGTGCCTTGTTCTGCAGAGGTAGCTACCTTCGCGCGTGAGTACTTTTTTATTCGTATATGGGCTGCGCCTGCTACTTTGTCGCTCATGGCATTCAAGGGGTGGTTTATAGGTATGCAAGATACTGTAAGTCCAATGATTACCGACATCGTAGTAAATGTGGTCAATATGGTGGTCAGCTATGTGTTGGCAATCTATACCCCAATGGGGGCATTGGGAGTAGCGCTGGGTACGGTTACTGCACAATTTACAGGGTTGATAGTAGCGTTGATATTGCTATTGGCTAAATATCGCCATCTTTGGAAGGGACTATCGCCGCTATGCTTGGCGATGGATGGACAAGGTATGCGCCGATTACTTTCGCTCAATGGCAATCTCTTTATCCGTTCGCTATGTTTTATGGTAGTATATGTGGGTTTTACATCGTTAGCATCTAAATATGGTGATGTGGAATTGGCTGTTAGCACTATCATGATGAAGCTCTTTATGCTATTCTCCTATTTCGTAGATGGCTTTGCCTATGCGGGAGAAGCATTGGTGGGAAAAGAATTTGGGTGTCGAGAAATGGAAAGTAAAGATCGGAATTCGGATATAGGTAGGGTGGTACGTTTGCTATTCGCTTGGTCGCTTGGGGTAGGGGTGCTCTTTACTCTACTATTTTCCATATGGTCAGAGCCGTTCTACCACGCAATGACCTCTGATACCATCGTGCTTTCGCGTTTGGAAGATTATACTGCATGGCTCATTGCCATGCCGATTGTCTCCACGTTGGCTTTTATGTGGGATGGCGTCTATGCGGGTGCTACGGCAGGCAAGCAGATTCGCAATGGCATGATCTATGCTGCATTGGCATTTGTTATGGGCTATCTGATTACATATCAATACGTTGACGTGCTGTCGATCTATATCGCATACTTCGCACATCTAGCGGCACGTGTGATCTACCTCACACTGGCTTGGAAACATACCATCGCTCATTTTAATATTAAATAGTATGATCAAGAAACTAGAAAATAGAAAATGGAAGGTGCTCAAGAGCACTCCTTTGCTGAATTGTGGTCCATGGTTGAATATCCGTCAAGAGTTGGTGGAATTGCCTTCTGGTACGCAGATTCCCACATGGTTTGTTATGCATTTTCCTAATTGGATCAACGTGATTGCTATCACACGAGATGGACAATTCGTCATAGAAGATCAATACCGCCATGCGTTGGGAGAGACACATTACGAATTGGTAGCAGGTGTTATAGATGAGGGTGAAACACCATTGCAAGCAGCACAACGCGAACTTAGCGAAGAAACAGGTTTTGGCGGAGGAGAGTGGCAACTATTTATGACGCTTTCGCCCAATCCTACCAATCATACCAATCTTAGTTATACTTTTCTTGCTACAGGAGTGGAGAAACTCACCGAGCAACATCAAGAGCGCACCGAAGATATCCGTGTACATCTGTATGAACGTGAAGAAGTTATGGAGTTGCTTCAAGCGGGCGAGTTTGTGCAGGCATTGCATGCTGCACCGCTCTGGAAGTATTTCGCAGAACGTCCCGAGAAGGGTAAGTAATAGCAAATTTATCTATATTTCTGCTTTCTTTCTCGAAACCACTCTGTTACCACCTCGTTACCATCTGATACTTTCCCCGTAGTGTGCAAGGAGTTTTCAACCATAATAAAATATGAAAACACCTTACTTGTATGGCGGAAAAAACACGATAAAAGGTATAAACAATCCACAAAATATATAAAAAATAACATTTTTTTTGTGTATTTCTTTGCTAATCAAAAAATTATTAGTACCTTTGCACCCGATTTCGGTTTTCAGAACGTTTTTTTGATTTTTAAGACTCGAAAAGTATAACTCATTAAATATAACATTATTATGACAAAAGCAGAACTCGTTAATGAAATTGCAATTCAAACTGGTTATGATAAGACTACTATCATGAACGTAGTTGAAGCAGCAATGAATAACATCAAGAAAACTGTAGCAAATGGTGAGGCAGTATACCTCCGTGGTTTCGGTAGCTTCGGCACCAAGACCCGTGCTGCAAAAGTAGCTCGTAACATTACAAAGAACGAATCTATCCTTGTTCCAGAGCACAAGATTCCTTCTTTCAAGCCAGCTGATAGCTTCGCAGAACTTTTAAAATAATCTATTAATACATTACAATTATGCCAAACGGTAAGAAACACAAAAGACATAAGATGTCTACCCACAAACGTAAAAAACGTTTGCGCAAGAATCGTCATAAGCATAAGTAAGCTTTGATGTTTCACTAACGCTTTGTGGTTCATACCTATTTGGGCGCAAATAGGTTGCCACGAAGCATTTTTTTTAACAAGGGGCAAGTGAGTCCCTACTAAATTTTATTGACATATGAAAAGCGAATTGATTGTGGATGTTACCCCACAAGAGATTGCTATTGCGCTTACTGAGAACGACCGACTTATGGAGGTCAATCGCGAAAAAAGAGGGGTTGATACCTTTGCCGTAGGTAATATCTACTACGGTCGTGTGAAGAAAATCATGCCAGCGCTCAATGCAGCTTTTGTGGATGTAGGACATGAGAAAGAAGCTTTTCTGCACTACCTTGATTTAGGAACAGAGTTTCTCACGCAGCAGAAGTACATTACCAAATTAGTCTCCGATCGTCGTAGGATACCCGAAATACACAAGATTGAGCATCAGCCTGCTTGTGGCAAAGAGGGACAGATTGCTGACTATCTGAAAGTAGGGGACACCATTTTGGTTCAAGTTACCAAGGAACCCATCAACTCCAAGGGGCCAAGACTCTCTGCCGAAATATCCATCACAGGGCGCAATTTCGTGCTTATTCCTTTTATAGATAAGGTGATGGTCAGCAGCAAAATCAGCCGACAAGCTGAGAAAGGGCGACTCAAGCAACTCGTACAATCCATCAAACCAAAAGGATTTGGAGTGATTGTGCGCACTGTGGCAGAGGACAAGCGCGTGGCTGAACTTGACAACGAATTGCGAGTACTAATCCAACGTTGGGAAGACTGCGTTGCTACCTTGCAAAAGAAGGAACCTGTTGCACTAATCAGCGAAGAGCTTGGGCGAACCATTGGTATCATACGTGATATACTCTCACCTAATTTTGAGAGCATTCACGTCAATGACAAGGAGGTTTATCAAGAGATTAAACAATACCTTGACCTCATTGCTCCAGAAGCCTCGAAGATAGTCAAACTTTATAGCGGTGAACAGCCGATTTTTGATAAGTTTGATATCACGCGACAAATGAAAACTGGACTTGGACGCACTGTTGGATTCAAAAAAGGTGGATACCTCGTGATGGATCGTACCGAAGCACTCTTTTCCATTGATGTGAATAGTGGTAGCAAAAAACTATTCGAAGATCAAGAGCAGAATGCATTTCACTTTAATATGCTCGCAGCAGATGAAATTGTACATCAACTCCGATTGCGAGACATAGGTGGAATCATTGTGATTGATTTCATTGATATGGACGATAAAGACAATCAGCAAGCGCTCTACGAACGTATGCGTACGCTGATGGAAAATGATAGAGCAAAACACAACGTGTTACCGCTCTCTAAATTTGGATTGATGCAAATCACTAGACAACGCGTGCGCCCTGCGGTGGAAGTGAATGTCACAGAAGTTTGCCCTACTTGTATGGGAAAAGGTAAGATTCAATCTTCTGTTTTATTTACTGAACAAGTCGAAGAGCAAATCCAAAATATGAAGGCTTCGTATGGCAGAGGAATCAGACTGCATCTACACCCTTATGTATATGCATACGTGGAAAAGGGGAGATGGAAAAGTCTTAAAACGAAATGGAGATTCAAATACGGAGTCCATACCATTGAAAATCAAAATCTGGGAATGCTGGAAACAAAGTTCTACGATAAAAAAGGAAATCTCATGGAACTCACTAACAGCAATGAAGAAACTTCGAAAGCAGAAAAGTAAAAGAAAAAATCACCTAAAAATTTAGGTGATTTTTCTTTTTTTCTCCTTTTCTCTTGCTCGTCTGCAAAAAAAAGTGTAACTTTGCAAGCTAAAACGGGAAAACTTTTATATTACAATATTATGAAACGAATTGTATTATCTATTTTGTGTGCTATTTTCACACTTTCTTTAGTCGCGAAATCAGTTACTCCTGCAGCCTCTTTGCCTGCGTATTATGCAAACATTAATGGCAAAGCGGGCAAATCCCTCTTTGATGCGGTGCAAACTGTCACCAAGTTTGGTTATTCCTCATTGGGATATGATGGTTTGTGGGGAGCATATCCATATACCGATGTGCACGAGAATGGCTATGTTTGGGATATGTATAGTGATTGTACTTGGAAAAGTATCAACTCCAATCGCTGCGGTAACTATAGTGTTGAGTGCGATTGTTACAACCGCGAGCACTCTATTCCTAAGTCATGGTATGGTGGCTCTACCAGCGGCCCTGGTTGCGATATATTCCACCTCGTACCTACCGATGGTAAGGTAAACGGTATTCGTAGCAACTATGCTTTTGGTGAGGTGTCAAGTGCAGACTATAATAAACATGGCAACAAAAGAGGCTCTGCTAAGAATATTACTATCGTAGGTGGTAACACCATTGCTGGGAACACTGGTGCTACAATCTCTAGCTCAGGTACAGTATTCGAGCCACGCGATGAGTACAAAGGAGACTTCGCGCGTGGTTACATGGGTGCATTGCTTAAATGGGCAGGTGATAAGGCCTTTACTTCGGGTGATGGTTCCAAAATCTTTACTACCAACTTCTCTACTGGCTCATTCGGTTTGACCAAATACGGTGTGGCACTCCTCATGAAGTGGCACCGCCAAGACCCTGTTTCAAAGAAAGAGATTGATCGCAATAATGGTATCCAACAGACTCAAGGTAACCGCAACCCATTCATTGATTATCCTTATCTCGCCGAGTATATTTGGGGCGAGAAGGCTGGCGAGACACTCTATTTGGACGATATCATGACTGCCTACGATGCTGATTTCGTATTGGGCGAGAGTGATGGTAGCCGCGAAGATGTGGTACACACCCCTGTATTGAGCGTAAGCAATACCACAGTGAACTTCCCAAGTGTGTTGGTGGACGAGGAGTCTTCCGTTAGTATCAAAGTAACGGGTGTGTATCTTACCTCCAATGTTACCCTCACCATCTCGGGCGAGGATGCTGATATGTTTGAGACCTCACGCTCTTCGCTCACCATTAGCGAGGCTAATAGCAGCACAAGTCAAAATAACGTAGTCCTCACCTACGTTCCAACCGAGAAAGGTCAGCATAGCGGAACCCTACAAATCGCTTCCGAAGGTGCAGAAACACTCACCGTAAAGCTCTACGGCACTTGCAACGCTGCGTGCCAAGTCACATGGATGGTCAATGGCGAGGAATACACAGCAGGCAATCCTACTACTTCATTGGCTGCGGGTAGTAAAGTGACTACACTCCCTATTGCACCTAAATCACCTTGTACTGAGAGCAATCAATTCGTAGGTTGGAGCGAAGAAGTGATTGACGCACCTCAAAATGATATGCCTGCTGACCTCTTCTCTGATGCTTCTGAAGCACCTGCTATTAGCCACGATGTAGTATACAATGCAGTATTTGCCACCCTAGAGGAGACCGAAGTATCAGCAACACCTGCTGCACCTGTCACAATGGACTTGAATAATACCGATGGTTGGACACTCTCTGGTTTGATTCGTGACACGAAACACTGGCGTATGGTAAAAGATTCTTATATCGAATCGCCTTCTATCAATATTGCTTCGATTACCAGTATCACTATAAAAATGCGTACATACGGCGGTACAAGTTATAACACTATCGAGTTCTCTGCTAATGGCACCAAGATTGGCGAATTAAAAGCAGCGAACAAAACCCTTAATACATACACTTGGACGCCTACTACAACCCTCTCAGGTAGTGGATCGCTGCGTTTCACTAGTAAGACGAATACAGATCAAAATGGTCCTGCATTGAGCAGTATTCATATTGAGATGGCAGGCGGAGGTGCGATAACTGAGTATTATTATTCCAACTATGTCACATATTGTGGTCCTACTACTGATATTGTGGAGGTACAACACTCTAAACAAGTCGGTAATAAGGTTATCCGCAATGGTCAACTCCTCATTGAGTATAATGGAGTATATTACAATACAGTAGGTCAACAAGTACAATAATGAATAATATCACTGAACAAATACGCCAACTCTGCAAAGAGAAGAATGCCATTATTATGGCGCACTACTATCAACGACCTGAGATTCAGGATGTGGCAGACTTCGTGGGCGATTCCCTTGCTTTGGCACAACAGGCATCGAAAACCGATGCCGATATCATCGTGATGTGTGGTGTGCATTTCATGGCAGAAACGGCAAAGATCCTTTGTCCAGACAAAAAAGTGCTTATTCCTGCACCAAAGGCAGGATGCTCTTTGGCAGATAGCTGCAAAGCAGAAGATCTTGCAGCATGGAAAGTTACGCACCCCAACCACATGGTCGTGTCGTATGTTAATACAAGCGCGGCAGTCAAAGCATTGACCGATGTGGTGGTGACTAGCAGTAATGCCCTAAAGATTGTGCAGCAATTGCCTGAAGATCAACTGATTCTATTTGGTCCAGACCAAAATCTTGGTGGCTATATCAATCGCATGACAGGGCGCAAGATGGATCTTTGGAATGGCGGCTGCCATGTGCATGCTCGCTTTTCAGAGGAAGCATTGCTTGCTCTCAAAGCACAATATCCAAATGCTCCAGTATTGGCGCATCCTGAGTGCAAAGCCACTATCTTACAACATGCTGATGTCATTGGCTCAACCCAAGCATTACTCAATTATGCAAAGGCACATCCTGAGCACAAATCGTTCCTTGTGGTGACCGAAAGTGGTATCCTTCATGAGATGCAAAAGGCATGCCCTGATGTGGAGTTTACCTCTGTACCTGCTGAATGTGGTGGTTGCAACGAGTGCGAATATATGCGTATGTGTACGCTTCAAAATCTTCGCGATTGCTTACTCAACGAAAATAACGAAGTGACTGTAAATGAAGAGATTGCGAAAGATGCGATTCGTCCTATCCAACGCATGTTAGAAATGAGTTAATAATTCTCCTAGACTCATCTCATCCCCTAGGGGAGGTCGGGTCTATTTTGAACGACGGGCGAGGGAGAATTTATACTCTAAACCACCTTCCTGACGATTGACTGCGGTGATATTTCCTCCATGGAATATCACCGCATGTTTGACGATAGATAGTCCTAATCCCGTACCGCCAACTTTACGACTTCTTCCCTTATCTACGCGATAGAAACGCTCAAAGATATGTGCTAATGCCTCATTGGGTAGCCCTTGACCATTGTCGCTAATGCTAAAGTACAAGTTCGCAGGATCTTGGTTAATGAGTTGAATACTAATCTCTGCTTTCTCTACATAGTTGAGTGCATTATCCACAATATTGTGGAAGATGGAGTAGAGTAGTGTATAGTTTCCAGAGATAATCAAGTGCTTAGGGATATTATGCGTGATGGTCGCCCCCGCTTGCATTGCGCGTAGCGATAGGTCTTGCACCACATTCTCTACCACCGTATGCAAATCGAGTTGCAAACGGGTGTAGAAATCAGTTTGTGTGTCCAGTTTATTGATCGTAGAAATGTCTTCCACAAGGTTGGCGAGACGACCTGACTGCTGATAAGCACGCTCTATAAATTGCTTACGTTGCTCCTCATCCATGTCGGGGTGCATAAGAATAGTTTCCAAAGCTCCACGAATACTTGCCACAGGGGTTTTGAGTTCGTGACTGATATTCTGCGTCAATGTCAATCGCTGCTGCTCACGTGCATGATTAATCTTACGCTTGTAGATAGCATAACACACTCCTAAAATCGCCACAAGCCCTATTCCTATAATTATCCAAATATTCATCGCCTCTAATCTCTAAACAGTAGCCGCTTCAGCGGCGTTCACTAAACACTAAACAGTAGGCGCTTTGCCCGTCCTCTAAACACTAAACATATACCCATATCCCGACTTAGTCACTATCCTTTTCCCATATTGCCCGAGTTTACGGCGCAAGTGGGTGATATGCACATCTACAGTACGCTCCATCACAAAACCATTGCTATCCCACACATTCTTCAATAGATGCTCACGCGAGAGTATCTGCCCGCGATGGGTAAGCAAATAGCAGAGCAATTCTATCTCCTTGCGTGTCATAACTACTGCTTCTCCATCCACCTTGAGCGACATATCTGCTTTATTCACCACAATCCCTTCAAAAACGATGCAGTCGTTGTTGCTAATAGGTCTTTGTTCTTGGTTCCTGGTTCCTTGTTCTGCCGTCCTACGCAGAACTGCCGCCACGCGTGCCAACACTTCTGCTATACGGAAAGGCTTGCTGATATAGTCATCGGCACCCAACTTAAATCCTTGTAGCACAGTATCCTCATCGCTCAATGCCGTTAGGAATATAATTGGCGGAATATGGTTTTCACTTTTCAGCTTTTCCGCCATCTCCAACCCCGATATCTCGCCCATCATAATATCTAACAGAATCAAGTCAAGCTCATGATTCTTGATGCTTAATTCATAATTCTCCAAAGCTTCTTCTGCGGAGTGTGCAATAAGTGTTTTGTATCCTGCTTTTTGCAACGAATAGGAGAGGATCATGCAAATATCCTCTTCATCATCTACTATTAGTATGCGTTGTTCGGCCATATAGATGCAATTGATGATAGTTATCGCTTTTCCAACAATACTACATTCTCCACATGATGCGTATGAGGGAACATATCCACTGGTTGCACTTTCACCACACGGTACTTGGTATCCAACATATTCAAATCGCGTGCCTGTGTAGCTGGGTTGCAACTCACATACACAATGCGCTTGGGCTCGGCAAACAAAATCGTATTCACCACATCCTCATGCATACCTGCACGAGGTGGATCGGTGATGATCACGTCAGGGCGCCCATATTGCGCGATAAAGTCCTCATTCAAAATGTCCTTCATATCGCCTGCGAAGAATAAGGTATTATCCAGCTTATTGATCTTCGCATTGACTTTGGCGTCCTCAATCGCCTCTGGCACGTATTCAATACCAATCACTTGGCGTGCTTGGTGCGCTACGAAATTGGCAATGGTGCCTGTACCTGTATAGAGGTCGAATACCAATTCGTTGCCCGTCAGTCCTGCAAACTCACGTGCCACTTTATATAGCTCGTATGCCTGCAGAGTGTTGGTTTGGTAGAAGGATTTAGGGCCTACCTTAAACTGCAGATCCTCCATCTGCTCCATGATATGGTCTTGTCCGTGGAAGACATGTACGTCTTGGTCGCCAATGGTGTCGTTAAACTTGCGATTAACGACATACAGCAAGCTGATAATCTCTGGGAACGAGTCGCGGATATACTCCATCACGCGCATGTCGGGTTCGTCTGCCCATACTACGATGAGCATGATCTCTCCTTTGTGGTTGGAGCGCAGAATCAATGTACGCAGTTGTCCCTCGTGCGCGTGCTCATTATAGAAGGTGATACCCAATCCTCGTGCATACTCGCGTATGCCATTGCGGATGCGGTTGTTAATATCGGGCATAAGGTGGCACTCGGTAATATCTAATACCTTATCAAAGCAGTTAGGTATATGGAAGCCTAGTCCGTGACTGTTGTCCACGTTTTCTAATCCGCCTGCGGCGCGGATCGCATCCCAACTCAGCCATTTGCGATCAGAGAAGGTAAATTCCAACTTATTGCGGTATTCATACACCTCTTTACTACCGAGGATAGGGGATATCTCGGGGAGTTCAATCTTACCGATACGCGTAAGATTGTCCACAATCTGCTGTTGCTTATAGCGCAATTGCTCTTCATAAGGTAGTATTTGCCACTTGCAACCACCGCACTCGCCATAGTGCTTGCACACAGGCTCGCACCGCACAGGTGATGGCTTCACGATACGCTCCACACGTCCTTCCATAAACGAGTGTTTCTTGCGTGTTACCTGTATATCCACAATATCGCCAGGCACGCAGTAAGGCACAAATAGCACCATATCATCCACACGCGTAAGGGCTTTGCCCTCAGCAGCTATACCCGTAATCTCAATATTTTCCAATAATGGTAAATTCTTTTTCTTTTTCATCACTTTTTATTTCTAACTTCTAACAGCACTGCGGTCTCTCAGCCGAAGGCAGTCTAATATCTATTTTATTTCATCAACCATTCAATACTTGCTTTGTATAGCGCATCAAACTCATATGCACTCTCTAGCATAATGCTCCAGCACAGCGTTTTTGCGCCACCTTCTTCTATTTTGTCATACCCAATTGCTGCAGCCACATTGGCTTCAGGGAAACGTGCCACCACAATGCCACCCTCTGCGGGGTAGATACCATCCGCGTTCTCGGTATGGATCATCGTGTCGTTGGGCTCAGTGCGGAAGGTGTAATTGCCTTTTTCCAACTGACGTTCGATGCGTATCTTGCCTGTTTTCGAAGCGTTGGTGGTGCGGAACTCATAATGCAACTGATTCTTGATAAACGCCTTATCCTCCTCGCTGGTCATGTCGCTCGCGATGTACGCACCTGCTAGCAACAGGCGACCGCCATGTTGCAGATAGTGCGTGAGTGCGTGTTGCAAGTTCATCGGCATACAGTGGAACGAAGTATCTTTACCCATGATTGTGGTCTTCTGCTTGCCCAATATCACGTCCACTGCGTCATAGCCCGCAATGCTATCCAATGCATCCACACTAGTTGTGACATACGAGTAACCCATCTCTGCCAATACCTTGCCGTGCATAGCAGAATAATCAAACGTGTTACCCACAGTAGGATGATCCATGTGGTCGCTATAGCACATGCCCCAACCACAGTTGTCATCCGTCACCCATTCGTTGCGACTATCAAAGTCATACACCTCACCGATATAGTTCACGCCCTTGCCATATGGCACAACATGGCTATTAGGGCAAATACCGCCATAGATGCTATCGCTCCACCATTCAGGACCGCTCACGCGGGTAAAGCCGTTTACAATCAGCACGTTGCCCTTATCCTCAGGAGCAATATATGCCGACAGTAATTCGCTTTTGAAACTCAGACCACCTGCATTGCCTGCTGCCACGCGAATATCGTAGCGTGTACCTGTTTCAGCAGTAAATGTGTATTCATTCTTTGTCACGCATACACCGTTATTCCAATCGCCATCATTTGTGCGGGTATAAACGATATAGTAGCTTGGCTTCGCCATTGGCTCCAACACATCTAGAGTAGATTGCCAACTTACCCGTATCTCTTCGCCTAATCGACTCATCGCCATACCATGTACAGGCAATGGTTGCACTACATAATCCGTACCATATTGCTCATGGATAAACTTCAAGAACGATTTGTACATCGCACGTGAGATGGTGAAGCGTACGCGGGGATCAAGACCATATTGCATATCGGTCATATTTTGGTGCGAAAGCAATTCCAATAACACCGCTGGCACTTTAGGGTGACGTACTTCGGCATACGATGAGTTATCCAATTGACGGCGGGTCCATTCTGGGGCATACAATGCACGCATATCTTCCACGATTTGTGTTTGCATATAGTCTGCTAAATCGCGATTCAGTATGCGGCTTTTGCCTGTAGGGTAGGTTTTGCATTGCTCGTCGTCGTGATCTTTGTATATCAGGAGTGTACCCACCATATCTTTGCGCACACCCGCATCGGTGTGGAATGCCAAACTAGCATGCAATGGCACATTCAATCCTGCTTGATGAGGGTTAGCTGCGCTACCACCTGCCAGGTAGTTCACCCAGATACCACGTGCTGCGTAGTCGTCCACATAGTCGTTTTTGCTGTCGGTGTAGTTGTAGATGCTATCTGGAATACCCGAGTATTGCATCCAGTAGCGTGCTGCTTCGATATAACGTGGCAAACCGCTGGTCACCGCATTAGCTTGATTCTGAGCCAATTCCTCCATATATTGTACGCTGTCCACGATTACTTGCTCATCGGGTAGTGTGTTCGACGATTTCACATTCTCAAAACTATCTGGTTGCTTGTAACGTGCTACGCTTCCCATACCGCCACCAAACTTCACCGCGTCAGTAGTCACTACGTCTTTGCCATTAGCCGCTGCGGCTATACTCACGTAGTTGTTTGCCTTGTCGCCGTCAAAGGCAAACGTGCCAAGATACACCCATGTGCCACCGCCCATCTTCTGATTCACAGCAAAGGTGGTTTTTTGTCCCTTATGAACCACAGTATATTGCGCTTTGCTGGTACTATTGGGCAAGGTCTTATAGCTCACATATACCGCATATTCACCTTCTGGCAACGATGGCGTATATCTCATCTCACCTTTGGTCTTGTTACCTGTTGTTTCTGTGGCATAACTACCCAAAGTAAAAGGATTCTCCCCTTCCATCAGTACACCATCTTCATCTCTTCCCCAACCTTTACCTTCGCCTATAGTCCATAAAGAATGATCAACTGTCAACTGTGAATCATCCACCACCTCCTCATGCGTTTGCGTGTCGCGCTCACGAGGTTGTACTACCACCGCACCTGCATTCTCCAGCATCGGTACCAAGAATGGCATGGTATAACTGGTTGTATATAAATCCTCCACCGTACTCCATACCTTTGCTCTTTGCCAACGCCATGACTCCGTAGGTTGATGGAAATATTGCCCATGACTTCCCCATAGAGCGATATGCTTGCCGTCCAGACCCTGCTTAGCCGTGTATGGACGAGAAGTATTGGTTACCCATTGGACAGTAGCGGGTAGGGTGTAACGTTCATTCTTAGCGCGATGACGGTGTATTGTCGTCACCAGTTCGCCCACCTCGTAGCCATCCGTGTAGATGCTCACTTTGCCTTGGTTGTTACCCAATATCATCTGACTTACCAATAGGCGCAGGTCGCGCACCTCACTGTTGCTCAAAGATACTTGGCTCAATGTGCGATTGGTATAAATGAATACTTGTGAATTACGAACGCGCACGCGGCTTACGGTCACGTTGCTCGTGTACGCGCGTGATTTAACAAAATGGGTCAAAGTATCTGCTAATGCTTGTTTGTCAATAGCATACAAACCCGTGCCAATTGCAATGGCAAAAACTAAAGTTAAGATACGTTTCATAGTGAATTATAAATATGCTACAAAGTTACTACAAAAAATGCAAATACGCAAACAAATTGATTATTTTTTCAAAAAAGATAGATGTTTCTAGCCCATTCATTTCTTATTATATGAACAGCAACTTATTGAAATCGAGAAATCAAGTTATATGCTTGATAGATACCAAGTTCGCCTGCCTTACTCAAATCAGCAATGCCTTTTTCATGCTCGCCAATGTAGATATAGGTCAGACCGCGATTGAAATATGCTTCCGCAAAGTCACCATCTGTGGCGATAGCCTGAGTATAGTAGGATATCGCAGCTTTGAAATCTTGCTGTACGCAGAGCATGTTAGCTTTGTTATAATATGCAAAAGAGAAGTCGGGTAGGTGATTGATTACATAGTCATAGTCACGCATCATCAGTTCAAAGTCTGCTTTGTCGGTCGTCTCACCCATCGCACGTTTATATTCCAACAACTTATACCGCCAGTTGGCACGGCAGAAATAGGCGAAGTATAATGTACCATCCATCAGTATGGCACGGGTAACATCGTCCAACGCCGAAGAATAATCTTGCACCAATGCAAACTCAAAGGCACGCGCAATGTACGCAGCACATAGTTGTGCATTGTTTTGTGAATGAGGTATTGCCATCTGCTCGAGCAAGTCAATCTGGTGCGATAGGCTACTGATTTGTGCGAAGTGCTGATTCACCATATCCGCCGTGAGGGTTATCTCCTGAGTGGTGAAGCGCAGTGGGGCAGGCAATTGCATAGCGCGGTTGTACGCATCTACTGTAGCATGCGAGTAATTGGTTTGGCGCAGTGAGTTGGCATTGGTGTTGGTAGCGTAGTATGAGAGGAAGATATTAGGCTCATTCACCACATCGGTATAGCGCTTTTGCACCGTTCCACGAGTGTCGCTATCGTATTTATTCTCCTCATCGTTGGCCTCTTGGTTTTGTGCAGCAAGGGCAGAGAACTCTTTGCGACGGTCGCGCTGTTGTGGCTGATTGTCTGCCAATTGCATATTAGTCTGTAACGACTGAATACTATCTTCCTTTTGTTCAAGACCATATGCCTGTTGGCGCAGTTGATAAGCCTCTTTGCCATGTCCGAGTGAAGTCTCGGCTTGGGCGGCGAGGTAGTAAGCAGGTAAGAAATAGGGATAACGCTTGATGATGGTATTAAAGTCATTGAGCGCCTCTTGCCATTGACGCAGTTGCAGTTGCACCATACCGCGTTGGTAGTACAGTTCTATCCTGTCGGGTGCAAAGTTAATAGCCTGTGTAAAGTCCTCCAAGGCACGGTTGTAGTCGCCCAACTCCTGTCGTAGTACACCGCGGTTGTAATAGCATTGTGCATCGCGTGGCGAGAGTGCCACCGCCTTGTCATAGTCCGCAAGGGCACTACGGTAGTTATGTTTGCGATAATAGATGATACCGCGATTGATGTAGTCGCCTGCCCATTTGCTACCATGCTCAATAGACCTGCTGAGTGATGAAAGCGCATCGTCTTGATTGTCTTGCATGAGTTGCACCAAACCCAATGCTGACCAGTTGGCAGGGTTCTGCGAGTCGTATTCCGTAGCTTTGGTAAAGGCATCTAAGGCACATATCGTGTCATGGCTACGCAAGCATATACTACCTTTCTCAAAGTGCAGTGATGCCGATTGTGGGTCACGATGGAGTAGGTGATTGATATCCCGTAAGGCGAGGTCATATTGCTCCATCTCTGCCAGTACATCTGCGCGCATAGCGATATAGGTCCTATTCTCAGGGGCGAAGATAAGTGCCTCGCTGAAATCGCGTTCTGCTTTCTCCAGTTGGTCGGTTTGGCGGTAGATAAATCCGCGAGTATAATATGCTCCTGGATGAAACGGATTGCGCGTTATGGCAGCGTTGCAATCCAACTCTGCACCAGTATAGTCCCCCAATTGAATCTTAGCAATAGCACGGAGTAGATAGGGTTCACTGAGATAGGGCTTGATTTTGATGACTTGATTAAAGTATTGAATACTAAGCACATAGTCGTCAAAGTACAAGGCATTACGTCCAATTGCGGTGATTCGATCGGTATTGAGTTGAGCCAAAGCAGAACCCATTGACAATATACAAAGTCCCCCCAACAAAACTATGCGTTTTGTTAGCAATCTCGTTGAATTGAAGAATGTTGATTGTATTTTATTAAAAAGGGGTTGCATATAATCTTTACTCCACCACTATACACCAGCCGTATTTGTCTTCCACTCTTCCGTATTGAATGTCTTGCAGGGTGTGGTAGAGTTTCGTCAATATTGGACCGGGTTTGTCGCCGAAAGAGTAGGTAACATGATTATCTGGGTCAACGACTTTGGTCAAAGGCGAAATCACGCATGCGGTTCCGCATGCAGCGGCTTCCTGCATATCTGCCAGTTCCTCGACACGAATCTTACGGCGAGTGACCTTCATGCCCATCTCCTTTGCCAATGTCATCAGCGAGTCATTGGTGATGCTTGGCAAGATGGCGCTACTGCGCGGGGTAAGGTACTCGTAACCTCTAAACTCAGCGGGGTCCCCGATAACGCTCGCGGCGTTATGGGGTGCTCTTAAACTGTAGCCCGTTTTGCGGGCGTTCTCTAAACATTGGGGAGATGTAGGGCGTGGGCTTATTCCAATAAAATTGGAAGCCGTGCACTCATCAATATACTTATGTGTTTTGGCATCGGTGAACATACACTCATAGCCCATGGCATGCGCGGCTTCGCTGGCACGGAAGGAGGCTGCATAGTTGCCACCGACTTTCCAGCAACCAGTGCCTTTGGGCGCTGCGCGGTCCACAGTACGATTCACTATAGCGGGCATACCTTTGAAACCGTTGGGGAAATAAGGACCGATAGGTGTGGGGATGACGACAAACTCGCAATCTTTGCCGGGTCCAACGCTAATATCGGGCGTGGTGGCTACCAATAACGGACGGAAATAGAGCGTGGCGCCTGTTTCGTAAGGCGGCAAGAAGTCCATGTTCATCTTCAACGCTAACAATACCGCTTCGCAGAAGAGTTCCGTGGGTACGGGTGTCATGAGTAGTCCTTCGGCTGTGCGTTGCATGCGTTTGGCATTCTCCTCCATGCGGAAGATACGCACTTTGCCGTCAACGCCACGGAAGGCTTTGAGTCCTTCGAAGCACTCTTGTCCATAATGCAGACCCGTGGCTGCGGCATGGATAGGAATCATCTTGTCGCGTGTGGCATAGGGCTGTTCCCATACGCCATTCTTGCACGCCGCACGAACGATATAGTCCGTCTCGGTATAGTGAAATGTGAGTTTACTCCAGTCTATATTCATAACTTCATGATGGTCTCAGGACCATATTCAAATAGCAAATCTAATATACTCTGTCCATTGCCGAAGCAAGATTCTAAGTCTAAACCACTCCAGTCGGTTGTAGTGATTGGTCTTTGTTCTTGGTTCTTTGCTCTTGGCTCTCGGTTCGCCATCAGGCGAACGATTACTTCGTGGATTTTCTCGTTGAAATCGACTAAAAAGCGTGTTTCTTGTTCATAGAACGGACGGAAGAAATCCGCGTAGTAGTCGAAGTATGGCGTGCGTTTGTAGGCACTCACGAGGGCAATCCAATGTTGGTGTTGCCAGCGTTGTTGATAACTGATCTCCACATCTCTGGTCAACTGCTTGCTGTCAGCACGCTTCACGGGGACGCTTAAAGTTAGCGGACCATCTGGCGTGGTGATGGTGCAGCGATTACGGTAGGTTTGTTTGGGAAAACTCTCCATCACCTCAATCTGCACTGTCGATGGATTTGCCAAAAACTGGCGATACCATTCAGCACTACCCATATATGTCGTTGGCAATATCATCTTTTGGAATCAGGATTTTGGACTCGGGACGCAATGTTTTTACTCAAAGTTGCTCAAACCAATTCTCTTCCAGCGGATATGTCCTTTGCCCCAAGGATTGTCTTTCTCAATGCTCAGCCAAACGAACATTGGGCGACCTACGATATGATCTTCTGGCACAAATCCCCAATAGCGACTATCGGCAGACTTGTGGCGGTTGTCGCCCATCATCCAATAGTAATCCATCTCGAAAACATAGGGTTCGCCAATCTTCATGGTTTTGAACTCATAGGCATCGGCAATGCGTTTGTACACCCAGAAGTTCTCCTCGGTAATCATTACTGTATCGCCTTTGGCAGGGATATAGATTGGTCCGTAGTTATCGCGTGTCCAGTTGTTGTGTCCTAGAGGATACACCTCGCCGCCTTGGTCTTCAGGTTCCATTGTGATGCTGATAATATGGCTATTCTTTTCCAATTCCGCTTTCATCGCTGCGGTCAGTGGCAGGCGATACAACCCATTGCCATTACTCTCGCGGTCTTCTTTGGAGATGCCGAGTTTGCTCAGATAACTATTGCCCAACACATGACCGTCGGTTTGAACGATATAATTGTATTGCAAATATGGGTGTACGGGCTCTTTTACGCCGTCGATATAGATTACATTATCTATGATTTGCAACGAGTCGCCTGGTGTTCCCACGCAGCGCTTCACATAATTCTCGCGTCTATCCACAGGGCGAACAACGATTTCGCCAAAGACATCCTTGCGATTCTCCACTGTGCGTTTGCCGTAGTAGTGGCAGAGGGTGTAGTAATCGGGATTTTGCATCTTGGTGCAGACGGTGTCGCCTGTAGGGAAATTGAACACCACGATATCTCCTTTCTCCACTTTGTCCCAACCTTTGAGGCGCTTGTACTCCCACTGTGGGTTCTCTATGTAACTCTTACCGCCCCAGGGGAAGGTGTGTTGTACGAGTGGCATGGAGAGTGGGGTATTAGGTACGCGCGCACCATATGCCATTTTGTTCACGCACAAGAAATCGCCTACACGCAAAGTCTTCTCCAAAGACGAAGTGGGTATCTGATAGTTTTGGAAGATATATACATTGATAAAATACACCGCCACCAACGCAAATACGATGGCATCAACCCATGAGCAGATAGTGTAGAGTGTGCTATTGGCATGAGGATTCTTCTTGCCAGCAGCCTCTTCCTCTTTGGTGAGGGGTTTATACTTCTTCCACCAGTTCCAAGGGATATACTTGGTAGTAAACATATCGGCAATGATTGGCAGAAGTACGAGCCAACCGAGACTTGCCCAGTCGCCCCATGCTACCCAAACAACAAAAGCGATGTAAATGGCGCACCATACGCCACAGGAGATCCACCCTTTGGTGGTCACATCTTTGATTCTATCTTGAAAAGTTTTCATCATCTATATGTGTGTATTTAACTAAGGATTACTTCAGAAAATTCATGCCAACCTGTCTTGCCTTTCATCCATTCAGCTGCAATCACGGCGCCGAGGGCAAAACCTTTGCGTGATTTGGCTGAGTGGCTGATGGTGATGGTATCGACCTCGCTATCCCATGTGATGGTGTGTATGCCTGGCACTTCGCCCTCGCGGATAGACTCAATATCGGCTACAGGAAGACGCTCTTCGCCAATAGCCTCTTGCAAGGTTTTGGCAGTACCACTTGGGGCATCTAATTTGTGAATATGATGCACTTCGGTCATGTGGGGCGTATAATTAGGGTATGCCTCCATGAATTTCGCCAATTGTTTGTTGAGGGCGAATAGAAGGTTTACGCCAATACTATAGTTGGATGACCAAATTAAGCCCGCTTTTTGCCTTATGGCCTCTAGCTTTGTCGCCTCAATATTCCATCCCGTTGTACCAGATACTACAGGTACGCCTACTGCCCAAGCACGTAATACATTTGCTTCTGCTGTTTGAGGGGTAGTAAATTCAATGGCTACATCTGCAGAGGCGAATGCAGCGGAGTGGAAGTCCTCCGTATTATCTTTATCAATGATACATACAATCTCATGTCCACGCTCAAGAGCAATGGACTCGATGATATGTCCCATTTTGCCGTATCCGATGAGTGCTAGCTTCATTGCTATGATTGTTAATCTGGAAACTCCATGAGGTATGCCTTGATAAACTCATCGATATCACCATCCATCACGGCATTCACATTGCTGGTTTGGTAATTCGTGCGGTGGTCTTTCACGCGGCGGTCGTCAAAGACGTAACTGCGTATCTGGCTTCCCCATTCGATCTTCTTCTTGCCAGCTTCTACCTTGGCAGCAGCTTGGCGACGTTTCTCGAGTTCGAGTTCGTAGAGTTGGCTACGTAAGTGGCGGAGGGCATTCTCGCGGTTTTTTGGTTGGTCGCGTGTCTCGGTATTCTCAATCACAATCTCGTCGGGTTGGTTAGTGAGTGGGTTGATGAACTTATAGTGCAAGCGCACACCCGACTCCACCTTGTTGACGTTCTGACCTCCTGCACCCGAAGAACGGAAGGTATCCCATGAGATCGCTGATGGATCCACTTGGATATCGATGGTATCGTCGATGAGTGGCACTACGAAGACGGATGCGAAGGATGTCATACGCTTGCCTTGTGCGTTATATGGGCTCACGCGCACGAGACGGTGGACACCGTTCTCAGACTTGAGATAGCCATATGCCATGTCGCCTTCGATATTGAAAGTCACGGTCTTGATACCCGCCTCGTCGCCTTCTTGGAGGTTGGCAATGGTGACTTTATAATCGTGTTTCTCGCAATAGCGCTGATAGAGACGCATCAGCTGCTCAGCCCAGTCTTGGGCCTCGGTACCACCAGCACCGGAGACAATCTTCAGTACGGCAGGCATCTGGTCTTCTTCGTGCGAGAGCATGTTCTTCATCTCGAGTGCTTCTACCTCTTTGATGGCATGTGCGTATGCAGCATCTACCTCGTCTTCTGTCACGAGTTCCTCTTTGCAGTAGTCGAAAGCGAGTTGTAGTTCTTCCGTGGCAGCACGTACTCCTTCGTATCCATCAATCCATGCTTTGATGCCTTTCACTTTGCGCATTTGTGCTTCAGCGGCTTTGGCATCTTCCCAAAATCCAGGGTCTTGGGTGCGGAGTTCTTCTTCTTCGAGTTGCACGCGTTTTTCGTCGATAGCCAAGTATTGCTTGAGCTTATCCGCGCGTTGTTGAATTTCTTTTAGTTGTTCTATTGTTATCATATGTATTCAGTTTTCAGCTGTTATTTTTCAAATCGCCAATTTGGGTGCAAAGGTACAAAAAATATTGCATGTATGCAAATATTTTGTGTAGAATGGTGTGGGGTAGTGCAGATTGTAGTGTGTTTTGGTGTATGGATTCAGAAACATGGTTTTCAAGTTCTCTGTAGGTTTCGGGACCACCATAGGAGATCTGTGGGACTTCTATGGGCTTTCTGTGGCTTTCAAATTCCCTTCGGGCTCGTGAACATTTCGCGAACACTGACGCCTATCTCAGGTCTCTATAAGGGGGGTCTAAATCAAAGTTGATGATTATTGCCAGAAAGGTCTTGAACCGTTGAAGGCAGAAATCGACATAATTGAGTGATAATACCTTAATCTTCTCTGACGAGTATATAGCCTACTACGAAAGTCTATTTCGTACAGAGTGCTTCTCCTACAACGTAGTTGCTACCGCCAATGAAAATAATGTCTTCCGATGTCGCTTGTTGTTTAGCTACTGCAATGGCATCGCAGACCGAATAAAAGCACATATTGTACTTGTGCATAGGGTGGAGTGCGTGCCATTTGGCTTGTAATTCAGTGGCAGGCAATGCACGTGAGGTATTAGGTTGCGTGAAATAATACACAGCCTCTTCAGGTAAAAGGTTCAACACCACATCAATATCCTTATCCGATACCATACCAAAGACAATATGCAGTTTCCCCTTTTCAGTTTTCAGTTTTCCGTTTTCCGTTTTCAGTTGCTCCACCACATAACGAATACCGTGGGAGTTATGCCCCGTATCGCAAATCGTGAGTGGCGATTTGGATAGGATTTCCCATCTGCCACGTAAACCTGTTAAACTGCATACCTGAGCAAAGCCAGTGGCAATCGCTTCTGGGCTTATTTTAATATTACAATGGTTACGCAGCACTTGCAATGCTACAAAAGCCGTTTGTTGGTTTTTCTCCTGATAGCAGCCTTGTAACTGACATATGGGTGCTTCTTTCAAGCGGCGACGGCGCATAAAACCGCATTGATCAGCAAACCATATTCGGCAATCTGTCGTTTCTAATCCATCACCTAATATATCGCACTCGTGTGCACGATTAAGAAATACTTGTTGCGTATCGGGGTGAGTTTCGCCTATCACACAGGGGATATGCGATTTGATGATACCTGCCTTCTCGTGGGCTATCTGCGTAAGGGTAGTACCTAGAAACTCGGTATGGTCAATGCCGATATTCGTGATAACAGAGAGTAGGGGAGTAAGAATATTGGTACTATCCAATCTGCCCCCTAGTCCTACTTCAATTACTGCTATATCTACTTGCAGCTCAGCGAAATACCAAAAAGCTAATGCCATCGTTGTTTCGAAAAATGATGGACGTACTTCATCCAAGAAAGCACGGTTGTTTTCCACAAACTCTATGACCATTTCTTCTGGAATCATTTCTCCAGAGATACGGATACGCTCACGAAAATCCACCAAGTGTGGCGATGTAAATAAACCTACTTTGTAGCCTTGTGCTTGCAATGTGGCAGCAATAAGGTGAGAAGTAGAACCTTTGCCATTGGTACCAGCGATATGTACCGCACGTAACCGTTCGTGCGGATTACCAAGATGTGCCATAAGGCGGTAGGTATTATCCAATCCTGGTTTGTATGCCGCTGCTCCTACGATATGAAAAGCTGGTTGCGATGCGTAGAGATATTGTATTGTTTCTTGATAGGTCATTGCTTACGAGATTGTTTACCGGCGTGCCATAGTTGAAACGAGTTGAGCAAGTTCTGCCATATGATATATGCCGCAGGACCAATTGATGCCAATGGCACCAAATAGGCTTGCGCCATCCACACGCCGAGTGCTGTGTTCTTTTGACCAAATGCTTGTCCTGCGGTAATACGGCTGCGTTGATTAATCGTATATTCAGCTGCTGCAGGATTAATCAGTATATCGCGATAGTCGGTACCGTGACTCGTAGCTGGGAAGTGGAATCCAATCCATCTGCCCATTGCAAACTGCAACAGACATGCCACCAGCGAACCGCCGCATAGCACAGCAATCGACCAACCCGAATACTCCTGTGTAACGAGCGTGTAGGTAATTCGCGCAATCAGTACCACCAGCAACACCACCCATAGGTAGAACGGCATGGAAGCCCATGTGGGGGTGAGGGTAAATGGTCGCGTTTCTCCCTTACTGCGATAATAAGCTTCATATGCCAAGCGTAATGCCCATGCAGCGAGGAATGGTCCTAACAACATCGGACCTACTTTGCGCAATATCAGCCACATAGCGGGAACAAAGGATATATCTGCTGATGGGTTGACAATAGGGAAGAAGGCTGGCACAATGATAGCAGTAGCAATATTGCTCAGCAGACTAAAAGTGGTGAGATTTTGAATACTGCCACCTAATTTTCCTGCAATGATAGGTGCTGCTGTGGCTGTAGGCATAATTACGCATACCATCAAACCTTGTGAGATGATAGCTACATCAGTCGTTGAAAGTTGATCTTTGAATGTTGAAAAGAGAAACGTACAACCATAATAGACTACGGCAGTCAGCAGCAATTGCATACCCAATACAAGCCAATGCCACACACGCAGGCGCAAATCAAGTGGATTGATTTTGCAAAACGTGAAAAAGAGCATAAAGAATATCAGCGGAGGCAAGAGCCAATCCAAATGCCTAAACCAAGGATAGCCTATCGCACCAATTAGCATAGCGATGATAAGCGCATATCGATCAAGAAAAAGGCGTAATTTCATAGGGATTAGTTGAAGAATAGCGACAAACCGATAGAGAAGGTAAGCGGTCCGGATGGATGTTGAATCTTGCCTTGCTTTTGTGCTGCTTGTTCGATGAGGGTTGGCATCAAGTGTTGGGTGTAGGCAGCCTCAGCAAAGACTGCGAAATTATGGAAGATAAACCATTCCACACCTGCTGAGAAACGCAGGGTAGGTACGATATGGTCGATATTGGTCATCTCATAGGAGGTATTTTCTTCCATCAGCGTCGCATTTTTAACCGTAGCGATTGACACACCAGGTTGCATGCTGATATAGAAGTCCCATGGATGGAAATATGGATTCTCGTAGAAAGCCTTGATGTCTTTCACCAAGGGGAAGCGATAACCTACGCTCATACCCACTTCGTTATACCAGACCTCAGCATTGCGGAAATTAGAACCTGCGAATTGCAAATCGAGGTCCTCGTATGTATTGCTATGGGTATCATAGGTAATATATACGAAGGTACCATAATTCTTATGGTGACGCCAACCCAGTCGCATGGCGGAATTAAAGGTAGCACCTTCAATGCCATTTGGGGTAATGCCAACTCCCAATACAGTAGGCAAATCAAGGGCATCAAAGAAATCTCCGAAGGTGTACTTCTTTTTCGCTTCGCTCACGTTGTTGGCGGGCGCATTATCGGTTGCGTGTGGTTGGTTTGCTTCGCTCACATGGCTGTTTTGAGCAAAAAGTCCCATGCTCATTACTGAGCACAGGACCATAATTAGAATCTTATTCATAAGTAGAAATTCATAATTCTTATCTCGCTTCACTCGAACGATTATTCACCAAGTGAATCTTCAAGATTATCGTCTCATCTGTGCTTTGGCTTGCTCGCGAGCGAGGCGTTGTTGCTCACGTTGCATAGCTTCTAAGCGTGCAGCGAAACCAGATTTCTTTTGTGTGCCTTTTTTCTTGGCATTGGCTTCCATCTCTGCTAATACTTTTTTGTCATCAATAGCCCAACGGAATATCATCGTTTGGATGATAGTCATGAGTAGGCTGACAAAGTAGTAGTAACTCAAACCTGCAGCATAGTCGTTGAAGAAGACGAGGAACATCACTGGCATGAGATACATCATCCAACGCATCATTTTCATCTCTTGTCCGCCCGATTGACTTTGCATGGTAATATGGGTATATACTACATTGACAATCGTCATAAGCAAACAGAAGAGACTGAGGTGCGTCCAGCCGAGTAGTGGCAATGGAGTGCTCCAAGAGAGAATGGCATCGTAGGTGGATAGGTCATCAGCCCAGAATAGTGATTGACCGCGCAATTCAATAGCAGTTGGCAAGAACCAGAACATAGCCATCAATACAGGGAATTGGAATAGCATAGGCAAGCAACCCGACATTGGACTAACGCCTGCTTTCTGATACAATGCCATAGTGGCTTGTTGGCGCTCTTGCATCTTTTCAGGAGGATACTTCTCATTGATCTCATCGAGTTGTGGTTTCAAGACACGCATCTTGGCGCTTGACTTATAAGATGCAAAGACAAATGGCAAGATAATCAGTTTGATAACCAATGTCATCAGCAAGATGACAATACCGATATGCAATCCCCATGACATAAACAAGTCGAACATAGGAATCACCAATGCTTTGTTAATCCAAGATACCAACTTCCATCCTAATGGTACGAGCTCGTTGAGGTGCAATTTCTCACCTTTCTCTACATCTTTGTCGTATGCTCTGAGGGTGTTGTAGTGGTTAGGACCGAGATAGTATTTCAAGTCCGTTGTATGTTTGCCTGTAATATCAAATGGCAAGCTTGCAATAGTCTTATATTCCTTGATATAGCGGCTCAACGCGTTTTGTGGAGTTGATTCCATTTGTGTGGACTCAAAGCCGTCTTGAGCAATCAATACCGTAGAGAAGAACTGATCCTTGTAGCCAATCCATTTCAAACGTGCAGACTCTTTAGCGCGATCGGCTTTGACCTCAGAGAGTTTTTCGATATCACCACCTACAAACATATATTGTAGTTGTGCATATTTCTCCTCGAACTTACGACCTTTCTCTTGTTGAGGAATCATTTGATTCCAATGCATTTCCAGCGCTGCCATGTTTTGTGCCAAAGCCCATTGCATATTGTGTGGTTGGATACTCATGCTCACCATATAATCGTCTGCTGGCAAGGTATATACCACATCCATATAGCAATCCTCTATATTCGTATGGAGGCGCATTGTGAGTGTTGTATTGCCATCAGCATCGGTTGATTGGCCTACAGCAGTAAAATACAGGTTCTCGGTTGAGAGAATACGGCTATTATTGGTAATGAGTGTAAAGTTCAAACTGCTCTCTTCGCCTTGGAAGAGGCAGAGGTTGTTTACACTATCGCCATAGGCTTTGTATTCCTTCAATTCAGCTTTTGCGATGCGACCACCTCGTTGAGCAATGCCAATACGTACTTTTTCATTCTCCAATGTGATGATACCTTCTTCGCCTTTTGCAGCAGGAGCAAACGCACCATATAAGGCTGCTACCTGTTCTGCCAATTGAGCTTCGTTTACGTTATCCGCATTCTTGCTCTCAAGCTCTTGAGCAATCTGCTGCGATAGCAATTGAGCCTCTGCCTCTTGCAGACGAACCATTGCTATGGAGTCTTGTACTCGTTGACGCTCAGCCAATTCCTCCTTTGAGGGGCGATTGATAAATGAAAATCCTACAATAATTGCGGCTATCAAAAGAAAGCCAATCCACGTGTTTTTATCCATTCTGTTATATCTTTATATTGTTATCTATTATTATTTTCGAATTTGTTGAAACACAAAAAACGCGCAAAGGTACAAAAAAATACGCACATATACAAACAAAACAAACAAAAGTTCACTCTTAAATGGGAATTTGTCGTATTTAGATAGTTTCAGCAGATTCGAAATCAAAGAGTTTTTTACTCTCCTAATTCACCTTGTATTGCAGTACCTCATCCGCTTGCAGTTCTTTCAACCAATGAAAGAACGCTTGATTCATACGGATTGGGCTTGCATTGAATGTTATCACATTTTGTTTGATGGTGTCGAATATCTGCACACGCAACGGAGTTGTCCCTGCATGTTGTTGGGTCATATCTGACAAACTATCAATCAAGTCTGGTTGTACATTCTCAATTGGTATTTGCAAGGTAACGCTTTGCAAATCCTTTTGCGCCTCTTGTATCAGTTGTACTTGTTGCAATGCAAACTCATACTCAGCTTCTTCTACAGGTTTGGGCTTAAACCACTTCATATGTGCACCTCGTTGTTGCATCACGCCAGATAAATATACATATACATTGGGCTTGAGCAATGCAGCGAAACGCTGGTAAGTCTCGCCAAATGCGCTAAACTGATAGCTGCCAGTATAGTCCTCAATCGTATATTTACCCCATGGGTTACCCTTTTGCGACATACGATCTTCTGCTGCCACGATAATACCGCCCATATGCAATGGTTGCCCAGCACGCTTCTCAATCCACTGATTAGGAGTGAGTTTCTCTTTTTCTTCATCTTCTTCCTCACTATCATTGTCTTGCGAGGCGGCGGCGTTACGCGCGGTTGGTGAACTCCATGCATCAAACTGATGCATCTCTTCAGCAGTGATATTGCACATCTCGCGCACTTCAAATTCCCATTCATCCAATGGGTGTGCCGAGAGGAAAATGCCGATAAGGTCTTTTTCTTTGTTAAGTCGTTCGATGCTTGACCAGCGAGGCACGACTGGCAATTCAGGACGTTGCACCTCTACACCTAATCCTCCAAAACCATCAAACAAGGTAATGGATTGTTCTTGTTTATCTTGTTGATAGCGGTTACCATAGCGCATCACTACTTCCAACATGTTTTCACCCTTGCTATTGGTATCAAATAGCTGCTCGCGATAGAACCCATCAAAGCAGTCAAAAGCACCAGCCAGTGCCAAACTCTCTACCGTCTTTCGGTTGCATGATTGTAGATTAACACGTTCCAAGAAGTCGAACAAATCTTTATACTTACCATTCTTTTCACGCTCGTTGATAATAGCTTCTACAGCACCTTCGCCAACGCCTTTCACTCCGCCCAAACCAAAACGCACATCGCCTTTGCTATTGACGGTGAAGTTCATCTCCGACTCATTTACATCAGGTGCTAATACGCTAATTTTCATCGCCTTACACTCGTCCATGAACTTCGTCACATCCTTGATGTCATCTTTCGCTACGGTCAAGTTGGCTGCCATAAACTCGGCAGGGTAGTGAGCTTTGAGATAAGCGGTCTGGTATGCCACCCACGAATAGCATGCTGCGTGCGATTTGTTAAACGCGTACGATGCAAACTTCTCCCAGTCTGCCCAAATCTTCTCCAGCACTTTCTCATCGTGTCCGTTGCTCTTACCACCATTGATGAACTTTGGTTTCAATTCTGCCAGCATTGCCATAATCTTCTTACCCATCGCTTTACGTAGCTGGTCGCTCTCGCCACGAGTAAAGTTGGCCAACAAACGTGACAGCAACATCACCTGCTCTTGATATACCGTTACACCATAGGTGTCCTTCAGGTATTTCTCCATCACAGGTATATCGTATGTCACGGGTTCTAAACCATGCTTACGGCGGATAAACTGCGGAATATAGTCCATTGGACCAGGGCGATAGAGGGCGTTCATAGCAATCAGGTCACCTATCACAGTAGGCTTCAGCTCCTTCATATACTTGCGCATACCTGCCGACTCAAACTGGAATACACCGACTGTGCGTCCTTCTTGGAAGAGTTTGTATGTCTCCGCATCATCAATAGGAATGTGGTCAATATCAATGCTGATGCCATGTGCTTTGAAGATATTTTGCAAACACTCCTTGATAATAGTCAGTGTTTTCAGTCCCAAGAAGTCCATCTTAATCAATCCCACACTCTCTACCACATGGCCATCGTATTCCGTCACCAATACACGCTTGCCCGATTCGCGATCTTCCACCGTACTTAGTGGAGCAAACTTTGTCAAATCATCCGCACCGATAATTACACCACAGGCGTGTACACCCACTTGACGAATCGTATCTTCCAACTGTGCTGCGTAGGTGAGCATATTGCGAATTTGTGGTTCATCACCATTCAGCAGCATGCGCAATTCATCCACATACTTGTAGCAGTTCTTAAGATTAACCTTAGGCGATTTGCCTTTCTCATCTTTGATATTATCTGGGAAACTGCGATCTGGGATATAACTCTTAATCTCATTCACACGAGGCAAAGGAATGCGCTGTACACGTCCCACATCCGCAATGGCAGATTTGGTTGCCATCGTACCATAGGTGATGATATGTGCCACCTGTGTATGTCCATACTTATCGCTCACCCAATCCAACACTTTTCCACGACCAGCATCATCAAAGTCGGTATCGATATCGGGTAGGGAGATACGGTCTGGGTTCAAGAAACGTTCAAACAGTAGGTCGTACTTCAGAGGGTCTAAGTCGGTGATTCTCAGGCAGTATGCTACTACCGATCCTGCGGCACTACCACGACCAGGACCTACACTCACACTCAACTCCTCACGTGCTGCACGGATAAAGTCCATCACAATCAAGAAGTAACCAGGGAAACCCATCGTCTTCATGATATGCAGCTCAAATTTAATACGCTCCTCTTGCTCCTCTGTCAGTGTTTCGCCATAGCGCTCATGTGCACCCTTGTATGCCAAGTGCGCCAAGTAATCCGCCTCCAACTTGATGCGATATAGTTTGTCATATCCCCCCAATTTCTTGATTTTCTCGTTGGCTTGCTCCTCATTGAGCACCACATTGCCGTGCTCATCGCGTGTAAACTCCTCAAATAGGTCTTGCTCTGTGAATTTATCGCGATAACTCTCCTCAGTGCCGAACTCTTCTGGAATAGGGAATTTTGGCATGATTGGTCCCGAGTCAATGTCGTATATCTCCACCTTATCCACAATCTCTTGTGTATTCTCCAATGCTTCAGGGATATCGCTGAATATCTCTGCCATCTGTTCGGGTGATTTCAGCCACTCTTGCTTGGTGTAGTGCATGCGATTCTCATCGTCAATAAAGTGGTTGGTGCTCACGCATACCAAATGGTCGTGTGCCTCTGCATGCTCTTCTTCTACAAAGTGTACATCGTTCGTGGCTATCACCTTTACCCCATGCTTCTTTGCCAATTCTACCAATACGGGATTGACTTCGCGCTGTACTTGATATACGTGCTGATCTGCTCCTGGCTTAGTGGTTTGATGGCGCTGAATCTCAATGTAGTAGTCTTCGCCAAATAGGTTCTTGTACCACTCTATCGTTTCCTCTGCTGCTTGAAAAAAGTTTTCACTTTTAACATTTCCGTTTTCACCTCCCATAGCAGACATACCCTCCATAATCTTCTGTGGCAACTCACCACCTAAGCAGGCTGAACAGCATATCAATCCTTCATGAAACTCTTCCAGGAGGTCGCGATCGATACGTGGACGACGATAGTAACTGTCTTCCATAAAACTAGCACTCACAATCCTACACAGATTGCGATAACCTTGCATGTTTTTGGCTAGCAATATCAGGTGCCAACCACTTTGGTCCACGATATATGCTTTGCCTTCTGCATTCACAGCTTTCAAGTCTTTGTCGCGTTGCAAGCGACTACGACGTGCGCAGTAGGCTTCTACGCCTACGATTGGCTTAAAAGGCACAAACTCGGTACCTTCTTCTTTCGCCTTCTCTTTGAGTTTTTTGTTAGTTTTTTTAGTGTAGTCAAGGAGTTCCTTGATGCCATACATGCATCCGTGGTCGGTCAATGCGATAGCGGGCATACCCATCTTAATGGCTTTATCCACCAAATCGGGTACTTTGCTCATGCCGTCGAGCACAGAGTAATGTGAGTGTACGTGTAAGTGAGTAAATTTCATAGTTGTTTATTGTATTGTAATATTGGTTCCTAATATATTATATAAGGTGTTATTTTTTTTGATGAATAATTGTCCATTATACCATATTTTCTCCACCTCGTATGCGTGGTAGTCATCCACGTATGGCAGATTATTTCCAGTACCTTTGCCATAGGCTTCCCATAGGTCGGGTATGCCATATCCATATTGCTCATGGGGCGTTGTGTAGCGGTCAGCTGAGCGAATAATACGCTCACGTATTTCCATATTGCTTGCTGTGGGCAATGCTGACCATAGACAGGCTGCTGCACCTGCTATTAGCGGACAGGCAAAACTAGTTCCATTGCCAGTCATGATCCACCCATCACTTGGATTGAGCAATGACGTCTGTTTACCCACTGCGCATACCTCAGGTTTTACTCGTCCGTCAGCCGATGGACCAAACGATGAGAATGCTGCAATCTCACCATCAATATCCACAGCACCTACCGTCAAAATACTATCTGCATCGGCTGGGGTAGATAGGTAATGCCATGCTTTGTTGCCATCATTACCTGCTGCTACCACCAATAACATTCCCTTGCGTGCGGCAATTGCGGCGGCTTGTGCACCACGAGAGATACGACCATCCATATCAGCGTAAGTGAAATCGAATTGTTCGTCATCAAAGGTGGTATATCCCAATGAGGTAGAAACGATATGCAACCCCAACGAATCAGCCATTTCAATAGCTGCTACCCAGTTGTCAAGCTCTTTAGGGCTTTCGGTGTATTGCTCTTCGGTGCGGAAGAGGAAGTATTCGGCTTCCACTGCAGCACCTTCATAGTCCGATTGGCTTGCTAGGATAGCGCTTACACACAAGGTACCATGATTGCCTGTGCTACCAAAGAAATCCTCCTCATCATCCGTGAAATCCGCATATCCTAACCATTGTGCTTTAGGCAGTGCAGACATGGTATTGGCATTGTAGAATCCTCCATCAGCCACTCCAATGCGTATGCCCTTGCCTCTATAGCCTGCTTGGTGGAGTGGTAGCAGGTTGAGTTGATCCAATTGCTCTATGCTGGCAGGTGGTGGGGGATCACTCGGCAAACTATTTTCTTCTATCATTCGTTTACGAAGGGATACTGAAGCCTTTCCTAAGGGAAGTAATCCCTCTTCTTCCCTTGTCAGATAGACTGTATCCACAAAGTCGCATGCTTCAATTTTGGCAATCGTTTGGAGGTTTGTTGTCACAGTCGCTCCATTTATCCATCGCGATGTGTGCAGCACTTTTGCTCCCATGGCTCTCACCGAGTCCAAATAGATAGGCGATACCTCATAATCCAACGAATCAATGGCAATTCCTCGTTGCTCGCGCATCTCCATTGCTACATCGCTTAGGCACACGCGCTCACTGCCCACCTTATCGATGAATTGAACAAAAAATGTAAATAATATAACTAATAGCTGTGATGTCATTTTGCCTACAAAGGTACTACATTTTTATGAGATATGCAAGTTATAGTTTGTAAAATGCTAATTTAATGGTAAAAATTGCATAAATCGTTAGTTTGGTTGAGTTGGGTAAGTGGGTTGGAATTTTCCAAAACAAATGATTAGAAAGTTTTAGGTTGACTATCTAAATAACCCTCAAAAGCGGGTTGACTTTTGAGGGTTATATCAGTTATTGTATGGTTTTATTTCTCTTCGTTTTCTTCTTGCTTTTGTTTAGCTTCTTTGCGGTCTTTGATGGCACTAATCACAAAGAAAGGACCCATAAAAACTGCTACCATGCCTAAAGCAAGCAGAATCATTGTTAAATCAGTCATAGTTGTGTTATGTTTTGATAGTTGATTACTAAAATTTTAAGACAATTCATGTTCGTCAATTATTAGTTTTTTCTTGTCTTATTCTTATGACCTTATTTCTTTTGTGGGGTGCTAATGCGGCACGCATTCTTTCAATCCACAAAAGAATAATTCCTAGAATTGACGATAATTGACATCCTAATTGACCTTAATTGACGTTTTTATAAGTCCGAGTACTACCAAAAACTATGAAATGGGAAAGATATATGTTCGGTCGGTAAATTGAGTGGCATTATGCGTGATCGTGCCACTATTCGGTTGATATTGTGCGCGATACTGCTAGATTGGTATCGCAATGCGGCATGCAAATCCTCTACATGTGCACGCACTTGCCACGAACTTGATACACGTTCTTGACGGCGTGTGCGCAAGCGATTATCTTCGCTTCGTGTGCCTATCTGATACGAAGTGAGGGCATCCGTCCAATCATATTGCTGTTGCAGTCGTTTGGCGTAGTCCTCTAATGTATTATGCAATACGGACGGCATACTGCTCTCGCTCGCCGACTGGCAAGAAGCATCTGATGACACTGGCACGTCGGTTCTCTGCCATGAGGCATAGAGTCCGACAACCAACAAGAGCAATATATAGCGCATTTCTCTCACTATGAATCCGTTTTATGCTGCAAAGGTAGCAAAAATTATGCACATCTCCATGTCGCTTTCACGAATTAATAATTTCTTAACATATTTTTCATACTTGCGTAATAATTTCGGAGTACTTTTGCACAGATTTTGAAATACCCAAGTGCAGACAACTCTAAACAATTCTACACAACTCTAAACTATTCTACACAATACTAAACCATTCTAAACAACACCTCTATGTCATACCTCATTCTTATCATCTCGTTAGTTGGCATCGTGTTCGGTGCTGAGTTTTTGGTAGCAGGCTCAGTCTCTGTGGCTCGCCGCTACAAGGTTTCTGATTTCGTGATTGGTGCCGCTATAGTGGGTATAGGTACTAGTATGCCTGAGTTGGTGGTGAGTTTCTTTGGCGCATTGAAAGGTAATGCCGATGTGGCTATTGGCAATGTGGTGGGTTCCAATATCTTCAATGTCTTGGGTATTCTTGGTCTTACGGCTATCTGCTTTCCGATTGCTATCGACCGCAAGAATATGACGTTTGAGATACCCTTTTGTATTGGTGTCTCGGTTTTGCTGACCTTGTTGGCGCTTAATTTCTTCAATGGCACGCCATCTATGATCAGTCGTATGGATGGTTTGATATTGATACTCCTCTTTGTGGGCTATATGTATTACTCCTTCGTTCGTGATCAAAAGAACGCTACTTCCGTCCCAATAGAAGCAGACGAACCTATCTTATCCCTTTGGAAAGCATTGCTGAAGATTGTGGGTGGCTTGGCATTACTGATTACGAGTTGCGATTTCTTTGTGGATAATGCGATTGTGATTGCTAAGTCTTGGGGTGTTAGCGATGCGATTATCTCGCTCACGCTGATTGCGTGTGGCACTTCTTTGCCTGAGTTGGCTGCCTCTGTGGCAGCAGCATGCAAGAAGAATACCCAACTGGCATTGGGCAATATCGTGGGTTCTAATATCTTCAATATATTGCTGATCTTGGGTCTTAGCTCGCAAGTCATGCCGTTGGTTTCTGTGGATATCACGATGGTGGACTATGCAGTCATGATTGCTGCTGCTGCTTTCCCATTGCTCTTTGGTTTTAAGGGCAAAATTGGCAGACTAGGTGGCGCCGTGATGCTTCTTTGCTTTGTGCTTTATACTTGGTATCTGATAGCAGGGTAACTATTTCAATTGAACATCTGCATCAATAACAAAAATGGCTAAACCGTCTTCAGATGCTAATACATTTTTAGGTTTGATGTCGCTCAAGAGATAATGTCCATCGGAGAATACCCCATTACATTCTTGCGCTTCAAATCCACGTGATTTCATATAAGCAAGTATCTCCGCCGTTGTTGCGAAACGTACATTATCTACAAATGGCTGAGTAAAAACTGGATAGGCATTTGTATCACTCATAACATGCAAACCTACAAACTGCAACGCAAGATGTGGAAATAGACTATTATAGAGTTCTATTCTATCAAAGAGTTTACTCATATCTCCTCCTACATGCATAAGGTTATTCATCTTATACACCAAGTTGGTTGCAGGATCGATCCAATTCTCGCTTTCGTTGCCACTTTGAAACAACAATAAATGCCGCTCTTTTGCAAAAGCGCCAAACATATCCACAATACAATGGTTTTCTCTAGCCCATTGAATTGCTACAGGAAACTGCTCAAAACGAGATAGACCTACAAGGACGTTTCGTAGGTCTTGTGCATTTGGTTGTGGTGCTGAATCTCCCATTGGTAATCGATTGTTCGTTGAGATTGCTGAGCTAACCAAGCTTGTGCATTATTTAGGTAATCAGTTGCACTCATAAAGCGGTTGTTCGATAATTTGCTGCAAAGGTAATGAAAATCTTTGATATGTGCAAATGTTTATTTGAAAAAATGTGTATTTTGCAATTTCAATCCTGTCTTTGGCAATATTCAGTTTTCCCGTTTTCACTTTTCAGCTTTCTATTTCTCGAATGGATCCTTCATCCTCCGCGTCCGTAGGATTTATGCAATTTGCTATTTTTCTTTCGTATAGGATTCAAACCAATTTGCACGAATGAGTTTATCTGACAAGATAAATGCCTCTTGCTCGCTTATCGGTCTATTTTTTCTTGCCACAGAATCCAATAGATTAACGCCAAATCCTTTCCAATAATAATCTTTGTTATCGGTAATATGTAAAAGTGTTGGAAAAATATCCATTTGATAACAAACATCTTCTATGAGTATATTCTCTTTAATCTTTGGAGAATAAAATATAACTGGACAGGTTGCCATTTCAATAGACCATTCGAGATCATTTTGTTTGCAAAATTTAGCAAACTCTTCGCGTTGTGTACCCCAAAAGATACTGTGATCCCCTGTTATCATAATTGTTGCGTCTTTTAAGGCTGGAATGACATCAATAGCAGCAAATAAATCTTTTAATCCCTCATCCGTTAAATTCAAACATTTGCAGTATTTAGCCATCAATAAGGGCATTTTATCCGGAACATTGAGTGTTGATTCAGAATGATGCTCAAATGGTATATGAGAAGTGATTGTAATGGCTTGAATGGTGCGATACCCCTGCTTTGCATAATTAATCACACGTTGTGATAATATCTCATCATGCCAATCGCCCTCTACTAATTTGGTATAACCATATGCATCACTCATTACAGATTGATTCCAACAATGCGCACTATGAGTAAGAATTGTAGCAGAAGAATCATTGCGATCAATAATTGAAGGATATTCTATATAAGGAAAACGAAAACATGTTGCACCTTCTTTAACAGGTAATAATCCTGTGTTGAGAATCATTTGTCCATCGCCGCTACTTCCTCCAACGGTTTGAGATTTTGAGTATTTTACATAGAGTGTTGGATGTTTTTTTATGAATGTATATAAGTTAGGCATTATCTCAGGCTGAATAGTCCAAGATTCTAAACTCTCAATTATTAAAATTAAAAGTAAATTCTTGTGTTGAATAGTCGTTGTTAGACCTTCGAATGGTCGTATTTGATTTTTTTCCTCTTCTGTTAATTGATATGGATATTTTATCCCTTTTTGAATATCAATATAATCTAAAATATCAAATATGAAACCATGTATTAGAGAAAAGTTTGCAAATGCATAATCTTTATTCATGGGTTTCATCCCCTCTCGTGATTGAGTTGAAAAAGGATTAAACGTTATACTTTTCCATACGCTTTCTAGATTACCTACTCCATGTGCATAAAATCGACATTCGAACTGACGAACTAATACAAAACCTCCCCAATTGAGAAATAATGCAATGATAAATACTATACCAAATGTTTTCCATTGACGAGGTGTTTGCAGGTTTCGAATTAAAAGCAAGGTAAAAATCAAATAGATAAATGATGATGATACAGGAATCAAATCGCTCCATTCTAATAGACTTATACAACTACTCCAAAAGCCATCCATATTATTTACCATAGTAAAAGCATATCCATCCAATACTAATCCATTGGAACGTAGATACATCATATTTGCCAATATCCATATGTCAAACAAGAATATTGTAACAATTGACCAAATGTATTTTCTACTAATAAATACAAATGAGGTGATTAGACATACAATAGCTATCTTTGGTAGCCAAAAACTCCAAAAAGAAAGAGGATCATGGATGATTGATGATATTGCAAGTGAATGATAAACATTCCATTGAAATAGGATACATTTGAAAAAAACAATAAATGCAAATAGCACAAAAATACACCACTGTGCACGGTTTCCTTTAGATAAATAGGATTTAATCTTTTGAAACATAATTGATGGTAATAATGCTTACTATCAATCCGTTAAGTGAAATAAAAAAGGTATGAGTCTACCTTCGCGTTCAAGGGAAGCCTGAGAAGAAACCCATTCAATCGTAAGTAAACTCATACCAGAAGTATAAGTATTATCACGATTGAAATAAGTTGTCAGGATTTCCAACAACGCTTTTATTCCGACTTATAAGAAATCAGTTTCTCAGGCTTTTTTCTTGAACGCGAAATAATAGTAATGCTATGTTAATATGTCTGCAAACCTTCGTTTGCGCTGCAAAGGTACGAAAAAAAATGTATATGTGCAAAAAAAGTTTACTTTTATTGTCATAGGCTACATTTTTTTTACTGTAGCTTCGAGGATTAAGGTGCCCTCGAAGGTACAACAAAAAATGCAAATGTGCAAGTATAGCAAGCAATATTTTCAAAAATGATAGGTTGATGTTTTTTTTGCACGGATTTTGAATAGTACTTTGTATAACGGATATAAATAGGATATACTATGGATACAAATCTAATCAACAACCTTAGCAATACAATTCAATACATCGGTTGCGATGATGCGACCTTAGACCTTTTTGAGAGTCAGTACCCGCTGCCTAACGGCATGTGCTATAATAGTTATCTGCTTCTGGGTGAGCGAGTTGCTGTGATGGATAGCGTGGACAAACGCAAGACAGCCGAGTGGCTGCAGAAGATTGAGCAATCCCAGCGCACGCCCGATTACCTGATTATTCAGCACACCGAACCCGACCATAGCGGTTCGATAGGGGCGTTCTTGGAGAAATATCCACATGCCACTATTGTTGCCAGTCGCGCGGCGCTACAGTTCTTGGAGCAGTTTGGCTATCAACCTGCGCATACCCTCATGGTTAATCATGGCGACTCATTGGACTTAGGCGGACTGACCTTGCACTTTATCAGCACTCCGATGGTGCATTGGCCCGATGTGATGATGACCTATCTGCCCGAGGAGAAGACGCTCTTCTCTGCCGATGCGTTTGGCTCGTTTGGGGTGTATTCGATGTTTTCGGTGCATTGGATAGATGAGGCACGCAGGTATTATATCAATATCTGCGGGAAGTATGGCGCACAAGTGGCAACGGCTTTGGCGAAGATACAAACTTTTGATATTCAGCGCATAGCCCCTTTGCATGGCTGCGTGTTAGAGGGCAATGAAGTCGCAGAAGCCTTACGCTTGTATGACATCTGGAGCCGATATGAGGTAGAGACGGACGGCGTGCTTGTAGCGCATGCTTCAATCTATGGCAATACGGCAGCGGTAGCACATTGTATCGCAGAGCAATTGCGTAGTAAGTGCGTGGAGGCTAGGGAGATAGACCTGTGCCGTTCGGATATGTCGGAGGCGGTGAGCCAGGCTTTTCGGTTTGGAAATATGGTGTTGTGTGCAGCGAGTTATGATGGCGGTGTCTTTCCGCCTATGCATGAGTTTTTGTATAAGTTGTGCATCAAGGGCTACCAGTCGCGTAGGGTAGGCATAGTGGAGAACGGCACTTGGGCTCCCACGGCAGGCAAAACGATATGCAGCATGCTGCAGCAGATGAAGAACATCGATATTATCTCTCCTGTTCTCACCATCCGTAGCACTTGGAAAGAGGACTATCAGCAGGATTTGGAGAAGTTGGTGGAAGGGGTGATTGGGGAGGATTGTCAGTAGCGATGTTTTTCCTTTTTTGAGCTTATTGAGTGGCCTTTTTTTATAGAATCGGCTCAAATTTGCATTATTTTTTACATTTTTCGGTGCAAAATGAGCCGATTATTCAAATATTTTTTATAATTTTGCACCGATTCACTAGTATGCCCTTGTATGTATTGTCCTTTTTTCCTTGCGGGCTAGGGGACCACGATTGGACATCTGTGGGAGATCTGTGGGCTTTCTGTGGCTGTTATGTTTTCACTTTTCACCTTTCACCTTTCCGTTTTTGTAATGTCCTCTATATAATACAGTGATGCCGTATCTTCGGCATTGTGGTGATTTTGTGCCGAATATAGGTGATTTTTGAGAGTAAAATGGTATATACAACATGCGGGAAGTGTAGTGTTTACTATGCTTCCCAGGTGAGTGTATTTTATTGAAAAAAGTTTTCGTGTGCCTGATATTACAACAGTATTTTAATCCCCTTTCTTCTAATTGAGCGGGACTAGTCGCACTATTATTCCTGCGAATTTTATACAATAGTATTTTAACGATATATACCCATCTTTAAACTATATGAAGTTAAGAAAGAATATAACTATCCAAAGTATTATAGTAACTATGATTAAAATAATAAATGAATTTATGAGAATATTAAAACCCTTTGATTTCTTTTTAGATAACTTTGTGGTTTCTATAGTAACTTTTTCACATTGAGGTTTCCAAATATCATACCACCATGTTACAGAATTTGAATCTTCCAAATAGAAAGTTAAAGCCTTTATAAAATTATTGCATTCTGATTGCAAGTATGCTTGATTGCCCGTAATAAAAGCACCTTGACGTTCTGAAATAGTTATATGCAAATAAGAATTATTCTCATTAACTTTCTTTATTGTTATTGAAAAAACAGAGTTAATTTGACCAAAACTATAGGAGCCAAATGTGTCATTACTTTCAGAGTTAACACAAGTTAGTCCCCATTGTTTATTCTTGTTTAATAGACCAGAAACTTTGCTACCTTCTCCTACCATTGCATGAAGAGTTTTTTTTACTTGTTCTTCAGAAAATGGTATTTCATTTTCCCATTCAAATTTGTTCAAATTATTAGCTAATCCCATAATATTTGTGACAAATACCCGTTTGCCTCGGTTTAAATGTTAGTTTATAATTTTAAGTAGTAAGATATACAAAAATAAAAGCGTGAACTTTCGTTCGCTTCATTTGAGTTTTTGAGGTCTTCGACTACCTTAGATATTCAAATTTGCACCAAAAGCCCACGCCAAAAGCGTGAGCGTTTATAGGCTGTGCTTGAATATCTAATCAGTTTTTAAAAGTGTCGAAGTTTCAAAAACTCAAGTTTTGGCTTATAACGCTATATTTAATATGTTATGCATCGCCTTTACGATGCTGGTTGTTCATAGGCAAGTTAACAATTACTTAGTTTATTAAGAATATTTTTAGTTATTCCAGAATATAATTTATTCTAACAAAAAAAGTTTTTCTGTTTCTGATAGTTCAACTGTATAATATTCTTCCTTTTGAAGCTGTTCAGGAAGTTTATCTTTTAATATTGATGCCACAAACTGGATATCTTCTCTATTAGCGATTTCTGCTAAAGTGATTAGTTGATGGTCGTGCATTAGCTCCTTTTTATCGTTTAAAATAAAATGCAAACATGGAATACCTTCTTGATCAGCAAAGATGGTGTAAGCTATATCAAAGCATGATATTTCTCCTTGCTTTTTACCAGAACTCAAGTTAGTTTCTATCACAGAGAACTTATAATTTTGCTGTCCCTTGCGGTTAGTAACTACATCTGTTTTTATTGCATATCGCTCATTATATAATTCGTCAGATATGTCTGCAAAAATAGTATTAAATTTACTTAATTGAGAATGAACCTTTGCTTGAAAATCATCTGCAAACAAACCATCATCAATGTGTGATAATTCTTGTTGATATTTTTTTAAATCTTTCTCAACATCTTCAATTTGTCCAATAATACTTGAGTACTGCCCCTTTAATGTGTAGTTTTTATTTAATGCTAGGATTATATTTTCTAACTCTTCAAATGTATCAGACATTGTAATCTTCTCCGTGAGGTCAAATTCTTGACGTCTTAATGCCTCAAATTGTTTTGTCAAAACCAAAATTTGTTTTTCAATATTTGGAATCTCACTTTCTATGAAGACTATACGATTAGCAAGCATATTATTGTGATATGCTACCATCTCCTCAAAAGTATGCTGTAATGTTGGAATTAGCGATGAGGCTTGTTGGTATATAAGTTGTAATTGCGCTAAATCGTACTCAAATTTTTGATTATTAAATCCCTCTATCGATTCTTGTATTATCTTTTTTCTAATTTGCAAACTATTTCTTTGACTTCCAATAACATTTAATTGTTCCTTAATGGAGGTCAAATCACTCATATCTTTATCTAATTGAGGATTGATATTCAATTTTGATTTTTGTCCCTCTAATTTAACAATTTCCCGACTAATATCTTCTAAAGCAATTTTGTATGCACTTTTTGTATGTGTGCGTTGTAATCTTTTAAGATATGTTTCTTCGCTTTTAATATTTGCAATAAGTTCCTCTCTTTTACGCCCCTCATCATAATCACAGCCAAATAGGAATAAATATAGTGTTTCATATTCTTCTGTTCTTGTAAATGCATTTAGGATTTCCAATGTATTGTTTAATCGGATATCTTCGTAGCGTATGTTATGAGCTATGATTTGTCTAAAAGTTGGTTTTGATACATTCAATGACGGAAATAGTGTATGCATAAGTTTTATTTCTAAATCTCCTACATTTACATGTTCTCCATTGATTGTACAAACAGTCTCATTTTTTTTCTTCAGAAAGTTTCGAGAAATTTCGACCTCTGTATGTGGATTCTCAATATCATCAACTAATGAAAGAGTAATAATAACTTTTTCATCTATTAAAAAATCTTTAACTTTTTTATACTCTTCTCTTTTATTCTCAGGGTCTTTATAGATTACACTACCGTCTCGCCCCAAACAAAAGTCAATCAGTTTGAGTATAGTTGTTTTTCCCACATTATTACCAGTTGATGTTTCACTATTAGGTGTATCATCAACAATCAAATTTAAACCTTTGTGAAATTTTATTTCACGTATTATTTTGGTGGGGGTTGATATCAATAATGATTTTAGGAACATAATACAATATCTCCTTTATTATTAATTTGCGCAGCATTAATCAAATATAACCAATCCAATGACAATAAATATAATTTGAATGATATATCATTATCATGTTTCATAGTGACATATAAATCTGCAACAGACATAGTACCTTTCTGTTGTAGAATTTGGAGTAACAATGCTCCTATATAGTAAACACTATATTGAGGATGTATGGAATCAGGCAGTAACATCTTGATAGCCTTGTGGATTTTCGAATATTTTACATCTAATAAAAGCGTCAACTATAATAATATCTGTACACATCTCAATAGCTTCCCTTGTTAGTTGACCTCTATTGGGGCTATTATAAATCTCTTGTTTTACACATTGTCGAATATTATTAAACAAATTCGTTCCATTGTATGTACTCTTGTTGGATATATAAAATTTCCGTATACTATTTAAAACAAAAAAACTTTTATTCACACCTTCTTTATCAAATGTAGAATAGATCTGATCTACTATATTTTGGTATGAGCAGTACTCAAGAATAATATTTTTACTTTCTGCAGAAAGGCTATTATATTCTATCTTTTCAGCTATTTCAAAATCATTATTTAAGCGTATATTTTCATTTTTCAATAAATCAGTTTGTGATAAAATTTGTATTACTTGAGTTAAATCAGAATTAATAGATGAAATACCATTGTTTTCCCCTAATTCTTTTTGAATAAAACGATAAATTGTTTCTATCTTTTCTATTCTACAATCTTTTATCGTTCTTAAGAAATAAGAAATATCATATATGTCTTCTCGTGGATTAAATCTAATATTGGATGGAACTTGATATGTTTTGTTTTTAAGAGATTTTGTAGAGCGTGCTATAGATACAAACTTAAATGTGTAACCATTGTATTTTGTTGAGTCAATTTTCGCTAAAGAATTATTTATTTTAGTCTTTGTGCCCATAGCTGAAACTTGACAGATACACTTGTTAGTCTCGTCAATTAAATCTATTGCCTCTACATTTTGATTTTCGTTATTTAAGTTTTTAAGATTCCAATCAAATAAAATGGACAAGAAATCTCTATAAAAATTTTCAGCATGGATATGCAAATCAAGTATATTCAATTTACCCTCGCATTCAATTCTACACGCAAGAATTGTAAGTTGTGTCGATATGTAATTGAAATAATTTTGGCGTTCCATTATCTATGAATTTTATTTCTGCTGCAAAGATACACTTTTTTTTCGAGATGTGCAAATAAAAATCGCTTTTTGGGTAAATTTTATTTAGAAACCTATGAGTCAACAATGTTAGAAAGTTAGTATACTTTTTTAGGAATCGTGTCAACCTTTTTAGGAATGGTGACAACTTTTTTAGGAATCGAGACAACCTTATTCGGAAGCAACCTTAAGAAACAGCACTTTTGGGTCACGGGGAGTTGACTCGGAGCTCTCTCGGTCGTCTCTCGGAGTTCTCTCGGTGGAATTAGGCAAGGTATAAGAGATGTAAAAGAGACGGCAATCTTAATAAAACGTACATTTCGTAATTTGGTGTTCTTAGGTTCATCCTTGGTTTGTCTTAGGTTCGTCCTTGGTTCATCTTTGGTCTTTAGCCCGAGAGAATTTGGGTAGGTACATGGGAATGGAATCTTAATAAAAGTACTTTTTTGCAAAAGTACCCGAATGAGATTCGGAATTAATAGACATAGAATGTGAGGCGACAAAAATGCGATTTAACAATTTCTTAATATTTTCTTCATACCTGTATAATAATATAGCAGTACTTTTGCACAGGATTTGAAAGAACTATGTTAGAACGCCCGATGGGCTGTCGGAAGTCGGAACGGGCAGAAACCCTGTCGGAACGGGATAAATCCCTGTCGGAAATAATAACGAACAAACAACACTACACAATACAAAACAATATTGAACTACTTTGAACAATACTGAACAATTTTGAACAATTCTAATATTTAAGTTATGGGAATTTTACAAATCTTTACGCTCCTTGGAGCGCTTGGAATGTTCCTCTACGGAATGAATCTTATGTCCTCTGGACTTCAAAAAGCCGCAGGCGATAAACTGCGCAGTTTCCTGTCTGCTATGACCTCTAACCCTGCTAAAGGTGTGCTGACAGGTCTTGGCGTGACGACCGTTATTCAATCATCCTCCGCTACCACAGTCATGGTGGTGAGCTTCGTAAATGCGGGTCTGTTGACCCTGAGCCAAGCCATCAGCGTGATCATGGGTGCGAACATCGGTACGACTGTTACCGCATGGATGGTGGCCTTCTTGGGCTTCAAAGCCGACATCTCGCTCTTGGCGGTGCCCATGATGTTGCTCGGTTTCCTATTCTCGAACTCAAAGAAGAACCAATACCAAAACATTGGCGAGTTGATTGTAGGTTTCTCGCTCTTGTTCCTCGGTTTGTCGTTTATGAAGAACTCCGTACCTGACTTGCGTGAGACCCCACAAGTGTTGGAGTTTGTGACTACATGGGCAAGTCATGGCTTTGGTTCGGTACTGCTGTTCTTGGCGTTCGGTACGGTATTGACCTTGGTGTTGCAATCGTCTTCTGCCACCATGGCTATCACGCTCATTATGCTGAGCATGGGTTGGATACCTTTCCATATGGCTTGTGCGATGGTGTTGGGCGAGAATATCGGTACGACCATTACGGCGAATATCGCGGCTTCGGTGGGTAATACACAAGCGAAACGCGCGGCGATGTCACACACCATCTTCAATGTGTTTGGTGTGATATGGGCTCTGATATTGTTCAAACCATTTACTGCGTTAGTGGGTAAGATAATCGAACTCTTTGGTTTCCCTAACCCTGCGGCAGACGGTTTTGCGGTTGTGGAGGGTAGTGCTGATACCAGCACAGCGGCGTTGTACGGATTGAGTATGTTGCACACGCTCTTCAATACCATCAATACGCTGATTCTCGTATGGTTTATCAAACTGATTGAGAAAGCTGTGGTGTGGATTATCAAACCAAAAAGCCAAGACAAAGAGCCGTTCCGCTTGAAGTATATCTCTGCAGGTCCATTGGCTACGCCAGAGTTGGCTGCGGAGCAAGCGTTTGATGAGATTATCCACTTTGCGAACATCTCTCGCAACGGTTTGGGTTATGCGAAGCAGGCTATTTCGGCCGATGCAAAGCACTTCGACGAGTTGCGCGAGAAGTTGGTGAAATACGAGGAGATTAGTGACCGCATTGAGTACGAGATTGCTGCCTTCCTCAATGGCGTATTGGCAGGCGATATCAGCGAGGCAACCTCTATGAAAATCAAGGCGATGTACAAGATTATTGGCGAGTTGGAGTCCCTGGGAGATTCGGGCGAAGCTATTAGCCGTATGCTTAGCCGTCGCAACGAGCATAAGAAGACTTTTGATGAGGCAACAGTAGAGAAGATTAATCTGATGCTGGCAAAAGTGGATGGTGCCTACGAGGTGATGATTGCCAACCTAACTGCTGCGCATGAAGGTCGATTGATGACGATCAAGAACGCGTATGATGCTGAGGAGCAGATTAATGTGCTGCGTAATGAGTTGCGCGAGGCAGAGATAGAGGCGCTGGAGGATAACCAAAAGAACTACCAAACGAGTGTGTATTATATCGATATCATCAACGAACTCGAGCATATGGGCGACTATATGATCAATATCTCGCAGAGCTTGGAGAGGGCGTTTGTTGAGAAGTAGGGCTTGAGCCACTGGCCGGACTCTGCCGCTCGCCATACTTTCGTGCATAGACTGACGCAGGCGTCATTAGGCACTCAAGTATCACTCGCTCTTCCCCAAAACGCCACGAGCGTTTAGGGGACCCCTTTAACGGTTCTCGTCCGTGACAGGTAGCAAAACAAAAAAGACACCCACAAGGGATGTCTTTTTGTTTTTTGAGCCACTGGCCGGACTCGAACCGGCGACCCACGCATTACGAATGCGTTGCTCTACCAACTGAGCCACAATGGCAACGTGTCAGCGGACATTGCTGAATTCGGGTGCAAAAGTACTGCTTTTTTCGGAAATATGCAAATATTTTTGCGTATTTGAGGAAAAAATTGTAATTTTGTCGGCGAAAAGGATTTTTTGAAACAAAAATACGCCATCTAAGATGGCTACAAAAATAGATAAAAATCGAGGGGATTTTTTAAGACAATTGTTGTCAATTAAGTCGTCAATTAATGTCAATTCAAGGATAACTTTTGTTTTTGCTCTAATGAAATGCAACTACGTCGCATTTGGAGAGCAAAACAAAATGGAGGAAACATAATATAAACAAAAATTATAGAAAATTAAACCAAAATTATCCAAAATTTATTTATGTAACGGCGAATTGAACTAAGTAAACAAAAATACGCTAACTACTATGAAAGTGAATTTTAATACCGTCAGAGAATTTCTCAAGACAACCCTCAATCTGACCAACGATGTGGATATTCAGGCAGCTATAGAAGATATACGCTCGAATATCCCATTTCGTGGCCCCAACGTATATATACTCTTTGTGGCTATCATCATAGCCAGCGTGGGACTCAACGTCAACTCCATACCCGTCATCATCGGCGCCATGCTGATCTCACCCCTTATGGGACCTATCACGGGACTCGGATTGGGACTTGGCACCAACGATAGAGAACTGGTGCTGTTCTCCATCAAGAACCTGCTGGTAATGGTAGGAATCAGTTTGCTGGCAGCCACTCTGTACTTTATAGTCACTCCGCTAGAAATCGACAACCCAACCGAGCTTTTGGCGCGTACAAGACCTACGATATATGACGTGTTTATCGCTTTGTTTGGCGGTTTAGCAGGTGTGCTAGAAACCGCTCGCAAGGAGAAGGGTACCGTGATATCTGGTGTGGCGATAGCTACCGCCTTGATGCCACCACTCTGTACGGTAGGTTACGGAATTGCCAATCTGAGTTGGCAATATACCATCGGTGCGCTATTCCTCTTCAGCATCAATTGCATCTTTATCGCCATGGCGGCATATTTGATGGCTAAGTTCCTGAAGTTCCCCGTGAAGACCGTGGAACAACATCGCACGAGGTATTTTATCCTATCGTATGCATTGGTGATCCTGCTGGCAGCAACTAGTATATTCACGGGGTATCATGTGATTCGCGAGAATGATTTTACGAAGATGGCTAATCGATTCGTGAAGAAGAATCAGAATATCGGCAAGACCTATATCTATGATTCACAGGTGAATATAGATACCAAGCCATATATGCTGGAGTTGCGATTGGCGGGTGAAACACTTAACGAAGACACCAAGGAGATGCTTCTACGCGATGCGGAGAACTATGGCATCATGCGCTCGCAAATCGTGATACACGAGGATGCGACCGTACAAGTGGACCGCTTCAATGAGACGGAAATCGTCAAGAACTTGATGGCTACCAATGCAAGTAATGTCCAGGTGCGCGATGATTCGATCAAAGTGCTGAATGCGCAGATAGCCCACTATAAACAACAAGAATTGCCCGCCAAGCAGTTGGCAGAGGAGTTGCAAGTGCAACTGCCGAGCATCACGCGTCTGACATTGGCTAGGGGTACTGCATTGGAGCAGAATGTGGTGATGAGCGAGGAGCAAGTGGTAGTGGTGGTACATTGTAGCGAGATGCCAAGCGAGGAGGAGAAAGTGAGGGTGTATGAATGGCTGAAAATAAGGTTGCAGGTAGAGGATTTGGAGATCATCTTTGATACGGAGACTTTATGAAAAAGACACTCATTCGGACACTAGCATGCATCGCTGGAGCGGCTATCATTGCTGCCATCGGAAGAGCATTCAATAACGATAATACCAATATGCCCAATCAACTAACATACCCCATGCAAGTAGATTGCAAGGAGCTGCTCACCATCTACGATATTACCGATTGTCCACTTGATTTGGCCTGCGGACAAATGCCCGACACGACACAAGAAAATGTGCTATTTTGCGCCGCTGCTGCCTTCACCGGCAAATGCCTCGATCACTTCGAACATAGCAATATCCTTGGACCGCATATCTCGGGTGGAATGCTATACGAAGGATATATTGAGAATAAAGATGGGATATCATTCGCAGAGCGATATGCGCTATTCGTATGGGAAGGTAAGGGACTGAATGGCAAGATGTTATGTAAGCGGATATGCAGCTTTCCATGCGAGGAGGTGCTGGATAGTTCCGTGGAGCATGGTGGCATGGCATTTACCCAGCATTGGGTGATCAAAAATGGGGAGATTTATGCGCATAAGATACAACCAATGGACAGGGTGGAGCACTACCGTTCGCTGTGTGAGAAGGATGGACGATTCTACGTGATGGCCAACCGCGAGGAGATGGCGTATCAGGACTATCTGCAAGCGCTATTAGATGTAGGCGTGGAGCAGGCGCTATACATGGATATGGGTGCAGGATGGAATCATTCGTTCTATAGGGACGAGGACGGCAAGGTGCATATATTGCATCCGAAGGGGCACGATTATCCGACGAACTGGTTGGTGGTGATGCGGGAATAGGCTATAGGTTATAGGCGAGGAGAAAGAAGCTCCTACGCCTACGGCGAGAAATCTTAATAAATCTTATAAGCTCGCAACACTCGCCCAAAGTGCTCCGCAATCAATTACCACTGCTCCACATTTTGGGTACATCCAAAACGTGACCGCTGAATCTTAACTGCACCGACTCTGATTCGTCTTTGAAATGTGTACCGCCACATTTATAAGATTCAATGACTGAGCACGGAACGAGCGGAAGGAATAGTGGCAATTTATTTCGGAGAACCTAGGAAAAGCGTAGGATAAGCGTGGAGAATAAGATTAATAAGATTTCTGCGAAGCAAGGAGATACTAATGAGGTGATTATTGGTTATAGGTGTAGAATATATGAAAAGAAGATTGATATTATTGTTACTCTTGGTGTCCATGGTAGGATATGCGCAGCATAGGACACAAGTGATGGATAGCGACATACGCACGCTGCGTATGCGGTATATGATTGAGGCCATAGAGCCATCCGGCACGGTCAGCAGACCCTATTTGGTGCTGCCAGAGAGTGGCGTGATAGATGGCAGCGAAGCGGAGAATACTTTGGAGATTAGCTTCGATGAGATGAGCCATGATGTGCACCAATATAGCTATCGCGTGCTGCATTGTAATCGCGATTGGCATGAGAGTGACATCAGCAGCTACGAATATGTGGATGGTTTTACAACGGCAGATGTAGTGGATTATGAGCACTCGATGAATACCCAACAAGCCTATACGCACTATTCCTTTGCCTTTCCTAACGAAGATATGCAGCTGAAAGCAAGCGGCAACTATGTGGTGCAGATCTACGAGGATGGTGATCAAGATAGGGTAGTGGCAGAGGTGTGTTTTCGTGTCGTGGAACCCATCGTGGGAATTGATGTGAATGTGCGTGCGAACACAGACATAGAGCTCAATGGCAGGTATCAACAGTTGGATATCGATTTGCAGACGAAGGCGCTAAACGTGCGTGATGCAGGAGATGTGAAACTGGTGGTGGAGCAGAACGGCCGATTGGATAATCAGGTGGTACTGGAGAAACCGACTTTTGTGGAGCCCAACAGACTGCGCTATATGAATCAGAAAACGCTTATCTTTGAGGGCGGAAATGAGTATCGACATTTTGATGCGTATTCAACGTATTATGCCGGTTACCATGTGGATAGGGTGCAGTATGCTCAGGGCGAATACCATGCTTTGCTGGATATAGATGAGGTTCGCGGCACCAAGAACAGGAATGCGGGTCGTGAGGGCTTGCCCTATGTAACGGAAAGGGATGCCAATGGACAATGGCTAGTGAACTGCGAGAAGACGGATTATGTGGATACCGAGGCGGAATATATGTGGGTACATTTTGTGCTGCCTGTGGATGAGTATGTGATGGATGGGCATGTGTTTGTGGGTGGCGAAGCATTTGGTAATCAGATGAGTGCGCTGAATAGGATGGCGTATGATGCGGAGCAGAAATGCTATTATCTGTTTGCGTATTTGAAGCAAGGCGGATACGACTATATGTATTATGTGCAGGGTAAGAACGGTGTGACGAGTTTGCCGCTGGAGGGTTCGCATTGGCAGACAGAGAATGCGTATGCGGTGTGGGTTTACTATACACCTTTTGGCGGAAGGTATGATCGATTGGTGGGATGTAAAGTGCTGTAATAAATTAAATATTTATTAAAAAATCGGATAAAATGCATAATGATTTGCATAATCCGATTTTTTTTTGTACCTTTGCACGCTCTTTGTGGCTAAATAGTTGAAAGTTTAATGTTTAAAGCTAAGAATATGAATACAGGTGGTAAAATAGTGACAGGCATCGTGAGCGTATTGTTGCTCGCTTTGGCGGTATTTGTGTATTTTAAGTTCTTCTTTGTATATAGCGAAGGCACGAACGAGGGTGATATCAACTATTTCCAACGTGAGGGTTTTGTCTTTAAGACTTACGAGGGCAAGATGATCCAGACGGGTTATAACTCGCACAACACGAGTGCTACGATTCAGTCGAATGAGTTTAAGTTTTCGGTCGTGGATGAGCATGTGGCAGAGCAGATAGATAGCAACTCTAGTCGTCAGATCAAGTTGCATTGGAAGCGTTACTTGGGCACTTTGCCATGGCGCGGCAATAGCCAGTATGTGGTGGATTCGATCATCTCGGTGAGACAAGCAGCACCAATGGAAGAAGGGCTATTGGAGATACCATTGCCTGTAGAGAATTAAATAATGAACGAAAATAATTGTACAATAATATGCTAAGTAAACCAGAAGAGAATCTGATAAAGATTTACGAGAAGTCGTTTCGTGAGAATTGGGCATTGGAAGCCGTAACTGATTATGGAACGAGCAATACCCTGACCTATGCACAATTGGCGGAGAATATCGCTAAGGTGCATTTGCTGTTTAAGCAAGCAGGCATTGAGGAGGGCGATAAGGTGGCTGTGATGGGTAAGAATAATGCGAACTGGGTGACCACTTTCTTGGCAACGGTGACCTATGGTGCAATCATCGTGCCTATATTGCAAGACTTTAAGGCGAATGATGCTATTCATATTGTGAACCACTCGGAGAGTAAGTTGCTCTTTATCACAGACTTGATTTGGGAGAATATTGATGCAGAGCAAGTGCCTGATTTGAAGGCAGTACTCTCGCTCAATAATATGGATATGATCATCAGCCGTTTGCCTATGGAGCAAGCCGTGGATAAGATGACCATCGAGGAGCTATTTGCCGAGCAATATCCTAATGGCTTTAGCAAGGAGGATATCCAGTATGCAGAGCGCAGCAATGCGGAGTTGGCATCGATCAACTATACCTCTGGTACGACGGGCTTTAGCAAGGGTGTGATGACTCCGATGAATGCGTTGGCGGGTAATGTGTTGTTTGGTAATCAAACCGGTTTGGTATATCCAGGCTGCCGTCACGTGGCATTCTTGCCTTTGGCACACGCGTATGGATGTGCTTTTGACTTCTTAGCATGTTTGTCTGCTGGTGGACATACCTATTTGGTAGGTCGTACTCCATCTGCTAAGATATTGTTGAAAGCTTTCTCCGAAGTTAAACCTACAGTTATTCTGTCTGTTCCTTTGATATTGGAAAAGATTTATAAGAAGATGATTCAGCCACAGATCAGTAAGAGTCCAGTAAGTTGGGTATTGAAAGTGCCATTGTTGGATCAAGTGGTATTGGGTAAGATTCGTGAGAAACTGATCAACGCTTTTGGTGGTGAGTTTCGTGAGGTGATTATTGGTGGCGCCCCATTAAATGCAGAAGTGGAAGCATTCTTGCGTCGAATCAAGTTCCCATTGACTATAGGTTATGGTATGACAGAGACGGCTCCGCTGATTAGTTTTACACATTGTGAGGATTTTCGTGCACAATCGTGCGGTCAAGTGCTAAAGGGCTATATGGAGGCACGTATTGCGGATGCGAATGCCGAGGGCGTGGGTGAGATTCAGGTTCGTGGCGAGCATGTGATGACTGGATACTACAAGAACGAAGAGGCTACAGCTCAGTCGTTTACAGAGGATGGCTGGTTGCGTACTGGCGACTTGGGAATGATAGACGAGGACGGATTTATCTATATCAAGGGTCGTTGCAAGACGATGTTGCTGGGTCCTAGTGGACAGAATATCTACCCAGAGGAGATCGAGGCGAAGATCAACAATATGCCATATGTGTTGGAGTCGTTGGTGTTGCAGAAAGAGGATATCCGATTGGTGGCATTGGTTTGCCCTGACTTTGAGGCTGTAGACGCGGACAAGTTGACGCAGGAGCAGTTGGAGGCCATTATGGACGAGAATCGCAAGTTGGTGAATGCGGAGTTGGCTGCATATGAGCAGATTAGCATCGTGAAGCTCTATACGCACGAGTTTGAGAAGACACCTAAGAAGAGTATTAAACGCTTCTTGTACGAAGCGTAATAAGCCGCGTGAGTTTAGAGGACGCTTCGCTACTGTTTAGAGTTTAGAGATTAGAGGTATGAATTTGTGTATTGATCAGGGTAATTCGAGGACGAAGGTGGCGCTGTTTAAGGACGGCGTGATTGTGAAGAACCTGCTATACCGCTCGTTTACGAGCGTGGATGTAGAGCGGTTGTTCTCGTTGTATCCGATTACGCAGAGCATCGTGTCGTCGGTGGCGAACATGGAGCCTGCTGTAATCAATGCGCTCAATCGATTGTCGAAGAAGTTCGTGCTGTTTGACCACTTGACACCATTGCCTATCAAGAACTGCTATCAGACACCAGAGACCTTGGGACATGATCGCATAGCAGCAGCTGTAGGGGCGGCACATTTGTGCCCCGGGCAGAACCTGCTGATAGTAGATGCTGGTTCGGCTGTGACCTATGACTTTGTGTCGGCTGAGCAAGGGTATTTGGGTGGTAATATCGCCCCGGGTATCAAGATGCGCTTGACGGCATTGAACCAGATGACCAAGCGCTTGCCCAAAGTAGAGGTAGAGCCCGATGCGTTGACGCCCCTGTTTGGCAAGAACACCAAAGAGGCTATGGCTGCAGGCGTGGTAAGAGGACTGGTGTTTGAGGTGAAAGGATATATGCGCCAATTGAAGGAGCAGAAGATAGCGTTTAAGACCTATGTGACGGGTGGCCATGCACCTTATATATTAAATGCGATGAAGCAGAAAGAGGTGGTGGGCGAACCCCACTTGGTGTTGATAGGGCTGAATAGGATTTTGGAGTTTAGAGGTTAAAGGTTAAAGGCGTGGATAAAAAATAGATTATGAATTATAAAAGATATATAGTAATAGCAGTAGCAACAATGATGGTTGTGGGCGCGTGGGCGCAGAATGCGACATCCTCACCATCTTCGAGATTTGGATATGGAGAGTTGAATGACAATCTGCCAGGTGCTTATCGTGCGATGGGTGGAGTAGGTACGGGTATGCGTTCGAACAAAGCGATTAACCCTTCTCAGCCTGCTTCGTATACAGGTGGTGATTCGTTGACGTTTATGTTTGATATAGCAGGTTCGTTCTTGTACACGAACTATGGTGATATGAATGGTCAGCGCAATCGCTTGAATGGCAACTTGGAGTATATCACGATGCAGTTTCCGTTGTGGAAAAGGTATGTAGCGATGTCGGTAGGTGTGACACCTTATTCGGCTGTGGGATATAATTTTGCGTTGTCTGATTCTACTACCTCGGGGCATCAATACACCAAGACATATAGTGGAGAAGGTGGTTTTACGCAAGTGTATGGCGGTTTGAGTGTGAATATCTGCGATTGGGTAGCATTGGGTGCGAATGTGTACTATATGTTCGGCGAGACGACTCAAAAGCGTGCATTGACTTTTGCGGATGCCACTTTGAAGTCGGTGGAGCAAGGTGATTACTTGCATGTGAATAGTTTGCGTTTGCGATATGGTATGCAGTTGTTCCATACTTTTGGCAAACATGCGGTGGTTTTGGGTGGTATGTTTGAGAACAAGCAGCGTTTTTCTCGTTGCGAGTATCAGCAGATAGAGACCAACTCGGCAGATACTGTAACAACTATGGATGCGGGTTTTGAGATGCCGATGGTATATGGTGCGGGTTTGAGTTATTGCTATGCTGACCGCATTACGTTGGCATTGGATTATCAATGTCAAGATTGGGCTAATGTGTTGTATTTCAATGATAATGATGCATTGGCTACACGTCATCGTTGGGCGTTAGGTGCGGAGTATAGGCATGATCCTATGGGTAGAAGATTCTTGGATAGAATGAGTTGGCGTGTGGGTGCAAGTTATGCAACCTCCTATACAACTCAGTTTGAGCAGCCACATTTGTCTGTGACGATGGGTTTTGGTTTTCCATTGCGTACGATTGGTACGGTGGTGAATACCACGTTTGAATATGGTCGCAGAGGATTTGCTGCAGGTCAGATGAACGAAAACTACGTGCGTTTTGTGGTGAATGCTGCGATTGCAGAGCATTGGTTCTTCAAACGTAAGTTATAAACTATGAGTGATAAATTATAAACATAAAATATAAAAACAAACATGAAAAAAGTATTATTGATTGCTTTGTGCTTCGCTATCCCAATGGCAGGCTTTGCACAAAAGAAGAAAAAGAAAGGTGCTGAACCAGAGGTGGTGGCACCAGTAGTAGAAACCTTGTCAGACGAGGAGTGCATGGTGAATCTTTCGCTGTTTCACGAGTCTGTGAAAAACAAACAGTACGATGAGGCTTATGGTTTCTGGTTGCCAGTCTATCAAGCTCGTCCTGATCTTAACAAGGCTATCTATACCGATGGTGATGAGATCTTGGAGTATCGTTATGCTCAAGCAACGGATGATAATGTGCGCAAGGCGTTGCGTGATTCCATCTTGAAGTTGCACGATGATCGTATCAAGTATTTTGATGAGGCACGTTATCCAGATGAGTACGTATTGGGTTTGAAGGCAATGGATTATTTGACTTTGTTCCCTGAAGATGAGTTGGCAATGCCTGCTTATGGTTGGTTGAAAGAGTCTGTAACTGCTTTGGGCGAAAAGGCTCAAATCACTGTTTTGCGCAAGTTTGTTGAGGTTAGTTACAATATTTATAAATCTAATCAAGATCAATATGGTGATCAGTTCTTGGCTGATTATCAATTGGCATCTGCTACTCTAGATCAAATCGCTGCTGCAGGTGGTAAGAATGCTGAGCAAGCTGCTAGCCAAAAGGCATATGTGGATCGTCTCTATGCAGCTTCTGGTGCTGCTGATTGTGGTCAGATGGATCAGATGTATGCTAGTGTGGTAGCAGAGAGCGCCAATGATTTAGAGAAGTTGGGTTCGATCATGAAACTCTATCGTCGTCTTGGTTGTACCGAGAGCGAGGTGTATTTTGCAGCTGCTGAGCACTCACACAAGTTGCAACCTACTGCAGAGTCTGCTGCTGGTTGTGCACAAATGTGCATCAAGAAGGGTGATTTGGAAGGCGCAGTAGAGTACTACAAGCAAGCATTGTCAATGGTTACTGTAGATGAGGATAAGGCAGATTATCTCTATCGCTTGGCCAATGTGTATGTATCATTGAAGAACTATCAACAAGGTGTTGCCTATGCTCAACAAGCATTGGATATTGCGCCAGAGGATGGTCGTTGCTATTTGTTGATGGGTATCTGCTATGCGAGTGCTAAGGTGTCTGACGATCCAATCTTGGCTCGCTCAGTATTCTGGGTAGCATGCGACATGTTTGCTAAGGCAAAACAAGTGGATTCATCTTGCTCAAGCGATGCAAACAAATTGATTGCTACTTATCGTCAATACTTCCCAAGCAAAGAGGATGTGTTCTTCCACCGCGATTTGAACGAAGGTTCACCTTACCGCGTAGGTGGTTGGGTAAATCGAACCACTACTTGCCGTTCGAAGGCTGAGTAATATGAAAGCGCTTTTGGCGCTTGATGCAAAGAAACATTGAAACAATTACAATTATTACAACGACTAACAACCAAGAGAATCATGTTGATGGTTCTCTTGGTGTTGGTTATTGCAGGTTGTCGCCGTCGTGATGTGCGTTTGCGCGCAGATGCCGTCACGGATCGAGCAGCTATGGCAGTATTAGAGGCGAGCGATGTGACCACGATCATTTCCGACTCGGGAGTGGTGCGCTATCGCATTAAAGCTCAAACATGGAAAGTGTATGACAAAGCCGATACCCCCTATTGGGAGTTTCCAGATGGTATCTATCTAGAGAAATTCAACACAGAGTTGGAGCCAGATGCTAGCATTGAGTCGGATTACGCTTTCTACAACGAACCAGCACAACGTTGGATGTTGCGTGGTAATGTCAAAGCCTTGAACCTTGAGGGGGAACAATTTGAAACCCCGTTGCTGTTTTGGGATCAGAAATCGGAGTCGATTTATTCTGATTCGTCGATTGTGATAACTCGTGAAGCTTCGATTATTCAGGGAGTAGGATTTAGATCCAATCAAGAGATGACGAAATATACGATTCTCCGCCCAACAGGCATCTTCCCAATCAATGAATAGTTAAACAGGTGAATAACATATGAAATATAGACATACAATCATTGTACCTTATCAAGATGTAGATGCTTCGCGTCGTCTGCGTCTGTATTCGATGGAAAATTACTTGCTCAATATAGCAGGTAAAGTGGCAGACGAGATGGGGATTGGTATTCCCGTGTTGTTGCCCATGAATTATACATGGATCATCACGCATTTGAATATGGAGATGCTCTATTTGCCCAAACATGGTGAGGAGATGATTGTTGAAACATGGATTGAGCGCAATGCGCATATGTTGTCGGTGCGTGATTTTCGTATTTACCAACCGCAAGCAGATGGTACAGAGCGACTAATCGGCTGTGCCAAGACTGTTTGGGCGGTCTTGGATCTAACTTCACGCGAGATTGTGAATATCTTTGATCATGATATCTTCAAGGATTCGGTAGATGGCGAAGCACTCAATATGGCTCGTGCACCACGTCTTCGCCCAATTCAGCTGGATGATATAGAAGATGAGGGTGGAGTAGCAGGCGAGGTATTGCATGAGATTCAGTACTCAGATGTGGATTACAACTGCCATTGCAATTCGTGTAAATACCTAGAATGGATGGTGAATGCTGTGCAAGCATTTGATAATCAAAAGCCATTTAGATTGGATATCAATTACGTTAAAGAATTGTATCAAGGCGATGTGATGTATACGCGATTTTTGAAAACTGAAAACGCAGTACGCTATCAGCAAGTGGACGAAAATAGTGCAACCTGCTGTAGTGCTATGATTACACAAATAGAAAACGTAAGTTGTTGATAACTTTTGCAAAACGGAAAACTTTTGCTGTTGATAAAAAATGCAAGTTACTAATAGATAGTGACTTGCATTTTTGTTTTGGACAACTTTGTATGATTGTTGAAAACTTTTTTGTTTGAAAAATTTGCATAAATAAAATATTTATACTAATTTTGCGGTCGATTTTCGCCCTTGTATGTAAGGGTTTGTGGATTGAAAAAATGTAACTAATTATATATCATGGAGAAAAAGGTTTATACTCAAAAAGAAGCAGAACAAGCGTCGGTGAGTTATTTTGGTGGCGACGAGTTGGCTGCACGCGTATGGAGTACCAAGTATGCGTTGAAGGACTCATTTGGTAATCTCTACGAATTGACTCCAGACGATATGCACCATCGTTTGGCAAGTGAGATCGCGCGTATTGAAAACAAGTATGCCAACCCAATGTCGGAGGCAGAGTTGTTTGAGTTGTTGCGCGACTTTAAGTATATCGTGCCTGCGGGTAGTCCTATGACAGGTATTGGTAATGATTTTCAGGTAGCTAGTTTGAGCAACTGCTTTGTGATTGGTCAGGATGGTAGCGCAGATAGTTATGGTGCGATTATCCAAATTGATGAGGAGCAAGTGCAATTGATGAAGCGTCGTGGTGGCGTGGGTCATGACTTGAGTCATATCCGTCCTCATGGTAGCCCTGTGAAGAATAGTGCCTTGACATCTACTGGTTTGGTGCCATTTATGGAGCGTTATAGCAACTCTACTCGGGAGGTGGCGCAAGATGGTCGTCGTGGTGCATTGATGCTCAGCGTAAGTGTGAAGCACCCTGATAGTGAGGCGTTTATCGATGCTAAGATGGAGTCGGGTAAGGTGACCGGTGCTAATGTGTCAGTAAAGATGCACGACGATTTTATGGAGGCTGCAATCAATAACCTGCCATATGTGCAACAATATCCAATCGATGCGGAGAACCCTACTTATACTAAGGAAGTAGATGCTGCCAAACTGTGGAAGAAGGTGATTCACAATGCATGGAAGTCTGCTGAGCCAGGTGTGCTGTTCTGGGATACAATCACCAAAGAGAGTGTGCCAGATTGTTATGCCGATCTTGGTTATAAGACCGTAAGTACCAACCCTTGTGGTGAGATTCCATTGTGTCCATACGACAGTTGCCGTCTTTTGGCAATCAACCTCTATAGCTATGTGAAGAACCCATTTACAGCCGAGGCTGCGTTCGACTTTGAGCTCTTCAAGAAGCACGTGGCTGTGGCTCAACGCATGATGGATGATATCATCGATCTTGAGGTTGAGAAGATTGAGAAGATCTTAGCTAAAGTAAATTCCGATCCTGAGGCAGAGAGCATCAAACGTACCGAGCGCGAATTGTGGGAGAAGATTTTGGCAAAGACCACCCAAGGTCGTCGTACTGGTGTAGGTACTACCGCAGAGGGTGATATGCTTGCTGCTATGGGATTGCGCTATGGTACACCAGAGGCAACTGCTTTTTCCGTAGAGGTACACAAGACCTTGGCACTAGCTGCATACCGCAGTAGCGTGATGATGGCTAAGGAGCGTGGTGCATTCAAGGTGTATGATGCTAAGCGCGAGGAGAATAACCCATATATCCAACGCATCAAAGAGGCAGATCCAGAGTTATATGCACTCATGGTAGAGCACGGCCGTCGTAACATTGCCTGCTTGACGATCGCACCTACGGGTACAACCAGTATCATGACCCAAACTACCTCTGGTATTGAGCCAGTGTTCCAACCTGTATATCGTCGTCGCCGCAAGGTGAACCCTAACGATAAGAACGTACACGTAGATCTCGTGGATGAGGTAGGTGATAGCTTCGAGGAGTATGTGGTGTTCCACCACAAGTTCATCACATGGATGCAAGCCAATGGTTATGAGTATGATCCTGCTCATCGCTATACGCCTGCCGAGATTGATGAGTTGGTACAAAAATCGCCATACTACAAAGCTACTGCCAACGATGTGGACTGGATGGAGAAAGTGCAAATGCAAGGTGCTATCCAAAAGTGGGTGGATCACTCCATCTCTGTGACTATCAACTTGCCTAACGATGTGAGCGAAGAGCTCGTAGGTAAACTCTACGAAGAGGCTTGGCGTTGTGGTTGTAAGGGTTGTACGGTATATCGCGATGGCTCACGTACTGGTGTGCTTGAGGGTATCAAGGAGAAGAAGAAAGAGGAGAAGAAGGACGAGAAGAACTGCGTTTGCTTTGATAATAAGGTACGCGTGCGTCCTGCGGAGTTGGAGTGCGATGTGGTTCGCTTCCAAAACAACAAGGATAAATGGATTGCCTTCGTTGGTTTGAAAGACGGTGTGCCTTACGAGATCTTCACTGGTCTTGCTGACGATGAAGAGGGTATTCTATTGCCTAAGTCTGTGACCAAAGGTAAGATCATCCGCGTTGTACAAGAGGACGGTACCAAGCGTTATGACTTCCAATTTGTCAACTCTCGTGGCTTCAAGACCACGATGGAGGGTTTGAGTTACAAGTTCGACAAAGAGTTCTGGAACTATGCTAAACTCATCTCGGGTGTCTTGCGCTATGGTATGCCTATTGACCAAGTAATCAAGATGATTAGTTCGCTCCAAATGGATTCCGAGTCCATCAACTCTTGGAAGGTAGGTGTGGAGCGTGCGCTCAAGAAGTATATCCAAGATGGTACTGTGGTACAAGGACAAAGTTGTCCTAACTGCGGCAACGCCTTGATCTTCGAAGAGGGTTGTATGCACTGCCGCGAGTGCGGATATAGCCGTTGCGGAGGATAAGGAGTTCGCTTAAATATACTAAATAGCGTATGCCAAATGGCATGCGCTATTTTTATATACAGCTTTTATTATGCTTTCAATCGTATACCTTTGCTATACCTTTGCAATACCATGATGAGGGATTAATTATCCTATAACCAATTATCTCCTGTAGGCGAAAGGATAAAAAAATAAGGTGCCCTCTCGGACACCTTATTTATATATTCACTATTTCTAAATCCTATTAGAACAAGTAGCGAACACCAAGGCTAACACCGTAGAAACCTGCTGTGTTGAAAGCAACAGTTTTGTTGCCTGCTACGATACCAATGTTAGGACGATAATCTACAGAAAGTTGCAATGGGAACCAGAAGTTGTACTCAACGCCTACGTGACCTACTGCACCTGCATACACAACTGGAGCATTGAAGCCATAGATACCTACACCAGCACCTACACCAAGTGACCAGTTCCATGTACCTTTCTCGTTCCAAGGAATTGCAGTACCGAATGGGTTGATCCAATCGTAAGTAGCGGTAGCACCGATACCAGCGAACATAGGAATGTTCACAGACAAGTCGATCATGTTAGCCTCACCGAGAGCGTGTTGGTAAGATACGTCAATACCGTAACCAATGTTAGCACCAATTGCGCGTGGTTGAGCTACTGCTGCAGCTACACCTGCTACTGCCATAATGGCAACAAGAAGTAATTTTTTCATAATCTTTTTTGTTTTTAGTGTTTTTATTGTTTTCAAATCTATTCTTACAAACTTCCTTATGATGGATTACTTTGTAAAAATCTTGCGGAAAGTGGGGGATTCGAACCCTCGATACGCTTGCGCGTATACCGCATTTCGAGTGCGGCTCTTTCGACCACTCAGACAACTTTCCTTAAACCGACTGCAAAGATATACATTTTTTTTAATATATGCAAATATACGGTAATTTTTTTTGAAAAAATATTATTCTCCACGCATTTTGCTCAGGATAGTCAGGGCACCCGTAATCGTTTTCACTTGTTGGATTACGGCATAGCGTTTGCCTGTTGGTTTACCTTGTCGATCTTTGTCTTCTACCATACGGCAGCGTTGAGGACGCGAGTAGATAAACTCAATGATTTTGCCAAATGTATCTGATTGCCAATATTTCTCGCTCTTGGTGGTAAAGTACAAACTCAGTCGCTCTTGCTTGAGTATCACTTTTTCTATGCCCAATTTGCAGCACAGCCATCGCAATCTCACCACATTCAGTAGTTGCTCTGCCTCCTCGGGTAATTGACCAAATCGGTCAATCAATCGCTTTTGATATTCGAGAAGGGCGTCTTCGTTAGGCAGACTGTCTAATTCGCGGTACAAACTAATACGTTCGGCAATATTTTCGATGTAAGTGCTTGGAAATCCGAGTGATAAGTCGCTTTCCAATTGGCTATCGTTGCACCATAATTTTTCATCACTCTGGCGGATGGTTTGTTCGATACCAAAGGATAGATCCAGTTGCATCTCATCTTTCAACTCTTGCATGGCTTCGTTGAGGATGCGTTGATAGGTGTCGTAACCCAAGTCGGCAATGAATCCACTTTGCTCAGAGCCCAACATGTTGCCTGCACCGCGAATATCCAAGTCTTGCATTGCCAGTTGGAAACCTGCACCCAATTCGGCGAAGGTCGTCAATGCATCCAATCTGCGGCGAGCGTCGGATGTGAGTAGTTCTCTATCAGGAGTAATGAGGTAGCAATATGCCTTGCGGTTGGAGCGACCTACACGTCCGCGTAGTTGGTGCAAATCGGATAAACCATAGTGTTGTGCCGAGTGGATGATGATGGTATTGACATTGGAGATATCTACTCCCGATTCGATGATGGTAGTCGAAATTAGGATATCGTAATCGTAGTTGATAAAATCTTCCAATGCTTTTTCCATTTCGCCTTGAGGCATTTGTCCGTGGGCTATGATGGTGCGTGCTTCTGGATAGAGCCGATGGATGCGTTGCTCGATGCGAGGTAACATCTCTATGCGGTTGCATACCACATAGATCTGTCCGTTGCGCTGCATCTCCAATTGTATAGCCTCCTTGATGATGTCCTCATCGTCTAGCGTAATTAGCTCTGTTTGAACAGGATAGCGATTGGGTGGGGGAGTAGTAATGACACTCAGATCGCGTGCTCCGAGGAGCGAGAACTGTAGCGTTCGTGGAATAGGAGTGGCGGTCAGGGTAAGTACATCCACATTGGTTCGTAGTGCCTTGAGTTTCTCCTTGACTGCTACACCAAATTTCTGTTCCTCGTCTATAATCAGTAGCCCCAAATCCTTCCATGCCACTTGTTTGCCGACCAGCTTGTGTGTCCCTATCAAGATATCAATTTTACCATCTTTCAAGTCCGCTAATAGTTCTTTGACTTGTTTGGCAGTCTTGCCCCTACTAATATATTCCACGCGCACAGGGAAATCACGGAAACGCTCTTTGAAGGTGTTGTAGTGTTGCAATGCCAATACGGTAGTAGGGACTAATACCGCCACCTGTTTGCCGTCTGTAGCTGCTTTGAATGCTGCTCGCATCGCCACTTCTGTCTTACCAAAGCCCACATCACCACACACTAAGCGGTCCATAGGCATCTTGCTTTCCATGTCGTGCTTGATATCTAAGGTGGCTTTCGCTTGGTCTGGAGTATCTTCATATAGGAAGGATGCCTCCAACTCGTGCTGCATATATCCGTCGGGAGAAAACGCAAATCCGGCTTGCTGTTTGCGGGTAGCATACAGTTGAATCAAATCGCGTGCAATCTCCTTCACTTTGTCTTTGGTGCGCTCTTTCATGCGCTCCCAAGCACCCGAACCGAGACGCGAAATGGTGGGAGTACTGCCATCTTTACCTTTGTACTTAGCTATACGATGCAAGTTGTGGATACTGACAAAGATGGTGTCGTTGTTGCGATAGACTAGTTTGATCGTTTCTTGCGAACGACCATTGAAGTGGGTGGTTACCAAACCCGCAAACTGACCTATTCCGTGATCCACATGTACCACATAATCACCTACTTGCAATTGGTTGATCTCCTTCAATGTCATAATCGCTTTACCGCGACGTGCATTCTCCGAGCGCATGGTCACGCGGTGATAGCGCTCAAATATCTGATGGTCGGTATAGCAGCAAATCTTAGCACCACGATCGATAAATCCCTCATGCAAGGTGCTATTGACAGCGGTAAAGGAGATGGGAGTGGTGTTTTGATTGTGAGCAATATCTTCGAATATGGACTTGAGTCGGTCGGTTTGCTTGACTTGCTCAGCAAGAATATAGATGCGGTACCCCTCCTTGATACGTTCGTTCAAATCATCCGTAAGCAGGTCAAAATGCTTGTTGAAAGTAGGTTGAGGTAGGGTGTCAAAGGTGATGGTGTCGTATTGATTAAAGGTAGATTTGTTCCCGATTTCGATGGTAGCACTTTGTTCGATGGCTTTGGTCAATAATGTGGTATCTTGATTGGTAACAGTACCTTCATATTTATAACGAACGAGTGAAAAATCATTGCTTATCCACAAGGTGTTTTGCGGTAAATAGTCAATAATCAGTGTCTCTGTGCCATCGTTGGAGTTGGCAGATACGATATCCATTCTATCTACCTTATTTTGTGAGAGTTGTGTTTCTAATTCAAACTCGCGAATGGAGTCTATCTCATCGCCAAAGAAGTCTATTCGAAAAGGAATATCATGTGCGTAACTATAGATATCTACTATTCCTCCGCGCACAGCAAATTGTCCAGGCTCATATACGAAATCTACCCGCTGAAAATGAAGTTCCAGGAGCATTTCTATAAGTTGCGAGATGGCTATTTCCTCGCCTACAGAGAGGGTGATAGTCTTGCCTTGAAGCGAATCGGGTTGAGGTACACTTTCCGCCAAAGCTTCGGGGTATGTCACAATGATTGGTTTATGTATCCTGCTTCCTGATTCCTGCTTCCTTGTTCCCAACAATGTCGTCAATACTTCCGTTCGCTGTACAGCCATTGCCTCGTCGATACCTCCTTGACGGCGACGATGTAGAGTAGGGAAGTAGTACACCTCGTTTTCGTTGCCAAGTGTCCGTAGGTCAGCATATAAGTATTGGGCGTCATCCGCATTATCGAGTACGATGAAGCATACGTTGCCTTTGTTGTGTGTATGTAGCCGAGAGACTAATGCGTTCAATATGAATGCCCTTGCAGAGGCATGCAATCCCTTGAGTAAAAGGTGTTTATTCCCCTTTTTACTCAATTCTTGCGTCAATACATCCAATTCCGGATGCATGTCAAATAGCTGTTGCAATTCGTTGATTTGCATACCCCTCGCCTCCAACCTTTAACCTTTAACCTCTAACCTCTAATCTCTAACCTTTCACCTCTAACCTCTCACCTAATCAATCTCATCTCCTCTTCTGTAAACTGTAGATTATTAATCGCCTGCAGGTTATCATCCAATTGCTTGACGCTACTTGCGCCTACAATCACGCTCGTTACATCTTGTGCCAGCAACCATGAGATGGCCATTTGCGCCAATGTCTGTCCGCGTTCAGCGGCGATAGCACCTAAGCGTTGTGCGCGTGCTATGGCTTCGTCGGTCACTTGTTCTGGACGGAGGAAAACGTTCTTGCTTGCACGGCTACCAGCAGGGATGCCGTTGAGATAGCGGTCGGTCAATAATCCTTGCGCCAGAGGCGAGAAGCAGATAAAGCCTGAACTATTTTCTGTAGCTACGGGCAAGTTCTCGTGCAAGGTCTCTGGGAAAATGATGTTGGCTTTGTATTGACTAATCACGCAAGGCACATGTGCAGCACGCAGATAATCATATGCTTCTTTCTGTTTATCAGCAGGATAGTTGCTTATTCCAACATACAATGCTTTGCCTGCTCGCACGATGTCCACCAATGCTTGCATGGTCTCTTCGATAGGTGTTTGTGGGTCATAGCGGTGCGAATAGAAGATGTCGAAATACTCCAATCCGGTACGCTTCAAACTTTGGTCGCACGATGCTATCATATATTTGCGCGAACCGCCATTGCCGTAGGGGCCGTCCCACATCCAATAGCCTGCTTTAGAGGAGATCACCATCTCATCGCGATGGCTGGCTAAATCCTCACGCAGTACTTTGCCGAAGGTGATTTCTGCGGTGCCTGGTGCAGGACCGTAGTTGTTGGCGATGTCGAAATGTGTCACGCCTTTATCCCATGCGTGCAACAGCATGGCGCGTGCTACATCTGCTGGATCTTCGCTGCCGAAGTTATGCCATAAGCCCAGTGATACCAGTGGCAACTGCAAGCCACTCTTTCCTGAAAAACGATACTCCATAATGCCAATTTTGTATATTTGCTGCAAAGTTACTAATAATTTTACATATTTGCAAATTCTGTATTACAAGTTTTCTTCGGGCTCCGCGACCATTTCGCGACCACTGTAGCACATCTGTGGCATTGTTGTGCCCTATCTGTGGGCGAAATTTTTGCTGACGCTACCCCTCGAAACCACTTCGTTGCTACTGCGATGTTCATCGGTGTCGGCTTTCCTGTTTCCACTTTCACTTTTCAGTTTTCACTTTTCCGTTTTCCTGCCATTTTTTGAAAAAAAACTCATTTTACTTGCATATGTGCGTTTTTTGTTGTAATTTTGCGCGCTATTTGTGTAAAATGGCGAAATAGATGCTAATAATAACTACAAAATACCAAATTTAGTGAAAAAGATCTTTACACTCTGTGTTGTGCTCTGTTTGTCGTATCTGACGATGGGTGCTTCTACTCCAAAACACGAGTTCCGTGCTACATGGTTGGCTACTGTATCAGGCATCGACTGGCCCAAGACCAAAGCTACTAACGATGCTACTCGCGAGCAACAAAAGCAAGAGCTAATTGACATCCTTGACAAGATGAAGGCTGGCAACTTGAATGCCGTATGCTTTCAAGTTCGCTCTTTGTGCGATGCAATGTACCAATCTTCCTACGAGCCATGGTCTATTGCACTTACTGGTACTCGCGGTAAAGATCCTGGCTATGATCCACTGCAATTTGCCATTGATGAGGCGCACAAACGTGGTATGGAGTTGCACGTATGGGTGAATCCATTCCGTGCGTCTACTAGTACATTAGCAGCGACGGACATGTTGTGGGACAATGCGGGAGATTGGCTCATAAAATACAATAATAGCTCTTTCTCGGGTTATTTGATTGATCCTGGTTATCCAGAGTCGCGTGCTTATGTGGTGAAGGTCCTCATGGAGATTATCAATAATTATGATGTAGATGGTCTTGTGATGGATGACTATTTCTATGCTTACGGCGGTACGACCAATCAAGATAGTGTCGCTCAAGCATTGCACTATAGGGCATCTGAAGTAATTGATGTTAACAACAATGGTAATAAGATAGACGACTGGCGTCGCAGCAATGTGGACAACGTCATCAAAGCCATGTACGATAGTATCCAAGTCGTAAAACCATGGGTGCGTTTTGGTATGGGACCTGGTGGTATTTGGTCTATGGATAAGAACGCCGCAGAGGCATATGGTCTGACATTACCTTCAGGCATTAGAGGATCTGATCCTTATACTGAATTGTATTGCAATACGGTAGAGTGGATCAAACAAGGTTGGGTTGACTATGTCAATCCACAAATCTATTGGTCAACTCAAGTGGCTGCACAAGACTATGATGTTCTCTGTCAGTGGTGGTCTACATCTGTATGTGAGCACTTCTCTAACCAATTGCCAAATCAGAAACGAGTACATCATTTCCCCTCTCTTGCGACATATAAAACTATCCAAAAGAATGATGGAACTTATTATAGTGGATATAGTGATGGATATGTGGAAATCCAGCGTGAACTAGATGCCAACCGTAAAAACTTATCTTCTGGCTATACTGGAGCCGTATTCTATAATACGACATCGTATTTGCAAATGTCAGAGGAACTGGCAGAATCACATTTCACACACACGGCCCTTGCTCCTCCTATGGAATGGAAGGTGAAGGGTGATCTTGCAGCACCAACCAACTTGCAACTCTCCGGTACGACACTTTCGTGGCAACATCCTACGGCAGAGCGTTTTACGGTGTATGCCTATCCTAAAGGTATAGGGGTGAATACTGCTACTAACAACCCTCAGTATTTGCAAGCTGTGGTATATGACAAGTCGTTCAATACCTCTTCGCTTGGTTCACTGGATGACATCACGATAGCTGTCTATACCTACGACCGCTACGGCGTAGAGCACGGTGTGGCACTCTATAACGCCGATCCTAATGCAAGTGACGATCCCGAACCAGAGCCTGAGCCAGAACCCGAACCATCTAATACTATCACATGGGAGTTGAATGGTGGTGAGGTGAATACTTCCAGTATAGAAGTGCCTAGTCAGAGTGATCTGATGCTACAATTTATGAATAATTATACATCCTATTTTGGCACTCCTACTAGCGATATAGATGCTTTTTATCCAAGTAACATAAGTGGATTCTTGTACCGCGGGAAAAGTGCGCACGAGAAATCTGTCAATGAAATGATTTTGGATGAAACGGCTGGTTGGAAATGGCTGGCAGATTATATAGTATCTACTTCTGCTTCTAATACAAGCATTCTCGCAGCTCTTAATAGCGGTACAGAAGTTTATTGGCGTTATAGTATTGCAGCGTTTTTTGAACAAAATGGTAGTGGTACCTACAATGTTGATTTCTCTACAGCAGGTCAGCCTGCTGCTTGGGGACCTACTTATCAAGTGGCACATGGTATGGTGCTATTGCCAACCTATGTAACCAGTGCATATACATTGCCTACTCCTACTCACCCAGAAGGATTAACATTCTTAGGTTGGTATGATAATCCGGCGTTCTCAGGTTCTTCTTTAACGATTATCTCCGCCCATTGGACAGGCACATTGTATGCAAAGTGGCAAGAAGACACGCCAACAATCGACCCTACTTGGCAAATTACTTATACCTCTACCGATGGCAATATTGTGACTCCTACCCAAGCCGATGTTTTTGGCGCAAATATCGTAAGCAACACTTACGAAAATGGAGTAGGTACGATTACCTTCGATGGACCAGTAACGAGTATAGGAGGTTTTGCTTTTGATGGTTGCTCGAATTTGGCCTCCCTTACTATCCCTAATAGCATTACGAATATTGGACGTGCTGCGTTCCAAGAATGTTCAAGCTTGACTTCTATCACTATTCCTAATAGCGTCACAAGTATTGGAGACTTTGCTTTTGGTGGTTGCTCTAGTTTGACTTCTATAACCATCCCTAACAGCGTAATAAGTATTGGTGAGCGTGCTTTTGTTCGTTGCTATAGTTTAACGGCTATTACCATCCCTAATAGTGTCACAAATATTGGAGAGAGTGCATTCACATGGTGTTCTTCTCTTGATTTTATAATTGTAGAAGAAGGCAACGCTATTTTTGATAGTCGTAACAATTGTAATGCTATTATAGAAACAATTACTAACACATTGGTTCAAGGTTGCTCTGGTACCACCATTCCAAATAGTGTAATAAATATTGGAGATCGTGCGTTTGCACATTGTAATATAACTTCTATAATAATTCCTAAAAACGTGATGAGTATTGGATATGCAGCTTTCGGTTGGTGTGAGAATCTTGAAACAGTACATATAGAATCTACTACTCCTCCAATACTGGATTCTACGTGGACGTTCAGTCCTTACCCAATTTGCTACATCCCTTGCGGCTCACTTGCTGCATACGAAGCATCCGCTTGGGCAACTCAAGTTAGCGAGTTTATCGAAGAAGGTTGCCCTACTTTCCAAATGTGCGGTGATGACCTTTATTGGGAATATGCGGATGGCGTGCTGACCATCACTGGTACGGGTGATATGTACGACTACGCTGCTGATACCGATGTACCTTGGTATGATGTGCGTGGTAATATCAAGACGGTCTGCTTGCCTGATGCCATGACTAAGATTGGTCAAAATGCGTTCTATAAGTGTACCGCGATGACCAGCATCAATATGCCTACCAGTCTTACTGCTATTGGCGAGAAAGCATTTGCACAAGATACCAAATTGGCATGCGAGATTATCCTTCCAGCATCCATGACTACCATTGCTACTCGTGCGTTCTTCAACTGTAAAGCTGTGCCTGCCTTCCATGTGGAAGCGACCACACCTCCAACGATAGCAAATGATGCATTTGAACGTACTACCGCTCCTATCCATGTACCATGTGGCTACGGACATGTCTATGGCAAGCATACACAATGGGGCATGCTGAATCTGGAGATGTGCGAGTTGCTGCAAGATAATGTATATTACTATCCAATCGATGGCCATACAGCACGTGCGGTGACCTATCACAGCAATCCTACTGACACCATCGTTATCCCATCGGCTGTGGTGATTGATGGCATGCCACGCATCGTGACCGAGGTGGCAGACTTTGCCTTCACGGATTGCAAGGATATACCTGCTATCATCTTTAACGAAGGATTGGAGTACATTGGCGAGCGTGCCTTTGTGCGTTGCTATGGCTTGCAAGGCACCATCGTATTGCCTGCTACATTGGAGACAATAGGCGAGCGTGCGTTCTCCTATTGCGATAATGTGGAGAAGTACTTGATTCAAGCGATGACTCCTCCTGCATTGGGCGATGGCGCCTTTACCTGTGCCAACCATGATGCGTTGTTCTACGTTAGCTGCGAGGTGATGGATGATTACAAGGTGGCTACCAACTGGTCTTCACTCAAGAGTCGCCTGCGCGATGCCTGCCTCAATATCTATCACTACAACACCCCATTGGGCACCAATGGCGTATATACCACTGAAGATACGTTGGTAGCAAGTATTTACTACCGCCGTCAGTTCACTCCATATCGTTGGGAGACATTGTACTTGCCATTTGAGGTAGATCGCGTGACTGTATTGGAAGATGGCGTGGAATACGATTTGAAAGCGTGGGATATAAAAGATGGTGGACATTATTTCATCGCCAAACCAGATGGATGGCTGAATATGGAGATTATATTTGGCTTTACTGATGAGTTAGATGCTCATACACCTTATATCATTCAATTTAAGGATGATTACTATCGTGACAAGATTATTACGTTCTACGGCAAAGAGTCATGGAACAAGTTGAGCACCTCTTTCGAGGTGTTGAGCAGCAGCGCTTGGATGCAGATTGCGGGTAATACAACCTTGCAGGATCAGCTATTGGAGAAACCAGTCTATATGCTGCGCAGTGGTCTAGACTTCATCCTACAAAAGACCACGACAACCTTGCACCCATTTGAGTGCTACGTGATGCCATATACCGCTCAAAGTGGCGCGCCAGCGCGTATGAACGTGCGTCTGCGCGATGACGTAGCTACTGCCGTAGAGTCCGTGAAGGGCAATGAATCCCACCTGACATATACCGTTGATGGATACACATTGACCGTATATCCACAGGGGCAAGCCTTCAGCATCTACTCGCTCAATGGTGCGTTGATCTACAGTTGCGAAGCAGGCAAAGAGGCCGTGGAATGCGAGCTGAATAGCGGATGCTACTTGCTGCATGCAGGCGCCGAAGCGCATAAGATTATGCTGTAATAAGGACTCAGGAAATAGCTTGAAACCACCTCACAGACTACGGGGAAAGTATTAGATGGTAATTGAGTGGTAACGCAATGCTAACGAAGTGGTTTCGAGAAATATACGAGAAACAATTGGCAGTTAACAGTTGACAGTTGGCAGTTGACAGTTGGCAGTTGACAAAAAATGATATTTTATAGATAAGCAAATTTATAAATCAGATATGACATGAAAGAAATTACATTGCAAACCCAGATCACTGCTTGCACAGTGGATGAACTTGATGCGGAGCTTCGCCAACTGGTGGAGATTGCCAAGCAAAAGACGCAAGATGCCTATTGCCCTTACTCGCATTTCCATGTAGGTGCAGCAGCCTTGCTCAATGATGGTACCATCATTACTGGCGCCAATCAAGAGAATGCAGCATACCCAAGCGGTATCTGCGCCGAGCGTACTGCCCTGTTTGCAGCCAATGCCAATCATCCCCATACGCCAGTCAAGGCTTTGGCGATTGCATGCTACACCAACGGACACTTCACCAAGCAGGCGGGCACCCCATGTGGCGCTTGCCGACAAGTGATGTTGGAAACCGAGCACCGCTACGGACAAGATATGCAAGTGATACTATACGGCGAAGAGGGATGTTATGTCTTCCACAAAGCAACAGACCTGTTGCCACTTAGTTTTGTATCGGATAATTTGAAAGGGTGATTAAGAAAATTGACATATACTTGCTCAAGCAGTTTTTGGGCTTGTTGGTAATGACGTTTTTGATATGCGTCTTCATTCTGCTCATGCAGTTTGTATGGATGCATGTCAAGGACCTCGTTGGCAAGGGCGTTGAAATCAAGGTGCTGGCGGAGTTCTTCATCTATGCTGTCACGTCGGTGGTGCCATTGGCATTGCCACTGGCTATCCTATTGGCTTCGCTGATGACCTTCGGCAATCTGGGCGAGAAGTTCGAACTTACCGCTATGAAGGCGGCTGGCGTGAGCCTCTTCCGTATTATGCGTCCGTTGGCCATTGCTATCGCGTTTGTATCGGTAGGAGCGTTTATGTTCTCCAACTATGTCTTGCCCGTGTCGCAAGTCAAACTATGGGCGCTGATCTTCTCGCTCAAGCAGAAAGCGCCTGAGCTGGATATCCCACAGGGCGAGTTCTACGACGGTATCGAGGGCTACAATATCTACGTCCGTCGCAAGGCACCGCAGACGGGTATGCTCTACGATATGATGATCTACGACTACTCAGAGGGCTTCCGCAATGCCAGTGTCATGGTGGCTGATTCAGGGCGTATCTTCTTTACCGATGACAAGAAGTATCTGCTCTTGCACCTATATAGTGGCGAGTCATTTGAGAACTTGGATCGCAACCAACAACGCGCTACGCACTCCGAGAAGAATATCCCATACCGTCGTGAGAGCTTTGCGCAGAAGCAGATGCTCATTGACTTTGATATGGAGTTCGACCGCTACAACGAGGATGTGCTGGCAGACCAGCATGTGGCGAAGGATGTGGTGGAGTTGGTGCAGTCCATTGACTCGGTGCAGCATCTGGCACACGACCGAAGCCACGAGCAGAGCCAAACCATGGTGAGCAATCGCTATTTTGGTCGTGAGCGTGTCGCCAATCGCGATGTGGACATGTGGGAGGGAGCCAAGGAGCAGTATGCTGGCTATGATGTGGATTCGCTCTATAGCCACTTCTCCGATGACGAGCGTTATCGTGCCCTATCGGCTGCCATAGAGAAAGCTAAAGCACAACGCGACCAGATTGATTACAATGCCTTGATGCTCAATGACTACCAGCGCTATATACGCAAGCATGAGATTGAACTGTACCGCAAGTTTACATTGGCATTCGCATGCCTAATCTTCTTCTTTATCGGTGCACCATTAGGAGCCATCACGCGTAAGGGAGGATTGGGAGCACCTGTGGTGATTTCGGTGGTGATGTTTATCATCTATTATATCATCGACAATACCGGCTATAAGATGGCGCGTGAAGCATTATGGCCCTGCTGGGCGGGCATGTGGCTCAGCTCGATGGTATTGCTGCCAATCGGTATATTCTTGACCTACAAAGCAGCTACGGACTCAGCATTGTTTAACCCCGAAGTGTGGATGAAATACTTGGGGTATATCAAAATAAAAGTAGTTAAATTAGTAAAACGTATATTCGTAAAACATAAATAGATATGATGGATACAATAGAAAAAGCAATCGAAGATATTCGCGAAGGTAAGTTCGTGATCGTGGTGGATGATGAAGATCGTGAGAATGAGGGTGATTTCATCATCGCAGCAGAGAAGATAACTCCTGAGAAGGTCAACTTCATGCTCCAACATGGAAGGGGCGTACTATGTGTGCCACTGCTTGAGACACGCTGTGCAGAGCTGGATTTGGTGCACCAAGTGTCGAACAACACCTCGATGTTGGGCACCCCATTCACTGTGACCGTAGATAAGCTGGAGGGCTGTACCACTGGTGTGAGTGCGGAGGACCGTGCGGCTACTATCCGCGCATTGGCTGACCCTGCTTCTACGCCACAGACATTCGGTCGCCCAGGTCATATCAATCCGCTCTATGCGCAGGAGCGCGGTGTGCTACAACGTGCTGGACATACCGAGGCAGCTGTGGATTTAGCACGCTTGGCGGGCTTGCAACCAGTGGCTGCACTCATCGAGATCATGAATGAGGACGGCACCATGGCACGTATGCCACAACTGGAGAAAGTGGCTGAAGAATACGGACTGAGTCTCATCTCTATTAAGGACCTCATCGCCTACCGCATGAGCCATACCGAGGATGCCAACTCTCCACTCTCAACTGTCAACTCTCAATTGTCAACTGCTCTCGTGGAGCGTGGTGAGACCGTGAGCCTGCCAACGGAGTTTGGCGACTTTATGCTCACACCTTTCCGCGAGCTGACAACGGGACTGGAGCATATTGCCTTGGTGAAAGGCGAATGGCAAGCAGATGAACCAATCCTCTGCCGTGTACACTCGTCGTGTATGACAGGCGATATCTTTGGCTCCAAGCGCTGCGAGTGTGGCGAGCAACTCCACAAAGCTATGCAGATGGTGGAGAAAGAAGGCAAGGGTATCATCGTCTATATGAACCAAGAGGGACGTGGCATTGGATTGATGAACAAGATTCGTGCATACAAGCTCCAAGAGCAAGGCGACGACACCGTAGAAGCCAATGTGCATCTGGGTTTCCAACCTGATGAGCGCAATTATGGAGTAGGGGCACAGATATTGCAACAATTGGGCGCACACAAGCTCCGCTTGATGACCAACAACCCTATCAAACGAATTGGCTTGGAGAGTTTTGGCATAGAAATTGTAGAGAATATTCCAATAGAGATAGCTCCTAATCCATATAATCTGCGTTATATGCGCACCAAGAAGGAGAAAATGCATCACAATCTAAACTTAGTGTAATATGAAACGAGTATTTTTATTCATCCTGGCTCTTGGTTCCTTACTCTTGGTTCCATATTCTGCTTTGGCAGACGAGACGGTGACAGTCACTGCCACTTCGTCCGACATTTCCGAAAACCTCGATCTTAAGACGGTTGCAACCCTCTTTGGACAAGCCAAAGACTTGGAGCAATTTGAGCAGTTGCTCAATAATCCTGATTCGGCATTCTCCAACCTCGACCTCAATGGCGATGGAGAAGTGGACTATTTGCGCGTTATCGAAACAGCCGATAATAACCGCCACCTCGTGGTTATTCAAGCTGTATTGGCTAAGGATATTTACCAAGATGTGGCCTCTATCTTCGTAGAGAAGGATGCCGATGACCAAATCACCGTACAGGTGGTAGGCGACGAGTATATCTATGGTGCCGATTATATCATCGAACCAGTGTATATCTATAGACCATTGATTTATGATTGGTTCTGGGGAACATCATGGGTATGCTGGCACTCGCCATATTATTGGGGCTATTGGCCAGGTTGGTGGCGTCCATACTATTGCGTAGATCCTTTCCTGTATTGGGATCACTGCTATTGGCACCACTACCACTATCCTTACTGCTCTTTCCGTATGGGGCATCATCATCATGCACATTATCATAATATGTATGATCGTGTACGCCGCAATGATTATGCACATCGCCATCCTGAGCGTTCGTTCGCTACGCGCAATGCTTCGCGCAACGTGAGCAACGCACGCGCTTTTGAGCAAAGCCGCCGCACAGCCGTACGCGATGCCAATGTTACACGTACCACGACAAGCAGAGGTCCGGCTACGCGCGTGAGTACATCATCTACTACGCGTGGCAATGCCGCCCAAGCATCACGCAATGCTACATATGGTAGCACCAATGTGCGCGGTACTACTACCACGGCTACTCGTGGCAGTGCCACCCGCACTTCCACTACGACTACTTCGCGTACTTCCACTGCTACCACACGCACTACGACTACTACACGCACTACGGCTACCCCTTCACGCACTACTACCACACGTAGCACTATTACTACTACACGCACGCAGCCTTCGCGCTCAAGTGTGAGCACTTCCGCTACACCATCACGCTCAAGTAGCTCAGCGGTACGCTCCTCTTCGTCAAGCACGATGCGTTCGTCTGCACCAAGCACTGTGCGTTCGTCATCATCCAGCACCATGCGCTCATCGGGTGGTATGTCGGGTGGAGGCTCGCGCTCAGGCGGAAGCTCTTCGTCGCGCAGTGGCGGAAGCACACGTAGATAAATGTGTCTTGGCACAGTTTTTGCCTATAGTAACGTGTAGCACAATGGTGTGTTGCACGTTATTTTTTATACCTAAACCTTATGATTAAATTTCATTTCGAACTCCCAGAGTTGGGATACCAATTCGGAGATTTGGCTCCAATGATGAGCCAAGAGACACTTGCTTTTCACTATGGGAAGCATTTCCGCGCGTATGTGGATAATCTCAACCAACTGGTGGATGGCTCCAAGTACGAGGGATTGTCCCTCGAAGAGTTGGTGCGTAAAGCGCCTGAAGGACCAATTGCCAACAACGCTGGGCAAGTGCTGAATCACCAATTATTTTTCGAACAACTTACTCCTGCACGCAATGCTAAACGTCCGTCAGGTGAGTTTCTGTTCTTGATCGAGCAATCCTTTGGCTCCGTAGAGAAAATGGTAGAGCAACTGGATAAGGCAGCCTCTTCGTTCTTTGGCTCGGGGTGGACATTCTTGGCAATGGACGACGGTGGCGAACTGAAGATATTGTCCTTGCCTAATGGGGATAATCCCTTGCGCTATAACCTGAAGCCGCTTTTGGCAATTGATGTATGGGAGCATGCGTATTATTTGGATTATCAAAACCGCAGAAAAGATTATTTGAAGAACTTGTGGTTGCTAATCAATTGGCATGTGGTGTCGGAGAGAGTGGTGTAGGGTGTAAGGTGTAGCTTTTTACTTCTCATTGTTAACTTTTTTTTTAGAAAAATCATCTTGTTGTTAATGTTTTGGCACGGTTTTTGTAGTATGTAAAGTGACAAAAGAATATTAACCTTATAAAAACAAAGAACAATATGAATAAGAAGTTTATTTGCCCAATTTGCGGCTATGTACACGAAGGTGCACCTGCTCCAGAGCGTTGCCCACAATGCAAACAAGTAGTAACATGGAAAGAAGTTGATGAGTCAGCTGGTATCGCATTCGCTTGCGAGCACATCATCGGCGTTGCTAAAGATACTGACGAGGAGATGATCAAAGACCTCAACGCTCACTTCATGGGTGAGGCTACCGAAGTAGGTATGTATCTCGCTATGTCACGCCAAGCTGATCGCGAGGGTTATCCTGAGATCGCTGAGGCATTCAAGCGCTACGCTTGGGAAGAGGCTGAGCACTGCTCTAAGTTCGCTGAATTGCTCGGTGAGGTAGTATGGAGCACCAAGGAGAATCTGGAGAAGCGTATGATGGCTGAGGCTGGCGCTTGCGACGACAAACTCCGCATTGCTAAGCGTGCAAAAGCTATGGATTGGGATGCTATCCACGACACCGTACACGAGATGGCTAAGGACGAGGCTCGTCACGGCAAAGGATTCGAGGGATTGTACAACCGCTACTTCAAGAAGTAATTTCCTTCGATAATACAAAGAAAAGGCTGTCAGATTTGACAGCCTTTTTTCTTTGCATGAGGTTTTGATTATAGACGTGCTTTGATAGCTGCAGACTCTGCCTCGTAGCCTGGTTTGTCGAGCAATGCAAACATATTCTTCTTGTATGCCTCTACACCAGGTTGGTTGAATGGATTTACACCCAAGATATAACCTGAGATACCGCAACCGCGCTCGAAGAAGTAGATCAACTCGCCCAAATAATACTCGTTGAGCTTAGGCAAGGTAATCTTCATGTTAGGTACACCACCATCAATGTGTGCGAGCATCGTACCAAGCTCTGCCATCTTATTCACCTCATCGACGCGCTTGCCAGCGAGGAAGTTCAAGCCATCGAGATTAGCCTCATCGTGTGGGAATGCTACCATATGGTTGCTTTCCTCTACTGTGATCACGGTCTCAAACAAGTGGCGCTCGCCCTCTTGTACGTATTGACCCATTGAGTGGAGGTCGGTGGTGAAGTCCACGCTAGCAGGGAAGATACCCTTGTTCTCCTTGCCCTCTGACTCGCCATAGAGTTGCTTCCACCATTCGCTCACGAAGTGCAATTTAGGGTGGTAGTTCACCAAGAGCTCAATCTTCTTGCCTTGCTCACCATAGAGGTAGTTACGTGCAGCAGCATATTGCGCAGCAGGGTTCTCAGCGAGTGGGGTATCGATGCCGCACACCTTCATCATGCGCTCTGCACCGTCAATCAAGGCGTTGATATCATAGCCAGCACATGCGATTGGCAACAAGCCTACAGGAGAGAGTACTGAGAAACGACCACCGATATTATCCTCAATCACGAAAGTCTTGTATCCCTCTTGAGTAGCCAATGTGCGGAGCGCACCTTTCTTAGCATCGGTGATACAAACGATGAGTTGCTTAGCAGCCTCTTTGCCTTGTTGCTCTTCGAGCTGAGTCTTGAGGAGGCGGAAAGCCAATGCTGGCTCGGTGGTAGTACCTGATTTGGAGATAGAGATAATACCGAACTTCTTGTTCTTGAGGAGCGCTTGCAACTCGTAGAGGTAATCCTCGCCGATGTTTTGTCCAGCATATACGATAGCTGGTTTTTCACCCTCAAGCCATGCGAAGCTGCTGCTGAGCGCATCAATTACTGCCTTCGCGCCCAAATACGAGCCACCAATACCGATGCATACGATTACTTCACATTCACGGCGAAGCAAATCTGCTGTTGCTTGGATGTCTGCCAATTGTGGACGGATATCTGCTGGGAGGTTCATCCAACCGAGGAAATCGTTGCCTGCACCTGTACCGTTTACCAACATCTCTTGGCATGCTTTCACTTGCTGCTCGTAGGCAGCCACTGCCTCTGCGCTAACGGCTTTGGCATAAGAAAATTGAATATCTTTTGTCATAATTGTGAATTATGAATTTTGAAATAATAATTATTGAAATTTTTTAGTTAGTTCTTTGATAACTGCTTTTGCAGATCTTCTGTTGTATAGGATTTGATATACAGCCTCTACGATGGGCAAATCCACTTGCACATCTTGATTGGCGAGCCAAATGGCTTTGGTGCCGTAGTAGCCCTCTGCCACCATCTCCATCTCCGTTTGTGCGGCTTTCACGCTGTAGCCCATACCAATCATTTGTCCGAATTGGCGGTTGCGTGAGAAGTTGGAGTAGGCGGTCACCAATACATCGCCCAGATAACCACTATCGGTAATATCGCGTGGGATATCCGATTTGGCTTTGGCAAAACGCATCATCTCATGCATGGCATTGGTCAGCAGCACGGCTTGGAAGTTATCGCCGTAATGCAAGCTCTTGCAGATACCTGCTGCGATGGCATAGATATTCTTCATGATGCTGGCATACTCCAATCCATCCACATCCTGACTGGGAGTGGTGCGCACGTAAGGTGTGTCAAAGAGCTTTTGCCACAAATCAGCCTTTGCTGCATCCTTGCAGCCCACGGTGAGGTAACTCAGGCGCTCCAATGCAATCTCTTCTGCATGACATGGACCTGTAATCACACCTAAATTCTCTTCTGGAATATGGTAGTGCTTATGCAAATAATCCGTCACCAGCATATTCTCATCTGGAATCATTCCTTTCACGGCGGATATGATGCATTTTTGCGACATGTCGATTTTTATGTCATCCAAACTCTGTTTGATATAAGGAGAAGGAATCGCCAAGATAATCAAATCGGATTGATCGACTACTTCGTTGATGTCCGCAGAGAAATGAATGCGTGAGATATCAAAATATGCCCATTCCAAATGGTTGGGATTACGGCGAATCTCTATAAACTCGTCGATGGTTTCTTGTTTGCGTATGTGCCAATTGATATTAGGCACATTATGCATCACTATTTTGGCAAGGGCTGTCGCCCAACTGCCTGAACCGATTATTGCTACGTTCATATATTCTAGCCTTTAAACTTTAAGAAGTTAGACCACTTCGTTGTTAGAAGTTAGATCGCTTCGCTGTTAGAAGTTAGAATCTCGGAATCTCTCAGCCCGCAGGGCGGTCTAACAGCCTTAGGCGGTCTCTCCTCTATCAGCGCGAAGCGCGGTCTATATTTATTTCTCTGGCTTCATGGTTGGGAACAATAGCACATCTTGGATAGATGGTTGTCCTGTCATGAAAATAGCCAAGCGGTCGATACCGATACCAATACCCGATGTAGGAGGCATACCGTACTCGAGCGCACGCATGAAGTCGTGGTCAATAATCATTGCCTCGTCGTCACCCTTGTCGGCGAGCTTCATTTGCTCTACGAAACGCTCGTATTGGTCGATTGGGTCGTTGAGCTCGCTGTATGCGTTAGCCAACTCTTTGCCGTTGACCATCAACTCGAAACGCTCGGTGAGTCCTGGTTTGGAGCGGTGCATCTTGGTCAGCGGTGACATCTCCACAGGGTAGTCTGTGATGAAAGTAGGCTGGATAAAGGTGCCCTCGCATGTCTCGCCAAAAATCTCGTCGATGAGCTTGCCTTTGCCCATCTTCTCGGTATCCTCTACGCCGTATTTCTTAGCCACTTGGCGAATCTCATCTTCGGTCATGGTGCTGAGGTCATAGCCTGTTTTCTCCTGAATAGCCTCCAGGATAGGCAAACGGCGGTATGGTGCCTTGAAGTTCACGATGTTATCGCCAATCTTCACCTCGGTGGTGCCGTTTACGGCAATGGCGATCTTCTCCAGCAGTTGCTCGGTGAAGGACATCATCCAGTTGTAGTCCTTGTATTGTACATAGAGCTCCATGCAAGTAAACTCTGGATTGTGGGTGCGGTCCATACCCTCGTTGCGGAAGTTACGACCAATCTCATACACGCCCTCGAAACCACCTACAATGAGGCGCTTGAGGTAGAGCTCGGTAGCAATACGCATGTACATATCCACGTCCAAAGCGTTGTGGTGGGTAATGAACGGACGAGCCGATGCACCACCTGCAATAGCTTGCAGCATTGGGGTCTCCACCTCGGTGTAACCTGCCTCGTCAAACACCTGACGCATGGTGCGGATGATGGTCGCACGCTTGAGGAACACATCCTTCACACCTTCGTTCACTACGAGGTCCACATAACGTTGACGGTAGCGTTGCTCAGGGTCGTTGAAGCCGTCGTATGCCACACCGTCTTTGTATTTCACGATAGGGAGTGGGCGGAGCGATTTAGCCAGCACAGTGAGTTTTTGTGCGTGTACGCTGATCTCGCCCATTTGGGTGCGGAATACAAAGCCCTCAATACCTACGAAGTCACCTATATCAAGCAGTTTCTTGAATACTACGTTGTACATCTGTTGCTCCACGGTGGTAGCAGTCTCGCCTTCTGGGGTAGGGGCTTGGATGTCGTCGCGGCTTACATATACTTGGATACGACCTTTGGAGTCTTGAATCTCTACGAAGGATGCTTTGCCCATGATACGACGTGACATCATACGACCCGCAATGCGTACAGGCTTGCCCGTGTACCACTCAGCATCTTCGGTTTGTTCGTCAACGAAGGTTGACTTGATATCGGTAGAATAACCTGTAACTACATACTCATCAGCAGGATATGGGTTGATACCCATATCGCGCATCTTTTGCAGACTTTCTCTGCGGATTACTTCTTGTTCACTGAGTTCCATATCTTTTTTGTTCTTAAATATTATTCGTACATGTGCGCGCATAATGCGCAATTTGGGTGCAAAGGTACAAAAATATTTACAATCTACAAAATTTACGGGGTATAATTTGTGATTTTTTGGAGCAGACGTATTGTTATAGATAGGCTATTCCTTCGGTATAGATAGGTATATCTTACGTATATGCTACGTATATGCTACGTATATCTTACGTATATCATACGTATATGGTACGTAATTGAAAAGGGAAAGACAATGGAAGTTAAGAAGTTTGAATTAAGAATTATGAATTATGAATTTTGAATTATGATTTGAAATTAGCATAGAAATCTTGCATATATCAAAAAAAAATAGTATCTTTGCAGCGGATTTTTGTGTATTTTGCACAAAATAAGGATATTTTGATAGTCTAAAGTGTTGGTGGTGTGTGGGTTGCGGAGAGGATTGTCATAAAGGAATAACTATTATGAAGAAAAAAACTTATTTGGATGATCAGGGAAATGCGTTGCCATATCCTTGGCTGATTAACACGGCACTATGTTTGGTGGGTGGTTCGCAACGCCTGCGTTTGAACTATTGGTGCAGGCATCCTAAGCAGGCAGCAGAGCAGACACTACGCGATATATTGACCATATCACGCGATACGGTATATGGCAAGGAGCATCATTTTGATCGTATCTTGACGGCTACAAGTACGGAGGATTTCTTCCGATTGTATCGTCAGTATGTGCCTGTAAATGATAGCTTTGAGCCGCTGCGCCCTTATGTGGAGCGCCATAAGCAGGGCGAAGAGAATGTTCTGTTTCCTGGTAAGCCAGATATGTATGCAACCACCTCGGGTACAACCTCTGAGCCGAAGTGGATTCCGATGACGCATAAGTATTTGAAGGATGTGTATGGCAAGATGACGCATGTGTGGATATGGAACTTTATTTGCCATCGCAGCCGCATCTTTGGCGGGCATCTGTTTACCACGGTAGGTAAGGAATTGGAGGGTTATGCTCCTGATGGTACGGTGTTTGGTTCGGTGAGCGGTGTGCTGGTGCGTGATGTGCCAAAGATTATTAAGAAGCATTATACAGCACCTGCATGTGTGATGTCGATTGACGACTATGCTGCGCGTAACTATACGTTGATGCGCTTGGCGATGCAGTATCGCGATGTGACCTTGTGGGCGACAGCGAATCCAAGTACGATATTAGAGTTGCTCCGCACACTGAATGAGAATGTGGAGGAAATGATTGATGATATTGAGAAAGGTACACTGAGTTGGAACTTTGATATTTCTGAGTATATCCGTGAGGAGTTGCATGCGTATATGTCGCCTCAACCAGAGCGTGCAGAGGAGTTGCGTCAGCTGCTGAAGGAGCATGGGAAATTAGAGCCCAAGCATTTCTGGCCATGGCTGCAACTACTTTCGACCTGGAAATGCGGTAATACGAAGATTTATATGGAGAAGTATATGGACCAATTCAATTGGGATAAAACCATGTACCAAGAATTGGGCTATATCGCTACGGAATGTCGATTCGGCTTCTCGCTGGATGATACGAACGAGTCGGTGCTGTTCCCCCATTTCCACTACTATGAGTTTGTGGAAGAGAGCGAATTGGATAAGCCACACAAGCATTTCTTGCAGATCTATGAGTTGGAGAAGGGCAAACGCTATTGTGCGTATGTGACAACGTATTCGGGACTGTTCCGCTATAATATGAACGACCTGGTGGAGGTAGGTGGTAGTTTCTACAAGACGCCGACCGTGCATATGGTGTCGAAGGTGAATGGTATTGTGTCGATGACGGGTGAGAAACTGTATGAGCCACAATTTATTGACGCGGTGCATAAGGCTGAGGAATTGATGGACATTAAGACCAAGTTCTTTGTTGGATTTGCGGACGTTCGTGAGTCGAAATACCATTTCTACTATGAGTTTGTGGACGAGGAAATCGATCAACAAATAGCGGATGAATTTACGAAGGTAGTAGATCGTAAGTTGCAGGAAATCAATAATGAATACGAGTCTAAACGTGCATCCTTCCGTCTGAAAGAGCCACAGGCGCATATCTTGTTGAGTAATGCCTATTCGCGTTTTAAGAAGGCCATGCTGAGCGATGGTTGGCGCGATGGACAATTCAAATTCAACTTGCTGATGCAGGATGATATGCGTCGCCGTAAGTTTGACCAGATTGAGCGTCAAGATAGCTTGTCGGATATCATTATGGAACTGGCGGACAATATCGACACACGCATCAAGGGACGTCAGAAAGCGCGTGCGCAGCGTCGTACAGAGCGTGCAACCAAACGCACGAAAAAGGAATGAGAAAAATCGTTCCATATTTGTCGGTAGTTTTTGCTATGCTTTGTTGGGCTGGGGCAGGGATTGCAGTCAAAGAGGCGTTGGTGGTGTTTAGTCCACTGACGCTCATTGTTTTACGATTTTCGTTGGCCATTGTATTGATGCTGCTTGTTGGGCTGCTGTTTCGTGGGCATGAGGTGCTGGGATTGCAGCGGGTGGAGAAGCGGGATATTCCGCTGTTTGTGCTAGGTGGATTGTTTCAGCCGTTCTTGTATTTTATTTTCGAGACATATACCTATCAAAGTTTTGCTTCGCCCACGATAGCAGAGGCGATGCTGAGTACGCAGCCGATTATGGCACCGATTCTTGCGTTTATCATCTTGCGCGAAAAAGTGACCCGCAATAATGTGGTGGGTATTTTGATATCTACAGTGGGTATGCTGTTGCTGCTGTTGGTGGGTGCGAATAACTTTGCATTGGGTAATCCGTGGGGCGTGTTGCTGGCAATTGTAACGGTCAGTATGTCAGTTGGATATACGATTATCTTGCGCCGTATTCCTACGCGGTATTCATCGCTGAGTATTGTGTTTTATGTGCAGTTGGTGGCGTTGGTATTGTTTTATGCGGTGTGGGGAGTATTTGACAGGCAGTCGTTGCAAGATACGATAGCGCCACTGTCGGCTGATCTGAGCCCAGTGATAGCTGTGGGCTATTTGGCGGTGTTTGCTTCTGTAACGGCATTTATATTATTTTGCTATACCGTGCGTCAGATAGGCGTGACGCGTGCGAACGTGTTCAACAATGTGCGCCCTGTGTTTACCGCCTTGCTGATGTGGGTGATTTTTGACGAACAGTTGCCGATATGGAAGTGGGTAGGGATTATTGTTATTGTAATCGGACTATTTATTAGTCAAAAACAAAGAAAAATAGAATGATTTTTAATATTTATTTGGTGGTTTCATTTATTTTAACTAATTTTGCACGCTAATTATTATTGCTTATGGAAATATCTACTGCTTTAGAATCATTTCATGATTTTCTCTTTATACTATTCCTGATCGGATTGGTGGTGTTTGTGGCACTCTATTTCGTGGACGCAGGTTATGGCAAGATGCGTACTGAGAAATGGGGACCTGCAATCAATAATAAGGTGGGCTGGTGTCTGATGGAGATGCCCGTATTTGTGGTGATGTTGTACTTGTGGGCAATGTCGGAGGTGAAGTTTCAGGTGCCTTATCTGATCTTCTTCTTGATATTCCAGTTTCACTATTTCCAAAGGTCGTTTATCTTCCCATTCTTGCTGAAAGGTAATAGCAAGATGCCAATTATTATCATGGCATTCTCGGTGATATGGAATCTTGTGAATGGCTATATACAAGGCTATTGGCTCTTCCATTTAGCGCCTCAATTTGCTCCATATGCTACTACTTGGCTGACCGATTGGCGCTTCATCTTGGGTGTGCTGATCTTCATCTGCGGATGGGCAATCAATATGCATTCAGACCATGTGATTCGCCATTTGCGCAAACCAGGCGATACCAATCACTATTTGCCAAAGAAGGGTATGTACAAGTATGTGACTAGTGCCAACTACTTGGGCGAGATTACTGAGTGGCTTGGATTTGCAATTTTGACATGGTCGTGGGCAGGATTGAGTTTCTTCTGGTTCTCATGCTGCAATCTTGTTCCTCGCGCGAACTCTATTTATTATCGCTACAAAGAGGAATTCGCAGATGAGTTCGATGAAAAGAAGTTGAAACGAATTATTCCGTTTATCTATTAGACCGCTACGCTGTCAGATGTCGGATCGCCTTCGGCTGTTAGACCGCTACGCTGTTAGATGATATTGAATATTTTTTAGACAATGAATAATAACCTCCTTTTTACTGAGCATAAGCTTGGTCCTATCACTTTGCGCAACCGCGCTATCCGTAGTGCCGCGTTTGAGAACATGGCATACGGTAACAAACCTAGTCAAGATCTTTATAATTATCATACCGCTGTTGCCCGTGGTGGTGCTGCGATGACTACTGTGGCATACTGTTCTGTGACTCGTTCAGGTGTGTCCTTTGATGGTCAACTCTATATCCACGACGAGATCAAAGAGGACTTGAAGAAGCTCACCGACGGCATTCACGCAGAAGGCGCTAAAGCTAGCATTCAGCTTGGCCACTGTGGTAATATGACCCACTTCTATACTTGCAACTGTCTTCCTGTAGGTGCAAGTACAGGCTTCAACCTCTATTCGCCAACCCTGCACCGTGCGCTTAAGAAAGAGGAGATAAAGGAGATCGTCAAGGCGTTTGGTCATGCTGTGGACTTCTGCCGCGAGTGTGGTTTCGACTGCGTTGAGATTCACGCGGGTCATGGCTATTTGATTTCGCAATTCCTCTCTCCATATACCAACCGCCGTCGCGATGAGTACGGAGGTTCGCTCGAAAACCGTATGCGTTTCATGAACGAGGTCATGGCTGAGGTTATGGAGCACGCAGGCGACGATATGGCTGTGGTGGTGAAGACCAACATGTACGACGGCTTTAAGTCTGGACTCAAAGTAGAGGAGTGCATCCGCATCGCCCAAGAGATTGAGAAACATGGTGTTCACGCACTCGTTCTTACTGCGGGCTTCGTGAGCAAAGCACCTTTCACCGTGATGGGTGGTGCTATGCCAATCAAGACTCTGGCTCACTACATGAATCCATGGTCATTCTGGTGGCTTCGCCTCGCATTGCGCTTCGTTGGTCACTTGATGATTCCTACTGTGCCTTTCAAAGAACTCTTCTTCCTTGATACAGCTAAGCAATTCCGCAAGGCGCTCAAGATGCCACTCATCTATGTAGGTGGTGTCATGGGCCGCGAAAATGCAGAGACTGCTCTCGCAGAAGGCTTTGATTTTGTGCAGATTGGACACGCTCTCGTGCGCGATACTGATTTCGTGAACAAGATGAAAGAGGAGCAATATCACTCTGAGTGCAAACGCTCTAACTACTGTGTAGCGCGTATGTACACCCTCGACATGAAGTGCCACGAGTGCGATAAGGATATCCCTAAGTATCTCAAGAAGGAAGCACTCAAGTACGAACAAATGTGGTATCCTTCCTCTAAACACTAAACTAGAATGCTTGCATTAGTTACTGGCGCATCATCGGGTATTGGCCTTCAATATGCCACCCAACTAGCGCGCGATTATCATACGGATCTTCTGTTGGTTAGCAACCAAGAGGAGGAACAAAAGAAAGTAGCTGCTGACCTCGCAGCTCAATATGGCGTAAAGACTATTGCTCTCTATGCCGACCTCTCCAAGCAAGACGCAGCGGAGCAATTGCTCCAATACTGCAAGGACAACCACCTCGTGGTGGATATCCTTATCAACAACGCGGGTGTGTTCTTCTTCAATCCTTACTGCGAGACCAGCATGAAGCGCATTGAGCTCATGCTCAACTTGCATATGATTACGGTGGCCAAACTCACGCGCCTCTTTGGCGAGGAGATGATCAACCGCCAACTCACAGCAGAAGAACAAGCGCAAAAAATCTGCCGCAAACCACGCCGAAAAGGCTATATTCTCAATATGTCCTCCATGTCTGCATGGATGGCTATGCCAGGTATCCAAACCTATAATGCTACCAAGGCGTTTATCTATAATTTCTCCAAGTCACTCTGGTATGAGTTCAAACCTAAAGGCGTGAATATCACTGTGATGACTCCTGGAGCAGTAGATACCGAACTCTTTGGATTAGCGCCTAATTTGCGCCGTTTGGCAGTAAACTTAACCGTGGCTATCCCACCAGAGAAACTAGTGAAACGTGCATTGAAAAAAATGTTCCGTGGTAAAAAAGCCGATATGCCAGGTGTAATCAACCACCTCTGCACTCCATTGCTCAAGCACACGCCAGATTGGTTGGTGTTCCTCGCAATCAAGTTAGTCGGCAGATTCCAGAAATAGGATAGATTAATAAAATAAGGTATGCGGTTGCATACCTTATTTTTTATCTTCCCAGAGATATTTCATCCAGTCAGCCATCTTCTGCTCTTGTGGACTACCTTGTGCGTGCCAAAGTTGTGTGCCTTGGAGAGCATCTGGCATAAACTGCTGTTTGACGAAATGATTGGGAAAATCATGTGCATATTGATATCCTTCGCCATACCCCAATTCATCCATGAGTTTGGTTGGTGCATTGCGCAGGTGCAATGGTACTGGCAGATTGCCAGTTTTTTCGACCAACTCTAATGCTTGATTGATAGCTAGATACGCGGAATTAGACTTTTGTGAGGTGGCGAGATATACTGTTGCCATCGCCAAAGGAATACGTCCCTCTGGCCAACCAATCTTCTGTAGTGTGTCGAAACAAGCATTTGCCACCAACATGGCATTAGGATTGGCTAAACCAATATCTTCGCTTGCTGATATTACTAATCGGCGAGCTATAAATTTGGGGTCTTCGCCAGCTGCTACCATACGTGCCAACCAGTATAATGCTGCATCTGGGTCGCTACCTCGGATAGACTTGATGAAAGCGGAGATAATATCATAATGCAGTTCGCCATCCTTATCGTATGCTACAGGATTCTGTTGCAGTTGTTTGGTGACAGTTTCGTTATCGATTATTTTAACACCAGAATTGGTGATTAGTTCGATGATATTGAGCAGTTTACGTGCATCACCTCCTGAATAGCGAAGGATACTTTCAGTTTGTTTTACCTCGATATTCAAATTGCGGATATATTCATCTTCATTGAGTGCACGATTGAGCAATTCGAGCAAATCCTCTTTGTCTAAAGATTTAAGAACATATACTTGGCATCTGCTGAGCAACGGAGTAATTACTTCAAAAGATGGATTTTCGGTGGTAGCACCAATGAGTGTGATTGTACCATCTTCTACAGCACCTAATAGACTGTCTTGTTGCGACTTGGAGAATCGGTGAATCTCATCGATAAATAATATCGCTCGCCCGACTCCAGACTCTCGATTCCCGATTCCCGACTCCCGACTCCCAAATAACCCGCTATTCATTGCAGCGTAGCGTTTCGCTTTGTCTATCACTTCGCGCACTTCTTTCACACCGCTGGTAACGGCGGATAAGGTGTAGAAAGGGCGTTCCAACTCGTGTGCGATGATGCGTGCTAAAGTGGTTTTTCCCACACCAGGAGGACCCCATAATATGAACGACGACAGATTGCCGTTTTCAATCATCTGACGCAGAATAGCTCCTTCGCCTACAAGGTGCTTTTGACCGATATATTCATTAAGCGTTCTTGGACGCAAACGTTCTGCAAGTGGTAGCATACGTGTTTGGTGTTTAAAGGGTAATACTTATAAGCTACGCATTTTCTCAATTTCCATATCGTGTTCTTGAGCGGAAAGTTGGCGGATATGTGTCTCGGTGCGAACATCGGTATCTTCTTTATATACCAAATAATGTTGCTCGCAGCGAGCTGCTACTTGAGGTAAGTGGGTAATGGTGATGATTTGCCTGGATTGAGCCATTTGGCGCATAATCTCTCCCATTTGACTGGCAATAGCGCCACTGACACCCGTATCAATTTCGTCGAAGATTATCGTTGGTAGCCCATTGCTGCTTGCAATAAGTGCTTTAATACAAAGCATCAATCTACTAATCTCACCACCAGATGCCACTTCCGCGACACGGCGAAGTGACTGGTTGAGGTTGGCAGCAAAGAGAAACTGTACATTGTCTTTTCCGGTCTCGGAGAAGTCATTAGTAGGCTGAATATCCACAGCTACTTTTGCATGCGGTACACCTAAACGAACCATATCTTCAACGAGGCGAGAGGCTATCAGGTTGCAAGGCTCGAGACGAGATGCCGTGAGTGCTTCTGCCGCGATGGACAATGCACTGTGCGCTGTATCCACCTCGGCTTGCAGATGCGCAAGATCTTCGTCGATATTTTCTATCCGTTGAACTTGTGTGGCGAGTTCATCGCGTAGCGTAATCAGTTGATCTACCGTCTGTACATGATGTTTCTTCATCAATGTTTGAAGCATACTGATACGCTCTTGCACTTGCTCTAGACGCATTGGGTCGCGTTCTGTACGATCGTATAGACGTTGTATATCGGATACAATATCTTTGAGTTCTATCTCCACACTATCAATGCGTTCGGCAAGTGCAGAATCGGCATCGGATAGTCGGGTGGAGTGGATCAGAGAGAGTGCGCCATTGTCACTATCTAATTGCTGTAAGGCTTGTGCTAACGCGGTTTGTATCTCTTCGGCGTGTGATAATCGATACTCTTCTTCTTCCAATTCTTCTATTTCCCCTGCAACCAATTGTGCCTCTACGAGTTGAGTGTGCTGCCACTGCAGATAGTCGGCATCCGCTTGCGCCTTTTTAGCAAGGGCTTGTGCCTCACGTAGAGCAGCTATTGCTTCTTGGTAGGAGATATAGGCTTGGCTATATGCTTCACGCTCGGCTGTATTGCCTGCGATAGCATCCACCACTTGTATTTGAAATAGATCGTCGCCTATCATTAGGCTCTCGTGCTGCGAGTGGATATCTATCAGCTGACGCGCGAGCGCTTTGAGTTCGGTTTGAGTGACGATTTCATCGTTTACAAATGACCGTGAACGTCCGTTGGCACTTAATTCACGACGGATAATGAGATCTTCGCCAAAGGTGGCTTCTATCACGCAACGTTCTTCGCCCTCTGTGATACTTTTGACATCAGCACGTGCACCCATTACTAAGTTGAGTGCACCAAGGATGATGCTCTTACCAGCACCTGTTTCGCCCGTCATGACGGAAAATCCCTCATGGAAATCAATATCCAAGTGAGATATTAGCGCGTAATTGCGTATGTGAAGATGGGTAAGCATGTCTTTTACAAAATAATTTGCAAAAGTACAACTTTTTCTTGAATTATGCAATACCTATTGCGTTCCTATTTCAATTTTGTGCCTTGAAGGGTATATATTTCCCCATTGCGTACAATGTATATCATGCCACTACGCATAATTTTAGTTGCTGTTTCCTGTGAATCAGTAGGTAGTAATACAATGATGTCTTCAGTGGTTGAACCTCTATCTGCTGAAATACGTGCACTCACTTGCATTGGCCGTGATTCTTCCGCTTCGGTCAATTGGAAATAAGCACGCATACCATTCATGTTAGCAGTTACGTTTGGCCATGCTAATATATTGTTGCTTGTCAAGAATAATGAACTTTTATCTCCTTCATAAAAAGTTTTGGGAGATAATATACCGTTGAATGTGACAATTTCAGAACCTGATGTTGAACCTTCTGTAGCAGTTATAACTACATTATTAAATTCTAGAGGCAGTGTGATGTCATTAGCAGGTTGAATAAGATAAGGCATACCAGCCGTCAATTCATTAGCCTCAGTAAACTGTAGGCGAATATCTTGGGTGGTTCCTGTCTCTGTTACTTCTATATCACTCAATTCAAGCAATTCAGCACCTGTGAGAGGTGTACCATCTAATGTTGCCAAGTCGAATGGCAAACAAATGGTGTTGTACATGCCAGATGTCAATGTACGGTACACGCGTACATTAGTAGTCTGGTCGATTGCATCATTGAGTTTGATAGAGTTATCTTCAGTATCACGCAAGTTGAGTTTTTTATCAATTATTTGCGATTTTTGCGCAGGTACGAGGCATATATTGTCTTCGGTAGGAATAGCGAATTTATACATTTTTTCTGTCCAGGCAGAAGCTACATACAAGTCGCCTGCATAGTCAAATGCAATGCCATCAATATTTGTTTGGTTGCCACTAGCTAATGGTTCAGTTTTAGCAAATTTCGTGAGTGTTGGTACACCATTTGCATTGTAAGTTACTTTAAATAGTTGCACCTTTCTACCACCACCAAATGCCAAAATATCTTCTCGCTCGTTATAAGCCACTTGTCCACGATAGGAGGCATTGGTAGTACCACTACTTGTATATGTCTCTAAGAGGGTATTGTTGTTGGTACTTGTGATACAAAAATCTCCTTCTCCATTGCTATTGATATGAGAAAGGACAGCGAAACCATCAAAATTACTTCTATATTGTGCAACCCATAATCCGCCACGTCCATCGGATACGATAGAGTTATCAAATGAAGCCCATCCATAAGCTTTAGAGAATGGAGATACTATACCATCTTGGATTTTATAAATTTGTCCTGTAGAGGCATTCGTATAATAGGCATTATCCATTACGTACAAAGTTCCTTCTTTATCAAAGCATAGTGAATTAACTTTTGTAATATCTCCCGCTCCAGCTACTAAATTAGTTGCTGTGCCTGCCAAGTTTGAAGGATCCATTGCATAGGCACCAGTGGCTGAGTTGAGATAGTAAGCAAATGCTACTTTATGTGTCACAGGATCTACCGCTATACGGTGCATCTGTTGACGTTTAGTATTTAGCTCGCTGCTTGAATATTCTGTAATGAATGTGACATTTGAAGGAATAATACCCACATTATTAGTAGGATTTAATTCATTCAGATGAGGATCAAATACGAATAATCCTGCTTGTTGTTGTGATTCGCGATTAGAATCATCGTTATCGCCACTTGTGGCTGCTGCAACATATAACTGTCCAAAATAATTGGATTCGGGATTATTATCTACTGCAACTCCTTGAGGAAAGTAGAATTTGTATTTACCTGTAGATTGATCTGTGATCTCCACCAACGTAGCTGTTTCTTTTATTGCATCAGCGTGGAGTTCTACACCCCAATTCAATCGGATATTTGGTGTAGGGATATCTTGGTCGGTCAATGTGATGGTATTTGCTCCACGTACCACATAATCCAATTGATATCTGCCAACCTCTATGCCCGCTTCATCTAAGAATACCAAGTAGCCATCTGTAGCATCTGCTACGGATTTGAAGTTAAAGGTGTGGGTGTCAAGGTTGGATGTCAAACGCAAGTCATATGCCCAAATACGTTGTGCTTCGGCATCGCTCATGTATCCATAGACAGTCACATCGCATGTGTCGGAATATCCGCCATCCATGGTGGTAACAATGATTTGTGTTTGCCCTGCTTTGTTTCCCGTTACCACTCCGTTTGCACTTGATACGGATGCAATAGTTTCATTGGTGGAGCGCCATGTAACCTCTTGTTGTGTAGCATCGGCTGGCAAAATATTGGCAGTCAGCGTTTTCGTTTGCCCTTCACCAATGCGTATGCTCTCTTGATTGATTGTTACACTCGTTACACGAATACCAATGCCATTCTTGCAAGTTACGGTGAGTGCTTTGCGTGCAGGTATGATAGTGTGGTTGTTTGCTGTCGGTAGAGCAAAAATGTGAATACCTGCATTGCCTGAACAAATAAGGTTTCCTGCATAATCCCAGTTCATTTGGCGAATCTGATCTACTCCATGATGATATCTATAACGTACAGTTAGAGTAGGTTTGTCACCTGCCCATTCGATATCAAATACAAGGAAGTTTTGGCTACCATCGTTAAGTACAAGCATGGACTCGTCTGGTGATACTGCAAAACCAGCTGCATTAGAGCCATCAATGATACCTGAATAAGGTGCCTCGTTGGAACTTAGCTGTTTGTTTCCATTGTTGTCATAGAATACCAATTCAGGCATATAGGTGTTGTCAGCATCAGTTCCGCGTACATGTGAACAGAAGAAGCCGTGGCTTGTTGCCCAAGGGTTACCCTCGTCACTAGCACTAGCTTGGTGGGCGATACGGTATGCATCTCCCCAGGCAGATGGTTGTCCTGCTGTAGTGAAATCCACGTTGTACGAAGGATTACCTGCATCTGCCATAAAGAAAGCTGCAATGCTGAAGCGCCAATTGACTTCTTGTGTAATAGGTGCACCATTGATGGTTTGGATATAGTCACCTAGCCATTTGAATTCAGATGTGTTATCTGTCATTAATGCAGAGACATCTACAGCGTGGTTTGCTTTACCAGTGTATAAGAAGTTTGTGACGTTGCTTGTAGATACGGAATAATTATCTTTGTTGATATTGACACCATAGTATGTACAGTAGGCAGTTTCAAATACTTCCCATAGCACAGCATTGGTAGGAATGTCTCCACCGATTGACCCAAGAAGTGGATATACAGTGCTAGGAGCAGTGGCCCATTGGCGAGTGATGCTGCCATCTTGTTGACCAATGTTGTAAGCTACTACGCCATTTTGAGGTAGTGTACCAGCTTCGTCCTCGTTGTATACGTATAGTTTGGTATATTTCCCTTCTCCATAGACATAGCAACCTGAAGTAGAAGAACCAGTGTAAATACCACCATTGTTGATTGCACCACTATTTTCACGATTACCTGCGAAGAAGTTGGTAAAGTTTTGTGTGAGATTAGCGGTATTGGCAATCCAAACACCTGAGTGTCCATCGCTCCAATCGCTGATATAGAGGTATCCCTCTTGGTCTATGCCTATGCGGGTAGGATTTCCGAATGTTTGACCACCTCTATAATGGGTAGCATGTTGTTTAGTTAACTCATAATTAAGTTCCCATATACCGCTATTTGCAGTTAAACCAGAGTTTGAACCTCCTGCTCGGTGCATGATATATATATGACCAAACTTTTCGGATTCAGGATTGGTATTTACTGCATTAAATAGGCGTGAAGTTCCAGTGGCAATCAACGATTTATCTTCTTTGATGAGTGCTACTTCTGAGATGGAATAGCCATTCATATCCAATGCCCAAGTGAGTACTTGGTCGTGAATACCTGGTAGATCTTTAGCTGCAATGGTGAATGAGTTGTTACCCTCTTGGATTTTTCCTAATTCGATGTTTCCAACTTCATCACCTGTCGCTTGGTCGTAGAATATGATGTTCGCACCTCGTGCAACGGAGTTAGCATCAAAAGTGAAAATATAGTTACTACCATCCTGTGTGACATTGAGGTTGTATGCGCATACATGCGGTACAATAGGTTGTTCCTCAGCCTTAGTAAATTTACTGAGTGAGTTGTCTTTTAGCAAATATAGGGTGATGATTTCTTCGTTGACATCTGCTGCTGCCATGGAGTAGTTTGGGGCAGAAGCTGTAAGATTGGTATTGGAAGTCTCAATCAAAGAAGCATTATTGATACCGCTACTGATGTTATACAAGGCGATACCAATGTTGTTGCCATTAGCATCTTTTTTAGGGGTTGCCATCAATATACTACCAGAGTAGGTAAAATAGTTGGCATCGTAGGTGTTGAATGTAGATGTAGCTACTGCCGTAGGTGTTGCTTTGGTTTCGTTGACTAGTTGCCATTCTACTGCTTCATGCGTAGAAGATGAGAGAACGAATCGATCGCTGCCTAATAGTGAGGTCGCAAATCGTAGTTTATCGCCATATGTAGCGATAGATACACCTGCTGGTTGATTGCGGATAACAGTAGATACTGCGTTATTGGTGATGGTATAAAGTACGAAACGAATGGTTTTATTTGCGTCTGCGATATTCTGAGCAGTTGTCACTAGCTTGCCACTTGCGGAAGAACCCGTATATGCAAAGGTAGATCCTACCATAGCGTCGTAGTAATTACCTGCTGTTTCATTGTTGGCATGCGCTATCCACTCTGTACCTGTCCATGTTCCACCATTATTGGTCCATTGGTATAGTTTCCATTTGTTGGCAGGTGTAAAAGTGACATGTTCCATATTGCAGCCAATCAATACGCCGTCGGATGTTAGTGTGATATCACTGAGTTTGTATCCATCAGCAGAAACTACAGAGCAGTGGTTCGTAGGTAGTTCTGCTATCAGTGTGTGGTTTTCGGTGTTTATAGCAAATAGAGTAGGTTCTTTATTAGCGTCAACAGCCAGTATATACATGATACCATTTCCATATACAGCACGACGAATGGTTTTACCTGTTAATAGATTGCTAATTGATTGGTTGATGTAGTTTTGCTCCATCTCGATATTTTCAGAGACGATATTACCACCTCCGCCACCTACTGCATCACTTACATTAGGTTCGGTACCTAGGCCAATGGACATAAATACCTCGGTATAGGTCGTAGCATCAGCTTTGACGGTGAGTGTTCCGGTATAGTCCGCATATCCGCTAGCATGTACAGATATGGTGTATGTACCAGGTGCAAGATTCTCAAAGACGAAGACACCGTTGTAATTATTGTCGGTGGTATAATACAGTTGGTCGCGTAGCATACGCTTGACGTATGGATAGCAATTGGTCTTTACGATTTGTCCACTGGAATTACGCAAGACGATTTTTGCACCGTTGATAGGTAAGTAAACATCGTTTGAAACATTATGAGGGAGATAGAGTGGGTCGTTGGTCAGTTTCTCTGTCTTTGAGCGCACGTATCCCATTATATAGCCTACTGACTCTTTGGATTTTCCGTAGTAATCCATGATACCACGGTAGTAGCGCACACCTTCCTGACGGCACCAATCGGTGTTGAGTGCGCGGTGACGAGCCGGGCTATAGGTATGGAAGTAGCCTTCTGACAGGAATCCTGGAATCGCATGTTTTAGTGCCCCAAGATATCCATACGTGGAGGTCGTATTATAAAAGGAAAGATCACCCACTATATCTGGATTGGTAAGTGAGTAGTATGTAGTGAACTCTGGACCGCCCCCAGCTGATGGATCTTTAGCTTTCGTGTAAAATATCTCATACAATCGTGCCATAGATGCCTTAGCCATCTTGTCGCTGTTTGTCACTTTGGGGCTACCTGTATAACCTCGATATAATATTACAGGATAGTTTGCAAAATTGGATGTACCATTAGCATCTCCAATAGGACCAGCATTCGAGTGGATAGAAATATAATAGTCGGCATTGTACGCCTCTGCTTCTGCGCAAACGGTGCTTAATGCTTTATTATACGTCTTATCTTCATATCCTGCATATGGATACGGACCATTTGCGCGACGTGACATTTTGACATCAAATCCTCCTACTGCAAGCAGTTTTTCTTCCAAGGCAAGTGCCTTCCATAGATTGGTATTCGATTCGTAGAAACCCAATGTATCAGGACGCCCAGATGATAATGCTGGGTAAGGTATGGTAGGTTGGGGACGACAATTAGGCCCCCAACTACCATGTCCTGGGTTGATATACACTCTGATATTAGCCGCAGATACGGTGAAAACCGCTACTTGTATTAACGAGAATACAAGCAGGCATTTGATGTTTTTCATGTACTATTTGATAGTTATTTTACTTTTGTTCCTTGGATGGTATATACTTCATCTCCACGAATGATATAGATATTGCCATTGTATATCACTTTCTTGATTTCGGTTTCTGGTGTGGTGATATTTTCCATATCGGTAGCCACCGTAGGTTCTCTCCTTATATATGCACGTGTGCGCGCGGTGAGCAAACTTGGTTCGTTCACTTCGAAGTAAGCACGCATACCATTCATGTTGGCAGTCACGTTAGCCCATGCTAGATTGTTGTTCTCTACCAAGAAGAGTATACTCTTATTATTGGCTTGCAACTCAGTAGGGTGGAGAATACCATGCATAGTGACTGCACCTTGTGCAACATCATTTCCCTTTGTGACAGAGATGGTTACATCCTTAAACTCCATAGGTGCTTTAATATCCTCTGCGGGCTCTACCAAATATGGTTTTCCTGCAGTGATGGATTCTACTTCATCGAATTCTAAGAAGATCTCTTTGCTGGTACCATCACCTTTCACGGTAGCTCCATTGTATTGCCATACGGTAGCGTTCTCCAATGGAGTGCCAGTCAACTCATTTACATCGAATGGCAAGCAAAGGGTGTTGTACATACCTCCGGTGAGGCTGCGATATACGGATACGTTTGTAGTGCTGCCATTCAAATCAGTTAATAGTTCCTTGTTGTTTTCAGTGTCGCGGAGTACAACCTCGTGCATCGTTACTTTCCAAACCGCTGCAGCTACAGTTGGGCAGTATTGATAGATATAAGCTGTTTTCTCATCCACCACTTGCACATTGAGCCAGTTAGCAGCTTGATTCTTATTAACTGTCGTTTTATCCAAAGCATAGAGAGTCTCTTCTGTTATTGATTCTTTGTCTGTCACATTGTAGAGATTCCATTCGCTGCTATAAGCCTTACTACCCACATTATAAGCCCATAATTCTTTGCCTCCTAATTCAAATGTGCAACCACCAAGTGTATTCGTTTTAAGATTAGGAAGAATAAAGAGGTCACTCGCTTCATTCGTTATAACATTCAAAGCTTTTATGCCATTTAAACGAGAATGTGCAACTAAGTTACCAAAGATGTCTTTTATCACATTATTTTGTGTACATCCAGCAACAAGATCTTTACCTACAACATCAATGGTTACAATAGCACCATTAGCTATCTTGATACGATTAACTACGGTTTGAGTATTGCAATAGAAATATACATATCCACCTTCTGAGCTATAAATATCGCCTGATGCAGAGAAGAAGTCGCAACGACCAGGATTTGGTAATGTAAATGTTAGTTCTTTTCCCGTTGTGCTACCTTTTGCATAAATAAGGATATTATTAGGAGTAGCAGTTGCAAAATAGCCATTATATACTATCAAGTTACCTACTTCATCCACAGCAATTTGATAACCGGTTCCCGAAGCCGCATATTCAGTTGCAGCACCAGTACCATCATAAACCATTATTTTACTATCGGCAGATGCCTGCAAGTAAATCTTTCCATCCCATCCTACTGCCTGATAGCCATTCGTAGTAGAAGCTGGCACATTGGTATTCTCCCAGACTTTCTCTATGGTAAACGTAGGTTCTACAGCATATTCTTTTACGAAGTATGCAGAAATTATCTCATTCTTAGTCATTGTGATGGTGCGTGGGTTCTCCGTAGTGCGGTCGCTCCAGTAGAGGAGTTTGTAACCTGGTTCTGGCGTTGCAGTTAGCGTCACCTCTGTACCATAATCATATGCACCTGCACCACTCACAGTACCTTTATTTTCATCGTTGGTCAATGCAACTACTGTGTATTGAATAGGCTCGAAGTTTGCAGTAACGGTAATATCGCTATTAACAACGATTTCTAATGGGTTATCAGTAGAAGTAGTTTCATCATCAAATGTCCAATTCACGAACTGATGATGAGCAGCAGGAGAAGCTATTAAGGTAGCGGTTTCGCCCTCTACATATTCGCCTGCACCTATTACAGTACCATTTCCAATAGTATTGGTTGTAACGGTATGTCTAATTTCTTTGACGATAGCTTGTGATTTAGGAGCAGGAATAGTGCAGATATTGTCGTTGGTAGGGATAACAAACTTATACAAGCGCTTTGTGGTTTCAGAAGCCACATATAAATCACCCGCATAGTCAAATGCAAGACCATCAATGTTTGTGCCTAATTTACCTGTTGACAACAGTTTTTCCAAGTTGGTAGGTACATTGTTAGCATCATAAGTTACTTTGAACAAAACGGCCTCCTTATTACCACCAAAGGCTAAAATATCATCCGCTACATAATATGCACATTGTCCGCGATAAGATGCATTATTATCATCGTTTGGAAAGAGTGCTTTCAAAGCCTCAGGAGAAGATGATGTTACCGCGAAATCAACAACCCCATTTTTATCTATATGTGATAATACAGGATAGCCATCCACTTGCCAACGATTTTGTGCAATCCACAGACCACCACGACCATCAGGAGACATAGCATTCTCTTCTACACCCCAGTGGTATCCTTTTTGTGCTGTTGCAAACATATTTGCTTCTCCATTTTGAATCTTGTAAATATTACCGCCAGTGGTTGTATTTGCATTATCCATTACATACAACGTACCGTCTTCATCAAAACAGAGTGAGTTTGCTTTAGTAATGCCTGAGCCTTCAATCAAGTTTACTGCATCACCTGCTAAGTTCTCAGGATTCATGCTCCATATTGCAGAAGAACCAGAGATGTTATAAGCAAATGCCACTTGATTGTTTGTTGGATTCACTGCCACGCGGTGAATAGCCTGACGAGTGTTGTTGGTCAATGTTGCATTTGCTGGCAAATAACCTGCGTTTGGAGAGTTCAACTCGTTGAGTATTGGATCATATACAAAGATACCACGTGTTTGAGCACCTCTGCTAACAGTACCATCAGTAGCTGCAGCTACATAGACTTGTCCAAAATACTTAGAATCGGTATTGTTATCTACTGCAATTCCTTGTGGCGCTACAATTTCATAGATACCCTTGCTTGCATCTGTGATTTCAATCATATTCTCAATTGCAGCACCATCCATCTGTACTGACCAATAAATATCTTCTGCGCCGCCGAACTCAGATTTAGCAATCTTCACACTTGTCTCACCTGCCCCTACAGTACCTACAGCATAAGAAGTTGGATCCACAGGAATACCTGCCTTATTTGTGAAGAGTAGCGTAGCATCACTAGCACTGGTAGCTTTGAAAGTAAACTTATAATTGTCACCGTCCTCTACCATTCTCAGATCATATGCCCAAGCACGAGGACTCATTGCTTGGAAGATAGCAGTATAAGTCTTATTACCATCTACCTTAACGGTACGAATTGCTGATGTATTACCATCATCCCATTTAATGAATGCATGACCTAAATTAGGTAAAGCCCTAATTTCAACAGATTCACCTACATAAACAGTTCCTCCTCCTTCTACACTACCCATTGTAGCATTATTCGCTTGCACAGTGATAGTATATTTAGGAAGTTCTGCAAAGTTAGCAGTAATGGTAACATCTTCTTGTACGGTAAATGAATAAGGATTTTCTGCCGAAAGCACCTCTACACCCTTCGTCCAATTTACAAATTGGTAGTGCTCATTTGCTGTTGCTTCTAGTTCGACGGTTACCCCCTTTTCATATTGACCAGCACCTTCTACAGAACCCATAGCAGGGTCATTTACAGTTACTATTACCTCACATTGTGTTCCTAATACCAGTTTTTCTGAAGCAGGAGCAGGAACTGTGCAGATATTCTCATCGGTTGGGAGAGTGAATTTATAGAAACGCTCTGTGTTTGCAGATAGAGCATATAAGTCACCTGCATAATCAAACGCAATACCTTCTACATTCTTACCTAATGAAGGAGTCGCTCCAATATATTCAAGTGAAGGAATGCCAGTTGAAGGATCATATGTCACTTGATAAAGAGATACACCAATTGTACCAGATGCTCCACAGCCTATCGCTAAAATATTCTCTCTTGGGTTGTATGCCATTGCACCACGAGATGTTTCTAGAGATGCGAATCCATGTGTTGTTGTAGAGTTTACTTCGAAGTCTATAACACCACTAGCACTCACATGCGCAAGTTGATTAAATCCATCAAGTTTACTACGATTTTGTGCAATCCATAGACCGCCACGACCATCAGATGCTAATGAGTTATCTGCATTACCATATTTGGAATTTTCAGAGAAAATAGTTATCTTTTCTCCATTAACAATCTTGTATAGAGAGCCCTTGGCTGGATAACCTGCACCGTTATCAAATATATATAAGATACCATTTTCATCGAAGCACAATGAGTTGCAATAATCAAATCCTAATCCTGCAAGTAAGTTAGTAGCCTCACCTGCCACATTCTCTGTTGATACTGCCCATACAGCAGCAGGGCTTGCATTGTATGCAAATGCCACTTCGTTGGTCTTAGGATTAATAGCAATGCGTTTCAATGCATTGCGAGTGGTATTAGTTAAAGTCACATTGCTTGGAATAATACCCTTATTTGTAGGATTAAGTTCTGCCAATGTTTGATCGTAGATAAAGATACCTCGTTTTTGATTATCTGCACGATCAGAACCACCATCAGAAGCGCCATCGGTAGACTCAGCTATATAAATCTTACTAAAAGTAGAAGATTCTGGATTGTTGTCTACAGCAACTCCCTGTGGTAAATAGAAATTGTAGATACCTTTACTTGCATCGGTAATTTCCGAGATTGCAGGAATAGCCTCGCCGTCCATCTTTACAGACCAATACACATCCTTGGTGACACCTTCAAATGTTGTTTTAGCCAAAGTAACGGTATTTACGCCCGCAGCCACAGTACCTACTGCGTGAGCAGCCACTAATTCGTTACCGTCTATGTCTGCAAACAACAATGTAGCACTACCAGCGGCAGTAGCATTGAATGTAAACTTATAATTGTCGCCATCCTCTACTACCTTTAAATCATACGCCCATGCGCGAGGAGCGAGAACTTGGAAGTTGGCAGTATAAGTTGCATCACCCGACACAGTAACAGTGCGGGTAGCGTTCTTCTCGCCATCTTCCCAACCAACAAAAACATAACCACTTTTTGCAGTAGCTTTCAATGTAGCAGATTCACCTACATAATATTCTCTACCACCAGTAACAGTACCCATATTCTCATCATTTGGAACGGCAGTGATGGTATATTTAGCATGCTCTTGGAAGTTAGCAGTAATAGTCATGTCGCTATTAACGGTAATGGTCAAAGGGTTGTCGGTAGAGGTTACATCACCTGTCCAATTCACAAAGTCATAGTGATCTGCAGGGCTTGCAGTCAGGGTAAGTTCTGTACCTTCGAGATATGTACCAGTGTTTGCACCTGTTACTGTACCTTCTCCAACTACATTGATTGTCACATTATATTCTGGAGTAGCAGAAACCAATGTAATCACCTGTGATTTTTTAGCAGGCACAGTGCAAGTGTTGTTATTTTTAGGTACAACATATTTGTACAAACGCTCACGCGCCGCAGACATCAAATACAAGTCACCAGCATAGTCAAATGCAGCACCATCGATATTAGTACTTGCCTTTATAAATGGAGTCCTGTATTTTAATGTTAAAGAAGGAGCCCCAACAGCGTTATATGTAACCTGAAATATGTGACTTCGACAGTTTCCGCCAAGTACTAACAAATCTTCTTTAATATTGTATGCACATTGACCGCGTTGGGAATAACCATAACTATTTCCTGCAGAAAATAATCCATCTGAACTATGATCTAATGCGGACCAATCTATCTCACCCTTAGAGTTCACATGAGACAAAATAGCATAAGATGGCCAAGTAGTTCCAGTAGAAGTCTGAGCAATCCAAATACCTCCACGACCGTCGTATGCAAGCGAGTTATCTACTTGTTGCCATGTCTTGTTTTGAACTAATTTTGTAGCAATGCCATCCACAACTTTGTAGAGTGTACCACCAGTTGTTGCATTTGCATTATCCATTACATACAATACACCATTCTCATCAAAACAGATTGAGTTTGGCATTGTAATTGAAGTTCCTGCAATAAGGTTGGTTGCTTCTCCTGCAGGATTATTTGCAGGAACAGACCATACAGCAGCCTTGCCACTGACATTATGAGCAAATGCCACGTGATTATTTTTTGGATTGATTGCGATGCGGTGCATCTCTTGGCGACTTCCATTTGTTAAGGTAACATTACTAGGAATAATGCCTTGGTCAGTTGGGTTGAGTTCGGTCAATGTTTGACTATAGTGATAGATACCTTGTTTATGAGTAGGACCTACACTTAATTTACCTCCTTGAGCCTCAGCAATAAACAAAGTACTGAAGGTTTCTGATTCGGGGTTATTGTCAACAACTACTCCTTGTGGAAGATAAAAATCTAACCCTTGTCCCGCTGCTGTAAGTTCTGTTAGATAACTTCCACTTAATGCAATCGCATTACCTGTCATCTTCACACCCCAAGTAAAATCACCAGCTTTGCCAATGGCACTTAAGAGTTCTTCTGAAGTTTTTGTAACTGTGTTATCACCAGCGGAAACAGAACCCAAGTTCAATGTACCAGCTTCAACGCCCTCTTTGTAGAACACCAGAGTAGCATCACCAGCTGTAACCGCCTTGAAAGCAAATGTGTAGGAATCCGCTGACGAGGTCAATTCCAAGTCGTATGCCCACGCGCGTTGCGCGTTTGCCACATTTATCATTGCGAATATCGCAACTAAAAATAGTGTAATTTTTTTCATGATTTTTATGGTATTAATTATTTAGCTAAATATTGTTTTTTCACGATAATAAGCGCGTCTTTTTTACCTAATAGTAGGATAAAAATAGATGCGCAAACGTTTTCGGGGGCAAAATTATTAAAAATATTTGGAATACGCAAGTATTTAAGAGAAAAATATTAAAAAATGTAATTTTACATCTCTGTTGCGTGTTTTTACGTATAATGAATTTTCCTGAAGATATCCCGAAGATACCCCGAAGATATAATATATATGAACTGCGTTTTGAGATGGGGAGTATAAAGCAGGTTAATTGTATTTGATTTTGCTTTATTTTAGTTAGCGATAATCCAACTTTTTTCAAAAAAAACTCCAAAAGTGCATTTTTTCTTGCTAATCTCAAAATAAATTTGTACCTTTGCGGCGCAAATTGCCTATAACAAATATAAACAATGACCTTGCAATAACATTTTAACCCATCCTACAACAACTCATAATTCAAATGACACCAATTTTAACCCTTCATAACACCTGTGCTATTCAATGTTATAACGCATTGATTTGCTGCCTGTTGTGTGATCTTTTGATGGGGGGGGGGTAAGTGTCAAAATATCACAAAAGACCGCGAAAATCGCGCGTATTGCATATGTAAGGCACCGTCTGTGTTTGTCCTTTGGACAGCATAGTTGGTGTTTTTTATTGTGCTTCATTTATTACAACAAAATACGATAAAAACAACCTTTAAACAAAAAATATGAAAAAATATTTGTTACTAATATTAGCATCTGTTTTGAGCATAAGTGGTTATGCTGTTCAAACTGATAATGGTACGGGTGCAACAAAAAGTGGTTCAACTTGGTATTCTACCGTAGTATCTCAACAATATGATATTCAAGATGGGAATAATCTTGATATCTATTTTAGTTACCCCAGTAATCAAGTCAAATTTGATGTTTATCGAAAAAATTGGACTGGAATAACTAATAACAAAAAGATCGAGATTCAACAACAGCTTAATGGTTCTTGGTCTGTATTTTACACCTATACAGTAGATAATCATAACCAGTGGTATAGAGGGGTAGAAACTAATGGCTTAAGTACAAACGCAACTGGTATAGCTTTTCGCCGTGTTGCTGGTTCTGCAGCACGCTATATTGAAAATGTTTATATAAGAATGGCTCCACATACCAAGATGAATACTAGTTCTATTTCATTTGTTAATGTGCCAGTTGGAACCACACAAACGCAAACAATAGATTTTTATTCTTTCCTTTCTGGAGGTAGTGGTATTCAAGCATACGTAATTGACAATAATAACAACAAAGTTAATGTTACAGGACTATCATTAAACAGAACTAGTATTTCAGCTAATGAGTGTGAAAAAGTCGGTGAAAACAATTATTCAATTACTGTCACATTTAATCCTCAAAGTATTTTTTCATATACTGGTTACAAAGTTAGAATTGTCAATAGTGGTGCGCCTATCGGAAGTACGATAGATATTCCTATCACCACTCTCTCTAGTGCGCTGACTCCTCCTACATTGAGTTGCACGGTTAATGCTTATGACTATGTAACACTGTCTTGGAACAAGATTGATGGTGCAACCTCATATAATATCTATGATAATAATACTCTTATTAAATCCGCAACTAGTACCAGTGCTACTATTACAGGTTTGATTATGGGGTCCAACCACAAATATACTGTTAAATCAGTTTATGCTTCTTCTTTATCCAATCCTTCAAATGTTGTAGATGTTACAACACACTCATATCCTAAAACTTCCAGTATATGGTTTAGCAATGTAAGTCAAAATAGTTTTACCATTAATTGGAATAAAGTGGACATACTAGCAAATCATGCATTTGTTCGTTATAGAGTACATATTTATTATCACGATTATTATGATGTACGTTGCGAACGCCCAACTGCATATCGTATAATAGAAAATATTGAAAATATAAATACTACTTCATTAACCATAAATGATGTTGATGACGCCACTAGATTTATTGTATATGTCGGCGCAGATTTTAAGTATACACTAAATGGCAACACTAAAACTTATAATGTTTCAGAATACACAAAAGATGGTCAACATGCTGGATGGGTAAATGCTATTGTAGAAACCCCAACTACATATAATTCATCAGCCGAGATCGCGAATGGAATTTATATATACAAAGGTGAGTGGCATTATATTAATGTAAATATTGCTAATGATTTACTTGGAGTATTATTAGGGAAACAATGGCCATTTTATTATCCACAAGAAAATTTAAAGTATCGTGCATGGGTAAGTGAGGCTGGTAATGTCACTCATTATGTTGAAGATGATGCAACTGGTAGAAAATATAAATTAACTGGCACAAATTATGGATATACTACTTATGATACAAACAACAAGCTACAAACAGAAGTTTATTCTATCAGTCAGACATTGGATAAGGTTGTTTTTACCGGTAGTAGAGACCCATTTGGCGGGCAAAAAATATATGTTGGCGATGCTTATTCTAAAATCGCTCGTCATATTTTAATAGAAAATGACACCATTAATTTAGGTAATGTTAGAATCAATGATAATATTGATGTGCCTATAAAATTCAAATCTTTTTTGGTTGACAATGAGCTGAAAGTAACTTCTGACAATACTGATTTCCAACCAAACAAGAGTGTCATTTGTGGCAAAGCTACTAAGAAATCAGGAACTTTCTGTCAGTTAGATAATAGATCGTATGACTTTAATGTTCGCTTCACACCATCTAGAGAAGGCGAAGCGATTGCACATATTACAGTTAGTGATGGCATACGTTCTAGAACAGTCACTATCATGGCTAATGTTATGCGTTATAATACCTTTTTCGCAGAAGGTCAGTGGACAGATAATGACAACTGGACTTTTGGATTACCTTTTGAAGATGAAGATGTTATGATTGCAGCAAATGTTACTGTACCTAATAATATAGCCGCTAAGGTAAAAGATGTCGTACTAAATGATAATATATCTATTACTATTAAACCACAAGCCGTTCTCAAAATAAACACAATTGATAGAGGCAGTAATACGGATATTATTATCGAATCAAATGAGTTGAACACTGGTTCATTTTTATACAGAAATACAGATAAGGTAAATGCTACTATTCAATTGTATTCTAAAGCATTCTCAGAAGGCTTGAAGAATGATATAGCAGGAAATTTTTTGAACCCAGCATGGCAATATATAGGTATTATTACCGAATCCCTAAATTATTCAGTTTTAAATCCTGATGGTGTAACTAATTGGATGTACAAATGGGATGAGACACAAAATGCAGTTAGTTGTTGGAGTGAAAAACTTAATCAACAATCTTCTCTATACGCTTGGAATGGATATTGTATTGCTCAAGAACACGAACGTACTTATACATACAGTGGAAATTTATTGAATGAAAATCATACATATAATTTAACCTATACAAAAAGTGCAGCTAGCACGGACGACTTAGGTAATAACTTAATTACCAATAGTTATTCTGCACCTATTGATATTGAGTCTTTAAGCAGTACGGCTAATTTCGCTAATGCAGAAGCCACCATATATATATATAATACAGGTTCTTATGCAGAATGGAAAGAGCAAACCGATAACATCGGATTTAATCCTGGACAAACAATCGCAGTACCTGTTAATGTGGTTTCATCACTTGGTTCAGAATATCCTCATAGTATTGCATCTTCGCAAGCATTCTTCGTTTCTTCTTACCCTGGAGGAGGACAATTTATCGTTGACTATGAGAAAAATGTATATAATCCAGCTTCTTCCAGTAATCAAAAACGTGTTATTAGTAATGATCACGAATTTAACGTACTTAAAATCAACATTCAAAGCACTACTTCCAACGATAGATTGTATCTCATAGAGCATGAAGTTTGCACACCTAATTTTGATAATGGATTTGATGCTATAAAAATATTTGATAATAATGGCCCACAAATATTTGCTATTAATGATAGCATTAACACATCTATTAATACAAATACTACGCTAATCAATCAATATATAGGATTTAAGAGTGCTTCAGAATATGAAATGTACACTTTAACATTTGATATTGATAAATTACATTCTTACGATAAGTTATATCTGCACGATATAATAACAGATGAATATGTGGATATTTTAAATAATGACACTTATACATTTTATCATATTCCATCAGAAACCGATGCACGATTCCTGATTACCGATAAAAACCCAAAAGATGTTACAACCGCAACTGAAACTATAAATTCATTGGATAACATCAACTTCAACGAAATTACTTATATTTATAATCTTAATGGTCATTTAATTTATAATTCAAAAGTAGATTCATCAAATGATTTAAATAATTTAACAAACGGTATTTATATCGTAATTACTAACAATAAAACCTTTAAACTATGCCTGCTAAAATAAAAAATATCATATACATTGTGGTGGCAGTAATTTTATTGCTTGCAATATCTCAATCTTTATTGGGGTTGTTGGGCAATATTGAATTACAAACACCTTATACAACAAATACCAAGTATAATCGTCATTATAATTCAAAAGGCATTCATGTTTTATATCATAAAAGATATGAATCAAATAACACACAATCACAAATGGTGAATTATAATCATTATCCACAAATTAATGTACAAACAAATTCTTCATATGTGCCTTTAGAAGAATCACAATCTGTTAATGTGGGTACTTTTGCAAATAATTACCTACCGTTTCGAAAATATAATAATAGAGCTAAATATAAATCCTTCGGTCAACCTATTAACCCAACAAATGATGCAACTATACATAAAACAACTTTTTATACAACTTTAGACAAAACACAATTTGTTTATGCGAGTGCTAAATATCATACCTTTGGTATACCTATGAATGGTTCAACAAATGATGCAATTATGCAAACAAACTCTTTAGATATACCTTTTGAAGACCTGCAACCTGCTAATATACGTGCTAGACATAATGCTTTCGGTCCACCTATGGACGGTTATGATGCTCCAATAGATGGTGCAATATTACCACTCTTAATATTTTCATGTATATATCTAATAATACGTTTTAAATTAAAACATATAAGGTAATAATACAGTTATTGGCCTAAATCAATATAAATAAGGTTATAATTTAAAATGCATAATTGCAATTAGAAAATGTAATAAAATACTCGCTATATTTGCGTATATCATTTTTTTTGTACCTTCGAACATCTGCCTTGGCTTTGATACCGCCCAAGCACAACGCTTAAAAGCCAATTCCCTCGTAGCTACGTTCGCACGATGCAGCCCATACTACAGACACTCACACTTTATTTATAAGAAAATCGGCTTCGCCTTATCATCTGCTATCCATCACTTCATTCTTAAGCGTGCTTAAATGAGTGATGAATACCTTTTGA